>NZ_JAUYZJ010000009.1 GCF_030700285.1 Methylobacterium sp. NEAU K | reverse complement strand
AGACGCGCGGGATCCGATCCCCGCGGCGTCCCGCGGCATCGGACGGGCCTGGTCCCCGGCCGGTGCCGTCTTTCTCGTCGCGATGTCTTCGCGGCGCCCCGATCCTGCGACTCCGTGTTAGCGGTCTCGGACGAGGCTTTCGGCCTCCGGAACCCGCATCACCGCCGTGGCCTTCCAGCCGCCCCCCGCCTCGTAGTGGGCGGGTCCGCAGGTCGCTCAGGGTCGGCCCAGACCCGGGTCGGCGCGGGGGCATTTCCGCACCCCGCCGGGCAAAGGGCCGCCCGGTCTCACGCCCGCATCCGAGACACGCCCCGTACCGGCACGCCGCCCGGGGCGATGGCGGCTGAGAGCCACCGACGCGGGCACCGCCCTGTCGCCCCGAGCCCGCCCGGTCAGCCACCGGGACGGCCCCGAACCGAGCGCTGCGGGATCACCCCCGCGGCGCCGGGGAACAGGTGGCGGCTAATGAGCACAAAATAGGAACATTGTCAAGAAGGGGCGCGCAAGCGGAGGCGTTCGAGCCTTGCTCGGACGCCCAAATTTCCACCCCGTCATTCCGGGACCGCGCAACGGAGCCCCGGAATGACGGGGTGGCAGCCTGCAGCCGTTATTTCGCCGATCGATGACAGATCTAGGAAATCGCGAGGTTTGTTAGCGAGAATCTCCATCGTGCGGTTGTCCTGGCCGGGATCGCGGGTTCACCCGACGTAGGGCCGGTGGCCCGGTGCGTGGCCGTCTTGAGGGAGCCGTCCGGTGCGAAAACTCGCCATCCTGGGCCTCGGCGCGATGGGCCGTCCCATCGCCCGCAATCTCGCCGCCAAGCGCGAGGGCGCATCCGAGACGATCGTCGCGGTGGATCCCGATCCTTCGCGTCTCGCGGGTCTCGAAGCGCCGGGACTCGTCGCAACGGCGGACCCCAGGGCGATCGACGGCGCCGAAGTGCTGTTCCTGTGCCTGCCGAACGGCACCGTGGTCGAGGCGGCCCTGTTCGGCGGCGATCGTCTCGCCGAGCGGCTGGCGCCGGGGGCGATCGTGTTGGATCTCAGCACCATAGCGCATGCCCAGGCTCTGGCGATCGGCCGCGCCCTGGAGGCGACCGGGCGGCGTTTCGTCGATGCCCCGGTCTCCGGGGCGCCGGCCGGCGCGGAGGCCGGGACGCTCACCGTGATGTGCGGCGGCGATGCGGAGAGCGTCGCGTCCGTGCGCCCGTTCCTGGAGCGGATCGGCACCAGCGTCCTGCATATGGGGCCGGTCGGGGCCGGCCAGCTCACCAAGACGATCAACAACGTGCTCTACGACATCAACATCGCGGCGCTCGCCGAGGTGCTGCCGATGGCCGTGGCCATGGGGCTCGATCCCGAGCGAGTCGCCGAGGTGGTCACCACGGGGACAAGCCGGAGCTACGCGGCGCAGTATTTCGTGCCGCGCATCCTCCGGGGACGCTTCGACGAAGGCTACCCCCTGGGCGCGGCCTACAAGGATCTCGTCGCCGCGGCGGCGATCTCGGCCGAGCGCGGCTTCCCGATGCCGGTCACGGCCGCCGCCACCGCCACCTACCAGACGGCCCTGCGCCAGGGGCACGGCGACAAGGACAAGGGCGCGATGGTGCTGCCGTTCGAGGATCTGCTCGGGGTGACGGTCCGGGCGCGGGGCTAGGCGCCGCCTGACCCCTACTCCGCCGGCTCCGTCTCCGGCACGGCCCCGAGTCCCGCCGCGCGTCCGGCGCGGACCGGCAGCACCGGCGCGTCGGCCCGCTGGAGCACCTCCAGCGCCGCGTCCGCCTCCCGCTGGCGGTCCCAGAGCGCCGCGTAGACGCCGCCCGCCTCCAGCAACTCGGCATGGGTGCCGCGCTCGACGATGCGGCCGTGGTCGAGCACCAGGATCGCGTCGGCGTTCACCACCGTGGACAGCCGGTGGGCGATCACCAGGGTGGTGCGGCCCCGGCTGACCCGGTCCAAGGCCGACTGGATCTCGGCCTCGGTGAAGGAATCGAGCGCCGAGGTCGCCTCGTCGAGCACGAGGATCGGCGGGGCCTTCAGGATCGTGCGGGCGATGGCGACCCGCTGCTTCTCGCCGCCCGACAGCTTCAGGCCGCGCTCGCCCACCGGGGTGTCGTAGCCCTCGGCCAGGCCCGACACGAACCGGTCGATCTGGGCGAGCTGGGCCGCCGCGCGCAGCTCGGCGTCGGTGGCCTCGGCGCGGCCGTAGCGGATGTTGTAGCCGATCGTGTCGTTGAACAGCACCGTGTCCTGCGGGACCATGCCGATCGCCGCCCGCAAGCTCGCCTGCGTCACCGCGGCGATGTCCTGCCCGTCGATGCTGATCCGGCCGGCCGACGGCTCGTAGAACCGGAACAGCAGGCGCGAGAGCGTCGACTTCCCGGCTCCCGAGGGGCCGACCACCGCCACCGTCTGGCCGGCCGGGATCTCGAAGGAGACGCCGCGCAGGATCGGCCGCTCGGGGGTGTAGGCGAAGCGCACGTCCTCGAACCGCACCGTGCCGCCCGTGACCTTGAGCGGCCCGGCGCCCGGCCGGTCGGCGATCTCGGGGTTCTGCCCGAGGATGCGGAACATGTCGTCGATGTCGATCAGCGCCTGTTTGATCTCCCGGTAGATCATGCCCATGAAGTTCAGCGGCATCGACAGCTGCACCAGCATGGTGTTGGCGAGCACGAAGCCGCCGATCGTGGTGCGCCCGGCCAGGATGTCCCGGGCTGCGAGCCACATCACGGCGGTCATCCCCAAAGTGAAGATCACCGCCTGGCCGGCGTTGAGCACGGCGAGCGAGACGTAGGTCTGGGTCGAGGCTTTTTCGTACTTGGCCATCGAGACGTCGTAGCGGGCGGCCTCCCGGGCCTCCGCGCCGAAGTACTTCACCGTCTCGTAGTTGAGCAGCGAATCGACCGCCTTGGTGTTGGCGTCGGTGTCCGACGCGTTCATCCGGCGGCGGATGGCGATCCGCCACTCGGTCGCCTTGTAGGTGAAGCCGAGATAGGCCGCGACCGTGAGGAACGCGGTCGCCGCGTAGGACCAGTCGAACTCGTAGGCCAGCACGCCGAGCACCAGCACGAACTCGACGATGGTCGGCACCAGGGTCAGCACCATCAGGCGCGACAATTCCTCGATGCCGGCGCGGCCGCGCTCCAGAACCCGGGTGAGGCCGCCGGTCTTGCGCTCCAGGTGGAAGCGCAGGGACAGGCGGTGCATGTGCTCGAAGGTCTGGAGCGCGAGGCGCCGCACCGCGTGCATCGCCACCTTGGCGAACAGCCCGTCGCGCACCTGGGTGAGCGCCGACATCGCGATCCGCGAGACCCCGTAGAGGGCGATCAGCAGCATCGGGGCGGCGAGGAGCCCCGTGGGCGTCGGCGCATCCTTGCCCCCCACGGCGGCGACCAGCGCGTCGGTGATCCACTTGAAGGTGAAGGGCGTCACCATGGTCACGAGCTTGGCCGCCAGCAGCAGCCCGAAGGCCAGGAACACCCGGCGCTGCAGGTCGGGCCGGCCATGCGGCCAGAGATGCGGCCACAGGCGGCGATAGGTGGCGATCAGGCCGGGGCGCTCGGCGGGAGGGCGCCCACTCTGGAGCGTCGGCCCGGCCGGGGGCGCGGTGTGGTCGGTCATGGGGGAATCTGTACCGGATACGGAAGGTCTGCCCCGCATATAGGCAAGGCGGCGGTCCGGATCATCCGCGGAGCTGAAGCGCGAGGACGCGGCGGCTCGACACGTGGCGCTGCGGCGCCTCGCCTGCGCGGAGGACGATCAGGTCGTCGAGTGACCGGCCGCTCAGCCGCGCTTGTCGGTCGGCAGGACGAAGATCTGGCCCGGATAGATCAGGTCCGGGTCGCGGATCTGGTTCTGGTTGGCGTCGTAGATCACCGTATAGCGCTCGCCGCGGCCGTAGGTGCGCTGGCTGATCCGCCAGAGACTGTCGCCGCGGGTGATCTTGGCCGTGGTGATCTCGGGCACGAAGACCGCGCCGGCCCGTGCCGGGGCGCCCGTCTCCGCGGCATCCCGGCTGAGCGCGGAGGGCATGTCCGCCGCGCCGGGGCCTGTGGCCTCCGGCCGGGGCATGCCCGCCGCCGGCGCCCCCTGCCCGCTCCCGGGGGCGGGCGTACCGGACGGTCCCGGACCGGCGGGCTCGCGGGCGGCGATGCGGGCCGGCTCTGGCACCGAGAACGGCACCTCGGCGCGGGCCCCGACCCGGCCGGTCCCCGGCTCGATCTGGTCGATGCGCACCTGATACTGGCCGGGCTTGACCCCGCGGCCGATCGTGAAGTTCGCCCGGCCGTCCGGGCCGACGCTGCCCGGGGCGATCAGCGTGTCGTTGAGGTAGAGCCGGAGCTTCGCGCCCGGCGTCCCGGTCGCCGTCACGAACAGCCGGCCGTTCTCCTGCACGTCGACGCTGACGATCCGGGCGGCCTGCGCCTTGCCGTGGGGCGCCTTGGCATCCGCCGGCTTCCCTTGCGGCGGTGCGCCCGCGACCTTGGGCCCCGGGCCCGACGCCGCGGGCTCGCCCGGCTGGGACAGCACCACGGTCGCGGCGTCCGGGGCGGTGAGAGCCACCAGGGGCTGGCGGTCGCGGCCCGGAGCCACGTTCACCGCCACGCTCTGGCTCGACGTGGACGCGCGCCCGTCCTTGCCGGTCATGCGCAGCCGGATCTCGCTGGAGCCCGCGGGCAGAGCCGGCGGCACGATGGCGAACTGCCCGTTCGCGTCGGTGGTCGCCCGGGCCACCGGCTTGCCGTCGACCAGCATCTCGACCACGGCGTCCGGCGCCCCGCGCCCGGCCACCACCGCGTCGCCGTTCGGCTCGACCCGGACGATGTCGAAGCGCGGCGCCTCGGCCGCGTCGGGCGCGGCCGGCGGTTGTCCGTCGGCGGCCCCGCCGCCCGCCGGCGGGGCGTCGCGCGGGGGCGTGTCGGTCGATGGGAGCGCGGCGGATTTGGTGTCGCCGGGCTTGGTGTTCCCCGGCCTCGTTTCGCCCGACGAGGCCTGTCCCGGCTTGTCGTCGCGGAAATCGATCGGCGGACCGCCGGGTCCGGCCGTCGTCCCGGGGTCGGTCAGGGTTCGCAGGCTGCCGTTGGGTGCGACGGCGGCGGGCGGCTCCGCCTCGTGCCGGCCGATCATCCGCCGCAGGGACTCTCCGCCGAACAGAGCCAGCACGAGGCCGAGACCGCCCAGGAGGCCGGCGAGCGCCAGGGCGAGACTGCGTCGCACCCGTCTCGACATCGCCACGAAGGCCTCCCCTGATACGCCTGCCGCCCGGCGAGCGGGCCGCCTGCCCGCTCGAAAACCGTCGACTGCGCCGCCCATAATACCGTACATGGTCCCGACACCAAGCCGTCCCGCCGCCCAGGCGGGGGAATCCCACGCGAATTCAGCAGTTTGGCCCGTGGAGTGCCGGGCGTGGGACTCTCTCCCGACGGCGCGCCGCGGATGCACGATGGAGGGCGCCGGATGGCCCCGGTGAGGACAGTCTGTGTCTATTGCGGCTCCGGCTTCGGCGGAGACCCGGTGTTCCGCGAGGCCGCGCAGCTCCTCGGGACGGCGCTCGCGCAGGCCGGGATGGGCCTCGTCTACGGCGGCGGCGATGTGGGCCTCATGGGCACGGTGGCCCGCGCCGCGCTCGCGGCCGGCGGCCACGTCACCGGCATCATCCCCGACTTCCTCCAGGCGCGCGAGCACATGCTCGACGACGTGCAGGAGACCGTGGTGGTCCCCGACATGCACACCCGCAAGCGCCTGATGTTCGAGCGCTCGGACGCCTTCGTGACCCTGCCCGGCGGCATCGGCACCCTGGAGGAGCTGGTCGAGCAGCTCACCTGGGCGCAACTCGGGCGGCACCGGAAGCCGGTGGTGCTGGTGTCGGTGGCCGATTTCTGGGCGCCGCTGCTGGCCCTGTTCGAGCACATGCGCGGCCACGGCTTCATCCGCGAGGGGCTCGATCTGAGCTACCTCGTCGCCCGGGACGCGGGCGCCGTCGTGCCGATGCTGCGCGAGGCCGGCCACGAGCCGGATCCCCAGGCCGAGGGGATCGTGCGGGAACGGATGTGAGGCGAAGCTGGGGGCGTCCGCCGCACCACGCGGCGGCGATGCGGGCAGGCCCCGCCCGTGACGTCAGAGGCGGGGCCCGCCGGGATTCCGCCCCGGGCTCGGCGTGAGAGGCCGCTCCGCGACGGGGCTGTCCGCCGGGAGCCGCAGGAGACATCCGAGGATGCGTGTTCCGACCCTGGCGGCTCTGTCGCTCGCCCTCCTCTCAGCCGCGGCGTCGGCGGAAGGGCCGCCCGTGCTCCAGACCCTCGACTACGCCAACACCCGCTATTCCGACCTCGACCGGATCGATGCCGGCAACGTCTCGCGCCTGAAGGTCGCCTGGACCTTCTCCACCGGCGTGCTGCGCGGGCACGAGGGCGCGCCGATCGTGGTCGGGCACGTCATGTACGTGCACACCCCGTTCCCCAACGTGGTGTACGCCCTCGACCTCGACCGGGACGGCCGGATTCTGTGGCGCTACGCCCCGCGGCAGGATCCCAACGTCATCGCGGTGATGTGCTGCGACACGGTCTCCCGCGGCCTCGCCTATGCGGACGGACGGCTGTTCCTGCAGCAGGCCGACACGAATGTGGTCGCCCTCGATCCGGAGACGGGCCGGGTGCTGTGGTCCGTGCAGAACGGCGACCCGGCCCGCGGCGAGACCAACACCGCCACGGTCCTGCCGGTGCACGGCAAGCTCATCGTCGGGATCGCGGGGGGCGAGTACGGGGCGCGCTGCCACGTCACCGCCTACGATCAGGCGACGGGCCGGCGCCTCTGGCGCGCCTACGCCACCGGGCCGGATGCCGACATGCTGGTCGACCCGGAGACGACCACGGAGCTCGGGCGCCCGATCGGCCGGGATTCCTCCCTGAAGAGCTGGGAGGGCGACCAGTGGAAGACGGGCGGCGGCTGCAGCTGGGGCTGGTTCGCCTACGACCCGGATCTGAACCTCGTCTATTACGGCACCGGCAATCCCTCGACCTGGAACCCGGCCCAGCGCCCCGGCGACAATCGCTGGGCCATGGCGATCATCGCCCGCGACGCCGATACCGGGATGGCCCGCTGGGTCTACCAGATGACGCCCCACGACCAGTGGGACTACGACGGCGTCAACGAGATGATCCTCACCGAGCAGGTGATCGACGGGCACCCCCGGAAGGTGCTCACGCATTTCGACCGGAACGGCTTCGGCTACACGATCGACCGCGCCACCGGCGCGCTGCTGGTGGCCGAGAAATTCGACCCCAGCGTCAACTGGGCCAGCCGGATCCCCCTGGACCCGGCCGCCCCCGATTACGGCCGGCCCGTGGTCGACAAGCGCTACGCCCCGGGCGAGGCCGACGAGGACGAGACCACAAAGAACATCTGCCCGGGGGCGCTGGGCGCCAAGAACCAGCAGCCCGCCGCCTATTCGCCGGTGACGCGCCTGTTCTACGTGCCGACCAACCACATGTGCATGGATTACGAGGCCTTCCGGGTGACCTACACCCCGGGCCAGCCCTATGTCGGCGCGACGCTGACCCTGCACCCGCCGGAGGGCTCGGACCGGACCGGCGCCTTCATCGCCTGGGACGGCGCGAAGGGCCGGATCGCCTGGACGATCCCGGAAGCCTTCTCGGTCTGGTCGGGGGCGCTCGCCACCGCGGGGAACGTGGTCTTCTACGGCACGCTGGAGGGCTATCTGAAGGCCGTGGACGCCCGGGACGGACGCGAACTCTACCGGTTCAAGACGCCGTCGGGCATCGTCGGCAACGTCACCACCTACCTGCATGACGGACGGCAATACGTGGCGGTTCTGTCCGGAATCGGCGGCTGGGCGGGAATCGGGCTGGCGGC
The DNA here is from genome assembly GCF_030700285.1 of Methylobacterium sp. NEAU K. Lineage (GTDB taxonomy): Bacteria > Pseudomonadota > Alphaproteobacteria > Rhizobiales > Beijerinckiaceae > Methylobacterium. The sequence continues at coordinate 171,131 of NZ_JAUYZJ010000009.1, read as the reverse complement.
CGGGCTCACGGATCCGGCCGACGGCTCGGGGGCGGTGGGCGGCTACGCGGCGCTGTCGCAATACACCGCGGCGGGGGGGCAGTTGACGGTGTTCGCGCTGCCGGAGTGACGTGCGCGGCTCGCGCCCGGGGAGGGTCCTGCCCGTGATCGCGCGCGGCGACCCGGGACCAGCGCCGATGTCGGCGGGGTTGCCGCGCCTTCGGGTCGTGAGGACCCGCGCCCTCGCGCCTGCCATCGTTCGCGGAAACGGCAGACGCGAGGCGTTCGTCATTGCACGATGTCTTCGGAAAATCGGCTCCTGCTTTCCCGCATCATGCTGCGAGCCAGGCTTCGTCCAAGCGCCCTACTTCGCCAGCATCGGGCAGCCGCCCTCGCTCATCGGCCGGAACGCCTGCTCGGCGGGGATCGTCTCCAGCACCTTGTAGATGTCCCACTCACCCTTCGACTCGGCGGGCGCCTTGGCCTCGAACAGGTACATCGGGTGGATCTTGCGCCCGTCCGGCCGGATCGTGCCCTTGCCGAACAGGGGATCGTCGGTGGGCATCTCCTTCATCTTGGCGACGACGGCGGCGCCGTCCTTGGCGGAGTGCAGGGCCGCCACCGCCTTCAGGTAGTGCAGCGTGCCGGCATAGACGCCGGCCTGGTACGAGGTCGGCTTCTTGCCGGGCATGCGCTGCTCGTAACGCTCCGCGAAGGCGCGGGTGCCGTCGTTGAGGTCCCAGTAGAACGAGGCGGTGAACACGAGGCCCTGCGCCACGTCGAGGCCCAGGGAGTGGATGTCCGTCTCGGCGATCAGCAGGCCGGCGAGGGTCTGGCCGCCCTGGCGGATGCCGAACTCGTGCGCCTGCTTGATCGCGTTGACCGCGTCGAGGCCGGCATCGGCCAGGCCGATCACCTGGGCGCGGGACGCCTGCGCCTGGAGGAGGAACGAGGAGAAGTCCGGGTTCGGGAACGGCGTGCGCACGCCGCCCAGGACCTTGCCGCCGTTCTTCTCGACCACGGCCTTGGTGTCGCGCTCCAGGGCGAGCCCGAAGGCGTAGTCGGCGGTGATGAAGTACCAGGTCTTGCCGCCGCGCTTGAGAATGGCCTTGCCGGTGCCGTTGGCCATGGCGGCCGTGTCGTAGGTCCAGTGAACGGTGTTGGGCGTGCAGGCCGGGCCGGTCAGGTCCGCGGTGCCGCCGCCCGAGTTGATGAACGCCTTGTTCTTCTCCTTGGTGATCTGGGCGACGGCGAGCGCCACCGACGAGGTCGGCACGTCGAACACCGCGTCGACGCCGTCGCGGTCGTACCATTGCCGGGTGATCGAGGCGCCGACATCGGGCTTGTTCTGGTGGTCGGCGGCGATCACCTCGACCTTCAGCCCGTGCGCCTCCGGCTTGAAGTCCTCCACCGCCATGCGGGCGGCCACCACCGAGCCCTCGCCGCCGGAATCGAAGTAGACGCCGGAGCGGTCGTTCAGCACGCCGATCTTCACCGGCACGAGATCGGCCGCCAGGGCCGCCCCGGCACCCAGCGCGCACAGAGTCCCTATCAGCCGCGCGAGATGGTGGCGGACCGGCATGTCTCTCTCCCTGTGTGTTTCACCCGGCGGCGTTGTTCGCCGCTCGAGCGTCGTCCGAGGACAGCTTAGTCGGCCTGGATCGGGGCCGATACGGGCGGGTGAGAGGATGCGGGCGATCCGTCAGGCGCGTGCGGCTCTCAACCTCACCCAGGCGGGGCCAGCCCGAAGATCGCCCGCGCCTCGTCGGGGGTCGCCGGTTCGCGGTCGAGATGGGACAGCAGGCTCACCGCCTTGTCCACCAGGGCCGCGTTGCTCGGCGCGAGCGTCCCGCGGGACAGGTACAGGTTGTCCTCTAGCCCGACCCGGACGTTGCCGCCCATCCCGGCGGCCACCGCCAGGATCGGGAATTCCTGGCGGCCGATGCCGAAGGCCGACCAGACTGCGTCCTCCGGCAGCCGGGCCCGCATCGCCACCAGCGCCTCGGCCGTCGCCGGCGCCCCCCAGGGGATGCCGAGGCAGATCTGGAACAGCGGCGGCCGCGCCAGGTGCCCCTCGGCGATAAGGTGCCGGGCCAGCTCGATCTGCCCGAGATCGAACACCTCGATCTCGGGCTTCACCCCGGCCGCGCGGATCTGCCCCGCCATGGCCCGCAGGTGGGCGGGGGTGTTGAGGAACAAGTGCTCGCCGAAATTCATCGTCGCGATGTCGAGGGTGCAGATCTCCGGTTTGAGCGCCGCCACGTGCCGGGTACGGGCCTCCGGCGCCACGAAGGTGGTGCCCGGGCCGGCGATGGCCGGGTCGGGATCGCCCGGGACGAACCGGCCCCCGGGCCCGGTGGTGAGGTTGAGGATCACGTCGGCGTTCCGCTCGCGCACGCGCTCGACCACCTCGCGGTAATGGGCCAGCTCCATGCTGGGCGCGGCGGTCTCGGGATCGCGGACATGGATGTGGACCACCGCCGCCCCGGCCGAGGCCGCCTCCAGGGCCGAGGCCGCGATGGCCTTCGGGCTCACCGGCACCGCCGGGTTCTTGCCGGCCGTGTCGAACGAGCCCGTGAGCGCGCAGGTGATGACGGTCTTGCTCGACATCGTGTCCTCCTCGGCCCTCAGATCGCCCCGCCGTCGACCGTGATGGTCTCGCCGGTGATGTAGCCCGCGCCGGCGGCCAGGAAGAAGATCGTCTCGGCGATGTCCTCGGGCCGGGCCATGCGGCGGAGCATCGTGCGCTCGACCGTCGCGGCCTTGCGCTCGTCCGGCCAGGAGGCCGTCCAGGGGGTGGCGACGAGGCCCGGGGCCACCGCGTTGACGCGCACGTCGGGGGCCAGCGCCCGGGCGAGGCTGCGGGTGAGGTTGATCAGCCCGGCCTTGCTCGCCGAATAGGCGATCGAGGAGCCCCGCCGCCCGAGCCCGGCCACCGAGGCGGTGTTGACGATCGCCCCCCGGCTCGTCCGGAGGGCCGCGGCCGCGGCGCGGGAACAGCGATACGGGCCGAGCAGGTTCGTCGCCAGGATCTCGGCCCAGAACGCCTCGGTCATCGCGTCGAGATCCTCGAAGGCGATCGGCGCGGCGGTGCCCGAGGTGCCGGCGTTGTTGACCAGCACGTCGAGGCCGCCGAGGGCCTCGATCCCGGCCGCCACCATCGCCTCGGCGGCGTCGGCCTGCGCGACGTCCCCGGGCAGCGCGACCACCGACAGGCCCTCGCCGGCCAGCCGGGCGGCCTCCGCGGGGCCGCGGGGATCGTCGGGCAGGTGGTTCAGCGCCACGCGGGCGCCGTTGCGCGCGAACATCGCCGCCGTCGCGAGCCCGATGCCCGAGGAGGCGCCGGTGACCAGGACGCGCCGTCCGGACAGGTCGGCTCCGATCATGTTCCCTCCATCCGGCCGATCCCGGCCATCGCGTGCTTCAGCGCCAGGAGCTTGCGGTCGCGCTCGCGGAACAGCTCCGCGGGGTCGCGGCCGCCCCAGTCGAAGTAGCCCCGTCCGGCCATCACCCCGGTCCGGCCCTCGGCGCAGAGCGCCTCGAGGGTCTCGGACCGGGACCGGGCGGGCGGCGGCGCGTAGCTGGCATTCGCCAGCGCGCGCTGCGTCAGTTCCAGGCCGGTGAAGTCGGCCTTGGCGAGGTGGCCGAGGATCGGGATGCGGAGCGACAGCCCGTGGATCACCGCGTCGTCGATCTCCCGGGGCGAGGCGACCCCCTCGTCGAGCAGCCGGAACACCTCGGCGCTGATCGCCGACTGGATGCGGTTGGCGACGTAGCCCGGGATGAAGCGCTTCAGCACGATCGGCACCTGCCCGAGGCCGAGCACGAGGTCGCGCATCGCCTCGATCACGGCCGGATCCGTGCCGGGCCCCGGGACCACGTCGACGAGGTCGATGATGTAGGGCGGCGTGTACCAGTGCATGACCAGCGCCCGGGCCTGCCGGGAATCGGGGATCAGCGGGAACACGTCGAGGTAGCTGGTGTTGCTGGCCAGGATCGCGTCGGCCGGGCAGATCCGGTCGAGCTCGGAGAAAAGCGCCCGCTTGGCCTCGGGGTTCTCGGTGATCGCCTCGATGACCAGGCCGGCCCCCGCCACCGTCGGTTCCAGCTCAGCCTCGACCCGGACGGCCTGCGCCAGCCGCGCGGCATCCCAGCCCTCAGGGGCCGCGCCCGCCTCCTGCAGGGTCGCCAGCGCCGAGGCCATGAGGACGGGCACCGCGGCGCGCGTCCGGGCCTGCGTGTCGGTGATCCGCACGCCGTGCCCGCCCAGCGCCAGCACCAGCGCGATGCCGTGCCCCATCAGGCCGCCGCCGATGACCGCGATCTCCGCCATGCCGCGTTCTCCCTCAGACTGTCGCGATCGGCGTCACCGGCGAGCCGACCGCGCCGGGCAGGCGTAGCGGCGGAGCGGTGAGCAGGAAGCGGTTCCGCCCGTGCGCGCGCAGCCAGTCGGCGAGCGGCGTCAGGTGCCACAGCTCGCCGAGATTGACCCCGAGCTTGAACAGGCAGTGCTCGTGGAGCGGCAGCGTGGCGCAGCAGGCGGGCCCTGGCCCGGCCGGGTAGGCCTCCACGGCGTAGTTGTCGGCGATCAGCGCGCACAGGCCGGAGCGGGTGATCCAGTCGAGCAGCGCCGGATCCCGGCCGTCGAGCCCGGCGCAGAGATTGTGGACCTGCTTCGGGTCCGGGTCGCCGCCCATGGCGATCAGCCGCTCGGCGAAACCCGTGTGCAGGCAGACCATGTCGCCGGGCTCGACCACGACGCCGTCGGCCTCGAGGATCCGGGCGAGCCGGTCGTAGCCGACCTTGGCCTTGGCGTCGCCGAGATGGGCGCGCAGGTCGATCATCACGGCCCGGCCCTGCATGCCCACCTCGGCCAGCCGCTCGATCCCGAGGCGCCGCGCCCGGGACGGCTGGTCGGCGGTCTCGGGGGTGCTCGGCCCGACGATGTCGCGGCCGCCGCGGAAGCCGTTGTAGAAGGTCGGCGCCGCCCCCGCGCCGTCCGCGTCGTAGAGCGCGCCGACATGGGCCAGCGAATCCCACTGCGTCGAGTATTGCAGGTGGATCAGCGCGCGGTCGTCGCAGATCACGTCGGTGGCCCCGTCGACCTCCTCGCAGACCGGGAAGTTCATGTTCGGCCGGCCGTTGGCGCGCCGGGTCGGGGTGATCTGCGGCGGATGGCGCCGGGGGTTCAGGACGTTGCCGCCCGGTAGGTCGAGGGGCAGGCTGAGGCAGAAGGTCAGGCCCTCGCGCACCTCGGCGACGCCCTGGCGCACCTTCTCGGGGGTCAGCAGGTTCAGGCGCCCGAGCTCGTCGTCGGGGCCGAAATCCCCCCAGGTCGAGCCCTCGGGCCGGCGGGTCCAGCGAAGGCTCACGGATTGCGTCCCCGGCATGGCCGGGCGCCGCGGCCCGGGAGGAGCCCGGGCACGGCCGAGCGTGCGTTTCTCACCTGTCTGCGCCCTTCTTCGAGGCCGTCGAGCCCGCCTTGGGCGGGGCTGGACGAAGCCTAGGCCCGGAGGGCCGGGCTCGAAAGCCCGGGTGCGGACAGGGCGGGCTTCCTGAAACCCGCCGCGGTCTCAGTTCTTGCGGATGAGCGGTTCGGCCGGGGGCGCGGCGGCTGCCATCGGGAAGGGCACGATCACGCGAAACCAGCCCCGGGTCTCCTCGTTGTGCTCGCGGCGCCCCGCGCGGTCGAGCGTGTCGCGGGCCGCGATCTCGCGCGTGACGAAGGTCTGCAGGATGACCCGTCCGAAATCGTAGCCCACGAGGCCGCCGGCGGCGACGTTCCCCTCCCGCTGGAACCGCGCGAACAGCCGGTCGCGGCGGTTCACCGGCAGGTCGGTGTAGCCGAACGCCACGGCGCCGATCTCGAAATGCCCGAACTTCTTGGTGGCGGTCAGGTCGAGGTTGAGCTGGTCGGCCAGCGGGAGCGGGCCGATCGCCGCCCCGATCGGGCCGCCGAACCGGCCATGCTCGTCGAACGGACGGTTGTAGGTGAGGATCGCCGAGAGGTTGAGGGTGCCGTCGCCCACATAGGTCGCACCGACGCGCTGAGTCAGCGTGGCCGAACTCGCGGCCGGGATCAGCGGCGTGCCCCGCAGGCCAAGCCCCACCGAGCCGCGGTCGCCGACCGGCAGATAGGCGCCGGCGATGTAGGACACGCCGAGCCCGCCGCCGAGATTCCAGGCGAAGATGTTGCCTAGGAACGGGGTGTAGAAGACGCTCACATCTCTGTTCGGGATCGGGGCCGGGAAGCGGGTGTTGATGAACACCGACGGGAACGCGACCACCGGCTCGATCCGGGCGCCGAAGATTTTCAGCGGCGAAGCGTAGATCACGAACGGGATGTTGACGCCGATAGCGGCGGCGTCGCGGCGGTCCGCCCGTCCCCAGCTGAACGTGTCGAACGCGTAGAAGCCCTCCGGCAGCGGCAGGCCCGGCGCAAGGCCGACCTGCTCCCCTGGCTGCGTCACGGCCGCGGCGTCGGCTTGGCCGGTCACCGCCAGGAACAAGGTGACCGTGGCCAGAGCCGCGGTCGCTATCTGTCTCAGCATGGCGTTCCCCCTCCCGACGCTCCGCGGCGCACCTGCTGCCGGGTCCGGTAGGGACCGATCGCGACACCATGTTCCTGTGCTGAGGCTGGACTCCGATGCGGCCGCGCAGGGTGACGGGCGCGGATCGCAGTCGAAACGGCGCGGCATGTTGCCGAGGTGCAACATGCCGCGCGCCGGGGAGATCGCGCAGCCAACGACTGGCCGGAAACGTCACCAGCCCCGGGCCGCCCGCCCCTTGTGATCCGCCGGACGCCGGCTAGAGTCGGCCGCAAGCCCGCGAATAAAAAATTCGGGCGTGACGAAAGAGGAAACGCCGATGTCCGAGACCGCGCGCGCTGTCGTCAGGCGCGTTCAGATCCGGCGCCTGCTGCCCGCTCTGCTGGCGGCTGGATCCATGCTCGCGGGACCGGCGCGTGCCGCGGACCCGATCAAGATCGGCGTGATCGCGGAAGCGCAGTCGGTGGCCGGCGCCTCGATCCCGCAGGCGGTGCAACTCGCCGCCGACGAGATCAACGCCAAGGGCGGGGTCGACGGCCGGCAGATCCAGGTCGTCACCTACGACGACAAGAGCTCGGCCTCCGACGCGGTGCGCGCCTTCCAGCGCGCGGTCTCGGAGGACAAGGTCAACCTCGTCATCGCCAGCTACATCTCCGAGGTGGTGCTCGCCCTGATGCCCTGGGCGGCGCGGCTCAAGACCCCGATGATCACCCCGGGCGCGGCCTCCAACGAGATCAGCGTGAACGTCCACAAGGACTACGCGCGCAACAAGTACACCTTCCACGGGTACCTGACCTCGCATGCTCTCGCGCAGGCGGTCTGCGATTCGGCCAAGGACGTCCTGGTCGGGCGCCTGAAGGCCAAGACGGCGGCGATCATGAGCGAGGACGCGGCCTGGACCCGCCCGCTCGACGCCGCCTACGAGGAGTGCCTGCCGAAATCGGGGCTGAAGGTTGTGGAGCATGTCCGCTTCTCGCCGGACACGGGGGACTTCACGCCGATCTACAACAAGATCGAGGCGGCCAAGCCGGACCTGATCGTCACCGGCATCGCCCATGTCGGCGTACAGCCGACCGTGCAGTGGCAGAACCAGCAGGTGCCGATCGCCATGACCGGCATCAGCGGCCAGGCGACCTCCTCGACCTTCTGGGCCAACACCAACGGCGGCACGCAGGGCGTGCTGTTCGACAGCGTGGCGCTGCCGGGCGTGGCGCTGACCGAGAAGACGATCCCGTTCGCCGAGGCCTTCACCAAGCGCTTCGGCGGGGCACCGTCCTACGCGGGCTACATGGCGTATGACGCGACGTATTACGTGGCGGACGCGATCAGGCGGGCCGCCTCCACGGAGGCCGACAAGCTCGTGGACGCCCTGGAGAAGACCGACTGGGTCGGCACCGTCGGGCACCTCAAGTTTTACGGCAAGGACGAGCCCTTCACGCACTCGGTCCAGTACGGCCCCGGCCTGATGACCAGCGTGCTCGGCCAGTGGCAGAACGGCAAGCAGGTCGCGATCTGGCCCGCGGAGGTGGCCAACGGGGCGATGGTCCTTCCGCCCGCGGTCAAGGCGGCGGTCCAGTAGTCCGGCGGGGAGAGCGCGATGATCGGGCTCCAGATCCTCGTCGACGGCTTCGCGATCTCGGCGCTCTACGCGCTGGGCGCGATGGGCTTCACCCTGATCTTCGGCGTGTCGGGGGTCCTCAACCTCTCGCACGGGGCGCTGATGGTGATGGCCGCGGTCGCGGCCTGGGCGGCCTCCGCGCTCTTCGGCCTCGGCTCCTACGCGGGGGCGGCGATCGGCGTCCTGTGCGGGCTTGCCGCCGCGCTGGTGACCTATTTCGCGATCGTCGCGCCGATCGAGCGCAGCCGCGCCATTCCGCGCGAGGAAAAGGAGATCTTCGTGCTCACCGGCACGCTGCTCTGGGGGATCATGATCCAGGAGCTGGTGGCCTACTTCTTCACCGACAACCCGAAGACGGTGCTGCCGATCGTCGAGGGCGTGATCGAGATCGCCGGGGTGCGGACCCCGAAGAACGAGATCTTCACCGCGGTGATCTGCTGGGTCGTGATCGCCCTGCTGTGGCTGTTCGTGAACCGGGCGCGGGCCGGCAAGGTCCTGCTCGCCGCCTCGATGAACCCGCGCGGGGTGACGCTGCTCGGCCACGACATGGCCCGGATCTACGTCGCGGTCTGGGCGATCTACGGGCTGCTCGCCGGGATCGCGGGCGTGCTGCTCGGGATGTTCCTGGGCGTCTCCTCCTATTCGGTGGGGCCGCTCACGGCGAGCGCCTTCTCGATCGTGGTGCTGGGGGGCTTGGGCAGCGTCACCGGCTCGCTGATCGCCGCCTACGTAGTCGGCTATCTCGAGACCGCCACCGCCTATCTGGTTTCGCCGGCCTACCGGGTGATCCCGGCGCTGCTGCTGCTGGTGGCGGTCATGTACCTGCGCCCGCAGGGCCTGCTGGGGCGGCGGTGATGGGATTCTTGGGACTTTTCCGCCGGTCCGAGTGGGAAGCGCGCGACCTCCGCAGCTGTCCCTCCCCCCTCTGCGGGGGAGGGTGGCCCGCGGATCGGGTCGGGAGAGGGGCAGCGCGACGATGCAGAATCTCGCGCCCGTCGCGACCGTTCCGGACGCCGCGCTCCCCTCTCCCGACCCGGCCTGACGGCCGGCCCACCCTCCCCCGAAGAGGGGGGAGGGACACGCGTGGAGCCCTTGTGTCCTCATGAAGCTGCTCACCACCCCCGGCTTCTGGGCCGCCCTCCTCGCCCTCGCGGTGGCCGCGTTCCTGCCCTTGTGGGTCTCCGGCTACATCCTCGGCCTCCTGACCATCGCGTACTATTTCGGCGTGTTCGCCATGGCCTGGGACCTGCTCTTCGGCTTCGCCGGCGAGGTCAATTTCGGCCCGACCTTCCTGATCGGCCTCGGGGCCTACGGCGCCGGCATCCTCAACAACCGCTACGAGCTGCCGATCCCCTACTGCCTCGCGGCGGGCACCCTGCTGGCGGTGGTCGGCGGCCTGGCGCTCGCGCTGCCGGCGCTCAAGGTGCGGGGCCCCTATTTCGGGCTGATCACCCTGGTCGCGGTGCTGCTCCTGCAGAACATGATCGTGGTGTTCTCCGGCCTGACGGGCGGCGAGATCGGGCTCACCGTGCCCGACGTCATCTCCATCGACGCCGACACCAACTACTGGATCGCGCTGGGCTTCATGGCCCTCTCTGGGCTGATCCTCACGGCCATCGCCCGCTCGCCCGCGGGGCTGATCCTCCAGGCCGCCGGCCAGGATCCGGTGGTGACCGGGGCGCTCGGCTTCAACGTCGCCAAGCACAAGCTCGCGGCCTTCGCGGTCAGCGCCGCCTTCTCGGGCCTCGCGGGGGGGCTGGTGGTCTTCTACATGGGCACCGCCTCGGTGGGCACGCTGATCGACACGGCGGTGGGCGTGCAGGTGATCATCGCGGCGGTGCTGGGCGGACGCCGGACCATCGTGGGCGCCGCGCTCGGGGCTGTGTTCCTGATCGCGGCGGGCGAGCTGCTGCGGCCACTCGGCGCGCTCTCGACCTTCGTGGTCTCGGCGGTGGCGCTGCTCGTCATCCTGTTCGTGCCCTCGGGGCTGCTCGGCCTCGCATCCGTCCGGAGAGCGCGATGACCGTCGCCGTCAGGCCCACGCCGCCCCGCGCCGTATCGGCCGCTCCGGCCGAGCCCTGCCTCACCGTGCGCGGCCTGACCAAGCGCTTCGGCGGTTTGGTCGCCGTCAAGGACATCGACCTCGACCTGCGGCCCGGAGAGATCCTGGGCCTGATCGGGCCGAACGGCTCGGGCAAGTCCACCGTGATGAAGCTGATCATGGGCCTGGAGCGGCCGAGCGCCGGCTCGATCCGCCTCGACGGCGCTGAGATCGGCGGGCTGCCGGCCCACCGGGTGGCGCGCTCGGGCATCGGCCTCGTGTTCCAGCACGCCCGGCCGCTCCAGCGGCAGACCGTTCTGGAGAACATCAGCCTCGCGCTCCTGCCCGACAGCCTGATCCGGCTCGCCGCGGATCCCCACGTGGCGCGCCGCGCGAAGGAGATCGCCGAGCGCGTCGGCCTCGGCGCCGTGGTCGACCGGCGGCCGGGCACCCTGCCCTTCGCCGACCTGCGCCGGCTGGAACTCGCCAAGGCCATCGCCCGCGATCCCCGGGTCGTGCTGGTGGACGAGCCCTTCGCCGGCCTCACCGGGGGCGAGGTCGCCGCCTTCTCCGAGCTGATCCGGGGGTTCCGCGACGAGGGCAAGGCCGTGCTCCTCGTCGACCACAACGTGAAGAGCGTCGCGGCCCTCGTGGACCGGGTGTTCGCCATGTATCTCGGCGAGCGCATCGCCGAGGGCTCGGCCGAAGCCGTGATGGCCGACCCGACCGTGCGCCGGGTCTATCTCGGCGGCAGCATCGAGACGGCGGCCCGGCCCGAGGCCGCGTTCAAGCCGGATTCGCTCCTCACGGTCGAGAACGTCGACGTGCTCTACGGCAAGGCGCAGGCGCTCCGCGGCGCCGCGATCCACGTCCACGAGGGCGAGTTCGTCTCGGTGGTGGGCTTGAACGGCGCCGGCAAGACCACCCTGTTCAACGCCATCTCGGGCCTCGTCCCGCATACGGGCACGATCCGGTTCGACGGCCGGGACCTCGCCCAGATGAAGCCCGCCGCCATCGCCCGGGCCGGCATCGTCCAGGTGCCCGAGACCCGGGAGCTGTTCGGCGATCTCAACGTCCGCGAGAATCTCGATCTCGGCGGGCAGCATTTCCCGAAGGCCGAGAGCGCCAAGCAGCGCGAATGGCTCTACGAGCTCTTCCCGATCCTCAAGGCCCGCGAGGGCCAGACCGCCCGCACCCTCTCGGGCGGCGAGCAGCAGATGCTGACCATCGCCCGCGCCCTGATGATGCGTCCGCGCCTCCTGATCCTCGACGAGCCGACGCTCGGCCTCGCCCCGGTGATCCTGGAGCTGCTGTCGAAGGCGCTGGAGCGCCTGCGCCAGACCACGCCGATCACGGTCCTGCTGGGCGAGCAGAACGTCACCTTCGCGCTCCCCCATGCCGACCGGGTCTACGTCCTGGAACAGGCCCGCATCGTCTGGGAAGGTCCGCCGGACCGCTTCGCCGGCGAGATGGGGGCGCAGTATCTGTGAGGGCGGCCTGGAGAACGGAAACCGTCAGATACGCACGTTTCCTTCCCCCTTCGCGGGGGGAATGAGTAGCCGGAGGCAACCCCCGGCTCGCGCAAGCTTGGCGCGCTAGCCAATCAGAAAAACCGTAGGGAGCGGACGCCGTGGACTTCAATCTGTCCCAGTCCCAGACGTACTGGCTCGGGCGCGTCCGCGCCTTCATCGCCGACGCGGTCCTGCCCGCCGCCGGCGCGGTGGCGGCCGAGCGCGCCGCGAGCCGCGCGCCCTCGCCCACCCTGGAGCGGCTGAAGGAGAAGGCGCGGGCCGAAGGCCTGTGGAACCTGTTCCTGCCGCCCTCCCCCGAGCACGACACCGAGGAATACCGTGGTGCCGGCCTGACCAACCTCGATTACGCGCTGTGCGCCGAGGAGATGGGCCGGGTCGGGATCGCGTCGGAATGCTTCAACTGCGCGGCGCCCGATACCGGCAACATGGAGGTGCTGCACCGCTACGGCAGCCCGGCCCAGAAGGCGGCGTGGCTGCGGCCCCTGATGGCGGGCGAGATCCGCTCGGCCTTCCTGATGACCGAGCCGGATGTCGCCTCCTCGGACGCCACCAACATCAGGACTGCCATCCGCCGCGACGGCGACCATTACGTCATCGACGGGCGCAAGTGGTGGTCCACCGGGGTCGGCGATCCGCGTTGCCGGATCGCGATCCTGATGGGCAAGACCGACCCGGACGCGCCCCGCCACCGGCAGCAATCCCAGATCCTGGTGCCGATGGATACGCCGGGCCTGCGCGTCGAGCGGCTGCTGCCGGTCTTCGGCTACGAGGACGCGCCCAAGGGCCACGGCGAGGTGGTGCTGGAGAACGTGCGCGTCCCGGCCGAGAACCTGATTCTTGGGCCGGGGCGCGGCTTCGAGATCGCGCAGGGGCGCCTCGGGCCCGGCCGCATCCACCATTGCATGCGCACCATCGGGGCGGCGGAGGTGGCGCTCGAGGCCATGGCCCGCCGCCTCGTGTCGCGGGTCGCCTTCGGCAAGCGGATCAGCGAGCAATCGGTCTGGGAGCAGCGGGTCGCGGAGGCGCGGATCGACATCGAGATGACCCGGCTCCTCTGCCTGAAGGCCGCCGACATGATGGACAAGGTCGGCGCCAAGGGCGCCAAGCTCGAGATCGCCATGATCAAGGTCGCCGCCCCCCGGATCGCCCTCAAGGTGATCGACGACGCGATCCAGGCCCATGGCGGCGCCGGCGTGTCGGAGGATTTCGGGCTGGCCAAGATGTACGCCCATATCCGCACCCTGCGGCTGGCCGACGGGCCCGACGAGGTGCACAACCGCTCGATCGCCCGTCTGGAATTCGGGCGCTACACCAATGCCCGGGAGGGCGCATGAGCGGCCCCGACGCCTTCTCCGGCGTGAAGCCGGTCGAGCCGCGCCACCGGATCGACGAGGCGCGGCTCGCCGCCTGGCTCGCCGACCACGTGCGCGGCTTCTCCGGGCCGCTCACCGTGCAGCAGTTCCGCGGCGGCCAGTCGAACCCGACCTACCGGCTGGAGACGCCGGGCCAGGCCTACGTGCTCCGGCGCAAGCCGTTCGGCCGGCTCCTGCCCTCCGCGCACGCGGTGGAACGCGAGTTCCGGGTGATCGGCGCGCTCTACGGCGAGGGCTTTCCGGTACCGCGGCCCTTCGCGCTGTGCGAGGACGAAACGATCATCGGCGCGGCCTTCTACGTGATGGAGGCGGTGGACGGCACCGTGCACTGGGACGGCGCCCTGCCCGGCCTCGACCTCCATGCCCGCCACCGGCACTATGCCGGCATGATCGCGACGCTGGCCCGCCTGCACGCGGTCGATCCGGAGGCGGCCGGGCTTTCCGATTACGGCCGGCCCGGCAACTACTTCGCCCGCCAGGTCGACCGCTGGACGCGCCAGTACCGCGCCGCCGAGGACGGCCGCCTGGAGGATGTCGAGCGCCTGATCGCGTGGCTGCCGCGCACCGTGCCCGCACAGCAGGGCGCCGCCATCGTCCACGGCGATTACCGCCTCGACAACCTGATCTTTTCCGGGGACGGCGGCGTCAGCGCGGTGCTCGACTGGGAGCTGTCGACGCTCGGCGACCCGCTGGCCGATTTCAGCTACCTGCTGATGCAGTGGGAGCTGCCCGCCGACGGGCGCAGTTCGCTCGGCGGCCTCGACCTGCCGGCCTTGGGCATCCCGACCCGGGACGAGGCGGTGGCGCTCTACTGCCGTGCCGCCGGCCGGGCGGAGATGCCCGATCTCGACTGGTACTTCGCCTACAACCTGTTCCGGCTGGTGGGCATCCTCCAGGGCGTGGCCGCCCGCGCGAAGGCCGGCAACGCCGCGAGCGAGCACGCCGCCGCCATGGCGGCGCGGGTGCCGAATCTCGCCGCCGCGGCCTGGGCCTTCGCCGCGCGCGCGGGGGCCTGAGATGGATCTCGCCGGCCGCGTCGTCGCCGTCACCGGGGCCGCGCGCGGCATCGGCCGGGCGCTCGCCGTGGCCGCGCAGGCGAGGGGCGCCACGGTGGTCGCCCTCGACCGGGACGGCGCCGGCGCTGAGGCCGTGGCCGCCCGGCTCGGCGGCCGCGCCTACGCGCTCGACGTGGCGGACGCGGGGGCCGTCGCCGGGACCCTCGCGCGGATCGAGGCCGAGATCGGGCCGGTGGCGCTGTACTGCTCCAATGCCGGCATCCTGGAGCGCGACCCCGATCCGGATCTCGCGACCTCGGCGGATCTCGGCAGCTGGGCGCGGGCATGGTCGGTGAACGTGATGGGCCATGTCCACGCGGCGCGTGTCCTCGTCCCGCTCTGGCGCGCCCGGGGTGGGGGTGCCCTGCTGGGCACCGTCTCGGCGGCCGGATTGCTGAGCCAGATCGGCAGCGCCACCTATTCGGCCACCAAGCACGCGGCCCTCGCCTTCCTCGAGCACCTCGCCATCGCCCATGCCGACGACGGCATCCGGGTCGCCGCCCTGTGCCCGCAGGGGGTCGAGACCGCCATGCTGGGGAACGCGAGCGCCGCCGCCCGCGACGGCGTGCTGTCGCCCGAGGCCGTGGCGGAGGCAGCCCTCGACGGGCTGGCGGCCGGCCGGTTCCTGATTCTGCCGCACCCGCAGGTGGCGAACTATGCCCGCCGCCGGGCCGACGATCCCGAGCGCTGGCTCGCCGGCATGGCGCGCCTGCGCCGGTCGCAGCTGGCCGGGCCGGAGGCGTGACGATGGTCTCCGACCTGCCCGTTCCAACCCCGTCGTCCCGGTGCCGCGGAGCGGAGCCCGGGATCCAGACGCGCCGTCCCGCCTCATCCGGCCGCCGCGGCGCCTCCGGGTCCTGGGCTCGCCTGCGGCGCCCCGGGACGACGGGTTTGATACGGATGATCTAGCCATGTCCCTGTTCGATCTGACCGATAAGGTCGCGCTCATCACCGGCTCGTCCCGGGGCATCGGCCGGGCGATCGCCCTGCGGATGGCCGAGCACGGCGCCCGGGTGGTGGTCTCGTCGCGCAAGCGCGCGGCCTGCGAGGCGGTGGTGGCCGAGATCGAGGCCGCCCACGGGGCGGGCCGCGCGGTGGCGATCCCGGCGAGCATCTCCGTCAAGGCCGAGCTGCAAGACCTCGTGGCACAGACCGAGGCCCGCCTTGGGCCGGTAGACATTCTGGTCTGCAACGCCGCCAGCAACCCCTATTACGGGCCGCTGGCGGGGATCTCCGACGCGCAGTTCCGCAAGATCCTCGAGAACAACGTCCTGTCGAACCACTGGCTGATCCAGATGGTCGCCCCCGGCATGGTCGAGCGGCGGGACGGCGCGATCGTCATCGTGTCCTCCATCGGGGCGCTCAAGGGATCGCCGGTGATCGGCGCCTACAACGTCTCGAAGGCTGCCGATCTCCAGCTCGCCCGCAACTACGCGGTGGAGTACGGCCCGGCCAACGTGCGGGTGAACTGCCTCTGCCCGGGGCTGGTCCGCACCGATTTCGCCCGGGCTTTGTGGGAGGATCCCGAGATGCTGGAGGCGACGACGGCCACCGCCCCGCTGCGCCGGATCGGCGAGCCCGACGAGATCGCCGGCGCCGCCGTGTTCCTGGCCTCCCCGGCCGGGCGGTTCGTGACCGGCCAGGCGCTCGTGGTCGATGGCGGCGTGACGATCGCGCGATGAGCTCCGATCCGCGCATCCCCGCCGGCTGGCCGGCGCTGTCCTTCCGCGACGCGCAGGCCCGGCTCACCGCCCCGGGCGCGCCCTTCGAGATCGCCACGGTGCCGATCCGGGGCGTGCCGACCCGGATCTGGAAGGCCGCCCCGCCGACGCTCCGCGACCTGTACCTGATCGCTCGGGCGCACGGGGACAGGACCTTCGTGGTCTACCGCGACGAGCGCGTCACGTTCACGGGTTTTTCCCGCGCGGCGACCGCCTTCGCGCAGGCCCTGGTGGCGGCCGGGATCCGGAAGGGCGACCGGGTGGCCATCGCGCTGCGCAACCTGCCTGAATGGCCGGTCTGCTATTACGGCGCCCTGCTCGCCGGTGCGATCGCGACGCCCCTCAACGCGTGGTGGACCGGGCCCGAACTGACCTACGGGCTCCGGCATTCGGGCGCGCGGGTGCTGATCGCCGACGGCGAGCGCTTCGCCCGGATCGCCCCGCATCTGGCGGAATGTCCGGCGCTGGAGCGGATCTTCACCACCCGGATGGAGGCCGATCCCCGGGCGACGCCGCTCTCGGAGGTGACCGGCCCGGTCGCGGGCTGGGCCGCGCTGCCGGAGCGGCCCCTGCCCGACATCGCCCTCGATCCCGAGGACGACGCGACCCTGTTCTACACCTCGGGCACCACCGGCCGGCCCAAGGGCGCGGTCGGCACCCACCGGGCCGCCGCCACCACGGTGATGGCCTATCCCTACTCGGCGGCGCGCACCTGTCTGCGCCGGGGCGAGACGCCGCCGAGGCCCGATCCGTCCGCGCCGCAGCGGGCCTCCCTCCTGGTCATTCCGCTGTTCCACGTCACCGGCTGCCACGCGAGCCTCGGCTCGGCGCTCTACGGCGGCCACCGCCTCGTGATGATGCATCGCTGGGACGCGCGCGAGGCCCTCGACCTGATCGAGGCCGAGGGCTGCACCGGCGCCGGCGGCGTGCCGACCATCGCCTGGCAGCTCGCCTCCGCCGCCCGGGAGGCAGGCCGGACGCTACCGAGCCTGGAGACCGTGACGTATGGCGGCGCGCCCGCCGCGGGCGACCTCGTGCGCGCGCTGGGCGAGGCCTTCCCGAACGTCACCGCCGCAACCGGCTGGGGCATGACCGAGACCTCGGCGACCTTCACCCACCACCAGGGCGAGGATTACCTCGCCCATCCCGATTCCTGCGGGCCGCCCCTGCCGGTCTGCGAGGTGCGGATCGTCGATCTGCTCGGGCAGGACTTGGCCCCGGGCAGCGTCGGTGAGCTCTGCGTGAAGGGGCCGAACGTGGTCCGCGGCTACTGGGACGACCCGGAGGCCACCGCCGAGACCCTCTCCGAGGGATGGCTGCGCACCGGCGACCTCGCCCGCGCCGACGACGAGGGTTTTTTGACCATCGTCGACCGGATCAAGGACATGCTGATCCGCGGCGGCGAGAACATCTATTGCTGCGAGGTCGAGAACGCCCTCTACGCGCACCCGGACGTGATCGACGCCGTGGTGCTGCCGGTGCCCCATCCGACGCTCGGCGAGGAGCCGGGCGCGATCGTGGCGCTCGCCGAGGGGGCCCGGGCCGGGCCGGAGGAGATCCGCGCCTTCGCGGCCGGGCGGCTCGCGGCCTTCAAGGTGCCGGTGCGCGTCGTGGTCTGGGACGGGCTCCTGCCGCGCAACCCCGCCGGCAAGGTGTTGCGGACGTCGCTGCGGGCGGTCTTCGCCGATCCGCCGGATCAGAACGGCTCGGCTTCGTCGACGGGGCGGTAGACGCGCAGCGAGCGGCCGTCCGGGAATTCCACCGTCCGGCGGCGCACGACGAGGTAGCCGGCAGCCTCCGCGGCGCTCAGGCGCTCCAGGCGCTCGTCGGCGTAGCCCGGCCCGTAGCCGTAGGTCCTGTAGCGCGCGGTGCCGCCCGGGGGCGGCGGCGGCGGCTCGGCCGCCACCAGCCTGGGCTGGCGGACCGTCCGGACCGGGGCGGCGGCGACCCGCGCCCGGCGCGCGGTCGCGGCGACGCGCTTGGGCGACGGTGCGGCGCGGTGCACCGCCACGCGCGGCCGGACGCGGTGCGCGGCCAGTGCCTTCCGGGCGACCGGAGCGGGCTGGACGCCCTGCGACGCGGCGGCGGGCGTCGACGGCGCCGGAGTGGCGGCCTTCCGGGCCTCGGCCGGCGGCTTCTCCGGGACCGGCCTGTGGGCCGGCGGGTCGGTCCAGGTCGTGCCGGAGGCAGGCTCGGCACAGGCGCCTGTCACGCCCAGGGCGAGGGACAGGATGAGAGCGGCGAGGCTCGTTCGCGCACCGTACGGCATGGCGCCCTCCTGGGATCGCGGCGCTTCGGACAGGTCCGCGGGGCGGAGCGACAATAGAGCGAACCGTTGCCGAGGGGAATTGCGCCGCTCCATTTCGGCGGTGACCGATCAGCACATTTTCAGATCAGTGAATCGTGCCGGGGCTCGACTGATGACTCTATCCGCGAGGCCGGGGAGTCCCGGGCTCGCGATGCGCCGGCGAGGCCGAGTGCGCCCCCGCCTGCGACGGTGGAGGCCTGCCGCTCCCGCGGAACCCGCCGGCCCCGGGGCGGTTGCACCGCCATGTCCGCCCCCGCCGATGCGTCTCCCGGCTCACCCCCCGGCTTGCGGGTGTGCGTCGATCTCAATCTCTGCCAGGGCTACGCCCAGTGCTGCTACGCGGCGCCGCGGCACTTCCGCATCGAGGGGCACGAGGCCCTGTTCTACGATCCGGCCCCCGCCGCGAGGGACCGCGCCGACATCGAGCGGGCGCGCGTCGCCTGCCCGGTCCAGGCGATCCGGGTCGAGGATCCGGGGCGGGGCGCCTGAGATGATGCCGACATCCGAACGCGCGGTGGTGGTGGGCGCCGGGCTCGCGGCCCTGCGCGGGGCCGAGGCGATGCGCGAGGCCGGGTTCTCCGGCTCCCTCTCCATCGTGGGCGCCGAGCCCTACCGCCCCTACGACCGGCCGCCGCTCTCGAAGCACGTCCTCACCGGCGCGATCCGCGCGGACGCCACCACCCTGCCGAGCAGCCTGGGCGCGGACGTGGATTGGCACCTCGGCAGCCCGGCCTTGGGCCTCGACCGCGCGGCCCGCACGCTGCGCCTCGCCGATGGGCGCCGCCTCCCGTACGACCGCCTGCTGGTTGCCACCGGCACCCGCGCCCGCCCCTGGCCGAACCCGCACGAGGGGCGGCTCACGGGCGTGTTCACCCTGCGCGGGCGGGACGATGCCGCCGCGCTGCGGGCCGCCCTCGCCGCCGGCCCCCGGCGCGTGCTGGTGATCGGCGGCGGCTTCATCGGCTGCGAGGTCGCCAACCTGTGCCGGCAGCTCGGCCTGCCCGTGACCCTGGTCGAGCCCGGCCCGACGCCGCTGGCCCGCGTCCTTGGGACCACCGTCGGGTCGCTCATCGGGGCGATCCACGAGGGTCGGGGCGTCGACCTGCGCTGCGGCGGCGAGGTCGAGTGGCTGGAGGACGAAGGCGGCCGCCTCGTGCGCGGCCACCTGACCGACGGCACCCGGATCGACGCGGACGTGGCCGTCATCGCGCTGGGGGCCGTCCGCAACACCGAGTGGCTCGCCGGGTCCGGCCTGTCGGCGGATCCGGGCGGCGTCGATTGCGACGAGGCCGGCTATGTCCTCGACGCCGACGGGCGGCCCGACCCGCGCATCGCGGCGGCCGGTGACGTGGCGCGGTTCCCGCATCCGCTCTACGGCGGGCGGCGGGTCGCCCTGGAGCATTGGAGCCAGGCTGTGGCTCAGGGCGTCCATGCCGGCCGGCTGCTCGCCGGGGCGGTACCCGAAGCCCCCTATGGAGAGCTGCCGACCTTCTGGTCGACGCAGGGTGCCGTCGTGGTCAAGTCCGTGGGGCTGACCGAAGGCGCGGATGCGCTGGCCTTCACCCAGGGCGAGCCGGCCTCGGGCCGGTTCGTCGCGCTCTATGGCCGCGCGGGCCGCTGCATCGCGGCCGTGGCGGTGGATTCCGCCCGCTGGCTGCCGGCCCATGCCGCGCTGGTCGCCGCCGGCGCGCCGTTTCCCCCGCGCGGGGCGGCGGCCGACCGGCCGAAGGGGATCGAGATCCTCGCCCCGGGCTTCCCCTGACGCGCACAGCACGGATAAGCCATGCCCGACGCCACCCTCCTCGGCCAGGTGAAGGACTTCGCCAACCGGGCGAATCCCTATCCCGTCTACGCCAAGCTGCGGGAGACTCCCGTCTCACGCCAGGATGACGGGACCGAGGCCGGGACCTGGGTCGCGGCGACCCACGGCACCATTTCCAGCCTCCTGCACGACCCGCGGGTCAGCTCCGAGACGCTGCCCCCGGCCGACCGTCCGCGCACCGGCAACCCGTTCACCGACCTGATCGTCAAGCCGCTGAAGGATTGGATGATGGACCGGCACCGGGTGTTCATCTTCCGCGATCCGCCGGACCATGACGCCCTCCGGGCATCCGTGATGCACCAGTTCTCCCGCGAGCGGGTGCAGGCCATGCGCGCCCGCTCCGACCGATTGGTCGCCGACCTGCTGGACGAGAAATGCGCGGCGCGGGAGATCGACGCCGTCGACGACCTCGCCTACCCGCTGCCCGTGACGGTGATCTGCGAGCTGTTCGGCGTGCCCCGGGAGGACGAGCCCAAATTCCACGGCTGGGCGACGCAGCTCGCCACCGCGCTGGAGCCCGACAGCCTGTCCGATCCCGAGATCCGCGCCGCGAACAGCCGGACCTTCGACGCGATCGGCGGCTACATGGCCGACCTGATCAAGGAGAAGCGCCGTCACCCGCAGGACGACATGCTCTCGGGGCTCGCCAACGAGGCCACGCCGGAGGGCGTGAAGATGGGCGATTACGACCTGATCGCGACCTCGATCCTGATGCTGGTTGCGGGCCACGAGACCACGGTGAACCTGATCACCAACGGACTGCTCACCCTGCTGCGGCATCCCGACGAGCTGGAGCGCCTGCGGCAGGATCCGGGCCGCGCCCCGCGGCTGATCGAGGAACTCCTGCGCTACGAGCCGCCGGTGCAGTTCCGGACCCGCAGGACGCTCGCCGCCATCGACATCGCCGATGTCACGATTCCCGAGGGGGCCGACCTCGTCCTGCTGCTCGCCGCCGGCAACCGCGACGCCGCCGTGTTCCCGGATCCCGACCGCTTCGATCCGGACCGCGCCGGCACCCGCCACCTCGGGTTCGGCGGCAGCCTGCATTACTGCGTCGGCGCGCCGCTCGCCCGCTTCGAGGCCGAGGCGGCGCTGACGGCCCTGGCCCGCCGCCTCAAGGCGCCCCGCCTGATCGCCGACCCGCCGCCCTACCGGCCCGGTGCGGCCCTGCGCGGGCCGGAGCACCTGCGGGTGGCGATCGAGGGGATCGCCTGAGAGGGGAGCGGCGGCAGCTGCGCGGCCGATGACATCCGGATTCCGCGCCGCGCGCGGGTGCGATGGCCACATGCGCCCAGCCGACCCGGGTCCACAGGGCGACAGGGGCGACGCGCATCGGCCGGCCCCTCGGGCGCGCGGGACGACCGGAGCTTTGCCCGACCGGCCCGGGATTCGGTGACCGGCTCCGTCGTCGGACCGCCCGGTGTCGTCTACCAGTCCAGGGTTGATGCGCGTGCCCGGTCCCGGCCTCAGGCGGCTTTGACCTCGGCGAGGAACGCGGCCACCTCCTGGCCGAGGCTGGCGGAGGTGCGGGCCAGGTCCTGCGCGGCGCTCAGGACCTGGCCAGAGGCCGCTCCCGTCTCGCCGGCGGCCTGGCGCACGTGGGCGATGTCGGCGCTGACCGCCTGCGTCCCCTGGGCCGCCTGCGTGACGTTCCGGACGATCTCGCCGGTGGCCGCGCCCTGCTCCTCCATGGCGGCGGCCACGCTCAGCGCCACCGTGCGCATCGCGTCGATCGTGCCCCCGATCGTCCGGATGGAGTCGACGGCGTGCCGCGTCTCGCTCTGGATGGCGGCGATCTGCCCGGCGATCGTGTCGGTCGCCTTGGCGGTCTGGGCCGCCAGGGCCTTCACCTCCCCGGCCACCACGGCGAAGCCCTTGCCGGCCGCACCGGCCCGGGCGGCCTCGATGGTGGCGTTCAGCGCCAGCAGGTTGGTCTGCCCGGCGATGCCGGCGATCAGGCTCATCACCTCGCTGATCTGGTCCGTCCCCTGGGACAGGACCTGCATGAGTTCGTTCGTGCGGGCCGCGTCCACGCTGGCCCGGTCGGCCATCGCGGAGGACTGGGCGACGCGGGACGCGATCTCCTGGATCGAGGCGGACATCTCCTCGCTGGCGGCGGCCACGGTCTGGACGTTGGTCGAGGTCTGCTCGGAGGCCGCGGCCACGCGCACGGACTGCTCGGTGGTGCGCCCGGCGGTGCGGGTCATCTCCCGCGCGGTGGCTTCCATCTCCACGGCGGCCGAGGACAGGCCCTGGGTCAGCGCGCTCACCCGCGCGTCGAACCGGGATGTGAGCGCGTCCAAAACCTGGGCCCGGCGCATCTTCGCGGCATTCTCCGCGACGGACGCCGCGTCGGCCTCGCGCTTGGCGATGAGCGCCTCCTTGAAGACCTGCACGGCGCGCGCCATCGCGCCGACCTCGTCGCCGCGCCGCTGGTCCTCGACCGTGACCGTGAGATCCCCGCCCGCCAGCGCGCGCATCGCCTCGGTCAGGCGCGTGATCGGGCGCGACAGGCTGTTGCCGATGAGCAGGAGCAGGGCCAGCACCGGGACCGCGAGGCAGGCGGACCAGAGGGCGTTGGTGACCGCGCGGCCGCGCACGGCCACGTGCACGTCGTCGCGGTAGAGGCCCGTGGCGACGATCCAGCCCCACGGCTTGAACAGCTGGACGCTCGCGACCTTCTCGACCGGGACGGTCCCGCCCGGGCGCGGCTTCATGTAGTCGACCAAGCCGGAACCCTGACGCGTGGCGACCTCAACCATCTCGGCGAAGTAGCGCTTCCCCCCCGGGATGTCGGTCTGATCCAGCACCTGCTTGCCGACGTTCTTGGCGTTGAACGCGTTGGCGATCAGCCTGCCCTCGGAATCGAGGACGAAGAAATAATCCTCGTTGCCGAAGCGCAGGGCACTGATCGCGTCGAGGGCGGCCGTCCGGGCCTGATCGACGGGCATCCGCCCCGAGGATGCCAGCGCCTCGTAGTGGACGAGCAGGCTCTGCGCGACCTCGGTGAGGCGCCGCGTCATGAGCGCGCGATCTTCGAGCGCCGCATCCCGGGTGTCGACGAAGCTCAGGGCGCTGAGGGCGCCGATCGCCAGCACCACCAGGGCCATCACGGCCGCCAGCTTGTGGCGCAGCTTGACGCTCGAGAGGCCTCGCCACGGCGCGGCGTGGTCGGCGGCTGTGCGGCTTGTCTGCGAGCGTGTCATCCGAGCACCGAGAACGGGACGGCCGCGGGCCGTCGAGACGCTGAATGCGCGGGGCCGGACCGCAAGCGGATGCCGGGACCCTGACGCTGTTCCGGGTCAGAGTTCTGCTACGGGATTGGTAAACGCCAGCTCTCCGATGGGGGATGTCGGCAGTATTTGGTCGACCGCCGAGCATGCGACGCTCCGCTCCGGTCCTGCGCGCGGCCGGCTCTCGCGATTGCCGTACTGATCCGCGCGACGGTTCCGGATCGACATACCGGCGGGCAACGTGCTCCCCTCAGCCCTCCACCCGATAGTGGATCGGCTTGAAGCTGCCGTTGTTCGACTGCAGCGCCGAGCAGGCGGTCAGCCCGATGATCAGGTCCGTCTCGGCGACGAATGTGATCCGGTCGCCGGCCCGGCTGAGCGGCGGCGCGACGGTGAGCGCCCCGGTGACCCCGTCGATCGGCACGTTCATGAAGCAGTTGAATGCCACCGGGATCGCGTCCGGCGCGATGCCGTAGGGGGCCAGCGCGGCAGCGAGGTTGCCGAAGCAGCCGCGATGCGGGTCGGTGTCGCCGTAGATGATCCGGAACGTGTCGGCCGAGCAGGGCGTCAGCAGGAAGTCGTGGCGGCCCACCGTGTCCTCGACGATGCGCAGCAGCACGTTCGAGCGGTTGGAGTAGAGCGGGTCGCCGGTGGTCAGGTAGATCCGGCTGGCATAGTCGAGGGTCCGTCCGGACGAGATCACCTCGCCCGTGTCGTGCCGGTTGTAGGCGACGAGGTCGGCCACCTGCTCGCCCCGGGGGTCGATCACCGTCAGGCGCTGCCCCCGGTCGAGGGTGAAGGCCACGCCCGAGCGGGGCTCGATCCGCTGCACGTCCGCCGGGTCCATGATCGCTCCGCTCACACGCACGCTCCCGTTATCGATCATGCGCTGCGGGTCGGGATCATAGCGCCGCGCGGCAGGGCCAGCGGATGCCAGTCATCGGCGGCCGGCTCGGGTGAGGCCGCCGCGCGGCCCTGGAACGGGCAGCGCCAGTCGGCCTCGACCGCGCGCCCGCTGTACTGGCGCGCCTCCGAGGTCTCGCCGTGGCGCGCCAGCATCGGGTTGAGGCTGCCGGCCAGCGCCTCGTCGCGCTCCAGGATCGAAGCGCGCAGCTTCTCGTAGCGTCCCTCCGCGCGCAGCCGCTCGAACTGCGCGTGCAGATTGAACACCAGCACCGGCGAGGAGAAGCGCCGCGCCGGCCGGCTCGCGTTCGGATGCAGCCCGACCACGAAGAAAGCCTCCCCGCCGAAACTGAGCGAGAAGTGCGGATTGTCGGGATCCTCGGCGACGCGCCCGTCGTAGGGCTGGCCGAGCCACGCATCCTTGTCGGACAGGGATTGCGCGCGCGCCCAGAGGTTCTGCTCGAAGTCTTCCTCGGACAGGTCCTCAGGTCCTTCGAACACGACGGCGAAGCTCTGGAACAGGTCGGGCTCCTGGCGATAGCGGGCCACGAAGGCGAGCAGCGCCGGGTAGATGCGCATGTCGTCCCAGCCCGAGGCGATGTCCCGAGCCACCACGATCTTCATGCGGCCCCGGGACAGGGCCGACTTGGCGCCGACGCAGGGGAAGGGTGGATTCCGGATGAAGTCGCGGAAGGCCTGGGCACGGGGATGCTCTCGGTCGTCGCGGGGAAGCTGCATGCGGTCCTTGGCCCGTGTTCTGCGCAAGGCTGCCCGCGAAGGAGGCAGCCGCTGTTCGGGACTCGGGCAACACCGATGCCGTTCAGCCGTTCCGGCCTGCGACAGGTCGTCCGGGGAAACCGCCCGTTTTGGGGGGACGCCGAAAGAATCCCGGCGTTCCGGGAAAGATCTGCCGCAGTGTTCGGCGGAGCTGCCAACATAGATCAAGGCGCGGAAGACTCGATGTGCCGGGGCCAG
Organism: Methylobacterium sp. NEAU K; assembly: GCF_030700285.1. GTDB lineage: Bacteria > Pseudomonadota > Alphaproteobacteria > Rhizobiales > Beijerinckiaceae > Methylobacterium. The sequence goes on along the minus strand of NZ_JAUYZJ010000009.1, from coordinate 146,023 downwards.
CATTTGGCCGTGCCCGCCCCCTGACTTGGGGAGACGATCCCGCATGCGCGTACGGTCGTGGCGGATCAGCGCCTTCCCGCGGACCGCCCGCGCCGGCACGCCTCGGCGGCGGCCCCGAAGGCCTCGAACAGGGCGCGATTGATCGGGTTCGTCGCGGGATCGTGCTCGGCGTGCCACTGGACGCCCAGGGCGAATCCCGGGGCCTCGTGGATGCGGATCGCCTCGATCGTCTCGTCCTCGGCGACGCCCTCGATCACGACCCGCGCCCCGGGCTCCAGAATGCCCTGGCCGTGCAGGGAGTTCACCCGGATGGTCTCGCGCCCGAGAAGCCGGGCGAAGGCCCCCCCCGGGGTCAGGCGGACCGCGTGGCGCTCGGCGAAGATCACCTCCAGGTCCGGATGGATCTCCCCATTCTCCAGCCGTGGCATCCGGTGGTTGAGGCGTCCCGGCAACTCGCGGATCTCCGGGTGCAGGCTGCCGCCGAAGGCGACGTTCATCTCCTGGAAGCCGCGGCAGATGCCGAAAAGCGGCACGCCGCGGGCGACGCAGGTCTCGATCAGCGGCAGCGCCACGGCGTCCCGGGCCTCGTCGTAGGGTTCGTGCGCCGCGCAGGGCTCGACCTTGAAGCGCGTCGGGTGGACGTTGGCGCGGCCGCCCGTGAGCAGCACGCCGTCCACCGTGTCGAAGAGATCGCCGAGATCGGTGATCGCGGGGGAGCCCGCGAACATCAGCGGCAGGGCTCCGGCCACCTCGGCCACCGCGCGCAGGTTGTTCTGGCCGACGATCTGGGCCGGGAAGCGGTTGTCGAGCAGGCGTGCATTGCCGATGACGCCGATCACGGGTCTCGCCATCGTCCCGGCTGCTCCTTGCTGGTCCTGGCCTCGCCGCGGACACCCGCGACCGGGGCTGGCTCTACGATCCACGCAAGCCCGGCGCCAGTCCCAGGGTTCCATCCGGCCTTCGTCGCCCCTACAGGGGCCGCGGCCGGGCAGCGCCACGTCTCGATGCCTGGCGCGTCCCCTGGGCGCTTCGCCGCGCGCGCGATGACGGAGCGGACCGACCGGGCGATTCGAGCGGACACGGTATCAGATGAGGCCGACCGCCCGCGCCTCCTCGGTCAGCACCTCGGCGACGCGCTCGGGGGCCTCCTCGTGCGCAAGGTGGCCGAGCCCGCGGATCAGGGCCACGCGGGCATCGGGCAGGCGATCGCGCACCGCGAAGGCAGTGTCCGGCCGGATCGCCCGGTCGTCGCCGCCGACGATCAGCAGGGTGCGGGTCGTCAGCCCCGGCAGCGCCCGGTGCAGGCCGGCGAGATCCCAGTTCGCCATCATGCCCAGCGCCCCGCGCACGTGGCCGGCGCGGGCGAAGAGCCGCCGGTAGAGATCGACGCCCTCGGCGTCGAGGCGCGATCCGGTCCCCTCGATCAGCCGCTTGGCCGCCGCCCGGTCCGCCGTCCAGGCAAAGATCTTCGGGGTGAACGGATTGAGGAACAGCAGCCGCGCCATGCTGGGGAACAGGAGGTTGGCCGCCCCCGGCAGCGGTGCCAGCGCGCCGTTGAAGGCCGCCAGCAGCCGCGGCGCGATCGCGCCGTCGAGGCACATCCGCGCCAGGACCGCCGCGCCGGCCGAGTGGCCGGCCGCCACGGCCGGCGGCCGCCCGAGCGCCGCCACGAGGCCCGCCACGGCCCGGGCCATGCCCGGCAGCGACAGGTCGGGATCGCGCAGGGGATCGCTGAAGCCGTGGCCCGGAAGGTCCGGAGCGATCACGAAGAAGTCCCGGGCCAGCAGCGGCGCGAGGCCGCGCCAGGAATGGGTCGCCGCCCCCGTCCCGTGCAGCAGGAGCAGCGTCGGCGCCTCGGGCCGGCCGAATTCCTGGACGTGCCAGCGCAGGCCCGCCGCCTCGACGAAGCGGCTCGCCTCCCGGTGCGGCCAGTCCCGGCCGTCGACCGCCCAATCGGGCCGGTCCGCATCGAACGAGTTCAGCACGGGCCCGGATCCCGCAGCGCACCAAAATTCGCGGCGCCCTCCGAGGACGCGCTATCGTTCCGCATCGGAAGTATTTCGTAAGACATTGGAACGGCATGCGAAAACCGCATGCCACCGCTGACCGGAATCGGATTGCTGCAACGCAACGAGGCCGGCATTTCCGGATCGAACGCGGGCCGCGCACCTTTCTCACCTTCGGAACCGGTCATGATCCTCTTCACCTCCTCCACCGCGCACCTCACCGCCCCGGCCTCCGGCCCCTGGAGCCTGCGCGGCCTGTTCCGCGAGATGCTGAACGCCTGGCTCGCCCATCACCAGCGCCTCGCCGATCTCGGCGTCCGCGGCGACCTCTGATCCCGGCGCCTTCCCCGTCCACGCGGCCGCGGAAGCCACCCGTCACGACACTCAGAGCGCGGCCCGCACCGCCGCGCTGAGCAGCTCCGCATCGGCACGCGGCAGCGGCAGGTAGCGGGCGGCCATCGCCTCGGCGACCGCGCGGGCGCCCTCGCCCCGGGCCCCGGTATCGATCACCAGGGCCGGCAGGCCGGCCGCGCGCAGGGTCCGGGCCGCCTGCAGGGCCTCCGCGCCGGCCCGGGCGCGACCGCCTTCCCCCGAGCGCGCCACGTTGGCGCGGCCGTCGGTCAACAGGACGATCACGGGCCGGCTGCCGCTCCGGCGGACGCCGAGCGCCACCGTGAGCGCCGCGTCGATCCCTGCGGCGAGCGGCGTTCCGCCTCCGCCCGGCAGGCCCGACAGGCCGCGCTTGGCCCGGGTGAGCGAGCGGGTCGGCGGCAGCACCAGCTCCGCGCCGCCGCCGCGGAACGCCACCAGGGCGACCCGATCGCGCCGGACATAGGCCTCGGCGAGCAGCAGCTCGACCGCGCCCTTGGCCTCGGCCAGCCGCTCCAGGGCGGCCGAGCCCGACGCGTCCACGCAGAATACCGTCGTGGTCTCGGTCCGCTGCCGCAGGATCCGGATCCGGAGGTCGTCCCGCCGCACCACGATCCGGCGCGCCTCCTCCGGCCCGCGCCGCAGGGCCTGCCAGGGCGCCGCCGCCCTCAAGGTGGCCAGCAGGTCGAGGCGTCCCCGCCGCGGGTCGCCCCGCCGGCTTCCGACCGGCCGCCCGGTGCGGGACGCCGCCGGCTGGCCGACCCGGCCCGCCTTCGCTGCCGAGAGGCGGGCTCCTCCGGCCAGCAGCTGGTCGAGGAGTTTCGGGGGGATCGCCGCGCGCACGGCCTCCAGCACCACGTCGTCGCTCGGGCCGCCCTCGGCGGGATCCGCCGCATCCTCCGCGGGCCGGTCGTCCGCCGGCGGTGCGTCCGCCTCCTCCGGACCATCCTCCTGCGGGGCGGGCAGGCGCGTGGCCCGCGGGGCCAGGACGAGGCGGCCGGCGGCCGCGATCTCGACGTCGCCGACCGGCCGATCCGCCGCGAGCGCCCGCGCCACCCGGGCCGCCAGGATCGGGCCGCGCAGCGAGGCGACGCCCAGCGCCTCCGCCACCGCGCAGAGGGTGCCGACAGGATCGGGCGCCGCAGGGCCCGAACCGGCCTCCGCCCCCGCCCCGTCGCGGGCCGCCTCCGCGGATCCGAGGCCGCTCAGGTCGATCCGGAAGGCGAGATGGTCGGCCAGGGCCTCGGCGACGGTCTCGTCGCCCTCGCCCTCGTCGAGCAGGACGAGGCCGAATCGGGCCCCGCGTTCCGAGGCGGTGCCGGTGTCGAGGGCGGCGGCGAGTCGCGCCGCGATGCCGGGCGGCAGCCGCTCGGCCATGGGCACGACGATCAGCCCGCCATCGGCCTCCGCCAGCAGTCCCGCCCGCGCCACCGGGGTGCCGGCCGAGAGCGTCGCGGCGAGGTCGAGACCGCCGAGCAGGCTCTCGTCGCCGATGCCCGGCGGCAGGCGCCGCCAGGGTGCCCCGGGGGGCAGCGCCGCCCGCAGCAGGTCAAGCCAGCGCTCGCGCACCGGCCCGGGGGCCGCCCGCACCACCGTGCCGCCGAAGCCGTGCGGGTCGGTCGCGAGCAGCCGAGCGGCGAGAACGGCGTCGGGCCAGATCCCGGGCGCTTCGGCCTTTCCTCCCCCCTCACCCGCCGGCCTGCGCGGATCGACACGTCCGGCTCGAAGGCCATCATCTGAGACGCCACGCTCTTTCCCTCCCGCTTGCGGGGAGGGCCCGGGGGTGGGGGTGGCGCAGACGGGACCGCCGAGCCTCATCCGGCACCACCCCCGCCGTCGCCCCGGAAGGGGGAGGAGCGCGCGCGACGTCCTGCAAGAGGGGATGTCCGAACGTCATGGGCCGCGGAGCGGGGCGGGAGTGGGCCGCGGGTCACGAAAACACTTCCGCCACGGCCCGCTCCACCCGGGCGGTCGAGCCGGATTCGTCGAGGGGGTTGCGGCGCAGGCGGTGGCGCAGGGCCGCCGGGGCGACCCGGCGGATGTGGTCGTCCGTCACCGCCTCGGCGCCGTCGAGGGCCGCGAGCGCCCGGGCGGTGCGCATCAGGGTCAGCTCGCCGCGCAAGCCGTCGGTGCCGAGCGCGAGGCAGAGCTGCGCCGCGCGCTCCAGGGCGGAATCCGGCACCGCCAGGCTCGGCAGGCGCTCCCGCGCCAGCAGGATCCTTTTGCGGATCGCCGTCTCGTCCCGCGCGCGTGCGGCGCAGAACCCCTCCGGGTCGCGCTCGTAGGCGTCCCGGGCGCGCACCACCGCGATGCGGGTGGCGATGTCCTTCGGGGTCGCCACCTCGCAGGCGAGCCCGAACCGGTCGAGGAGCTGCGGGCGCAACTCCCCTTCCTCCGGGTTGCCGGAGCCGACCAGAACGAATTTCGCCGGATGGCGGAGCGACAGCCCCTCGCGCTCGACGGTGTTGACCCCGGAGGCCGCCACGTCGAGCAGGAGATCCACGAGGTGGTCCTCCAACAGGTTGACCTCGTCGATATACAGGAAGCCGCGGTTGGCCCGGGCGAGAAGCCCCGGCTCGAACGCCTTCACGCCGGCGCCCAGCGCCCGCTCCAGGTCGAGGGTGCCGACCACCCGGTCCTCGGTGGCGCCCAGCGGCAGATCCACCACGGGCACCGGTTTCCTGTGGCTCTTTCGCGGGCCCGGCGCGCTCGCGCAGTGCGGGCAGGATTCGGCGGGGCTGTCGGGATCGCAGTTGTACGGGCAGCCCGCCACCGCCCGCATCGGCGGCAGCAGGGCGGCCAGCGCCCGGATCGCGGTGGATTTGCCCGTGCCCCGGTCGCCGAACACCAGCACGCCGCCGATGGACGGATCCACCGCGGCGATCAGCAGCGCCTGGCGCATCTCGTCTTGGGCGACGATGGCCGAGAAGGGGAAAGTTGGCACGTGGCTCTGGCTCTGGCACCTCTCCTCCCCCTCGCGGGGAGGAGCCGGAGGTGGGGGTGGTGCAGGATGGATCGGAGCGGTGCCGTCTGCACCACCCCAACCTCCTACCCCTCCCCGCGAGGGGGAGGGAAGAGCGCCCTATTCCGCCGCCTTCTGCCGCAGCCCGATCCGCCCCCAGATCGCGCTCAGCGCGTCCACGAGGCGCGCGATGTCCGCGTCCGAGTGCAGCGGCGACGGGGTGATCCGCAGGCGCTCGGTGCCGCGGGCCACCGTCGGGTAGTTGATCGGCTGCACGTAGATGCCGAACTCGTCGAGCAGGGTGTCGGAGATCGCCTTGCACAGCACCGGATCGCAGACCATCACGGGCACGATGTGGCTGTCGTTGGGCATCACCGGGATGTCGGCGGCCTCCAGCGCCTCGCGGACCTTCGCGACGCGCTCCTGATGGCGGGCGCGCTCGGCGCCGCTCGCCTTCAGGTGGCGGATGCTCGCCGCCGCGCCCGCCGCCACCGCGGGGGGCAGCGAGGTGGTGAAGATGAAGCCCGAGGCGAAGCTGCGCACGAAGTCGCAGAGCTTCTCCGAGGCCGTGATGTAGCCGCCATGGACCGCGAACGCCTTGCCGAGCGTGCCCTCGATGACGTCGAGCCGGTGGGCGACCCCGTCGCGCTCCGAGATGCCGCCGCCCCGGGCGCCGTAGAGGCCGACCGCGTGGACCTCGTCCAGGTAGGTCAGCGCCCCGTGCGCCTCGGCCACGTCGCAGATCTCGCCGATCGGCGCGATGTCGCCGTCCATGGAGTAGACCGACTCGAAGGCCACGAGCTTCGGCCGGGCCGGATCGACCAGGGCGAGCTTGCGGTTCAGGTCCTCGGGGTCGTTGTGGCGGAAGATGTGGCGTTCGGCCCGGGAGAACCGGATGCCCTCGATCATCGAGGCGTGGTTCTCGGAATCGGAGAAGACCGCGCAGTTCGGCAGGCGCGAGGCCAGCGTCCCGAGCGCCGCCCAGTTGGACACGTAGCCGGAGGTGAACAGCAGGGCCGCCTCCTTGCCGTGCAGGTCGGCGAGCTCGCGCTCCAGCAGCACGTGGTAGTGGTTGGTGCCGGAGATGTTGCGGGTGCCCCCGGCTCCGGCGCCGCAGCGGTCGATCGCCTCGTGCATCGCCCCCGTGACGGCCGGGTGCTGTCCCATGCCGAGATAGTCGTTCGAGCACCAGACGGTCACCGGCCGGGTGCCTGCGGCATGGTGGTGCGTGGCGTGCGGGAAGTTTCCGGCGTGGCGCTCGAGGTCGGTGAAGACCCGGTAGCGCCCCTCGCGGTGGAGGCCGGTGATCTCGGCTCCGAAGAAGGTCTCGTAGTCCATACCGCCTCTCCCCGAACGTCCGCGGGTTGCCCCCGCCTGTGACACCGAATGTCGCACGAGACCAATTCCAGATTGGTGCCCGTGCCGCGCCCGGCGGTGATCCCCCGGCAGACCCGCACGAGGCAGGGCCGCCGAGGCTTTCGTTCCTGCATCAGTCTTGCCGCCGAACCGATGGCGACGTCGGCGAATGATGCTGGATCTACCCGTTGTCCCGCGACCGCGCCGCTCCGTCCGGAGTGCGCGCCGGCAGGCTCCACCGCCACAGCTCGGCCGAGGGCAGCGGCAGCATCAGGAACCAGTGCTCCAGGGTGGCGAGCGCCATCAGGGTCGCCAGCGCGGTGAAGCCGATCAGCTCGTGCGCCAGCACATCCGAGCCGGAAGCCGCACGCCCGAGCAGGGCCGCCGCAATGGTCCCGAGGCTCACCGAGACCGGGAACAGCATGTTCATCGGCTTCTTCGTGAGATAGCAGGCGAGATAGCCGAGATGGTCCGGCAGGAACTCGGCGTACAGGTTGCGCACGCCGAGAAACAGGTTGAGCCGGGCCGAGAGGTTCATCACCACCAGCGTGCCGTAGGTCCACAGGGCGAACGTGTTGGGACTGCCCCAGACGAGGGCCAGGATCGCCAGCCCGCCGATCACGATGGCGAATTCGTGCCACAGGCTGGTGGCGAGCGCCGCCAGGAACCGGTCGAGCCCCCGCAGGCCGGGCGCGCAGGCGGCCGGCTTCGGGCCCGAGAGGAACCCCATGTAGTAGCTCATCTCCTGCCAGCCCCAGACGACCAGCGCCGCCGTGAAGGCCGTGTAGGCCCCCGTGGCGGTCGTGTCCCCGGCGCTCACGTGGATCGCCACCAGGGCGGCGGCGAGCAGCAGCGTCGCACCCGCCATGCTCCACGGATGGGTGCGGCGCGGAGCGTGGTCGAGAAGCAGGATCAGGCCGGTGGAGAACCACCAGACCAGCACCGCATAGAGGACCGGGGCGGCGTAGGTCGCCATCCTACCAGACCGGCTGGAGGCGGATGTCGGCCGGCAGGGCGTTCGCCTTGACGGGCAACAGGTAGAGCCGGACGAAGGTGGCCGCCGCGCGCAGGGCGTGGAGGCCCTGCAGGGCCTTGCCGGCCAAGCCGCCCCGGGCCTTCGCGTCCGCGATCCCCCTGGAACAGGCGAGCAGCCGGTCGAGCCCCGCGTGGAACTTCGGGCTGTCGAGGTCGAGCTCCAGCGGGAAGGTCTGCTTCGAGATCTCGGAGGTGATGCGGAACACCCGGAAGTCGTAATCGGTGGGATCGACCCCGAGCGCGGCGTGGAAGGCCGGCCGGTGATGGTCGCGCACATACATCGTGGCGAACACCGCGAGCAGGAAGAACCGGATCCAGTAGCGGTTCACGCCGCTCGTCAGCTTCGGGTTGGCGCGCATCAAGAGCGCGAAGGCCTCGCCGTGGCGGAACTCGTCATTGCACCACAGCTCGAACCACTTGAAGATCGGGTGGATGCGCCGCTCCGGGTGCTTCTCCAGCTCGCGGAAGATGGTGATGTAGCGGGCGTAGCCGATCTTCTCCGACAGGTACGTCGCGTAGAAGATGAATTTCGGCCGGAAGAACGTGTATTTCTTGGACTTCGTCAGGAAGCCGAGATCGACGCCGATGCCGAAATCCTTGAGCGTGTCGTTGATGAAGCCGGCGTGCCGGGCCTCGTCGCGGCTCATGAAGCCGAACAGCTCCTTGATGTCCTTGTTCTTCGCCCGCTTCCTCATCTCGGCATAGAGCACGCAGCCGGAGAACTCGGCGGTGATCGACGAGACCAGGAAGTCCAGGAACTCCTTCCGCAGCTCGGGCTCCATCTGCGACAGGTCGCAGTCGAACTCACCGTTGCGGGTGAAGTGGCGCTTGTTCGGGTCCGCCCGCAGCTCGGCGATGAGCAGGTCCCAGTCACGGCGCACCGGCTCGACGTCGGTGCGGTCGAGCTCGTCGAAATCGGTGGTGTAGAAGCGCGGGCTCAGGAAGGTGGTCTCCTGAGCGGACCGGGTCGACTCGTTGACCGGGGCCTTCGGCACGGGCTCGCCGGAGAGTGGTGCGACGGGAGCGTTCACAGCTTCCTCCTCTCGGAAAAGCTGACCTCGTAGAGTTCGGTCAGCTCGAGATGGGCGATGAGCTTGGTCCAGGCCCGCTCCAGCGGGCCGGCGCGGGTGACGGTGGCGGTGCGGCGCACGGTGAGCCGCTCGCCGTAGGGCACGGAGGTCGGCGCATCGTGGACCTGGACAGCGTCGCCCGGCGCGATCTCGAAGCCCGCATCCAGGGTGACGTGCGCGTGCAGGCTCTCCGGCGTCTGCTCGATCTCGACCGTGCAGGGCACGGTCACGGTGCGGGCGCCGAACAGGCCCATCAGCGCGTCTCCGTGGCAGGCGCGCCGGGGGCGGGGAGCAGCCGGGCGAAGGCCCCCGCGTTGGTCGGGCCGAACGCCTCGAGCGGCACCCGGCGGCCGGTGGCATCGTCGGCGAGCGAGAGGCGGCCGTCGTCGTAGCGGGTCAGGCTGAACGGCTGCTCCGGCCCGAGGCCGCCGCGCTGGCGCGCCTGGGCGAGGCCGCGCAGCGTCCCGCGCAGAAAGCCGTCCTCTCCGGGGCGGATCCAGGCCGCGACGTGGCCGTCCGACACGTCGCGCAGGGCGATCGAGCCGTCGACCTGATCTTCGGCCCGGAACGCGAGCCGCGCGACCGGCTTGGCCGGCGGCAAGGCGATCATGCCGATTTGCTCAGTCCGGCCGATCAGGACGGCCAGCATGGTGAAGCCCATCAGCGCCCCGGCGCCGATCATCAGCAGGGCCGGGGCCGGGCCCTTGGCCCGGCCGGGCATCTCGAGGCTGTCGGCCCGATCGCGCATCCCGCCCTCCCTATTCGGCCGCGACGAGGCGGCCGGGATTCTCTTGGGCCGCCGCCCGCGGACGCGGCACGATCACGGGCAGCGCCGTCTCCGACGCGTCGGCGTGTGCCTCGAGCGCGCGCACCAGGATCCCCGACACCGCGTCCGCCTCCGGAACCGAGCGCAGCATCGGCTCGGTCCGGGACAGGCGCCAGGGCCGGGCATGCGGCCAGAGCTGAAGGTAGGCGATGCGCAGGCCCGGCCGCAACCGCAATGGCAGATCGCCGCTTCCATCGGTGAAGGGCCGCAACGCCGCACCCTCCACCTGAGCGAAGGGCAGGTTGTGAGTCACCGGCAGGGCGATGCCGGCGTGCAGCACGATCCGGCGGTTCGTGACCGTGTAGACCGTGGTGCGGTGGGTCAGCCACGCCAGCAGCCAGAGCAGCGCGACCGCGCCCGCGCCGACCAGCAGAGTCGGTCCGACGGTTGCCAGAGCCGCTCCGGGCGAGCCGGCGGCGAGGCCGAAGGCCAGGGCGCAGACGGCGAACCACGCGGTCACGACCCGGGCATGGAACACCCGAACCAGAAGCCCCGCGGTGGTCGGCGCCCCCTGCCACAGGATGCGCTCGCCCGCCGGAAGCGGGCCCGGCAGCCCGCGCAGGGTGCCCTCGGGCAGGAAGTCGCCGCTCATAGCAGGGGCTCCGCGCGGGCCGCCGTGGCGTAGAGAGTGCCGGCGCCGAAGTAGGACATGATCCGCTCCTCCTCGAGAAAGGTCACGCTGTCGGGATCGCGGGTCGCCGGGATGTCGGCGAACTGGGCGGCGAGCAGCGCCTCGGTCTTCACGGTCTTGGTGAAGCCGCCGGCCCGGCAGAACGTGGCCGGCATCAGCCGGCGGCCACCTGTGGGCAGCTCGACCTCGTAGTAGCGGATCAGCGATTCGCCGCGGTCGACCCAGACATCGCTGACGATCCCGGCGACCGCGTTGTCGGTGCCGAACACCGTCATGCCGATCGGGTTCGGGCCATCCTCGTGGATGACGAAGGCGGTGGCCACCCGCAGCGGCACGATCCGGAACTCCTCGTCCCAGGTCCTGTCGGGCACGTCGTGACGCTTCACCCAGGAGCCGGGCCCGACGCCGGCCTGGAGAGCCGCCTCCGTCCGCTCGTAGGGCGCGCCCGGCCAGGGCTCGACCTTGCGGGCGGGGATGCCGGTCTCGATGTCGTCCCGGCTCCGCATCGCCTGCGGCGCGTAGGTCGTCTCTCCGCCCGGCAGGTGGAACGCCTTGGCCCGGGGAATCAGGATCGGGTCCGGCGCCTTCCTGCGCCCGACGGCCTCATTCTCCAGTGGGTAGCCCTCGCGCCTGTCCTCCCGGCGCAGCCAGAACACGAGGCCCGCGAAGAAGATGAAGAACGCGTAGAGCACGATCTGTGCAACGTCGACGTAACCCGTAATGGCGCCTGTTGGCATGGCTATCCTCCCCGAGTCTCAGGCCGCCCGTTCGGCGATTTGACCGCCGACGTGATCTCGAACTTCTGCACGCGCGTCCTCCCGCACGAGCGGCCCCAGGGCGATGAGGGCCGCGAACAGGAGGGCGATCTCGATGTGGTAGACGATCAGGTAGCCGATCGCGGGCTCGTTCATGCCCTCGCCGAGCACGCCCGACTGGGCGATCGCGCCGCCGACGTCGCGCACGAGGCCGCTGGCGGCGATGGAGAGCCCCGCCGCGGTCGCCTGCACGGCGCCCCAGGCGCCCAGCGCCAGCCCGGTATCCTCGGGGCCGGCGTGGTTCATCGAGGCGGTGAGCGTGCCGTGGGCGAACAGGCCGCCGCCGAGCCCGATCAGGCTGACGCCCGCCGCGAACAGGTCGGCCGAGGCCAGCGGCGCTGCGAAGACCACCGCCGAGAAGGCCAGGATGCCGATGCCGACCCCCACGGCCGAGACCCGGAACGGGTCGCCGCCGCGCCCGAGCCAGCGGGCGGCGATCAGCAGGCCGAGCCCGCCGCCGGCGGCGAGCAGCGCGGTCAGCGCCGTGGTGGCACCCACCGACAGGTGCAGGATCTGGCCGCCATAGGGCTCCAGCAGGATGTCCTGCATCGAGAAGCCCGCCGTGCCCAGCCCGATCGCCACGAGGCGGCGGCGCGCGGTGCCCTGCCCCGCATACTCGCGCCAGGAGGAGCGGAAGTCGCGCTGCGGCCCTGCCGGAATCCGGTGCGGATCGCGCGGTTCCTGCTTCCACAGGGCGAGCCCGTTCAGCACGATGGTGACGAGCGCCGCGCCCTGGATCACCTGGATCAGCCGCACGGGCGAGAACTGGGCGAGGAACAGCCCGAACAGCAGGGCGCTCGCCATCATGCCGAACAGCAGCGCCACGCAGAGCAGAGCCACCACCTTCGGCCGCGCATGCGCGGGGGCGAGGTCGGTGGCGAGCGCCAGCCCCACGGTCTGGGTCGTGTGAAGCCCGGCTCCAACCAGCAGGAAGGCGAGCGCGGCCGCCGCGTCGCCGACCCAGAGCGGCCCGGTGGTGTCGCCGGACAGGATCAGCAGGGCGAACGGCATGATCGCCAGCCCACCGAACTGCAACAGGGTGCCGAACCAAATATAGGGCACCCGCCGCCAGCCCAGCACCGAACGGTGGGTGTCCGAGCGGAACCCGACCAGCGCGCGCAAGGGCGCGAAGATCAGCGGCAGCGCCAGCATCGCCGCGACGATCCAGGCCGGGACCCCCAGCTCGACGATCATCACACGGTTCAGCGTGCCGATCAGCAGCACCGCCGCCATGCCGACCGTGACCTGGAACAGGGCGAGCCGCAGCAGCCGCCCCATCGGCAGCTCGACGGTGGCGGCGTCCGCGAAGGGCAGGACCGACGGGCCGAGGCGCATCAGGGCGCGGGTGAGTTTTTGCGTGGCGGTGCTCACGGTTGCACCCCGGGCGCAGAGGGGCGAGGGAGCGCACGCGTCAGCGCTACGGCGTTCGACAGGTAGAACCCGCTGTTGATCCGATGACTCTTGGTCCAGGTGAAGCCGTCGAGCGCAGGCTCGGACGAGATCCGCCGCCGCAGCCCGCCCTCCGTCACCGGCACGATCGCCGGCGAGCGGTCGCCGCGTGGGAAGAACTGTCCGGCCGCATGCATCACGGTGAGCAGGGCCGTGCGGGGCGCCACCGTGAACAGCACCGACCCGTCCGTGCGCGCCCCCAGGGCCGCCAGCGCCCGGACGATGTCAGCCGGGCGGTAGTGGATCAGCGAATCCATCGCCACCACGTGGTCGAACCGGCCTAGGCCCGGATCGAGCATGTCGCCCACCTGGAACGCGACGCGTCCGGGGCCCGGGATCGCCGGCAACCGCTCCTGCGCCAGCCCGACGAGCGTCGGCGAGACGTCGATGGCGACCACCTCGGCGCCGCGCCGGGCGGCCTCGACGCTGAGCGCCCCGGTTCCGCAGCCGGCATCGAGCAGGCGCAGGCCGGTCATGTCGGCGGGCAGCCAGGAGAGCAGCGTCCCGCGCATCGCGTCCCGGCCGGCCCGCACGGTCGCACGGATGCGGCTCACCGGCGCATCCGAGGTCAGGCGCGACCAGGCCTCGACCGCGGTGCGGTCGAAATAGGTGGTGAGTTCGCCCCGGCGGGCGTCGTAGGTGTTCCCAGCCATCTCAATCGAACCCGAGGAATTCAAAGAGGTCGCGGTCCTTCATCGGCAGCGCCTCGCAGGGCTCGCCGCCGGACCAGAGCGTCTCGGCGAGCCGCATGTATTCGGCCGTGACGGCGTCGAGCTCGGGAGAGGAATCCATCTCGAACAGGGTCGATTTCTTGAGCCGCGAGCGGCGGACCACGTCGAGATCGGGAAAATGGGCGAGGCGCTTGAGCCCGACCGCGTCGTTGAACCGGTCGATCTCGTCAGTCTTGGCCGAGCGGTTGGCGATGACGCCGCCGAGCCGCACGGGGTAGTTCTTCGACTTGGCGTGGATCGCCGCCACGATCCGGTTCATCGCGAAGATCGAGTCGAAGTCGTTGGCGGTGACGATCAGCGCCCGGTCGGCGTGCTGGAGCGGCGAGGCGAAGCCGCCGCAGACCACGTCGCCCAGCACGTCGAACACGACGACGTCGGTATCCTCCAGGAGGTGGTGCTCCTTGAGGAGCTTCACCGTCTGGCCGACCACGTAGCCGCCGCAGCCGGTGCCGGCCGGGGGGCCGCCGGCCTCGACGCACATGACGCCGTTGTAGCCCTCGACCACGAAGTCCTCGACGCGGAGCTCCTCGGAATGGAAGTTCACCGCCTCCAGGGCGTCGATCACCGTGGGGGCGAGCCGCTTGGTCAGCGTGAAGGTCGAATCGTGCTTGGGGTCGCAGCCGATCTGGAGAACCCGCTTGCCGAGCTTCGAGAACGCCACCGACAAGTTGGACGAGGTGGTGGACTTGCCGATGCCACCCTTGCCGTAGACCGCGAACACCTTCGCGGTCTCGATCCTCAGGTCCGGATCGAGGGCGACCTGGACGCTGCCCTCCTCCTTCCGGGCAACGACGGGATTGCGGATGGCGATGTTCATGCGGCGACTCCTGTGGTGACGCCTTCGAGACGATCCTCCAGCTCCTCTTCGGCCCGGTCGAGGGCGTCACGCGTCGCCGCGTCGGGAGTCCAGAAGCCGCGCCGGTGAGCCTCGATCAGCCTTTGGGCGACCTTGGCGGAGGCGGTGGGGTTGAGGGATGCCATGCGCTCGCGCATGGCGGGGTCGAGGACGTAGGTCTCGGTGATGCGCTCGTAGATCCAGGGCTGGACCGCGTTGGCGGTGGCCGACCAGCCGACCGTGTTGGTCAGGTGGGACTCGATCTGGCGGACGCCCTCGTAGCCGTGGCCGAGCAGGCCCTCGTACCATTTCGGGTTGAGCATGCGGGTGCGCGTCTCCAGCGCCACCTGCTCCTCCAGGGAGCGCACGCGCCCCTCCCCGCGGGTCTGGTCGCTGATGTAGATCGGTACCGCCTCGCCGCGGGCCTTCGCCACGGCCCGGCCCATGCCGCCGAGCCCGTCGAAGTAATGGTCCACCGAGGTGACGCCGACCTCGACCGAGTCGAGGTTCTGGTAGGCCATGTCCACGGAGGCCAGCACCGCCTGCATCAGGGCGCGCTGCGGCGCCGGACGGCCGGTCCGGCCATAGGCAAAGCTCTTGCGGCGCGAGAAGGTCTCGCACAGCTCCGCGTCGTCGTCCCAGCTGCCGGACTCGACCATGTGGTTGACGTTCGCGCCGTATGCGCCTTCCGCGTTGGAGAAGACCCGCAATGCCGCGGTCTCCAGGTCGCAGCCCTGCTCGGCCTGGATCGCCAGCGCATGCTTGCGGACGAAGTTCTGCTCGATGGTCTCGTCCGCGGTGGCGGCGAGGTAGGAGGCCTCGGCCAGGAGCTTGGTCTGGAGCGGGAGGAGATCGCGGAAGATGCCCGAGAGGGTCACCACCGCGTCGATGCGCGGGCGGCCGAGGGTTTCCAGCGGGATCAGCTCGGCGCCGCTGAGCCGTCCGTAGCCGTCGAAGCGCGGCGCGGCGCCGATCAGCGCCAGCGCCTGGGCGATCGGGCCGCCCTCGCTCTTGAGGTTGTCGGTGCCCCACAGGACCAGGGCGACGCTCTCCGGGCACGGTTTCCCGTCCGCGGCGAAGCGTGCGAGGATCCGGTCCACCTGCCGGGCACCGTCGGCCACCGCGAAGGCGGTGGGCAGGCGGTAGGGATCGAAGCCGTGCAGGTTGCGGCCGGTGGGCAGGATCGCCGGGTTGCGCAGCAGGTCGCCCCCGGCCACCGGCGGCACGAAGCGGCCGTCGAGCGCCCGCAGCAGCGCCGGGAGCTCGTAGTCCCGGGCCAGCAGGCGGTCGGTCTCGGCGAGGCTCGCGAGTGCCGCGCGTGCCGCCTCGTCGGCGGGCAGGCCGGATGCCTTGAGCGCCGCCTCGACACCCTTCCCGGCGACCAGGGCGTCGATCCCGGCCCGCTCGGGCCTGAGACCGTGCGAGGCCTCGGCCAAAGCCAGGAGCAGATCGACCCGCTCCGCGTCCGGCATGCCTTCGCCGACCACGTGGAGCCCGTGCGGGATCAGGGTCTGCTCCAGCTCCTGCACGGCGGTCCAGAGGCTCCCGACCCGGGCGCCGAGATCGCCGGTCCAAGCCGGCTCGGCGGCCACGAGGTCGACGGAAGCGCCCTGGTCCTGGATCAGACGGGCGAGCGTTTCGCGCTCGTCCGTCGCGTCGAGGGCGAGCCCGCGCCAGCGCTCCATCGAGCACTTCAGGTCGATCAGCCCGCGATAGAGCCCGGCGGTGGCGAGGCTCGGGGTCAGGTAGCTCACCAGCGTCGCGGCCGAGCGGCGCTTGGCCAGCGTCCCCTCGGAGGGGTTGTTGGCGGCGTAGAGGTAGACGTTGGGCAGCGCCCCGATCAGCCGCTCCGGCCAGCAGGCCTCGGACAGGCCGGTCTGCTTGCCGGGCATGAATTCGAGAGCCCCGTGGGTGCCGAAATGCAGCACGGCGTCGGCGGAAAAATCCTCGCGCAGGTAGCGGTAGAAGGCAGAGAACGCGTGCGTCGGTGCGAAGCCCCGCTCGAACAGCAGCCGCATCGGGTCGCCCTCGTAGCCGAAGGCCGGCTGCACCCCGACGAAGACGTTTCCGAACTGCACGCCGAGCACGAACAGGTCGGAGCCGTTGGTCTGGTGGCGCCCAGGCGCCGGGCCCCACTGGGCCTCGATCTCAGCCAGGTAGCTCTCGCGGCGCAGATGATTCTCGGCCGGGATGCGGACATGGACGTTGGCCTGGGTCCCGTAGCGCTTCGCGTTGCCCTCCAGGATCCGCTCGCGCAGGGCGTCGACGCTCTCCGGGACCTCCACGGCGTAGCCGTCCGCCGCCAAGCCCTTCAGGGTGTTGAGCAGCGAGGCGTAGACCGACAGGAACGCCGCCGTGCCGGTTGCGCCGGCATTCGGCGGGAAGTTGAACAGCACCACGGCGAGCCGGCGCTCGGCCTTCGGGGTGCGGCGCAAGGACACGAGGCGCTCGACCCGCTCGGCGAGCCGCGCGACCCGCTCCGGGTGGGCGCGCATGTCCCGGGGATTGTCGCTTCCCGAGGCTGAGGAGCGGCCGCCGAACACCATCGGGGCGGTGGCGCCGTCGAGTTCGGGAATCGCGACCATCATGGTCGCCTCCACGGGCGACAGGCCGCGCTCGCCCGCCTCCCACTGCTCGATCGTTTGGAATTCCAGAGCCTGGGCGGCGAGGTAGGGGACGTCGAGCCGCCCGAGCATCGCCTCGGCCGCCGCCGCGTCGTTGTAGGCGGGGCCGCCCACGAGCGAGAAGCCGGTGAGCGACACGAGGGCGTCGATTCGCGCCCGGCCGTTCCGCATGAAGAAGGCGTCCACGGCGGGGCGGTTGTCGAGGCCGCTGGCGAAGGCCGGCACCACGTCGAGGCCCCTGGCCTCGAGGGCGGCGATCACCCCGTCGTAATGGGCGGTGTTGCCGGCTAGCACGTAGCTGCGCATCAGCAGCAGCCCGACGCGGCCCCTCGCCGCAGCCCGGTGCGGCAGCCGGGACGGGTCCTCGCCGATCCGGCCCGGCAGGCGCGGATGGTAGAGGCCGGTTTCGGGGTAGTTCAGCGGCGCGGGCGCGGCCGGTCCCCCGCGCCAGACCGCGCGCTCCCCCGCGGCGTAGCGGTGGACCAGGAATTGGACCAGGGCGGCGACGTTCTCGTCCGAGCCCGCGAGCCAGTATTGCAGCGTCAGGAAATAGGCGCGCACGTCCTGCGCCGAGCCCGGGATGAAGCGCAGGATCTTCGGCAGCTTGCGCACCAGCGCCATCTGCCGGCCGGCATTGCCCGGCTGGCCGGGCTTGCCGCGCAGCTTCTTCAGGAAGTCCAGAGGGCTGCGCTTGGTGCCGCTCATATCGAAACGGCCGAGCCGGGTCGTCTTCACCACCTCGCTCGCCGACATGCAGCCGATCATCGCGTCGCAGGCCTCGCGCCGCGCGGTGAGCGCCGGCAGGATCGCCCGGGCGTGCTCGTCCATGAACAGCATGGCCGAAAGTACGATGTCGGCCCGCGCGATGTCGGCCCGGCAGGCCTCGAGGGTCGACGGGTCGGTCTCCCACTCGGCGGCCGCGTGGAAGCCGAGCACCAGCCCCGGCATTTCGGAACGGAGGCGCAGGCGCGCCCGCTCGATCGCGCTCGCCAAATGATTGTCGAGCGTGACGATGACGACGCGGATCGGCGGGCGTTGCCGCGCCGCGCTCCCGCGCACCGAGCCGGCATCGAGTCCGGGGGAGTTCCCTCTAGCGGCCATAATGTGCCTTGGCATCGTAGAGGGTCTCGATGGTGATGAGCGGAACCCGGCGCTCGCGGGCAAAGCGTTCCGTGTTGCTGCGCGCCTTGCCGCGCACGAAGAACGGGATCTTCTTCAGCTCCCGCTCGGCTTCGGGAGCCCAGGACGCCGCCGTGACCGGGACCTCCTGGTCCAGGAGGATCGGGACGGGCGCCGGTGTCGGAGGGGCTGCGGTCGGCGCCCGTCCCGCGGCCTCGGGCGCCGCGACCGGCGGAGCCTCGAAAGGCGTGCCACCGAGATGCGACGGCCCGACGCCATCGTGGAATTCGGGATCCTCCCGGAACATGCCGAGGAGGTGTTCTTCGAGGCCCATCATCAGCGGATGGACCAGGGTGTCGAACAGGACGTTGGCGCCCTCGAAACCCATCTGCGGCGCGTAGCGCGCCGGGAAATCCTGGACGTGGACGGGGGCGGAGATCACCGCGCAGGGGATGCCGAGCCGCTTGGCGACATGGCGCTCCATCTGCGTCCCGAGGACGAGTTCGGGCGCGGCCGCGCGGATCGCCGCCTCGACGTCGAGGTAATCGTCCGTGACCAGCGCCTCGATGCCGTGCAGGGCCGCCTCGGCGCGGACCTCGCGGGCGAATTCGCGGCTGTAGGTCCCGAGGCCGACCACCGTGAAGCCAAGCTCGCGAGCCGCCATCCGGGCGATGCCGATCGCGTGCGTCGCGTCCCCGAACACGAAGACGCGCTTGCCCGTGAGATAGGTCGAATCGACCGAGCGCGAATACCAGGGCAGGCGCGAGCCGGGGCCGTCGAGGACAGGGGCCGGATCGAGGCCGGCGAGTGCCGCGACCTCGGCGACGAAGCGGTTTGTGGCGCCGACGCCGAGCGGCACAGCCTGCGTGAACGGCTGCCCGAAGGTCTTCTTGAGGTATTCGGCCGCGCTGCGCGCCGTCTCCGGGTAGAGCACGACGTTGAAGTCGGCATCCTTGAGCCGGCCGAGGTCGGCGGGGCTCGCGCCCAGCGGCGCGACGACGTTCACGTCGATCCCGAGGGTGTCGAGCAGCCGGCGGATCTCGATCAGGTCGTCGCGGTGGCGGAAGCCCAAAGCCGTCGGCCCCAGGATGTTGCAGAGCGGGCGCGGCCGCGTTGCGCCGTCCGGACGGGGAGACGCCGGACCGGCAAGCGCCCGGACCAGGCGGTAGAAGGTCTCGGAGGCCCCCCAGTTCTCCTTCTTCTGGTAGGCCGGCAGCTCCAGCGGGATCACCGGGATCGGCAGGTCGAGGGCCTTGGCCAGGCCACCCGGATCGTCCTGGATCAGCTCGGCGGTGCAGGAGGCGCCGACGATCATCGCCTGCGGCTGGAAGCGTGCGTGGGCCTCCGCGACGGCTGCCTTGAACAGCTCCGCGGTATCGCGGCCGAGATCCTGCGCCCGGAAGGTCGTGTAGGTGACCGGCGGCCTTGCGTCCCGCCGCTCGATCATCGTGAACAGCAGGTCCGCGTAGGTGTCGCCCTGCGGCGCGTGCAGAACGTAGTGCAGCCCGTTCATCGCGGTGGCGACGCGCATCGCGCCGATATGGGGGGGACCCTCGTAGGTCCAGAGGGTGAGCTGCATGGCCCTACACCTCCAGCATCGCGCGGCGCCGGAGCGGGCGCGCGAACAGCTCGGCGAGGTCGCCCGCCTGCTCGTAGCCCTGGACCGGCGTGAACAGCAGCTCGATCGACCACTTGGTGGACAGCCCCTCCGCCTCCAGCGGGTTGGCGAGGCCGAGGCCGCAGATCGTGAGGTCCGGCCGCGCCGCCCGGCAGCGATCCATCTGGTCGTCGAGGCTCTGGCCCTCCGTCACGCGGGTGCCCGGGGGCAGCCACTCGATCTCCGCCGCCAGGTGCGCCCGGTGCAGGTAGGGTGTCCCGACCTCGACGAGGGTCGCGCCGAGCTCCCGGGCGAGGAAGCGGGCGAGCGGCACTTCGAGCTGCGAATCGGGGAAGAAGAACACGCGCTTGCCGGCGAGCTTTTCGCGATGGAGCGCAAGCGCGGTCTCGGCCCGGGCGCGGCCGGCCGCGGTCGCCGCCGCGAACGCGTCGTCGGAGACGCCAAACGCCTCAGCGGCCGCCCGCAGCCAGCCGGTCGTGCCTTCGGCGCCCAGCGGAAACGGAGCGGCGAGCCGGCGCGCGCCGCGTTCGTCGAGGGCGCGGGCGGTGTCGGCCAGGAAGGGCTGGGCGAGAAGGTAGCGGGTGTTTCGCCCGACCGGCGGCATCGCTCCGGCCCGGCGGGCTGGAAGGAACCGGACGTCGGCGATTCCCATCGCGGCGAAGATCCGAAGGAACTGGTCTTCGACGACGTCGGCGAGCGCCCCGACGACCAGCAGGGACGGCGCGGCCTCCGCCGGCGCGCGCGGCAGCTCCGGCACCAGTGCGGCGAGGCAGGCATCCTCGCCCTGCGTGAACGTCGTCTCGATGCCGGATCCCGAGTAGTTCAGCACCCGAACGGGTGCGAGGCGCCCGGACAGGCGCTGGGCCGCCCGGGACAGGTCGAGCTTGATCACCTCGGACGGGCAGGAGCCCACCAGGAACAGGAGCTTGATGTCCGGCCGGCGCTCGATCAGCCGTGTGACGACGCGGTCGAGTTCCTCGTTGGCGTCGGCGATCCCGGCCAGGTCGCGCTCGTCGATGATCGCGGTGGCGAAGCGCGGCTCGGCGAAGATCATCACCCCGGCGGCGGACTGGATCAGGTGGGCGCAGGTGCGCGAGCCGACCACCAGGAAGAAGGCGTCCTGGATCTTCCGGTGCAGCCAGACGATTCCGGTGAGCCCGCAGAACACCGCGCGCTGCCCGTGCTCCTGATGCAGGTCGATGCTGCCGCAGGGAGCGGCTGGGGGCGGGACGGGCGCGTTCATGACAGCGCCTCCGCGAAGTGCGGCTGGCCTGTGCCGGCGCCCTCCAGGCGGGCGGCCCGGAGCTTGAGAAGGAATTGGCCGGCATTGACCACGTAGGTCGCGTAGGCCGCCAGCGCGAGGACCAGCAGGGCCTGCTCGCTGAGGGCGCCGGTGGCGAGCGCGGCCAGATAGGCGGTGTGGAGCGCCAGCACCAGCATGCTGACCACATCCTCCCAGAAGAAGGCGGGAGCGAACAGCCAACGGCCGAACACCGCCTTTTCCCAGATCGAGCCGGTGACCATGATCGCGTAGAGCGCCAGGGTCTTCACCACCACCGAGACCTGGGCGGCCAGCAGGCCGTGCCCGGTGGCGAGCGCGCGTAGCACCAGGATCAGGCTCACCAAGAAGATCGCGAACTGAAGGGGCGCCAGCAGGCCCTGCACCAGGGTCCAGGGCGAGCCGTCGCGCCGCCGGCGCTCGGCTTGCGTGTAGAGCGGTCGTGCTGGCCGGTCGCCGAGACCCATGCATCCGCTCCCTTGTGCTCGGCGGAGCCGTCGTGCCCCGTCGTTGGAAGAGGCTAGGGCTCCGGTCCCCGAAGTGTCAAGTGCGCTTGACGATCCGATGCGATGACAGCGCAGGTGTCATTTTTCTTTTTCCGAAGTCATTGCCAAGATCGTTGGGAAGCGTATCGTTCCGAACGCCGGCAGATGCCGTGGCGACTTGGCTGGTGTGGTCCAGGGGTCGACGAACGAAGAATAGACAGGCGAGCAGCGCCGCACCCGATACGCACGCGGAGCCGCCGGTCCCTCCGGGCCGGGGCCGCTTCTGGGAGGGATGCCGATGGGAGACTGGAGGCATTTGGGGGAACGGCTCGAACCTGGCCCGCCTTCCGGAGGCTGCTGCCCGATCGGCGATCGGCTGGCCTCTTTCGACGACGAACCGCTCGCGCGCGCCGCCCCCCGGCGGCCCGGCCACGGCGGCGATGTCCCCGGCTCGCTGGCCCGCCTCGTGGAGGCGGAGATCCTGCCGCGGCTGATGCTGGCCCACCGTCCGCCCGGGCGCCGCGCCCGGTCCGATCGGGCGCCGAGCCGGCAGGAGATCGCGGCCTTCAGCGCCCTTCTCCTGGCCCCCGGGCCGATCGACCTCGACGCGGAGGTGGCCGCGCTGCGCGACGGCGGCCTGCCCCTGCCGCGCCTGCTTCTCGACCTGCTCGCCCCGGCGGCGCGCCACCTGGGCGTGCTCTGGGAGGAGGACGACTGCGATTTCCTCGCCGTGACCGAGGCGCTCGGGCGCCTGCAGGCGGTGAGTCGGCGCCTCTGCGCGCAACTCGAGGACGAATCGGTGCCCGCAAACGGCCGCAGCGTATTGCTGCTGCCCTGCCCCGGCGAGAGCCATCATTTCGGGCTGTCGATCGTCGCGAGCTTCTTCCGCGAGGCGGGCTGGGACGTGACCACGGCGATTCCCGGGCCCGCGCTCGATCCCATGGAGCTGCTGCAGGCGGAGTGGTTCGACGTGGTCGGCCTGTCGCTGTCCTGCGACGTGTTCCTGTCGGCGCTGTCCGGCACGGTTTCGGCCGTGCGGCGCGCGTCCTGCAATCCGGAGATCCGCGTGATCGTCGGCGGCCCGTACTTCGCCCGCTACGGCGGCGAGGCGGGCATCGTCGGCGCCGACGCCTGCGCGCCGGACGGCTGTCTGGCGCCGGCGACTGCGGAAGCGTTGCTGGACAGACGGGCCTTGGCCTGCTGAAAGGGTCGCAATTCAAGACAACACTGCAACGGTGAACGTGACGCCCCAGCCTCGCCCCACCCCGCAGCCGCCGCCCGCGGCGCTGCAGCAGGTGGCCGGCCACCTCGACGGCGAGGCGGCCGGACGCCTCGTTGCGGCAGCAACCGACCTGTCCCTCGTTGTCGATTCCGACGGCGTCATTCGCGGCGCGACGGTCGGGGCCGACCTCGATGCGGAGAACATCCCCGGCTGGCTCGGGCGGCGCTGGATCGACACCGTGACGATCGAGAGCCGGCCCAAGGTCGACGCCCTGCTGCGCGACGCGCAGACCGGCGGCATCACCCGCTGGCGGCAGGTGAACCACCCCTCCCCCAGCGGCATCGACCTGCCGATCCGCTACGCCTCGATCCGCTCCGTCGAGGGCGGCCCGATCCTCGTTCTCGGCCGCGACATGCGCGCCGTGGCCGCGCTCCAGCGCCGGCTCACCGACACCCAGCAGGCACTGGAGCGCGACTACGATCGCCTGCGCGCCTCCGAGACCCGGTACCGGCTGCTGTTCCAGATCTCAGGCGAGCCGGTGCTCGTGGTCGATGCCGGGACGCGCCGGGTGGCCGAGGCGAACCCGGCCGCCGCGCGCCTGCTCGGCCGCCCCGCCAAGCGGCTGGCCGGTCAGGACGCCGTCGACCTGTTCGACGCGGGCAGCGCCCGTACGATGGAGGCGCAGTTCTCCGCCCTGCGGGCGACCGGACAGGCGGGCGAGGTGCGCGCGACCCTGCCGCACGGGCGCGGCGAGGTCACCGTCTCCGTCTCCCTGTTCCGCGGCGAGGGGGGCCCGAGCGCGCTGATGCGGCTCGTGGCCGATCCGACGGCCGCTGAGGCCGGGCCCGACCGGGACGCGCCGACCCGCGCGGTGATCGAGGCGATGCCGGAAGGCTTCGTGGTCACCGATTCGGCCCGGCGGGTGCTGATGGCCAACGCCGCCTTCCTTGAGTTGGCGCAGCTCGCCACCGAGAGCCAGGTCCGTGGCCGCACCCTCGACCATTGGCTCGGCCGCGAGGATTCCGAGGCGCAGGCCCTGTTCGCGACGCTGGTCGACCACGGCTCCGTGCGCCGCTTCGCCACCGTGGTCCGCGGCGCCTATGGGGGCGTCGAGGATGTCGAGGTCGCCGCCGTCTCGGTGGCCGGGGCCCGCTCCTGCCTCGGGTTCGCGATCCGCTCCGCCCCCCGGCGGATCGTGGAGGGCCGGCTCGAAGGCCGTCTGGCGGGCGGCCGCGAGGTGCCGCGCTCGGTGGAGCAGATGGCGGAGCTGGTCGGGCGCGTCTCGATGAAGACCCTGGTCCGCGAGACCACCGACCTGATCGAGAAGCTCTGCATCGAGGCGGCCCTGCGCATCACCCGCGACAACCGGGCATCGGCCGCCGAGATGCTCGGCCTGAGCCGGCAGGGCCTCTACGCCAAGATGCGCCGCTACGGCGTCGGCGACCTCGACGGTCCGGCCGAGGAGTCCTGAGTCCCGGCTCGACGGGCGCGCCACGTCCGGCACGGGAATACCGGGCCGGACGGATTCACCCGCCTGGGCCAACCGGCCTGAGCGGTGGAGAGGCGCGCGTGCGTCCACCCGCCGATTCGATCCGCCGCCGACGCGTGAACCCGGCAGCGCGGACGCCTGCCGGGTCGGACGCTTGGCCGGCGCGCGGCGAAGCCGGGACGGCGGGCGGTGCCGGTCGGTCTGCGCGTCCTGGTCGCCCCGCAGGATGCGCAGGGTCTTCGCGCCGGAGTGGCCGGGCCTGATTTCGCCGCGGCTTCCTGGCGCACGCGACTCCAACCCGCAACGATATTGGATAATGTATTCGTGATCTGCGGATGTGTTCGCGTGCCTGAGTAAGGATACACCGGCCGTTCACGTGTAAATCAAACTTGACACCTGACGCGGCCCCGGTAGCCTGCCTGCATGGCCACCACGCCCGCCCCGAGCGCAGTCGTCGAGCTGCTCAAGCCGATCACGTGGTTCGCGCCGATGTGGGCTTTCGCCTGCGGCGTGGTCTCGTCGGGTCAGCCGGCGCACGGCCAGTGGCCGGTGATCGCCGCGGGGGTGCTGCTGGCGGGCCCGCTGGTCTGCGCCACCAGCCAAGCCGCCAACGACTGGTTCGACCGCCACGTCGACGCGATCAACGAGCCGGGCCGGCCGATTCCCTCCGGGCGGATCCCGGGCCGCTGGGGCCTCTACCTGGCGCTCGGCTGGACGCTGCTGTCCCTGGCGGTGGCCGCCGCGCTGGGACCCTGGATCCTCGGGGCCGCCCTGTTCGGCCTGGTGCTCGCCTGGATCTACTCCGCGCCGCCCCTGCGTCTCAAGAAGAACGGCTGGTGGGGCAATGCGGCGGTGGGCCTCTGCTACGAGGGCCTGCCCTGGTTCACCGGGGCCGCCGTGATGGCCGCCGCCCTGCCGGACCGGCGCGTGCTCATCGTTGCCCTTCTCTACTCGGCGGGCGCCCACGGCATCATGACGCTGAACGACTTCAAGTCGGTGGAGGGCGACCGGCGCATGGGCCTGCTGTCGCTGCCCGTGCAGATGGGCTCCGATCGGGCGGCGCGCTTCGCCTGCCTGGTCATGGCCGTGCCGCAGGTCGTGGTGATCGCTCTGCTGCTGGCCTGGGAGCGGACCTGGCACGCCGGCGTCGTCGCCCTGCTGCTGGCCGGCCAGTTCGCCCTGATGGCGCGGTTCCTCCGCAGTCCCCGCGAGCGGGCGGCCTGGTACAACGGCACCGGCACCACCCTCTACGTGCTCGGCATGCTGGTCTCGGCCTTCGCGCTGCGGCCGCTGGTGGGAGTGCCGTGATGGGCCTCTTGGGACGGATCGCGGGCGGCACCCGCCCTCCCCCCTCTGCGGGGACTGCGCGCGTCGGACCCGAGGCGCGGCGTTTCGACCCGTCGCCACGCGCCCCCTCTCCGGGGATCGTCTCGGAGGACGTCTCCGATCGAGCCCGCCCGGACCTCGGCCCCGGGCAAAAGGGCGGCCTGCGCAGCAGGGATTCAGGCGCGCCCGAGAAGGACCTCGGCTGGCCGCAGATCGTCCGGCTCGGCCTCGTCCAGACCGCGCTCGGCGGCGTCGTCGTGCTGATGACCGCGACCCTCAACCGGGTGATGGTCGTCGAGCTGGCGCTTCCCGCCCTGGTGCCGGGCCTGCTGGTGGCGCTGCACTACGCCGTGCAGATGCTGCGCCCGCGCTGGGGCTACGGCTCCGACCGGAGCGGGCGGCGTACCCCCTGGATCGTCGGCGGCATGGCGGCGCTCTGCCTCGGCGGCTTCGGGGCGGCTGCCGGCACCGCCCTCGCCGCCACAAACCTCGTGCTCGGCCTCGCGCTGGCGGCCGTGTCGTTCCTGTGCGTCGGGATCGGGGTCGGGGCCGCCGGGACCTCCCTCCTCGTCCTGCTGGCGGGGGGCGTCGCGCCGGCCCGCCGGGGCGCGGCGGCCACCATCGTATGGGTGATGATGATCCTGGGCTTCGCCGTCACGGCGCCGCTCGCCGGCCATTTCGTGGAGCCGTTCTCCGGCCTGCGGCTCGTCGCCGTGTCGGGTACGGTCTCGCTCATCGCCTTCTGCGTCGCGGCGCTGGCTGTGGCGGGCGTCGAGGGCCGCCTGCCACCGCCCGCGGCTGCCGAGGCCCGGCCGCCGTTCCGCGCGGTCCTGGCCGAGATCCTGGCCGATCCCGTCGCCCGGACCTTCACGGTGTTCGTGTTCGTCTCGATGCTGGCCTACAGCGCCCAGGAGCTGATCCTGGAGCCCTATGCCGGGCTCGTCTTCGCCATGGGGCCGGGCGCCACCACCAAGCTCGCGGGGCTCCAGCACGGCGGCGTGCTCGCCGGGATGCTGCTGGTGGCGGGCGTGACCCTCGTGGCCCGCGGCACGCCCCTGGCCTCCCTGCGGCTCTGGACCGCGCTGGGCTGCGCCGGCTCGGCGGCGGCCCTGTTCGCCCTCGCGACGGGCGCCCCGACCGGCCCGGATTTCCCGCTGCGGCCGACGGTGTTCGCGCTGGGACTCGCCAACGGCGCCTACGCGGTCGCGGCCATCGGCTCGATGATGGCGCTCGCCGGGCGCGGCGGCGAGCGGGAGCGCGGCACCCGCATGGGCGTCTGGGGGGCGGCGCAGGGCGTCGCCTTCGGGGCCGGCGGCTTCCTTGGCGCCGCCGCCGTCGACGCGATGCGGCTCGTCACGGCCGAGCCGGTCCAGGCTTACGCCGCCGTCTTCGCCGCGGAGGGGCTGTTGTTCCTCGTCGCGGTCATCCTGGCGCTCCGCATCGATCCCGTGCGGGCGCCGGGCCGGGCACAGGTCCCGCTCAATCCCGTCCTCGGCGCGAGGTGATGGCATGACTCGGTTGGATGTTGCGGGCGGCGATGGCCGCGGAACCCGCCTGCCCCCCGCGGAGGGGGGAGGGAGCGCGCGCGGAGCCGGCGACGCCTATGACGTCGTCATCGTTGGCGGCGGCCCGGCTGGCGCCACCGCGGCCACCGATCTCGCCGGGGCCGGGCATTCGGTGCTGCTGCTGGACAAGCCCGGCCGGATCAAGCCCTGCGGCGGCGCGATCCCGCCCCGCCTGATTCGCGACTTCGCCATCCCGGATTCGCTGCTGGTGGCCAAGATCCGCTCCGCCCGGATGATCGCGCCGAGCGGCAAGGCCGTGGACATGCCGGTGGGCGAGGGCTTCGTCGGCATGGTCGACCGCGCGCAGTTCGACCCGTGGCTGCGCGCCCGGGCTGAGGAGGCCGGCGCGGACCTGCGCGAGGCCGCCTACGAGGGGATCACCCGGCCCGATGACGGGCCACCGCTCGTCCACTTCACCACCGGCAAGGGCGAGTCCCTCGCGCGCCACACCGTGCGCGCGCGGCTCGTCATCGGCGCCGACGGGGCCTGCTCCCCGGTCGGCCGGGCGGAGGTGCCGGGCCACCATCGGATGAAGCAGGTCTTCGCCTATCACGAGATCGTGCGGGTGCCGGACCGGGGCGCACCGGGGGGCGAGGCCGTCGAGGCGACGCGCTGCGACGTGTACTACCAGGGGCGGCACTCGCCGGATTTCTACGCGTGGATCTTTCCGCACGGGGACACCGCCAGCATCGGCACCGGCAGCGCGAAGAAGGGCTTCTCGCTGCGCTCCTCGATCCGCGCGCTGCGCGTCGCCACGGGCCTCGACGGCGCCGAGACCCTGCGCCGGGAAGGCGCGCCTCTGCCGCTCAAGCCCCTGAAGCGCTGGGACAACGGCCGGGACGTGCTGCTGGCGGGCGACGCCGCCGGCGTGGTCGCGCCGGCCTCCGGCGAGGGCATCTACTACGCGATGCTCGGCGGGAGGCTCTCGGCCGAGGCGGCGGCGACGTTCCTGAAGACCGGGGAGCCCCGCGCCCTGGCGCAGGCCCGCCGCCGCTTCATGAAGCTGCACGGGCGCGTGTTCTGGATCCTCGGGATGATGCAGTGGGTCTGGTACCGCAGCGACGGGCTGCGGGAGCGCTTCGTCTCGATCTGCCGCGACAAGGACGTGCAGCAGCTCACCTGGGACAGCTACATGAACAAGGAGCTGGTCCGGTCCAAGCCCGCCGCCCATGCGCGGATCTTCTTCAAGGACCTCGCCCACCTGTTCCGGTGGGTCTCGCCGTGAACCTCCCCGGCGCCGACTGGGGGCCACCCGCCGTCGCGGCTGCGGCCGCCGTGCTCGTGGCGGTGGCCGGTGCCGTCACGACCACCACGGATGCCTGGTACCGGCGCCTGCGCGTCCCGGCCTGGAAGCCGCCGGACTGGGCCTTCGGGCCGGTCTGGACGGTGATCTTCGTGTGCACCGCGACCTCGGGGGTGATCGCCTGGAACGGCGACGCCGATCCCGGTGCCCGGCGCCTGCTGCTTTCCGCCTTCGCGGTGAACGCGGTGCTCAACATCGCCTGGAGCGTGCTGTTCTTCCGGCTCCGAAGGCCCGACTGGGCGCTCGTCGAGGTCGCGGCCCTGTGGCTGTCGATCGCCGTGCTGGCGGCGGTGACCGGCCGGGTCTCCACCGCGGCCGGGCTGATGAATCTGCCCTACCTGACCTGGGTCAGCGTCGCCGCCTGCCTGAACCTGCGTATCGTGCGCCTCAACGCGCCCTTCCGGGGGATCGCATGATGGACGCGCTGTTCGCCTCGGGACGGATCGTCGACGGGATCTTGGCGCTGGTGGCCGTGGAGGCGCTGCTCCTGGCCTGGCTGTGCCGCCGCGCAGGGCTGCCCCTGACGGCGCTGCTGGCCAACCTTGCCTCCGGGGCCGCCTTGATGCTGGCCCTGCGTGCCGCCCTGGTGGGGGCCGCCTGGACCAGCGTCGCCGCCTGGATGCTCGCGGGGCTCTTCGCCCACCTCGCCGATCTCGGATTGCGGTTCCGCGCGGCCGCCAGGGCGCGTCGCCGCACCCCGGCGGAGACAGGAACAACGCCGCGAAGCTCCGCGTTCACGCGCAGCATCCTGGAACATCTCTAAGGTCGGCTCGGGAGAGGTCGCAATGCAGCGCACGAATGCCCTCTCGCCCGGCCGCGCCGCGGTCCCGCTGCTGGCAGGTCTCCTGCTGTCGGCTCCGGCCCTGGCGCAGGATGGCGGCAGTGCGGTGGAGCGCGGCAAGTACCTCGTGACCATGGGCGACTGCGCCGCCTGCCACACGGCGCCGGGCGGCAAGTACCTCGCCGGCAACTACGCGCTGAACATGCCGTTCGGCGTGATCATGACCCCCAACCTCACACCCGACAAGGAGACCGGGCTCGGCGACTACAGCTACGCCGATTTCGAGAAGTCGTTCCGGCAGGGCTACAGCAAGCATGTCGGCTACCTGTACCCGGCTTTCCCGTTCGGCTGGTACACCAAGGTCAGCGACGAGGACACGCAGGCGATCTGGGCCTACCTGCAGTCGATCCCGGCTGTGAACGAGAAGCGCCGGGAGAGCCAGATCCCGTTCCCGTTCAGCGTCCGCACCGCGCTGGTGACCTGGCGCACGGCCTTCTTCACCGACGCGCGCTTCAAGCCCGACCCCAACGCCAGCGCCGAGGTGAACCGCGGCGGCTACCTGGTGGAGGGGCTCGGGCACTGCGCCATGTGCCACAACGAGAACAAGCTGGTGGGCAATTCGAGCTTCGCCGGCCGGTTCGGCGGCGGCGTGATCGACGGCTGGTACGCCCCCAACATCACCCCGGACGGCCACCAGGGCATCGGCGCCTGGACCGACGAGCAGGTGGTGACCTACCTCAAGACCGGCACCGCCCCGGGCGATCGCCCCGGCGTCGCGGCCGGCCCGATGCGCCAGACCATCATGGAATCCCTCTCCCAGGTGAAGGAGGAGGACCTGAAGGCGATGGTGGCCTACCTGCGCACGGTTCCCGCCAAGCAGACCTACAAGCCCAAGGACCTCACCGCCTTCGACACGCCGGACGCGCCCGGCGCCTCGACCTACCTGACCTACTGCTCCTCCTGCCACCAGCCCGACGGCAAGGGCATCGAGGGCGCGGTGCCGGCGCTGGCCGGCAACACCTCGGTGATGTCGGAGGGCCCCGAGACGGTGCTGCGGGTGATCTACGGCGGCCTCGGCGCCCAGAGCGGCCTCGCCCCGATGGTGGCGATCGGCCAGCAGATGAGCGACGTCGAGGTGAAGAACGTCACCGACTACATCCGCAATTCCTGGGGCAACAAGGCCCCGCCGCTGACCGGCGACAAGGCCTCCGAGGCGCGCGCCGCCACCAAGACCATGCTGTCCGGCACGGCGCCCTGCGCGGAGATCGAGCAGGACAAGCTCAAGGCCGCGTTCGACCAAGCCGGGGTCGCCGCGACCCTGACGGGGCTGAAGCAGCAGGACTTCGTGCCGACGCTCGCCCGGGTGGTGCAGCAGGTGAAGGCGATTCCCACGGGCGCCTCCGACGACGACGTCGTCAACGCGCTGACCACGGCCTTCTGCAAGGTCGGCCGCGACGACCCGCAATACGCGAGCCCGAGCTGGCCGGCGGTGATCGGCACCTTCGCCAACGTCGCCTACAGCCAGGTTAAGCACCCGGAGAAGCAGGCGGTGAACCTGCCCGCCGCCATCACGCCGCCGACGAAGAACTGAGGGGTTCGGGGCGCGCCTGCGGCGCCCCGGAATCACGCAGCGTATCGCAGCAACCGCGATGCCGTTCCCGACCCGCACCGCAGGTCTGCGGGAACGGACAAGGCCGAGCTTCGTTTGAGCCCGGACTCGCTCAGACGCCCAGCCCCGGAGTTCCCGTGTCCAGCCTCGTCCGCATCCTGCTCGCGATCTTCATCCCGCCGGTCGCGGTGCTCGTCACCACGGGCTTCGGCCTGCAGTTCCTTCTCAACATCCTGCTGTGGGTCCTCGGCTGGCTGCCGGGCACCGTCCATGCGCTGTGGCTCATGAACCGCGACCGGCCCCTGCTCTGAGCGGGCGGCCGGCTTACGGCCTGGCCTCGGGCTCGCCCTTCCTGAGGGCGGCCTTCGGCTCCACCTTGGCGGTCTTCACGGCGTGGGGCTTGGCGCTCGGCTTCGTGCCGGCCGGCTCCGCGGCATGCGCGCTCCTGGCCGGCTCGGGCGCGATCGCGGCGTCCGCCGCCGGGGTCGCGGGGGCCGGCGGGGCATCCTTGGCGAACAGCTTGCCGAGCAGCTTCTGGTAGCTGCTCGGATCGCCCTCGGCATCGGCCACGGCGATCCGGGCGGGCTTCTCGGAGAGCGAAGCGGTGGTCTCGACCCGGAGCTCGGGCTCGGCCCGATTCGCCATGAGGGTCGTGGCGGCGGGCTTGGACGGCTCCCTGGGGCCGTTCGCCTTGCCCGCAGCCCTTGCGGCCGCCGCCTTGCCGGGGATCGCCGGCTCGGCGCCGGCCATCATCGTGGTCTGCCCCTTCGGACCGACCTCGATCTCCTGCGGGCCCGCCGCCAGGGTCTCCGGGCGGCTCACGTCGCCCAGATTGTGCCGCCCGTACTCCTTGGCATCGTAGGGCAGCACCGTCTCGGTGCCGCCGAGGCTCGCGAAGGCACTGGCGTTCTGCGGGCGGAAGACCGGGTTCTGGCCGCCATCCTGGTAGACAACCCGCACGGCGGGCGTGCCCTTGGCGACGAGCTCCGCCACCTCGCGTGCGTCGCGCTCGCGCTTCTCGGCCACCACCGGGTCGACCCGCGGCTTGCACGAGCCGGCGGCGGCGTCGGAGCCGCCGAAGACGTACTTGGTCCCGCACTGGCCGACCTTCGGCTCCTCGCGCAGGGCCTCGAAATAATCCGAGCCCTCCTTGAGGTTCTCCCAGAACGGCATGTTCGGGTCGTTGCGGAACTTGGCCATGTTCTGGGCCGTCATCCGGAACGGGTAGGACTGGAACTGGAAGCTGCGCTGGCCGCCGATGAACGCCTCGCGCGCCACCGCGTAGATCTCCGCGATGGTGGCGTCGGTCATGGCGAAGCAGCCCGCCGACGAGCAGGTGCCGTGCACCATCAGGTACTTGCCGCTGCGCCCGTTGGCCCGGTCGACGGCGTTGGGGAAGCCGGTATCGAACGAGAGGTAGTAGGACGAGTTCGGGTTCATCAGGCCCGGGGTGATCGTGTAGAACCCCTCCGGCGCCTGCCGGTCGCCCTCGCGGACCTTGGGGCCGAGCTGGCCGGACCAGCGGCAGATCGGGTAGGTCTTGAGCAGGGCGTAGCGCCCGTCGCCGCCCTTCTTCCAGACCTCCATCTCCGCTTCCTTCTTGTAGGCGCGGATCAGGATCGGGTCGGATTGCTGCATGCCCTTGGTCTGCATCAGCGCAAGGGTCTGGGGTGCGATCGGCGCGATGCTGCGCGCGGTCGGGCCGTTGATGCCGGAGCCGTCCTGGCAGGCGGCCAGCGAGAGGGCCAGCAGGGAAGCGGCCGCCAGCATACGCGCAGTCGCGAGACGCGCCGTCATGGGGAACCTCGTCGTCCTACGCGCGCCCGGCGGCCTTTTAATAGCCGACCTCGGGCGCCACTCCCCAACCCAATAGCGTCGTTAAGCTTGCGCCTTTGTTACCGCAAGGTCCCGGCTGCAACACTGCACCGCTCTCACCGGTGGATCGGTGCAGGTTTCGATGGATCGTCCCGCCCGCGGGGCGGTCCGGACGCTCAGCCGGGGCGGCATGCATCCCGCGCCCGCTCAGCCGAACAGGGCCGGCCGGCGGCTCGCTTCGGTGCGGATGATCTCCACGAGCTGGGCGTCCTCGGCCGGGTCGGCGAGCCGCAGCCCCACCGGGGCCGATCGGGTGCGCACGGTGAGCCAGCGCAGGCTCGGCCGGAGGTCGGTTGCCTCCACCAGCGACACCCGCGGATGCTCAGGCTCGAGTTGCAGGAAGGTCAGGTGGTTGCGGCTCGCCCGGCGCCCGAGCAGGTCGTCGATCGCCTCGACCATGGTCCGCGGCGTGTGCAGATGGGTCATCATCCACAGGCGGTTGTCGGTGCCCGGCGTGTCCAGCGCCTTGCGCAGGCGGCGCACGCCCTCGGTCAGGAAGGCGTAATCCGCCTCGCTCGTCGCCGGGTCGTGGTGGTTGAACACGCATTCCAGCCCGTGGCGCTCGCGGTAGAGGCGGTGGCGGCCGCGCCAGATGTCGGGTCCGCGCCGCTCCGTCTCCGGGATGCTCTCCAGCTCGCCCCGGTCGGTGAGCGCGGCGAAATCGTCCTCGAGGCAGTCCCGGACCATGCCGGGCATCGAGAAGATCCAGTCGAGCGGGCCGGACCAGTGGCGCAGGTCCAGGGTCTTGAGCACGTGCGCCATCTGGCAATTGCAGCCGAGCGAGACGTGGTTGTGGCCGCCGGGCTCCCGGGCGTCGCCGCGCTTGAGCAGCCGCCCGAGGGCGCCCAGCAGGCCCCCGGTCGCGCCGGGGGTGCTCACAGGGTCCGGCCGATCGCGAGGAACTTCTCGGCGCGCCGGTCGCGGATCTCGAGCGCGCTCAGGCCCTCGAACAGGGCGAGCGAATCGGCGATGGCGTCGCCCGCGGACCGGATCGCCGCCTCCCGGTCGCGATGCGCGCCCCCGGTGGCCTCCGGGACGATCGCGTCGATGACGCCGAGGCGCAACAGGTCCTGGGCGGTGATCTTCATGGCGGTGGCGGCCTCGTGGGCCCGGCCCTGGTCGCGCCACAGGATCGAGGCGGCGCCCTCCGGCGAGATCACCCCGTAGATCGCGTGCTCCAGCATCAGGACCCGGTTGGCGGTGGCGAGCGCGATCGCGCCCCCCGAGCCGCCCTCCCCGATCACCACGGCGACGTTGGGCACGCCGAGCGCGAGGCACGCCTCGGTGGAGCGGGCGATGGCCTCGGCCTGGCCGCGCTCCTCCGCCTCGATGCCCGGATAGGCGCCGGCCGTGTCCACGAAGGCGATCACCGGCAGGCCGAACCGGTCCGCGGTCTCCATCAGCCGGACCGCCTTGCGGTAGCCCTCGGGGCGGGCCATCCCGAAATTGTGGCGCAGCCGCGCCTCCGTGGTGGCGCCCTTCTCCTGCCCGAGCACAAGGACCGGGCGCCCGCGGAAGCGGCCGAAGCCGCCCAGGATCGCCTCGTCCTCGCCGAAGCTGCGGTCGCCGGCGAGCGGGGTGAACTCGGTGATCAGCCCGGCGCAGTAATCGACGAAATGCGGGCGCTGCGGGTGGCGCGCCACCTGGGTCTTCTGCCAGGGGCTGAGGCTCGCGTAGATCTCGGCGAGCGCGTGGCCGGCCTTGGCCTCCAGCCGACCGACCTCCTCGGAGATCGAGACCGCGCCGTCGCGCTCGCCCACGGCCCGCAATTCCTCGAGCTTGGCCTCCAGCTCGGCAACCGGCTTCTCGAAGTCGAGGTAGGTGCGCGTCACCGCCATCGTGTCACAGGTCTTCCCGGGTTCGCCGCTCCGGAGCGGCGGGCGCGAGGTGTTGGCGATGGCGCGGGTGGTGTCAACCGGCGACTGTCTTGAACGGCCGTCGCGCCGCCTCCGGTCGGCGGCCGCGCGGCCGCGATTTCCCGGTCCCTGTTGCGCGCGTCGCGGGGGCGCCATGCGCGGGACCCGCGGGACCGCGGCGCCCGCCCGCCGCTCAGGCCGCCGCCAGATCCTCCTGGGCGATCCGGCGGCAATGCTCCAGGTAGCCGCGCTGATGGGCCCCCATCAGCGCGGTGACCACGGACCAGAGCCAGCCGGGCGCATCGGGACCCGGGCCGGGCGCGCGCACGGTCACGCTCCAGGCGCGGCGGTCGGCCTCGGTCATCTGGCGGCCGTGGGCCCGCCCGAGGATGGCGGCGAGGTGGCCCGACACGCGCACCGCCTCCCCGCGGGAGAACTGCTCGGCGTCGATCTTGAGGTCCTGGGGCATCAGCTCGCGGACCGTGACGGGCGTGCCCCGGAAATCGGCCGCGACCATGCGCTGGCCGAGATTCGGCGACAGGGCGCGGGCACCGGCCAGGACCCGCCGGGCGTGGTCGTCCGGCATGTCGGCCCTCGGGGCGGCCGGGGCGAGGTGGGGCACCGCCTCCTTCACGTCGAGGAGCGCGAGATGCGGACGCGCCCCGCCTCCGATCGCCACGAGGCCGGCATAGCGCAGCCGGCCGAGCGAGCTGCAGCCCTTGATCCAGTAGGCGGCGTCCAGCAGCCGGACCTTGCCCCCCGCCTCCGCGCCGCCCAGCGCCAGGACGAGCCGGTGCACCTCCGGGTCGCGGCTGAGCGCCGTGAAGGCCTCCTGCTCGTCGTCGTCGAGGTCGAAGAACCGGTCGCCGCGCGGCAGGCGGCCGACCTTGCCCTTCAGCCGCTCCCGGGACAGGTGGCGCCAGCGCCGGCCGAGCGCGCGCCGGCGCGTCGTGGCGACGATGTCGGATTCCGCGATGTCCCGCTCGGCGTCCTCCGGGTCGGCGATCCCGTCCGCGTAGCCCACCGCCATGGCGTCCATCATCCGGGCGGTCACGATGCCGGGCAGGGTCGCGTTCAGGGCGGCGGTGACCAGGGACAGCGCCAGCCGGACGAGGTCGAAGGCCGGGTTCGATACGACGGTCTGGTCGAGATCGCGGATCTGGATGTCGATCCGCCCGTCCGGGCCGGCCACGGCGCCGAGATTGCCGAGATGCGCATCGCCGCAGATCCAGACCGGCGGCCCCTCGGGCAGGGCGTCCTTCGGCATGCCGGCGATCAGCTCGTAGAAGTGCGCCGTGGTGCCGCGGACATAGGCGTGCGGCGACGAGGCGATCTTGCACAGGCGGCGGTGCTCCAGCACGCTCGCCTCGCGCCCGGACCGAGCCGGCACCTGCATATCCATCCGCGTCGTCCGATCCTTGCCGAGCCCGATCCGGGTGGAAACGGGCGCCCACGTCCGCATCTGCGGACGTCGGCGGCGGCGACCTTAGATTTTCATCCTTAAACAGGCATGAGCATTTCGACGCAGGCGGCCTGCCCGGCGCCGCCGCTCAGGCCGCCTGCGGCTCGACGCGGTTCCGGCCCGCGGCCTTGGCGCGGTAGAGGGCGATGTCGGCCCGCTTGAGCATGTCGCCGGGACCCGTATCCTCCGGGTGCCGCACCGCCACCCCGATCGAGACCGTGACGGGGATCGCCCGGGTTGCGCGCTGCACCGAGAACGGCACCGCCTCGACGCGCTCGCGGATGCGCTCGGCGATGCTCTGCGCCTCGGCCAGGCCCGCCTCCGGAAGGACCACCACCACCTCCTCGCCGCCGTAGCGCGCCACGATGTCGACGGGGCGCGTGTGCTGGCGGACCCGCTCGGCGAAGGTGCGCAGCACCTCGTCGCCGGCCTCGTGGCCGAAGCTGTCGTTGATGCCCTTGAAGTGGTCGATGTCGAGGATCAGCGCGGCCAGCACCGGCCGCCGGGCGGCCTCGTCGGCGAAGAGGGCGCCGAGATGGTTGTCGAGGTAGCGCCGGTTGTGCAGGCCGGTGAGCGCGTCGGTCACGGCCATCTGCAGGGAGGCCTGCATGGCGCCCCGCAGCGCGTCCGAGAAGCGCTTGCGCTTCACCTGGGTGCGGACCCGGGCCATCAGCTCGTTGCGGTCGACCGGGCGCATCAGGAAATCGTGGACGCCGAAATCGAGGCCGCGCACAACCCGGGTCCGGTCGTGCTCCTCCGCCAGCATGATCAGCGGCATGGCGCGGGTGCTGTCGAGCGAGCGGAGCTGGCTGCACAGGCGCAGCCCGTCGAACGCTTCGAGATTGAGGCTGACCAGGGCGAGGTCGAAGGCGCCCTCGGCCGCCAGGCCGATGCCCGCCTGCGGGTCGGGCTCGATCGTGACCGCGTGATGCTGGCGCAGGGCCCCGGCCATGCGCTCGGCCGATCCGGGGCGATCCTCGATCAGGAGGATCCGGGCGTCGAGGCCGGTCTCCGCGGTGGCGAGCGCCAGGGGATCGCCGATGCCGAACTCGCGCGACGCCAGCGCCCGCTGGCGCAATTCGTCGGTGACCGCCTTGAGGCGCACGAGGCTGCGCACGCGGCTGAACAGGGCGGTGTCGTCCACCGGCTTGGTCAGGAAGTCGTCGGCGCCCGCGTCGAGGCCGCGCAGCCGGTCGGAGGGCTGGTCGAGGGCCGTGACCATCACCACCGGGATGTGGGCGGTGATCGGATTGTTCTTGAGGTAGCGGCAGACCTCGAACCCGTCCATGCCGGGCATCATCACGTCGAGCAGGACCAGGTCGCACAGGCCCTTCTCGCAGATCGCGATCGCGTCCCGGCCGTTCATGGCCGCGAGGGTATCGAAATATTCCAGCCCGAGCTTCGTCTCCAGAAGCTTCACGTTCGGGAAGAGATCGTCGACGATCAGGACGCGGGCCGACATGGTTCCTCGCTGACGCGCGGTTTCGCGGCCCCGCCCGGGCGGGTCGGCCGTGCGCCGCTAAGGGCGCGCCTCTGCGGCGTCACCGCGGCTCAAGATACGCGCGAACCGTTGCCAAAAACTTCGCGACCGAGATGGGCTTCGACAGATAGGCCTCGCAGCCGCCTTCGCGGATCCGCTCCTCGTCCCCCTTCATGGCGAAGGCCGTGATGGCGATGACCGGAATGTCCTTGAGGTCGTCGTCCTCCTTGAGCCATTTGGTCACCTCCAGGCCGGAGACCTCGGGGAGCTGGATGTCCATGAGGATCAGGTCGGGATGATGCGCGCGGGCCAGCTCGATCGCCTCGATTCCGTGGGCGGTCTTGAGGGTCGCGTAGCCGTTCGCCTCCAAGAGGTCGTTGAACAGCTTCATGTTCAGTTCGTTGTCCTCGACGATCAGCACCGTCTTTTTCATGATCCGATGTCCCGGTGCGCGCCGATCATGATTAGCGGGCGGTGAAGCCCCTCCATCACCTTTGTAGCGATCACATGTTGATGAATGGCAAACCTCTTCAAGGGGATGAATCCGCGCAACGGCTCGCCCTCGACGTTCTGCTGTGGATCGCCGCCGAGGAGGACCGCCTCCTGCCCTTCCTGGCGGCGAGCGGGCTGGGCCCCGACACCCTGCGTGAGAGCGCCCGGGAGCCGGCCTTCCTGGCGGGCGTGCTCGACCACGTGATGGGCGACGAGAACGTGCTCGTCGCCTGCGCGGGGGCGCTCGCGGTCAAGCCGGAGCGGATCGCCGAGGCGTGGCGCAGGCTGTCGCCGCAGCCGGAGGATGACTGGGCGTGAGCCGATAACCGACGTCTCGTCACCCGCCTCGTCATCCCGGAGCCGCCGACGGCGCAAAACCTCGAACCGTCAGCGGGTCCGGAATGACGCGGCGGTTTCGGAACTGCCCGCCCTCAGGGCGTACAACCTTTGTCGCCATCCTTCGCGGCGGCCCGGCCGGCCTGCGCGTCGATGTCGAGGGCGGTCATGTCGCCCAGGATGGCGAAATCGCCGTAATCGAGCTTGAGCGCGCCGCTGACCCCGTTCTCGTAGAGGTCGAAGCCGAGGGTGTAGATCGGGGTCCGCTCCCCCTCCCCGGCCGTGTAGTAGCTCAGGCGCACAGGCCAGTGCGGCATGCCGGCGAGTGCGCCGTCGCGCAGGGGCTTGTCGCGGCCGGAGCCGGAAGCCGGGGCGAGCCCGGTCTCGGTGTGGCCGATCACCGCGAACGTGTCGTAGATCTTCCGGCCGTCGTCGGAGCCGTCGAACACCTTGGCGGAGACGGTCGACTGGCCGGCCCGCGCCGCCTCGATCAAGTGGCGCATGTGCTCGCTCGGGAACAGCACCGGCCCGTCCACGGTGAACGGCTTGGCCCCGCCCTTCAGCTTCACCGTCAGGGCGTCGCCCTGCTCCGAGGCGGTGCCGTCCACGGGGGCGGCGGGCTGGTTGTTGGTTAGCGTCGTCGTCTTGAACCGGAACTCGCGGCCCTTGCCGCCCTCGAAGGTGGTGCTGCGCATGTCGGACAGGCGCGGGCCGGTCTCGCCGGAGGAGAGTTCCGTCACCTGCCGGGTCAGCATGGTATAGCCGCGGCAGGCATCTCCCCGGAAATCGATCACGATCCGTCCGCGGGCGCTCTCCACCGAGCGGGTGCCGCCGCCCTCGGCGAGCGACAGGTCGTAGACGGCCCGGTGGTTGGCCAGCACGATCTCGGGCGCCTGGGCCTGCGGCTTGGCGTCGGAGGGCTCGGGCACGGCGGGTGCCGCGTTCGCGCCCCACGCTGAGACGAGAAGGCCGGCCGTCAGGAGACGCGAAAGGCGCAGGCGCATGGACAATTCCGGTTCAGCGTGCGGCAGGTAGCAGGCCACGGGAAACGGGCGATCCTCGGGCCGCGCCGCGGCCGGCATACGCCATCGGGCCCGGCTCCGTGCAAGCGTGCCGCGTTTTCCGCTCCCTGTCTACGACGGTCTCGGCCGTCCCGAAAGCGGCGGCGTCCCGGCTCGGCGCATCGGGCTTCGGATCGTCCGCGTCCGCACGGGAGGCCCAGACCCGCGTTCCACCGGGCTGGCGGCCGCAGGGCCGGGATCCGCCGGACCGTCTCGCTCCGGGCGCAGCTCACCGGTAGCCCTCGGCCTGCAGGGTGAACAGCTCGGCGTAGCGCCCGCCCCGATCCATCAGGGCGGCGTGGCTGCCCGCCTCCAGCACCCGGCCGCCCTCCAGGACGAGGATGCGGTCGGCCATGCGCACCGTGGAGAAGCGGTGCGAGATCAGCACCGCCGTGCGCCCCGCCGACAGCTCCCGGAACCGCGCGAAGACGTCGTGCTCGGCCCTTGCGTCGAGGGCAGCGGTCGGCTCGTCGAGGATCAGGATTTCGGCCTCGCGCATGTAGGCCCGGGACAGGGCGACCTTCTGCCACTCGCCCCCCGAGAGATCGAGGCCGCCCGCGAAGCGCTTGCCGAGCGGCTGGGCGTAGCGCAGGGGCAGGCGCTCGATCACCGGTGCGGCGAGCCCCCGGGCGGCGGCGGCGGCGATGCGGTCCTCGTCCCCGGCGGCCCCGATCCGCCCGACCGCGACGTTCTCGCCGGCGGTCAGGTCGAAGCGGACGAAATCCTGGAAGATCGCCCCGACCCGGGCCCGGAGCGCGTCGAGGTCGTAGGCCCCGAGCGGCAGGCCGTCGAGGAGGACCCGGCCCTCGTGGGGGTCGTAGAGCCGGGTCATCAGCTTGACGATCGTGGTCTTGCCGGCGCCGTTGCCGCCGACCAGCGCCACGGTCTCCCCGGCCCGCACCGCGAAGGACAGGCCGCGCAGAGCCCAGGTCTCCGTCCCGGGATAGCGGTAGCCGACATCCTCGAACACGAGGCCCTCCCGGATCGGGCTCGGCACCGGCACGGGCCGTGCCGGCGCGCGGATCTGCGGGCGGATCGCGAAGAACGAGAAGAAGTCGTCGAGGTACTGCGCCTGGCCGGTGATCTGGGTGAGGCCGAGCAGCAGCCCCTCGATGCCGCCGCGCAGGCGCTGGAAGGCGCCGGCCAGGAAGGCGAGATCGCCGATCGAGAACGACCCGGCCACCGTGCGCCAGACGATTACCGCGTAGGCGGCGTAATAGGCGAGCGTGCCGAGGCTCGCGAAGGCGAAGCCCCAGCGCGCCCGGGCTGCGGCGAGGCCGCGATTCTCCGCCAGCAGCTTGCCGGCGAGGTCGGCGTAGAGCGCGGTGATGTAGCCCGAGAGGCCGAAGAGCTTCACCTCCTTGGCGGTCTCCACGCTGGCGCCGAGGTAGCGCAGGTAGTCGATCCGCCGCCGCTCGGGGCTGCGGATCCAGGCGAGGCGATAGCCGGCCTTGGTGAAGTGCCACTCGTTGAGCAGGGCCGGCACCAGGGCGGCGGCGATCAGCACCACCAGCCAGGGCGTGAAGGCGGCCACGCCGGCGGTGAGCGAAGCCAGGGTCAGCAACGCCTGGAACTGTCCGAACACCGTGCCGATCAGCCCGGTGCGCCCGCTGACCTGCCGGCGCGCCCGTTCCAGCCGGTCCTGCTGCGCGCTGTCCTCGAACTGCGCGAGGTCGAGGGAGGCGGCGTGCTCCATCAGCCGCAGGGAGGCCGCGTTGGCGTAGAGGTCGCCGATCAGGGTCTCGGTCAGGCTCGCGAGGCGGCCGGTGAGGTCGGAGAGCAGGGCGAGGCCGAGTTCGGCGGCCACCAGCCCGGCGAGCCGTGCCCGCCCGGGATCGGCGAGCCAGTCCGCGAACCCCGCCCCCGGCGCCGGGTGCGCGTGCTCGGCCACGATGCCGTCGAGGATCAGCTTGGCGAGGTACAGCGACAGGATCGGCAGGCAGGCCGCCACCAGGCGCAGCCCCAAGCTCGCGGCGAGCAGGCGGGGGCTCGCGGCGGCGATCTCGCGGAACAGGGCCGGGAGGTAGCGGAGCGC
This sequence comes from Methylobacterium sp. NEAU K, assembly GCF_030700285.1. Lineage (GTDB taxonomy): Bacteria > Pseudomonadota > Alphaproteobacteria > Rhizobiales > Beijerinckiaceae > Methylobacterium. The sequence continues at coordinate 104,921 of NZ_JAUYZJ010000009.1, read as the reverse complement.
CCCGAGGCGCTCGCCGAGGCGGGGCGTCAGGCCGGTCATCGCACCCGCGTTCCGGGCCGGCCTTCACGCGATCGCCTGTTGACGGCGCCGGCCCACCGGCCCGCGGCCTCGCCGGCCGGTTGGCCGGCGGGTGGGGAGAGCATATTCTCAGACCTTATAGTGAATTTCATCGTCGAGTGGTGCGTGCTCAGCGGCCCTGCAATCGTGCGAATTTCCGTCTTGCTGATCATTGCCGGCGTACTCGCGGCGCTGGTCCAGTACATGCTGCCGAGCCCGGCGCCCGTGCCCGCGCCGCAGGCCGAGGCGCCCGCAAGCCGTCGCTCGGCCGAGCCGCCTCCGCCGGAGGCCGCCCCGCCGGCACCGGCCGAGCCGGCTCCGGAGCCGGCGCCCCAGCCGGCCGCCCCGCCCGAGGGCGCGGGGGCGCCCCCCGGCCCGGCGCAGCAGATGCCGGCCGATGCCCTCGCCTTCCCGCCCGAGCCGGTCGCCCCCGAGGCCCCGGTCCAGCAGGGGCAGGCCGAGGTCGACCGGGCCGAGGACGCGACCGGCCCGCGGGCGTTCGCCATCCTCGACCTGAACACCGCCTCGGTCTCCGACCTCAACAAGCTGCGGGGCGGCGGCGCGATCGGCCGGGCGATCGTCGCCAAGCGGCCCTACACGTCGGTGGAGCAGCTCCTGTCGAAGCGCGTCCTCAGCCGGGCCGTCTACGACCGGATCAAGGATCAGGTCACAGTGCGCTGAGCTCGGAGCGATGGGCTCATCGCAGACAAGCCGCGTCTGCGATGTTTTGGATTCCGGCCGTCAGCGCAAGACCTTGAACTGCCGTTGGATCCGGATCCGGGCTCCGCTTCGCGGCCCCGGAAGGACACCGTGTCATGTCTGGCACCCGTTGCGGCCCCGCCCGATCGGTGTTCCTCATCGCCGCGGCGCGCCGCGGATCCAGGCCGCGGGCGGTGAGACGCCGCGTTCAGAGCTTCGTGCCGAAGATCTCCGCGACCTGCGGGATGTCCTTGTCGCCGCGACCGCAGAGATTGAGCACCATCAGGTGGTCGGCCGGGCGCTGCGGCGCCAGCTCCAGCACCTTGGAGAGGGCGTGGGCCGGCTCCAGCGCCGGGATGATGCCCTCCAGCATCGAGCAGAGCTTGAACGCCTCGAGGGCTTCGGTGTCCGTCGCCGAGATGTAGGTCACGCGACCCATCTCGTGCAGCCAGGCGTGCTCCGGGCCGATGCCGGGATAGTCGAGACCGGCCGAGATCGAGTGCGCGTCGGAGATCTGTCCGTCCGCGTCCATGAGCAGGTAGGTGCGGTTGCCGTGCAGCACCCCGGGCTTGCCGCCGGTGAGCGAGGCCGCGTGAAAGCCGGAATGCACCCCGTGGCCCGCCGCCTCGACCCCGAAGATCTCGACCTCGCGGTCGTCCAGGAACGGGTGGAACAGGCCCATGGCGTTGGAGCCGCCGCCGATGCAGGCGATGAGCGAATCGGGGAGGCGGCCCTCCTGGGCGATCATCTGCTCCCGGGTCTCGCGCCCGATCACCGACTGGAAGTCGCGGACCATGGCCGGATACGGATGCGGGCCGGCCACGGTGCCGATGCAGTAGAACGTGTCGGCGACGTTGGTGACCCAGTCGCGCAGGGCCTCGTTCATCGCGTCCTTGAGGGTCCGGGTGCCGGATTCCACCGGGATCACCTCGGCGCCGAGCATCTTCATCCGGAAGACGTTGGGCGCCTGCCGGGCGACGTCGACCGCGCCCATGTAGACCACGCATTTCAGGCCGAAGCGGGCGCAGAGCGTCGCGGTGGCGACGCCGTGCTGGCCGGCGCCGGTCTCGGCGATGATCCGCGGCTTGCCCATGCGGCGGGCCAGCAGGATCTGGCCCAGCACGTTGTTCACCTTGTGGGAGCCGGTATGGTTCAGCTCCTCGCGCTTGAAATAGACCTTGGCGCCTTGCCCGGCCGGCGCCTTGGCGCGCAAGTACTCGGTCAGCCGCTCGGCGTAGTAGAGCGGGCTCGGCCGGCCGATGTAGTGCGTGCCGTAGCTCGCCATGTCAGCCGCGAAGGCCGGATCCACCTTCGCGGCCTCGTAGGCCGCCTCCAGCTCGAGGATCATCGGCATCAGCGTCTCGGCCACGAAGCGGCCGCCGAAGATGCCGAAGCGGCCGCGCTCGTCGGGGCCGGTGCGGAAGGAGTTCGGTTCGGGGGCGATGGTCACGGGACGGATCCTGCGCGCGCGGAGTTCGATCTGTTGCCGGGTGCGTAGACCCATGCGGGCGCCGCCGCAATGCGGCCTCCCGCCCACGTAACCGGATCGCACCAGACGGCGAAAGGTCTGTCACATCGAGGCGCGCGCGTCTCGCAGGAGGATGGCATGGCTCGTCGCGACCTGATCCGCCCGATTTTCGGGGCTGCCCTGGGGCTCGGCCTCGCGGCGGCCGTCCTCATGCCACGCCTGCCGGCCTTCGCCGAGGCGGCCCCGCGACGCCTGCCGGAGGCCGCGACCCGGTCGAGCGAGGCACCGGGTCACCATGTCGCGATCTTCGCGGGAGGCTGCTTCTGGGGCGTCCAGGGGGTGTTCCAGCACGTGCGCGGGGTGAGCGGCGCGGTCTCGGGCTATGCCGGCGGCGCCCGCGCCGACGCGGATTACCGCACCGTCAGCGGCGGCGGGACCGGCCATGCCGAGGCCGTGGAGGTCACCTACGACCCGGCCGTGATCCGCTACGACGAGCTGCTGCGGATCTTCTTCTCGGTGGCGCTCGATCCGACCCAGGTGGACCGCCAAGGTCCGGACCAGGGGCGGCAGTACCGCTCGGCCCTGTTCCCCCGGGACGCCGGGCAGGCGCAGGTGGCCCGCGCCTACATCGCCCAGCTCGACGCGGCGAAGACCTATGCGCGGCCGATTGCCACCCGGATCGAGCCGGAGGCTTCGTTCTACCCGGCTGAAAGCTACCACCAGGATTTCCTGGCGCTGCACCCGGACCACCCCTACATCGCCGCCAACGACGCACCGAAGCTCGACGCCCTGATGCGCCTGTTCCCGGAGCGCGCGACGCCGGAACCGGTCCTGGTCAACCGGCCGCCGGCCTGAGCCGGGGCGGCCCGAGACGACAGCGTGGCCGCCACCCGGCGGACGAGCCTCTCGAGAGATGTCGCGGTTCCCTATTCCTCCGGCGGCCGCGGACGGCCGAAATCGGGCGCCGCGGTCTCCTGGCCCAAGGCCACGATGCTGCGCCGGATCGCCCGGGTGCGGGTGAACATCGCGTGCAGCGCGTCGCCGTCGCCCCAGCGCACCGCCTTGGCGAGCGCCGAGAGGTCCTCGTTGAACCGGCCGAGCATCTCCAGCACCGCGTCGCGGTTGTTGAGGAAGATGTCGCGCCACATGGTCGGGTCGGAAGCGGCGATGCGGGTGAAGTCGCGAAAGCCGCTCGCCGAGAACTTGATCACCTCGGACTGGGTCGCCGATTCCAGGTCGGCGGCGGTGCCGACGATGTTGTAGGCGATCAGGTGCGGCAGGTGGCTGGTGATCGCCAGAACGTGGTCGTGGTGCTCCGCGCTCATGGTCTCGACGTTGGCGCCCATTCCCTCCCACAGGGCCCGCACCCGCGCCACCGCGTCCGGATCCGTGCCCTCGGGCGGCGTCAGGATGCACCAGCGGCCGGTGAACAGGGTCGCGAACCCGGCATCCGGACCGGAGAACTCGGTGCCGGCGATCGGGTGGCCCGGGACCAGGGCGACGCCCTCGGGCAGGTGCGGCCGGATCGCCGCCACCACCGCACCCTTGACCGAGCCGACATCCGACAGGATCGCGCCGGGCTTGAGATAAGGGGCCATCTCGGCCGCGGCCGCGCCGATGGCGCCCACCGGCACGCACAGGATCACCAGGTCGGTGCCGGCCGCGCCCTCCGCCGGGTCGCCGGTGACGACATCGGCGATGCCGAGCTCCGCGACCCGGGCGCGCACGGCCGCGTCCCGGTCCACCGCGACGATCTCCCGGGCGAGCCCGTAGCGCCGGGCGGCCCGGGCGATCGAGGAGCCGATCAGCCCGAGGCCGACGATGGCCATCCGGCCGACGGGCGGGGTTCCGGTCTCAGGCAAGGAGGCTTCAGGCAAGGGTACGTCAGGCAAGGGCGCTTCAGGCATGGGAGCCCCGCACGAAGTCGCCGAGCGCGGCCAGGAAAGCGGTGTTGGCCTCGGCGCCCGCCACCGTCACCCGCAGGGCGTTCGGCAGCCCGTAGGCGGCGACGCGGCGCGTGATCAAGCCGCGCTCGGTGAGGAAGGCATCGGCGTCGGCCGCCGAGCGGCCCGGCGCGTCGGGGAAGTGGACCAGCACGAAGTTCGCCACGCTCGGCGTCACCGTCAGCCCCAGGGCGCGCGCGCCCTCGGTGAGCTTCGGCAGCCACTCCGCGTTGTGGGCCGCGGCCGCCGCCATGTGGGCCTCGTCGGCGATGGCGGCCGAGCCCGCCGCGATCGCCGGCCCCGAGACGTTGAACGGCCCGCGGATCCGGTTGACCGCGTCGGCCACGTGGACCGGCGCCACCATCCAGCCGATCCGCACGGCGGCGAGCCCGTGGATCTTCGAGAAGGTCCGGGTCATCACGACGTTCTCGGCCTCGAGGGCCAGTTCCAGGCCGGCCGAGTAGTCGTTCGCCCGCACGTACTCGGCATAGGCGCCGTCGATCACCAGCAGCACGTGCGGCGGCAGGCCCGCATGCAGGCGGCGGATCTCGTCGAACGGCAGGTAGGTGCCGGTCGGGTTGTTCGGGTTGGTGACATAGACGATCCGGGTGCGCTCGGTGACCCGGGCCAGAATGGCGTCGACGTCGACGGTCAGGTCCTGCTCCGGCGCCACCACGGGCGTGCCGCCCGAGGCCAGGATCGCGATCCGGTAGACCAGGAACCCGTGCTCCGAATAGATGCCCTCGGCCCCCGGCCCGCAATACGCGTAGGCCAGCAGGGAGAGCAGCTCGTCCGAACCCGCGCCGCAGACGATCCGCTCGGGATCGAGCCCGTAGCGCCGGGCGATGGCCGTGCGCAGCACCGTCGCCCGCCCATCCGGGTAGGTCTCCAGCTTGGCGGTGGCCTCGTGCAGCGCCGCGAGCGCGGCCGGGCTCGGGCCGAGCGGCGTCTCGTTGGACGAGAGCTTGTAGACCTTGCCGGCGCCGGGGCGCCCGCTCTTGCCGGGCACGTAGGTGTCGATCGCCAGGACGCCGGGGCGCGGTTCCGGGCGGGCGAGGGAGGGGGCGGACATGCGTGTGCGACTCGGATGCGCGGGCAGGGTTTGGCTTCCCGCGTCCGTCTACAGCATTTCCTCCGCCGGTGAAGCCGCAGGGGCCTGCGCCGCCGCGCCCCGGGGCGGCTGCCGCCGGCACGGGACACGCACTGGTTGCCACGCGGGCCGTCGCTATCTTTCCTGGATCCCGACGCGACAAGGACGGATCCCATGCCCCTCGAACGCTACCTGGGCGGCGGCGCCCATATCCTGCCCGCCGACGAAAGCCTGATCCGCTTCGCGATGACGAACGGCGAGCGGGTGATCGGCATCGACGTGCCGATCCCGGTGCTGCGCCGGCACTTCGGCGCCGGGGCCGACATCGCCCCCCTGGACCTGTTCGCCCGCAACCAGGCGGCGATCGAGGCGGCCGCCAGCCGGGCCTACGACCAGACCGAGACGCCGAACGACCTCCTCGACATGGGGCCGGAGGATTTCGAGGCGGGGCCAGCTCCGGCCAAGCTCTGATCCCTAAGGTCGGACTGCGCGCGGCGCGGCCAGACGGCGATGCGCAAATGCCGCGGGGCACTCGCCACGTTTCGGCCTGTTGATCCCGGAGAAGGGGCCGCGTCGGGCGCGTCGCGCCCCGCGTCCACCTCGACGGATCGACGATGCCCGGTGACCTGATCCCCTGCAGCCTGTTCCTGATCGGGATCCTCACCTCGGTCGCCGCGGATTTCCGCCTCCGCCGCGTCGACGCAGCGCCCTGGTCGAACGGGTGCATCACCGCGGCCGGTGCGGCCTTGGTGTTCTTCGCCTGCGCGGCCGCGATCCGCTGAGGAACCGGCAGGTCCCGCGTGGATTTCCCCAGCCGTGATCCAGGGCCGCGGCGGGTGCGCGGCGGGCGCGGCGAGGTCTTCATGGTTTCGATCCAGGCGATCGTCGGCTGCGCGCTCGTCCTGACCGGGCTCAGCATCGAGAGCATGGCGAGCCGGCACTGGCGTTCCGGCGTCCACGCCGACCGGCTGGATGCCCGCGCGGCTCTGGCCCTCGGCCTTCCCGCGCTGGGACTGGCGCTCATGGCCGCCCCGACCGTGTGAGGCCCCCGGCGCGCGTGCCCCTTCGCACCGTGGAGCTCGGCCGTTCACGGTAGGCCTTCGTCATCGGGACAGGGAGGCAGACCATGGACGCGATCTTCGGCGTGATTCTGGACGGCGCGGCCGCGGCGGCGCACGCCGCGTTCGAGGTGGTGATGCAAGCCGTGCCGGCCCAGGCCGTTTGCGAGGTGGCCGCCTCGGCGCTGCCGACCGAAGCGTCCGCCGCGCCGGGGCCCGCCGCGCCGACGGACCCGGCCGGGCGCCGCGACGGCGTGTGAGCCGATCGGTCCCGGCCGGGACGCCGAACGGGGCGCCCTGCGCCGGCCGCGTGCGTTGACGCTCGCGGCCCGGAGCATTACCTCCCGTCTTCGCTGGCCGCGCCGGGCGAGTGCGGCCCATCAGGCGGCACCGTGCTCTCCGGTTCGGACCGGGATCGCCGACACACGGTCGTCTAGACCCGCCATGGACAGCCAACCGGACACCGCCCTGCGGCCGGACCCGATCGATGAGCCGGCCCGGCGCGCATCCGAGCCGTCGCAGGCGCTCGACCCGAAGAGCCCGGTCATGCGCTTCGGCCTGGACGAGCCGCTCCTGACCGATGCCGGCGTCGAGCTGGCGCCCTTCCAGATCGCCTACCAGACCGCCGGCACCCTCAACGCCGCGCGCTCCAACGCGGTGCTGATCTGCCACGCGCTGACCGGCGACCAGCATTTCGCCCACACCCATCCGGTCACCGGCAAGCCCGGCTGGTGGGAGACGCTGGTCGGCCCCGGCAAGCCGGTCGACACCGACCGCTACTTCGTCGTCTGCTCGAACGTGATCGGCTCCTGCATGGGCTCCACCGGCCCGGCCTCGATCGACCCGGCGACGGGGCGGCCCTACGGGCTGAACTTCCCGCTCGTGACGATCCGCGACATGGTCCGCGCCCAGGCGATGCTGCTCGAGCGGCTCGGCATCCGCGACCTGTTCCTGTGCATCGGCGGCTCGATGGGCGGCATGCAGGTGCTGCAATGGGCCGCGCTCTATCCCGAGCGCGTCTTCGCCGCGATGCCGATCGCGACGGGCGCCAGGCACTCCGCGCAGAACATCGCCTTCCACGAGGTCGGCCGGCAGGCGATCATGGCCGACCCGGCCTGGGCCGACGGGCGCTACCTCGAGGAGGGCACCCGGCCTTCCAAGGGCCTCGGCGTCGCCCGGATGGGCGCGCACATCACCTACCTGTCGGAGCCGGCGCTGCACCGGAAGTTCGGCCGGCGCTTCCAGGGCGGCTCGGCGCCGACCTTCTCGTTCAACGCCGATTTCCAGATCGAGAGCTATCTGCGCCATCAGGGCCTGAGCTTCGTCGAGCGGTTCGACGCCAACGCGTATCTCTACCTGACCCGGGCGATGGACTATTTCGACCTCGCCGAGGACCATGGCGGCGTGCTCGCCAACGCCTTCCGGGGGACCAAGACCCGCTTCTGCGTGATCTCCTTCACGTCGGACTGGCTGTTCCCCACGGCCGATTCGCGGGTGATCGTGCACGCGCTGAACGCCGCGGCCGCGCCGGTCGCCTTCGTGGAGGTCGAGACCGACAAGGGCCACGACGCCTTTCTGCTCGACGAACCGGCGATGTTCTCCGCCGCCCGCGGCTTCATCGACGCCGCCGCCCGGGCGCGCGGCCTGTGACGGGCTCGGCCCTGAACAAGTCCGCGCACGGCGTGCCGTGGGAGACCGCCGACGCCCTGCCCCACACCGCCGAGGGCGGCGGCGCGCGCGTCGACCACATCGTGGTGCTCGGCCTCGTGCCGGCCGGCGCGCGCGTCCTCGACATCGGCTGCGGCGACGGCTCGCTGCTGGCGCTCCTGCGCGACCGGCGCGGCATCGACGGCCGCGGGATCGAACTGTCCCGGGACGGGGTCAATGCCTGCCTGGCCCGGGGCCTCTCGGTGATCCAGGGCGACGCCGACACCGACCTCGCCAACTACCCGGACGACGCCTTCGACGTGGTCGTGCTGTCCCAGACCATCCAGGCGACCCGCAATCCCCGGATCGTGCTGGAGCACCTGCTGCGCATCGGCCGGCAGGTGATCATCTCGTTCCCGAATTTCGGGCATTGGCGGGTCCGGACCGAGCTGGCCCTGCGGGGCCGCATGCCGGTCACCGAGATCATGCCGGATGCCTGGTGGGAGACGCCCAACATCCACCACTGCACCATCCGCGACTTCGTCGGCCTGTGCCGCCTCATCGGCGCCCGGATCGAGACCGCCGCTGCGCTCGACGCCCGCGGCCGGCCGATGCGCTTCTCGATGCCCTGGTGGGTGTGGAACCTGTTCGGCGCGCAAGGGGTGTTCCTGCTCCGGCGGGAGCCGGAATAGGGCGCGGAGCCGTCGTCCGCGCGGCGCCAGGCGAGGCGCGGGTTCCCGCTCCGGGGAGGGCTCGTTCGGGACCGGCCTGCCCCGGGGCCGTCGCTGCCGGCGCCGGGACGGAGGGGTCGCCCGGACGTCAACGCAGGGCGCGGCATTTTGAGCGGCGACCGCGCGCAGTCCGGCGCTCCCGCTCGCCGAGATCATCCAGAAATAGAATAGAAACCAAGCTTGGCTATTTCTGATCGCGATCCCGTGATCGGGTCGTGATTACGGATCTGCTCGGCTATCGCCCCAGACAAGCTCGTCCAGGCTGCGGCTTTGGACTGTGATCTGCCGGGCGAAAGACTTGCCGAGATCGCAGGATCCATCCAGGGCATCAGCAAACGTGCGACGCGCGATCGTTCACATCGGGATGCCGCGGACCGGCTCGACCTCGTTCCAGGAGGTGCTGGCCCGCCTGCGGCCGCAGCTCCCGTCGGTCGGGATCTGCTATCCGAAGCTCGCCCCGCCGGGCTCCCCGGAGAGCAGCGACGTCAACCATCATCGCCTCGGCCAGGCGCTGGACCGGCGCCGTCCGGCCGCGGAGCGCCGGGACGGCCTCGCGCGCCTGGACGCGGTCCTGGCCGGCACGCAGGCCGATACGGTCATCCTCTCCTACGAGGACTTCGCCGTGCAGCGGCCGCGCTGGCAGGTCCCCGCCATCCTGCGCGAGACCTTCGCGCGCCACGGCTTCGCCCTGGAGGTGGCGCTCGTGGTCAAGCCGCAGGGCGAGCAGCTGGCCTCCGCCTACGCCCTGCGCGCGCAGGTTCTCGGGGAGGCCCGGACCTTCCGCGACTTCGTGCGGCACGAGGGGTTCTCGGGGCGCTACGATTACGCGGCCCGGCTCGAACCCTGGCGACAGGCCGCCGACGGGCGGGTCGTCGCCCTGCCCCTGGGCGACCGCCGCTCCGACGCGCCTCTGCTCGCGCGCCTGATCGACGGCCTCGGCCTCGGCGCTCGCCTCGCCCCGCTCCTTCTCCCCACCGACCCGGACTACCGGACGAACCGGAGCGCGGGCCCGATCGCGGTCGAGGCCGCCCGCCGCCTGCGCGGGCTCGGCGTCCACCGGCAGGTCATCGGGCATCCGCGGCTGCTCGGCCATTTCCTCGACCACTGGGCCTGGGACCGCGGGCTCGACGCGGAGCGGTTCCGGGGGGACGCACCCGAGGCGCTGGCGCGGGTCGCGGCCCACCACGCCGCCTCGAACGCGCGCCTTGCCGCCGCCTGCTGGGGCCGGCCCTGGGACGCGGTCGTCGCCCGGGCGCCCGCCGCCCCACCGAACGAGATCGCCGGGCGCCCGATCGCCCCGGAGACGGAGGCGCAGGTCGGCGCGCTGGTGGAGGCCGCGAAGGCGCACGCCGCCTTCCGGGCGCCGCCCGCATGGCGCCGGCGGGCGGAAGGCCTGTTCGAGCGGATCGGGGAGCGTCTTGCCGAAGCGGCCGGCTATCCGGCCTGGCGTGTCCCTTAGGCGTGGATAGGGGCGTCGTGCAGAAAATTCCGACCGGCATCACCTGGCACCGGCTCCAGCCCCGGGAGGACCGTTGGGCATTGCTGGGCCAGGCGCCGGTGATCGCGTGGCTGACCGGCCTGTCGGGGGCCGGGAAGTCCACCATCGCGGCCGCCGCCGACCGGACCCTGATCGCGGGCGGCCGGCACAGCGCCGTCCTCGACGGCGACAACCTGCGCCACGGACTCAACGCCGACCTCGCCTTCTCGCCGGAGGACCGGTCCGAGAACGTCCGGCGCACCGCCGAGGTCGCCCGGCTGATGGCCGAGGCGGGCTCGATCGTGATCGTCTCGCTGATCTCGCCCTATCGCGCCGACCGCGCGCTGGCCCGGCGGATCGCCGCCGACATCCCGTTTCTGGAGGTGTTCGTCGATACGCCGCTGGGCCTGTGCGAGGCCCGCGACCCGAAGGGCCTGTACCGGCTGGCGCGCGCCGGCCGGATCGAGGGCTTCACCGGCATATCCGCGCCCTACGAGGCGCCGGAGCGGCCGGACCTCACCATCCCGACGCAGGACCGCGCCACGGAGGATTCCGCCCTGGCGCTGAGCCGGTTGCTCCTGCGCCTCAGCCGCCCGATGGAGGGCAGGACACCGAAGCCCCGGCGGTGAGCCGGCCCGTCGGCCGGTTCAGTCCGGCCAACTCAGTTCGGCCGACAGCCCGCCCATCTCCGAGCGCCCGAACGTGATCTGCGCGCCCGCGGCCTCGGCCACGTCCCGGGCGATGGCGATGCCGAAGCCGGTGCCCGGGCGGCTCTCGTCCCAGCGCTGGCCGCGGCCGATGCCCGCGATGGCCGCGTCGCTCATGCCGGGGCCGTCATCCTCGACCGTGAGCCGCAGGCACCCGGACTCGGATCGCCCGGAGACCCGGACCCGCCGGTGTGCCCACTTGCGGGCATTGTCGAGGAGGTTGCCCAGCACCTCCATCAGCTCGCCCTCCTCCCCCGGATAGGCGAACGCGTCCGGCACGGCGATCTGCCAGTCCAGGGAATCGCCCTCCGGCAGCCGGCGCAGGGTCGCGACCAGGCGCTCGGCCACCGGGGCGATGCGGCAGGCCCGCCGCCGGAGGTCGCCGGCCGGGGCGATCCGGGCCCGGGCCAGAGCGCGCTCGACCTGGCCGCCCATCGCCCGGGCCTGCTCGGCGATCTCGGTCGACAGGCCTGGATCGGCCGATCCGGTCCGGCGCGCCAGGGCGTCGAGCACCGCGAGCGGCGTCTTCAGCCCGTGGGCCATGTCGGCCGCTGCGGCCCGGGCCCGGATCAGGGCCCGCTCCTGCGCATCCAGCAGCCGGTTGAGGTCGGCCACCAGCGGCCGGACCTCGTCGGGGAAGTGCTCCGGCAGCCGGGTCCGCGTTCCGGCATGGACCGCGCCGAGATCCTCCTGCAGCAGCCGGAACGGGGCGAGCGCCCGGTGCACGAACAGCCACATGGCGAGGGTAAGCACCAGGAACAGCGCCGCCAGCGCCGGGATCAGCAGGCGCAGGAACGTCGCCCGGCTCGCCGCCAGGCCGCGCCGGTCCTCCGCCACGATGACACGCAGCCCGGTCTCGGCGCCGCGCGGCCCGATCTCCAGGGGGCGCGCGATGGCGATCAGCCGGCCCCCGTCGGGCCCGGTAGCGTCCACGGTCGCCGGGGCCTGGCCGCCGGCAGCCGCCTGACCCAGGTCGAGGCGCCTGTCCCAGAGCGAGCGCGACCGCAGGACGTGCGGGCCCGCCTCGACCTGCCAGTAGAGGCCGCCGTAGGGGGTGGCGAAGCGCGGGTCCGGCGGCTCCCGCGACACCGTCGGGCTGCCGTCCGGCGCGAGGCCGACGCGGCCGGCGATGAGCTTGGCGGTCCGGTCCAGCTCGTCGGCGGTGCGCGCGTCGAGCACCCGGTCGAGGATCACCGTCAGGCCGGCGCCGGCGAGCAGCAGGGCCAGCGCGATCAGGGCCGCCGCCGCGAGGCCGAGACGCAGGCGCAGGGAGTCGCGCCTCACGTCCCCTCCGCCGCGGGGACGCGGTAGCCCTGGCCGCGCCGGGTCTCGATCACCCCCGGCCCGAGCTTGCGGCGCAGGCGGGTCAGCAGCGCCTCAAGGGCATTCGCCTCGCGTTCGGTCCCGACCCCGTGGAGGTGGTCGAGCACCTCGCCCGCCGGCACGACCTGCCCCTGCCGGTGCAGCAGGAAGGCCAGGAGGCGGTATTCGAGGGCGGTCAGCTCGGTCGGCCGGCCCGCGACGCTGACCGCCCGGGTGCGGGTGTCGAGTTCGACCGCGCCGGCCCGGAGCACCGGCGAGGCGTGGCCGGCGGTCCGCCGCAGGATCGCCCGCAGGCGGGCGACCAGCTCCTCCATCCGGAACGGCTTGACCAGGTAGTCGTCGGCGCCGGCATCGATGCCCTCGACGCGCTCGCGCCAGCCGTCCCGGGCGGTGAGGATCAGCACCGGCACCGTCACCTCGGCGGCGCGCAGCCGGCGCAGCACGCCGAGGCCGTCGAGGCGCGGCAGGCCGAGGTCCAGCACCATCGCGTCGTAGGGCTCGACCTCGGCGCGGAACCATGCCGCCTCGCCATCGCAGACCACGTCGGCGACGTAGCCGGCGAGCTCCAGCCCGCGCTTCACGTCCGCGGCGATGCGCGGCTCGTCCTCGACCACTAGGACGCGCACGGCCCGCTCCTGGAATCCTGCGACCGCGCGGCCCGTGCCTCAATCATCGTCGTCCTCGTCCAGGATCCTGAGCGAGCCGGCATCGATCTTCAAAGTCCGGCGCTTCCCGTCGGCGCCGAGGATGCGCAGCTTGTACAGCCAATGCCCGTCGTCGTGCTTGAGATCGACCGCCACCACGTCGCCCGGCACGGCCTCGCGGGCCGCGCGCAGCACCGCGTCGAGGGGGCGGATCTCGCCCCGCTCCAGGGCGCGGCGGGCGCGATCGGCATCCTCGGAGGCAAGGGCGGCCAGGCTCAGGCAGGCGAACGTCCCCCCGGCGAGCAGCCGGAGCAGGGCGGTGCGGCGCGAGGGGGGCAGGGTCATGCGGGTGCGGGCTCGGGCAGGATGGGACGACGTGGACTCCGATCGTCCGGAATCACCCTGCGACGGCCGAGGGATGGGGGGGGCCCGCCTGACGGGACGCTGACAGGCGCCGTCAGGGTCGCGGGGCGTCTCCCGGGCATACGGGAGCCCATACCTGTCCCGGAGACGCGATACCATGTCCCTGATCCTCGGCGCCCTCCTCGCCTGCGCGGCCGGCCTCGCCGGCACCCTGCTGTGCCCCGACCCGGCCTCGAGCCGCTCACGCCTGCCGCTTCTCGTCGGCGTCCTGGCGGGCGGCCTCGCCTGGCACGCCCCTGCCCGGGCCGACGAGGCCCTGCGCGGGACGGCGCGGGTGATCGACGGCGGAACCCTGATGGTCGGGCCGAGCCGCGTCAGCCTGTTCGGCATCGCCGCGCCGGACGCCGACCAGACCTGCTCGGATGCCCAGGACCGCCCCTATGCCTGCGGCCGGGAGGCCGCCAGGGCGCTGGCCGATCATATCGGCGGGGCCGCGATCACCTGCGAGCCGCGTCCGCGCGATGCCGGCGGCGCGCTGGTGGCGCTCTGCCGGATCGGCGACGAGGATCTCGCGGCCTGGATGGTCGGGCGGGGCCTCGCTCTGCCCGATCGCGGGGCCGCGCCGGGCTACGCGGCGGCGGCCGACCGCGCCTGGGGGCGCCGCCTGGGCCTGTGGTCCGGCGTGTTCCAGGACCCGGCCGAGCGGCGGGGCCGGCGCGCCGACGCGGCCGCGCTCCGCAGCGCGGGTTTCGCACCGGCGATCTGAGACGGGGCGGGCGGCCTGGGGATTTCGAACCCGGCCCGACATGTCATTCCGGGACCGCGCAGGGGGACGGAATCCGGAACCGCCATGCGCTCAGATCGGACCAGGGGACGGTTCCGGATCCCGGGCTCGCCCTCGGCGCCCCGGAATGACGGAGCGTGTGTCGTCGATTGTCCGGGACGAGCAGGTTGCCGCGCGTTCTGTGGGCCCAGGCTCGGAGCCCTGGAGAGAGCGGCGGCAGGGTTGCCTTCCCTCGGGCCGGCTGCCATCCCTCGGTCGTGCGGATGGGGCCGTGCCGTGATGCGCAGCGCCCCGCAACCAACAGATAAACAGCGATACGAATGCTGGGGAGCTGACGTGCCGAGGAACATTCTGATTCTGGGGGCCTCCTACGGCTCCCTGCTCGCGACCAAGCTGCTGATGGCCGGGCACAACGTGACCCTGGTCTGCCGACGCAAGACCGCGGATCTGATCAACCGCGAAGGCACCGATGTCCGCATCAAGCTGCGTGACGAGGCGACCCACCGGTCGATCCTGTCGCGCGACTTGCCGGGCACGCTGGACGCGACGCCGCCGGAAGACGTCGACGTCTCGCGCTACGACCTGGTCGGCTTGGCCATGCAGGAGCCGCAGTACAATAACCACACGATCCGGGTCCTCATGATCAAGATCGCCGCGGCGAAGCTGCCGTGCCTGTCGATCATGAACATGCCGCCGCTGCCGTATCTCAAGCGCATCCCGGCGCTCGCCGCCATGGCGCTTGAGGACGCCTACACCAATGCCGGCGTCTGGGACCGGTTCGAGCCGGGGCTGATGTCGCTCTGCTCACCCGATCCGCAGGCCTTCCGGCCGCCGGACGAGGGCGCGAACGTGCTCCATGTCGGGCTGCCGACGAACTTCAAGGCCGCGACCTTCGCGGACGCGGCGCACAACCAGATGCTCCGGGAGCTCGAGGCGGACATCGACGCGGTGCGCCTCGACGGGCAGGACGTGCCGGTGAAGCTCAAGGTGTTCGATTCGCTGTTCGTGCCGCTCGCGAAATGGTCGATGCTGCTGACCGGCAATTACCGCTGCATCACGCCGGGCGAGCCGCAATCGATCCACGACGCCGTGCACGGCGATCTGGCCCGCTCCCGCGCGATCTACGAGCACGTCGACGCGATCGCACGGCGCCTCGGGGCCGATCCGGCGGATCAGGTGCCGTTCGAGAAATACGCCAAGGCGGCCGAGAGCCTGCTGAAGCCGTCCTCGGCGGCACGGGCGGTCGCCAACGGGGCGCCGTTCATCGAGCGCGTCGATCTGCTCGTGAAGCTGATCTCGCACCAGATCGGCGAACCCAGCGCGGAGATCGACCGCACGGTCGAGACCGTGGATCGGAAGCTCGACGAGCGGATCATCGAGGGGTGATCCGGAGCCGCGTGGGGCGGGCCCGTCCGGCCTCACGCGGCACCCGCCCAGGGGGCGCCCCTACCGCGCCCCGCGGTGCAGGTCGCCGTCGATCAGCAGGGCGCTGCGGTTGTCGAGCCGCGAGCGGTAGACCTGCAGGTTCTCCATCACCCGCTGCACGTAGTTGCGTGTCTCGGTGAACGGGATCCGCTCGACCCAGTCGATCACGTCGACGTCGCCCTTGCGCGGGTCGCCGTAGGCGTCGATCCACTTCTTCACGTTGCCGCCGCCGGCGTTGTAGGACGCGAAGGCGAGCACGTAGGAGCCGCGCCAATCCTCCATCAGCTCGCCGAGATGGGCCTGGCCGAGCTTGGCGCAATAGGCGGGATCGCTGGTCAGGCGGTCGACGTCGAAGGCGGCCGAGACCCGGCGCGCGGTGCGCTGGGCGGTGGCCGGCATCATCTGCATCAGGCCCCGCGCGCCGACGCCGGACTGCGCCCGGGGATCGAACTGGCTCTCCTGCCGGGCGATGGCGTAGACCATGGCCCGCTCCACCTGCGGGACCGCCGAGAAGGTCTCGTAATCCGGGATCCCGATTGTCGGGTAGGCGTGGGCGTCCAGCGGCAGGCCGCGCTGCACCGCGAGCTTGCCGACCGCCACCAGGGCGCGGGCGTCCTTCATCTCGGCGGCGAGGTCGCCGAGCGCCTGGACCTCGCGCGGGTCGGTCAGGTCCCGAGCGGCGTCGATGTAGAGCGGCAGCGCGAGGTCCTTGAGCCCCGCCTCGCCGAGCAGGCGCAGGGCCCGGATGTAGAGGCGGTCCTCGAAGGCCTGCCGCTCGACGCCCTCGAGTTCCGCGGGGGCGCGGAGGGGCAGGCTCGTCTGGCCGAGTCGCGCCCGGGCCACCTGCCCGTAATAGGCGATCGGCTGGAGCGCGGCCCGCTCGTAGTCGCGCTTGGCCTCCTCCGTCTGGCCCAGGGCCTCGGCCGCCCGGCCCTGCCAGTAGGCGGCGCGCGCCACCGAGACCGGGCTCTCGGCGATCGTCGCCATCCGGGCGAAGTGCTGCGCGGCGCTCGCCGGGTCGCCGGCGAAGCGCAGGGCGATCCAGCCGGCGTGGAACTCGGCCTCCAGCCGCTTCTCGGGGGTGCGCGCCGCGTGGCCGCTCGCCACCGCGAAGGCGGTTTTGGCGTCGCCGAGGTCGAGGAGCTTGCGCGCCACGATCCGGCGCTCGACCCACCACTCGTCGCCGTCGACCAGCACGTCCGGGTTGCTCGGCGCCGCCGCCAGGATCGCGGCGGCCTCCTCGGGCTTGTCGGCCCGGCGGAAATACTGCGCCCGGGAGAAGATGTAGGAGGCGTCGCTGCGCAGGGACGGGGGCACCGCGGCGAGCGCGGCCGGGGCGCCGGACTTGTCCTCCACGGCCCGGCGGGCGCGCACGAGGCTGGCATAGGCGCCGCCCGCATAGCCGGCCGCGCGACCGGCGCTCTCCCAATCGTCCTTCAGGAGCGCCCGCTCCATGCGGTAGCGATGGTCGATCCGGGTGAGCACCCCCGGGAAGGCGTCCATCACCTTCGCCTCCAGGCTGCGCCCGAAGCTCTCGCTCCGCCAGAGGTCGTGCACGATCTCGGCGGCATCCCCGTCGTAGCCGTCGGCGCGCAGCGCCAGCGCCAGGGCGAACTTTCCCGGCGCGCTCACCGGCTTGGCGGTGGCGAAATAGGCCCGGACCGTGGCGGCCGGCTTGCGCTCGGAGAGCAGCGCCTCCTCGGCCCGGCGGCGCAGCAGCGGGCCCGCCGGCCAGCTCGGGTTGGCCCGCGCGAACGCCACGGTGCGGGAAAAGCCGATGCCGGCGCCCGCGCGGATCGCCACCCATTCGAGCAGCGCCCGCGCCGCGGGGTCGTTGAAGCCGTCGCGCATCCGGTCGCCGTCGGCGACCCGGCCCTTGCGGTAGAGATCGATCGCACCGCGCAGCAGCGTCGGATCGGTGTCGCCCGAGATCGTCGGACGGCCCGGGTCCGGCACCTCGGGCACCGGGGCGGCCGGGGTGACGGCGGCGTCGGGCAGCGGGAAGGCCACGGCCGCGTCGGGGTCGGCCGACGCGTAGGCGGCGGCGGCGGCGGGGAGCGTCCCGGCGGGCTCCTCCCCCTTCTCGTCGCCTTTGGCGGCCCGCACAGGATCGAGCTTCAGGGCGTCGGCGGCCACCGGGTCGGCGGCCTTCTCGGCCACGGCGCCCTTGACCTGGGCCGGTGACAGGGCGGCATCGCTCGCGGGCGGCGTCGGCTGACCGGCCGGAGCGTCCGCGCCGATCGGCCCGGCGAGCGCGACCCCGAGGGTCGTGACCAGCGCGGCCGCCGCGAGGGGCGTGCGCTTCGAGGCCAGGGCTCGGATCACGTTTCCCCCCTTCTCACGACCGGAGTGGAAAGAATCGAGGATCGGCGCGAGACCATTAAGATCGCGTCAACCCTCGCCACGATCTGTTTGCGCGCCGTGGCGCGACCGCCTATGTCTGCCCGTCCGTGCCCGAATGGCGCGCAGGACGAGCGGCGCCGAGAACGCCGAGACCCCAGCTGAGACCCTTTGGGACGCCTGAGATGACCGAGATGACCGGGAGCCGCCTGCGGGGCTCGCTCACCGCGCTTGTGACGCCGTTCCGGGACGGTGCCTTCGACGAGGCCGCGTTCCGGACATTCGTTCGCTGGCAGATCGAGCAGGGCAGCCACGGCCTCGTGCCAACCGGCACAACCGGCGAGAGCCCCACCCTCACCCATGCCGAGCACGACCGGGTGGTCGAGGCCTGCATCGACGAGGCCGGCGGGCGCGTGCCCGTGGTGGCGGGCGCGGGCTCCAACTCGACCGCAGAGGCGGTCGCGCGGGCGCGCCACGCGGAGCGCGCCGGGGCCGACGCCGTCCTGGTGGTGACGCCGTACTACAACAAGCCGACGCAAGAGGGCCTCTATGCCCACTTCAAGGCCGTCAACGATGCGGTCGGCATTCCGATCATCATCTACAACATCCCGCCGCGCTCCGTCGTCGACATGAGCGTCGAGACGATGACCCGGCTCTTCGCGTTGAAGAACATCGCCGGCGTGAAGGATGCGACCGCCAAGATCGACCGCGTCAGCCAGCAGCGACAGGCCATGGGCGAGAGCTTCATCCAGCTTTCGGGCGAAGATGCGACGGCGCTCGGCTACAACGCCCAGGGCGGCCACGGCTGCATCTCGGTGGTGGCCAACGTGGCGCCGCGCCTCTGCGCCGATCTCCAGGAGGCGACCCTGTCGGGAGACTACGCCAAGGCGCTCACGATCCAGGATCGGCTGTTCCCGCTCCAGGCCGGTCTGTTCGTCGAGGCCAACCCGGGTCCGGTGAAGTACGCGCTCGCGCGGCTCGGCCACATGACCGAGGAGCTGCGCCTGCCGCTGGTGCCGATCTCCGACGCCGCGCGGCGCGTCGTGGACGACGCCCTGCGCCACGCCGGTCTCCTCGAAGGCTGAGGAAGGTCACCAGTCATGGCCCCGAAACCGGAGCCCAGCCGACGCATCGTCGCCGACAACCGCGCCGCGCGCTACCACTACACGATCGAGGACACCCTCGAGGCCGGCATCGCGCTGACCGGCACCGAGGTGAAGTCCCTGCGCGGCGGCAAGGCGACGATCGGCGAAGCCTATGCCGGGCCCTCCGGCAACGACCTGATGCTGTTCAACGCCTACATCCCGGAATACCTGGAGGCGAACCGCTTCAACCACGACACCAAGCGCCCGCGCCGCCTGCTGCTGCACCGCCGCCAGATCGACAAGCTGATCGGCGCGACCCAGCGCCAGGGCTACACGGTGGTGCCGCTGAAGATCTACTTCAACGACAAGGGCCGCGCGAAGGTCGAGCTGGGCCTCGGCAAGGGCAAGCAGGCCCACGACAAGCGCGAGGCGTCCAAGGAGCGCGATTGGCAGCGCGACCGGGCGCGGCTGCTGCGGGACCGCGGCTAGGGCGTCTTCGGCCGAAGGACGGCCGGGTTCGCCTGGGGACGCACACCGAATCGGCGGCCGGGACGAGGCAGGCTCCGAGCGGACCGGGCCTCGGGCCGGTCTCCCCCGTCGCTTGTTCGTGGAGGCATTCCGGCCATGTCATCAGATCCTGACGCCCTGCCCGCCGGCCTTCCGGCCCCCGTCGACGACGGCGCCGCCGATCACCTGCGCGGGATGCGGCTGCCCGACGTGGCGCTCACCGCCACGGACGGCCGCACGGTCTCGCTCGCGCGGCTCTCCGGCCGCACCGTGGCCTACGCCTATCCGCGCACCGGCGAGCCGGGCCGGCCCGGCCTCACGCCGGACTGGGACGCGATCCCCGGCGCGCGCGGCTGCACGCCTCAGGCCTGCGATTTCCGCGACCACCACGCCGCCCTGAAGGAACGCGGCGTCGCCCAGGTCTTCGGCCTCTCGACGCAGACGAGCGCCTATCAGCGCGAGGCGGCCGGGCGCCTGCACCTGCCGTTCCCGCTGCTGGCCGATCCGCACCGCGCCTTCGCGCTCGCGGCGCGCCTGCCGGTCTTCGAGGCGGGCGGACAGGTGCTCCTGCGCCGCCTCACCCTGGTGATCGACGATGGCGTGGTCAGCCACCTGTTCTACCCGGTCTTCCCGGCCGACCGCAGCGCGCAACAGGTGCTCGACTGGCTCGACGGCCGGGATACGTGACGGCTCAGCCTTCCTCGGCCTCCGGCTGGCGGATGCCGTAGCGGTTCTCGAGGCTCGGGTTCGACCGGCCCTCGCCGCGGTAGCGGCTGGGGGACTCGCCCGGAGCCCGGATCGGCCGCTCGCTCGGCTCGCGCCCGATCCGGGCTGCGAGGCTCGCGAGGTCCACGAACTCGTCGGCCTGCCGCCGCAACTCGTCCGAGATCATCGCCGGCTGGGTCTGGATGGTGGAGATCACCGTCACCTTGACGCCGCGCCGCTGCATCGCCTCGACCAGCGAGCGGAAGTCGCCATCGCCGGAGAACAGCACCATGTGGTCGATGTGCGGGCTGAGCTCGAGGGCGTCGATCGCCAGCTCGATGTCCATGTTGCCCTTGTACTTGCGCCGCCCCGTCGAGTCCGTGAACTCCTTCACGGGCTTCGTCACGACGCGGTAGCCGTTGTAGTCGAGCCAGTCGATCAGAGGACGGATCGAGGAATATTCCTGATCCTCGATCATCGCGGTGTAGTAGAATGCGCGCAGAAGATTGTCGCGGGCCTGAAATTCCTTGAGCAGCTTCTTGTAATCGATGTCGAAGCCGAGGGCTTTGGTGGTGGCGTACAGGTTCGCGCCGTCGATGAAGAGGGCGCTGCGGTGCATCGCGGTCATGGATAAGTGAATCCTGAAGAATGTCGGTTGACGGAAATCGTGTGATGAAACGGCCGGGCGCGGTCCGGGGCGACTGCCCGGGGACGCATCGTCGCGATCGAACGGCGATAGGGCCTGAAATCCGGGGCGTAGAAGTAAAGTCCGGTCCCTTTCCATGTGACCGTCACCCAGGCCGCCCGACCATTCGGTCGGAGCGCGCTTATGTCAAGTAGACTTGAAGAACTACCGACATCGAGGCCGTCGATTTTCGGGGAAACAGATGAAGAATGCGTATCGGGATGTATCTCGCTTCGGTGTCGTGACGCTATGCTGGAGTTGAAGCGGCGAACCTGAGGTCTGCCTGCCACGGGGCGGAGCTCAGCCGTTCACCCGCTCGACGCTGTTGACCGGGCGCTTGCCGCGCAGCTCGGCGATGATCGCATTGAGGTGCTGGAGGTCCCAGACCGACAGGTCGATGGTGATGTCGGTGAAATCCTGGGTGCGGCGCTTCATCGAGATATTGTCGATGTTGCCGTCGTGGTCGGCGATCACTTGGGCGATCTGGGCGAATACCCCCGGCTCGTTGATCGACTTCAGCGCCAGCCGGGCCGGGAACCGCTCGCTGCCCGAGGCCTCCGTGTCCCAGCGAACGTCGAGCCAGCGCTCCGGCTCGTTGTCGAAGGCGGCGAGCGCCGCGGACTGGATCGGGTAGACGGTGACGCCGACCCCGGGGGTCAGGATGCCGACGATGCGGTCCCCCGGGACGGCGCCCCCGTTCGGCGCGAAGGTCACCGGAAGGTCGCCCGCCAGGCCCCGGATCGGGATCGCGTCGGCCCGGTCCTCGGAGGTCCCGCGCTCCTTGCCGCCCTCGGCACCCGCGAAGGTCAGCCGCATCGTCTGGTCGGACGAGCGCACGAGGCGGCCGGCGCCGTTCATCGCGCCCTGCGGCGTGGCGGGCCGGCGCTCGTCGCGATGGTCGGGATACACGGCGCGGACCACGTCCCCGGAGAACATCTCGCCCCGCCCGACGGCGGCGAACACGTCCTCGGTGGTCGCCCGGGCGAGCCTCGGCAGGGCGCCGCGCAGCTTGTCCTCCGAGAAGGTCTTGGCGGCGCGCTCGAACGCCCGGTCGAGGATCTGGCGGCCGAGCCCGGCATATTGCCGGCGCACCGCCGTCCGGGTCGCCCGCCGGATCGCCGCCCGGGCCTTGCCGGTCACCACCAGGGATTCCCAGGCGGCGGGCGGCGAGGCCCCGTCCGAGCGGCTGATCTCGACCTCGTCGCCGTTGGCGAGCTCGTGCAGCAGCGGCGCCATCCGGCCGTTGATCTTGGCGCCGACCGCCGAGTTGCCGACATCGGTGTGCACCGCGTAGGCGAAGTCGATCGGCGTCGCGCCGCGCGGCAGGGCGATCAGCCGCCCCTTCGGGGTGAAGCAGAATACCTGGTCCTGGAACAGCTCCAGCTTGGTGTGCTCCAGGAACTCCTCCGGGCTGTCGCCCTCGGCCAGGAGCTCGATGGTCCGGCGCAGCCACAGGTAGGCGCCGCTCTCGGCCGCCAGCCGTGGATGCACGCTGCCCTCGCCCTCGCGGCGCGCCAGGTCCTTCCCGGCCTCCTTGCCGAGGTCCTTGTAATGCGCGTGCGCGGCGATGCCGTACTCGGCGATGTCGTCCATGGCGCTGGTGCGGATCTGCAGCTCGACGCGCTGGCTCTTCGGCCCGATCACCGTGGTGTGGATCGAGCGGTAATCGTTCTGCTTGGGCGTCGAGATGTAGTCCTTGTACCGGCCGGGGACCATCGGCCAGCTGGTGTGGACGATGCCGAGCGCCGCGTAGCAGTCCTGCACCGTGTCCACGACCACCCGGAAGCCGAAGATGTCGGACAGCTGCTCGAAGGCGACCGACTTGCGCTCCATCTTCGACCAGATCGAGAACGGCCGCTTCTGCCGGCCGCTCACCTCGGCGGTGATGCCCTGGGCGCCGAGCTTCTCGGTCAGCACCTGCGCGATGGTCTCGACCACGCGCTCGGACTTGGCCGTGAGCCGCGTCAGCCGCTGGGTGATGGTGGCGTAGACCTCCGGCTCGATGTTGCGGAAGGCCAGATCCTCCAGCTCCTCGCGCAGCTCCTGCATGCCCATGCGGCCGGCGAGCGGCGCGTAGATGTCCAGCGTCTCCTGGGCGATCCGGTGGCGCTTGTCCTCCCGCATGTGCTGCAGGGTGCGCATGTTGTGCAGGCGGTCGGCGAGCTTGACGAGAAGCACGCGCACGTCCGCCGCCACGGCCAGCAGCAGCTTGCGGAAATTCTCGCCCTGGGCGGCCTGCTTGGAGACGAGATCGAGCCGCTTGAGCTTGGTCAGCCCGTCGACCAGGGCGCCGATCTCCGCGCCGAACAGGCGGCGGATCTCCTCCAGGGTCGCCTCGGTGTCCTCCACGGTGTCGTGCAGGACCGCGGCCACGATGGTGGCGTCATCGAGATGGAGGTCGGTGAGGATCGCGGCGACTTCGAGCGGATGCGCGAAGAACGGGTCGCCGGAGGCGCGCTTCTGCGTGCCGTGCGCCTGCATGGCATACACGTAGGCGCGGTTGAGCAGAGCCTCGTCGGTGGCAGGATTGTAGTGCTTGACCCGCTCGACGAGTTCGTACTGGCGCATCATCCGCCGGGATATCGTCGCCTCCTGGGGAGCACGCGGTGTCGGGGTCGCGCCCGATCCTCCCGCAACGCGGGGTGGCGCGCCAGTCCCCGGCGAGGGAAAAGCGCCGGCCGCGGCCGCGTCGCCCTCGGAACGAGAGAACCCGGCGTCTCCGCCGGGTCCGGTCTCGCTCAGGTCGTGATCGTCCAGACCCACGCGGTGAGGCTCACTCGCCCTCGTCGTCGGTCTCGACCGGCGGTGCGAGGTTCTCGAGGCCGCGCAGGAGGTCCTCCTCGCTCATGCGGTCGAACTGGACCGCCGCCTCGTCGCTGGAGGATTGCGGCGCCACCGCGGCCGCGGCGGGCGAGCTCGACAGCAGCGGCACGGTCTCGGCCTCCGGCTCGTCGACCTCGACGTATTTCTGCATCGAGTGGATCAGCTGCTCCTTGAGGTCGTCGGCCGTGATCGTCTCGTCGCCGATCTCGCGCAGGGCCACGACCGGGTTCTTGTCGCGGTCGCGGTCGATGGTGAGCGGGGCGCCGGCGGCGAGCAGACGCGCCCGATGGCTCGCCAGCAGCACGAGCTCGAAACGGTTCTCGACCTTCTCGATGCAGTCTTCGACGGTGACGCGCGCCATGCGGGGCGGCTCCTCAGCTTAAGCGACGGGTGATGTCGGGTGTGACGGCACTCTACACGGAATGCCGTTGTGCAACAAGCACAGCGGGTTGCGCCGAACGCGCGTCTGGCGGGCGCGTCGATGATTGTGCGGCGCATTGTTGACACCCGCCGCCGCGGGTGCGACTCCGCGGCCCTCATCACAGGATTTCTGCCGACAGGGGCGGCGTTCGCGCGTCGCACGGCGAGAGCGACCAGACGGGCCATGCGCGCACTCATCTTTCCGGGCCAGGGCAGCCAGGCGGTCGGCATGGCCCGGGATCTCGCGGAGGCCTTTCCGCAGGCCCGGGCGGTGCTCGACGAGGTCGATTCCGCACTGTCCCAGCCGCTCTCGCGCCTGATGTTCGAGGGCCCGGCCGAGGAACTGACCCTCACGGCCAACGCCCAGCCGGCCCTGATGGCGGCGAGCCTCGCGGTGCTGCGGGTGCTGGAGGCCGAGCGCGGCCTCGACCTCGCCCGCGACGTGGCCTGCGTGGCGGGGCATTCGCTCGGCGAATACGCGGCGCTCGCGGCCGCCGGCAGCCTCTCCGTCGCGGATGCGGCCCGTCTGCTGCGCTTGCGCGGCGAGGCCATGCAGGCGGCGGTGGCGCCGGGGGCAGGCGCCATGGCGGCGCTGATCGGCACCGATCTCGAGGCGGCCCGGGCCATCGCCGAAGCGGCGGCGCTGGAATCCGGCGGCGGGGTCTGCGACGTCGCCAACGACAATGGCGGCGGCCAGGTCGTGCTCTCGGGCGACCGGCCGGCGGTGGAGTGCGCCCTCGGCATCGCCACCGGGCGCGGGATCAAGCGCGCGGTCATGCTCAACGTCTCGGCGCCGTTCCACTGCCGCCTGATGGCGCCCGCCGCCGAGGCGATGGCGCGGGCGCTGGCTGCCGTCGCCCTGAACGCCCCGCGCGTGACGCTCTACGCCAACGTCACGGCCGCGCCGGTCTCCGAGCCGGAGGCGATCCGGGCGGCGCTGGTGGCGCAGGTCACCGGCACCGTGCGCTGGCGCGAGAGCGTCGCCGCGATGGCGGCGTCGGGCGTCGACCGCTTCCACGAACTCGGCGCCGGCAAGGTGCTCACCGGCCTCGTCAAGCGCATCGCGCCGCAGGCGACGGCCACCGCGATCGGCACGCCCGCGGACGTCGCGGCCTTCGCGCTCTAACCACGGCAGGACGACAGCATGTTCGATCTCACCGGCCGGAAGGCCCTCGTCACCGGGGCGACCGGCGGCCTCGGCCAGGCCATCGCCCGGGCGCTGCACGCCCAGGGGGCGACCGTGGCGCTCTCGGGGACCCGCCCGGCGGCGCTCGAGGCGCTGGCCGCGGAACTCGGCGAGCGGGCGAGCCCCGTGGCCGCCGACCTCTCCGACAAGGATTCGGTGGAGGGGCTTGTGCCGGCTGCCGAGGCCGCGATCGGTCCTCTGGACATCCTGGTCAACAACGCCGGCATCACCCGCGACAACCTCTTCATGCGCATGAAGGACGAGGAGTGGGATCAGGTGCTCGCCGTCAACCTCACGGCGGCCTTCCGCCTGTCGCGGGCGGCCGTGAAGGGGATGATGCGCCGCCGCGCCGGGCGGATCGTCAACATCGGCTCGGTGGTCGGCAGCACCGGCAATCCCGGGCAGGGCAACTATGCCGCCGCCAAGGCCGGGCTCGTGGGGATGACCAAGGCGCTGGCCGCCGAGGTCGCCTCCCGGGGAATCACGGTCAACTGCATCGCGCCGGGCTTCATCAGCTCGCCGATGACCGACGCGCTCAACGAGAAGCAGCGCGAGACCATCCTGACCCGGGTGCCCGCCGGGCGGCTCGGCGAGGGCGCCGAGGTGGGGGCGGCCTGCGTCTACCTCGCCTCCGCGGAGGCGGCCTACGTCACGGGCCACACCCTGCACGTGAACGGCGGCATGGCGATGTTCTAGGGCATCGTCCCGCATGGTCGCGGCCGGCCTTCGCGCCGAGCGGCGGCCCGATCCCGAGCCCGGACCCTCGCCCCGGAGACCGGATCCGGGTCCGCGCGCGCCCCGAATCACCCCCGCCGACACGCAAGTGCCACACCGATGAAGGGTTTCTGAACGGCTCTCGCCAGGGCTGGAACCCTGTGCTACCAGACCCCGCAGCCGTACAGGGGGTTGACGGTTCAGCGGGTTTTCAGTCCAAGGCCCCACGGCGGGGCCATCCCGGTTCACCTCGCCGGTTCACCTCGAAGCACGCGCGATCGGACACCGGCCCGTCAACAAGCCCGCAAGGGCGCGGCGTGGCCACGGCACCACCCTGAGAAGACTGACAGACCAAAAGGACGAGGACGGAAGACCGATGAGCGATATCGCTGAGCGCGTGAAGAAGATCGTCGTCGAGCACCTGGGCGTGGAGCCCGAGAAGGTGGTCGAGAGCGCCAACTTCATCGACGACCTCGGTGCCGACAGCCTCGACACGGTCGAGCTGGTGATGGCCTTCGAGGAGGAGTTCAACGTCGAGATCCCGGACGACGCCGCCGAGACCATCCAGACGGTCGGGGATGCGGTGAAGTTCCTGGAGAAGAACTCCGCCGCCTGAGGCGCCGGATCGGATTTCACGCGGCGCGGGTGAGGCGAAACAGCCCCCGCGCCGTTATGCGTTTCGAGGCTGGGACGCCGCGGTCCATTGGACGGGTCGGGTCCCGCCTCAATCGGGTGTTCAAGATGCGCTCCGGTGATGAACCGGCGTCGGTGGCGGCGGGGAGCGCTCCAAGACGGGACGGGTAGCATGCGGCGGGTGGTGGTCACGGGTCTGGGGATGGTCACGCCGCTGGGCAGCGGGGTGGAGCACACCTGGAGCCGGCTGATCGCGGGCGACAGCGGCGCCGGCCCGATCCGCGGCTTCGAATCCGCCGACCTGCCCTGCCGCATCGCGGCCCAGATCCCCTTCGGCGACGGAACCGACGGCACCTTCAACCCCGACGCGGTGATGGAGCCCAAGGAGCAGCGCAAGGTCGATCCGTTCATCGTCTACGCCATGGCGGCGGCCGACGAGGCCCTGAAGGATGCCGGCTGGGCGCCCAAGAGCCACGAGGACCAGTGCGCCACCGGCGTGCTGATCGGCTCCGGCATCGGCGGCATCGGCGGCATCTACGACGCCTCGGTGACCCTCCACGAGAAGGGCCCGCGCCGGATCTCGCCGTTCTTCATCCCGGGCCGGATCATCAACCTCGCCTCGGGCCAGGTCTCGATCGCGCACGGCCTCAAGGGCCCCAACAACGCCGTGGTCACGGCCTGCTCCACGGGCGCCCACGCCATCGGCGACGCGAGCCGGCTGATCGCCCTCGGCGACGCCGACGTGATGGTGGCGGGCGGGGCCGAATCGCCGGTCAACCGCCTCTCGATCGCGGGCTTCTCCGCCTGCCGGGCCCTGACCACGGGCTTCAACGACACGCCCGAGAAGGCCTCGCGCCCCTACGACCGCGACCGCGACGGCTTCCTCATGGGCGAGGGCGCCGGTATCGTGGTGCTGGAGGAATACGAGCACGCCAAGGCCCGCGGCGCGCGGATCTACGCCGAGGTGGTGGGCTACGGCCTCTCGGGGGACGCCTACCACATCACCTCCCCATCCCCGGACGGCGACGGCGCCTTCCGCTGCATGACCGCCGCGGTGAAGCGCGCCGGCATCTCGCCCTCCGAGATCGGCTACATCAACGCCCACGGCACCTCGACGCCCATGGGCGACGAGCTGGAGCTGAAGGCCGTGGAGCGTCTTTTGGGGGATGCCGCCGCGCACGCCACCATGTCGTCCACCAAGAGCTCGGTGGGCCACCTGCTGGGCGCCGCCGGCTCCGTCGAGGCGATTTTTTCCATCCTCGTCCTGCGCGACGGTGTGATCCCGCCGACGCTCAACCTCGACAACCCCTCCGTCGAGACCAAGATCGACCTCGTGCCGTTCGAGGCGAAGCGGAAGCAGGTGGACGTGGTACTGTCGAATTCGTTCGGGTTCGGGGGTACGAATGCCTCGCTGGTGATGCGGCGGGTTTAAGTGTGCCGCATAACTTGTGAAAGCAGACTCTAAGAGGCTCTGATAGATAATGAGACCTGTCTGATTTCTTGAACAAAGCGAGATGCTTTAATTCGATCTCGATCAAACGGGCCAAGTGTTTTAAAAAATGCAGCAATTCGGTCCCGATGAGCTAACGTAGCCGGATCAAAAGCTTTTTCTTGATGCCAGGTCGATATCGCGCTTGTAAACTTAAGGTTTTGTAAAATCCTTGCCTACCAACCTCTTCGCTCCTCTGCCCCCGGCACCCGCCCCTGCGGCGTGAGCGCGTGCACCACCTCCGGCAGGGCCTGGGCGAGCTGGGACAGGAGCGTGGCGCGGTCCATCCCGGTCTGGCTCTGGAGGGTGTCGAGCGTGTCGGGGCCGAGCGCGTGGGCGAGCTGGTCCGGGGCCACCGGGCGGTTGGCGCCGTGGCCGATCCAGGACTCGATCACGTCGCCGAGGCCGCCCTGGCGGAAGCGGTCCACCAGCCCGTCGAGGCCGCCGAGATCCCCCTGCCCGTCCGGGGCCGCGCCGCGCCGGGCCGGGGCCTCGCCCGGGCCGTCGAGCATGCCGGAGAGATCCGAGAAGTCGCCCGGGGGCAGCGACGGGTCGGCCGGGCCGGTGTCGCGGCGGCCGCCGGACTGGTCGAAGCCGCCGATATCGCCCGTGTCGTTGGGGAAGCCGCGCCCGCCGCCATCGGCGGGGTGCTGGCCGGGGTCGCGCCCGTAGGGTCCGGCGCCGCCGGACCGGTCGGCCTCGGGGCCCGGCTCACCCTGCCGGCCGCGCCCGAAAATATCGCCGAAGCCGCCGCTGGCGCCCTTGGCGAGCAGCAGCATCAACAGCGCCTTCACCAGGGGCGACATCCCCCCGGATCCCTGCCTCTGGCCGCCGAAGACCTGACCGAGCACGCCGCCGATCGCCGATTCGAGCAGTCCCATGTGCGTCACTCCGGGGCCGGATGGGCCCGGGCGGACAACGGCGCCGGACGGGCGCGGGTTGCCTGTCGGGCCTTCGAAGGTTGCAGGCTGCGAGCGGCCGCCGCGTGTGCATCCCCTCCCCCGCAGTGGGGGGAGGGCGCTTGTGATCAACGGGGCGGGTTTTCGGGTGGAGCGAGGGCCGCCCCTCTCTTGTCGGTCCCCCTCACTGCATCAGCGAGGCCTGCGCGGTGCTGGCCGCACCGGGCTCCCCCAGCGGCACCGTGGCGGCCGAGAGCGCCAGGGCGGCCAGGAACAGGCCGGTGGCGGCGGCGCCGGCCCGGGGGCGCGGCAGGCGGAGGGCGTGGCGTCGTACGGAGCGCGTCAGGTTCGGCATCTGATCGCCTCTTCTGGGTGTAGGCCGCTCGGGCCATTCTCGCAGAAGCAACGCCGCCGGGGGGCGTGCCGGTTCCCGGCCGGGGGTCCCCCCCGTCCGGTCGTCTCAGCCCCGGGCGGCCAGACGGCGCCCCAGCGCCCCCAAGGCGCAGCCGGCGAGGTAGGGCGGCAGGATCAGGCCGGCGCCCTCCAGCCAGAGGCCGGGCAGGCCCGGGACGAGCCCGGCCAGCGCCAGAGCCGCCAGGAGCGCCGCCAGCCCGCAGAGCGCCAGCGGCACGCGGGGCCGGGCCGGCCAGCCCGCCAGGGCGCCGACCAGCAGGCCGAGCGCGGCCGCCCCGGCGAGCCCGGGCCAGAATCCGTCGAGCAGCAGCGTCACGGCCGTCCGGCCTCCCTGCGAGCGCGTGGACGCGGCCCGGCGGACGGGCGCGCGGCGGGGCTTCCGGCCCTCACGGCAGCAGCGCGAGGGCGAGGGGGCCGGCCGGGGCGTCCGGCCCGGCGACGACCTGCTCGGGCCGGGCCCCGGCCTGGAGCAGATACTCCATCACGGCCTGCGCGCGCAGCCGCGGCAGATCGGGCGGCGGCTCGTCGGAGGCCTCCTTGGGCGCGGCAGGCTTCCTGGCGGCGGCCTCGGGCTTCTTCGCCGCCGCCTTGGGGTGCTTCTCGGTGTCCTTGTCGGAGCCGCTGGAGGCCTTCTGGGCGGCCTTCTGGGGCGGCGCCTTGGCGGTGGCCGCCCCGGGCTTCGGCGGGGCCTTGGCGGCCTCCTTTGCCGGCTGCGCAGATGGCTCGTCGGCCGGCCCCGGCTTGGCCGCGCTCGCGACCCGGGTCGGCGCAGGCTCGGCGGGCTGGGCGCCCTCCCCCGGGCCTGCGGCCGGGGTCGGCGTGACCTTCGGCTTGGCCGGATCCGCGGGGCCGGAGACGGCGATGCGCAGCGCTGGGCAGGTCTTGGCGAGCGCCGCCAGGGCGTCGAGGACCGGGTAGAAGGACGGCGCCAGGACGGTGCTCCCCGCCGGGAAGCGCAGCACCGCCCCCGCGATGGCGGCGGCGGCCTCGGTGCGGCAGGAGGCCGGGTCACGCTGCTCGGCCGGCTGGCGCGCCGAGACCGCCGCGTGCCCGATCCAGCCGGGGGGCAGCACCTCGGCCAGCCGGTCCGGAACCCGGGCGGCCGCCTCCCGGTAGAGGCTCTCGCCGGTCAGCGTGAGCGCCCGGTCCTGCACAGCCACCTCCCCGGAGGCGAGGCTGGCCACCAGGGGAGACGCGGCCGCGAGGGCGTCGCCGAGATCCGGGGGCGCCCCATCGGCCAGCCGGGTGCGGTCGATGACGGGCTCGCGGAACAGGCGCGGGCGCAGGGCGGACAGCACCCGCTCCCGGGTGGCGTCGTCGGGCAGGTGGCCGGTCAGCGTGACCGCCTCCGGGGTCCGCCGGATCGTCACCCGGTAGGGCGAGAGCGGCCGCGCCGTCAGCGCCACCGGCCCGGCCTTCACGCCGGCGGGGCGGGCGTCGCGCATCAGCGCTGCCGCGTCGGGGACCGCCTGCCCATCGATGGCGTCCCCGGTCACCGAGATGGCGTCGTCCGCGAAGGCGACGGTCCCGGTCTGGATCAGCTCGGCGAGGCGGAACGCGAAGGCGGTCAGGCTCTTGGGGTCGATCGACGGGTCGAGACCCCGGGCGGCGTGCAGCCGATCCTCCACGGCGCCGCCGGCGGCGGCCTCGGCGGCGGCGCGCAACGCCGCCTCCCGGTCCGCCGCCGAGGCCGCGAAGCCGTCGAGCACGATCCCCCGGGCGGTCTTCTCCACCGAGAACCGGAAATGCGGCACCGCCGGCGGCAGGATCTCGATCCGCCCGACGCTGAAGCCCGTCGGCGGGTCCGACAGGGAAGCCCGCAGCGCCTCGTAGGCCGGCACGTCCAGGGCCTCGCCGGACAGGCTGAGCACGGTGTCGCTCAGCGCCGCCCGGCCGCCCGGGGCGAGCCCCGACAGCCGCGCCGCCAGGAACGCCGCCGCGCTCGGGAAATCGGGAGGCGCCCCCCGGGCCGCCCGGGCGCTGTCGTCCAGCGCGGTGCCGGGGCTCAGCGCCCCGGTGATCCGCGCCTCCAGGGCCCGCCGGCCGATCTCCACGGGGCGGCTGCCCTCCAGGGCGACCCGGGCCGGACCGGTGCGGATCGCCGACCACTGGAACGGCGCGGCCGTCTCCACCAGCCCGATCTCCGGGACGATCCGCCGGGGCCCCTCCAGGGCGGCGAGCCGGGCCAGCACGGTCTCGCGCTCGCCGACATCCGGCGCCTCGCCGGCCGCCGCGAGGTCGCGGCCCCGCGCTTCCAGCCGCAGCCAGGGCTCGCCGGTGGCGGTGGCGGTGCCGGCCGCCACCGCCGCGCCCTCGGCCTCCAGCCGGTCGGCGATCCGCGGGGCGGCGTAGAGGGCCGCGCTCGCCCAGATCAGCGCGAGCGCCGGCAGGCCGGCGAGCCAGCCGGCGCGGCTCAAGCCTCTGGCGAACGGTTCGGGCAACGGCACAATCGTGAGTTCAGGCGGATCCCGGTGGCGAGACCATACCGCCTTTCCGGCAGCATGAAGGCCGGTTCTTCGAAGAAGCCGCCGCGGTTATTCGAAGACGGCCCGCACGGTCTCGCGCAGGAACGCGGCGTCGGCCGGGTTGTGCGAGGGATTTCCCGCCCGGTGGCCCCAGAGGCTCGGGATCGGCCGCAGCACCCCGTCGCGCAGGTGCGGCAGCTCGGCTTCGTTGTCGGCGACCCTGAAGTACAGGTCGGTCTCTCCGGGCATCAGCAGCACCCGGGCGGTGATCGCGCCGAGCGCCCGCCCCAGGTCGCCGCCGTAGCGCGGGTCGCGGCTGATGTCGCCGGCCTCCCAGGTGCAAAGCTGCGCGTAGAGGTCGGCGGCCGGGCGGCGGGCGAAGCGCTCCTCCCAGTCGGTGCGCAGGAAGGTGTCGAGATCGGGCGCGCCCAGCGCGGTGCGGTGCAGGTCCGCCCGGTAGAAATCCTGGCTCAGCGCCCAGCCGGCGTAGATGCGCCCGAAGGCCCGCAGGGCGCCCGCGGGTTCGGCCGCGAAACGCCCGTCGCCGCGATGCTCGGGGGCCGCCTCCAGCACCGCCATCAGGCCTTTGAGGAAGACACGGTTGTGGATTGCGGTGCGGGCGCTGCCGCAATTGACGACCGCCCGGGCGACGCGCTCCGGGAACAGGGCCGCCCAATGGTAGGCCTGCTGCGCCCCCATGGACCATCCGTAGACCGCGTGCAGACGCTCGATCCCCCAGATCTCGGCGAGCAGGCGGCTCTGGGCGTGGACGTTGTCCCAGGCGGTGACGAGGCCCGGCCAGTCCGGATTGTTCGACGGGCTCGACGACAGGCCGTTGCCGAACATGTCCGGGATGACGATGAACCAGCGCCCCGGATCGAGCACCCCGTTGGGTCCGATCAGCCATTCGATGTCCGGGTGCCGGGCCGCGTAGCTCGTCGGGTAGAGCACCACGTTGTCGCGCGCGGGCGCCAGGGTCCCGTGCGTCTTCCAGCGGAGCTGCGCGCCCGGCATCACCGCGCCGGACTGGAGGGGCAGATCGCCGAGGGCGAAGGTTCCGGTGGCGGTCGGCCAGCCGGTCACGGGCGCAGGGTCCGCACGTAGCCGACGTGCCAGCGCGCGTAGCCGCGCTGCAGCACGCCGAGCCGCGCGCGCATCGCGGCGTGGGCCTCCGGCAGGCGGTGGAACGGGATCGACGGATAGAGGTGGTGCTCGGTGTGGAATGGCATGTTCCACATGAGCAGCCGCATCAGGCCGTTGGTCAAGGTCGTGCGGGTGTTGGTCAGTCCGTTGTCGTCCATCGTGCAGAGCGTGTGCTCGGCGAGCAGGTAGAGCCGCAGGAACGGCTGCCCGAGGAACTGCGGGCCGATCCAGAACACCAGGGGCGCCCACCAGCCGACCCGCACCATCGCCAGCGCCGAGCCGGCGAGCACGAAGGCGCACATCAGCCGGAGCGAACGGACGATGCGCGGCGCGGCGCGCTCGGTGATGTAGGGATAGGCGGAGAGGTCGCCGCGCAGGCCGGCCCACGCCACCTGGAGCCGTGTGCGCCAGTAGGGCAGCGCCAGCACGCGCCAGAGATAGGCGTCGAGTGTCGAGGGCGGCAGCGCCGCCAGTTCCGGGTCGCGCTCGGGATCCTGGGTGTGGCGGTGGTGGGCGAGGTGGAAGGCCGTGTAGAAGTGCCAGTTCAGGAGCGACGGGCATGCGGCCAGCCAGCCGACGACCGTGTTGGCGCGCCGCGACCGGAACGCGGTCAGGTGCATGGTCTCGTGGATCGGCGCGAACAGGGCCGCCTGGACGATGCCGAGCAGCAGCATGGCCGGTAGGAGCGTCCAGGGCCCGGCCCGCCAGACCAGCCAGCCGGTGCCCGCCAGCATCAGCCCGTGCGCGGACAGCTGCAGGGCGCCGCACAGGTCCGAGCGCCGCGACAGCGCCTTCAACTCCGCACCCGTGAGGATCCGTCCGCTGGCCGCCGTCATAGATCGCCTTCCGACTTGTCCGTGAGGCTTGACGGAGCCTCAAAAAAGCACGGTGCTTGCATCATCCGTGCCTGCGCCGCGCCTGAATCGCCTGGGAGTTCGTCGCTTGGTCCGGACCGTCTGCCCGCACGATTGCCCCTCCGCCTGCAGCCTCGACGTGCAGGTGGCCGACGGCCGGGTCGTCTCGGTCCGGGGCGGCGACAACCCGTACACCGCCGGCGTGATCTGCGCCAAGGTGAGCCGCTACGGCGAGCGCGTCCACCACCCGGACCGGATCCTGCACCCGCTCGAGCGCGTCGGTCCGAAGGGCGGCGGCCGGTGGCGGGAGATCTCCTGGGACGCGGCTGTCGACCGCGTGGCGGCGGCCTTCACGGAGGCTGCCGAGCGCCACGGCCCCGAGGCGGTCTGGCCGTACAATTCCGGCGGCACCATGGGCCTCGTCCAGCGCGACGGCATCCACCGGCTGACGCACGTGATGGGCTACTCGCGACGCAAGCGCACCATCTGCACGGCCATCGCCGCCGCCGGCTGGAGCGCCGGGGTCGGCCGCATCGCCGGGCCGGACCCGCGCGAGATGGCGCTCTCCGACCTGATCGTGGTCTGGGGCGGCAACCCGGTGAGCACCCAGGTCAACGCGATGGGCCACATCAGCCGGGCCCGCAAGACGCGGGGCGCCAAGCTCGTGGTGATCGATCCCTACCGCACCGGCACCGCGGCGGCGGCCGACCTCCACCTCGCGCCCAGGCCCGGGACCGACGGGGCGCTGGCCTGCGCGGTGCTCCACGTCCTGTTCCGCGACGGCTACGCCGACCGAGCCTACCTAGCGGCCCATGCCGAGGACACGGCGGCGCTGGAGGCGCACCTCGCCACACGCACGCCCGACTGGGCGGCTTCGATCACCGGCCTCGACGCGGCGGCGATCGAGGCCTTCGCGGCGCTCTACTGCGCGACGCCGCGCAGCTACATCCGCTGCGGCTTCGGCTTCACCCGGACGCGCAACGGCGCCGTGAACCTGCACGCGGTGACCTGCCTGCCCACCGTGACCGGTGCCTGGCAGCACGAAGGCGGGGGAGCGCTCTGGCAGAACGCCGCGATCTTCAACTGGGACAAGAGCCTGACCGAAGGGCTCGACGCCAAGACTCCTGGGGTGCGCGAACTCGACATGAGCCGGATCGGCGCGGTGCTGGCCGAGGATCCCGAGGCGCTGCAGGGCGGCCCGCCGGTGCGCGCCCTGCTGATCCAGTCTGCGAACCCGGCGGCGTCCGCGCCCGACAGCAACCGCGTGCGCGCGGGCCTGATGCGGCCGGACGTGTTCGTGGCCGTCCACGAGCAGTTCATGACCGAGACCGCCGCTCTCGCCGACATCGTGCTGCCGGCAACCACCTTCCTGGAGCACGACGACATCTACGGGGCCGGCGGCCATAGCCACATCCAGTCGGGGCCCGCAATCCTGGAACCGCCCGGCGCGTGCCGCTCGAACCACGACCTGCTGGCCGATCTCGCCGGCCGGCTCGGGGCCGAGCACGCGGGCTTCCGCCTGAGCGCGCGGGACCTCGCCGACGCCACCCTGGCCCGCTCGGGCTGGGGCGGCCTCGATCGGCTCGAACGGGAGCGCTGGATCGACGCGCAGCCGGGCTTCGCCGAAAGCCATTTCCTCACCGGTTTCGGCCATCCGGACGGGCGCTTCCGGTTCGGTCCGGACTGGGCGTCCCTCGGGCCGCGCGCGGCCGGGATGCCGGCCCTGCCCGACCATTGGGCGGTGGCGGAGCCGGCCGGCCCGGAGCATCCGTTCCGCCTGGTCGCGCCGCCGGCCCGCCAGTTCCTCAACACGACCTTCACCAACCTGCCCGAGTCGATTCGGCGGGAGGGGCGCCCGACCTGCCTGCTCCACCCCGAGGACGGCGCGCGGCTCGGGATCGCCACCGGCGACCCCGTGGAACTCGGCAATGCCCGCGGCCGGGTGCGGCTGCACGCGCGCCTCGCGGAGGGGCAGCCGCCCGGGATCGTCGTGGTCGAGAGCCTGTGGCCGAGCGCGGCCTTCGCGGGCGGAGGCGGCATCAACGCGCTGATCGGCGACACGCCGGCCGCCCCCAACGACGGGGCCACCTTCCACGACACCGCGGTGTGGGTCCGGGCGGCCTGACGGCGGGCGCGCACCGGCGGAACCCGTCCGAATCGGCGCGGTTGGCTCCCGACAGTCCTTCTCGCGGAGACCGTCATGCGGGCTATCCTCGCCGCCCTGCTGCTGCCGATCGCCACTTCGGCCGGCGCGCAGAGCCTGTCCGCCACCGCGACAGTCCCCGCCTCGGCCTCGCTGGAGCCGATCACGGCGATCGCCAATCCAGGGCAGCTCAGCCTCGGCGGCTCGTCCTCGACCGGTCCCTTTCCAACCCTGTCGGCCCAGACCGGTGGGCTGGTGAATGCCGGCCAGCTGAGCCTGAGCGGCGCAGGCGGCGGTGGCGGCATCGGACCGCCCGCCGGCGGGAGCAGCGCAGGCCAACTCGGCCTCACGGGGGCCGGTCTGACCGGCGGCGTCGGTCTCACGGCGTCGCGCGGCTCGACCGGCACCGGCAATACCATCGGCGCGGCCGGGACGCGGAACGGATTCGGCACCTCCACGAACGCCGCCCTCGGCGCGATCTCGGGCAACACCCTGTCTTCGAGCTTCGGCCTGACGGGGCTCGGGATCGGATCGGGTCTCACCGCGGGCCTGGGCTTCGGGTCCGCCTCGACCTCCCTCACGACGACCTCCGTCGGCAGCATCGGGTTCATGACCGGCGCCCCTTCGAATGCGGGCCTGGTCACCTCCGCCGTCGGCGGTGCGGTCGCGAGCAGCGCCGGGTTCGCGGCCAATTCCGCCGCCATACCGGTCGTCGTGCCGCCCTCCGGCAACGGTGGGGCGGCCAGCGGAGCGGGGATTGCGACCGGCTCGAACGCGGTGACGAGCCGGGGTCTTGACAAGGTCCAGGGGACGAGCGCGGCCGGCGGCGGATCGACCGGCGGTGCCGGCATCGGTGGGGCGGCTGCGGCGAGCCGGACCACAGATGTCTGCGGCGGTGCGATCGCGGAGGCCTGCCTCGCCGGGGCCGGCACGTTCTGACGATTCGGAGCCGTGACCCCGGGCGGAACTGCAGAGGTGAGCCGTCGTTCATTTTGTGCCGGCAATTCGGCCGGGACAGGAGGCGGGGATGACCGTCATGCTGGGCCGCGTCTCGCTCGCGGCCGTTCTGGTTCTGGGGGGGTCGGGTGTCACCATGGCGCGTGAGGCCGGCTCCCCGGCCCGAGGCGCCAAAGTCCACGCCGGCGGGCTTCACGGCATCGGTTTCAACGAGCCGAGGTTCAGGTCCGGCATGCATATGGGGAAAGACCAGCCGTATACTTGGCCGGTCGGCGACCGCTATCATCCGGTATCCAAACCCTTTTATGGCCGGTCGTACTAAGGACCGCCCGGCCAGCGCGTCTCGACGCGCCGGCTTCCCTGCAGTGCGAGGGGAGAGCCTCGGAGATTGCGCTATGCGGGTGCGGTG
Source organism: Methylobacterium sp. NEAU K (assembly GCF_030700285.1). Lineage (GTDB taxonomy): Bacteria > Pseudomonadota > Alphaproteobacteria > Rhizobiales > Beijerinckiaceae > Methylobacterium. Next base: position 67,634 of record NZ_JAUYZJ010000009.1, on the reverse strand, counting down.
TCGCCTCGTCCTCGCGGCCCTGGCCGTCGCGCCGTTGCCCGCCCATGCCGGCGAATTCGCATCGGCGCGCCCGGTGCAGGGGATGGCGATCCCGCTCGCCGATCCCGGCATCGCGAGCGGCGCTCCCCCCGTTGCGCCGCTGCCCGAGACAGCCCCGTCCGCCCCGACACCGCTCCCGACCACGGCGGACCTGACCGGCGGCCGCAGGCGGATTCCCACGCTCGGCAGCGGTTTTCCATCGACCGATGGCCGGCTTCCGAACCAGCGCACCGGGCCCCGGCACGAGCATGTGGTGCACGACATCTGCATCGGGTGCTGAACGGGACCGCGCCGGGGCGGTTCGCCGATCCGGCAGGCAGGGCCGCCGACCCGGCATTTTTCCTGAATCGCCACGTCCTGAGGGGGCGTACCGGAAGCACGTCCGCTCAGGTGCTTGCTCTTGCATCACGTTCGCTGTCGAACCGGTGACGGCTCCGGCCAATGATGCCGGTAGGACCTCGTGAAACTCTCGATCACCGAGAGTTCTTCGCCTGCAAGGCCCGGCGCAGAGGGCGTCCTGTGAAAGGCGCTCAGTGAAACACGCCGAGGAACCACAGCAGCAGGATGATCGGGATCGGGATCCCCAGCAGCCAGAGAAGTCCGCCCTTCAGCATTGTGGCCTCCGTTTCCTCGGTTCGCTCTGCCCGGTCGTCGGGCAGTTCACCGCCCTCAACGCCGGGGCGCGACAAACCGATGCGTGCAAAGGGGCCGGATTACGCGCGGACGTTGAAAATTCGACTGCTGCAGGGGGCGGGAGGACTGTTCGCCCGGATCCAGCGCGGCGAGAGGATGTCGCCGGCCTCGGTGATGATCCAGGGTTGCGCATCCTCGGCCGCGGCTGCGAGGGCCTCGCGCAGGGTCGCGAACGGACGACCCTCCGCGGAGCGGCCGAGCGAACGGCTCGGCCACACGGTCAGCTCGGCGCGCTTGTCGAGGTCGGCGGGCGCCATGCTGTCGCTCCGGGAGGCTCTGGAATGGGCGTGGGTCTCGCGCAGCCGTGTGACGCGGATCCGGCGAACGCATTGCCGATTCGTATCGGCGCCATCACGAAGCCGCGACACGGTTCCCGCGCATGCGGCCGCCCGCATACCCGCCCGTTTCGTAATCCCGCGACCAGATCCCCGCAGAGGCAGCGGAACGGCGATCGAACCGGCGCGGCTGCAGTGGGGCAAAATTAAATCTCTCGCCGTCTCAATTTTCATTTGAGAGTTCATCAGTGGAAATTTAGTTCATTTGAGCTGAATGCATGACGGCGGCCGTCGAGAAACCGGATTGTCCATGGGTCATTGGGACGATCACTGCAAAACCGTTCCGGATCTGCGCTATGGTGCAATGCGCAATCAGCATACCGCATCGCACAAAAGCATGCTCTCATAGGGTTTGCCGATCGCACCCCGCGATCGAACCGGAGTCGCACCATGCGCACGATCTTCGTCCTCGCGTCGGCCGCGCTCACCTCGGCCGCCCTCTTCACCGGTCCCGCCGCCGCGGATGACCGTCTGCACCTGACGCCGCCGCTGTATCGGGATCAGGCCCGCGCCGCGCAGCAGGTCCACCCGGTCGGCGACCTGACCACCACGCCCCAGCCCGTTCGGGGCATCGGAACCGGAAGCCACCGGACGGTCTCGGCCGTCGAACGGCCGATGGTCCAGGCCTCGATGGAAGCGGTTCGCTGAGCGCGCGTCCCGAGCATTCGCCGGCGGAGTGGATACCCCTCCGCCGGGGTATCGGCGCCTGAGCCGCCCGGTCCGGCGTCGCGGTGGGCGGGACGAACGCGGCCAGCCGTAGCAACGACCCCGGATGACGCCGCATCGCGAAGCCGGTGGAACACGCCCCGCAGGGAACGAGCGCACCGCTCCGGCTATCGGATCCAGGACGAGGCTCCGGGCCTTCGATCTTGCATCCGCGATGTCCGAAAGCCGGCCCCCACCTTTCGGGGGCGGCTCTAGACGATGCGTAATTCCTGGGCGGCGGCCATGGGCGAGACGCCACGCCGGATGAGACGGCGCGTGCGCGCCTGCTGCTCCATCTCGGCGCTCAAGGCTGCGCCCGCCGCCCGGCAGGTTTCGACGCAGAGGTCCAGCCAAGCATACTGCGCCGCCACCGCGAGAAGGGCGGCATTCTCCGCCTGGCACATGCTCAGCCGGAGCCCCTCGTCCGCCAGACGGCCGACCTCGCCGTACATCATTCGCAACTCCGCGTTCCGATACGACCGGCGGCACTCGGACGCGTCGCCGGCCCACGACCCTGGACGGCGGCCCCGAGGAGCCCGCTGCCTCCGGCCTGCGATCAGTGCGTCGCCTTCTCGACGGCCTGTTGCGCCTCGTGGCCCATCTGCTGGGCCGCATTCTGCCCCTGCTCCACCGCCTTGCGGGTCGCCTCGGCGCCCTGCTGCATGGCCGTTCCGGCGCGCTCTGCGCCCTGCTGCATCGCCGCTTGGGCGAGGCCCCCCATCTCCTTCGCCTGGGCCTGCATCGCCGCGAAGCGCTCGCGCACGTACTCGGCCTGGATCTGCGTCGCCTCGGAGAGGGAGCGCGCGGCCGCGAGCTTCTGGGCCAGGTCGAACGCGGCCTGGACGTTCTGCTCAGCGTAACCGAGGCCGCGGGCATACATGTCCTGCGCGTTGGTGCGCGCGAACTCGGCCGAATCCTGGACGGTATCGGTCGTACGCCGCGCGGCGGCGATGAAGCTCCCGAAGGCCTTGCGGGCCTGATCGAGGCTGGATTCGGCGAGGTCGCGCATCTGAGGCGGGACCTCGTAGCCGGGAATGTTCGCCATGGTTGGACTCCTGTGGGCCCCGCATCCTGCTGCGGCCCTGTTGATTGCGCATTGCACGAGGTCGATCGTCCAGGGATGGGCGGGGAAGCCGCCGCCCGGACCGCCCGGATCCCGGTCTCGCGCCGGACGACCGCGTCCTCGCCGTCGCCCTTCTGCGACCGCCCGACCTCCCGGGTGCCGGTCGCGACCGCCGACGGCTCGTCCGAAGGGGCCGGCTCGGCTTCCGCCGGCCTTCCCCCCGGATCGGACGGGGCGCGGGTCCCGTTCCGATCCGAGCCGGTATCGCAAAGGTGTGCTGCGGTTTTGCGTCAAAAACCTGGGCTCGCTCCCAGAACCCGAGCCGGCTCGCGCTGGCCTGCCGACGCAAGTCTGCTTAGGCGTTGGGTGGGGTGCGTCCGTCATCCGGGGCCTTCCTGCCCCATGGCAACGCGGCGCCGGCCTCGCGGGTCCCGGATCCGCAGGAGGCGGGATCGGGCCCGCAGCGCTATATGCTCACCGGAGAGCAAGGAGAGCGTCGTGTTCACCGTCAAGGGGATCGATCCGTCCGGCCGCGTCATGACCTTCGCGTGCGGGACCGACGAGCAGGCCATGGAAAAGACCTGGGAACTCGCCCGGCGCGGTTTCCGCGAGATCACGGTGGCCGATCCGAAGGGCAAGGAGATGTCCGCGGCCGCATTCGAGCGGTCGCTGGATATCGATTGGGAGTGAGCCGGCGCCCGATCGGGCCACACGGTTCGGCAGCCTGCGCTGTTTTCGCAGACCCCATAAGGCTCCAGGGCATCGCCACGAGACGCGGCCGCCGGCTTTCCAGCCGAGGCTCTTGGACGTCTCATCGCAGGCGGCCCGGGGCGTACGCTAGCTTATCGTGGTCTCCGATTCAGACGTCCTGGATCCAATGGCTCCGTGACCTTCTGTGGTTGCTGGACGAACGCCGGCGTCCGCCGGGCTCTGCGCCGATCACCCGCCAAAGGGCACAGGACCTATTGGCAATCCCGTTGTTTCACGGGCATCGCATCGTCCTGAGCCGAAGCCCGGGCCGCGTTCCGCCCGCGCACGAAGCACCCGGGTGCGCAAAAACCGCACCGCGCGCTCTGCGGCGACCGTTTCAGTTCGGGAAGTGCCCCAACGCAAAGACGTAGGATCGCGCGTTGCCGGGGCGTCAGGCCGGCTCCGGTTCGCGCCGGATGCTCGGCCGGGTCGACCATCCGACCTCCGGCTCGTCCGTCATGGCCCCGATCTCCTCGGCCTTGCGCCATACTGCCTGGCAGATGAGGAACTCGTTGCTCGCATCGATGCTGAGCACGAACCGGTCCGGGACGATGTCGGCGTCCGGCAGCGCGACGCGGACGCCGCCTGCGGAGCGATCGTACACGATACAGGGCAGGCTTCGATGCTCGTCGACCGAAATGCTGCCGGTCTCGTTCAGGAGCGTCCGCGGGGTGCTGCGTCGTTCAAACATCGCCGCCTCATGGAAATCGGTGGGCGGAGGATCGGCGAATCAGTTTCAAAATTGATCTTCGAAAAGCATCGGATTCTCGCGATCCACAACAAGCTGTGAATCGCAGTGTTCGCCTGCTCATGGGCAATCTTCACCCATGGGTCAGAGATTTGGCGTCCGGCCACCAAAGCGGCGGCAGGCCGGGAGGCCGCCACCGCTCTGCGCCGAGCCAATTTCTCGCAGGGACGCCCGTCGTCGAGGCACGCCCGGACGGAGCGGCGTCTGCTTCGACAGCCGCCTACCCGGTCACCACCTCGACCAGGGTCGCCAGGAAGCCGAGCGCCACGGCGCCGATCCCGCTCATGAACATCACGTCCCACCCGGCGAATTCTTTCGATCGGGGCGCGCGGGTGAAGGCAAACACCGTGAGCGCCACGCCGCATACGACGAGGGCGATGGCGATGTAGATCGGTCTGGACATGGCGTAATCCTCCTACGCCGGCACCTCGGCCCTTGAGGCTCTTAGGTGGACGATCACAGCCGGCGTGATCTGTTTAATGTCGTCTGTCATCGAAACATGACAGACGTTCGAAGGCGGAACAAGGAGATAATCTGTTCTGCACTGCAGACCGCGAGGACGCTTGCATCGCCGACATCTGGTCCCGGCGGTGCCAGATTGGCCGCCTGCGGCCGACCCCTTTCGGATTTCGGCTCCCCGCTGTGGCCTCCAAACGACAGGCGCGTTTCGAGGCCGTCGGATCCCGCCCGAGGGGGCAAGAGCCCCCGGCGGCCCCGAGAGGTCAGGGACTGCCGGGTGAGGATTCAGTCGATGAAGACCCGGACGCCGTCGGTATTGAGGATGTCGCGCTGGTCGGCGCACCATTGTTCGGCGCCCACCGCCTCGATCTCCTTGGCGACGCGTCGGCCCTCCTCGGCGATGGCGGCCTCGGCCTGACGGCGGCCGACCGCGGTGTCGAGGGCCCGGCGGACGGTCCGGGACAATCCCTCCGAGACCGCATCGTCGACGGAGTGGAACTTGCGGCAATACAGGACGATGCCCGCCTGTGCGCCGACGATCCGCACCAGCCCCGCGATGGTCTCGGTCCGCTTGTCGTCCTCGGCGGCTGCGGCGGCGCAGGACAGGGTCGACGCGGCCAGTATGGTGTTGAGCAGGGCGCGTCTCATCCTGGGGCGATCCTCCGGTCCTGAAGCCCAGCCGCGCGATGGCGCGGAGCGGTGCGGGCACGCCCGCGGCAGCGGAAATAGGGCGACCCCCGCAAGATGCCGCCCCGGGGCCCGGGATGTGCCGAAGCGACATCCGATCGCGGTTAGGCTTCGACGCACGCGCCCGAGCCTCTACCGCGATCCCGCGTGCCGTGAGCGGTCCAGGGCATGATCCGTGACGCGGGATCCGGTCTCCCGAAGTCGCCACAGGAGGCCGGACATGCAAAGCGTGACGCCATTCCGGTGAGACGGCATCGCGCTCGCGTGCCCTGTTTCGACGCGCTCTCTGGCGCCGAACCGGCATCCCCGTCGGCGAGATCGCTCGAGAGCCCGGTTCCATCTCACGGCAACGGCATCAGGCTCCATCTCTCTGATGCCGCATGACGGTTCCGGAAAGCCGGATCCCACCTCCCCGCACCATGCTCCAACGGCGGTCTGTCACTTCCGGGCGGCCATCATGTCGTGGGTGAGCACGGTCAGCTTGCCGATCAGGCTGGTGATGTCGGCGCCCTTGCACGACCACTGCGTGCCGATCGCCTCGCCGTCCGCCGAGACGGAGACGACCGCCACCGAGCGCAACCGGCCTTCGCGGGCGAGCGCGAGCTGGTCCTGCAGCACCGCGATCACCGATGCCGTATCCTCGTCGGCCACGGCGGGCGCGATATGCGCCGGGAACGCCACGACCGAACTCGGCCTCGTCTGCTCTGGCTTCATCATGCTTCGACCCCGCGCCTGTCACTCTCGGTGTCCGGCGTGGGCATCAGCTTTGTGCAGAGTGTGGCAGCTTGTCCGTGTTGCGCGATGTCCCTGACCAGTGTTGCCGCGCGGCAACGATCCTGGCGCAGGCCGGTGATCCGGATGCGCCGGGCGATCCATCGTGGCGATGAAGGGTCGAGGCTGGCGGCGCGCGGTTCGCGGATCATGGATCCGGAGGGCGCGCACGCCAGAACAGCATCGCGGTTAGAGCGGCGGCCGCGGCGGAGTGCCGCCGCCGGACGCCTCCGCGCGATTCACGCGGCCTTGCGGCCCTTGCGCTCGCGCTCGGCCATGGCGCCGGGCTGGCCCAGGCCGATCGCCTTGGCGAGGGCGGAGCGCTGCTCGGCGTAGCTCGGGGCGACCATCGGGTAGTCGGCGGGCAGGCCGTAGCGCTCGCGGTAGCTGCGCGGATCGAGGCCGTGGCTGGTCAGGTGCCGCTTCAGCGTCTTGTAGGTCTTGCCGTCGATGAAGCTGACGAGGCCGTCGTGCTGGACCGATTTGCGGATCTGGGCCGGGCCCGGCTTCTCGACGGCGGCGCGCGGGGCCGCCCCGGTCTCGAGAATGGGCGCGCCGGAGGCGAGGCCTGCGATCGCGCCGTGCACGCGCGCGATCAGGGCCGGCAGCTCGGAGGCCGGAACCGGATTGTTCGAGACGTAGGCGGCGATGATATCACCCGCCAGCTCGATGAAATCTAGAGTGTGCACAATTTTTTCTTCTGTCACTTTAAGGTTCCCGGTGCGCCCCTCACGGGCGATTTGCTACTTTTGGCGCCCCAATGCAAGTTACAAAACCGCTCGATGCGGTGCATCCCGGGCACGATCCGTCGGCATGCTCCCTGCGCCGGCCCGGAAATTCTGGCAACATTGACGCGTGAACTATCCTGCGCCGATCGGCGATCGACTATCGACTGTGGCAGTGTTTCTCCACCGCGCCCGATCGGGCGACGGCTCACCGGCTCGTTGCGGCTGGTGATTCGGATCCGGCGGACGACGGCCCGGGCCAAGAAGCCCCCGGTCCGGGGCCGCGCCCCCCGCGGCCTCTCCCTCTCGGTGACGCGGGCGCGCGGCCGTGGCATTGCGCGGCCATGCTGATGCTCGCGCTCCTCCTCGCTCTCCTGGCCGTCCTGACTGTCATGATCGTGACGCGGCGCTGGACTGGCCGGTTGGCCTCGCTCGCGACCCTGATCGCGGGCGCGATCATGGCCCTGTGGCTGGCCCAGGTCGGGCTGCTGCCCGGCTCCACCGGCCCTTTGACGCCGGAGCGGCCCCGCGTTCCCGGGCTCGATCGCTAACGATCCCGTAACCGTGCCGGCGCGAGCATGGGCCATGCCCACGCTGTCCGCCCCGCGCCTGCTCACGTTCCTCGTCTCGGCCGTGCTGATCGGCCTGGCTGTCGCCAGCCTCTACACCCGCATCCCCATGGTCGGGCGCACGGTGGTGGCGCACCGGCAATGGTTCTTCATCGGCGCCTACGCCCTGCTGGCGCTTGGGGTCACGACGCGCAGCCTGTGACGGACCGGGCCCGGCTCGCGCCCGGTCCGATTCGGTCGTGATCGCTCTATCGCAACGCCGCCGCGTGCTTCAAAGGAACCGGCATGGCGATGAAGACGACATTCGTGGTGCAGCCGTTCGAACTGCATCGGAAGCGGCTGCGGCCGGCCCGGCAGGAGCCGGCCCAGAGCGAGTTCGGCGCTCTCAAGAAGGCCGAGGCCCTGGCCGGACGCATGCCGGGCGCGGCGGCGCTGAAGGTGGTCGCCGACGACGAGACCGGGGAACTCGAGGGCGTGACGATCCTCGGCCAGTTCGGCGACGTGCCGGACGACTTCGCCGAAAGCCTCCAGGGCGGCTGAAACGGGCGGGCGCCCGCCGGGCTCTCGTCCCGGGCTGCGGGTGCGACACGGGCTACACTGGGCCGACGATCATCAGAAACTACGTAGAAACAACGTAGCACGACCCTTGCAAGCTGACGTGCTCGCAGAGCCAGATCCGTGCCCCGCTATTTCATCGATCTCCACGACGGTGCCAACCTCGTTCGCGACCGTAAGGGCTTCGACTTGCCCGACCTGGCGGCGGCGCAGGCGCAGGCCGTCCGCATGATGACGCGGATCGCGCAGGGACTCACGGATCCGCAGGTGCGGCAGGATTACGTGATCGCCGTGCGCGACGAGCACGGGGTCGTCCGCCTGCGGCTCCGCCTGTCGTACGATGTCGAGTCCGGCTGAGAGCGGCAGCGGAGCGTGTTCCGGGCGACCGCGCCGGGATAGCGTAGGCGCTCGGCGCGTTGCTGCCGGGCCGATATCGGCCCGAGGATCGAGGCGATCGCATGAGACGCTCAGGAATCGCGGCCGGGTCCCTCATGGCGGCGTTGGTGCTGCTCGTATTCGCCACCGGGCGGTCGGCGACGGCCCAGACGACCCCCCCGCCTCAGGTCGGCTCGGCCGCTGCCACGCCCGACAACGCCGTGCTTCTGACGGTCTTCCTCCGCCACGACCAGTCGCGTCCGCTGGCCGCGCTGAACGACGAACTCGCCAGGCAGGGTTTCTACAAGGCCTTCCCGCCGCCGGGCATCGAGGTCGTCTCCTGGAACGTCGTCATGGGCATCGGGCAGATCATCACCCTGCGGCTGCCCGCCTCCCGCCTGCGCGAGGTCAACCGCGTCCTGGAGGACACCGCCTGGGGGGCGTACCGCACCGAGTTTTACCCGACCTATGATTACAAGGCTGTCGGTCTTGCGGAGCACGAGAAGGCGCAGTGAACCCGGCATCGGCCGCCCAGGTCGAGCGCAGTCGCGTGGCCGCCGGTGATCAACTGCCGGCCGGCGCCGGCCCGAAACCGAGCGCGTCGCTCCACAGGCAGGGGTGGCCGAGGCGCTTGGCCTCGTACATCGCAGCATCCGCCCGCTCGACGAGCGCGAGCGCCCGGGAGGCGTGCTGCGGAGCGCAGGCCACGCCGATGGCGGCCCCGACGCGGACCGGTTGCCCGGCGGCGACTGCGTAGGGTTCGGCCAGCCGTCCGTGGACGCGCTGCGCGAAGGCCAGCGCTGTCTCCGCCGTGGCATCGCCCAGGAGCACGGCGAACTCGTCGCCGCCGAGGCGCGCGGCGGTGTCCCGCTCGCCGAGACTCTCCCGGAGCCGCTCGGCCATCTGCCGAAGCAGCGCGTCGCCCACGGCGTGGCCGTAGCGGTCGTTGACCGGCTTGAAATCGTCGAGGTCGATGCAGAGCAGGGCGCAGCCCCCGCTGTCGGGACCGGCGGTGGCCCGGTCGAGCCGGGCCTCGAACAGGTAGCGGTTGGGCAGGCCGGTCAGCGGATCGTGGTGGGCCATGTAGCGCAGCAGCGACTCCGCCCGGCAACGCTCGGTCACGTCCTCGTAGAGCGCGACCCAGCCGCCGGCCGCCTGCGGCTGGAGCGTGATCGCGATCTGGCGCCCGTCCACGAGCGTCTGCAGCAGGGAGCCGGTTTCGCGCCGGGCGAGAATATGCCGCCGCTCCGCCCAGATCTCCGATGGATCCTGCCCCGCCTTGAGGCCCCTGGCGATGTTCGCCGCGATCAGGGTGCGGGCGTGCATGCCGGGCCTCACCTGCGTGGCCGGCTGATCGAAGATGCGCCGGTAGCCGTCGTTGACGAACAGCAGCCGGTCGGTGGCGTCGAACAGGCAGAAGCCGTGCGGCAGGCTGTCGAGCGCGCGGATGATCCTGGCGCCGAGCCGCCGGTCTCGACGGAGCCCATATGGCTGCGGACCGAAGATCGGGCCGCGCTCGCGCCGCTCCCGCTTCGCCGAAACCCTGCCCGTTCGCGCCATCATGGCGACCCCCTTCAAGCGTCCGGCCGGGACCATGCCCCGCTCGGCCGCTGGACGCTCCATCGGAAACTGCTTCCGGAGCGTCATAGAATGGGATTCCTTTCGCCTACCTTGACGAAATCGACGTGCGTCCGGGGAGGCGCGGCAATCGCGATTGCGCCTCACAAATATTCACGATTCGGCGCCGGCACGCACGAAAGATCGATCACCTAGAGTTGCGCTTCGAGCCGGCGGAATCGAGCGTGATGTCGGGATGACCGCCGTGACTTCTTCCCACGGCGGTCGCCCTTACCTCGTTTCGCGCCGCCTTGTCCGTCCAAAGCTGCGATCGCGCTGCCGGAACATCAGGGCGCGTCGTGCACGCCGTGGTGCCCGTCGAGGACCGTGTCGCTGGTCGGGACCGTCTCGGCCACGGCCTGCGCCCGCCGGAGATCCGGCGCGGTCGCCTCCGCGACGAAGGCCGCCACCGCCTCGGCGAGGGGGAGCGTGCGGGTCTGCGGGCTGCCGAGCCTGCGGATCGAGACCGTCCGCTCCTCGGCCTCGCGCCGGCCCAGAGCCAGTAGAACCGGCACCTTGGCCAGCGAGTGTTCCCGGACCTTGTAGTTGATCTTCTCGTTGCGCAGATCCGCCTCGACGCGCAGGCCCGCGCGCTCCAGGGCGCGCACGACGTCCCGGGCATAGGCGTCGGCCTCGCCGGTGATCGTCGCCACCACCACCTGGACCGGCGCGAGCCAGAGCGGGAAATGCCCGGCGAAGTGCTCGATCAGGATGCCGGTGAAGCGCTCCATCGAGCCGCAGATCGCCCGGTGCACCATGACGGGCGGCTTCCTTGTGCCATCGGCGTCGATGTAGAAGGCGCCGAACCGCTCGGGCAGGTTGAAGTCCACCTGCGTGGTGCCGCATTGCCAGTCGCGGCCGATGGCGTCGCGCAGGACGTACTCGAATTTCGGCCCGTAGAAGGCGCCCTCCCCCGGGTTGACCGCGGTCTTGATCCGGCCGCCCGACTGTTCCTCGATCTGCGCCAGCACCCGGGTCATCACCTCTTCGGCGTGGTCCCAGAGCGCGTCGGAGCCGACGCGCTTCTCGGGCCGCGTCGAGAGCTTCACGACGATCTCGCCGAAGCCGAAATCCGCGTAGGTCGAGAGGATCAGGTCGTTGATCTTCAGGCACTCGTCGGCGAGCTGGTCCTCGGTGCAGAAGACATGGGCATCGTCCTGCGTGAAGCCGCGCACGCGCATGAGGCCGTGCATGGCGCCGGACGGCTCATAGCGGTGCACGACGCCGAACTCGGCGAGCCGCAGCGGCAGGTCGCGGTAGGATTTCAAGCCGTGCTTGAAGATCTGCACGTGGCCCGGGCAGTTCATCGGCTTGAGGGCGAACCAGCGCTTGTCCTCGGCCTCGTCGCCCGCCGATTGCGCGGCGAACATGTTCTCCCGGTACCAGCCCCAGTGGCCGGAGGTCTCCCACAGGGCCTTGTCGAGGATCTGCGGGGCGTTCACCTCGGCATAGTCGCCCCGCAGCCGCCGGCGCATGTAGGCGATCAGCTCCTGGAAGATGGTCCATCCCTTGGCGTGCCAGAAGACGACGCCCGGCCCCTCCTCCTGGAAGTGGAACAGGTCCATCTCGCGCCCGAGCCGCCGGTGGTCCCGGCGCTCGGCCTCCTCCAGCCGGTGCAGGTAGCCGTCGAGATCGGCCTGGTTCGCCCAGGCCGTGCCGTAGATGCGGGTGAGCATCGGGTTGTTCGAATCGCCCCGCCAGTAGGCGCCCGCGACCTTCATGAGCTTGAAGGCGGTGCCGACCTTGGCGGTCGAGGTCATGTGCGGGCCCCGGCAAAGGTCGAACCACGCGCCCTGCCGGTAGATCTTCAGGTCCTCACCCGGAGGGATCGCGTCGACCAGCTCGACCTTGAACTGTTCCTGTTTGTCGGCGAACAGCGCGCGCACGTCCTCGCGCGTCCAGACTTCCTTGGTGAAGGGCGCATCGCGCGCGATGATCTCGCGCATCTTCGCCTCGATCTTCGGGAAGTCCTCAGGCGTGAAAGGGGTCTCGCGGTAGAAGTCGTAGTAGAACCCGTTCTCGATCACCGGGCCGATCGTCACCTGCGTCTCGGGCCAAAGGCTCTGGACGGCCTCGGCGAGCACGTGCGCGCAATCGTGGCGGATCAGCTCCAGGGCGCGCGGGTCGGTGCGATCCAAAAACTCGATGCGCGCGTCGTGGGCGATCGGATCGTCGAGATCGGCGACCGTGCCGTCGAGCGCCATGGCGACGGTGCGCTTGGCCAGCGACTTGGCGATGCCCTCGACCACGCTGCGGCCGGTGGTGCCGGCGGCGACCTCCCGCGTGTTGCCGTCGGGGAAGGTGAGAATCGGCATGGTTCGGCCTCTCCAGGCTCAGTCCTGCATACGCGGCAGGTAAGCGTCTTCGGGGAGCGGCCGTTTAGACCGATTTCTTCCGAGAGGGAACGGCGTTGCGCGCCAGTCCCGGCCGCTCCCAGGAGCGGGCGCGTCACGCGCGCCGCTGGAGGCGGCTCGCGAAGAACCCGTCCAGGCCGCCGCGGGCGCCCGGGACCTCGGACAGGTGGCACGGCAGAGTGCGGAGATCCCCGTTGCCGTCGATCAACTCGGCCGCGCCGCCGACCTCCTCCGGCTGCACCGGGAGGCGCGCGAAGCGTGCATCGCGCGCCAGGAAGGCCGCGATCTGCGCCTCCCCCTCCTCGGGTTCCAGCGAGCAGGTGCAGTAGACGAGGCGGCCGCCTCGCCGGACCAGCCCGGCCGCGTGATCGAGGAGCTTGGCCTGGAGCGTGGCGAGCCGGGCGACGTCGGCCTCCGACTTGGTCCAGGCCACGTCCGGATGGCGCCGGATCGTCCCGGTGGCCGAGCACGGCGCGTCGAGCAGCACCGCATCGTGATCCTGCGCCTTCAGGTCCAGAGCGTCGGCGACCATGATCGCCACGTCGAGGCCGAGCCGGGCGACGTTCTCGCGGAGGCGCTCCAGCCGCGGCGCGGAGCGGTCGACCGCGGTGACGCGGGCGCCCGTGGCGGCGAGCTGCATCGTCTTACCGCCCGGCGCGGCGCAGAGGTCGAGCACGCGGGCACCCGGCTCGGGCCCGAGCAGCCGGGCGGGGATCGCCGCGGCGGCGTCCTGCACCCACCACGCGCCTTCCGCGAAGCCCGGTAGGTCGGGGATCGCCGGGCCGTTCTCCGGCAGGCGCAGGGAGCCGGTCGGCAGCCGCACGGCGCCGAGCCTATCAGCCCAATCGGCCGCGTCGCCGTGCGGGGTCAGATCGATAGCCGCCCCCGCGAGATGGGCCCGCGCGATGGCGCCCGCGCGCTCCGGCCCATAGGCCGCCACCCAGCGGCGGGCGAGCCAGTCCGGCGTGTTGATGGCGAGCGCGTCGACGGACTCGGCCAGGATCGCGTCGCGTTGCCGGGCAATACGGCGCAGCACCGCATTGACGAGGCCTGCGAGATGCACGGTGCGGCTGTCCGCCTTCGCGAGCCGCACCGCGAGGTCGACCGCGGCGTGATCGGGGACCGCGAGGTCGAGGATCTGGGCGGTTGCTGTGGCCAGGAGCGCCGTGAGCCGCGGCTTCGCGGCGGGCAGGCCACGCTCTAGCCGGGCGGACAAGGCCGCCCGGATCATCCCGTAGCGGCGGAAGGTCGCCACCGCGATGGCCCGCGCCAGCGCCGCGTCGGCCGGGCTCAGCGCCTCAGCCCGGATCGCCTGGGCGAGCGCCTCGTCGAGGGCGGGCGGGCGCTCCTGGCCGATCAGCTCGGCCACCGCCTGCATCGCCGCCCGCCGGGCGCCGAGGCCCGCGCTGTCGGGCGCCGTCGCACCCGTCGAAGTCTCGACCCGCGTGTTGCGGCCTTTGTCCCGCGATGCCACTTCTACTCCCGAACCCGATGCCTTCAGGCCCACGCCCTCACACCCGAGCGAGTTCGATGCAAGACCCCAACGGACAAGACGCGGACGATCGGGGGGCCGCCCCGCGCACGCTCAGCCCCGCGGCGGAGCGCGCGCTGGCAGAGGCGGCCGCGCGCCGCGCCGCGATCGACGCCCGCGCCGCCGCGATCAGCGCCGCGCCGGAGCGCAAGGGGCGCGGCGGCCTTGAGCCGGTGCGTTACGACGACTGGGAGGTGAAGGGGCTCGCCGTCGACTTCTGATCCCGCCGGAACGCGGCGGTCCACGCGCCGTTGCCCTGCCTCAGGGACAGGGAGACGACACCATGGCGACGAGAGTATCGGCCCACGGCGCGGCCGCGGGACCGCACGGCGAAATCGTCCTGGCCAAGGGCGAACGCCTCGGGATGCGGATGTGGCGGGCCGAGGAGCCCGGCACCGACAAGCCGAAGACCACCTCGCCCTACGAGACCGTGGGCTACGTGATCAGCGGCCGCGCTGAGCTGGTGGTCGGGGGCGAGACCGTCCCCCTCGCCGCCGGCGACTCGTACTGCGTGCCTGCCGGCGCGGAGCACACCTACCGCATCATGGAGACCTTCACGGCCGTCGAGGCGACCGCGCCGCCGGCCAAGTAGGGGCGTCGCGGGCGGTCCGCCTCACCGGGTCATGTAGACCGGCGTGCCCACGTCGACCCGGGCGTAGAGGTCGACCACGTCCTGGTTGTACATCCGGATGCAGCCATAGGATGCGTAGGTGCCGACCGAGGTCGGCCGGTTGGTGCCGTGGATCGCGTATTCGCCGCCCGCAAGGGTCATGGCGGCTGCGCCCATCGGGTTGTGCGGTGAGCCGCCGGCGATGAGGTTCGGCAGCCGGGGGTTGTCGCGCTTCACCTCCGCCGGCGGCGACCAGGCGGGGGCGACGTACTTGCCGTCGATCGAGGCCGTGCCGAACCACTGCTTGCCGGGCTTTCCCACCGCCACGGGGTAGCGGATCGCGGTCCCGTCGCCGTTCACCAGGTAGAGCTTGCGCTGGGTGACGCTGATCACGATCGAGCCCGGCGCGACGCCGTTCTGGAACGGCACGACCTCGCGCGCCTGAACCACCCCGCAGCAACCCGCCAGCATCGCGCCGGCCAACCCGAATGAAGCCGCCACCCGACCCGACATCACCGTAATCCTCGACAAGCGTGAGCGTATGCGGGCCAGTAATCCACGGCCGAGCTTGTCGTTCCAGGAAAAGCTATGGTTGATGTGGCCCACATCCCAGGAACCGTCCGGGACGGTAAAGGATCAGCGTGAATCCGACCTCCGGAAAGCGCGACGGGGCGGTGGATCAGCGCTCGAACAACTCGGTCCCGCGCGGGTCTTCGGCCTGCCAGCCGTGGCGCTCCAGCTCCGGGTCGAGGTGCTCCTCGACCGGGTGGCCGACGCAGAGATAGGCGACGAGCCGCCACGTCTCCGGCACGGCCAGGATCTCCGTCACGGTCGCGGGCTCCAAGATGGAGACCCAGCCGACGCCGAGCCCCCGCGCCCGGGCCGCCAGCCAGAAGCACTGCACCGCCCCGACCACCGAGTAGTCCAGCGTCTCCGGCATGCTCGCCCGGCCGAGCCCGAGGCCGGTCTCCGTGGCACCGTCGCAGAAGACCGCGAGATGCACCGGCGCCTCGTTCAGCCCGGCGAGCTTGAGGGCCCTGTACCGTGCGGCGCGGGCCGCGTCGTAGCCCTCGGCCGCCGCGGCGTTGCAGCGGGAGAAATTGCCCGCGATGGCGGCCCGGCGCCCGGGATCGGACACGCGCACGAAGCGCCAGGGCCGGCTGTTGCCCACCGACGGCGCCCGGTGGGCGGCCCCCAGGCAGGCGCGCAGGATCGCCGCGTCGACCGCGTCCGGCCGGAAGCGGCGCACGTCGCGACGCCACGCGAACAGCGCGTCGAGGGTCTGCACGAAGGTGTCGTCGAAGGCGGGTGGCCCCATGATGCCGCTCGCCATACCCGCATCCCACCGCAAACCGGAACTGGAAAAACGGCCGACCGGATCGGGCGGTAGAGGGGCGGACGAAAAAAGGCCGCCCGGATGGGCGGCCTGAAGTCTTGGGTCTCGAAACCTCGGAGTGCCGAATTCTGAGTGTCCGGACCGGCGACCGAGGCTGGGGAGCTGGGTTTCGGCCGCCGGCCGGGCAGGACCCGGCGAGGTTCAGGCGCTGTTGTGCTGCTGCAACGCGGCCCGCAAAAGGCGGTATTTGGGCAGAACCGTGTTTTTTGTCGCTTGGGTGTGTCGTGGGCGACACGGAGCCCCGCTGCCGCCTCTCTTGCGGGCCGCCCCGGCGGAGGCCATCATCCCGCAAAGGATGGGCACATGGGAGTGACGATGACGGAGAGGACGAGCGCCGGGCCGAGGCCCGACGAAGCGGCGGGCCATGTCATTCCGTTCCCTGCCCGCGCGGCTCCTCCGCAGATCGCCTTCAATCGGGACGAGTTGCGCACGATCTTCAACCTCTATGGCCGTCAGGTCGCCGCGGGCGAGTGGCGCGACTACGCCCTCGACTTCCGCCGCGACAAGGCGGTGTTCTCGATCTATCGCCGCGCCTCCGAGATGCCCCTGTACCGCATCGAGAAGGATCCTAAGCTCGCCCGTCGCCAGGGTGCCTACGCGGTGATCGCTGCCGGCGGCCTCGTCATGAAGCGCGGGACCGAGCTTGCCCGGGTGCTGGCCGTGCTGGAGCCGCCGCCGCGGGCGGTCTGAGCATCCCGGCTCTCTCGCCGGGGCGGCCCGTCAGGCGAGGGACATCGCCCGGACGGTGGCGCCTATCTCCGCCCGGATCTCCGGCGCCAGCGGCAGGATCGGCCGCGGCGGCTCGGCGCGGCAGAGGCCGAGATGGTCTGCCAGGGCGTAGGCCACCCGCAGGCTCGAATGCGCCTTGAACAGCGCCCAGAGGGGCGCCAATTCCGCGTCGAGCGCCCGCGCCCGGGCCGCGTCGCCTGACTGGACCGCGCGCACGATCGCCAAGCATGTCCGGGGGAACAGGCCCGCCGCCACGCTGAACCAAGCCGCGCCACCCGCGATCAGCGCCTCGGTCACGTTCCAATCCCCGCTGAACCCGACCGGGAACGCCGCCGGGACCGCCTCGCGCAGGGCCGCGACGCCGACCCCTGCGGCGGCGGGCTCGGGCGCGGGGCACTTGGCGGCCAGCACCCCGGGCAGGCGCGCGATCCGGCCGATCAGGGCCGGCGAGAAGCGGAAATGCGTGGTCGCGGGATTGTCGTAGATCACCAGCGGCAGGCCGCCCTCCCCCGCCACAGCCTCGAAGTGCCGGACAACCTCCTCGTCGGTGAGCGGCGTGTACGAGACCGGCGCGAGCAGACCCGCATCCGCGCCAGCCGCCCGTGCATCCTGGGCCAGCCGGATCGCTGCGTCGGTGCGGAGCGCCCCCACTCCGACCAGGATCGGCACTCGCCCGCCCACCGTCTCCGCCGCGATCTCCACGGAGCGGCGGCGCTCGTCCCGGGAGAGGTAGGCGTAGGTCCCGGTGCTGCCGAGCAGCCCGATCGAATCGATGCCGGCGGCCGCCAGGGGCTCCAGCAGCCGGCGCAGGGCCGCCGCGTCGACACGTCCCTCGGCGTCGCTCGGGGTGATCGGGAAGGCGGAGAGGCCGGAGAGCGAAAGCATACGGGACGATAGCGCGACCGGCCCCGCGATACAGGCAAAAAAGAAGCCCCGGCGGATATCCGCCGGGGCTTCCTCGATCCGCGTTCTTGCAGGCTTAGCGGCGGTCGCCGATCAGGCTTAGCAGGAACTGGAACATGTTGATGAAGTCGAGATAGAGAGTCAGGGCGCCGTTGACCGACATCTTGGCCGCCATCTCGCCGTCGAAGCCACCGTAGAGATACATCTCCTTGAGCTTCTGCGTATCGTAGGCGGTGAGCCCCGCGAAGATCAGAACGCCGAGCACCGAGATCGCGAACTGCAGAGCCGACGAGGCGAAGAAAATGTTCACCAGGGACGCGATGATGATGCCGATCAGGCCCATCATCAGGAACGAGCCCATGCCCGACAGGCTGCGCCGGGTGGTGTATCCGTACAGGCTCAGGGACCCGAAGGCGGCCGCGGTGATGAAGAACACCTGCACCACGCTCGCCCCGGTGAAGACCAGGAGAAGCGAGGACATCGAGGCGCCCATCACCGCCGCGAAGGCCCAGAACATCGTCCGGGCGGAGGAGGCGGACATCCGGTCCATCCGCATCGAGAAGACGAAGATGAACGCGAGCGGGGCGAGCATCAGGACCCACTTCAGCGGGCTCGTATAGAGGGCCTGACCGAAGGGGGTCAGGATCGGGCGCGTGCCCTGATAGGCCGCGACCGAGGCCATGTTCAGGCCGAGCGCGACCAGTCCGGAGATGCCGAGCCCGACGACCATGTTGTTGTAGACGCCGAGCATGAAGGTGCGCAGGCCCTGATCGACCTCGACCTGAGTGCCGGCGTAACCGGAGGGCTGCTGGGCGCCGTACCGGAAGGGAGAGTTCTCGAATGCCATGGGAGTTTCCTTGCGGAGGCTCTCTCAGCGTGGTGTTCGGGCGAGGCCCACGCAGGACCTCTGGCGCCAGGCTGGCGCCTCGGACCGGAATATGTTGCGCGGCCGCCTCCCGCACAAGTCCCCGGCCACGGTTACGCCGCCGCTTTTCAGGTCCTGGACGATGTATTTTTGTCCATGAAGTCAGGGATTAAAATGGCTTCACCCTTGAAGGGACGGTGGTTCGACTGCCGGTTGCCCGGATGGCACCGATCGTCAGCCCTCGACTGAAGTCAAAGCCGACAAGACGCCGGGCGGCATCTGGCGCGGTCCGGACCGCAGCCACGCACGGGGATCGACAGCGCCGCGGGCTCGCGGCCGCCGCCCGAAGCGCCGGGGCCCGCGTACCTCAGATCTGCCGGAGATAGGGCGCCGGCTTCTGTCCGAGGATGCGCCAAGTGCCGGCGAGTCCGAGCAGGATCGCGAGGGCCACCGCGGCCGCCGCCGCGACGAGCGCTCCCGAAAGGTCGAGGCGGAAGTCGAGATGCATGACCTTCGCGACGATGACCCAGCCGGCGAGGCTTCCGGCGGCGAGACCGAAAAGGGCCGTCGCGAGCCCCAGGGCGGCGTACTCGATGGCGTAGGCGGTGAGCAGCCGGGCTCGCCCGGCGCCCAGCACCTTGAGCACGACGGCGTCGTAGAGGCGCGCCCTGTGGCCCGCCGCGATGGCGCCGGCCAATACGAACAGGCTTGCCAGCACCGCCACGGCGCTCGCCCCGCGGATCGCCAGGACCAGGCGGCCGACGAGATCGCCGATGGCGTCCAGCGCGTCCTTGACCCGCACGGCGCTCACCGACGGGAAGGTCTTGGCCACGTCGCGCAGGATGCGGTTCTCGGCCGTCGCGTCGGTGCCGCCCGGGAGCGTCAGCGTAGCGAGGTCGGAGTGCGGCGCGCCGCGGAACGTGCCCGGCGAGAACACCATCACGAAGTTGATGCCGAGGTTGCGCCACTCCACACGGCGCAGGTTGAAGATCGTCGCGGTGAGGTCGCGGCCGAGCACGTTGACGGTCACACTGTCGCCGACCTTGAGCCCGAGCTGGCGCGCGAGGTCGGCCTCGAAGGAGACCAGGGGCTTGGCCCCCTGCTCGGTGCTCCACCACGCGCCCTCGGTGAGGTTCGATCCCTCCGGCACCGTGTCGGCGTAGGTGATGCCGCGGTCGCCGTCGAGGACCCAGGCGGCGTCCTCCGGCGGCCGGATCTTGCTCGCCGGCACGCCGTTCAGGGCGACGATCCGGCCGCGCATCATCGGCACGTCCTCGATCTTCCCGTTGGGGGCCGAGCGCCCCAGGAACGCGCGGAACTCGGCCGCGTCGCGGGACGGGATGTCGAGGAAGAACAGGTTCGGCGCCCGCGCCGGCAGGGTCGCGCTGATCGTCCGGCGGACGTTGGCGTCGATCAGGCTGAGCGTGACCAGCAGGGTCACGCCAAGCCCCAGCGACAGGACGATGGCGGGCGTCAGCGCGCCGGGCCGGTGCAGGTTGGCCAGCGCCATCCGGGGCGCGGGCCAGCGCGGATGCGGCAGGCGGCGGGCGAGCGCCATCAGGCCGAGCGCCACCCCGTGCAGAAGGGCGAACGCGATGGCGGCCGCGGCGATGAAGATCAGTGCAACGCGCCGGTCGAACGCGGTGGCGACCGACAGGCCCACCAGGGCCGCGAGGCTCAACGCCAGCCAGATCCGGTATCGCCAGCGCGGGCTGACCCGGGCCCGGTCGACCGTGTCGCGGAACAGGCCGGAGACCGGCACGTCGTGGGCCCGGCCGAGCGGCGTGATCGCGAACGCGAAGGCGGTTATCAGGCCGTAGGCGGCGGCGAGCAGCAGCT
Organism: Methylobacterium sp. NEAU K; assembly: GCF_030700285.1. Lineage (GTDB taxonomy): Bacteria > Pseudomonadota > Alphaproteobacteria > Rhizobiales > Beijerinckiaceae > Methylobacterium. The sequence goes on along the minus strand of NZ_JAUYZJ010000009.1, from coordinate 47,316 downwards.
CGACCGGGGCGAGCGTCGGGTTCAGCGGCAGCGGCAGGTCGGCGGAGAACAGCGCGTCCAGGATGAAGGGCAGGCTCGCGCCGATCGTGAGCCCGATCACCGTGCCGAGACCGGCGATCAGCATCACCTGCGTCAGGTAGAGTGCGACCACCTGCGAGCCCGGCGCGCCTACGCTCTTGAGCGTCGCGATCGAGGGCCGCTTCCGATCCACGAAGGCGTGGACGGCGTTCCCGACGCCGACGCCGCCGACGATCAGTGCGGTGAGGCCCACCAGGGTCAGGAACTGGGTGAAGCGCTCGATGCTCTTGGCGAAGCGCGGGTCGGCGTTGGTGCGCGCGCGGATCTCCCAGCCGGCCTCCGGCGTCGCCGCGCGGATCCGGACCTGCGCGGCGTCGAGGTCCGCATCCCGGGCCGCGTCGCGGGGCAGGATGATCCGGTAGCTCCAGCGGCTGAGGCTGCCCGGCTGGACGAGGCCGGTGGCGCGCAGGGTCGGTTCCGACACCATCAGGCGCGGCCCGAAGCCGATGCCGCCGGCGATCTTGTCGGGCTCCGACACGATGGTGCCGCGGATCGCCACGTCGTGGCCGGCGAGCGCCACGCGGTCGCCGACCTTGACGTCGAGGCGGGTGAGCAACGCCGGGTCGGCGAGGGCGCCCGGATCCCCGTCCCTCTCGGCCAGCAGGTCGGCGAGAGGACCCGGCGGATCGGTGACCAGTTCGCCCGCAGCCGGGTATGTGGCGGGGTCCACGGCCTTCAGCTCGACGAGCGCCGCGTCGCGATTCGCCGCCACCGCCATGGCGCGCAGGGACGCCACCACGTCGAGCCCGCCCTCCCGCGCCAGGGCGTCGCGCTCCGTCTCGGTCGCCTCGCGGTTGATCAGGTTGTAGGCGAGGTCGCCCCCGAGGATCCGCCGCCCCTCCCGGCCGAGCCCGTCCGAGAGCGAGCGCGAGATCGAGGCCACGCCGGCGATCGCCGCGACGCCCAGCGCGATGCAGGCGAGGAACACCGCGAAGCCGGTTAGGCCGGCGCGCAGCTCGCGGAGCGCCAAGCGCAGGGTGAGCGGGATGCGCCGGGGTGTGGGTTCGGGGCGGGTGACCGTGCCGTGCATCAGGCGGTCACCGCCTGCTCGATCCGGCCCGAGCGCAGGCGCACGGTGCGGTCGCACAGGCGCGCGAGGCCGTTATCGTGGGTGACGAGGACCAGGGTGGCACCCCGGTCGCGCTTGAGCCGGAACAGCAGGTCGACGATCTGGCGGCCGGTGGCCTCGTCGAGGTTGCCGGTGGGCTCGTCGGCAACCAGGATCGCGGGATCGGGGGCGACCGCGCGGGCGATGGCCACGCGCTGCTGCTCGCCGCCCGAGAGCTGCGCCGGATAGTGATGCAGCCGGTGCCCGAGGCCGACGGCCTCCAGCTCGGCGCGGGCGCGCTCCAGGGCGCCGGGCCGGTCCGCGAGTTCGAGTGGCAGCGCGACGTTCTCCAGGGCCGTCATGGTCGGCACCAGGTGGAAGGCCTGGAACACGATGCCGATGCGCCGGCCCCGGAAGCGGGCGAGCGCGTCCTCGTCGAGGCGGACGAGGTCGGTGTCCTCGATCACCACGCCGCCGGAATCCGGCCGCTCCAGCCCCGCCATCACCATCAGCAGCGTCGATTTGCCCGAGCCGGAAGGGCCGACCAGACCCACCGCTTCGCCGCGCTCGACGGTGAGCGAGATGCCGCGCAGGATGTGCACCCGCGCGGCGCCGCGGCCGAGGCTGAGATCGATGTCGGACAGCGCGATCGCCGGCTCGCGCGGCATCTTGCCATGGCTCACGGGGCGGCCGATCTGTGGGCGATGACGAGCATGGCGCGCGAGGTCCTGACTGGGATGCGTTCTGGGCTGCACGGGTTGCGGTTGCACCGCGATATGGGTCCCGCATTGGGGCCGCGCCATGACGAAGCGCGCCGCCCAGGGCGCGGTGCCCTGTTTGCCGCAGCGCTAGCGCTTGTCATGGTCCCTTTCATGACAGCCGCCCGGGCCGAGCCGGGGGGCGCGCTCAGGCTCGTGGCGCTCGGGGACAGCCTGACCGCGGGCTACCGCCTGCCCGCCGACGCCGCCTTCCCCACGGTGCTGGAGCGCCTGCTGAAGGCCAAGGGCGAGGACGCCACGGTGGCCAATGCCGGCGTCTCCGGCGACACCACCACGGGCGGCCTCGACCGGGTCGACTGGTCGGTCCCGGACGGGACCGCCGGGGTGATCCTCGAACTCGGCGCCAACGACATGCTGCGGGGCACCGACCCGAAGGTGACCGAGGGCGCGCTCGCGGCGATCATCGAGCGGCTGAAGGCGCGCGGGATCCCGGTGCTGCTGGCGGGCATGCAGGCCGCGCCCAATCTCGGGCCGGACTACAAGGCGCGCTTCGACGCGATCTATCCCACCCTCGCCAAGCGCTACGGCCTCACCCTCTATCCGTTCTTCCTCGACGGGATCGTCGGTGACCGTGTGCAGCACCTCGACGACGGGCTGCATCCGAACAGGCAGGGGGTCGAGACCATCGCGGCCCACATCCTGCCCACGGTCGAGGCGTTTCTGGGGGGGCTCCGGCAGGGGGCGTCCCGGTAATGCCGCGCCTGTTCACCGGGCTCGCAATGCCGCCGGCGATCGCTGAGACCCTCCGGACATACCGCGGCGGCCTGCCGGGCGCGCGCTGGATCGAGCCGGCCGACTATCACGTCACCCTGCGGTTCCTCGGCGATGTCGAGGTGCCCGTGGCCGAGGATGTGCTGGAGGCGCTCGCCGAGATGCGGGCGCGCCCCGCCCTGACGGTGACCCTCGAAGGGCTCGGCATCTTCGGCGGCGACAAGCCCCGGGCGCTCTACGCGGCGGTCGCCCCGGGCGCGGACCTGATCGACCTCCAGGCCGAGCAGGAGCGGCTGGTGCGCCGCGCCGGCGTCGAGCCCGAGCGCCGGAAGTTCACCCCGCACGTGACCCTGGCCCGCCTGAAGCGCGAGGCCAGCCCGGAGGCGGTGGCGATGTATCTCTCCCAGGCGCCGGTCTTCACGCCGCTGGCCTTCACCGCTGACCGGGTGACGCTGTTCTCGGCGCGGGAATCGACCGGCGGCGGCCCCTACCTGGCGGAGGCGGAGTACCGGTTCGCGTGAGGCGCTACAGCCGCCGCAGCGCCACGCTCTCGATCCGGTGGCTCGCGCCCTTGGTGAGGATCAGGCTCGCGCGCTGACGGGTCGGCAGGATGTTCTCGCGCAGGTTCGGCAGGTTGATCGTGGTCCAGAGCCGGTCGGCGATGTCGAGCGCCTCGGTCTCCGGCACCTCGGCGTATTTCCGGAAGTAGGAGCGCGGGTCGCGGAACGCGGTCTGGCGCAGCCGCATGAACCGGGTGACATACCAGCGGTGCAGGTCGTCCTCGTGGCCGTCGAGATAGATCGAGAAATCGAAGAAGTCGGACACGAACGGGATCGCCGTGCCGTCCCGCGGCAGGCGGGCGGGCTGGAGCACGTTCAGGCCCTCGACGATCAGGATGTCGGGGCTCTCCACCACCCGCTCCTCGCCGGGCACCCGGTCGTAGACGAGGTGGGAGTAGAGCGGCGCGGTCACCCGCTTGTGGCCGGCCTTCACGTCGTGGAGGAAGCGCAACAGGGCGGCGGTGTCGTAGCTCTCGGGGAAGCCCTTGCGCTCCATCAGCCCGTGCTCGGCCAACTCGGCATTGGGCAGGAGGAACCCGTCGGTGGTGACGAGGTCGACTTTCGGAGTGTTGGGCCAGCGCGCCAGCAGCGCGGCCAGGATGCGGGCCGTGGTCGACTTGCCCACCGCCACCGACCCGGCCAACCCGATGATGTAGGGCGCCTTGGTCTCGCGCTCCGCGAGCAGGAAGCGCTGCGTCGCCTTGAACAGCCCCTGCGTCGCCGCGACGTAGAGCGACAACAGCCGCGACAGCGGCAGGTAGATCGCCACAACCTCCTCGACCGAGATCGGGTCGTTGAGCGACTGCAGCCGCTCGATATCCTCCACCTTGAGGGTCAGCGGCGTGTCGGCGCGCAGCTGCGCCCATTCCTCGCGGCTGAAGCGGCGATAGGGCGAGAGCCGGTCCGATTCGTCGAGGATCGCCTCGACCGAGCCCGGCAGAGCGGCCGCGTTCACGCGTGGCGCCTCGCGGCCTTCTCGGCGAGCCCGCTCTGCGCAGTGCGGCGCTCCAGTTCCGCCATGACGGCGTCGAGCTCGACCCCGCCGGCCCGCAGCAGCACCATGAGGTGGTAGAGCACGTCCGCGGCTTCGTTCTTCAAGCCGGTCTTGTCTCCCTGGACGGCCGCGATGGCTGCCTCCACCGCCTCCTCGCCGAGTTTTTTAGCCGCCTTGGCGGGGCCCTCGGACAGGAGCTTGGCCGTGTAGGAGGTCTCCGGGTCGGTCCCGGCGCGGCTCGCCACGAGGGCGGCGAGGTCGGCGAGCGTGTAGGCGGTCATGAAGCGATCTGCATGTGGGCCGGCTCCGCAGGATCGGTCGGGGCCGCGGTCGGCAGGAAACTGCGCTACGGCCGCCTCGCGGGCAAGCGGCGCGGGTGAAGGCGGCCCGGCTTTGTCCGGCCAGGGTTGACGGCGGCGCGTTCAGCCGTTCGGCAGGTGCCGGGCCAGGGCCTCCAATACGGCCATGCGCACGGCGACACCCATCTCGACCTGCTCGCGGATAAGGGACTGCGCGCCGTCGGCGACCTCCGAGGAGATCTCGACGCCGCGGTTCATCGGTCCCGGATGCATCACCAGAGCGTCGGGCTTGGCCAGCGCCAGCTTCTCGCCGTCGAGGCCGAAATAACGGAAGTACTCCTTCACGGAGGGTACGAACGAGCCGTTCATGCGCTCGCGCTGAAGGCGCAGCATCATCACGATGTCGCAGCCGACGAGACCCCTGCGCATGTCCGTGAAGGTCTCGACGCCGAAGCGCTCGATCCCGGACGGCAGCAGCGTCGAGGGGGCGATCAGGCGCACCCGCGCGCCCATCGCCTGCAACAGGATGAGATTCGAGCGCGCCACCCGCGAGTGCAGGACGTCGCCGCAGATCGCCACCTGCAGGCCCTCGATGCGGCCCTTGTTGCGGCGGATCGTGAGGGCGTCGAGGAGCGCCTGGGTCGGATGCTCGTGGGCGCCGTCGCCGGCGTTGACCACAGCGCAATCGACCTTGCGCGCCAGCAGGTGCACGGCGCCGGCTGATTCGTGGCGCACCACGATGATGTCCGGCCGCATCGCGTTGAGCGTGGCGGCGGTGTCGATCAGGGTCTCGCCCTTCTTCACCGAGGACGAGGCCACCGACATGTTCATGACGTCGGCGCCGAGCCGCTTGCCGGCCAGCTCGAAGGAGGATTGCGTCCGCGTCGAGGGCTCGAAGAACAGGTTGATCTGCGTGCGGCCCCGCAGCGTCGTGCGCTTCTTCTCGACCTGCCGCGAGATGTCGACGGCGGCGTCGGCCGCGTCGAGCAGGACCTCGATGTCGGGCCGGGTCAGGCCCTCGATGCCGAGGAGGTGCCGGTGCGGGAAGGCCGGAGGCGCGGGGGTCGTCATGATGAGGTCGGGGTGTAGGTCCGGCTCGCCGTCCGGGCAAGGCGGCGCCGGCCCTGCGGCCTTTTTTCGTCGGTTGGTAACTTCGGCGCCTGCCCCACGTATCAGCCGGATCCGGGGGGCGAACCGCTCCCTTCGAGCGTACGCTCGGGAACCGAAAGCCTGGGAACCGAAAGCTTGGCCGCCTCCCCCGCCCTCGAAGCCCCCGAGACCGTCGACCGGCAGGGGCGCCGCTGGTTCTACCGCCACCCGCTGGTGATCCGGGTCGCGCACTGGATCAACGCGGCGGTGCTGCTGGTGCTGCTGATGAGCGGCCTGCAGATCTTCAACGCCCACCCGGCCCTGTACTGGGGCGCGGTCTCGACCTTCGACACGCCCGCCTTTGCGATCACCAGCGAGCCGGGCGGCGACGGCAGGAACCGCGGCGTGGTGACGATCGGCGCGCACAGGTTCGACACCACCGGGGTGCTCGGCCTCTCGCGGGCGGGCGGCACCGAGGCCGAGCGGGCGTTTCCGTCCTGGGCGACCCTCCCGTCGGACCAGGACCTCGCCACGGGTCGGCGCTGGCACTTCCTGTTCGCATGGTTCCTGGTGTTGAACGGCGCCCTCTATCTCCTCTACGGTCTCTTCAGCGGCCAGCTCCGCCGCCGTCTCATCCCCGACGGCGATCAGATCCGCGACTTCGGCGGATCCGTGAAGGAGCATCTGCTGCTGCGCTTCCCCGAAGGCGAGGAGGCCAAGCGCTACAACGTGATCCAGAAGCTCACCTACCTGGTCGTGGTGCTGGGTCTCCTGCCCGCGATGGTCCTGGCCGGGCTCGCCATGTCCCCGGGCGTCGATGCGGCCTGGCCCTGGCTCCCGGAGCTGTTCGGTGGCCGGCAATCGGCGCGCAGCGTGCACTTCATCGCCGCGGGGCTGATCGTGCTGTTCGTGGTGGTCCACGTGCTGCTCGTGGTGGTCTCCGGCCTCGCCAACAACATGCGCGGCATGATCACCGGCTGGTTCAGCCTCGGCCGTCCCGGAACGGAGACCGCGCGATGATCCTCCACCGCCGCAAGCTGCTCACCGCCGGCGCCGGGCTGGCGGGAACCGCCCTGCTCGGCGGCTGCGACCGCTTCGCCGGGACCGATGCCGGCCGCCGCACTCTCCAGGCCGGCGAGGATGCCAACCTCTTCGTCCAGCGCCTGCTGCTCTCGCCCGCCACCCTGGCCCGGGAATACCCGGCCGCGATGATCTCGCCGTGGTTCAAGCCGAACGGCACCATCGACCCGCCGGACCGGGATTTCCGCGCGCTGGCGGCGAGGAAGTTCGCGGATTTCAAGCTCACGGTCGACGGGCTCGTGCGGACGCCGCTGTCGCTCAGCCTGGCGGATCTGCGCGGGCTGCCGGGCCGCACCCAGGTGACCCGCCACGATTGCGTCGAGGGCTGGAGTTGCATCGGCCAATGGTCCGGCGTGCCGCTGGCCGAAGTGCTGAACCGGGCCGGGCTGAAGCCGCAGGCGCGCTACGCCGTGTTCCACTGCGCCGACACGCTGGAATATGCCGGCGGCGGTCTCGAGGGCGGCGACGGCGCCTCCCTGTGGCGCCCCGAGCATCCGGGCACGGTCCGCGACGGCACTATCCAGCTCGCCGCCGCCGAGGATTGGGGCGGTGCGCCGGCCAAGGACGATGCGCAGAAGGACGATTGGGGCCAGGGCGCGCCGGATGCGGATACCCCCGCGGATGCCGGGCCCGCGGATAAGCGCACGCCGATCCGCTACTACGAGAGCATCGACCTGTTCGACGCCTTCAACCCGCAGACGATCCTGGCCTACGATCTCAACGGCAAGCCGCTGCCGGTGTCGAACGGCGCCCCCTTGCGCCTGCGGGTCGAGCGTCAGCTCGGCTACAAGCAGGCGAAGTACGTGATGCGGGTCGAGCTGGTTGAGACGCTCTCCGGCCTCGGCCAGGGCCGCGGCGGCTACTGGGAGGATCGCGGCTACGAGTGGTACGCGGGGATCTGAGCCGTCCCGGTCGCGGTGGGCCGCCATTTGACAACCCGTCGCCCGTGACCCACTTGTGCCCGGCGCGCGGCCCCGGCCCGACGGCGGGCACTCGTCCCACGCGAATTTCGAACAGAATTCGTCCGTCGCGCCCAGGCTCCGTCGAGGGGCAGAGGTCTGAATGAAAGTCGTCGTCGTCGAGTCGCCGGCCAAAGCCAAGACGATCAACAAGTATCTCGGCCGGGACTATGAGGTGATCGCCTCCTTCGGGCACATCCGCGATCTGCCGGCCAAGGACGGATCGGTCGATCCCGACCAGGATTTCCGCATGGTCTGGGAGCTGGCCGACCGGGGCGCCAGCCGCGTCAGCGAGATCGCCAAGGCGGTCAAGGGGGCGGACAAGCTGATCCTCGCCACCGACCCGGATCGCGAGGGTGAGGCGATCTCCTGGCACGTGCTGGAGGCCCTGAACGCCCGCAAGGTGCTCAAAGGCATCCCTGTCGAACGCGTGACCTTCAACGCCATCACTAAGGCCTCGGTCGAGGCGGCGATGCGCAAGCCCCGGGAGATCGACCAGGCGCTGGTCGACGCCTACCTGGCCCGCCGCGCCCTGGACTACCTCGTCGGTTTCAATCTCTCGCCGGTCCTGTGGCGCAAGCTCCCGGGCGCCCGCTCGGCCGGCCGCGTTCAGTCGGTGGCGCTGCGGCTCGTGGTCGAGCGCGAGATGGAGATCGAGAGCTTCAAACCGCGCGAGTACTGGACCCTCATCGCCACGCTGACGACCGCCGAGGGCGCCACCTTCGAGGCCCGTCTCGTCGGCGCCGACGGCAAGCGGATCCAGCGGCTCGATGTCGGCACCGGCGAAGAGGCCGCCGCCTTCAAGCGCGACCTCGAACTCGCGACCTTCCAGGTGGCGAGCGTCGAGGCCAAGCCCGCCAAGCGCCACCCGCAGCCGCCCTTCACGACCTCGACCCTCCAGCAGGAGGCCTCCCGCAAGCTCGGGATGGCGCCAGCGCAGACCATGCGGGTCGCCCAGCGCCTCTACGAGGGCGTCGATGTCGGCGGCGAGACGGTCGGTATCATCACCTACATGCGGACCGACGGCGTCGACATGGCGCCGGAGGCGATTCAGGATGCCCGGCAGGTCATCGGCAAGGAGTTCGGCGACCGCTACGTGCCGAGCGTCCCGCGCAAGTACAGCGTCAAGGCCAAGAACGCGCAGGAAGCCCACGAGGCCGTGCGCCCGACCGACATGGGCCGCCTGCCCAAGATGGTGGCGCGCCACCTGGAGCCGGAGCAGGCCAAGCTCTACGACCTGATCTGGACCCGCACCATGGCGAGCCAGATGGAATCGGCCGAGCTGGAGCGCACCACCGTGGATGTCGCGGCGAGCGTCGGCCCGCGCCGGATCGACCTGCGCGCCACCGGCCAGGTCGTGAAGTTCGACGGCTTCCTGGCCCTCTACCAGGAGGGCAAGGACGACGAGGAGGACGAGGAGAGCAAGCGCCTGCCGCCCATGAAGGCAGGCGACCCGCTCACCCGCGAGCGCATCGCCTCGACCCAGCACTTCACCGAGCCGCCGCCGCGCTATTCGGAGGCGAGCCTCGTCAAGCGCATGGAGGAATTGGGGATCGGTCGGCCCTCCACGTACGCGGCCGTTCTCCAGACTCTTCGCGACCGCGAATACGTGAAAATCGAAAAGAAACGGCTGCAGCCGGAGGACAAGGGCCGTCTCGTCACGGGCTTCCTGGAGAGCTTCTTCCGGCGCTACGTCGAGTACGATTTCACCGCCGACCTCGAGGGGCAGCTCGACCGCGTCTCCAACGCCGAGATCGACTGGCGCGCGGTTTTGCGCGACTTCTGGCGTGATTTCTCCGCGGCGATCGGCGAGACCAAGGAACTGCGCGTCACCGACGTGCTGGAAGCGCTGAACGGCCTGCTCGGGCCCCACATCTTCCCCGACAAGGGCGACGGCTCGAACCCGCGCACCTGCCCGACTTGCGGCGCCGGCCAGCTCTCGCTGAAGCTCGGCAAGTTCGGGGCCTTCATCGGCTGCTCGAACTATCCCGAGTGCAAGTACACCCGCCAGCTCTCCGCCTCGGGGGTCGACGGCGACGGCGACGGATCCTCGGCCGAGGGCGGCCAGCCGGGCGTCCGCGTGCTGGGCAACGATCCCGTGACCGGGATGCCGGTGACGATCCGGGACGGGCGCTTCGGGCCCTTCGTCCAGCTCGGAGAGGCCTCCACCGAGAAGGGGGCGGAGAAGCCGAAGCGCTCCTCGCTGCCGAAGGGCCTCTCGCCCTCCTCGGTCGATCTGGAGAAGGCTCTGGCCCTGCTGGCGCTGCCCCGCGAGGTGGCGCGCCATCCTGAGACCGGGGAGCCGATCCTGGCCAATCTCGGCCGCTTCGGTCCCTACGTGCAGCACGGGAAGACCTACGCCAATCTCGGCCGGGACGACGACGTGCTGGAGATCGGCGGCAACCGCGCCATCGATCTGATCGTGGCCAAGGAGCAGGGCGGCGGTCGCGGCCGACCGGCCGCCGACCCGGGCCGGCCGCTCGGCAAGGACGAGGCCAGCGGGCGCGACCTCGTGGTCAAGGCCGGCAAGTACGGCCCCTACGTCACCGACGGCGAGGTCAACGCCACACTGCCGAAGACGATGAGCGCCGAGGCGCTGACTCTCGAGGAGGCGATCGGGCTGGTGAACGCCAAGCGGGCGTCCGGCGGCGGCAAGCCGGCCAAGCGCGGCTCCGCCAGAAAGGCGCCGGCGCGGGCATCTGCGGGCGATAAGCCGGCGGCGAAGAAGACCGCCGCGAAGAGGCCGGCAGCCAAGAAGACGACAGCGAAGAAGACGGGTGCCGGCTGAGGGCCGGCAACCGGTTTTCCGCGTCAGGCGAGGTACGAGATCGTCGCCGCCACCGCCGTCGCGAAGGTCGCGAGCGCGATCGCCACGGAATTCATGAGGAAGCGGGCCGGCGGAACGGTCGCCGTCTCCTCGTCGCAGCCGAAGGCAGCGCCGGCGGCATGCTCGAAACGGATCAGGGTGAGGCGACGCGCCTCGAGTGCGGCGTTGTTCATCGACGGCGGCTCCCTGACCACGGTCACGCTGTTTCCCGGCCGTAACGCGGCTCGGTGCACACGGTTCCGGCCGACGCCGTGCACGCCGGACGGGTGGGTGGCGAGGAAGCCTTAACCCACTGTTGTGCAACGTCGAGATGACACCCGGCGCTGCGCCGATGCCGTCTCGACCTCGCCCTGCCCCTCGCTCGCGGCGGCGCAGCATGCGATGGTACGGACGTTCGGCGACGCGCCGAACGGCTTTGATGTTTACGTTTTGTTCCGCTATCATGCGGGGATGAAGGCGCATGCTGCACGACCCGACATCCGTTTGCGCGACACCGACCCGGCCGATGGGCCGCGCTCACGGAGGCCGCGCGTGAGCGACCCCGCGCGCGACCTGTTCGGACCGGGGAGCAAACCCCCCTCTCCGCAGCCGGCCGAGCCGCGGCGGCGCTTGGCTGCCTCGGCCCCGGTCCCGACGATCGCGGCGGCGGAGCCCGAGGCCGGCTACACTGCTTCCGACATCGAGGTGCTGGAGGGCTTGGAGCCGGTGCGGCGCCGTCCCGGCATGTACATCGGCGGCACCGACGAGCGTGCCCTGCACCACCTCTTCGCCGAGGTGATCGACAATTCCATGGACGAGGCGGTGGCCGGCCATGCGAGCTTCATCGAGGTGGAGCTGGAGGAGACCGGCGCCCTCGTGGTGACCGACAACGGCCGCGGCATCCCGGTCGACCCGCACCCGAAATTCCCCGGCAAGTCGGCGCTCGAGGTCATCATGACCACGCTGCACGCCGGCGGGAAGTTCGACTCGAAGGTCTACGAGACCTCCGGCGGCCTGCACGGCGTCGGCATCTCGGTGGTCAACGCCCTGTCCGACCTCCTGGAGGTCGAGGTCGCCCGCAACCAGACCCTCTACCGCCAGACGTTTTCGCGCGGACATGCGCAGGGGGCCTTGGAACTGGTCGGCCGGGTGCAGAACCGGCGCGGCACTCGGGTGCGATTCCATCCCGATGCCCAGATCTTCGGCTCGCTGAAGTTCGACCCGCGGCGTCTGTTCAAGATGGCCCGCTCCAAGGCCTATCTGTTCGGCGGCGTCGAGATCCGTTGGCGCTGCGCGCCCGCCCTGCTTGAAGGGCTGGAGGACGTGCCCGCCGAGGCCGTGCACCGGTTCCCCGACGGCCTACGCGACTACCTCGCTCGGGACATCGACGGCAAGGAGCTGGTCACCGAGGCGATGTTCTCCGGCAAGGTGACGAAGCCGGGCTCGCACGGCTCCCTTGAATGGGCGGTGGCCTGGATGGTCACCGAGGACGGCGTCTCGCATTCCTACTGCAACACCATTCCGACGCCCGAGGGCGGCACCCACGAGGCCGGCCTTCGGGTCGCCCTGCTCCGGGGCCTGCGCGAGCACGCCGAGCGCGTGAACCAAGCCAAGCGCATGACGGCGGTCACCACCGACGACGTGATGGCGACCTGCGCGTCGATGCTCTCGGTGTTCATCCGCGAGCCGGAGTTCCAGGGCCAGACCAAGGACAAGCTCGCCACCGTGGAGGCGCAGCGCATCGTCGAGACGGCGGTGCGCGACGCCTTCGACCATTGGCTGGCCGCCTCCCCGGCCCAGGCCAACAAGCTGCTGGACTGGGTCATCGACCGGGCGGAGGAGCGGCTGCGGCGGCGCCAGGAGAAGGAGGTCGCCCGCAAGAGCGCGACCCGGAAGCTCCGCCTCCCCGGCAAGCTGGCGGATTGCTCGGCGGCCGGCACCGCGGGCTCCGAGATCTTTATCGTCGAGGGCGATTCCGCCGGCGGCTCGGCCAAGCAGGCCCGGGACCGCATGACTCAGGCGATCCTGCCGCTGCGGGGCAAGATCCTCAACGTCGCCTCGGCGAGCCGGGACAAGCTCGGCGCCAACCAGCTCATCTCGGACCTGACCCTGGCGCTGGGCTGCGGCACAGGCTTGGCCTTCCGCGAGGCGGACCTGCGCTACGACAAGGTGATCATCATGACGGACGCCGATGTGGACGGCGCCCACATCGCGTCCCTGCTCATCACGTTCTTCTACCGGCAGATGCCGAAGCTGATCGACCGCGGGCACCTCTACCTCGCGATCCCGCCGCTCTACCGGCTGCAGCAGGGCTCGAAGGTGGCCTACGCCCGGGACGATGCCGATCGGGAGCGGATCACCAAGACGGTGTTCAAGGGCGGCAAGGTCGAGATCGGGCGCTTCAAGGGCCTGGGCGAGATGATGCCGGCCCAGCTCAAGGAGACCACCATGGACCCGAAGAAGCGCACGCTCCTGCGGGTCGCGATCCTCGACGAGGCCCGGGAATCCACTGGCGACACGGTCGAGCGCCTGATGGGCAACAAGCCCGAGGCCCGCTTCGCCTTCATCAGCGAGCGCGCGGCCTTCGCCGAAGGGGCGGATCTCGACATCTGAGGGCACGCCCCGCGTCCCGGTCGCGTCGTGGAGCGGCTCAACGCGCTTGATGCCAAGTGCCCCCGGCGCCGAACCGGACTTCGTCTCGAAGCGGCGTCCTAATGCGAGGCCATCGCGGCGGCCGGGTCGAAGGCCGGGGCGGCGGCGATCGTTTCCTTGCTCATGTTCAGCACGGCCGAGAAGCGGTTGCCACCCGGCCGCAGGACGAGGGCGCCGGGCTCTACCGCGATGTGCTTGCTGCCGAGGCCGAGGAAGCCCCCCACGTCCAGCACGACCGCTTTCAGGCTGCCGCCATCCGCGATCAGCAGGTCGTCGATCTTGCCGACGCTGTCGCCGGCCATGTTGCGCACCTCGACGCCGATCATGGTCGAGGCCAGGACGGCCGCCGGCTTGAGGCCCTGACGCTTGGCTGCGGCCTCGGCGCTCGCGGCTTCCATCAGCTGTCCGCCCCCGGTTCCGTCCGTCGAGGTGCCGGGTCCGGTGCCGGGCAACACCGTGCCCGAGCCGATCACGCTGGCATCCTGCCCGCGGGCCGGGGACCAAGCCAGGGCGATGATCGCGAGGGGCAGGAGAAGGATGGGGCTACGCATCGGGGATCGCTCCGGAGCGCCCGATCCGTCCGGGTGCCGCGGTCACAATCGCCCGGATCGGGCGCGGTTCCTGCCGTGCATGTCGCCCCGGCCACCCCAGAACGAAAAAGGGGCCCGGCCTTGCGGCCAGACCCCTCTGGGCGTCGGCGCCGGTGCGACCGGCGCCGATGTCCGATCTTAGTACGAGCCGAACTTGTAGTTCACGCCGGCGCGGACGACGGCGAACTCGGTGTTGGCGGCCGCGCCGTTGAGATAGGCGGTGCCGTTCGGGGCCAGCAGGTTGCCGTAGAACACGCCGCCGGCGGTGTTCTTCTGGCGGTCGAGGTTCACGTACAGGCCTTCGACCTTCAGCGTCACGGCCGAGGACTTGAAGAAGTTCAGGAACGAGTCGGTGGGGAGGGCGTATTCCATGCCGCCGCCGACCGCGTAGCCGGTGCGGAAGCTGTTGCGGAAGCTGTTGCCGGCGAAGTTCTGATCGTCCTGGCCCGAGCCGTAGGCGAAGCCGCCGGTGCCGTACACGAGGGTGCGGTCGAAGGCGTAGCCGAGGCGGCCGCGCACGGTGCCGAAGTAGTCGAGGCCGTTGCCGCTCGTGGCCACGAAGGCGCGCGGAGCCGCGAAGGCCACGCCCGTGCTGCTGCCCGTGAAGGCGTAGTTCTGGGTGGCGTTGGCCCGGCGCGCGAAGTCGACGTACTGGGCGTCAGCCTCGAAGCCGATCACGATGCCCGAACCCGGCGTGAACTGGTAGTTGTAGCCAATCTGCGCGCCGCCGGTGAAACCGTCGTTGTTGCTGCGGTTGTTGACGCTGACGATGCCGTTGGTGCCGGGCGAGTTGATCAGCGAGCCGGCCGGCAGGGCGTAGTTGGCGGTGTTGCGGCTGCTGGCATCGAAGCCGTAGCCGGCGTTCACGCCGAAATAGGCACCGGTCCAGGTGAACACCGGCACCGGCGTGAACACCGGCGGCGGCGCAGCGCGGCGCGGAAGATCGGCCGCGGAAGCCGCGGCGGACATGCCGGCGAGAACGGTCGATGCGAGGAGGAGCTTTTTCATCGGGTCGTGGGTCCTGGGTTGGGCTGATGCCGGCGGCCTTCTAGGCGCTCTCGGTCGGTGGGTCTGTCGCTTTCCTGCAACAAGCCTGGCTAGATTAGCCGGATCCCGTCAACGAAAGATGAAGGTTAGCGCCAGACATTCCTTTTCGCCGGGACGCAGTACGACTCCGGGTGCCACATCGGCGGTCAGAGTAGCCGTGAAGACGCATCAGGATTGGTGCTCGTGAATGCGGTGGCATCTGGGCTTCTAGGAGCCGGCATTGGATTGCTCGCCGCATCCGGAGGCCGGAGGGGGCGTTTTATTTCGGCACGTTTTGTGCGCCCGCGGCTTGAGTCGCGTAAGGTGGCAGTTAACCGAGTTCGCTCAGGATGCCGCTTCAACCCCTCGCCGGCTTGCCGCCCGGCTGAAAGGACCGCCCATGCTCGCGCCCGGCGACCGGGTCACGAAGCCGTTCGGGAGCCGCCGGGTCGCGGCGGAAGCAGACGCGCGCGCAACCTCGCCGACAACCCTGGACCGGGATGGCCCGGACCGGCCGGCGAGATCCCTCGCCTGGGCTCTGCGCGTCTCGGCGGTCGTCGGGCTCCTGGCGGTCTTCGCAGTCCACCACCTCGCCCGGCTCGGCCAGCCGGCCGGAGCCGGTGCCCAGGTTCTCGCCGAAGCTCCTGCTCAAGCGCCTGCAAGACTCGCATCCAACGGCCGCCCACTGCCGGCCGAGCCGGAGACGACCGGCTCGATCACCCCGGCCGGTGCCGCGCGGGCGATCCGCCTGGACCCCTGCCTGCTGCCCGCCCTGGACCCTGCGCAACCCTGATCGCCTGTGCGTGGTGACGCGCAAGCGCGCATTGCGAGATTGACAAGCTGCGCCAAGCCCCTAACTGACAGTCACACGCGCCCCGCGGCCACGGGAGCGTACGAGCGCCCTTGAGAGCCATTCCAGCCGTTGCCGCGACGGTGTCCATCGCGCCGGCCGGGCGCGCAACGGTTCCTGAACGCAGATGCCTTTTTCCGACTTGGGACTGAGCGAAAAAGTCCTGAACGCCGTCACGGCGGCGGGTTACACCGAGCCGACCCCGATCCAGGCTCAAGCCATTCCGCATGTGCTGGCGCGTCGCGACGTTCTCGGGATTGCCCAGACCGGCACAGGCAAGACCGCGGCCTTCACGCTCCCGATGCTGACGCTGCTGGAGAATGGTCGCGCCCGCGCTCGCATGCCGCGTACGCTGATCCTGGAGCCGACCCGCGAACTGGCGGCGCAGGTGGTCGAAAACTTCGACCGCTACGGCACCAACCACAAGCTCAACGTGGCGCTGATCATCGGCGGCGTGTCGTTCGCCGACCAGGACGCCAAGCTCACGCGCGGCACGGACGTGCTGATCGCCACGCCGGGCCGTCTCCTCGACCACTTCGAGCGCGGCAAGCTGCTGCTCACCGGCGTCGAGCTGCTGGTCATCGACGAAGCCGACCGCATGCTCGACATGGGGTTCATCCCCGACATCGAGCGGATCGCCAAGATGGTGCCGTTCACCCGGCAGACCCTGTTCTTCTCCGCGACCATGCCGCCGGAGATCGAGCGGCTCGCCGACATGTTCCTGCACAATCCGCAGCGGGTCGAGGTGGCGCGGCCGGCCTCCACCGCCTCGACCATCACGCAGCGGCTGGTCGCGGTCGGGTCCGAGGGGCACGCCAAGCGCGAGCGCCTGCGCAGCCTGATCCGCGGCGAGACCGAATTGACCAACGGCATCATCTTCTGCAATCGCAAGCGCGACGTCGCCCTGCTGCAGAAGTCGCTGGTCAGCCACAGCTTCGATGCCGCAGCCCTGCACGGCGACATGGACCAGCGCGCGCGCACGACCGCGCTCGACGCGTTCCGCAACGGCGAGACCGCGCTGCTGGTCGCCAGCGACGTGGCCGCGCGGGGCCTGGACATCCCGGCGGTCAGCCACGTCTTCAATTTCGACGTGCCGCACCACCCCGAGGACTACGTTCACCGCATCGGCCGCACCGGCCGCGCAGGCCGGAGCGGTAAAGCCTATACCCTGGTCGCCCCCGGGGACGATCGATCCCTGGGCGCCATCGAGGCCCTGATCGGTCAGCCGATCCCCTGGCTCGACGGCGACCTGTCCACGGTCGCCGAACCGTCGGCCGAGACCGGCACGCGTCACCGCGGGCGTTCGAGCGAGAGCCGCCGGGGTGCGCGCCCCGGGCGGTCCAACGGCAAGTCCGAAGCCAAATCCGAAGCTAGGTCGGAGGCGAAATCGGACGTCAGGGCGGATGCGAAGGCGGAGGTCAGGTCCACCGGGAAGAGTGCCGGCGAAGTCGCGGAGCGCCCGAAGGCTCGCGCCGGCCGCGGCGGGCCCGCGACCCCCCGGACGGAGGGCCGTCCGGCGCCACGCCCCGAGCCGGCGCGCGACGAGCGAGGCCGCCGGAGCGAGGCCGATGGCGACACGCCGATCGGACTCGGCTCGCATGTCCCTGCCTTCTTGCTTCGTCCAGTCTTGGCGAAGAAAGAGAAGTAACGTTTCACGCTCTCGGCTTAACCGTCCGGCTACCAAGCCGTCCTAGATTAGGTTTCGGGCCGTGAATCAGCACCGTGCTGGCGGCCCCGGACCGCAGGATACGGATGAGCCAGGAGACCTATTCGGATCGGGATCGCAGCTTCGCGTTGGCGAAACGCACGCATGAGCTGATTCGCGATTACGGCCCATCCGCGACCCCGCGCGCCTACGCGGTTTGGTATTCCTATGTCTCGGGAGAGCTTCCGCTCCTCGGCGACGCGGTCAAGCGCCTAACAACGCAGAACGGCTGCCTCACGGAAGCCGATATCGACGATCTCCACGAAACCTATGTCGACGAGCGCCGACTGACGAACGCCACGGGCGACATCAGCCGCGGGGTGCTGGGCGAGATCGCCGCGGTGACCGAGATCCTCGACCTGTCGCTCGGCTCGGCCACGCAGTACGGCGAATCCCTGCGCGGGCTGGCCCAGGACCTGGCGCAGGGCATGCCGACTCGGGCCCGGCTCGGCGAGATCGTCTCGACCCTGGTGTCCACGACCCGCGAAGTCGCGGCCGACAACCGGGTGCTCGAGGCGCGGATGCGCGAGACCCGCAGCGAGATCGAGACCCTGCGCGAGAAGCTGGAGGCGACGCGCCTCGAGAGCCTCACCGACGCGTTGACGGGGCTGTCGAACCGCAAGCATTTCGAGGAGATGCTGAAGGCGTCCCTCGACGCCGCGCGCGGGCGAGCCGCTCCGATGAGCCTGATCGTCCTCGACATCGATTTCTTCAAGCGCTTCAACGACCTCTACGGTCACCTCACGGGCGACCAGGTGCTGCGGTTGGTGGCGATCGTCATGCGCGAGAACGCGGGGAAGCAGGCCCAGCTGGCCCGCTTCGGCGGCGAGGAATTCGGCATCGTGCTGCCGGGGGCGGACCGGGTCACGGCCCGGCAGGTGGCCGAGACGGTCCGGTCCAGCGTGATGGGGCGTGAACTCGTCAAGCGCTCGACCGGCGAGTCCCTCGGCAAGGTCACGGTGTCCCTCGGCATCGCGGTGCTGCGCGCCGGCGATACCCCCGCCTCGCTCCTCGAGCGGGCCGATTTGTGCATGTTCGCGGCCAAGCGTGCCGGCCGGAACCGCGTCGTAGACGACGCGGCCGAGTCGCTCTCGCAGGTGGCCTGACGACCGGCCTGACGGCGGCTGTCCCGGTCCGCTCAGGCCCGCGCCGGGATCCGGTCCTCCGCGACCGGTGTGATCGCCACCGACTCGCCGCAGCCGCAGGCCGAGGTCTGGTTCGGGTTGTTGAACACGAACTGCGAGGCGAGCTTGGTGGTGGTGAAGTCCATCTCCGTGCCGAGTAGGAACAGCACCGCCTTCGGGTCGACGAAGACCCGGACGCCGCGGTCCTCGACCACATCCTCCCCGGGCTTGGCCGCCTCGGCATATTCCATCGTGTAGGACATCCCGGCGCAACCGCCGTTCCGGACGCCGACGCGAAGGCCGGCGATCGGCCGGTCGGCATCCGCCATGATCGCCTTGATCCGATCGGCAGCCCGATCGGTCAGCGAGAGAACCTTGAAACTTGCGGACATCGTCACCCTCCCGCCCATCCGGGTTCAAGGCCCGGGAGCGCGCATTCTGACACCGACAAGATAAGCATCCCGACCCCGCCGGTCCACCGCGGCGGAGGCACGCCGCCGCGGCATTCGGCGCGTCAGGCCTCCGCGTCGCCGATCAGGCGTGCGAAGGCCGCGAGGTCGACATTGCCGCCGCTGATCACCACGCCGACGCGCTTGTCCCGCGCGTCGACGAGCCCGTGCAGCACCGCCGCCGCCGCGAGGCAGCCGGTCGGCTCGACCATGAGCTTCATCCGGCCCGCGAAGAACCGCATGGTCTCGACGAGCTGCGCGTCGGTGACGGTGACGATGTCGGCGACGCGCGCCCGGATGATCGCGAAGGTGAGGTCGCCGAGCGCGGTCGATTGCGCCCCGTCCGCGATGGTCCGGGGGACGGGGATCGTCACGACCCGGCCCTCTTGGAACGAGCGCTGGCCGTCGTTGCCCGCCTCAGGCTCGACGCCGATCACCCGGCAGCCGGGCGACAGGGCATCGGCGGCCAGGGCACAGCCCGCGAGCTGGCCGCCGCCGCCGAGGCATGCCACCAGCACGTCGAGCGGGCCCACCGCCTCGATCAGCTCCTGCGCCAGGGTCCCCTGCCCGGCGATGACGTCGGGATGATTGAACGGCGGTATCACCGTCAGGCCCCGAGGCGCCGCGATCTCCCGGCCCAGCGCCTCCCGATCCTGCGTATAGCGGTCGTACAGGACCACCTCGGCGCCGTAGCCCCGCGTCGCCGCGATCTTCGCGGCCGGCGCGTCGCTGGGCATGATGATCGTCGCCGGGACGCCGAGCAGCCGGCTCGCCAGGGCGATCGCCTGGGCATGGTTGCCCGAGGAGAACGACAGGACGCCGCGGGCGCGGGCCGCCTCCGGCAGGGCGCTGATCGCGTTGTAGGCGCCACGGAACTTGAAGGCGCCCGCCCGCTGCAGGTTCTCGGCCTTGAAGAACAGCCGGCCGCCGGTCATCGCGTCCGCCGTGCGCGACGTCAGCACGGGTGTGCGGTGTGCGACCCCGGCGATGCGCTCTGCCGCGCGCGCCACGTCCGCGAAGGTGGGAAGGCCGCTCACGGCCGTCGTCTCTGCCTGCTCGCCCGGCATCGTGCCTCGCATCGCTCCCGCCCTGCCGGAGCGAGTCATACGGACGATTCCGCACTCGCGCATCCCCAGGATCCCGATGCCCAGGATCCCGATGCCAAGGATCCCGATGCGAAGCGGAGCCATTCGCTGGCTCGCAGCTTGCAGTCCTGAGCGCGATCGGGGTTGCCTTGCCGTGCCGACGAATTCGACCGGCGGGCGTGTCCCGGCCCGGATTTAGCCGTACGGCGCAGCCGCGGGATGAGCGACGGGATGCGGGTGCGGCGATTGGGTGACGCGGCGCAGGAGGCAAGGTCACTCTGGTTGCGGATCTGGAGCGTGTGGAGCGCCGGGGTAACGTCGCCTCTTGGCTGACAGGGCTGCTCGACCTCGCGGCAGGCATCGGCCAGCCCCAGGAAGGCAACCATGCTAGCCGCCAATACCCCATTGTCCGCGATCAACATCCGCGCCGCATCCGCTTGAGCCGGACTGTCGTCCGGCACCTGGGGTGGGGGCCTTGAAGGCGATCTCCTTCACATCCTCCCACCGCGAGACGAGCCGCACCGTAGAGGCGGCTGGCCGCGCTCCGTTGTGCGGGCGGAACCAGCGGCTCACGGCTCGCGGGCTGTTCAGCCGCGGGTTGCAGAACTCGCACGCACGCGATCCGAGATTGAGCACTTAGGCTCAATGCAGGGTCGAGTTGTGAGGACCATTGATGCTCTTGCAGGAGGCACTTCATGGCGCCGACTACATTCGACTGGACTGCCGCGACGAATGGAGCGTGAGTGGTCGCGTCACGGGATAGCGAGCTCCCGCGAGTCGAGGCGAGAGGATTATGAGCAGGCCCAGTCTGAGCCAGACGCCTCGTCCCCCCGCGAGCCACGTGTGCCCGACCAACGTGGCCGCGCGGTTGAAAGACATCCGGAGTTCCGTCGCGGACGACACGGAGGCCGAAACGGGGTGCGCGCCCTTCGATGCCGATGCCCTGCCGCAGGCGGCCGCCGCACTGCATGGCGCCCTGTGCCCGAGGGGCCGGATGCGGAGAGCGTTCAGCGGTCCGATGCCGGCGGACTGAGGCTCGCCACCGGCTGCCGGGCATAGGGACCCACACGATCGCGTTGCCCCGCAGGCTCATCGAGCCGCGTGCGGGGTCGGGGCAGTGGCGGGGCTGATCCCGCCGCGAGCTCGAGGCGCGTCATGCAAACCCGACATCCGGTCCGAATCCGCCCCCTCCCCGCACCCCGTGATGGCGACCCGGCGCCGATACCCCTGTGCCGCGCGGCATCGAGCCTGCGCTTCACGCCGTCCTCCTCTCCATCGGCATGAGGGCGGCCATGTCCAACCGCAGCATCTCCTGGGCCGCTGCCCTGCGCGAACTCAAGGCTGACCGCGCCGCCCCCTCCCCTGTGCGCGAGGAGCGCCTGCGCACGAGCACGGGCCTGCGCGGCGCGCCCGCCCTCGCCATGAGCGCTTGGCGGGGGCACTCGGGCCGGCGCTATGTCGTCGTGGTCCAGCCGCTCGACACCCTTGATCTTGTCGCCGAAGACGCCGCGCTCGTCCTCGCCGTCGCTCGCGCGGCGCAGGGACAGGGTGCGATCGTCGCCGCCCGCGCCTGCGAGAGGGGCGATCCCGGCTTTCTCGGCTGGCTCGCCGCTTGCGCCGGCCTCGGGGCGCGGGAACTGCACGCCTACCGTCTGGCCGAGACGGCCGCCGAGCGCGCGGTGATCGCGGCGGATTTGGGCGGCCCGACCGCAAGAACCCCTGCGGGAGCGGCGTGATGGCCCGGCGGGAGTTCAGCAAGGCGGTACTGCGGGCCGCACTCGCCCGGGCGGACGGGCGCTTCGAGGGGGTGCTCACGGACGGCAGCCGCTGCCCGTGCAGGCTGCAGGTCGGCCGGTTCCACTACGACCACATCATCCCGACCGCCCTGACGGAGGACGCCTCACTGGCGAACTGTCAGGTGTTGTGCCGGCCGTGCCACGCAGCCAAGACGGTCGTGGATGTCGGCACGATCGCCCGGGTGCGCCGGGTGCGCGACCGGCACGCGGGCATCGTGGATCCGTACCGGCGTCCGCTGCCGGGCAGTAAGGCCAGCCCGTTCAAGCGGCTGATCGGCGGCGGCGTTATCTGTCGCGCTACCGGCGAGCGGCTGGATAAGCGAAATCACTGACGGGCTTCCGAGGCGATCTGCCCGCGATGACAATGGAAACGGCAGCCTTTGCGCCAGCGCGGGCGTCGCCTGCCTGTTATGGCGGTTTTACAGGCGCCTTGCGTGACGCTCCCGGGTCGTCGCGGGCGTTTCTGCTGGTCCAGCAGAGGGTTGCGAGCGCAGGTGGGGCAGGAAGTCTTGAGAACGAACAGGCGGCCATCAGGTGCCTGAACTCCACGAACAGGCTGATAAGTCGACCAAACGGTTCCGAGCCCGGAGGTCCTCAAGGCAGCGCGACCAACACCTCGTCCGCAATCATCAGGACGGCTCCGAGGACATGCGGCAAATTTGGATGGTGGTGAGCAAACCGGCCGGGCAGTTGCCTCATGGAGCACGGCAGTCGACGACTTATCCGCGTGCTGCTGGCGATAACCTGACGCTCGAATGCGATCGTCAAGCCGTGCGCCGATCAGCGCAGCAGCTCAATCGACAGGCTCAGGTCGGAGCTGTGACCAAGCCCGATCAGACCCGTTGACTTTCGGTTAAGCTAGCATCTAGAAATTCGAGGCCGCCGTAACGGCGGCTCGTCGAGGAATTCGCCGGTCCCCCCGGTTTTCAGGGGTGATCCGTAGCGTCATCCTCTTCTTCACAAAAGTTCCTGCGACGCAGGAGCACCAGGCAATCAAGCTTCGCCCGTTTTCGGCGAGCGACTGGCAGACCTGGAATAGGCTTTGTCGTGCTGCAGTATCGCTCTGCGGCCCGCTGAAGCTCGAATTCCGTCAGCCTATCGTCCCGTCCTTCGCGGAGCTTGATCCGTTATGTCTGCAGCACCTCCGATCCGCGTTCGCCAACGCCGTATCCCTGCGGGCGCACCGCCGGCCTCGCCGCTTGCCCCCAGCACGGGGGCGCATGCGCCCACGCCGGGCATCACCATTACGCTCCAGCCGATCGCTGCCGTTCGGCCGTTGAATCAGCCGTTGCGCAAACGCGGCAAGGGGCAGGTCGAGCGCCTCGCCGCCAACATCGCGCGCTTCGGCTGCCTCGTCGCGATATTGGTCACCGCCTCCGGCGAGATCATCGACGGCCATGCCATCTACGAGGCCTGCCGGCGACTGGGGCACACGACGGTGCCGACGATCGTCATCGACCATCTCTCGACCGATGAGATCAGAGCCCTTCGCCTTTCGTTGAATCGCATCGCTGAAAGGAGCACCTGGGATCCCGATGCCCTCGCGGCCGAGTTCGCGCATCTGCTGGCGGTGGAGCCGGACCTCGTCGCGTTCAGCGGGTTCGACATGCCGGAGATCGACCTCGCGCTGACGGCGCTCAATGTCGACGATACTGACCCGGACGACGCCGTTCCAGAGAGGCCGAGCGCGCCAATCTCACGCGCAGGCGATCTCTGGACCTTCGCCGGAGGCCACAGGCTCTTGTGCGGCAACGCCCGCGCCGATGACAGCTACGCCGCCTTGCTCGCCGGCCAGCGCGTGCAAAAGGTCTCGACCGATCCGCCCTATGGATGCGTCATCCGCGGCTATGTCAGCGGCTCGCACGGGGAGTTCGTCGAAGGTTCCGGAATGAGCGAGGCGGAGGCGGCTGCCTTCTTCTCCGAATTTCTCGGCGCGATGGTCCCTCATCTCACAGACGGTGCGATCGTCGAGATGTTCATCGATTCGCGCGGGATGCTCCCGTTGATGAACGCCGCGCGGGGCGCTGGCCTCACCCAGCTCACCACCTGCGTCTGGGATAAAGGCGTGGGCGGAATGGGCTCGCTCTACCGCCAGCAAGCCGAGTTCGTGCTGGTGATGAAGTACGGATCGGGCCGGCACATCAACAACATCGCGTTGGGCCGGCACGGGCGCAACCGCACCACGATCTGGTCGGCGCCGGGGCTCAACGGGTTCGGGCCCGGGCGGCAAGAGGCGCTGGCCCTGCACCCGACCGTGAAGCCGGTCGGGCTGATCGCCGAGGCGTTGCTCGACACCTCGCACCGCGGCGGCCTGATCCTCGATCCGCTCTGCGGCTCGGGCACGACCCTGCTCGCAGCCCATCGCACGGGTCGGATCGGGTATGGGATCGAGCTCGACCCCGTCTACGTCGACGTCGCTGTCAGGCGGATGGAGGCTCTGACGGGTTCGCCGGCGCATCATGCGCGCACCGGGCTGACCTTCGCCCAAGAAGCGGAAATGCGTGCGCGCGAGCTTTTGGCTCATCAGGGGGCCGCAGCCGTCTCGGCTGACGCGCGAGGAGGCCACGATGTCCGATGAGCCGATCGAGACGAACGACAACGCTGTCGCGCGGGACGACGATCGCGCGTCGCAGGCATCGTCTGCGCGGGATGAAGACGATGCACAGCACCAGCGCGTGCGCGCTGGCGGCGGCCGTTTCTGCCCGGGCCAGTCCGGCAACCCGCGGGGCCGCCCCCGCAAGCAGCCCGAGCCCGTCATCGCGATGATGACGCGCGTCTTGAATGAGGCGGTCCAGCTGAATCGCGGCGGGAAGCGCGTGGAGATGCCGTGCGGCGAGGCGATTTTTCGCGCGCTGTGCCACAGGGCGATGACGGATCCGCGGCTCGGCAAGGATGTCTTCAGGCTGGTCGCGGCGCGCGAGGCGATGGCCGATGCCGGCGAGATGGACGCACGCCTAGCGCAGAGTGAATCGGCGTTCGATCACCATCTCGCACGGATGCGGCGCCAGATCATTGCCGAGCTCTCGGCGGCAAGCGCGGCAGGTTCGGGCGCAGGCGACAACGACAATCCGGGGCCCGCATCCGATCCGGAGCGAGCGCCATGACTGCGTTCGTCGACATGATGTCGGTCGCGCTACGCGGCGATCTCGCCACCTTCGTCGAGCAGACCTTCGCCACCCTCGAGCCGGGAACGGCGTTCTCGCCGAATTGGCACTACGAGCACCTGTGCTGGGCGCTCGCGCGGGTGCTGCGCGGCGACCTGCGCCGGCTGATCATCAACGTACCGCCGCGCTCGGGCAAGTCGATCATCGCGAGCGTGGCGTTCCCGATGTTCGCCTTGGGTCACGACCCGAGCCGACGGATCATCTGCGTCTCGCACACGGAGGATCTCGCGCGAAAGTTCAGCCTGGATCGGCGCACGGTGGCCCAGAGCCCGTGGTTCAACGCGGCCTTTCCCACCTTTCGGCTGACGGGGTCCCGTCCCCGCGACCTCGAACTGACGACGACGCTGCGCGGCTCGGTCTTCGCCGCCGGCATGGGCGGGGCGGTGCTCGGGCGCGGCGCCGATGTCATCGTGGTCGACGATCCGATCAAGGCGGTGGATGCGCTCTCCAAGGCCGAGCGGCGGCGGGTCAACGAGGCGTTCGACAACACGTTGCTCACGCGCCTGAATGACAAGCGGCGCGGTGCGATCGTCATCGTGATGCAGCGGCTGCATGCGGATGACCTCGTCGGCCATGTCCTGGAGCGAGATGCGTGGGAGGTGGTGTCGCTCCCCGCGATCGCGACGGAGGAGACCTGTCATCGCCTGAGTCATGTGCCCGGGGACCTGTACCGGCGCCGGGTCGGTGAGTTGCTGCACCCTGAGCGCGAACCTATGGCTGTGTTGGAGCAGATGCGGCGTGCCCAAGGCTCGCTGACCTTTCAGGCGCAGTACCAGCAGGATCCCGCACCTACCGGCGGCAACGTGATCCGGCGCGCGTGGCTGCGCAGCTACGACGCGCGGCCGAGGCGCTTTGATCGGGTCGTGGCGGCTTGGGACACCGCCTCGACCCTCTCGGAGGCCAGCGACTGGTCGGTGGGCACGGTCTGGGGCGCGCTGGGGCTCGACTACTATCTCCTCGACGTGGTTCGGGGCCGCTGGGAGTCTTGGGAGTTGCGTCAGAAGATCGTCGCGCTGAGCGAGCGGTGGCGGGCGGATGCGACCTTGATCGAGAAGACTCCACTCGGGCACGCACTGCTGCAGGACCTGCGCCGGACCAAGGCATTGGCGCCGATTCTGGTCGAGCCGCGCTACGACAAGGAAGCGCGGCTGTTGGCGCAATCGGCCCGGTTTGAGGCTGGGCAGGTGCATCTCCCGGCCGATGCGCCGTGGCTGGGTGCGTACATCGGCGAATTGTTGGCGTTTCCAAACGGACGCCATGACGATCAGGTGGATGCCACCACGTACGCCCTCCATTACCTGACGGCGTGCCGGCCCCGGTCCGAGCCGCCGGTCCGGCGAAGCCGTGAGAGTATCCGTGGATCGAACGCGCGCCGTCGGGCCGACGACACGGCGGTCGTGGCCGAGGAGCCTGCTGACCTCATCGTTGAGGGCGCGCAGGTGTCTGTCGTGGATGGACGCCGTATCCTCAGCGTCCCAGCCTCGACGCCGTTCCCGGCGCATGACGCGCCAAGCGAGCCGCGCGGTCGGACGGTCCGCCGCTCGGTGCGTGACCGCGACTGAGTGCGTGCGACTCCGGTTGCGGGTCGCTTGATCGGATGCGAGCTGGCGCGTGCAGACGCAAGCTGCAGAATTCAGGGCTGTCGGTCGCCGGCCAGCCAATTCAGCTCATGGCAGGCAGCGTGTGGATCGGATTCCTGTTGGGTTCTGTGCCTGATCGCGTGGTGCACCCATTTGGGCAAGGTAGGCTTTGCCGAGGCTTGCCTCGGAGAAGATGTGGGTGCAGGCTCGGGTCGAGCTCGAGCGCCTCGTACTGCGCCTTGAGCGCGCGTTAGCACTCCCAGGTGACCTGCGTGTCCTGGACCGTATAGGCGATGTAGTCCGCCGTCAGAGCGCCACCATGCTCGTTCGTGCTGGCCTTGCCTTTGGGTAACCGAAGATGATCGGCTCGAAGGTCAGGCCGCACAGGCCTACTTCCGTGTGTGGCAGGGCCTACCGCTGCGCTGGGCCGGCGTGAAGCGCCGCCCGATGCCGGAGGCGTGGCGCAGAATGGGGCCGCGCTCATCAATGCGAGGCATTAAGAAGATCAAAAACTACAACGCCACGCACCCGGTCAACGCCATGCTGAACTACGCCTGTGCCGTCGCCGTAGGGCAAACCAAGATCCGGGCGCTCGCGGACGGGTACGATCCAACCATCGGCATCATGCACCACGAGTACAGGGAAGGGCCGGCCTACGCGCTCGATCTTGTTGAGCCGGTGCGCCCGATGTTGAATCGTGCTGTGCTTGGTTTTGCGATGGAGCAAGGCCTGAACCCAGCGGATTTAACGATCCGCAGGGATAGCGTGTGCCGGCTCAACCCGCAGGTGGCAAAGCGACTCGTCGAAGTAGCCGCTGGGACATTGTAAGGCGGGAATGCGCCGTCACCGGACCATGGCTCCCGGCCGGAAAGCGGATCTTCGGCCTCGCACCCATCCCTTTCATTCAGCGCTCTCATTTATATTCTCGGAATTGGCCAACCCTCTAATCGACCATGACGAGAGCTTTCCGCAGTATGCGCCGTTTATAGCCAGGGTCATAGCTGAAAACAGGGCGAAAAAGGCATTCTGGAACTTAAATTACGGCTTAGCAGGCCGGGAGAGGCGGCACGACAGCAAGATAAACGCCGTGAATTAAATCTGCATCAGGCGCTCGAAAGCTATTATAGCTTGATTGGCTAACCGCCCAGGCACAGACAGTCGCCATAGTGTACGCTCGAATCGCATGTTACGGATCGGAACGGCGATCAATGTGCCTAACGCAAGCTGATCACGAATGGTGGCTACGGATGTGATTGCTATCCCGACGCCACTCGCTACGAGTTGTTTGATCGCTTCGGTGCTCCCGACGTCAAGTCGGCGGATGGGGTTGACCCTGTTCGCCTTCAGAGCCTCGACGACCACCTCGCGAGATCCGGATCCCGGCTCTCTGAATATGAAAGTCTCACCCTCAAGTCGGATTGGATCAATTGGGTCCACCTCGCGCGCGAAGACATGCTCTGCCGAGGTGATCAGACCATTTCGTCTGCAATCCAGGCCTCACTCACGATACAGAGATCATCGATAGGCCCCTCGACCAACGCGAAATCAATTTTGTGTTCGAGCAATAATCCGGCAATAGCAAGCTTATTTTCACAGAAAATACTAAGTCCAATACATGGATTTGCGCGAGTAAAAGATCAGATATACATTGGTATGATATAGGTATCCATCGTCGTACTTGCGCCAATCCTCAAAATTCTAATTCCTAACCCGCGCAACGAACGTAATTCCTCCTCGGCGGCCCGTTCCATCGCGAACAGTGTCTTGGCATGCCGGAAAAGTGCGTCCCGCTCACGTGTTAGCCGGACGCCGCGTGGACCCCGGTCGAGCAGCCGACATCCCACCTGTAGCTCGAAGTCGCGCACACCTTTCGATGGCAGGTTGACTGACGTTCAGCTCATAGGCTGCCCGAGAGAATCTGCCCGTATGCGCGGCAGCGGAGAAAAAGCGCAGGAAATGGAGATTGAGAGCCATAACACAGTGCTATACACCTATAAGAGAATTATACTTGCGTCGTTCTGGCAAAATGAGGAAGGTTCCCGCTGTCTAAAAAACGAAAAAAAGAAAAAATGATGCATGACCGCCGACCGCCCGATCGGGTGTGGTGGGAGAGCTTGCAGGTTCAACAAAGCTGGATGAACGCCGAAGGCACCTGCCGTGGGCGTCCGTAGAGCAGCGTCTAGGGAGAGAACGCCATGCGCCTTGCCACCGACCCTCCGATCGGGATGGGGATCGAACTGACCGCCTCCGACCGGGTCGCCGCGGCGGCCACAACCGACATCGCCGGCCGTCTCGAACGGCTGCCGATGTCGGGCTACCAGCGGAAGATCTTCGCGATCATCGCCTCCGCATGGCTCGTCGACCAAGTCGACGTGGCGCTGCTGACCTTCCTGCTCGGTTCGATCGTCGTCGCCTTCGGGCTGACCCCCACCGAGGCCGGCCAGCTCGCCGCGATGACCTTCGCGGGCCAGCTCATCGGCAATGTGATCGCCGGAACCGCCTCCGACCGCTTCGGGCGCAAGACGGTGTTCCAGGTCACGATGCTGGTCTGGGGCTTCGCCAGCCTCGCTGCGGCGGCCGCTTGGAGCCTCACCGCCTTGATGGTCTGCCGCTTCCTGATCGGCGTCGGCGTCGGCGGCGAGGCGCCGGTGGCCCAAGCGATGGTCTCAGAGATCGTGCCCGCCAATGTGCGCGGCAAGTACATCGCCTTCATGGAGGGCTTCTGGGCCATCGGTTACGTGCTGTCGGGGGCGATCAGCTTCTTCGTGCTGCCCTATCTCGGCTGGCGCTGGGCGTTTGCCGTCGTCGGTCTACTCTCGATGGTTGTGCTCGTGGTTCGCCGCTCCATGCCGGAGTCACCGCGCTGGCTCGCGGACAATGGTCGCCATGCCGAGGCGGATGCGGTGATGTCCATGATGGAGCGCGAGGTCGAGCGCGCCACCGGCCGACCGCTGCCGCCTGTCGCCCCCACGTTGGCTGTTGTCGCTGCCGCTCCAGCGCCGCACCAGAACCCGATCCTCACGCTGTTCTCGCCGGAATACCGGTTGCGGACGGTGATGGCCTTCGGGATGTGGTTCTTCGCGCTGATCGGCTTCTTCGGCCTCAACTCGTGGATCGCGGTGCTGCTCAAGGAGCGCGGCTTCTCGATCGTCGGCTCGGTGGGCTTCGTGACCCTGATCACGGTCGGAGGCATCCCGGGCTTCTTCACAGCGGCACTGATGCTGGAGAAGGTCGGGCGCAAGGCCACGACGGCGGCGTTCCTGATCTGCGCGGCGGTGGCGGCCTACTTCTACGGCAACGCCGTCGACCAGACCTGGCTGTTCGTCACTGGCTTCGTGATGCAGTTCTTCATGTTCGGCATGTGGAGCTGTCTCTACGCCTACACGCCGGAACTGTACCCGACCCGCGCGCGGGCGACCGGGGCCGGCTTCGCCTCGGCCTTCGGGCGGATCGGCGCCATCCTCGGGCCGATGATCGTGCCGGTGTTGGTGCGGGACTACGGCCCGGCAACCGCCTTCCAAGTCGGCGCGGGCGGTTTTTTGATCGCCGCCGTCTTGGTCCTCACACTCGGCGTCGAAACCCGCGGCAAGGTGCTCGAAGCCGTCTCCCACTGAGGCTCGATTCATCCGGCGCGCCTGGACGTCGCGCGCCGGCCCCGCTTCCCTATCGTGGAGTCAAAAAATGCCCGTCGTGGACATGCGCAGCCGCCCGACCTTCCTGCACGCCTTCTTCGGGGCCGAGCCGCAGACGCCGTCCTACGGGGTGGTGCGTTGGCTGAACAAGCGGGTCGGCACCCACGCCCACGAGATCGACCACTTCAACCGCGGCATGAGCGTCGAGGGGTTCGAAGCCGAGATGGACAGCGCCGGGATCGACGTAGCGATCATGGTCGCCCGCTCGGTGCCGGGAGTTCGAATCTCCAATGATGCGCTGGCCGAGGTCGCCAGGCACGATCCCAAGCGTTTGATCGGCATCGCCTCGGTCGATCCGATCGAACTCGGCCGCGACGCGGCTTTGGCCGAGGCTAGGCGCGCGGTGACGGAGCTCGGGTTCAAAGCGATCAATCTCGATGCCGGCTTCTACGCGGATGGCATGCGCGCCGACGACGAACGTCTGCTGCCGCTCTACGAGCTGTGCCAGGAGCTGAAGGTCCCGGCCTTCGTAATGTCGGGCCCGACCACGCCAGACCTGCGCCTCAACGATCCGCTCGCCGTCGACCGCGTCGCCAGGACGTTCCCGAAGCTGCCGTTGGTCTGCTGCCACGGATTCTATCCGAACGTCGCCAACATGGTCACAGTCGCGTTCCGTAATGAGAACGTCTATGTCTCGCCGGACATGTACACGTTTGCGGCGGGCGGGAAGCTCTACATCGAGGCGGCCAACGGCCCGATGAAGGACCAATTCCTGTTTGGCTCGTCCTTCCCGTTCCGACCGATGCGGCAGGGCGTGGAAGATTTCCGCACGCTCGGCCTGTCGGAGGCGGCGCTCGATGCAGCACTCTGGCGCAACGCCGACCGGATCCTCGGGCTCGGGCTCGGCGGGTGAGTCGGAGATGATGCTCCGATCGCCAATCCAACACCGCAGACATAATCGTTCCCGGTTGGCCTGCAGCGCTCCGAGATGACGGGTTGGAGCGGAGGTAGTCTGGCGGTTTATGCGGTGCCGTGAACAAAAACGTGGGAGGGCCAAGACAATGCTGAGACGCGATGTCCTGTTCGGCCCGGGCGCCTCAGCCCTTGCCGGCCGCTCCGCCCTGGCCGACGAGGTCACTCTCCCCTTCGGTCGCTCGCGACCGCACTTGCTCGTTTGCGGCGCATGCCGCCCCGACGACCTACGCGCTGCCGGAGCCGATGGCCGCAGCTCAAGCCACTCACGGGCCACGAGGCCGGGCTTGAGGCGGCGCAGGCCAATTGCCTGGGCTGTCACTCGGTCGACGACATCGCGACGCAGCCGTTCGGGCAGGGCAAAGCGTTCTCGGATTCCGAGGTGACCAAGATGATCAACGTCTATCGCGCGCCGATCGAAGAGGCCGATGCCAAGGCGATCGGTTCTTATTTCACGGACGCATACTGAGGACGCGCCTCAGCGCATCGCCACTATCTGCGTAATGTAGGCAGCCACCTGCGCGGCTACTACCTGCATGTCGTAGGCATAGACCCGGCCGCCTAGGCTGAGCAGGGCGAGGCTCCAGAACACCGCGCCGCCGACCCGGCGGGCGGCCCGGTCTACGGCATCGCGCGTGCAGACGCTGATCACGCCCTCGGGGACGGGCTCGCCGAATGGGTCGAACGTCGCCGTGGGGCGTATGCTGGAGCCAGTGTTCATGAATGGCAAAGTCGCGCTTGACCGCCGTCGGTTCAATGGATGCGTCTTTCGACGTTTCGTCCACCCGGAGTGGTTTCTTCCCAACTCGGCCAAAGCGACGACCGTTTCCTTCAAAGCGAGGCAAGAACCCGTCCCGTGAGCAATGACGCGTCCCCGAATGTACCCGCCGTCCCGCCCCCTGTGGCCAGCGACAAGCCGGGCTTCTTGGCGAACTGGCATAACCTGTTGCCTGGTATCGCTCTGTGCTTCGCCATAACCCTGGTTTCGGTGGCGGCCCAAGCCCTGGAGGAGCGCGTGCTGGAGCACCCCTATGTCGAGGCCCTGGTACTGGCGATCCTTCTGGGCATCGCCGTGCGCACGGTCTGGTCGCCGGATGTGCGCTACCGGACCGGCATCGCGTTCTCCGCCAAGCAGCTCCTTGAGGTGGCGGTCGTGCTGCTCGGGGCCTCGTTGAGCCTCGGGGCGATCCTCGCCTCCGGGCCGGCTCTGCTGGCCGGCATCGTTGGCACCGTGGCGATCGGCATCGTAGCGGGTTTTTTCATCTGCCGGGCACTCGATCTGCCGGTGCGGATGGCGATCCTGGTGGCCTGCGGCAACGCGATCTGTGGCAACTCGGCCATCGCCGCGGTGGCGCCGGTGATCGGGGCGCAGCCCAAGGACATCGCCGCCTCGATCGCCTTCACCGCGGTGCTCGGCGTGTTGATGGTGCTCGGCCTGCCGTTGTTCGTGCCGCTCGCCGGCATGAGCGACAACCAGTACGGCGTGCTCGCCGGGCTGACCGTCTACGCGGTGCCGCAGGTGCTGGCCGCCACCGTCCCGGTGAGCCTGCTCTCGACCCAGGTCGGCACCCTGGTGAAGCTCGTGCGCGTGCTGATGCTCGGCCCCGTCGTCCTGTTCTTCTCCCTCGTCGCCGCCCGCCTGCCCGCCGAGCCGGGGGCCGTATCTGGAAAGGGCGGGCGCGTCGGGTTCACCAAGCTGGTTCCGTGGTTCATCCTCGGCTTCCTGGCGCTCGCCACTTGCCGCTCGATCGGTGTGATCCCGGACGCGGCGGTGAAGCCGCTCGCCCACCTCGCCGGCTTCCTTACCGTGCTCTCGATGGCGGCCTTGGGTCTCGGCGTGGACGTGCGCGTGCTCGCCCGCGTCGGCGGCAGAGTGACGCTGGCGGTGACAGGCTCGCTGGTGGTGCTGGTGGGGACCAGCCTGTTGCTCATCCACGTGCTCGGGATATCCTGAGTTCGCTCGTCGATGCCAACAAACGACGTGAACACCATCGAAGTATTTGGACAATATTTGCCCCGTTGGTGGGTAGCGATATGTCCGAATCTGGCGTCGGAAGTCCAAATGTGAATTTGCCGCCTTCAGCCAAAATAAGTCTCCTGGACCGGATAATATTGTATATCCGGAAGCCAGCATTCCAATGGTCCGCTTCGGGTCAAATCTGGCCCACGAAAGCGCCTATCTCTAGCCCGTCCGCGAGGTGGGGGCCGGACTCTTCTGTCGCGAACGGTCGTCGCTCGCGTCCGCGCCCGGCCACACGGTGGTCTCGATGACCTGAGCTGTCTCGGAGCGGCCGGTATTCCTCTCAATGGCCTCTATCTACCCGGCCCTGCGCGGAAGCTCAGGCGCGAGGCCTCCGCGTTCAGGCAGACCGTTCTCGATCCTGATATTCTCCTGAGCTGAATGGACGCATGCGGGCGCGGCCAGTCGGGCGATGGGGACGCCCCGCCGGTGAGCGCAAAGTCTTAAATCTGTCTGCGTACTCACTGCGCTACATTTGCGCAGGGCCCGCATCATGCAACAGCGCCGCGAAAAACTTCGTGTCCAGGCTACCGTTGAAGGCCGAGCAAGCTTGCCCGGCCGCGAGGCGGACGTACGCTGCATCGTCCTAAACTTCTCACCCATTGGGGCGTGCCTGGCGTTCTCGGCCGGGACAACCGTTCCACGCGTCTTTGACCTCGCGATCGGGGCGGAGCCCGCCGCCTCCACGGTGCGTGTCGTCTGGCGACGGGAGGATGTGGTGGGCGTGGCCTTTCTGGCTCCCCGAGCCCGTGTGCCGGACGTCATTCCGGGTTAGGGTTTGGACTCGATCAACATCAGGGACGAGCGCGAACGTAACGGCTGAGGTACGCTATTGGGCGCGATTGCTTTAGCTGCCGGACATGGGGGTTCGACCAACTGACGCGAGCACCGGTGGATTAAGAATGTGCCCGTTGGCAGAAACGGCCTGGAATTAAAATTAGATCTGCAACAATAAACACTATTTAATTATTTTCCGCACATTTCACATGGCTGCGGCTTGTGGTGCCTGTACTCGCCCGACCTCAAAGGAGTCGAGCTGATATGTCAGAGGTCAAGGCTAAGTGCATTCAATGCGGCGCATCCATGCAGGAAGGTCAGCTTAGCATCAAACAGCAAACTTTCCCAATAGAATGGGTTGAAGTCATTCCTGGCCTGAATGATGCGCAGGGGACGGTCGTCGTCGGCTGCGGAACCGCCGCTCAGGAGTCAAAAATCAAACGAAAACAACTTGAGAATAGTCGGAGGAGGATTTCAGCGTGGCGCTGCGTTCAATGCGGAAAGCTGGATTTTTATACCTTATAAGATGTAAATACGGCCGATTCCCGGCAGAATTGCACCGCCTTTTTGATCTGACCAATTGATTTAAGACACATCCTGCCCTGTGGGCCCGTTCAGCACCAGAACGCGATGATGGCTGCGAGCGCGATGGCTGAGGCGTAGTTGCGAGCCAGCTTATCGTAGCGAGTGGCGAGTCGGCGGAAGTCTTTGAGGCGACAGAAGGTGGCCCCGATCCGCCAGCGCTCCCGATAGCGGAGCCTGTCATGGCGGATCCGGCGCTTGCGGCCGCGCTTGCGCGGGATAACCGGCGTGATGCCGCTCTTGGGTAGGTCAGCGCGCAGCCAGTCGGCGTCGTAGCCCTTGTCAGCGGCCAGACGCTGGAGATCCGGCCAGGCGCTTCGGCCAACACCGCCGGGGCGGTCGTCACGTCGCTGTCGTTGCCGGGCGTCAGCAGGAGGACGCCAGGCCGGCCGAGCACATCGGTGAGCGCGTGGATCTTGGTCGTCTGGCCGCCGCGCGACGGGGCGATGGCCTGTGCTTTCGCCCCCCTTTGCTGCCATGGGCAGAGCGGTGGGCTTGGACGTAGCTGCTGTCGATGGCGGCCGCCTCACCCGACCATCCCGCTTTGGCCAGCGCGGCGAGCATCGCTTTCCAGAAGCCACGTCGCGACCACCTGTTGAAGCGGTTGTAGACCGTGGTGCGGGGTCCACGCGCCGACGGGCAGTCGCGCCAGCGGCACCCGGAGATGAGCACGTGCAGGATGCCGGAGATGATCTGCCGGTCCTCCTTCCGCTCAGGTCCGGGCTGGTTCTTGGGCATGAATGGCTCAATCTCCGCCCACTGCCCGTCCGAGAGCCAGAACAGGTCCGCCATCGCAGCCTCTGTGTTGCAAGCGGCGGCCCTGAACCACAAAATGATTGCACCTGCAAGAGCTTGGTTCGGTTCAGGCTCTAGAATCATGCGGTTCTGATGTTGGTCGCGCCCGCGGGGAGGCCAGTGGTGCTGGAGCATGCTTGAAGGGCGGCGAGCACGGCTCACTCACCCCCGATGTGAGCGGATCGGCAATCGGAACGTATGAATGGGTCGTCCACGATCCTGCTGAGCCTCATTCCCGAGCGGCATCCGATGAAGTCGACCCGACGGACGGCCGCCGGGTCCCGGATGGCCACCTAAGACACGGCATCGATCGCCCGACAGGGGCAAACTAGCAAACGCGCCTAAGATGAGGATGAGAAAACGTCGCCAATCTCACGGCACTGCTGCGCACAGCCGCCGTTCGACCAGTCCTGGATCTCTCGGACGCCATCCAACGGACCTTCGAAGTCTTCGGTCCAACCAAATGCTGCGACTCAATCACAGCGGCCGGAGACGACGCTTATGACCAAACTTGATTGGCAATAGATCTTGCGGCTCACGACGAGGTCATGCGATGATGAAATATATTGGCACTATATTGTTTGATTTGCCAGTTCCTCAAGTGTGCGAATCGCCTTGAGTCGTGTGTCATCGTCGGGAAGCGAGCGAAACGCTCGGATCAACCGATGGAGTAGGATTGCATGATGATAGGCCGTCGCACTGTCCTGCTCAGAAGTCAGATCCCCAGTGAAGGCGGCGATATGAACGCCTAGGGCTGCCGAGATACTCTGTAGGAGACGGTCGTGCTGTTCGTGATTTGCCAAGGTCGCGGCTCCGCTGCGTGTCCGGTCAATGCAGCCTGCAAACAACTTAGACGATGAGGCCGAGCCGAAAACCCTCGGCCACCGACTGGGCTCGGTTGCGGGTCCGAAGTTTCGCGCGCACGCAGCGGAGGTTCGAATCGACCCCGTGTTCCGAAATCCCCATGATCTCTCCGATTTCCCAGTCGGTCTTGCCCTCTGCAGCCCACTGGAGCGTCTCGCGTTCGCGCGGCGACAGCTTCGCCGATTTCTCTATGGGCTGACCTCGCAGGAGTAAGGCGTGACCGAAGGCGTAGCTTGCTACCAGCGTGAGCATGCCACGATGCTCCGGGGCGAGCTCCAGCCGAGAACCCGCGAAGCTCATCCCGCCGATCTCGCCCTCGACGGTCGTCAAGGGCACCGTGTAGCCGTCGCGTAGATCGAAGTCGGCCGCCTCATTCATGATCTGGATGGCGGTCGCCGACGTCGGTGGCGGCAGAGCGGGATCGCTCCATGCAAACCCTGTCTGTCGTTGCAGGGTCTGCGCGACGATCGGATCATGCGCAGCGTATCGCCGATGCAGATATCTCTGGCGCCACTCGTCGGGCACGCTTTCCATGACTAGGAACTGGCGGTTGAAGCCATTCAGCGCGAGCGATGTGGGAAGCAGACCCGCGATGATCGCATCGATCCCGAAGCCCGCAAGCTGTCGCTGTACCGTGGCCACAACCTCCGGCACGCTGCCCGCTCGGTCGAGCTCCTTCAGCAGCTTGAGCGTGTGATCGAGCGGCTTCCTGCTCACGACGGCTCCTGTCCTCCGCTCCTGGTAACCCGGATCGGCGGCCTCGCCTACGAAATAGAGCACCTCTCATCCGACACTGGCGGGCACGCGCAGCAAGCGTGCCGACACCACGCGTTCGCGTGGTGTCGCGCGCCCCGTTGCGCGCGCACACCAAGCAAGGAGGTGTTTCATGATTCAAGTCATCACCGCGGCCGACATCGATCGGAACAAAGAGCTGATGGAGCAAGCATGGCGGTTGCGTCACAAAATCTTCGTCGAGGAAATGGGTTGGTCGGCCATCGCTAGAGACGACAGGCGCGAGATCGACGAGTTCGATGACGAATATGCCGTCCATCTTCTCGC
Organism: Methylobacterium sp. NEAU K; assembly: GCF_030700285.1. GTDB lineage: Bacteria > Pseudomonadota > Alphaproteobacteria > Rhizobiales > Beijerinckiaceae > Methylobacterium. The sequence goes on along the minus strand of NZ_JAUYZJ010000009.1, from coordinate 10,191 downwards.
CGTCGAAGACGATGAAGTTGTCGGTTATTCGCGGCTCCTTCCGACATCGCGTCCTTACGTCCTGTCCAAGCATCTGCCGCAGCTTTGTGAGGCCGCTCCGCCGTCCTCGCCGCACATCGTCGAGTGGAGCCGGATCGGGGTCGCCGACAGCATGCGCACCTCGGGCCGTCGGCTCAATCCGACCGCCCTGGCGCTCCTCACGGCGATCGTAGAGTGGGGGCTGCCGCGAGGTCTGAGAGGCTTCGTCTCTGAGATGCCGACGAGTTGGCTCCTGCGGCTCCTGCAGCTGCATATCCACGCTTTGCCGCTCGGGCTCCCGCAAACGATCGACGACGTCGAGATCGTTGCGGTCAATGCCGGCTTCGATGGCCGCAGCCTCAAGCAATTGCAAAAGATGCGCGGCAGCACGGAATCGGTTCTGACTCCGGAAAGCCGCGTGGCCGCTCGACTGGCGAGCTGAAGAAAGCACCATGGTCATGAGCAGCAAGCTGGCCAACGACAGCGAACCCGACGAGATGGCTAGCCGCATGGAGCGAGCGGTGCAGCAAGCACTCGATCTCCGTCAAACCGTGGCTGAACTATTCGATCCGCAGCTACGCGAGCTCGTGGACGTGGTGCTGATCGAACTCGGGCGGCGCATCGCCACGCTGAGTCGGTAACCCTGTCGCACCATCGGCTCGGGCTGATGGTGTGCGGCAAGTGTCGAGCGGCGGACCCACCCGCCGCCCGGCACCCGCGCCTTGTCATGCGGTCCTTGCAGGACCCGGCGACGGAACGCTCTCGGTCCGCGAGTCGCCTCTGCATCTGTGCGTCACCACTACATCGCGCGCCAATCCACAACCGGTGATCAGCCCTCGGAAGGTGGAGCGCAGCGGACAGAGCACGACGGACAGCCGAAAGGCCCCGGCGCCTCAAAGCGGCGAGGCGTGCCGTCACCCCGCCGAATGCATCCCCGTTAACAGCCAACGCGAGGAAATCTCCAATGCCCAGAACCACCGTCCGATATCTGGAAGCCCACGAGTTCGTCGCGCTCGCGGCCAGGACCATGTCCGCCTACGTGGCCCACAACCACGTCGCGGCTTACGACCTGCCAAAGCTGCTTACGGCCATCCACAGGGCCTTCTGCGACTTGGATCGGTCATCCGATGGGTCCGCGATCCCTGCGTCCGGCATCGAGCGGCCTAGCCCCGGGCAGATCACCCAGTCGGTGACGAAGGGCGCGCTGATTAGTTTTATCGATGGGCGCCCCTACAGGATGCTGAAGCGCCACCTCACCGCGCATGGTCTCACGCCTGAGCAGTACCGCACCCGCTACGGCCTGCCGGCCGATTATCCGATGACCGCACCGAGCTACGCCGCTCAGCGTTCGGCGATTGCCAAGCGGATCGGGCTCGGCGTGCCCGGGGCGCAGGCGACGCGGCACGCCGCGGAGTAGGCTGTGCAGTCGGTTCTGCGCCGATCAAGCGATGCAGATTCGCGTTCGACCACGACGGCCAGCCGGTACCGACGAAGTCGCAGTCGTGGCTTCGGACATCAGCGTCGAAGGCTCAGGCATAGGCGAGAAGATGCGCGTCCCTGGTTGAACTGGTGCGCCCGCGGCCGTCTCGGTGAGAACGCGCGACGCTGTATCGAGGCGATCGGCGTAGACCGCCTCCGGCGCCACCGCGATGCCGCCTGGCAGCGCTTCGGCGAGATCGGGCGCCGCAAGCCCCGGAGCGGAGGGTGTGGCGGACGTAGGGTTTACTGCGTCAGCTCGTTGCCGGTGTAGTCGATCTTGCCGTCGGCGCCCTTCTTCCACGCGTACATGACGTAGTCCGGCCGCGTGATGTCGCCCTTCTTGTCGTAGGCGATCGGCCCGACCACGGTGTCGATGCTCTTGCCCTGGTGCAGCCAGTCGGCGAGCGTCTTGCCGTCGCTGGAGCCGGTCTCGGCCATCGCCTTGGCGAGCACCTGCACCGCCGCGTACGAGTACAGCGTGTACGCCTCCGGATCGATGCCCTTGGCCTTGAACGCGGCCACCGCCGCCTTGGCGTTCGGGTTCTTGCGGGCATCCGGCGAGAAGGTCATCAGTGTGCCCTCGGCACCCGGACCGGCGATCTGCACGAATTCCTTGTCGGTGATGCCGTCGCCGCTCATCATCGGCGCCTTCAGCCCCTGGTCACGCATCTGGCGCAGGATCAGCCCGGCCTCGGTGTGCAGGCCGCCGTAGTACACCACGTCGACCTCGGCCGATTTCAGCTTGGAAACGAGCGCCGAGTAGTCTTTCTCGCCCGGATTGACGCCCTCGTACATCACGTCCTTGCCGCCCTTGGCCTTGAGCGCCTTCAGGGTCTCGTCGGCCAAGCCCTTGCCATAGGGGGTCTTGTCGTGGACGAAGGCGATCTTCTTGCCTTTGAGGTGCACGGCGAGATACGCGCCGGCCACCGCGCCCTGCTGGTCGTCGCGGCCACAGGTGCGGAACGTGTTCCACATCCCGCGCTCGGTGAACTTCACGTTCGTGGAGGCGGGCGTGACCTGGATGATGCCGGCGTCGAGATAGACGTCGGAGGCCGGGATCGACACGCCGGAGTTGAAATGGCCGACGACCATCTTCACGCCGGCGCTCGCAAATTTGTTGGCCACCGAGACGCCCTGCTTCGGATCCGAGGCATCGTCGCCGATGATCACCTCAAGTTTCTGACCCTTGATCCCGCCAGCCTTGTTGATGTCCTCGACCGCCTGGCTCGCGCCGTTCTTGATCTGCGCCCCGAAGGCCGCGTTCGGCCCGGTCATCGAACCCACGATGCCGATTTTGACCTGCGCCTGCGCGGCGCTGGCCATCAGCAGGCCCAGGAGGAGTGCGGTGGATATCGATGCTCGCATGGCGTCCTCTCAAACCGTCGCCCAGGGGCAATCGGTCTGCCCTGACGCAAGATTGCGGCCGGCGTGCCTGACGATCAGGTCGACGCTCTGGGGAGCATAGCTCAGGGGCTCGACATCGCGTGGCCTGCGTCGGCGGCCACGCCCAAGGCCGGCGGCTTCCAGGACGATCGCTCCAGCGGGCAACCCTGCAGCGTGATCAGTCCGAGGCCCGGGTCGCGCTGAGCGCGGTGGGCCCACCTCGAACGGCCATCAAACTACGCGGATCAACGAGCGGCGAAGAGCGCGCACGTGGCGGGCGATCGATCAAGTCCTAGGTTCGAGGCTATCTTTGTCGTCACCCAGTGCAATTCGCTTATCGGCTTGAATTTTCGCGATCATCTTGGCGATGTGTGATCGCAGTTTATATTTATTTATGTCAATCGAAATATCCGCTTTCTGCGGCAAATCCTCGAGCATCGCAAGCATAATAATTCCCCTAAATTGGCTGTTTTCAACTCAATACATCACCGGAGTGGGTGCGAGATGCGGAGCAGTTGGATACCTACAGAGACCTAATACGCCATACATTTTACATTTTCACAAGTCAGAATACATACACAGGTAAATCGTTGGGATATATTTGTTTCGCGAAAGGGCGGAGTTAGGGTCGGTCAAACTACGTAGGCGACCGCGGCCGCTCCTCTCCGAGTTCGTGCGTCAGGGAATTTGTCGATGTCCGCGCGCTACTTCTTCGATCTCGTGAGCGGCGAGGAGGTGATCCGCGACGGCGAGGGTGCCGAAGCCGGGAACCTCGACCAAGCGCTCGCCGAGGCGCGCAGCGTCATCGCCGAGATGGCGGACGCGGTGATCGAAGTCGATCCAGACCAGCCGTGGACGCTGATCGTACGGGATGAAGCAGGATCAGTCTTGGGTCGACTGCCGATCAAAGGGGAGATGGATCGCGGGCCCGACGGCCAACAAGACCCGACTTCGCCGCACGGAAGGCGCGCGCGAGGCTGAGCAGGATGCGGCCGGAACAGGTGGTGGTCTCCGCCGTCGAACTGCTAGTGGTTAGAAACTGAGACTTGGTACCCACCGCCAAGGGTGGCTTTCGCCCGTTCTCAACCACTCAGCGCTCACGATGCAGCAGCTCTTCCCCCACACCTCCGGAAGCCTGTTCCGGGGCAAGCGCGTGGTATGACGGCATAAGATCATCGGCCATGCTCAAGGAGGCTCAATATGAACGATCAAGAAGTTCGAGCGGCTCTGGATCGTCATTGGGCCGCATCCGACGCGAACGATTTCGATCAGGAGCACGAAATCTACCGTGAGGAGGCGGTCCTTGAGTACCCGCAATCAGGCGAGCGCATCCGCGGGCGACAACGCATCCAGTCGTCTCGCGCAGCGCAACCGAACCGGAAGCGCTTTACGGTGCGGCGGATCATCGGTGCAGGCGGTCTCTGGGTCACCGAATATGTTTTGATGTATGACGGACGACCCTCTTACGCTGTGAGCATTATGGAATTTCTTGAGGGGAAGGTGATCCGGGAAACCCAGTATTTTGGCGACGCGTTCGAGCCGGGGTCTTCCCGCGCGCAATGGGTCGAGCAGATGGTCTGAGACCGGGTCGCCATGAAGGAGGCCAACGAGGCAGGCTCGACACGCGCGCCTTCCCTGTTTCATCTGCGGTGTGGCTCGACCCGAACGGCCGCTATCTATCTGTAGCGGGTCCTGCAAGCGGGTACCAAGCGTCAGGTTCTGACCACTAGCTCCGCCCGAGGCAGGTTCTCCCGCGTTGGGCGCCGTTTCGCATCTCGCCGGGCTCGAGCCCGATCGGGCGGCCGAAGGGACGCCGCGCCGTCGACCGCCCGGCGGACGCTTTCCCAGGATCGCAGCCGGCACGACGCGCTGGCCCGCATCGCCGAGGATCGAACGCCTTATTTCGTGATCCGCACCGAGACCGGATCGCTTCCGGGAAAGCTGTCCTCCAGCGCATCGTCGAGCCGCTCGCGCATCCGATCCTGATGATTCTCCGGAAGATGTCGATCGTTCGGTGCAACCGCGGAGCCAGCTGCGACCACCGCCAAGCGCCGTCGGTCCGCCGCCGATCGGAAGGCTTCGAAGACGAGCAAGCCGAACCCGGCTGCGATCAGCAGCGCTGGAACGGGATTGGTCCGCACATCGGCGACGAGGCGTTCGACGACCTCGCCAGCCTCCTGCCCGGAGCGTCGTAGGTCGGCGAGATTACGGGGCATGCCCGGGGCGTTCAGACGCATCTGCAGGTCGCCCAACGTGCGGTCCAACCGCCCGCGGCTCGCCTCGACATCCTGCTCCAGTGCATCCGGTGAGTTGCTCATGCGTCCCTGCGCTCCGTCAAAATCTGCGCGTCTTGTCTGATCTGCCGTTCTGTCCGCCTTGGCTCCAGACCGGAGAGCGCCGCTTTGCTGCGCCCAAACAGCCCCAGACCGAGCGCGAGCAGGAGGAAGACGCCTCCGACGATCAGCGCCGCAAGGGCATCCGACTGTACGAGAACCGCGATACCCTTCACCAACGCCAGAAGCAGCGTGAACAGGCCAGCGATCGCAAACACCGCCGCCGCGACGAGGAGGCTCAGACCAAGGGAGATGCGACGTACGCCGTGCGCCATCTCGGTGCGGAACAGCGTGATCTCGCTGCCGACGAGATCCCGCAATTCGCGAACCGCATCGCCCACGAGCGTGGGGATGCTTCGTGTTCCGGGCTCAGCCATCTCGCCCTCCTACAGAGTCGACTGCGGGAGCGTGTCGACCGGAACCAAGGCATGCGAGCGTGGGACCGGCCGGACAGCGTGCAGGTTCAGGAGCCGGAAGAGCGCGAAGCCGGCTAGCGCGGCGGCTGCGGTCGCCAGAGCGGGGCGGCGCCGGGCCGCCGCGTGGACCTCGTCGTACATCTCGCTGAACGAGCGCCGGGAGATATCCTCGGCCAACTCATCGACGCCGAGGGCGGCCTGATCGAAGAACTCTCTCAGCTGCGGCAGGCCGTCGAAGCTGGCGCCTGTGACTCGGATGGCATCGCCGACATCCGAGACCATCCGCGCCGCGTCAGCCTTGCGCTTGTCCACATAGCCCTGGGCCTGATCGCGCAGTGCGTCGGCAAAGCCGCGCGCCTCACCAAAACCTGGATCGGTTGCGCTTGGCCGGTGATCTTGAGCACCGTTCGGCATCGGGCTGTTCCTCCGGGGCAGTCTGGACCGGAGGGAACCATGAGGGCTCGATACAGTTCCGCTGCGCTGTCGATAGTCACCAAGTCCGCCGTCGAGACCAATGGGGCTGACCGCGCGTTATCAATGCGATGACGCCCTGCACACACGGGTATCGGATTTCTGAGGAAGAGCTATGGACGAGGATCGGGTCACCGGTGCCGCGAAGGAAGTCGGCGGCAAGATCAAAGGTGCTGCCGGCGAACTAAGCGGAGACCGACAGATGCAGGCCGAGGGCAAAGCGACCGAGTTGAAGGGTTCGGCTCAGAGCCGGTACAGGCAGGCCAAAGACACACTCGGGGACGCGGCGAGCCAGGCAAAGGAATTTGCCAGCGACACTCTCGATCGGGCTCGTGAGCGCTATCCCGACGCAGAGCGCGCCTACCGCCAGGGAAACGAGGCACTCAGCCAGTATGCCAAGGAGTCACCGTTGGTACTGGCCGTCATGGCGGGAGCGATCGGCTACCTGCTCGCTCTGGCGATTCACGGGCGCCGGTAGAGATCCTCGGCCGCATTTGCGCGAGGCCGGACGAGCCGTGAGGGTGGCGGCCTGGGCTCGCACATTAGCAGTGGACGCGATCCTCGTCTCCGTTGCAAGAAACGAGGCCGTTGAGCGGACGGCCTATCAGCCCTCGCGCTTCTTGATGATGACCTTCTTGCTACCGTGATGGTGCATGAAGCCGTGGTGATGGCCGCCCTTCTTGATAATGATGGTCTTGGCCGAGGCTGGCGTGGCCGAAACGGCAGCGGCGAGTGCCACGGCCGGGATCAGAGCGGTCAGCGTCTTGAGCATCATCGATCTCCAGTTTCGACCGGACCTCAAACGTCGCTGCCGCCAAGCTCGCTGCCGCGGCGGTCTACCGAAACCGCCGTCCATCCAAACATGCTTATTTCTAGCCTACCGCTGACGTGATTCTGCGGCGCTGAGGTGGGCCATGCGGACGTTGGCGCGCTCAGCGACGGCCGCCATCGGCGCCCGGCTTCATCGCCCGCTCGACGGCCTCCAGGGCGCTCTCATACGCCTTCGCCTCGCTGCGATGCGGACGGTCAGATCGCTCGATCAGCTTGCCGCTTCGACGAATCGCCCATTGGAAATGGCCTTCCGGCTTGGGAAGCGGCGAGACCTCGATGGCATAGGGGTACGGGACTTTGTCGGTCATCGACACGCTATGCCAGGCCGATTTCGATGACGCCACTGCCGAGTTCGATCCCGCGGCGCGGTCCGACTACAGGCTGGGGAAGGTGTGACTCCATTTCGACCACTCCGTTAAAGCCACGCTTACCCTGGTTGCAGTGCCGCGAAACCTGGATCGAGTCATGTGCGTACCGTGCCGATGGTCAACGAACGCGCCAAGCCGGTCGAGCCGCTGTCTCTGCGCACGGACGGACTTGCTGACATATCGCGATCCGAGTTTGTCGCAGCGTGGAAAGCCCTGGTCGGGGAGCCGCCTGCCACGATGCTCGCAAATCGATCCGAGATGATCCGGATCCTGGTGGACAGCACCCCTATCGCGGGGCCGCCAGAGATGAACGGTTCAGGCCGCGACGATCGGGGCGCGTAGCGCCTCGCGGTGGGGAACCGGGCGAGCCGTTATGATGTGGCCGCCCAGCCCGTACAGAGGGGGCGCCAGGCCGCGCCCCGTCTGTTGCCAAACATTTCTGATTGGGTAATCTGCTACGCAGTGCCTGCGTAGTTTCTCCCCGCTCGCTTTGGAGAATGCTCTTGCTGGTCAACCACGAACACCGCCTCCTCACGAAGGCCGCCCGCTCGACGAACGGGCGCATCTCCGTCAAGCGCGCGCTGGATCGGGCTTGGCCGAGCGACCACGGTCACCTCTGTAGCCTCGAAAGCCGAGGCGATTTCGTATGGCTCGGTGAGCAGGCCGGGCCGCATATCGGCGGCACCTTCGCGACGTGGCAAATCACGGACGCCGGTCTCGTCCGCCTACAGCGCTTGCCTGTGTAGCGGCTGATCCGGTACCGCCTCAGCCCCGCCGCCCGATCTGAGCACGGGACCGGCGGGGCAGCCATCCTACTTGTGCTTGCCCTGGGTCGCGTCGGCGTCCGCTCCGGGCGGCGGGAGACTGTTCTTCACGAGGTACTTCACCCCGTGATCGAACGAGGCGTCGTTGTCGCCGCGGATATCGACGCTGTAGGCCCGCTCGGGCGTCCCGGCCTTCAAGTCCTTCACATAGACGTTGATGTTCAGGATCAGGTTCGAGACCTTCTGGATCTCGCCCGTGATCGCCACATCCGCTCCGAGCCTGCGGGCGAAATCGTCCGCGCAGCCGCCGCATTTGCGCAACTCTGCACCCTTGGCAACGTCCGCTTTCACAGGGGCCGTCGAGACGATCTCGTAGCGACCCGTCTCCTTGAGCTGAGCGCGAAGCAGATCGCTCAAAGGGCCGAGTCGGGCCACATCGGCCTCGGTCGGCCCTTGGGCTCCGAGATTGGCGAGCTGGAAGTCGAAGACGGCGGCTTTTGGCGGCTCGGCGTGAGCGACCGTGGCAGCGAACAGCATCGCAACGGTGGCAGACAGCCCGCTTGTGCGGAGCTTCATGGGTGGGCCCTCGGTGATCTGACGTCGATCAGAGAACGCACGAGCGGGCGATCCGTCGCGCTGTGATATTTGCCGCGGATGGTTCGACGCCCATCGGGGCAGCGCTTCGACCCCCTCAGGCTCCTATCGGCCGCGCTGACCCCCCCCGCCCGATGGCGGGCCGTCACAGCATAGACGAGGGCGTCGATCGCGGAGACGGCGACCAGGGTGGCAAACAGAGCCACGTCTGGGAATAACGGTCCGAGAAGGTCCGACGTTGGCGGTGGCGCTAAGCGTATCGATGCCGCAAGCCGCCCCTGTCGGCCGCCTCCGGTCTTGTAGGCGGTCCTCGCCACCTCTTGCATGATGCGACCCAGCGCTCGGCTAGCCACTGGTCGATCGCGGCGTCCTGTTCGGGCGAGCGCCCCGCCGCTGCAGCTTCAGCTAAGAGTGCGAGCAGCCCGGCGACGATGACGGACGGCACGCGGCCCAGTGCAGCCGACGCAGGAGCTTAGCGATGGGACCGAGGACGAAGCTGAGGAGCACCGCCAGCACCAGGGAGACGAAGTCTGATCCTCCCCCGGCTCTACGGACACCTCTGATACGCTCCTTGTGGGCTGGGAAGGTGTTTGATGGCGAAGACGAGACGGGAGTTCACGCCCGAGTTCAAACGCGAGGCGGTGGCCCTGCTGGAAAGCAGCGGGCGACCACAGATGCAGATCGCGGCCGAACTTGGGATCCAACCCTCCATGCTGAGGCAGTGGCGCACGGCGCTGATGGGAGGCTCTTCACCACCACCACGGGCAGCAGCATCGCCAAGAGCCGCGGCTGCGAGCCCGGTGGCTTCCCCCTCCGACCAAGCCGCCGAGATCGCTCGTCTGCGGCGTGAACTCGATCGGACGCGCATGGAGCGCGACGTCCTAAAAAAAGCGATCGGCATCTTTGCGGAGATGCCCAAGTGACGTTCGCTTTCATCGAGCAGCATGCGAGCACCTGGCCGGTGCGTCTCATGTGCCGCGTGCTCGAAGTCTCTCACAGCGGCTACTACGACTGGCGATCCCGTCCCGAGAGTGCCCGGTCGGCGTCCAACCGTCGCCTTCTCGACGACGTCCGGCGTATTCATGCCGGGCATCACAGGCGCTACGGCTCGCCTCGGGTGCATGCCACCCTCTGTGCGGAGGGACGAACGGCCAGTCGCGGGCGAGTGGAGCGCCTGATGCGCCGTCATGGCATCCGAGCCCTGGCAGGGCGCCGATTCCGGCCCTGCACGACCGACAGCCGCCACGATCTGCCGATCGCCCCCAATCTCCTGAAGCAAAAGTTCTCGGCGGCGTTGCCCAACACGGTCTGGCTCGCCGACATCACGTACCTACCCACCGGCGAGGGCTGGCTCTACCTGGCCGCCGTGCTCGATCTCGCCACTCGCAAGATCGTCGGCTGGTCCATGCGTGATCACATGCGGACCGAGTTGACGTCGGCCGCCCTGATGATGGCCACCCAACGGCAGCGCCCGGCCGCTGGGCTCATCTGTCATTCCGATCGCGGCAGCCAGTACGCCGCCGAGGCCTATCGA
>NZ_JAUYZJ010000008.1 GCF_030700285.1 Methylobacterium sp. NEAU K | reverse complement strand
CTAGGGTGTGAACCGAACCAAGCTGTTGCCGGGTTTGCCAGTTTGTGATTCCAGGCGACTGTTTTGCAGCCTGGAGGTGGCGATGGCGGACCTGTTCTGGCTCTCCGATGAGCAGTGGGCGGTGATCGAGCCGTTCATGCCCAGAGACCAGCCCGGCCCCGAGCGCAAGGACGACCGGCAGATCATCTCCGGCATCCTGCACGTGCTCACATCGGGATGCCGCTGGCGTGATTGTCCGGCGGAGTATGGGCCGCGCACCACCGTCTACAACCGGTTCAACAGATGGTCGCGGCGCGGCTTCTGGAAGGCCATGTTGGCGGACCTGGCCAAGGCCGGGTGGGCGGGCGATGCGGCCGCCCTCGATAGCACCTATGTGCGGGCCCACCGCTCGGCCCACGGCGGCAAAGGGGGGCGCGGACACAGGCCATCGGCCCGTCGCGCGGCGGCCAGACGACCAAGATCCACGCGCTCACCGATGTCCTCGGCCGCCCCGGCGTCCTCTTGCTGACGCCCGGCAACGCCAGCGACGTGACGACCGCGCCTGCGGTGCTGGCCGAAGCGCCTGGCCGGATCCGGCGGCTGGCTGCCGACAAGGGCTACGATGCCGATTGGCTGCGCACCGATCTGCGGGCGCAGGGCATCACGCCGGTCATCCCGGGCAAGCGCAGTCGCAAACGACGCATCCGCCACGACAAGCGGCGCTATCGGGAGCGCTGGCGCATCGAGGCGACCTTCAACCGCCTCAAGGACTTCCGCCGCGTCGCGACCCGATATGACAAGCTCGCCCGCAACTATGCCTCAGCCGTCGCCCTCGCCGCCGTCATCGCTTTCTGGTGCTGATCGAGTCCAGACCCTAGCCACAGTCACTTGTAGAAGGCAGGGAAGTATGGGCCCAATCGCTATTTCAAGCCATTGAATTCAAACGATTTTTTCCTGGTGTGAATCCCAGTTTGGGCTCAATCCGAGGGGCAAGTTAGGGACCATAGGTGCTAAAATTTGGCCCTTGAAACGCAAAAGGCCCCGGTCAACCGGGGCCTCGGTGAAATATTTGAGTTATATTACCCTTGTATATTCAATCTCTTTTTAGTCTTTTCATGCAGAAAAATACCCTCAAGATCTGATTTTAAAATAAATGCCATTAAAGACTTACTTGATGGTATAGCGGGAGTAATGCCACGTCTGTATAAACTAAATCTCACCTTAAACCTCGTACGGCCAACATCGGGCATAAGATCTTTAAAAGCGACGTATTTATTTCTGAATTCTATTATAGAATTCTGATCTACGATATATTTTTCCCGTTTATAGTATATTCCCTGACAATCAACGGACTTTATGTATCCAAATTTGACAAGGCGCTGAACGACTTCAATCCGGAGCTCAAGTCTCGTGGCTGCTTCTCGTATGCTGATGCCTATTTTCGGGAATAGGATCGGCCGGATCTGATCAGGCCTGACACGGATCGAAAGGTATCCCGAGCCGTCCGAGCGCCGCCCGACCCAGGACAAGCGCTTTTCAAAGACGAGGCGAACGATTTCCATAGCACCGCATGGAACCCGCTTCGCCGCCTTCGGGATGGAGAGTGAGCCCTCCTTCTCTGCGTCCAAAAGCTCGGCTTGATCCGACAATGCCGACATGAACCCGTCGACATCAGACCGGGTAAAGGCAAGTATCCGCTTGCCCGTTTCATGGCGGGGGTAAATCGGCACCAAGAAGCCGGCATCGAGCAACAGCTTGGCTTGTACCCGAGGGGCGTTGATGTACGACGCAACCTTCGCCAGCGGCATCGCTGCGCTGAGCTTGGCCAAGAATTCGGCGCTCGTGTCAGCTGGAAAAGTCATCAAGTTGTCTGGGCGACCTGCTTGATCGGCACCGATGAAGCCTGCGTCTTCCAATGCCTTGCGCAGCCGCTTGGGATGCATCCCGGTTTCGAGCGCAGCGGTGCGGACTGAGTGTAGCCTCCGCGCTTCGATGATCTCTCCGAGACAAGCCTTATCGGGTCGCATGGGCATGCTTTCCGCAACGACTTCTCGCACGAGCTCGCGCAAACCGTCTTGATCGGCAGAGCGCCGGTTGTCGAACAGCCAATGATGCAACGTCCCTAGGGCCGCTGGCACTCCCCCGTTGGAGGCGCGCCCCACCGCGGCTGGATCCAGCAAGGCCGCGATAAAGGAGCGGACGGCGCTTTCACCGCCCATCGCAATGTTGAATCCCGCCTGTCCGGAAAGGCGAAGTTGCTCGTCGTCGAGCTTGCCTACGCGCCTCGCACGGCCGTGCAGTTGCACGCCCCCGAGGACTTCGCAGAAACGGGCTGCGGTGCCCAACCGGAGGTCGTCCAAAAAGGGCACGCCGCCGGCTTGGCCTGTCAGGCGCCGGATGACGTAACCTTCCAGCCCCGTCGCCTCCCTATTCTCGGTATTCGCGGCGAGCGCAGGTAGGCTCGCGGCGTGCTGCCTCAATGAAGCGGTGAAGTCATGAATGAGCAACCCCCGGCCCGTTCCGAACACGACCAAAGGTTGTCCATGGACGTGGCATGTCCGGACGAACGCGACCTGCCACCAAGCCCGACCGTACATAGCTGCGTCCCGCTTAAGCGACGAGGCCGCGGCATCCTCCAGCAGGCACGTCGGGCACGCCCGCAGGGCGCAACGCGACATAAAATTCTGCATGAGGCTTTCACCGCCCAGATGGAACGCCCCAGTTTCCATCTTGCGGAAGGTGCTGGCGAAGAGACGGTTCGGATCCACCCCCGCAATCTCGGCCAGGCTATGGATGGTCGCCAGTTCTCCGTCGGCCACGTTTTGCAGCTTTAACCTGTGGTCCTGGCAGAACTTCTCGGCCGTCGGAACGCCGTTGCGCGCGGCCAAGCGCGACACCAGGCTGGTCGCGGTCTCACCGGGCATATGGTCGACGATCATGCGGATCGAGCTCATTGCGGATAGCCCTCCTCGCCGCTGCCGGACTTCTTCGGGGAACCGGACTTCTTTTTGGACCCGGCTGCCGGCGGAGGGGTCTGGTGCTTGACCTGCAGCATCCGCCAGACATCGACCGCCCGGTAATCCGTCCTGGCGTACGGATTCCACTGGCGGGCGTTGCCAGTCCTTTGCGCGAACGCCTCCTCGAAATGCGAGAGTTCGAGCTTCTTCGTCTTGCCTTCCAGGGCGCATCGGACGGCGTCGTGCATCTCTTCCACGATGACGCCCATGCGATGGTCGCCGGCATGGACGAGCCGGGGAAGGATGCGTCGAACCTCGGCGCCGGCGATGGACATGCCCGCCAGCTCGGCGAAACCTTCCAGGGCCTTCGTCAGCATGGCCGTGTCGGCCGGAAGCTCAACGGACAGGAACTCGTACCACCTCGCACGGCGGGACAGCTGCCGGTCGGCACGTACGAAACCCGCGACCACCGGCAGCCCGGAGAGGACGACGGCAACGGGGTGCTCCGCGTCGACCATCAACGCCTTGAGGCTGTTGCGCAGCTTCTGCCGCTCGATCGCATCGCGGATCTGCGTGGCATGCTGGGCCTCGTCGATATGGAGGACGAGCACGCCGAGGGCCTGGAGACGGGCCCGGACGGTGGACCAGATCTCCGGGCCGGTCACTTGGGTTCGCAGGACCGCATAACCCGTCGCCAGGAGGATCGACCGACCGAGCTCCTTGACCCCGCACGGGCTCGGTGCCGTCATGGACAGCACGAGGTCGTCCGATCCGGTGCGGGCCTCCTGCAGGACCGGGTGCCGCTCGAACAGTCTCGCGAGGCTGCGGGTCTTCCCTGCGCCGCTGACGCCGAGGACCAGCAGCATGTTGGCCTCCCGATGCTCCTCCTCCCCGTCCGGGCCATCGGGGTCCGGCCGTTCGCACAGGTCCGTCAGCACCGCGTCGAACTTCGCCTTGAGGACGTCGTCGCGCCCGGTCAGAATGTAACGCCGGCGTACCCGTTCCATGACGGTGGGAGTGCCGTCACCCTGTCCCAGGGCGGCGCGGAGACGATTGCGCGGGGACCCGGGTCCGTTTCCTTGCGTGTTCGACATGTCTCAGTCCTCGAATTGGGTGTTGTCGGGGGGGATGGAGTCGTCCGCGTCGTCCGGAAGGTTTTCGGCAGGCCGGCGAGCCGGCGTCGTCGCGGCCTCCGGCAAGCCGTTGGAGGGGTGCGATGGACCGGTCACGGGAATGCCGCCCGCGAGCGGATCGGCGCCGTGGGCCACCTGCGCCTCGGCCACGGGATCGGGCACCCAGAAGCCGAGCAGGATGCCCCGTTCGAGGTGGTCGACCTGCTCGGCGGTCACCTCGGGGTTGGCGATGCCTTCCCGATCCTGCGCGGCCGTGCCGACTGCCTCGATGGCCTTGATGGCTTCCCGGACCACCGCCTCGTTCAGCGCGGCGCAGTCGGCCCTGACGCGCCGCATCTCGGATGCGGCCTCGGTCCAGGTCTCGACGTCGATGCCGGCGACATCGCCCCGCACGCATCGCGCGGCATGCCAGCTTGCGCCGATGCGCACAGAGATCTCGCCGAGGTCATCAGGGTCGAGCTTGATCTCAACGTCGCATTCGCCGTGATCGAGGAAGAGCTCGACGAGCTCGTCGCTCCAGTAGCGCAAGCCGAGGATGCGCAGCCCCTCGCTGGTGAGCGCGCGAACCAGGTGGATGCCGAAGATCGAACGCCGGACGTGCGGGTCGGGCGGCGGCGTCGTCCCGAACAGGTGGGTGGCCTCCAGCCACGCGTCCCTGGGCGTCGCGTTGCCGATGCCCGCGTGCGGGGTCGCGTGGTAGACGTCGACCACCCACCGCACGATGACCCAGGCGAGGTCCCGCGTATCGAGGTTGGCGAGCTTCTCGGCGGGGTAGTCCCCGAGGCGCAGGATGTCCTCGAAAGTCCGGCCGCGGAACCGCGCGATCAGGCGCATGTGCACGGTCCTGAAGAAGCGCTCGATGGTTCCGCGGAGGAACGGCAGGCCCGCCGGCGGGATGACGTGGTCGCATCCGAGGCTCGCGACCAGGAGGCCGAACACCTCGGACGTGAAGGCGCTGCCGCCATCCGTTGCGATCGTCTCCGGGGTCCCGCACATGTCCCACGGCAGGGCGGCCCCGACGGCGTCGGCGAACGGTCGCTTGTCGCTGACGATCATCCGCACGACGGCGACGGCGTCGGCCGTAGTCGCCGTCTCGGACAGGTGGAGCCCGAGAATGATCTTGGTCGCCACGTCGATGGCGACGCAGACCTGCATCCGCGCAACCTGCCTGCGCTTGGCGCGCGAGAGGCGGTCCCAAAGGCCGATGGCCACTAGGATGCTCTGGAGATGGACCTCCCAATGGTCCATCTCCACGCGTTGGAGGGGCCGGACGACACCGACACCCTGCGTGACGACGTTCTTCTTGCGCCGGGCCATGTCGAGCCCGTCGCGACCAGCGACGACGGCGACGTGCCTTAGGCTATCGAGGTAATCGTTGAGCTGCTTGCGCGAGGGGCACCAGATCTGCCTTTCCTTAGGCAGATCCCCGTTGAGTTCGGCGACCCGGTTCCGCATCCTCTCCAGCAGTAGCGCCTTCGAGGGCTTCTCGATGCTGCGATAGTCCTCACCCATCCGGTCGAGGATCGCCGTGGCCGTCTCGCAGATCGGAGCAGGCGCACCGCCGCAGTTGGCGTACTCGTCCCGAAGTCCCCAAGGTACCCGACCGGAAGAAATGTACTTCTTCCACCACTTCTTGAACGTCGAGATCGGCGGCATCTTCCGCAGGGAGATCTCACCCTTGCCCGAGGTCGGGATCCCTCGTCGGCGTCCGCCCTTTCGCGTGCCTGCCGGTGCCGTATCGGTCGTCTTCCCCTTTGCTGCCTTCCCGCTCGTGGGCTCGGATTGCACCTTGGCGCATTCCAGGCACGCGACCTCCGCCTTGATGATCGGGATCGCCGCGGCGTATCCCTTCAACGAGCGCGTGGCGCGCCCCTCGCGGCAAAGGCGGTCGAGGCGCTTGCAGAGTTCGTAGCGGAACAGCACCTCGGGCTGCTCGTTCTGGGCGACGTCGTCCATCGACCGCGCGCCCTTCGCGGCCCGGTGGCGGACGACCGCACTGTCATAGAACGCGCGCTCGTAGCGGTAGCCAGGCTGGCGCACGAGGGTGTCGATTCTCTCGTGCGAGAGTTCCTCCGAGAGTTCGGGAGCGTCGTCGCGGCTGAGAAGCCAGCCGGTCGGCGTCGGGCGTGGGCGGCAGTAGGGTCGGCCGGCCAGCGTCACGCGGTCATGGGGACCGAGACGCAACGGCACGACCGCCCGTCGCGCCGCCTGGATCGCGGGGACCGGCATCAGCGGCCTCCCTGCGAAGCGCGGACGACCCGAGTCGCGTACGTGATGCCCCTGGCACCCACGATGCTGAGCACACCGTTGCCGATCAGGCGCACGACGGCCCGGAAGCCTCGGCCATGGAGGCCGCTGGCTCGGACGAGCCCGCCGACCGTGACGATGCCGTTGAGCGTCGCCACGATGACTGAGACCGCCCTGTCGTCGTCCGGCCGATTGTCCCGTCGGACGGCTCGGAGGAGCTTGGCGTCCTCGACCAGTTCGCGCGGCAGATGCCGCTCGGACATATGGACGACACGGTCTGCGACCGTCGGATCCATCTGCGCGGCGATTTCCCGGAGAGTGCCGACGAGGTCATGCCGCAGCGCCCTCTCGTGCGGGCGGACGGCGACGGCGACCTTCTTGCCGGTGTCGAGCGTCGCCACGAAGTCGAAGAAGTGCAGGCGGTCCACACCCTCGGCGTCGACGTAGGAGACCGGTTCGGCCTGCTCGCGGAGGTCGACGACGTCGTGACGGGCGAGGAGGACGTGAGCCGCCTTGAGCTCGACGTTGCTCTCGACCATCACACGCCGGGGTGTGGGACCGTTCGTCACGGTCCGCCCGCGAAGCGCCCCCTTCGGCGACTTGATGCCGATCTTGCGATGGGCAATCGAGGGGCTCGGCTCCGTCCATGGGGGTGGCAGAGCGCGAGCGAGCTCATGCGCACCGGGAGCACCGGCACGGGAATTGGAATTTTGGGATGCCATTTCGGTCACCTGATCGGTGCCGTTGGCGCAGGACATCACCCCGGTGGCGCTTGCCATCGGCTGCAAAACATGCGGTGACTGTCGCCTGCGCTTACGGCGACGTACGTGCGGTCCGCCGCGAGGCGGAATTGATCGACGGCTGTTTGCTGCCAAGCCTGAGAGCCGTCGACGGTTTACGAGCGCTTTGAGCCTAGGCTTGAAGCGCTCGTTTCGTTTGGTGCCGCGGTTTCGTTAGCATCGGTCTTGCTCCGGGGATGGGGTCGGCTTTGCGGCATCGATTGCACCGCAGACGATGTCTTTGAAGCGCCTCCGTTTTGGCGGCCTGTCTTCGTCGACTGGTTGTAACTATTTGGCCCGAACTAGCAAATCTCAGAAACGAACAGCTGAGCTTGCTTAAAAGCCTAGCGATTCCAAATGGGGAATCGGCCAGGTGCCACCCACTTCGAGGTCGCGTTGCGGCACCTCTGCGACAACTTTTTTCGCCTCGGATGCATTTTTTTATCTGCATGGAGTGCCGCACGGCGTTGGGACAGCCGTTCCAGCCTGACGGTCCGCCGACATTTCGGTCGGATCGCCTCATGTCACCGATTCCCCCTGGATGGATCCCCGACGCCGCCGACGTGTGCGTCCCTGGCAGGCCCAGGAAAAGGAATGACGTTGGGCAGCGACCGGCTTTCAGCACTCCGACGCACTGACCTCGCGCGGTCTTCGGCCTTGCGCAGGGCGGCGGCCCCAATCGCGACCATCAGGTCGCCGGCGAGGAAGTCGAATTCTTCCTCGTCCAGGGTACTGCGCATCCTGAGGACGCGCTTGAAGATTTCGGCGGTGAGGTCGTCGAGATCGAGCTCACTCATCGTGGCCTCCCAGGGTGACGAGGACGTCGGTCGGCGACCCCGCGCGACCGATCACGCGGCGGACCTCGTCGCCGGGCATGATGCGGGCTTCCACGAGCCGCCGAGCCAGGGTCTCGATGGTGTCCCGCCGGGCCTCGACGAAGGAAACGGCGACCTGGAAAAGGCGGTTCAGGTCGTTCTCAACCCGCCGCCTCAGATCGAGGTCGTTCCGGAGGAAGTCCCGGGCCTCGTTTTCCGCCGCGAGATGGAGGAGCGTTCCGCCCAGGCCGAGGGAGCAGTGCATCGCGGCCAGCATGGTCGTGGCCATGCCGAGATCGCTGGCGTAGGCGCCGCCGCTGCCGGAATTGACCTCGCCGAAAACCTTGTCCCCGGCCCGGCCCGCAAGGATGGAGACGACGTAGTCTTCGACGAAGGCCTTCGTCATTGTGGTGCCTTGGTTGAGCTTGGTCCTGGTCAGCCCGCCCTGGCCGGACATGAGCATGTTCGACAGGGAGACGATTTCGCCAAGCCCGAGCCCCAGGACTGCAACCGCGTGCGATGCCTCGTGATACGAGGCGGCGAGGATCTCAGTGTCGGAACGCGGATCGGGCGGTGCGATCTGGCGGATCAGGTCGTCGAGCTTCATGGCTCGCCCCGCATCCCGTGCCCGTCGCTGGGCCCCCGCCACCCAGGCGGTGGCCTGCGCGCCTGTCGCACCGACGCCCAGGGTCGCCGGTACGGTCAGGTCGACACCGTCGAGGGCATCCGGCCCGAGATGCTGGCGGATGATGCCGGCCAGGCCGGCGGCATCGGGCGGTTCGACGGTGATGACCCGGCCGAGGCGACCCGGCCTCAGCAGCGCGGGATCGATCAGCTCCGGAAAATTGGTCGCGCCGATCAGGATGATATTTCCGCGAATTCCGGAAACGGCGGCCTCGAACGTCGTCAGGCAGTGATTGATCAGAGGCATCCAGTAGTCGCGGTTACGAGACCCTAGGCCCAGACGGGACGGGAGGGCATCGCACTCATCTACGAAGAGCACCACCGGGGAATTTTGGGACGCGGCCAGGAAAACGCGGTCGATTTCCTTGACGATCTCGTTGAGATAGCCGTTCGTCGACGCGAACCAGGCTGCGACCGACGTATTAATGAGGGGGATGTTCAGCGTCTTGGCAAGGCTTCTCACCAGCGTGGTCTTGCCCGTTCCTGGGTTTCCGGCCAGCAGACATGAGACCTCAAGCGACTTCCACTCGCGTCTACCTGCCTTCCACTCGAAAAAATCCTCGGCGAGCGTTCGGGCGTACTCGCCTGCACGTCCGTAGCCATGGATGTCCTTCAGGAGTGGGACGTCGGCGAGGGTGGGATCGATGGCGGCATTGGCCTTCGAGGCCGCGACGAGGCGGCGGACGCACGCCCCGGCGCCCGTTCCCTTCCTGAGGCATGCGGCGAGGACGTCGAAGGAGAGGCCCTGGGCGACGTTCCTGGGCATGCGGCCGACCTTGTTGCCGGTGATGCTCAGGATGGCCTTGCGAATGACAGCATTCGAGGGCGTGCCGATCTTGATCCTGACGTCGGCGGCCGAGACCAGGGCCGACGGAAGGTACAGGTCGGGCGACTGTGAGATGCCGAGGACGCGGCCGGAGGCCCCGAGGAAATCGGCCACCTCGGCATTTCCCTGGTCGGGCTTGTCGGAACTGCGGCTGCTTCCGGTTCGGAAGATGACGTGATTGAAGCGTGTCAGCTTCTCCGCCGCCATGCGCATCGCCGGCACCCAGTCGGCGCTCGGCACCTGGATCACGACCCCGGCCCCGCCGAAGCGCAGCATCCGCAGGCGGTCCTGGTTCGAGACGGCCTCGTTCAGCGAATGCAGGGCGAGGTAGAAGCGCGAAGACCGGATCTCATGCTCCATCTGGTCGATGGGAGCCCGGTTGTCCGGGAGGTCGTTCAGGAAATCTTCGAGGCTGTCGGCCGAGGGCTTGAGCATCCCTGGGGCGAGCCTCGCCTTCAGGTCCCGCTTCGCCTGCGGGGCGGGCTTGCCCTTGGCGGCGGTGGCCTTGGCGGCGGACTTGGTGGGGTGCTTTGGGAAGTTCGTCATGGCTGCCTCCATTGCGAGGCAGCCGGGCTCAATCGAGCGCGCCGGTCAGGCCTCGTGGGGGGTGTCGGGAAAGGGGTGCGCGGGATGGTTTTCGAGGTTTCATCGGAGTCTCCGATTCGATTTTCGCGATCGTCAGCGCGAACGCTCGTCTGGTGTGTTCAGGCGCCGATCCAGCACCGCGAGGATGGCCTCCAGGGTGCCGGCAAGGCCTCTCTCATTGCTAGATGCATCCACGAACAGCCGACGGATCACCCTGCCGAGCAGGGCGTCAGCGCAGGCCACGCGCGGGGGCGGGTCCTCGAACGAGGGGTAGAGACGAACGGGTGAGGTCGGGGTGTTGGACATGACGGTCGCCTCGGGACGGAGGCGGGCGGGCGCAATCGCGCCGGTCAGGCCTCGTCAACGGAGAGGGGAAGCGGGGGGCTGCCCATAGAGGGCATGCGCGTCATGGCTATGAGGCGACGGGTAGCGTGCATGAACTCGTCCTCCTCGGGTTGGCTCACAGGCTAGGCCGCAATGAGCTTCGGGCCACCCCCTTGCCGGGGTGAGAACAACATAGGAACGCGAAATTGTTCGGGCAAGCTTAAACTGATCTTCGAAAACCCTCATAACGCCATGCTGTGGATCCCGTGGACGCCGACCTACACGGGGCCGAATAAAGGGACGCTATGGTCCGAGGCTTGACTCGCATCGAACGGGCCGGTCTCGCCCCGTTCGGAGGGGGTTAGGAGACCCGGTCGAGGCGATTGGAATGCGGCTCGCAGGAACGCGAAAAGCGGGATGCGCCTCCCTGTGTGCGGCGTCGACGATGTAGGGGTTGTACCGTTCGAACGCACACTACTTCGCCGCCCGGCGCAGGAAGCCGTACATTCGGAGCATCCCCTCGCAGTCCAGGGGCGGGGGCCTGTCCGGCGAGGCCGACCGTGAGGGCGAAGGACAGTGCGAGCTTTCGCATGCTGTCAGGGCTCACCCCGCCCTGGCGGGCCATTGCCGATGCAGGTCGTCGATAACGAAGGCGTGTTCGTGCCGACCGTGGCCGAGTCCCTGGACGTGCGGGTGTGACGGATCGAGGTCCCCGTGGGCATGGGCAACGATGTCCGGATCGGAGGCGGGCCACAACAGGGCGGCCACGGCCACGCCCGCGACGGTTAGCGCGCCGAGGACCGCCAGGGTCGTCGGCATCCCGACCGTGGCGCCGAGCCAGCCGGCCAGCGGGTAGGTCACGAGCCACGAGGCGTGCGAGAGCGCGAACTGGGCGGCGAACACCGCCGCACGGTCCTCGGGGCTCGCCGAGCGACGGAGGAGGCGTCCGGTCGGCGTCTGGGCGGCGGAGTAGCCGATCCCGAGGGCGAGCCAGGTCCCGAGCAGCATCGGCCAGCCGATTGCCCCGCCCCAGGTCAGGGCCGCGACCCCGACGAGGACGACGCCGAGGAAGGCCGCCGACGGCAGCATGACGCCGCGGTCGGATAGGCGGTCGAGTACCCGCGGCAGGAGCAGGGCCGCGATCATCGAGCCGCCGCCGAAGCATCCGAGGGCGATGGCGACGTCGTTCTGTGGGCGTCCGAGCAGGGCCTGGACGATCACCACGGTGTTGACGATGACCATGGCCCCGGCGGCGGCGACCGCGAGGTTCATGGCGAGCAACCCGCGCAGTCGCGGGGTCGCGAGGTAGATCCGCAGGCCCCGCGTCGTGCGGTCGTAGATGCCGCCTTGCCGTTCGGACCGGGTTGCCGCCGGCAAGGTCACGGAGACCACCAGGGCCGCCGAGCACAGGAACCCCACGACGGTGCCGCCGAACAGCCAGTTGTAGCTGATGACCGTCAGCAGGAGGGCCGCCAGGGTCGGGCTGAGCAGGTTCTCCAGGTCGTAGGCGAGGCGCGAGAGGGAGAGGGCGCGGGTGTACTCGCGCTCGTCCGGCAGGATGTCGGGGATGGTGGCCTGGAAGGTCGGGGTAAACGCCGCCGAGGCCGACTGGAGGACGAAGATCAGGACGTAGACCTGCCAGACCTGGTCGACGAAGGGCAGCAGCAGGGCGATGGCGGCGCGGACGAGGTCGGTCGCCACCAGGAAGGCCCGGCGCGGCAACTGCCCGGTGAAGGCGCCGGCCACGGGCGCGACCACGACGTAGGCAACCATCTTGATGGCGAGTGCGGTGCCGAGGACGGCGCCGGCGCGATCACCCGCGATCCGGAATGCCAGGAGCCCGAGGGCGACCGTGAGCAGGCCCGTGCCGATGAGGGCGATGACCTGGGCCGCAAACAGGTGCCGGTACGTGCGGTTCGAGAGGACGGCGAGCATGGCGGCGGGTCCTAGAGGTACTTTGCCATCGCCTTGAACTCGGAGAGGGCGTCCTTGGCGGACTTGCCCCCATGCCCGACGCCGTCCGCGAGGCAATGCTCCATGTGATCCTCGATCAGGACGCGCTTCGCGTTCGTGATCGCGCTCTCGACCGCATGCAGCTGCTGGGCGAGATCCACGCAGGGGCGGCCCTCCTCAATCATGGCGATGACGCCGGCGAGGTGGCCGTGGGCGCGCTTCAGGCGCTTGACGATGTCGGGGTGCGACGCGTGCTGCATGTTGACATCCTATCCCCCCGGGTAGGATATGGGAAGACGGATTTGTGGTCCTGGGGCGGAGGCGTGGCGTCGGGGGTGGGTCGGATTATGCGGTTCCTATCGGTGCTCGTCGCACTCGTGCTGATCGCGACCTCGGTCATGCCGTTGGTCGCGGAAGCGCGCGGAGAAAGCTCGGCTGCTCATGCCCACGCCTTCCACGGGATCGATCACGGAGACCACGACGACGATCATGGTCCCGACGGTCCCGATCCGGCGGACCTCGCCCATCATGCGCAGTCCCATGCGCAGACCCTGACACCCGCCCAGCCGGCGGGTGTGACGACCACGATGACCGGCGCCGACGTCCGGTTCCAGGCCGTGCACGACCGCTTCCCGGGCCGGGGTCAAGGCAGGGCGCCGTTCGAGCCTCCCAGGGGCTGAGGCAGGGCCGCCCGATCACGTCGGGCCCTTTCCTCCAACGGCACCCAAGCTCTCCGGCCCCGCCTTCGCGGGCCACCGGCAGCGAGGGCTCATGGCATCGACATGTTCAAACGTACCCTCATCGTCATGGGGGCCGTCGGCAGCGGCTTCCTGATCGCGACCGCATGGCCGGGCGCGTCCGACGCACTCCGCATGCGCCTTGCCCAAGGCGGTTTCCCGATGTTCGGTCCCGCCGCGACCGCCGGTCCCGTGCCGACGCCGGCGGCGACCCCGAAGCCCGAGGACGCGCATCGGGACGAGCCCGGCCTCGTCCGGCTGACCGACGATCAGGTCACGAAGGCCGGCATTCGCACGGATAGCGTCAAGGGCGGCCGGCTCGCCCGCCATCTCCACGTGCCGGGCACCATCGTCCCGAGTGCCAACAACACCGCCCGCATCGCCGTGAAGACCCAGGGTACGGTGGCGGAACTCCGTAAGGGGCTCGGTGACCGGGTGGCCAAGGGCGAGGTCGTCGCCCTGCTCGACAGCCGCGAGATCGCCGACACGAAGAGCGAGTACCTCGCCGCCCGCTTGTCAGCCGCCCTGCATAAGACCCTTTACGAGCGTGACCAGTCGCTTTGGGACAAACGCATCTCGTCCGAGCAGCAGTACCTGCGTTCCCAGGCGAGCTACGAGGAGCTCAAGGTCAAGGTCGACTCCGCCCGGCGCAAGCTCACCTTCCTCGGCCTGAACCCGGCCGAGATCGAGGCCCTGCCGACCCTGCCAGCGGCCCAGTTCGAGCGGCAGGAGATCCGTTCGCCGATCGCCGGAAAGATCGTCGAGCGCCGGGTCGACCTCGGCGCCGCGGTCGGTCGCGACAATCTGGAGACCGAACTCTACAGCGTCGCGAACCTCGCGGAGGTCTGGGTCGACCTCGCCGTCTCGCCGGGCGACCTGCCGCTGACGCGAGAGGGCCAGACGGTCACCGTATGGACCCAGGCGACCGACGAGCGCGCCGAGGGCAGGATCGTCTTCATCGGCCCGGTCCTCGACCAGAACACCCGCGCCGCCCGGGTCGTGGCCGAGTTGCCCAACCCCGAGGAGCGCTGGCGGCCCGGGTCCTTCGTCTCGGCCGAGATTGCGATCTCCGACAAGCCGGTGCGTACCCTCGTTCCTGCCGAGGCGATCCAGACCATCGCGGGCAAGCCGACCGTGTTCGTAAAGGTCGAGGGCGGCTTCGAGGCGAGGCCGGTGGGAGTCGGGCGATCCGACGACGGGAGCGTCGAGGTCACGACGGGGCTGGAGCCCGGCGACGTCGTTGTCGTCGGCAACAGCTTCATCCTGAAGGCCGAGCTCGGCAAGGCCGCGGCGGAGGACTGAGCCATGATCCGCCCGATCCTCGCCTTCTCCGTCACCAATCGCTACGCGGTCATCCTGGTGACGCTCATCGCCACCGCCCTCGGCGCGTGGTCGCTGGCCCGGCTGCCCATCGACGCCGTGCCCGACGTCACCAACAACCAGGTCCAGATCAACGCCGTCGCGACCTCCCTGACGCCGGTGGAGATCGAGAAGCAGGTCACCGTGCTGATCGAGCGGGCGCTCGCCGGCACCCCCGGCCTTGAGACGATGCGGTCGTTCTCGCGCAACGGGTTCGCCCAGCTCACCGCCGTGTTCAGCGACAAGGTCGACGTTTTCTTCGCCCGGTCCCAGGTCAACGAGCGCCTGGTCGAGGTGCGCGGGACGCTGCCGCCCGGGGTTGAGGTCAAGCTCGGGCCGATCTCCACCGGCCTCGGCGAGATCTACTGGTGGGCGGTCGAGTACCTGCCGCCGGGCGAAGGGGCGCCCGTCCGGGACGGCAAGCCGGGCTGGCAGACCGACGGCAGCTACCTGACCCCCGAGGGCGAGCGCCTGACCGACGAGTTCCGGCGCACGGTCTACCTCCGCACGGTGCAGGACTGGATCATCCGGCCGCAGATGAAGAGCGTGCCCGGGGTCGCCGGCGCCGACGCCATCGGTGGCTACGTCAAGGAGTACCAGGTCCAGCCCGACCCGATGCGGCTCGTCGGCTACGGCCTGTCGTTCAAGGACGTGGCCGATGCCATCGAGGCCAACAACGCCACCCGCGGGGCCAACTACGTCGAGCGCAACGGCGAGGGCTACATCGTCCGCGCCGGCGGCCTGATCGAGAACATGGGCGAGATCGCCGAGATCGTGGTCGCTACCCGTGCCGGGGTGCCGATCCTGGTTCGCGATGTCGCGGAGGTGACCATCGGGCGCGAGCTCCGGACCGGCTCGGCCAGCGAGAACGGGCACGAGGTGGTGCTCGGCACCGCCCTGATGCTGATCGGCGGCAACAGCCGCACGGTGTCGGCCGCGGCGGACGCCAAGATCACCGAGATCAATAAGCTGCTCCCCCCGGGGATCGTGGCCCGGACCCTGCTGAGCCGGACCGAGCTCGTCGACGCCACCATCAGGACGGTGGCCAGGAACCTCGCCGAGGGGGCGCTCCTCGTCATCGTTGTGCTGTTCCTGGCGCTAGGCAACATCCGCGCGGCCATCATCACCGCATTGGTCATCCCGGTCGCCATGATGTTGACGGCCACCGGAATGCTCGCCGGCCGCATCAGCGCCAACCTGATGAGCCTGGGCGCGCTCGACTTCGGCCTGATCGTCGACGGCGCGGTGATCATCGCCGAGAACAGCCTGCGTCACCTCGCGGAACGCCAGCACGAGCTCGGTCGCAAGCTCACGCAGGAGGAGCGGCTCGTCACGGTCCGGGTCTCGGCCGAGGAGATGATCAAGCCGACCGTCTACGGACAGGCGATCATCATCCTCGTCTACGTCCCGCTGCTGACCTTCACCGGGGTCGAGGGCAAGACCTTCACTCCGATGGCGTTGACGGTCCTGATCGCCCTGGTGGCAGCCTTCGTGCTGTCGCTGACCTTCGTACCGGCGATGATCGCCACCTTCGTCACGGGTCGCGTGAGCGAGTCCGAGAACGCCCTCATTCGGGGCATCAAGGCGGCCTACCGCCCGCTCCTGGATGGTGCGATCCAGGTACCGATGGCCTTCATCGCCGGCGCGGTCGTCTTGCTTGGCCTTGCGGGCGCGCTGTTCACGACGCTTGGGCAGGAGTTCGCCCCGACCCTCGACGAGAAGAACATCGTCATGGAAGCCCGGCGCATCCCGTCGACGTCGATCACGCAATCGCAATCTATGCAGCTCGGCGTCGAGCGGGCGATGAGCAAGTTCCCGCAGATCGCCTTCGTGTTCTCGCGATGCGGCACCCCCGACATCGCCGCTGACCCGATGCCACCCAACGCCTGCGACGCCTACCTCATCATGAAGCCCCAGGCGGCGTGGCCCGATCCGAGCCTGACCAAGGAGGCCCTGATCGGCCAGCTAGAGGCGGAGGCGAAGCTGATCCCGGGGACCCTGCTCGGGTTCTCCCAGCCGATCCAGATGCGCTTCAACGAGCTCATCGCCGGCGTCCGCGACGACCTCGCCGTCAAGGTTTTTGGCGAGGAATTCGGACCGATGGTCGAGGGCGCCAACCGGATCGCCGGCATCCTGCGCGGGCTCGACGGCGCGGCGGACGTGAAGGTCGAGGAGGCGGTCGGCCTGCCGTTCCTGGACATCAGGATCGACCGGCGCGAGATCGCGCGCAGGGGGCTCAGCCTCGCCGACGTGCAGGACGTCATTGGCACGGCCATCGGCGGCAAGGATGCCGGTCTCGTGTTCGAGGGCGACCGCCGCTTCAAGATCGTCGTCCGCCTGTCCGATGCGATCCGCGGCGACGTCGAGGCGCTGAAGAACCTGCCGGTACCGTTGCCGGCCAAGACCGGCATGGCCGAGGGCGCGAGCGTGCCGCTGCGCCAGGTCGCCACGTTCAGCTTCACGGAAGGAACGAACCAGGTCAGCCGCGAGGATGGGCGCCGCCGGGTGGTGGTGACGGCAAACGTCCGCGGCCGCGACATCGGCTCGCTCGTGGCGGAGGCGCAAGAGCGGATCGCCAAGGAGGTGACGCTGCCGGCGGGCTACGAGGTGCGCTGGGGCGGCCAGTTCGAGAACCTGACGGCGGCCCGCCAGCGCCTGATGGTGGTGGTACCGGCCTGCTTCGCCCTGATCTTCATCCTGCTCCTCGGGGCGCTAGGCTCGGGTCGGGACGCGGCCATCGTCTTCAGCGCGGTGCCGCTGGCGCTCACCGGCGGTGTCGCGGCCCTGTGGCTGCGAGGGATGCCATTCTCGGTCTCTGCGGCGGTCGGGTTCATCGCCCTGTCCGGCGTCGCTGTGCTCAACGGGCTCGTTCTCCTCAACTACATCAAGCAGCTGGTGGCGGAGGGGGCCAACGTTTGGGCCGCCGTGCGCGAGGGGGCGATGACCCGGCTCCGGCCGGTGGTGATGACCGCGCTAGTGGCGGCGCTGGGCTTCGTGCCCATGGCGCTGGCGACCGGCACCGGGGCGGAAGTCCAGAAGCCGCTGGCGACCGTGGTTATCGGAGGCCTGGTCAGCGCCACCCTCCTCACCCTGGCGGTCCTGCCTGCCCTCTACGCGAGGTTCGGGGGATCGGGGCCGGGCGGGCGATTGGCTGAACCGACGGACCAACGGTTGTCAGAGGCTGCGGGGCGGCATCGGTGAGGATCTGGCTTTCCAGGCCCACAGTGCGTTGGGGTGGCTGGGCGCGCAGGATCGGAGAGACACCGTCGCGGTCGCCGAAGGCCTGGATCGACTCCGAGGGAAGCAGGTAGGACTTCCGGTTGCCAACTTCCGGAGTCAAGGATTCCTTAACCATCACAGGCGGGCCTTACGGCAGGGGATCGTAGGGAGAGCGGCCAAGGGACGGGCTTTGTCGGTGGATCCCGTTCGCCCGCCGCTTGCGGTAGTGACCGAGGCGATGCGATCGACATTTCACACCAGGAGCGCGCGAACGATGAAAGCCAGGGACCACAACCCGATCCCCTGATCCCGGAGCGCCAGTAGCGAGAAGCGGCCTCCGTCATTTCGGAGGCCCAAATGCCCAGGACACTCTTCTCCGCCGACACGCATTTCGGACACCGCAGCCTTCTCAGCCCACGCATGCCTCAACCCCGTCCGTTTGAGACCATCGAGGCTCACGACGAGGCCCTGGTCGCCGCCTGGAACAAGGTCGTCAGACCAGACGACATCGTCTGGCACCTCGGTGACTTCGCCTACAAGTGCACCCTGGACTACGCCGCATCCGTCAAGGCGCGCCTGAACGGTCGCATCCACCTCGTCAGGGGGAACCACGACCACGGCCTCGGTGATCGCCTCAGATGGGCTGGCCCCATCGTCGACGTGCAAAGGGTCTTCGTCCAGGATCCGGGCATGCCCGAGCGAGTGGCCCTATGGGTCAGCCACTACGCACACGTGACGTGGCCCCATGCTTGGCACGGCGACCTTCACGTCTACGGCCATTCCCACGGCAGCCTGCCGGCTACCCGGACCAGCCTCGACGTCGGCGTGGATTGCTGGGATTGGCGTCCGGTCACCCTGCGGGAGATCGTGGCGAGGATGGAGGAGGCTCCTGCGTCCAACCCGTCGCACCGAGGTCCTCACGGATGGCAGCCGCAGTCTTCCAGAACAAATCATATTGGATGAGGTTCGTTCAGCCACCTTGCGTAAGCTCGTATGTCGATCATCGGAACGGTCGCCGTGTTCTGCAACCTCGCGATAAGTTCGAATAGGAACGCAGTTGCAGGCCTACCTTCCAGAGCCAAGTTGTAACTGGTACCCGCGTCGGTAGTGGCGAAGTGACCGTGGGCAGCGACGCAGCCTATGTCGAGCTTGTCACCGGCGTCTCCTTTCGTCAGTGCGGAGATCAATGGATCACCCATGGCGGGCGTCCAATCGCTATCAAACGTGAGAAGTCCCCCTAGTATATGATGAAGAGGCTTTGCAGGATATGTCCCTCCGGCATGGGGTATCGGCAGGCTCGTTCGAGTTAGGCGTCGCACGCTTGCTAGCTTCGCACGTGCGTAGCTGACCTGAGCCGCATCTATAGCCTGTTTTGCCTCGAAAACCGCATAGACGCTTTCTGCCGGAATGACAGGGTGCCCATCTTGCTTCAGGATAAATGGGGTATATTGCCGATCATAGACAACAATATCGATCTGATCGCTAAAATTGCCTTCGCTATCTACGATGAACGCCGTGTCCGATTGATAACGAGCGGGAAGGTATTTTAACAGTTCCAGCCAAACTGTCTCACTGGCGTCGCCCTTAGCACCAGGATGGCCGTAGAGCTTCCTGGCACGTTCGAGCCTGCCCTGAATATCGTCGTGAAGGCCACCAAGCAGGGCAGATAAAGACCAAGTGCTCATAGATACTCCTCGTCTCGATCACTGATAGGTGCCGTTATTATTCAGGAAAGGGGATACCTTGGTCCGAACAATTCCCGCCACGCCTTCACGGCTTCACCGTTCTTCCCACGACGCCTCAGATCGATTGCCAAACTCGCATCCCGGCTTGCTTGCCGTAGCAGCCTTTCGGCCCTGTCTTTTCGTGCGGTGTCCATCCCATCGCTGATAGGCGGTCCTAAGCCGGCTGGGTCTGCCCACGTCTCATGGACGCGGTCAGCTAGCGTGGAAAAGAGAGCTTGTACTTCCCTATCGAATGCACCACCCCATGGGGCATGGAGGCACTGCAGACACATAACTTCGATGAGGAACGATGGCTTGACAGGCTTTTCGCCGTGACGAGGATTGTTGTTCCAGTATTTGATCATACGCACCAAACCTTTCCATTCGCTCGAATAAGCTTGTTGAGCTTCAACAGCTTTCTGTGCGTGGGTTTGCGGATTTGTGCCGATCCATTTTCCAAGAGAATCGTCGGGTATCTCGTAGTCCGTACCTTTGTCGAATGCCGGCACTACATCGATACTGATGACTTTGTAATCGGTCTTGTCCGACTCGTCGGCGCGAATGCCAAAGTCGACATTGATAGAGCGGTTCTGACGTTTCGTATTGTCTCTGCCGTATCTATCCACCAGTGCTAAATAGAAATCGTCCAAGATCACCGCTGGCCCCTTGTCGCGATAATGGTTTTCGGACGGTTTCATCACGAAGAAAATATCGATATCCTTAAGTGGTTTTGTTTTAGTCCACCGCGCATACGAGCCAGTAAGGAAACTGCGATCGATCTTGAATTTCGTCTCGATGTATTCCCTCACCTCCTTGTGTCGGTCCTTTGCGTTAGCCTGCTCCTTATCGTTCAGCTCCAACCTGCTTTTAAACTTCTTGAACGCATCGTCGACGCTAAACATTAGGTTTTTCTCCAATATACTGCGCTACCGCCAAGCCCTTGATGTTCAATCGTCGAGCCGAGGCTCTGTCTGACCATTCCGTCAGTTGATCGCATGCCGCAGGACGACCATCCGGCTACGTCGGGGCGGCCCGGCTTACAGCGGAGGATAACTTCATAGCTCGCGTCCGCTGGGGCGACGCCGGATTTCCGGATGTGATAAGCAAGCTGATCCGTGTCGGTCCAAAAACTACCCTCTCCACTCGACCATCCATAAACAATATCGATGTCCCACCGGAGTATGAGAGCACTCGTTTTCGGATTGTAAATCTCAAGAACGACGGTTTCCAGGTCTTGCGAGCCCAGCCAACTCGTAAGTCCACGATTATGGACATCCCAGTTGCTCGCAAAGTTTAATGGATCAAGGCCGCTCAAACGAATGATATCTTTCAAACTCTTAAGTATGTTGTCGGCAACATAGGTGACGGATTGGGTGTAGGTGTTGACGGTTACCGAAGTCGTCATTCGAACAATCCCTTGAGATCTAGAACCAAACCTCCGGCGGCTTCGGCCTTTTGCGATTTGTCGACATGAGCATCGTCCGCCTTATCCCTGGCGGTTATTCTCGACGTCTTCTCCTTCAAAGCTGCACGCACCCACGCCAGATCGTCGGTCGAGCAAGGTATCGAGATCTTCCAATCTCCCTTGGTCGCGTCATGCGGCAGGCCGGACTCGTTGGATGCGTCGCCTTCCAACGCATCGTCGTCATAGAGACAGTAGAAGCGGGTCCTCGGTCCCTCGCACGTACAGATAATCGGTGCGGCACTCGTGCATTGATCGGCAATGGTGCTGGCGACGATGCCCGATACGGACATCATTTCGGTCTCTGCCTCGGAGGATTTGCCGGTCGTAAGAAGGCCGACGATCAATTTCCACGTGCCACCCGCGTCACGGAAGGGCGTACTACGGATCGAGCGCTTGATGACGGTGCTCAATGCTTCGATCCTTTCGCGCGGTTCGCCTTCGAGGACCTGGCGGCGACCAGGAGCATGTCGACGGTCATCGTGTTGGGGTTGGCGGCGGTCTCGGTTGTGGCCGCCATCGCGTTGGCGACGGTTTTTCGGATGGCACGCCCGTCCAATCCGACGCATTCGGACACGCAACGGCCGAAGCCGGGTGAGGCGGTGATAGCGCCGATTGCGGGATACACTTCTCCGATCCGTGTGAGGCAGTCGGTCAGGATCTGCTTGCATGCCTCTGCGTTCGGCAAAGGCACCTCAAGGATGAGATCGCAGCGGGATGCGAATGCGGCATCGACGGCCTCGGGAAAATTGCTCGTCGCAACGAAAAGTATGTCCGGATGTTTTTCTGCAAGATCGTCGAGTTGGGTCAGTACCGCGTCGGTCGCACGATGGATGTCGACGGGGTTCGCATCCAGGCTGAGTTTGCTTCGGTCCGTCGCGAGCGTCTCGACCTCATCGAGAAGGACGATGATCGGTCCCATTGACGCGGCTTCGCCGATTGTCTGTGAAAACAACTCGGAGACCGCCTTCTGGGTTTTTCCCATCGCGGAACTGCCCAGGACATGAGGGTCCACCTCAAGCAACCTCATGCCCGTGGCACTGAATGATTTTGCGACCTTGTGGGCCAATCCCCTCGCCAAGGATGTTTTCCCGGTGCCTGGTAGACCAACCAGAAGGATGATGCCGTGTAGCGGCAGAACCGAACGTTTGATTTTGCGTCGAACCGTGAAATTCAGCACGGCCTGAGCATGCAGTTGAGACTTAAGTGCTGGATCGACTTTGATCGATTCCCACAACTGTCCAAGCTTCTCGTCCGGTAAATTGCGGATAGTATGAATACCTTTGGGGGTTTCCAACATCGACTCCTGATAGTTAAAAGATAACCTTAATGACTGATTGGGTTCCATGTGAGGAAGATCGGCCATTCGGTAGATGTGACCTTCTTCCTTACGGCCAAGCTTTCACGTTTTGTTCTATTTAGTCTTGTTTACCAGGCTTTGGGTGGGCCGGCCGATATTTCGCATTCTTACGAAGTTTGAGTTTGCCGAATTTGATGCTTGATAGAACCGAACTTCGTCGCCCGTTCCATTGCATCGTTGGGTAGCGGAGGGCGGGCAAATGTGACTATCGCGAAAGCGCCCTCGCACTTTGAAGAATTCACGATGCCAACAGACAAATATTTAGCTCTAGCCAGTACGCCGCCTGTGAAATGACTGCCGCCTAGAACAATCTTACCCTTAGCGGACCCCGAGCCAGGCCATTGCGCTACTAGACTCTGCTACTTTCTGCGCCCGGTGACTTACGGGCGCAGATAAAAGCGGTGGCGAACAAGCAAACACACCATCCGCAACAGCCAAACTAT
Organism: Methylobacterium sp. NEAU K; assembly: GCF_030700285.1. Lineage (GTDB taxonomy): Bacteria > Pseudomonadota > Alphaproteobacteria > Rhizobiales > Beijerinckiaceae > Methylobacterium. Next base: position 179,947 of record NZ_JAUYZJ010000008.1, on the reverse strand, counting down.
TCTATTTTAATTCCAGGATCAGCCGCTAGCTACTATATTAGTCTAGAGCTTTGACTTTGTTGCATGTGGTCCATCCTATTGGACGGACCACATGGCTGCCAAAAGGGGCAAAACTTCCCTCTACAACACTGATTGGGCCCAAACTTCCCTATAACGAGGGCCCAATCTTCCCTCTTCTTAGGTCCAAACTTCCCTGTCAGTTACATCACTTCGGGCATCGCTTCCTACGAGCATCCGGTCGTGGACCCGCAAGTGTCACATTTCAAGCATGTCCCATTCCGCACCATTGTGAAGTTGGCGCATTCCGGACACGCCTCACCAACGTAACCCTTGAGCTTTGCCTCCGCACGCCGAGAGGCGATCGACTCGGCGCGGCTCAAGTCGGGCGGAGAGAAGCCGAAGCTGACTTCATCAAGTCTTTCGTCCCGTGGCTCCGCCTTCAGTGCCGCTGCGCCGCGGATCGCATGGATCGTTCCGCCGGCCTGGGTGGTCTGGCCGGCGCTCGGGGCTCCGACGCCGACCGTGACACCGGCCGGGCCGCCCTGGATCAGGGTCAGGCGATCGGCCGAGCCGCGCAGCAGGCCGCGCGAGACGACCGAGGAGGCCGCGGCGGGCTTGGGGCCCTCGCGGGTCGTGTCCCCCGCCTCGCCGCCGCCGATCACCGTGCCGCCGATCTCGGCGGGGCTGACATGGGCGAGGTCGGCGCGGCCGAGATACGAGACCGCGAGCTCCCGGAACACGTAGTCGAGGAGCGAGGTCGCGTTCTTAATCGCGTCGTTGCCCTGCACGAAGCCGGCCGGCTCGAACCGGGTGAAGGTGAACGCCTCGACATACTCCTCCAGTGGCACGCCGTACTGGAGGCCGAGCGAAATCGCGATGGCGAAGTTGTTCATCAGGCTCCGGAAGGTCGCGCCCTCCTTGTGCATGTCGATGAAGATCTCGCCGAGGCGCCCATCGTCATACTCGCCGGTGCGCAGGTAGACCTTGTGGCCGCCCACCACCGCCTTCTGGGTATAGCCCTTGCGCCGGGCGGGCAGCTTCTCGCGGGAGCGGATGCGCTCGACACGCTCGATCACCCGCTCGACGATCTTCTCGGCGACCTGGGCGGCCCGGGCCGCGGCCGGGGCCTGCAGAACCGCCTCCAGGGCGTCCTCAGCCTCGTCCTCCTCATCGGCGATCAGGGCGGCGTTGAGCGGCTGCGACAGCTTCGACCCGTCCCGGTAGAGGGCGTTCGCCTTGAGCGCCAGGGTCCAGGACAGGCGGTAGGCGGCCTTGCAATCCTCGACTGTGGCGTCGTTGGGCATGTTGATGGTCTTGGAGATCGCGCCCGAGATGAACGGCTGGGCCGCCGCCATCATGCGGATGTGGCTCTCCACCGAGAGGTAGCGCTTGCCGATACGGCCGCACGGGTTGGCGCAGTCGAACACCGGGTAATGCTCGGCCTTCAGGCCCGGCGCGCCCTCCAGGGTCATGGCCCCGCAGATATGGGTATTGGCCGCCTCGATGTCTCTCTTGGTGAAGCCCAGGAACGGCAGCAGTTCGAAGGTCGGATCGGACAGCTTCTCGGCCGGGACCTTGAGGGTCTGGACGAGGAAGTCATCGCCGAGCGTCCAGCGGTTGAACACGAACTTGATGTCGAAGGCGGATTTCAGACCCTTCTCCACCGCGGCGATCTTGTCGTCGGAAAAACCCTTGGCGCGCAGCGTCGTCGGGTTGATCGCCGGGGCCTGGCCCATCGAGCCGTGGCCGACCGCGTAGGCCTCGATCTCGGCGATCTCGGATTCGCGGTAGCCGAGGGCGCGGAGGGCATCGGGGGCAGCCTGGTTGATGATCTTGAAGTAGCCGCCGCCGGCGAGCTTCTTGAACTTAACCAGGGCGAAGTCCGGCTCGATGCCGGTGGTGTCGCAATCCATCACGAGGCCGATCGTGCCGGTGGGCGCGATCACGGTCGCCTGGGCGTTGCGATAGCCGTGCGCCTCGCCCAGTTCGAGCGCCCGGTCCCAGGCCGCACGGGCATGGGCGCCGAGATCGGCCTGCGGGATGTTGGCGTGGTCCAGCGGCACCGGAGCGATGCTGAGGAACTCGTAGCCCTCGGCCTCGCCATGGGCGGCGCGGCGGTGATTGCGGATCACCTTCAGCATCGCGTCGGCATTGTCGTCATAGGCAGCGAACGGGCCGAGCTCCTTGGCCATCTCGGCCGAGGTGGCGTAGGCCACGCCGGTCATGATCGCGGTGAGCGCGCCGGCGAGCGCGCGGCCCTCATGCGAATCGTAAGGCAGGCCCATGGTCATCAGCAGACCGCCGATGTTGGCGTAGCCGAGCCCGAGGGTGCGGTAGCGGTAGGACAGCTCCGCGATCTCCTTCGACGGGAACTGCGCCATCATCACCGAGATCTCGAGCACCACCGTCCAGAGGCGGTTCAGGTGCTCGAATGCCTCGACATCGAAGCGCTTGGACTGACGGTCGTACATCGTCAGCAGGTTGGCCGACGCGAGATTGCAGGCCGTGTCGTCGAGGAACATGTACTCGGAGCACGGGTTCGAGGCCCGGATCCGCCCGCCCGCCGGGCAGGTGTGCCAGTCGTTCATCGTGGTGTTGAAGTGCAGGCCCGGGTCGGCCGAGGCCCAGGCGGCCTCGCCGATCTTCTCCCACAAGTCGCGCGCCGGGATGGTCTTGGCGACCTTGCCGGTGGTGCGGTGGGTCAGGTGCCAGTCGGCACCGGCATCCACCGCGCGCAGGAAATCGTCCGTGAGCGAAACGGAGTTGTTGGAGTTCTGGCCGGAAACCGTGAGGTAAGCTTCGGAATCCCAGTCGGTGTCGTAAACGGGGAAGTCGATCTTGGTGAAGCCCTGTCGGGCGAACTGGACGACGCGCTTGATGTAGGCGTCCGGCACGGAGGCCTTCCGGGCCGCGCGGATCTCGCGCTTCAGGGCCGGGTTGCGCTCCGGGTCGAAGCAGGCGTCGCCTTCCGCCTCGCACTGGGTGCAGGCCTTCATCACCAGGCCCAGGTGTTTCGAGACGACCTTCGAGCCGGTCACGAGCGCGGCGACCTTCTGCTCCTCCTTCACCTTCCAGTCGATGAAGGCCTCGATATCGGGGTGGTCGATATCGACGATGACCATCTTGGCCGCCCGGCGGGTGGTGCCACCCGACTTGATCGCCCCGGCCGCCCGGTCACCGATCTTGAGGAAGCTCATCAGGCCCGACGATTTGCCGCCGCCGCCGAGCTTCTCGCTCTCCCCGCGCAGGGCGGAGAAGTTTGAGCCGGTGCCGGAGCCGTACTTGAACAGGCGGGCTTCCCGCACCCACAGGTCCATGATGCCGCCCTCGTTGACGAGGTCGTCCTGAACGCCCTGGATGAAGCAGGCATGGGGCTGCGGGTGCTCGTAGCTCGAAGCCGAGCGCGTCAGCTCACCGGTACGGTAGTCGCAGTAGAAGTGGCCCTGGCTCGGCCCGTCGATCCCGTAGGCCCAATGCAGGCCGGTGTTGAACCATTGCGGCGAGTTCGGAGCCACCATCTGCCGGGCGAGCATGAAGCGCAACTCGTCGAGGAACGCGGCGGCGTCCTCTTCCGAAGTGAAATATCCCCCCTTCCAGCCCCAGTAGGTCCAGCAGCCAGCGAGCCGGTCGAAGACCTGCGTGGCGGAGGTCTCGGAACCGATCCGCTCCTCCTCCGGAAGCTCGCTCAGCGCGGCCTCGTCAGCCACCGAGCGCCACAGGAAGGACGGGACGTCGTTCTCCTCGACCTTCCTGAGGCGGGCGGGCACGCCGGCCTTGCGGAAGTACTTCTGGGCCAGCACGTCGCTGGCGACCTGGCTCCAGCTCTCGGGCACGTCGATGCCGTCGAGACGAAACACCACCGACCCGTCGGGATTGCGGATCTCGCTCAGGGCCTTGCGGAACGGAATGCCGGCGTAGGGCGATTGTCCGGCCGTGGTGTAGCGACGCTCGAACCGCATGAAACACACCTCTCCCGACAGGACACGACGGTCCCGGCCCCGCGCGCGGCGGGGGCTGTTCCCGATGATGGGGTCGGATCCGGTTGCGCCCGAGAAACGGACACGCGTCGGAACCGCAAACGTGAATTAGGAACGGTCGAACCTGCCGAAACGCACCAACCCAGGGGGGCACGACCGATGCAGTGACACTACTGCCGCCACCGCCCTCACGTCAACAAGTGGTGTTCTGTGGTCCGGTTCCACGCTAGATGTTGTGCCGGCCCGCAAAAGCCTGTGGATATCCCTGGCGACCCGGATAAGTGCCCTTCCGGCTTTCGGGATTCGGATCGGCAAAATTTTAAGTTCACAGCCGTGGGGAGAGCGGGGTTTCCGCCACGCGCAAAAACGGCCGGATGTCCGGCCGGAGCGTTGCGGCGTGGCGACACTTCGGTCGAGCCCGCTGGACTCGGCGGCGCGCGCTCACCATAACGGCCACACGAAGCGCCCCCCTTGCGGCGCGGCACGACATCGGGACCGGCGATGGCGCTGAAAGACACTTTGCTGCGCGTCTTCACGTGGTGGAACGGCCAGACCGTCTCGCTGGCGCTCCAGACCGCGCGCACCGGCATCTTCGTCGGCGAGGACGAGTTCGGTAACAAGTACTACAAGGCGGAAGGCGCGCTGATCGACCGCTCGGTCGGGTCGGAGCGGCGCTGGGTGGTCTATAATGGCTACGCCGACGCCTCGAAGGTGCCCCCGGGCTGGCGTGGCTGGCTCTGCCACAACGTCGATGTCGCCCCGAGCGAGGAAGACTACAAGCCGTACCCGTGGCAGCAGCCGCATGTCGAGAACCAGACCGGCACCGCGAACGCGTACCGGCCGCAGGGCTCGCAGCTGTCCTGGGGCTCCCGTCCGGCGGCGACCGGCGACTATGTCTCCTGGACGCCTGGCGAATAGGGCGACGGCTTCACGACCCGGCGGCGCCCTTTTGCCGCCACCGTTCCGGTGTTCAAGTGACGGCAATCCTACCCGACCGCCGCGCACCTGACGGCGCGACCGGCCTCCCTCGTCTAGGGGTCCGAGCCTTGAGCCGCACCATAGCCCTTGCACGTCTCGCGCTCGCCCCGTGCCTCGCGCTCGCCCTCTGCGTCGGGCCGGCCGCGGCCGACAAGATCAAGAACCCGACCGCGGTCTTCTCCGGGCTCGACAAGATCACCGGCCGCATCGTCTCCTTCGAGGTCGCGGTCGACGAGACCGTGCAGTTCGGCGCTCTGCAGCTGACGCCGCGCGTCTGCTACACGAGACCGCCGACCGAGAGCGCCAAGACCACGGCGTTCCTCGAGGTCGACGAGGTGACGCTGGACAACAAGTACCGCCGCATCTTCACCGGCTGGATGTTCGCTTCCAGCCCCGGCCTGCACGCGATCGAGCACCCGATCTACGACGTCTGGCTGGTCGACTGCAAAGGCGGCAGCGACGTGATCGCCGAGGCCAAGGAGCAGGAGGACATCCCCGCGGTCGCGGCCAAGCCCGAGAAGGCGAAGCGGCCCGGCAAGGATGCGACCAAGACCGCGCAGCAGGTCAATTCCGCTGGACAGGTCGACGTGGAGGCGCCGCGCGGGGTACCGGTACAGCCGCGCCAGAAGCCCTCGCGCAAGTTCTTCCCCTCGAACGAGGGACCGGCGCCGGCCCCGCCCCCCCCGCAGCCGCAGAACCTGTTCGACGCGCTCTTCCGCTGAGGGCGGGAACGCCTGTCTGACAAGGGCTTTCCGAGCCCCGGCTACGGGTCGGCACCGCAGGATGAGCGACCAGAACCGGGCGTCCGTTCATCGTGAGCGTCGTTCGACCGCAGATCACGCGGCCACCCAGGCTTTCAGATTCCGTCGACGTTGCCCAGCGCCGCCAACACCTGCGCCCCCGAGACGGATCCATCGCCCGGCCACACGTTCCAGTCGGCGACCCGATCGAGGGCGTCGGCGAGACGCCGCTTGTAGACGTGCCGGGGCAGTTCCTCCGCCCCGAACTGGGTGAGGTGCTCGGTCACGAACTGTGTGTCGGCGAGCCGGTAACGCCCGGCCCGGAGGCGCCCCATCAGGTGAACGAGGGCGACCTTCGAGGCGTCGCGAACCTCGTGGAACATGCTCTCACCGAAGAAGACGGCACCCAGCGAGACGCCGTAGAGGCCGCCCACGAGGCGCCGCGGCTCGCCCGCATAGACCTCGACGGTGTGGACGTGCCCGAGGTCGAAGAGCGCGCCATAGAGTTCGCGGATGCGTCCGTTGATCCAGGTCCGCTCGCTGTCCCGACGGGGGGCGGCGCAGCCGGCGATCACCCCGTCGAAATCCGTATCGCACCGGACCTCGAACTGGTCGGCCCGAACGGTGCGGGCGAGGCGGCGGGGCACTCGGAACCCGTCCAGGGGCAGGACTCCGCGCGCCCGCGGCTCAACCCAGTACAGGGTCGGATCGCTCGCGTCCTCGGCCATCGGGAAGATGCCCGCCGCGTAGGCCTTCAGCAGGATCTCGGGGGTGATGTCCACGCGGCTGGAATCGTGCATGGGTCGAGTGTCGCGCGCGTCCGGTCCGAATACCAGGGCCTGCGCCTGCCATGATCGCCGCAAGCCCGGTCGGGTCGGGCGGTCAAGTGGCCTGCGGCATCCCGGGTTCCAGACCCGCGCGGCAGGTTACGCTGGCATGGGCCCGGGCGCGCGGCGGGTTTCGCGATTCCGCGGGACTCCATCGGCAGCGCAGCGCGCGACAGGCCGCTCAGCCTGGAATCAGGCCTTCATGCCCCCGTCTTCCAGGAAATGTTCGAGCCAGTGGATGTCATAGATTCCGTTCTGGACGTCCGGATTGCGGACCAGGGTGCGGAACAGCGGCAGCGTGGTGTCGATGCCGTCGATCACGAACTCGTCGAGCGCCCGGCGCAGGCGCATCAGGCACTCGTTGCGGGTGCGCCCGTGAACGATCAGCTTGCCGATCAGCGAATCGTAGTGCGGCGGAATGCGGTAGCCCTGGAATGCCGCCGAATCGACCCGCACCCCGAGGCCCCCGGGGGTGTGGTAATGAGTGATCTGCCCCGGCGATGGCCGGAAGGTCTCCGGGTGCTCGGCATTGATCCGGCACTCGATGGCGTGACCCTCGACCTTGATGTCGGACTGCGTCACCGAGAGCGGGCCGCCCGAGGCGACCTGGATCTGCTCGATCACCAGGTCGATCCCGGTGATCATCTCGGTGACGGGATGCTCCACCTGGATGCGGGTGTTCATCTCGATGAAGTAGAACCGCCCATCCTCGTACAGGAACTCGACCGTGCCGGCGCCGAGATAGCCGAGCTCCTTCATGGCGTTGGCGCAGATGCCGCCGATCTCAGCGCGCATCGATTCGTTCAGTGCCGGCGAGCCGCCTTCTTCCCAGACCTTCTGGTGGCGGCGCTGGAGCGAGCAGTCGCGCTCGGCCAAGTGCACGGCACCGCCGCGCCCGTCGCCGAGCACCTGGACCTCGATGTGCCGCGGCTTCTCCAGGTACTTCTCGAGGTAGACCGCGTCGTCGCCGAACGCGGCCTTGGCCTCGGACCGGGCCATCCCGATGGCCTGTTCCAGCTCGGCCTCGGAACGCGCGACCTTCATGCCGCGGCCGCCGCCTCCCGCCGCCGCCTTGACCAGGACGGGGTAGCCGATCCCGGCTGCCACCCGTTTGGCCTCGTGCGCATCCTCGACCCCGCCCTCGGAGCCCGGCACGCACGGGATGCCGAGCTTCAGCGCGGTACGCTTGGCCTCGATCTTGTCGCCCATGGTGCGGATGTGCTGCGCCTTGGGACCGATGAAGCCGATCTGGTGATGTGCCAGAACCTCGGCGAACCGGGCATTCTCGGACAGGAAGCCGTAGCCCGGATGCACCGCATCCGCCCCGGTGATCTCACAGGCGGCGATGATCGACGGGATGTTGAGGTAGCTGTCCCGGGCGGCCGGCGGCCCGATGCAGACGCTCTCGTCGGCCAGCCGCACGTGCATGGCGTCCGCGTCGGCGGTGGAGTGGACGGCCACGGTGGCGATACCGAGTTCCTTCGCCGCCCGCAGGATACGTAGGGCGATCTCACCACGGTTCGCGATCAGGATCTTGTCGAACATCGGCCCTTTAGAGCATCCTGGCGATCACCGGACCGCGCTGGATGACCTATCCTCTTGTTGCGCGGCGTTTTCCAGGGCCGATTCAGCCCGATACGGCGGAAGTCGCCTTTAGGCGATGACGAGCAGGGCCTCGCCGTACTCGACGGGCTGGCCGTCCTCGACGAAGATCGCGGTGACCGTGCCGGCGTGGGGCGCCACGATCTCGTTAAAGGTCTTCATCGCCTCGATGAGGAGCAGCTTGTCGCCGACCTCGACCCGCGAGCCGACGTCGACGAAGGACTTGGCGTCGGGCGAGGGACGCAGGTAGGCGGTCCCGACCATCGGTGAGGGCACCGAGCCGGGATGCGAGCGGGCCGGCTCGGCCGGCGCGAGGGCGCCGGTCGGCGGCGCCGGCTGTGGCGCGGCCATGGCGGCAACCGGGGCCGGCGCCGCGACCTGTACGTTCACGGGCTCGAGCCGCCGCACGACGCGAATGCGCAGATCGCCCTTCTCGACCTCGATCTCGGACAGGCCGGTCTCGGTGACGAGGTTGGCGAGCTCCCGCACGAGCTCGGAGTCGATGGGATCGTTCTTTGGCATCCGGCCTTCTTCGTATCGCGACATGGCGGTCCGTCCATCCGGCATTCGCGCTGGAACGCGACCATGGCCACGCGGCTGGCGGCTCTTAGACGAAGGCGGCCCGCCGCGACAAGGCCGCGCGGTCCGCCATCAGCCGGCGGAACTCTCCGGCCCTTCGGCTCAGCAGGACGCGTGGCCGCACTGGCGCACGTCCGCGATGGTCTTGCGCATCGGGTCGACGCCGACGGCACCGGGGATCACCTCGTCGCCGATGATGAAGGCCGGGGTGCCCGACAGACCGAGCCGGTCGCCGAGGCCCCGGTTCTCGCTGAGCGCGGCCTTCACCTCGGGGGAGGCCATGTCCTTCTGCAGCTTGGCCGTGTCGGCGCCGAGGTCCTTGGCGACCTGGATCGCGCGGGCACCGTCTACGCGGCCCTTCGTCTCCAGCAGCTTCTGGTGGAATTCGAAGAGCTTATCGCCCTTGAGCTGCTGGCGCACGGCGATCGCGACCTGGCTGGCCTGGAGCGATTCCGGTCCCAGCACCGGGAAGTCCTTGATCACGACCCGCAGCTTCGGGTCGGACTTGATCAGCGCCTGCACGTCGCCGAGCGCCTTGCGGCAGTACCCGCAATTGTAGTCGAAGAACTCGACCATCGTGACGTCGCCCGCGGGGTTGCCGGCCACCACGTCGTGCGGGCCGTTCATGAGGGCCTCACGGGCCTCCTTGAGGGCGGCGGTCTGGGCGAGGCGCTGCGTCTCGGCCTGCTGCTTCTCGGCCTCGGCCAGCGCCTCCTGGAGCACCTCCGGGTGCTTGATCAGGTAATCCTTCACGATCGCCTCGATGCCGGCGCGCTGCGCGTCCGTGAACGGCGCGGCGGGCGGAGCCGCGTTCTGCGCGAGGGCCGGGGCGGCGACGAGGCCCAGCGCCAGGACCAGCGCGGGCAGGGGACGGATGGAAGACATGGATCCTCGCTGTGCGCGGCAGCCGGCCCGCGCATGGCGCGAGCGGTAGAGGGTGGGTTAGGCGTTTTCGCGGCGCCGGGTCAAATCACGTGGCCGGCACGCGAATCCCTTCCGCCGAGCGCGACCCGTCCGAATATGCCCAAGCTGTTCCAAGCCTTCTGGTTGCGCCCGCACCTGCTCTGCGCGATCCTCGTGGCGCTCGTCGCGGCCGCGCTCGCGCCGGGCCCGGATCCGGGCATGCGGCTGCTGGCCGGCTGGTGCGCGGGCGTGGTGGTCCACGCCGTCCTCGTCGTGCGGCGGGCGACCGGGCAGTCGCGGGACGCGATGCGCCGCGAGGCCGCCCGGCTCGACGACAGCGCCGGCGTCATCACGCTCTTCGCCCTGCTGGCCTCTGCGGCGAGTCTCGGCTCGGTGGCCGTGCTGGTCGTCGGCGGCCGCGTCACCGGATCGATCCAGGGCTATGCCCTGGCCCTGGCGGGGACCAGCATGCTCTGCACCTGGGTGTTCATGCAGCTCGTCTTCACGGTCCACTATGCCCACGTCTATTACGGCGTGGAGACAGGGCCCGAGGCGGAAGCCGAGCGTGGCGGCCTGGATTTCCATGGCGACACCGAGCCGGACTTCTGGGACTTCCTCTACTTCACCGTGACCATCGGCGCGGCGGCGGCGACTTCGGACACCAACCTGGTCAGCAAGCGCATGCGGCGGATCGCGACGGCGCAGACCGTCTGCGCCTACCTGTTCAACACCGGCATCCTGGCGCTCGCCGTCAACATGGCCGCGGGCATGGTGCCACGCTGAGCAGCGCGCCGCCGGTTGAGGCCGGGGCCGACAGGGTCTAACCCCGTCCGCCAGCCCGGCGAGGCACCGCAGCGCACCCTTCAGGACCGCATGATTCCGATCTCCCGGCGCGCCGCCGCCGTCCAGCCGTTCCTCGCCATGGACGTCATGGCCGCCGCCGCCGCCAAGACGCGGCGCGGTGACGACGTGGTGCGCATGGAAGTCGGCCAACCCTCGGCGCCGGCCCCGCGCGCGGTGATCGCGGCCGCGCAGGGAGCGCTGGCCGCCGGCCGCGTGCCCTACACCGAGGCGCTGGGCCTGCCGGCCCTGCGCGAGCGGATCGCCCGGGATTATGCGGAGCGCCACGGCGTCGCCGTCGACCCGGAGCGGGTGGTGATCACCACCGGGTCCTCGGCCGGCTTCGTCCTGGCCTTCATGAGCCTGTTCGACGCGGGCGCCCGGGTGGCGGTGCCGCAGCCCGGCTACCCGGCCTATCGCAGCATTCTGGCCGCCCTCGACCTCGTGCCCGCCCCGTTGGTGCTGCGCGCAGAGGACCGCTTCGCCCCCACCGCCGCCCTGCTGCGCGAGACCCACGCGCTGGAGGCGGTGGCGGGCGCCCTGGTGATGAGCCCGGCGAACCCGTCCGGCACGGTGATCGCCGAGGCCGCGCTGCGGGACCTATGCGCGGCGGCGCGCGAACTGAGCCTGCCGCTGATCTCGGACGAGATCTATCATGGCCTCAGCTACGGGCTGCCCACCGTGACAGCCCTGCGCTTCGACCCCGACGCGGTGGTGATCAACTCGTTCTCGAAATACCACTGCATGACCGGCTGGCGCGTCGGCTGGATGGTGGTCCCGGAGGCGCTGGTCCGCCCGATCGAGCGGCTGGCGCAGAACCTCTACATCTCGGCGCCGTACCTCTCGCAGGTCGGCGCGCTCGCCGCCTTCGAAGCCACGGAGGAACTCGACGCCATCCGCGAAGGCTACGCCCGCAACCGGGCGATCCTGCTCGATGCGTTCCCGGGCCTCGGCCTCGGGAGCGTGCACCCGGCCGACGGCGCCTTCTACCTCTACGCGGACGTGGCGAACCTCACCAACGACGCGACCACGTTCTGCCGGCGGATGCTCGACGAGGCGAACGTCGCCGCGACTCCGGGGCTCGATTTCGACCCGGAACTCGGCAGCCACCACGTCCGCTTCTCGTTCGCGGGCTCCGAGGCCGAGTGCCGCGAGGCGGTGGCGCGCCTGCGGACCTGGCTCCGCTGAGGGCTCAGGTCGCGTCGATCTGGACCAGCGCGCCGATCGCACCGGCCAGCTCGGAAAAGTGCCCGATCACCCGATCCGGTCCGAGTTCGGTCACCGGCACGTCGGTGTAGCCGAAGGCCACGGCCACCACCGGGATCCCGGCGGCCTTGGCGGTATCGATGTCGGTGCGGGAATCGCCGACCATGACGGCCCGGGCCGGGTTCCCCCCGGCGCGGGCGATCGTGCCTGTCAGGTGGCGCGGGTCGGGCTTGTAATGCGGAAAGGTATCGCGTCCGCAGATCGCCGCGAATCGGTGGCCGATCCCGAGCATGCGCAGGAGCTCCACCGACTGCCCCTCGAACTTGTTGGTGCAGACCGCGAGGCGGAAGCCCGTTTCCTCCAGCGCGTCGAGCGCCTCAACGAGGCCCGGATAGAGGTGCGACGTGTCGGCGAGATGCGCCCCGTAATGGTCGATGAAGGCGTCGAACAGGCGGTCGTGATCCGTCTGCGAGAGCGGACGCCCCTCCGCCTCGAATCCCCGCCGGATCAGCGCCTTGGCACCCGCGCCGATCAGACCGCGGGCCTGGGACAGCGGCAGCTCGGCGAGTCCCTCCCGCCGCATCAGCACGTTGAGCGTGCCGATGAGGTCCCCCGCGGTCTCCGCCAGCGTCCCGTCCAGGTCGAACACGGCGATCGGCGGTCGGGTCGTCGGTTCGGGCGGCATCCGGTCAAGCTCCTGCTGGCTTGCGTCTCGCTAGCGGCGGGCGGGACGGGGGGCAAGGCCGCGGCGGCCGGGCACTCGAAGCATGGGTTGCACGGTCCCGCGCCCTACACTCGCCCGAAAGCGCAGCGAAAGGCGGGGCGCACCAGCCCCTGGGACCCTCGATGAAACCGTCTCTGCCTTTCCTCGCCGCCTGCATCGCGCTCCACGCCCTGCCGGCAGCGGCAGCCTCGTTCGAGTTCGTGCCCGCTCCGCAGACCGACCTCAACCGGATGTACCGGGTCGACAAGGTCACCGGCGAGGTGACCTCCTGCCAGTATGGGCTCCAGGAATCGGTCGGCGGCATCGGCCAGACGGTCTGCTTCGGCCCCGGCGAGGGCGCCGGGCCGCAGACGCCGTCGGAATACGGGCTCGTCGCCAGCCGCCACACCCGCGAGGCCGGCGTCTTCCGGGTGAACTACAGGACCGGCGAGATGAGCATCTGCTTCGTGCTGGTGAAGAAGGAGCAGGTGGTCTGCACCCAGCAGGCGAAGCCCGGATCCGAGGGCGCGTCCGATACGCCGCTGACCGGGCCGGCACCCGGCCGGGCAGGGGCCAGCGCCACACCGACACAGGGTACGCGTCCGTGACGCGGCATTGTCCGCGCAGGCGTTCCGGTCGGCCCTGTCACGTGCTAGGGGCCGCCCGACCTCATCGGAAAGCCCGGCCGCCCCGCATGCGCGACATCTCGATCCCTTCTGCCGACCGGGCATCCGTCCGGTGAGCGGGCCGGACCTGCGCCGGGCGGCGGCAGCGCGCGCCCTCGACCTGGTCGAGCCCGGGATGCGGCTGGGTCTCGGCACCGGCTCCACGGCCGCGGCCTTCGTCACGCTGCTCGGCGCGCGTGTCCGCGACGGGCTCGACATCGTCGGCGTGCCGACCTCCGAGGCGACGCGGGCGCAGGCCGAGGCTCTCGGGATCCGGCTCGCCACGCTGGACGAGCTGCCCGAACTCGATCTGACCATCGACGGCGCCGACGAGGTCGACGACCAGCTGCGCCTGATCAAGGGCGGCGGCGCGGCGCTGCTGCGCGAGAAGATCGTCGCCTATGCCAGCCGCCGCATGGTGGTCATCGCCGATGCGGCCAAGCACGTGTCCCGGCTGGGCGCCTTCCCGCTACCGGTCGAGGTGAACGCGTTCGGCCTGACCGCGACGCACCGCGCCGTCGAGTCGGCGGTCGCGGATGCCGGCTGCACCGGCCCGGTCCGGCTGCGCCTGCAGCCGGGCGGCCTCCCCCTCGTCACCGATGGCGGCCACCACATCCTCGACGCCCATCTCGGCGCGATCGCCGATCCCGACGCGCTCGGCGCCGCCCTCTGGGCCGTGCCGGGGGTGGTCGAGCACGGCCTGTTCCTCGGCATCGCCGACGCCGCGATCCTGGCGGCCGACCGGGACGGGCAGGCCGAGATCATCGTTCTCGGCAGCCTCACCTGAGGCGCCGCAATCCTCGCAGGAACGTTCAGCATGTCCCGACGCCTCACCGCCGTGCTCGGCCTCGCGCTCGCCGCGCTCGCGATCCTCCCGCCCGCAGCCTCTGCCCAGCCGAACAAGCCTTCCCAGGGCAAGGCAGCGGCGCAGGCGAGCACGCCCGCCGCGGCGCCAGCCTACAGCCCCAGCCACCTCGCGCTCGCCCGCGAGGTGATGCTCAGCTCCGGGATCGCGCGGTCGTTCGACTCGGTGCTGCCCGCCTTCGCCGACCAGATCCGCAAGCAGACGGTGACGCGGCCCGAGCTCTCCAAGGATCTCGACGAGGTTTTGGCGTCGCTGCAGCCCGAGATGGAGCTGCAGAAGCAGCGCATGATCGACATCGCAGCCCGGACCTACGCGGCGAAGTTCTCGGAGTCCGAGCTGAAGGAGATCGCGACCTTCTTCCGCTCGGCCGCCGGCAAGCGCTACGTGGAGGCGCAGCCGCAGCTCCTGGACGAGATGGTGCGGGAGATGCAGGACTGGACGCAGGACGTGTCGGAATACGTGATGGTCCGGGTCCGCGCCGAGATGGGCAAGCGCGGCCACCAGATGCAGTGAGTTCGGCCGCGCTGACGGGCGGACCGACGTGACAGCGGCCTCATGACTGCGGCCGGCCGCCTCTACGCGGCGGGTGCCGTACTGCTCGCCGCCATGCCGCTGGCGATGGCGCTGGCCAACCGGTCGAGCCCGGCCGTGGTTGCGCTGGCCGCGCTTGCCTTCCTGACTGGGCGCTGGATCGAGGACCGCGCGAGCCTGCGCACACGCCTGCTGGCGCCGCTCGCGAGTCCGCTGGCCGCTGCGGCGCTCGCCTTCGTGCTCTGGTGCCTCGTCTCGCTCGCCTGGAGCCCCTTTCCCGGAGCGTCGCTGCGGGTGCTCGGCGAGTTCCTGCCGACCCTCGCGGCGGCCTACCTGCTGGCCTGCCTCGCGCCGGGGCGGATCCCGGCCTTCGCGCCGCGCCTCGCGGCGGCCGCGATCGTGCTGGCGGGCCTCGTCATCGCCATCGACCTCGCGGCCGACCTCGCGCTGGAACGGGCGCTCGGGCGCCGGGTCGCGGCCTTTGTCCACAACCGGCCGGCCCTGACCCTCGACCTCGTGGCCGCCCCTCTGGCGCTGGTGCTGTGGCGAGGCGGCGCGCGCGGCCTCGCCACGGCGACGATCGCCTTCGCGGGACTGGGCGTGCTGCGCTCGATCAGCGGAGCCGCGCAGCTCGGCCTCTTGGCCGGAGCCGCGCTGTTTGCGGCCGTTCGACTGCTGCCGATGCGGACCGGCATCGCGCTCGCCGGCCTCGGCCTCGGCCTCGCCGTGGCGGTCGCCCCCGTGGAGGGCGATCTCCTCGCCCGGGTCATGCCGGAAGCGGCGCACGAGCGCTTGGTCCAATCCTCTTCCCGGGCGCGGGTCGCCATCGCCCGGAGCTTCGGGGCGGCCGTCGCGGCCGACCCATGGCGGGGGGCGGGCTACGGCACGAGCGCGCGCTTTGCCGAAACCCCGGTCGCCGGCGTGGTCGCGCCCGAGATGCGCGTGCTCCTCGGCGTCGGGCACCCGCACAACAGCTTCCTGCAGGTCTGGGCCGAGCTGGGGGTTCCCGGCGCGCTTCTCGCGTCGCTCGCCCTGATGCTGATGCTCGCGCGCGTCGCCCCGATGGCACAACCGGACCGTGCCGCGACGCTGGGCCTCGTCGCCTGCGCGGCCGCGATCGCCTTCGTCGAGCACAATGGCTGGGCGGCGTGGTGGACGGCCGGGCTCGGCACTGCCATCACCTGGATGCGCGAGGCGGCACAGCCGCGCGCCGACACGAGACCCGAGATGGACGGCCCCGCATGAGCGCCTTCGACGTCGACCTCTTCGTGATCGGTGGTGGTTCGGGAGGCGTGCGCGCGGCGCGGATCGCGGCCGGCTACGGCGCCAAGGTGATGCTGGCTGAGGAGTACCGGGTCGGCGGGACCTGCGTGATCCGCGGCTGCGTGCCGAAGAAGCTGATGGTCTATGCCGGCCGCTTCGCCGACGAGTTCGAGGACGCGGCAGGCTTCGGCTGGACCGTCGAGCGACCGCGCTTCGACTGGGGCACGCTCAAGCGCCGCCGCGACGCCGAAGTGACCCGGCTCGAAGGAATCTACGACACCAACCTGATCCGCGCCGGCGTCGCGATCGTGCCCGAGCGCGCCGTCATCGAGGATCCGCACACGGTCCGCCTCCTCGGCTCTGACCGGACGGTACGGGCGGAGCGGATCCTTGTCGCGGTCGGCGCGCATCCGGTGAAGGAACCGGCGGTGCCGGGCATCGAGTTGGCGATCACCTCGAACGAAGTGTTCGAGCTGGACAACCTGCCCGAGCGCATCCTGGTGATCGGCGGCGGCTACATCGCGGTTGAGTTCGCCGGGGTCTTCGCCGCCCTGGGAAGCCGTACGACCCTGCTCCACAGGGGCGACCGGCTGCTGCGCGGCTTCGACGACGAGGTCCGGGACGCATTGGCTGAGGCTTACGGGAAGCGGATGGACCTGCGGCTCGGCCGCAACCTGGTCCGCATCGACCGCCGGGACGGCGGATTGTGCGCGCGGCTCGACGACGGCACGGAAATCCCCGCCGAACAGATTCTGGTCGCCACCGGCCGGCGCCCGAACGTCGCGGCGCTCGGCCTCGACCGCGTCGGCATCGAGACCGATGCCGCAGGGGCGATCCCGGTGGATGCCTATTCTCAGACCCGTGTGCCCTCGATCTACGCGGTCGGCGACGTGACCAACCGCGCCAACCTGACGCCGGTCGCGATTCGCGAGGGCCACGCCTTCGCCGACACGGTGTTCGGCGGCAAGCCGTCGTGCGTCGACCACCGCCTGATCCCGACCGCCGTGTTCTCGACGCCCGAGATCGGCGTCGTCGGGCACAGCGAGTCCGCTGCCCGCGAGATCTACGGGAAGATCGACGTCTACAAGGCGCGCTTCCGGCCCATGAAGGCGACGCTCTCGGGCCGCGCGGAGCAGATCCTGATGAAGGTGATCGTCGATTGCGCCAGCGACCGGGTCGTGGGCGTCCACATCTTCGGCCACGACGCGGGCGAGGTGATCCAGGCGGTCGGCATCGCCGTCACCATGGGCGCCACCAAGGCCGATTTCGACCGCACCATCGCGGTCCACCCGACCGCCGCCGAGGAACTCGTGACCCTGCGCGTCCCCGAGGTGACCAAGCATCCGGTCGGCGTCGGCTGATATCCCCGCGCCGCGGGGCCTCGACGCGGTGCGCGACCGAGCCATATCAGGGGCATGGGCAAGCAGGGCGCAGGCAAGGGACGAGGGGAGGGCGACGCGCACGCGCGTCGGCAGGCGATCATCGACGGCCTGCTGGCCGATGCCCTGCGACCGGCCTTCGGATACCGGATTCCAAGCCACGACGCGCTGTCCCCCGACATCCGCCGGGCGATCGACCGGCTTCTCGCGAAGGCGGAGGCGCAGCGCAGCCGCTGCCTGACCTACGACGACCTCGAGGAGGCGCTGCCGCCGCGGGACGTTTCGGCCGAGGATCTGGAGGCGATCTTCTGGATCCTGGCCGAGCACGGCATCGAGGTGGAGGACGGCGAGGCCTGAGGTGAAGGCGCGCCTGCCCCCCGGAACCGGCACTCGCATGGGCGCGCGAACCTCTCTATAAGCCCCGCTGCGCGCGTGAGGCGCGGCCGCACGAAGAGGTGCGCGGAGAGACGTCATGGCCGAGCGTTGGACACCGAAGAGCTGGCGACACCTGCCGATCCAGCAGGTCCCCGCCTATCCGGACCCGGCAGCGCTGCAGGCGGTCGAGACGCAGATCGCGAGCTTCCCGCCCCTCGTGTTTGCCGGTGAGGCCCGCAAGCTGAAGGCGGCGCTCGCGCGCGTCGGGGCGGGCGAGGCCTTCCTGCTCCAGGGCGGCGACTGCGCCGAAAGCTTTGACGAGCACTCGGCCGACAACATCCGCGACTTCTTCCGGGTATTCCTGCAGATGGCGATGGTGCTCACCTTCGCGGGCGGGTCGCCGGTGGTGAAGGTCGGGCGCATCGCCGGGCAGTTCGCCAAGCCGCGCTCCTCGCCCACCGAGACCCTCGATGGGGTGAGCCTGCCGAGCTACCGCGGCGACATCGTCAATGGCATCGGCTTCACCGAAGAGGCGCGCGTGCCCGACCCGCGGCGCCAGCTCGAGGCCTACCGGCAATCCGCCGCGACCCTGAACCTGCTGCGCGCCTTCGCCACCGGGGGCTACGCCAACCTGGAGAACGCGCATCGGTGGATGCTCGGCTTCGTGAAGGATTCGCCGCAATCCTCGCGCTACCAGGACGTCGCCGGCCGCATGACCGACGCGCTCGACTTCATGCGGGCGATCGGAATCAATCCGGAGACGCATCCGGAGGTGCGGACAACCGATTTCTACACGAGCCACGAAGCCCTGCTGCTTGGCTACGAGGAGGCGCTGACCCGCGTCGATTCGACCACCGGCGACTGGTACGCGACCTCCGGGCACATGCTGTGGATCGGCGATCGCACCCGTCAGCCGGACCACGCCCATGTCGAGTACGCCCGCGGCATCCGCAACCCGATCGGCCTGAAATGCGGCCCGTCGATGAAGGCGGACGGGCTGATCCGGCTGATCGACCAGCTCAACCCGGAGAACGAGCCGGGCCGCTTGAGCCTGATCTGCCGGTTCGGAGCGGACAAGGTCGGAGAGCACCTGCCCGGCCTGATCCGCGCGGTCGAGCGGGAAGGGCGCTCCGTGGTCTGGATCTGCGACCCGATGCACGGGAACACCGTCGCGGCCGGCCGCTACAAGACCCGGCCGTTCGAGCGGGTCATGCAGGAGATCGAGGGCTTCTTCGGTGTCCACCGGGCCGAGGGCACGATCGCCGGCGGCATCCATCTGGAGATGACCGGCAAGGACGTCACCGAGTGCACCGGGGGCGCCCGCGCGCTCACCGCCGACGACCTGCAGGACCGCTACCACACCTACTGCGACCCGCGCCTCAACGCCGAGCAGGCGCTGGAGGTGGCGTTCCGCACGGCCGAGCTGGTCAAGGCCGAGCGCAGCCACATCGAGCGCCCGCGCCTCGACGCGGCGGAGTAGGGCGCTCCGCATCGGTCGCCGTAATCACCACGCCTTTCCCCTCCCCCTTGCGGGGAGGGGCGCGCGGCGGGACGTGCAAGCATCACACAGGCAGGGGAAAAGCCCCCTCAGGCGATCGCCCGGGCGGCGCCGTTCCAGCGGCGGATGACCTCGGCGACCTCCGAGACCGGAACCGGACGGCTGAACAGATAGCCCTGGACCTCGTCGCAGCCTTCGGCGCGCAGGTGCGCGAGCTGCGCCTCCGTCTCGACACCCTCGGCGGTGGTCGTCATGCCGAGGCTGGCGCCGAGCCCGATCACCGCGCGGACGATGAAGTCGGTCCCATCCTTCACGCATAGGTCGCGCACGAAGGACTGGTCGATCTTGATCTTGTCGAACGGGAAGCTGCGCAGGTAGCTCAAGCTGGAATACCCGGTCCCGAAATCGTCCATCGAGACCCGCACACCCAGCGCCTTAAGGCTGTGGAGGATCGCCGTGGTGGCGCCGGGATTGGCCACCAGCACCGACTCGGTGATCTCCAGCTCCAACCGGCGGCCCGGCAGGCCGGTCCGGCGCAGGGCCTCGCGAACGGCCGTGACGAGGCTCGCCGACGTGAACTGGACTGCCGAGACGTTGACGGCGACCTTGAGCCCGTCCGGCCAGCGGGCGGCCTCCTCGCAGGCGCGGCGCAGAACCCACTCGCCGAGCGGCACGATCAGGCCGATCTCCTCCGCGATGGGGATGAACTCCGCCGGCGAGACGAAACCGCGCGTCGGGTGGTCCCAGCGCAGCAGCGCCTCGAAGCCGCAGATCCGGTCCGTGTCGAGGCTGTAGATCGGCTGGTAGTAGACCTCGAACGCCTCCCGGGCGAGCGCGTCGCGCAGATCACGCTCCAGGTTCCGCCGCGCCTGGAGGCGCGCATCCATCTCGGGCTCGAAGAAGCGGAACGCGCCCCGCGCCTCGGACTTGCCGCGGTCGAGGGCGACCTCGGCGTTCTTCAGGAGCTTCTCGCAGCTGGCGCCGTCGCTTGGCGCCAGGGTGATGCCGATGGTCAGACCGACGCTGATCTCGTGCTTGCTCAGGGTGTAGGGCGCGCTCAGCACCTCGATGATGCGGCGGGCGAGGACTGCGGCGTCCTCTGGCCGGTCGATGCCACGCTGGACGACGATGAACTCGTCGGCACCAAGCCGGGCGACGCAATCGATCTCGCGCACACAGGCCCTCAGCCGGTCTGAGGCGGCAACGAGCAGCTCGTCGCCGACGCCGTGCCCGAGCGTTTCGTTGACCGGCCGGAAGTCGTCCAAGTCGATGGCGAACACCGCGAAGCCCGAATCGCGTCCTGCCTGGGCCACGGCCATCTCGATCTGTTGGCCGAGCGCCTCCCGGTTCGGCAGCCCGGTCAGCATGTCGTGATGCGCCAGGAAGGCGATGCGCGCCTCGGCGCGCCGGCGCTCCGTGACGTCCTCGTAGGTCGCGACGAAGCCGCCGTCGGCCGTCTCGCGGCGATCGATCGCGACGACGCGGCCGTTGCTCAGCTCCTGGAAATGCGTATTCCAGGTGCCGCCACGGCGGGCCTCGCGCTCCTGGCGGAGGAGTGCGGCGAGATCGCAGCCCGGATGGTTGCCGGCGGCGATGCCCGCCTCCAGCACCGCCCGAGCCGACATTCCCGGAACAACGGCCCCCGGCGGCAGCCCGTAGATTTCGCTGTAGCGCCGGTTCACCACCATCAGGCGATGCTGCGCATCGTACAGGCAGAGCCCCTGGGACATGTTGTCGAGGGCGGCGTCGAGGCGGAGGTTGGTCTCCGTGAGCCGGTCCTCCTGCTCCTTGAGCACGCTGATGTCGCTGCAAACGGCCACGAAGCCGCCCTGCTGCGTGGCGCTGCGGCTCACGCGCAGCCAGCGCCCGTCCGCCAGCCGGATCTCGCCGTCGCGGGCGAGTGCCTGGAAGCACTCGTCGAGGGCGTCTGAACCGGAGCCGCGCTCGATTTCACGGGCGGACTGCGCCAGGGACATCCCGGCCGTGACCGCAGCGTCGAGTCCGTTGAAGAAGCGCAGGGCCTGGGTGTTGGCCAGCGCAATGCGCCCCGCCGCGTCGACCACCACGACCGCTTCGCGGGACGTCTGGAGCGCGTCCGTCACCAGCGCCTCCGCGACGCGGCGCTGGCTGACCTCGCGCTGCATCATCGCCTGGATATTGTCGCGCATCGTCGCCATCGAGCGGAGCAGGCTGCCGAGCTCGTCGCGGCCGCCGGCCGGGATGCGGTCGTCGAGGCGCCCGCTGGCGATCCGCTCCGCCGCCACCGAGGCCGCCGCCAGCGGGCCGGTGATGCGGCGGTTGAGCAGCCACGCGATCAGCGCGCAGACCACGATCGCCAGGCCGGCCGCGATGGCGTTGACGTGCATCTCCTGGGCGACGAGCATGCGAGCCGCCTGCCGAAAGGTGAAACCGTCGCCCGCCGTGTAGTTCACGAGCAGGTCGATCTGCCCGTCGACCGCGTTGGCCTGCTGGTCCAGCGCATCCCAGCGCTCCGGGCGAGCGGTATTGGGATCCAAGGTGCGGCGCATCTCTTCCCAGGCGGCCACACCGGCCTGGACCGCGCCGGCCGTCCGCACCGCCCGGTCGGACTGCGAGCGCTCGACCGCGATCGTCAGGTCCTCGGCGAACGTGGTCGCAAGGTCGGAGATCTCCGCGTCCAGCTTGGCCGCGACTGCGGCATCGTGGACATGCAGCCGGCGCGCGAAGAGGCTGCGCATCTTCGCGAAGTCGGCCGCGGTCGCCCGGGCGTAATTGATCGACATCAGCGACTCGTCGTAGGTCCGGTTGACGAGCGCTCCGACATGCGAGATCGCGATCACGGCGTAGAGGCCGAGCGCACCCGACAGCAGGCTCATGCCCAGGAAGGCGACGAAGATCCGGCCGCGGATCGTCGTGGAAAGACCCATGACGCCGCGCACCGCGTGCTTTAGCCGCGCCGTCCGGCTGTCGTCCGTCGCTCTCTCGGGGTCTCGCATCGCACCAGGCCGCCGTGTCGCAGGTCAGCCAAACGTTACTTGCCACATGTTAAAAGGCGATTAGCCCCGCGGAATGAGGATTCGATTCAGGGACGATCGTCTTGCGGTGTCGATTTTACCGGAAACGGCGCGGCCTGCCGGCGTTTAGCGCATCGCGAAAATAAATTCTCAACACATTCTCGGCTAGAGAGACCGTGTGAGGCCGAGGAATATTATGGCTCCCCTAGCGCCACCCCCGTCCGCTTCGCCGCGCTCAAGGACGGTGGTACCGGCGGCGTTGGCGCTCGCTCTCGGATTGATCTGTGGATTGATCCTGGTGGGCGACCTCGAAGCAGCCGGGCTGTTCGTGTCGCAAAAGGGCCGGGCATTCCAGCCGGGCAACCTCGCCATTACCCGGGGCGAGACCGTGACCTTCGTGAACGACGACAGCGATCTGCTGCACCACGCCTTCGTCGAATCGGACAGCTTCAACTTCGATTCCGGCGACCAGGAACCCGGCAGCCGGACCCCTGTCGTCTTCACCGAGCGGGGGACCTTCCAGGTGCTCTGCGGCATCCATCCGAAGATGAAGCTCGTGGTCCGGGTGAACTGAAGCCGTCCGCGGATCCGTCAGCGCTCGGCCGACCGCATCGGCTTCTCCGGCGCCGCCGGCTTGGCGCGCTCGATCGATTGGCCGTCGCGCAGATCGGGGGGCGGGCTGTAGATGATGCGGCTGTCCGCCGTCAGGCCCGATTTCAGCTCGAGCGTCCGCCCGAGATCGCGCCGCACCTCGATCGTGCGCCACGTCACCCGATCGTCTTCGCCGACCTCGGCGACCTGCATGCCGTTGTGGTTGAACACCGTCGCCTCAGCGGGAACCGTTACGCTCGGCTCGGTGCGCGGAATCTTCAGAGTGACGTAGGCGTAGAGCCCAGCCCGCAGCGTCCTGTCGGGGTTGGGCACGTCGACCTGCGTGGTCAGGGTGCGCGAGGCGGCATCGAGGGCGACCGAGCTGCGCTCGACGAAGCCCGCGAAGGTGCGCCCCGGCATCTGCGGCACGGTGATCTCGGCCTTCACGCCCGGCTCGACGCCGGTGGCGTCGTTCTGCGGCACGTTGACGGTGATACGCAGGGTGGTGTCCTGGTCGATGCTCAGGAGCGGCGTGCCGCCATTATCGGCTCTGACCAGATCGCCGACGTCGACGTTGCGGATCGTGACGACGCCGTCGAAGGGAGCGACGACGCGCTCGAACGCCGTAAGGGCCTTCAGCCGTTCGACGACCGCTTCCTGGGACTTGATGTTGGCGGTGGCGACCTTCACGCCCGCCTCGGCAGCCGCCAGCGTCGCCGCCTGGGACAGAACGCTGGCCTGCGCGGTGTCCGCGTTCTGCCGCGAGGCCCAGCCCTGCACGGCCAGCGTCGTGGTGCGGTTATTGGTGAGGTTGGCGAGATTTACGTTCGCGCGGGCCTGCTCGACCTGGGCCTGGGCCTGGAGCAGCTGCGCCCGCAACTGGCCGACCTGAGCCTCGGCCTGGGCGAGCTGCTGGTCGAGATCCGGGGCCGCGATGCGCAGGAGCAGGTCTCCGGCCTTGACGCGCGAGCCGATATCGATGCGACGCTCTGCGATGTAGCCGGTGGCCCGCGCCGCGATCGCCGCGGTGGTGAAGGCCTGCGTCTGTCCCGGCAACTTGAGATCGAGGGGACCGGCCGCCCGCTCGGCGACCACGAGGCGCACCTGCGGGACGAGGGACCTGATCCGCTCCAGTGTCGCGGTGGCCTCGACATCCCGCTGCCAATGGCCGTAGGCGCCCCAGGTCACCAGACCGATGCCGACGAGCCCCACGAGGAGGAAGGGGCCCTTTCCCGGGGGCGGCGGGACATCCCGCGCCGCATCGTGCACCTTCATCGAACGGCTCTCCGGAGCCCGCGCGCCGCCGGGCCGTGGCGAGCGTAGCGTCCAAACCGAACGTCGACCAGGGCGAGCCTTCGCCGCAACCCCGTCCTATCGGGCGGCCGGCGCTCCGAGGCGCAGGCGCCGGCTGAGCCGCTTGTGCAGGTGGACCATCAGGGCGATCCCGAACAGCGGCGTCAGCAGGTTGAGGATCGGCACCACCATCAGGGCCGCCATCAGGCAGCCGGCGCCGAGCGTCGGCACCGAGAAGGCCCGACGCATCTCGGCGGCCTCGGCCAGCGGCCGGAAGCGGGCGGCCGCCATCTCGAAATATTCCCGCGCCAGAAGGTAGGCGTTGGCGCCGAAGAACGCCGCGATCCCGATCACCGGCACGAAGAAGATCACCAGCGCCGCGAGATTGACGAGCAGCGTCACACCCGCGAAGCGGACGGCGTAGAACATGGCGGTCGCGAGCGGCATCGGCCGCCCGGGCGGGTCGTCGGGAAAATCGGTTCGCTCGACGATCTCGGCGGCATCGTCGAGGAAGAAGCCCGCCACCAGGATCGAGACCGCCGGCGTGAGGTAGGCCAGCACCACGAACAGGCCGAAACCGGCGAGGTAGTAGGCGAGGCTGTCGAGGATCGGGTACTGGGCGGAGATGTGGTGGCTCGCCTGGAACGCCTCGACGAGGCGGGTCAGGCCGAGCCAGATCAGGACCAGCAGGCCGAGCGTCAGGCCGAGGGACTTCCACAGGATCGCCCGCAGGGGCGGGGAGAAGGTCTGGCGCAAAGCCGCCGTGGCGGACTCGACGAGCATCGGGCGAGGTTTCCGGCCCGCGCCGGGAGCGGCGCGGCTGCGTTGTGAAGGGGTGCGGCGGCGGGCGCAAGGGCGGGCGCTGCCGCACGGGAGGCGACGGTGCAGGGAGAGTGCGTGCAGAACGCCAGTGTGACGGCCTCGACCCCATGGGCATCCGGACTCCGGTCCGCAGACCCGCCGCGCGCGCCCGATTACCGGCCGCGCCTGGCCCCGCTGCCCGAGTCTCCGGAGGTGCTGGTGATCGGCGCGGGCGCCGCCGGCATCGGCGCGGCCCGGACCCTGGCGTCCCGGGGCGTCCGGGTCGCCGTGCTGGAGGCCCGCGACCGGATCGGCGGCCGCGCCTTCACCGTGGCCCTGCGCGGCCACGCCATCGATGTCGGTGCGCACTGGCTCCATGCCGGGCCGATCAACCCGCTGGTCGCCCTCGGGCGGGCGCGCGGGGAGCGCCTGCGCCGTTCGCCGCAGGAGAGCCACGTCTGGGTCGACAACCGGCGGGGGCGACCCGACGAGATCCGGGCGAACGCCCGCGCCTTCGCGCGTGCCGACCGGACGATGACGCAGGGCGCCGCGCAGCCCGGGCCCGACCGGCCGGCGGCGAGCGCGCTGCCGCCGGGCCTCGGGCCCTGGGGCTCCCGGGTCGCGCAGGTTCACGGGCTGGTGTCGGGCCGGGCGCTCAGCGAGGTCTCGCTCCACGATTTCCCGAGCCTCGAGTACAGCGAGAACTATTTCCTCACCGGCGGCTACGGCAGCTATCTCGCCCGCTTGGCGGACGGGCTGCCGGTTGCTCTCTCAAGCCCCGTGGCGCGCATCGACTGGTCCGACCGGCGCGTCCGCGTCACCACCGCCGCCGGGTCCGTCTACACGGCCCGGGCCGTGATCGTGACGGTGCCGATCATGGTTCTGCGCGACGGCCCAGCCTTCTCGCCGCCGCTGCCGAACGCGGTCCGCGCGGCCATCGACGGCTTCTCCACCGGCATCTACGAGCACGCCGTGCTGCACTGGCCGTCGAGCCCGTTCCGGGGCCGCGACCGCCTCGCGGCGATCCACGGCACGCGTCCATCGCCGGCCGGGCTGCTCACCCGGATCGATGGCACGCCGTTCCACTATTACGAGCTCGACGTGCACGAGGCCGCGGCGATCGACGCCGCCGGCTCCGGTCCGGATGGCGTGCGGCGCCATGTCCGGGCGGTCCTGGCAGAACAGTTCGGCAGGGCGCGGCTGCGGGACCTGGCCATCCCGGTGGTGAGCGCGTGGCGGCACGATCCCTGGTCCCGCGGCTCCTGGGCGGTGGTGCCGCCCGGTCACGCGCCGGCGCGCCAATTCCTGCGCGAGCCGCTGGCCGACACGGTCTGGTTCGCCGGGGAGGCGCTGTCGCGGCTGCAATGGGGCACGGTGGGCGGGGCCTTCGAGGAGGGGGCCCGCGCCGCCGAGGCTGCGGCGGAGCGTATCCACGCGAGCACAGCCTAAGGTGCATGCGCCGGGCCCGCACCCGCGCGTCTTGCCGGGGCGGCCCAAGACGGGCATCCCGCTGAGGTGACGGGGCCGTCGGGGGTGCGCATGGATTGGATCGAGGGGATTGGCTACCTCGGCACCGCGCTGACCATCTCGGCCTCGGCCATGAGCACGATGATCCCGCTGCGGATCATCTCGCTGTGCGCGAGCTGCGCCGTCATCACCTACGGCATCCTCATCGGCAGCATCCCGGTCGCGCTCACCGAGGCGATCCAGATCCCATTCAACGCCTATCGCCTGTGGCAGATGCTGCGCCTCGTGCGCGACGTCGAGACCGCCGCCGACGGCAACCTCTCCCTCGAATGGCTGCGCCCTTTCGGCTCGCAGCGGTCGTTCGGGATCGGCGAGGTGGTGTTCCGCAAGGGCGACCTCGCCGGCGAGATGTACTACATCGAGAGTGGCGCGTTCCGGATCCCAGAGGTCGGGATCGAGGTGCGCAGGGGTGGGATCGTCGGAGAGCTTGGCCTGCTCGCGCCGGGCAATGCCAGGACTGCGTCTCTGGTCTGCATCGAGGCCGGCAAGGCGCTGTGCGTGTCCTATTCCGACGTCAAGCAGCTCTACTACCAGAATCCGGAATTCGGCTTCTACTTCCTCAAGCTGACCAGCGAGCGCCTGTTCCAGAGCGTGGAGGGCGAGAAGAAGCCGGCGGCGGTGGGCGGCGATGCACTGTGATGCCGCCAGCCGCGGTCAGAGCATGCTCGGCAGGATGCGGTCCGGCGGCCGGTGGCCGTCCATGAAGGTCTTGATGTTGATGATGACCTTCTCGCCCATGTCGATGCGGCTCTCGTAGGTCGCCGAGCCCATGTGGGGCAGCAGCACGACCTTGCCCTGGCGGGCGAGCTTGACGAGGCGCGGGCTCACCGCCGGCTCCTGCTCGAACACGTCGAGTCCGGCCGCCGAGACGTCGCCCGCCTCGATCAGCCGGGCGAGCGCGTTCTCGTCGATCACCTCGCCGCGGGCGGTGTTCACCACGATCGCCTCGGGCTTGAGCAGCTTGAGCCGCCGCGCCGAGAGGAGATGGTAGGTCGCGGGCGTGTGCGGGCAGTTGACCGACACGATGTCGACCCGCGCCAGCATCTGGTCGAGAGATTCCCAATAGGTCGCGTCCAGCGCACCCTCGATCGCGGCCGGCACCCGGCGGCGGTTGTGGTAGTGGACCTGCAGGCCGAACGCGCGGGCGCGCTTGGCCAGGGCCTGGCCGATCCGGCCCATGCCGACGATGCCGAGGCGCTTGCCGGTGATGCGACGCCCGAGCATCCAGGTCGGCGACCAGCCCGTGGTCCAATCGTCGTCGGGAATGATTCGCGCGCCCTCTGTGACCCGGCGCGCCACCGCGAGGATCAGCGCCATCGTCATGTCGGCGGTGTCCTCGGTCAGGACGCCGGGGGTGTTGGTGACCGTGATGCCGCGCTCCAGCGCCACGGCAACGTCGATGTGATCGACGCCGTTTCCGAAATTGGCGATCAGCCGCAGGTTCGGACCGGCCTGGGCGAGCAGGCCGGAATCGATCTCGTCGGTGACGGTGGGGACCAGGACGTCGGCCTCCCGCAGGGCCCCCGCGAGGGCCTCCGGCGACATCGGCGCATCGTCGGGACTGAGGCGTACGTCGAACAGCTCGCGCATCCGCGTCTCGACGGCGTCCGGCAGGCGTCGCGTCACGACCACGAGCGGCTTGCGCTTCGACACGTCTCTCTCCCCGTCAGCCCCGCGGCCGTGCGTGCGAACCTTGCTCGGCGAACCCTATCGGACGAGCCCCGATCAGACAGCCCGCCGCAAGCGTCCGTTAACCGAACTCGGCCAGACAGGTCGGGCGCGAGGCACCGGTCCCGGAGCCTGTTCCGACCCGTCGGCCTCTCTACCAGAGGTGGGCCGGAACACAATCGGAAGCCGGCCGGACCCGCTCACCGCCGGGGACGCGATGTCGATATCCCCGGCGCTCAAGTCACGATGCGGAACGGCGGTATCCGGTGTTCCGAAACCGTCATGCGATCACGAGGCCTTCGAGCCGACTGCCGTGTCCATGGGACGGCAACCGGCTCCGGCAAAGTCACGTCCGGATATGGAGAGGACCATGCGCGCGTCACGCCTGAGCTTCGCCGTCGCGGCGCTGCTGTTGGGCGGCCTCGCGACCGGCGCAACCGCCGCGCCGGCCGCGCCCCCCGAAACCGGGGTGGGGCCGGTGACGAAGCTGCCACTGCCCCGCTACGCCAGCCTGAAGACTGACCGCGTCAACCTGCGCGAAGGTCCGTCCAAGGATCACCGCACCCTCTGGGTGTTCCAGCGCGCCGGCCTGCCCGTCGAGATCGTAGGCGAATTCGAGACCTGGCGCCGGATCCGCGATTCGGAAGGCACTGAGGGGTGGGTGCTGCACTCCCTGCTCTCGGGACGCCGCACGGCGATCGTCAATGCCGGCCCGGACAAGGGCTCGGAAAAGGCCGCCATCCCCCTGCGAGCCCGGGCCGATGACGGTGCGGAAGACGAGGCGCGGCTGCAGACCGGCGTGATCGGCAGCGTGAAGACGTGTACCGGCACGTGGTGCCGCCTCGTCGTGGCGCTGCCGAACCGGCGGGACGTCGACGGCTACATCCGGCAGAACCGTCTCTGGGGTGTCTACCCGAACGAGGTCGTGGAGTAGGGTATCGGCTGCCTAAGCACGCTCGACGGTGCATCGAAACGCGAGACGCCCGGACGATGCCGGGCGCTTTCTTGCAGGTTCTGGCTTACTTTCAGATCTCGCGCGGGCGCAGGCTCACAGTTTCCGCCCAAGCCCCATGAATCCGGCGGCCCTTCGGCGCTTGACGCCTACAGCGACGGATCAGCCCTGGCGGCGGGCGGCGGGGCGGGCTCGGCGCAGACGGACGATCACCTCCACCCCAGCGATCTCCATGCCCTCGGGGGCCTCAGGCAGCGAATCGACGGTGATGCCGCAATCGGGCATGTCGATCACCTGGCTCTCGTCCTCGAGATAGAAGTGGTGATGCTCGCTCGGGTTCGTGTCGAAATAGGCCTTGGACCCGTCCAGAGCCAGCTGACGCAGCAGCCCGGCCTCGGTGAACTGATGGAGGGTGTTGTAGACCGTCGCCAACGAAACCGGCACCTTGGCCCGCATGGCCTCATCGTACAGCATCTCGGCGGTCAGGTGGCGGTCACCCCGGCCGAACAGAAGCCAGCCGAGCGACAGACGCTGCCGGGTCGGCCGAAGGCCCGCCCGGCGCAGGCGATCGCGCAGGTCCGACAGCGGACAGCCGCGCCGCGGCGTCCCGTTGGCCTCCAGCTGGGGGGCGGGGACCCGGCCGCTGAGAATGGCCTGGAGTGGCACCAGTTCGGACATCGCTGGACTGTACGCTCGACGAGGACCCTGAAGGTATGGGTTGCGAGACAGTATATTGCAGCGGTCACCCGGTCGCAACCCGAGCATCGTCGCATCCAGTCCAGCGCGGTTGATGGCTTTGAAGGCGCTACGCCCCGTGCTAACCCGCGCGCCGGAGAAACGGGCGACCGTCTCGCCCCGCGAGCCCGCAGTTCGCGCGCACGTCAGAGGAAACAGCCGCCTTCATGCCGCCAGACGCCGAGACACCCGTGCAGGCTGTGAGCCGCCCGACGCATTATTCCTACGAGGAACTTCTGGCCTGCGGGCGCGGCGAACTCTTCGGTTCCGGGAATGCGCAGCTCCCGCTGCCGCCGATGCTGATGTTCGACCGGATCACCAGCATCGCACAGGACGGCGGTGCGCACGGCAAGGGTCACGTCACGGCCGAGCTCGATATCCGGCCCGATCTCTGGTTCTTCGCCTGCCACTTCCAGGGCGATCCGGTGATGCCGGGCTGCCTGGGGCTCGACGCCCTCTGGCAGATGCTCGGCTTCCATCTCGGATGGCTCGGCTCCCCGGGCCGCGGCCGGGCGCTGGGCGTCGGGGAGGTTAAGCTCGCCGGTCAGGTCCTGCCGTCGATCAAGAAGGTCGTCTACAATGTGGACGTGAAGCGCGTCCGCCAGGGGAAGCTGGTGCTCGGCATCGGCGACGGCTGGCTCGAGGCCGACGGCGAACGCGTGTACCAAGTCCAGGATATGCGGGTCGGCCTATTCCAGAGCTGATCGAACCTCGCCGGGGGCGACTTTCGCATCCGGCGGCAACGCCGGACGTCCCCGGCGGTTGAGATTGTGTCCGCGTCACCTTAGCTGACCGGTACGCGGCATGGGCGACCGAAGCCGCGAGGGAGGTAACGTCACCACCATGCGCCGCGTCGTCATCACCGGGATGGGCATCGTCTCGTCCATCGGCAACAACACGCAGGAGGTGCTCGCCTCCCTGCGCGAGGCCCGCTCGGGCATCGCGCACGACGCCACCTACGCCGAGCACGGCTTTCGCAGCCAGGTCTCCGGCAAGCCCAGCCTCGACCCCGAGGGTGTGGTGGACCGCCGCGCCATGCGCTTCCACGGTGGCGGCACCGCCTGGAACCACGTCGCCATGGATCAGGCGATCCGCGATGCCGGCCTCGAGCAGGGCGACATCTCCAACGAGCGCACCGGCATCATCATGGGCTCGGGCGGCCCCTCGACGAAGGTGATCGTGGAGGCCGCCGCCATCGCCCGCGAGAAGGGCCCCAAGCGCATCGGCCCGTTCGCGGTCCCGAAGGCGATGTCCTCGACGGCCTCGGCGACCCTGGCGACGTGGTTCAAGATCCGCGGCGTGAACTACTCGATCTCGTCGGCCTGCGCGACGTCCAACCACTGCATCGGCAATGCAGCCGAGATCATCCAGGGCGGGCGGCAGGACATCATCTTCGCCGGCGGCTGCGAGGATCTCGACTGGACCCTGTCAGTCCTGTTCGATGCCATGGGCGCCATGTCGTCGAAGTTCAACGACACGCCGTCACGGGCCTCCCGCGCCTACGACGCGAACCGCGACGGCTTCGTCATCGCGGGCGGCGCGGGCGTCCTGGTTCTCGAGGAACTGGAGCATGCCAAGGCCCGCGGCGCGCGCATCTATGGCGAGGTCGCGGGCTACGGTGCCACCTCGGACGGCCACGACATGGTCGCGCCCTCGGGTGAGGGCGCCGTGCGCTGCATGCGGCAGGCGATGGAGGGCCTCAAGGGCGCGCGGATCGACTACATCAACCCGCACGCCACCTCGACGCCGGTCGGCGACGACAAGGAGATCGAGGCGATCCGCGAGGTTTTCGGCCGGGGCGAGGCATGCCCGCCGATCGCGGCCACGAAGTCGCTGACCGGGCACTCCCTCGGGGCGACCGGCGTGCAGGAGGCGATCTACAGCCTGCTGATGATGCAGAACGGCTTCATCTGCGAGAGCGCGCATATCGAAACCCTCGATCCCGCCTTCGCCGACATGCCGATTCTGCGAGCGCGCCGGGACAATGTGAGCCTCGGCCACGTCCTGACCAACTCGTTCGGCTTCGGCGGGACCAACGCGACCCTGGTCCTGAAGCACGTCGACGCCTGAGCGTCCCGATCGGAACCGCCGTCACCGAGGCGGCGTTTACGTTTTGTTGGATAGGGTGGTGACGATGAGCAGCTTCCTTTTCGGGGCTCTGGGTGGCCTGATGATCGCAGGCTGCGCCGCGGTCTATGCGAAGCAGGCCCTGATCGAGGAAGCCCGCTCGCACACGGACGGATATTTCTAGGCCCCGGCCGCGCACCGTGAACGCCCCGCCCGTCGGCGGGGCTTTTTTTTGCCCGGCGGCAGCGGCGGCGCGGTTTGGAACGCGGGGCCAGCCGCGCTAAGGCACCTGGGTCGCGATCCGGTCGATCGCATCGCGGCCCGTCCCCGCCTCTCGGGGGCGGCGTGCTCGTTCGGAATGTGAGTCGGCATGACAGGTTTGATGGCGGGCAGGCGCGGCCTGATCATGGGCGTCGCCAACGATCACTCGATCGCCTGGGGCATAGCCAGGACCCTCCACGCCCACGGCGCGCGGCTCGCCTTCACGTATCAGGGAGAGGCGCTGGGCCGGCGGGTCGGTCCGCTCGCGGCGCGGCTCGATTCTGACATCGTGCTGCCTTGCGACGTGGAGGATCTCGCCTCCGTGGACGCCACCTTCGCGGCCCTGGACGAGCGCTTCGACGGCGAGCTCGATTTCGTGGTCCATGCCATCGGCTTCTCCGACAAGGCACAGCTCAAGGGCCGCTACGTCGACGTCACCACCCGCGAGAACTTCGCCCGCACGATGACGATCTCGTGCTTCTCCTTCACGGAGATCGCGCAGCGCGCGGCCAAGCGCATGAAGAGCGGCGGCTCCCTGCTGACGCTCACCTATGGCGGCTCGACCCGGGTCATGCCGAACTACAACGTGATGGGTGTGGCCAAGGCGGCGCTGGAAGCATCGGTCCGCTACCTCGCCAGCGATCTCGGGCCGGACGGAATCCGGGTGAACGCGCTCTCGGCCGGCCCGATGCGGACGCTGGCGGGGGCGGGAATCGCCGACGCCCGGCTGATGTTCAACCACCAGCGCGCGCACGCGCCCCTGCGCCGAACCGTCAGCCTGGACGATGTCGGCGGCTCGGCTCTCTACCTGCTGTCGCCGCTCTCCGGCGGGGTCACCGGCGAGGTCCATTTCGTGGATGCGGGCTTCAACATCATCTCGATGCCGCGGCCGGACGTGCTCCAGGCCCAGGACGAGGCCGGCGTCGTCGGCGATCCCTGAGAGGGGTCGGCCCTCACTCCTCCGGGATCCGGCCCGGCGGCACCGGCCCGCGCGCAGGCTCGCCGCGTATCGCTCGCCGCGGCCGTTCCGCACGCACGTCCTCGGGTGAGGGGGGTGCCGACGGATAATTCGAAGCGAACGGGTTGGGCGGCGCCGAACGCGAAGAGCCGCCGAAGAGTTTGTCGAAGAATCCCTCCTCGGCGCGGGCCGGCTGCGCGGCCACGAGGAGGGCGAGGGCGAGGATCGGTCTCAGCGGCATCGTCGTCGTCTTGCTCCCGGATCCGGCGCCGCTAGCGGAACTTTCCGGCGGATCGGAGGCCGGATCGGCCCGGGGGCTGGAACCGCGCGGCATCCGGTGGGTTCGCGCTGCACGAGACGGCGCGCACAGGAGGCGAGATGTCCGAGGTTACCTATCGCATCGTCGAGCACGACGGTGGCTTTGCCTACAAGGTCGGTGACGTCTTCTCCGAGACCTTCCCGAGCCGCGAGGAGGCCTTGCAGGCAGCCCAGGCGGCAGCGGCCGAGCAGCAGGTTCCCGGCTCGACCGAGGGCATCCGGTATCAGGACCAGGCCGGTGCCTGGCACGATGAGACCGCCCGGGGTAACGATCGACCCCGCGCCAAGGTCGAGGAATAGGCATCCCGAGCATGCGGGGCCCGGCGCATCGGCGGAGGGCGTCGTGGCGCGGGCGAAGAGTGTGACGCATGGGGCGGGGCCCAAGCCCCGCCCGAAGCCGGCAGTGCTGCCCAAGGGTGCCCGCCGTACCACTCCGTCGCCCGAGACATTGGCGGCGCTCGGGCCCGACCGGCTGATCGAGCTGATCCTCGGCGAGACCGCGCGCAATCCCACGTTCAAGAAGTTGGTGAGCGCGGCGCTCGCCTCTCTCCAGGGTCCGGACGCCGTGGCGGCGATCGTCGACCGGCGGCTCACGGCGCTCGAATCGGCCCAGGGCTATATCGACTGGCAGAAGCGCAGAGCCTTCGCGGCCGACCTCGACGCCACCGTGACGGTGATCCTGAACGAGCTGCGCCCCCTCGATGCCGGCATGGCCCTCGACCGGCTCCGACGCTTCCTGGCGAGCGCCGACGGGGTGCTCAACCGCGTCGACGACAGCACCGGCGCGGTGCAGGGCGTCTTCGAACGGGCCAACGACGCCTTCGTGGAGATTGCAGCCGGGTTCACCCCACAGGAAGCCGCCCGCATCGCGGCGAGCCTCGTCGCCGGGTTCACGGCCGATCCGCTAGGCCCCCTCGGGACGCTGCTGGGAGAGATGGTCCCGACGCTCCCGGCGGAGGCGCTTCCGGAGATCGACGGCGCCCTCGCCGGCGCCGACGCCGCGATGCCGAAGCCCGCGAATGCCCGGAGCGAAGCCGCCTTTCGCCGGCAGGCGGCCCGAGCTCAAGTGCTGCGCCTTCGCCAGATGATCGCCGACCGCCGCGGCGATCCCGATGCGTTCATCGCTCTGGAGCGTGAGATCGCGCCGCGGCACGAGAACCGGCCGGCGATCGCACGGCGGCTGCTCGTCGCCGGCCGGGCGGAGGAAGCCCTCGACTGGATCCGGCGACCGCAGGATCCAGGCATTCGCATCGTCACCCGGGCCGATCTGATCGCGGGTTTCGATCCGCGCGGGCCGGAGCGCGACCGGCAGGCGCTGGAGATCGAGATCCTCGACGCGCTGGGACGGGGTGGCGAGGCGCAGGCGCAGCGCTGGGCACGGTTCGAGCGGGATCTCGATGCCCCGATGCTGCGCGCGCACCTCGCCAAGCTTCCGGATTTCGAGGACGAAGAGGCGCTGATCCGAGCGCTAGATCACGCCCAGGCCTGCGCCGATCCGCACCGGGCGCTCGCCTTCCTGGTGGGCTGGCCGGACCTCCCCCGCGCCGCGCGGCTCGTGACGGAGCGGCCCGGGATCTGGCTGGGCGAGCACTATACCCTTCTGGCACCGGCCGCCGACGCGCTTGCGCAGGACCACCCGCTGGCCGCGACGATCCTCTACCGCCGCCTGCTCGACAATATCCTCCAGTTGGGCCGCAGCGCCGCCTACGCCCACGGCGCGCGCTACCTGCTGGAACTGGACGGCCTCGCCGACCGCCTGGAAGCGGGGGCGATCAGCCCGGCGCCGGATGCCTACCGGGAAGCGCTGCGCCGGGACCATGGCCGCAAGAGCGCGTTCTGGAGCCTTGTGAAGGACTGACGGACGAGATTGCCTCGCGCCTACGGCGTGGCTCGGGATGACTTGGCGTCGGAGATCAATCGGCGACCTCGATGGCGTCGACCCGGTCCGGATAGAACGCCACGTATCCCTTGATCGCTGCCACCGCGGGGAACGGGTCCTCGTAGCTCCAAACCGCGTCGGGACGCCGCGTACCGCCGACCGAGAGGTCGAAGTAGCGCGCATCGCCCTTGTACGGGCAATGGCTGGTCCGCGCCGACGGGACGAAGTTCTCCGCGCGGATATCGGCGCGTGGGACGTAGAACACGGGCGCGTATCGGGCCTCCTCGAGGCGCAGCGCGTCGCGCGTGTCGGCGACCGGCACGCCCGCCACGAGGATCCGGACACGGCGCGGTTCGGGCGCGACGGTGATCGGGTGGTCGGGTCCGGGCACTTTCATGGGACTCTCCTGGTCTCGGGCTTCAGTTCGACGGTTCCGAGGGCGTCGGCCAGGCGCGACTTGGCGGTCCCGGGCCTCAGCGGCTTCTGCTGGCTCTCGTGCGGCACCCAACCGGACAGCCACAGCACCTCGAAGGTCGCCCGCACGCGCCCGTCCGGATCGGAGAAGCGCTCGGCATAGACCTCGGCCGCCCGGACGAGGGTCGCCCGGCGCAGAGGGGTCCGGCGGCGCTCGGTCAGCACGTTGGTCATGCCCATGGCGCGCAGGTCCCGCATCAGCCCGAACGGGTCGGCGTAGCGCACCGTGAGCGTGTCGGTGTCGGCGACCGGCAGGGCGAAGCCCGCCCGCTGAAGCAGGGCCCCCGCCTCGCGCACGGCCGCGAACGGCGCCACCCGCGGGCTGATACCGCCTTCGACCTCACTCTCGGCCTGGGCGAAGCTCTGGCGCAATTCGGTCAGGGTCGCCCCCCCGAGCAGGCAGCCGAGGAACAGGCCGTCCGGCCGCAGCGCCCGGCGCAACTGGATCAGCGTGCCGGGCAGGTCGTTGACCGCCTGGAGCGCCAGCAGGGAGACTGCGAGGTCGAGGCTTCCGGCCGCGCAGGGCAGCGCCTCCGGGTCGCCGACGATCCGGTTTTCGCCCGGCTCGGGCAGGGCGGCCAAGCGGATCAGCCTCGCCTCCGGGTACCGGACCGCGAGCGTCCGGACAGCCGCCGGTCCCGGCGTGGCGAGGTCGAGCACCGTGGAAAACCCGCGCAGCACCGCGCCCAGGCGGTCGTCGAGATCCTCGACCAGCCTGTCGAGCAGGAAGCCGGCATAGCCGTTCCGCTCGGCCCTTGCGAGGCGGCGGCGGGCGAGGGGGGTGTCGAACAGACTGGCCGGGGCATCCATTCGCATGCAGATGGCGCGTTCAGCGTGGTCCTGCCAGCGTCCTGCCGAACTGAGTAGCGGCCGGTGCACACAGACCCGTGAGCTGCGATAGACTCGTGGAACGACTCGCCCCGGTCACCGTTCTTGCTGCGAATGGCCGAACGGCCGAGATTGATCATGGAGTGCACGTCATGAAGCGCATGCTCGTCGGGGCCACTATGGTCCTCGCCGCCCTCACCGCTGCCAGCGGTGCAGAGGCGAAGGGCTGCATCAAGGGCGCGATCGTCGGCGGCATCGCCGGCCACTATGCCGGACACCACGGCCTGCTGGGAGCAGCGGCGGGCTGCGCCATCGGCCGCCATCGCGCCAACTCCCAGGCCCGTCAGATGGACCAGGAAGCTGTTCAACAGGGCGCGCGTCCCGTCTCTGCCCGGTAAGACCGGCCTCCTGCGTCCCATCGGCCCGTGACGGCGATCCGGGCCCTCGCCTCAACCCTGCGCGGCTTCCCGCGCGGGGTTTTATCGTTGATCTACCCGCCGACCTGCTCGGGGTGCGGCGCGGCCACCGCCGATCCGGGGGCCCTCTGCCCGACCTGCTGGACAGGCCTGCGGCTTATCGAGGAGCCGCTCTGCCAGCGCTTCGGCACGCCCTTCGCGCTCGATCTGGGAGTCGGGCCGCTTCTCTCACCCCGTGCCATCGCGGAGCCGCCAGTCTTCGGGCGCGCCCGGGCGGTGGCCCTCTATGACGCGGTCGCCCGCCGCCTCGTCCATCGCCTGAAATATGAGGACCGCCTCGACCTGTCGGGCGTGATGGCGCGGATGATGGCGGCGAGCGGCCGGATGCTGATCGCAGAGGCGGAATGCGTGGTGCCCGTGCCGCTGCACCGCTGGCGGCTCTGGCGCCGGCGCTTCAATCAGGCTGCCCTTCTCGGCAGGGCGGTCGCCCGGGAGGCAGGCCTCCCATTCGAGCCGGCCGCGCTGGTGCGCATCCGCGCGACGCGTTCCCAGGTCGGCTTGAGCCGTGCGGCGCGGGGAGTGAACCTGAGCGGCGCGTTCCGGGTGCCCCCCGAACAGGCTCACCGCATCCGCGGTCGCCGTGTCCTGCTGGTGGACGACGTGATCACCACCGGCGCCACCGGCAACGCCGCGTCCCGGGCACTCCTGCGCGGCGGAGCGGCGTCGGTGGATCTCCTGACCTTCGCGATGGTCGGCGCCGCCGCCGGATGAGGCGGGTGAATGAGACGGTCAGGCCGAGGCCCGCTCGCGGCTCGGGAAACTCACCGCGAGGGTGAAGTCGAACGCTTCCGCGATGCTCTCGTGCCAGAGCGAGAACGGCGTCGGCCGGTCGAGATGGAGCGCGCCTTCGGTCTCGGAACCCGCGTGCTGGAGTTCTGCCCCGTGCTTGGCCGCCAGCCGCAGCATCGGACCGTTGCCGGACAGGCAGCGCACGTGCAGGTCGACCACGCCCCGATGGCGCGCGGCGCGGGCGATCCGCGCGAACAGGGCCGCACCGATACCCTGCCGCCGGAACGTACGCTCGACCGCGAAGGCCGCCTCGGCCCGCGGACCCAGGACGTAGCTCGACGCGCCGGGGCCCATGGGCCGAAGCTCGCCGAGGCCGCGCAGGGTACCCGCCACGAAGGCACCGTACATCACGCCCTCGGCATTCAGCGCCTGCGCAGCATAGGCCCGCACGCCGGCCTCGCTGACGTGGCCCATGAAGCGGTTCGCCCGCGTCTCCGGATCGAGGCGCAGGAAATAGTCGAGCACGGCGGTGCGGTCGGCCGGCCACAGGCGCCGGACCGCGTGGGCCGACACGGCGAGGTGTCGAACGGCCATGATGGAACTCCGGTCTGTGCGCTTGTCGCGCAGGTGGATCCGGACGCTCCTCCCGAAAAACGGTGCTGCCTTCGCACCCCCCTTCCGATTGTGCAATGCAGCATTATGACAGTGCCCGTGCGCGCGGGTGCAGCCATGCGCGAGTGGGATGGAACATGCAGGCGCCCTGCGTCTCGGCCTGGGGTTGATTCGGGTCGAGCTTGCGCGGCACAGGGAGCCGGCCCAGGTCGGGAACGCTCGGCCGGGCGGGGGGTGCCGGTCCGGCGCCGCGTTGAGCTGCGAGGGACCGGCGGCGTGAACGAGCAAACCGGGAAGCAACACGCCCCGTCGCCGGAGGCGCGGGTGAGCGCAGTCTCGCCCGGTCCGGTCCACGAACGCTACGAAGCCCTGGTCGCCACGGGCGCCATCGAGCGCGATCCCGCCCAGGCGCGGCTGGTGCGCGCCCTCGACCGGCTGATCCGCGACCTCGAGCGCCGCAAGCGCGCCAGCAAGACCAGTGCGCTGGGCTGGCTGTTCCGGCGCAAGGACGAATCGGAGCAGCCGAGGGGATTGTACATCTGGGGCTCGGTCGGGCGCGGCAAGACCATGCTGATGGACCTGTTCCACGAGTCCGCCCCGGGATCGAAGCGACGTGTCCACTTCCACGGGTTCCTGGCCGACGCGCACGAGCGTATCCACGCCTACCGACAGGCGTTGAAGGCGGGCACCGTGAAAGGCGACGACCCGATCGGCCCGGTGGCGGACCAGCTCGCCGACGAGGCGACCCTGCTGTGCTTCGACGAGTTCACGGTGACCGACATCGCCGACGCGATGATCCTCGGCCGCCTGTTCGGCCACCTGTTCCGCCGCGGGGTCACCGTGGTGGCGACCTCCAACGTCGAGCCCGACCGGCTCTACGAGGGCGGCCTCAACCGCGCGCTGTTCCTGCCCTTCGTCGCGACGCTGAAGGATCGCGTGGAGGTGATGCGGCTCGACTCGCGGACGGATTTCCGCCTGGAGAAGCTCGGCGGCGCGGCCGTCTATCACGTCCCGGCGGATGCGGCGGCCCGCACGGCCCTGGACGCCGCGTTCAAGGGGCTCACCGGCAAGGCACGGGGCCGCCCTGGAACGATCCGGGTCCACGGCCGCGACGTAGAGATCCCCGAGGAAGCGAGCGGCGTCGCGCGCTTCGCCTTCGACGACCTCTGCCGCAAGCCGCTCGGCGCCTCGGACTACATGGCGCTGGCCCAGGCCTTCCACACGGTGATCCTCGACGGGATCCCGGTGATGCGAGAGGCCGAGCGCAACGAGGCCAAGCGCTTCATCACCCTGGTGGACACGCTCTACGACCGGCACGTGAAGCTCGTGGCCTCCGCGGCCGCGGAGGCGCAGGATCTCTACACGGCCGAGACCGGCCGGGAGGCGTTCGAGTTCGACCGGACAGTCTCCCGCCTGATCGAGATGCGCTCGCGGGAATACCTCGCCTTGCCGCACGGCCGGGCCGATTCCGAAGCCTCGGGCGCCAGCACCGGGCTGGTCGAGACATGAGTGCGCGCCCGGGAGCCGGATCGATCTTTCGCCTGCGCCGGCCGAACTGGCGCGGGTCCGGACCGCTGGGTCCGCTGCTGGGCTCGCCGACGGCCTTCGTCCTGCTGCTCGTCGCCCTGGCGGCGGGCACGGCGAATTACCTGGGCGGCGAGGCCGACCGGGCCGCCACCGCGCGGGCCAACGGCACCATCGCGGGAGTCGAACGCCTGATCTCGGAGGTCAAGGACCTGGAGACCGGCGAGCGCGGCTTCGTCCTGGTCGGCAGCGAGGAATACCTGACACCCTACACGACGGCCCTGGGCAAGATCGATACGGAACTCGCCGCCCTCGGCTCGGCCGCGCAGGAGCCGGTGCGCGCAGGCGGTCCCTCGCTTGCCGGGCTCGTCGCGCAGAAGCGCGACTTCGCCAGCCGCGTGGTGGCCGCTCGCCGTGAGCGGGGCTTCGACGCCGCCACCGATCTGGTGCGCACCGGCGACGGCAAGCGCCTGATGGACGCGATCCGCGCCGAGGCCGCCGCCCGCCAGGATACCACCGCACAGCACCTCGCCGCGCTGCAGACCCGCGAGCGCTGGCGCGGGCTCATCCTGTTCCTGCTCTCCGGTGCGGCGGCTTTGGGCGCGATCGTTCTGCTCGCCCGCCTCGCTCTGGTGCGCCGTCAGGAATCCCTGCGCATGTCGCGGCTGCTGGATGGGGTGCTCGCCAATGCCCCGGTGGGCCTGGGCTTCCTCGACCGCGACCTGAAGATCCGCCACATGAACCGGGCGCTGGCCACCATGAGCGAGCGCGGCTTCGGGGCCGATCTCGGCGCGCCGATCTGGGCGATGCTGCCGACCCTGCGCGAGGAGCTGGCCCCCAAGCTCGCGGCGGCGCTCGACGAGGGGCTGGTCTCGCCGAACGTGCCGGTGGCGGTCCCGACACCCTCCGCCCCAGGCGGCGTGCGCCAGTTCTCGATGAGCTTCTATCCCCTGCGCGGGGGCGAGGGTGCATCCCCCGACAGCGGCCAGGACGTCGAGGGCGTCGGCCTCGTCGTGGTCGACGAGACCATCCGCCATCTGGCCGAGATGCGGACCCGGCGGAGCGAGGAGCGCTTCCGCTCGCTGATCGAGGCCAGCGCGGCGATCGTCTGGACCGCCAACCCGGAGGGTAGCCTGCACCGGCGGCAGACCGCCTGGAGCCGCTTCACCGGCCAGGACGAGGCCACCTATTCCGGTCTCGGCTTCCTGGAGGCCATCCATCCGGACGATCGCGAGCACACCCAGGCCGACTGGTCGCGGGCGGTGGCGACCCTTCAGCCCTACGCCACCGAGCATCGCCTGCGCGCCCGCTCCGGCGCGTACCGGCACATGGGCGTGCGCGCCGTGCCGATCCTCGAAGCGGACGGGACCTTGCGCGAATGGGTCGGGACCCACACCGACATCACCGAGCGGAAGGAGGCCGAGGCGGCGATCGAGGCGGCCCGCGCGGCCGCGGAGGCGGCCAACGAGGCCAAGAGCCAGTTTCTGGCCAATATGAGCCACGAGCTGCGCACGCCGCTCTCGGCGGTGATCGGCTATTCCGAGATGGTGCAGGAAGAGCTGGAGGATCTCGGCGAGGCCGACCTCATCGCCGACATGAAGAAGATCGAGGCCAACGCCCGCCACCTGCTCGGCCTGATCAACGACGTCCTCGACATCTCGAAGATCGAGGCCGACCGGGTCGAGATCTACGCGGAGGACTTCGACGTCGCCGAGGTGGTCCGCGACGTGGCCGCCACCGTCGAGGGGCTGATCGCCAAGAAGGGCAATACCCTGGTTTTCACGATCGCGGAGGGTGTGGGCGGAGCCCATACCGACGTGACCAAGCTGCGCCAGTGCCTGATCAACCTCTTGAGCAACGCCGCGAAGTTCACCGAGAACGGACGGATCACGCTGAGCGTCGCCCGCACCGAGGAGGCGCTGCGTTTCTCCGTGGCGGACACCGGAATCGGCATGAGCGCCGAGCAGGTCGGGCGGCTGTTCGAGCGCTTCACCCAGGCGGACGCCTCGACGACGCGGCGCTTCGGCGGGACCGGTCTCGGCCTGTCGATCACCCGGGCCTTCTCGGAGATGCTCGGCGGCGCTATCGCGGTGGAGAGCCGGGAAGGAGACGGCACCACCTTCACGCTGACCCTGCCAGTCCGCTACCGCGGCACGGAGACGGACCGGCCGGAGGAAGCCGGCGAGGCTCCGGGCGACCGTCGGACGATCCTGGTGGTCGACGACGATTCCGCGACCCGCGACCTGCTCGCCCGTTTCCTGGAGCGCGAGGGCTTTTCGGTGGCGGTCGCCGAGGACGGACGTCGGGGGCTCGAACTGGCCAGGACCCTTCGGCCGCGGGCCGTGCTCCTCGACGTGACCATGCCGCAGATGGACGGCTGGGCGGTGCTCCGCGCCTTGCGGGCGGACCCTGAGATCGGTGCGACGCCGATCGTGATGGTTACGGTGCTGGACGAGCAGAACCTCGCCTTCTCGCTGGGGGCCACCGACTATCTCCAGAAGCCGATCGACTGGGGCAGCCTTCGCCAGGTCATCGACCGGTTCCGGCCCGTCGCCGCCGACG
Source organism: Methylobacterium sp. NEAU K (assembly GCF_030700285.1). GTDB lineage: Bacteria > Pseudomonadota > Alphaproteobacteria > Rhizobiales > Beijerinckiaceae > Methylobacterium. Next base: position 137,768 of record NZ_JAUYZJ010000008.1, on the reverse strand, counting down.
GCCCGATCCTGGTGGTCGAGGACGAGGCGGACGTGCGCGGCCATGTCTGCGCCTATCTCAGGCGCGAGGGTTTCCCGGTGTGCGAGGCCGAGAACGGCCTGCACGCCCTGGAGACCCTGGAGGCGGAGCGGCCCTGCCTGGTCCTCCTCGACCTGATGATGCCGGAGATGGACGGCTTCGGTTTCCTGCGGGCGCTGCGGGCACGCTCGGACTGGCGCGACATCCCCGTGGTTGTGCTCACCGCCAAGGACATCACCGCCGAGGATCGTCGCCGTCTCGCCGGCCAGGCCGACCGGGTCCTGGCCAAGGGCACCACCGGCCTCGGCGAACTCGCCCGTGAGCTGCGGGCGCTGATACCGGGGCAGCCCGACGCGGCCTGACCGGGTCGGGCTGCCCCGGTCCGCGGGATCAAGGGACCCGGAACGCCATCATCAAGGCGCCGATCGCAATGCCCCAGAGCGCCAGGGTCGACCAGATCGCGCGCTGGCGCTCGGTACGGGCGAGGCGCTCCAGGCGCCGCGCATCGCCCGTGCCGGCCTCGTCGAGGCGGACCAGGACGCGCTTGAGCCTGACAGCGAGGTCCGGGATGTCACCGACCACGTCGGAGAGGACCCGAAGCCCCTCAAGGCCGTGCTGGGCGCGCCCGAGGGGGCCGGCATTCTTGGTGATCCAGGTGCGCACCACCGGCTCGGCGGTGGTCCACATGTCGAGGCGCGGATCGAGCGAGCGGGCGACGCCCTCGACCACCACCATGGTCTTCTGGAGCATCACCAATTCGGTCCGGGTGCTCATGTCGAACAGCGCCGTGACGTCGAACAGCAGGGTCAGCACCTTGGCCATCGAGATCTCGTCGGCCCGGCGCTGGTGGATCGGCTCGCCGATCGCCCGGATCGCCTGCGCGAAATCCTCCACGGAGTGGTGGGCCGGCACGTAGCCCGCCTCGAAATGCACCTTCGCCACCCGGCGGTAGTCGCGCAGGATGAAGCCGAGCAGGATCTCGGCGAGGAAGCGGCGTTCGTTGGGGCCGAGCCGGCCCATGATGCCGAAATCCACCGCCACCAGCCGGCCCTCGGCGTCGACCAGCAGGTTCCCCTGGTGCATGTCGGCGTGGAAGAAGCCGTCGCGGATCGCCTGTCGCAGGAAGCTCTGGATCACCGCACGCCCGATCGCCTGCGGGTCGTGCCCCGCGGCGGCGAGTTCGGCCGCGCTATGCAGGCGCAGGCCCTCGATCCACTCGGCGGACAGCACCTCGCGGGCGGTCAACTCCCATTCGGGCTTCGGCACCCGGAAGTCGGCATCGTCCTTGGTGTTCTCGGCAATCTCCGAGGCGGCCGCCGCTTCGAGGCGGAAGTCCATCTCCATCAGCACGGAGCGGGCGAGAATCTCCACCACCTCGCGCGGGCGCAGCCGCTCGGCCTGCGGGGACAGGGCGTGCACCACCCGGGCCATCAAACGCATGACCTCCAGGTCGCGCATGAAGCGCTCGCGCACCCCCGGCCGCATCACCTTCACGGCGAGCGCCCGCTGCGTTCCGTCGGCATCCTGCACCACGGCCTTGTGGACCTGCGCGATCGAGGCGGCGGCGATCGGCTCGCTGAACGAGAGGAACAGCTCGTGCACGGGCTTGCCGAGCGCCGTCTCGACCACACGCAGCGCGATCTCCTGCGGGAACGGCGGCACCCGGTCCTGCAGCTTCTCCAGGTCGAGGGCCGCCCGCATGCCGACGATGTCCGGGCGGGTCGCCAGGAACTGGCCGAACTTCACGTAGGAGGGTCCGAGCCTAGTCAGGGCCGCCGAGAGCCGGGCGGCCCCCTCGCTGAGACCCGGCCGCTCCAGGGAGCGCCCCAGTTTTAAGGCGAAGCGCAGGTGGGGCGGCAGCTCCGATGGGTCGACCAGGGCGAGCGCGCCCTCGCGGGCCAGAACGAATCCGACCCTGGCCCCGCGGAAGAGGTTGATCGCGGCGCTGATCATGAAGCCTCTCCTCCCCCGCGCGGGGAGGAGCAGGAGGTGGGGGTGCTCCCGGACGGATCGCAGCGGTGCGTTCCGCACCAGCCCCACCCCCGACCCCTCCCCGCAAGGGCGAGGGGAAACGTGCTGTGGCTCAAGATCAGGAGACCTTCCAGCCGGAATGGATCGCCACGATCCCGCCCGAGAGGGGACGGTCGGTGACGTGGCGGAAGCCGGCGCGCTCGATCATCCCGCTGAACGCGCCCCGCGTCGGGAACTTTCGGATCGATTCGACCAGATAGCGATAGGATTCGGCGTCGCCGGCCACCCGGGCGCCGATGCGTGGGATCACGTGGAAGGAATAGGCGTCGTAGATCTTGTCGAGCAGGGGGATGTCGACGGCGGAGAATTCCAGGCAGAGGAACCGTCCGCCGGGCTTCAAAACCCGGCGCGCCTCGGTCAGCGCGGCATCGATCCGTGGCACGTTCCGGATGCCGAACGCGATCGTGTAGGCGTCGAAGGTGGCATCCGGGAGCGGCAGGCTCTCGGCATTGCCGGTCACGAAGGCGATCCGGTCGCCCAGGGTATCGACCTTGCGCTCCCGTGCCCGTTCCGCGCCGACCTGCAGCATCGATTCGTTGATGTCCAGCACCGTCACCCGGGTCCGCGGGCCTCCGGCGGCCAGCACCCGGAAAGCCACGTCGCCGGTGCCGCCGGCCACGTCGAGATGCGCGAACGGCCGGCCTTGAGGCGGCCGCAGCATCGCCACGAGCTGCGCCTTCCAGGCCCGGTGGAGGCCCGCCGACATCAGGTCGTTCATGACGTCGTAGCGGCGGGCGACCGAGTGGAAGACGCTGTCGACGCGCCCCTGCTTCTCGTCGAGCGCCACACGCTCGAAGCCGAAATCCGCGCTCTCGCGCCCAGACGCACCGTCCCCGGCCTTCATGACGCTCCCGTTCCTCAGAGCGGCCTCGCTGATCCTCGGATCACCGAAGCGGCCCTATCTCATTGTCGCATCGCATCTTCTCGCGCCGAACCGGCGACCACTCCGACGGAAAATGCTTGAGCCCCCGCGTCATAGCGAAGGTCGCGTCTGTCCGCCATGCGTCCAAACACGCGGACGGATCTCAGCCGACGCGGGCCCGCAGGGCATCGGCCACCGCCGACGCCATGGCGCGGGTGCCCATCGGGGTCGTGCCCTCGCCGGCGATGTCGGCGGTGCGCGCCCCCCCGGCCAGCGCGTCCGTGATGGCGCCGTCCAGGGCATCGGCGGCCTCGCCGAGGCCGAAGGAGTAGCGCAGGCACATGGCGAGCGAGCCGATCATCGCGATCGGATTCGCCTTGTCCTGGCCGGCGATGTCGGGAGCCGAGCCGTGGACCGGCTCATACAGCGCCCGGCGCAACCCGCTCGCGTCGACGGCGCCGAGCGAGGCCGAAGGCAGCATGCCCAGGGAGCCGGTGAGCATCGCGGCGATGTCGGACAGCACGTCGCCGAACAGGTTGTCGGTCACCAGCACGTCGAATTGCTTCGGCCGGCGGACGAGCTGCATGGCGCAGTTGTCGGCCAGGATGTGCTCCAGCTGGAGGCTGGCGTAGTGCTCGGCGTGGACCTTCGTCACGACCTCCTTCCACAGGACGCCGGACTTCATCACGTTGTGCTTCTCGGCCGAGGCCACCCGGCCGGAGCGCTTGCCGGCCAGGTCGAAGGCGACGTGGGCGATCCGCTCGATCTCGCCGGTGGTGTACACTTGGGTGTCCACGGCCCGCTTGGAGCCGTCCGGCAGGGTGGTGATCTCCTTGGGCTCGCCGAAATAGACGCCGCCGGTGAGTTCGCGCACGATCATGATGTCGAGGCCTTCGACCAGCTCGCGCTTCAGCGCCGAAGCCTCTGCGAGCGCGGGGTAGCAGATCGCCGGCCGCAGGTTGGCGAACAGGTCGAGTTCCTTGCGCAGGCGCAGCAGGCCCGCCTCCGGCCGCTGCTCGTAGGCGACACCCGCCCATTTCGGGCCGCCGACCGCACCGAGCAGGATCGCGTCCGCCGCCTCGGCGCGCGCCAGGGTCTCATCCGCGAGCGGGCTGCCATGGGCGTCAAGGGCGCTGCCGCCGACCAAGTCGGTCTCGGTCTCGAACTGCGCGAGGCCGGTCTCCGCCAGGGCGCCGAGCACGATCTGCATGCCACCCGCGACCTCCGGGCCGATCCCGTCGCCGGGCAGGAGCAGAAGCTTGTAGCTGGCCATGACGGTCTCGCGGGTTCTCTCTACGACGTGCCGGGCGGGCTTTATCGAGGGCGCACCGTGATTGGCAAGGCGGCCGTCGACGGCGGGCCTTGTGTTTCCGACAGGCGGGCGCTACCTCTGCCGGCGACAGTGCGGATGCCGCTTACGCCGTCCGCGCCCCACCCGGGAGAGACGAGCCTTGGCCAGAGCCGGCTCAGCGACCGAGACCGCCAGCGCCGCCACGACGGCGCTGCGGTCGCGCGCGCGCCTCGCCGGGCTTCTCCTGCCGCTTCTGCTTACCCGCCCCTGAGGGCCGTCCGGGCGCGCGCCTGGGCCTTCAGGGGAGTTCTTCGAATTCGCGAACCTTAGCCCCTCCCGGGGGCACCATGCCGGCCCGAGCCTTCCGCCGGGCGGCCCGCGACAGGGTAAAGCCATGACCACGACCACCAGCAGCACCGCCCGCGAACGCATCGTCATCTTCGACACCACGCTGCGCGACGGCGAGCAATGCCCCGGCGCAACCATGACGTTCGACGAGAAGCTCGCGGTCGCCGAACTCCTCGACACGATGGGCGTCGACGTCATCGAGGCCGGCTTCCCGATCGCCTCGAACGGCGATTTCGAGGCTGTGTCGGAGATCGCCCGGCGCACCAAGCGCGCCACCATCGCGGGCCTCGCCCGCGCCATCCCGGCCGATATCGCCCGGGCCGGCGAGGCGGTGCGGCACGCGCAGCGGGGGCGGATCCACACCTTCGTGTCGACCTCGCCGATCCACCTCGCGCACCAGATGCGCAAGAGCCAGGACGAGGTCGTCGAGATCATCCTGAAGACCGTGGCCCAGGCCCGCGACCTCGTCGAGGACGTGGAATGGTCGGCCATGGACGCGACACGCACGCCGATCGACTACCTGTGCCGCTGCGTCGAGGCGGCGATCAAGGCCGGCGCCACCACGATCAACCTGCCCGACACGGTGGGCTACGCGACGCCCTCCGAGTATCGCGACATGTTCGCGAGCGTGCGCGAGCGGGTGCCGGACGCCGACAAGGCGGTGTTCTCGGTGCATTGCCACAACGACCTGGGCCTCGCGATCGCCAATTCGCTGGCCGGCATCGAGGGGGGCGCCCGGCAGGTCGAGTGCACGATCAACGGCATCGGCGAGCGGGCCGGCAACGCGGCGCTGGAAGAGATCGTTATGGCGCTGCGCACCCGCGCCGACGTGCTGCCCTACGAGACCGGCATCGAATCGACCCTGCTGACCCGCGCCTCGAAGCTCGTGAGCCACGCCACGAACTTCCCGGTGCAGTTCAACAAGGCGATCGTCGGCCGCAACGCCTTCGCGCACGAGAGCGGCATCCACCAGGACGGCATGCTCAAGAATGCCGAGACCTACGAGATCATGACCCCGGCCTCGGTGGGCCTGTCGAAGACCTCCCTGGTGATGGGCAAGCATTCGGGCCGGGCGGCGTTCCGCTCCAAGCTCGACGATCTCGGCCTGCACCTGTCCGACAACCAGTTCCAGGACGCCTTCGAGCGGTTCAAGGCGCTCGCCGACCGCAAGAAGCACGTCTACGACGAGGACATCGAGGCGCTGGTCGACGAGAACCTCGCCACCGCCCACGACCGGATCCGGCTCGTCTCGCTGTCGGTCATCGCCGGGACCCGCGGGCCGCAGCGCGCGACCCTGCGCATCGCCGACGACGACGGCACGCGGATCGAGGAGGCGGACGGCAACGGCCCGGTGGACGCCGTGTTCAACGCGATCACCGCGCTTGTGCCGCACCAGGCCCAGCTGGAGCTGTACCAGGTCCACGCCGTGACGGGCGGCACGGATGCCCAGGCCGAGGTCTCGGTGCGCCTGCGCGATGGCGACCGCAGCGTCACCGCCCGCGGCGCCGATCCGGACACGCTGGTCGCTTCCGCCAAGGCGTATCTCTCGGCGCTGAACAAGCTCGCGGCACACGCCGTGCGCGTTCATGCGCAGCATGCGGCGGCTGAATGACAAAAAACTGCGGTCGGGGGTGGACAGCCCCCGGCCGCGTTGGTATCAGCCCGCCACCCCGACGGACTTGGTGGCCGCCGGGCGATCGCAGAAGCGATCGGGCGCATAGCTCAGTTGGTAGAGCAGCTGACTCTTAATCAGCGGGTCCTAGGTTCGAACCCTAGTGCGCCCACCAAGCCAGCCGAAGACCTTCTTGAAGTTCAAGGCCTCTTCCAGAGGTTGTGAAGCCTTAAGGTCTGCGCGATGCTGGACGGCAACCTTGTCCCGGCCCGAGGTCTGCCACAGCCGACAACAACAGAGCGGCATCCACTGCGCGTCGAAATGCGCGCCCGTTGCCATGCACAGCGGAATCAATCTCTGAACCCAAGAGCGGACGACTTTTCGCTCCGCCTATGCAATTCAGTTTTTAGAACTATCTCCGCCTCAAGCTGGTCTGGCCTTCGCACATCGGGGGCAGAACTCGGAGATCTGTAGATTGGTTCGTTTTGCCTCGATTGTCGCTGCGGCAGGTGCGGCCGCACTGGCGGCGTGCGGGACCGCTCGGGCGGCGTCCGACATCACGTTCGCAGCGGTCGCCACGGGCCGGCTCTACGTCATCGGGACTACCGAGAATCCGCACACGCCCGTGGTGTTGGAGGACCAGTTCCGCACGGAATCGGACGATAAGGGCAAGTTCCAGTACGAACTGGTCTATCATCCCGCGCGCTGCATCGTCTCCGCCACGATCGAAGGCAAGACCGTGGAGGCGGTCGTCAGCAATTGCAGCCAGCAATGCCAGATCGGCCCGCGGAGCAACCCGGCCGGTCCGGCGGCGGCGGCGCCTCCGCCCGCGCTGCCGGGGCAGGCCGGCCCGCCTGCGTTGCTCACCCCCGCCGCAGGGCCCCGTGAGCCGACGCCCGCGACGCCACACAACCGGGCGGCCGCTTCGGCGGCGCCAGCGCACACGGGAGCGGGATCGGCAATGCCTCCGTCGATGGGCAAGGCCGCCGCACGCCCCCCCGCTGCTTCGAAACCGGTCCAGATCGAACATCCGCCGAAACCACCGCAGCGGCCCGTGGCACACGCACCGCCGCAGGCGAAGACGACGCAGCCTGCCAAGCCGGCGCGGAAGCCGCGGCCTTCCCCGAGGGACGAGCCGGATAGCACCGGCCCGCCCATCGCGGATTGATCGGGCGAACCCTCGGGGGTCCGCGCGTCGGAGGGTCTCGTCGAGGGTGCCGCTCCGGGCAGCACCTCACGGCGCGACGGGCTGCGGATCTTCTACGTTCCCCTCCTAGATGCGAGGCCCGCCGGAGCCGTTCGCGAGGGCGTTGCGGGCCGGAACGGCAGCGTGCCCTCGCGTCGACGCGCGCTCGTTCGCCGAGCCGGCCGCCCCGTCCGGGGCGAGAGCGAGGTAAACGGGGGACAGGCCCGGCGCATCGGCACGCGATCGCCCGAAGGCTTTCGAGGCGGACCCGCCGGACGTGGCTGCGAAATCCGCTCCGGTCGAGACGTAGATGGCGGAGCGGGCGCGCGAGCGCGGGCGACGGCGAACGCGGCAGGCCGCTTGGCTGATCTCCTCTGCCGACGGCGCTTTCCTCCGCCCCCGGCTTCGGTGATGTGATCTCGGACGGCTCGGCCGTACCGGGGCGAGCGATCACCGATGCGCGGCAAGCCGGTGACCCAAGGACTCGCGGTTGACGACCCCACCTTAGGGCGAGATCCTCGATCTCGACAGTCATATAACCGCCACACACACTCTATTACTCATACACAAATTCGGTTCTGACAGGCTAATACTTCCCAGTCGAAGAACGATTTTATGGAAAGCAATCGAGGACCGGTAAATATACATACTCCTTTTCAGCCATGATATTGGTGGTCATAACCAGCATTTGGACCGGGATATTTTGCCTTCGTCTTGCGCGATTTGACGGACGTATATAGAATCTTGCTCCGTGCGACGATGGATCGGGCGCTCTGCAGGTGAAGACGATCTTCTCGACCCACGGCAGCCGGTCGGATCGGAATTTCCGACTCTGGAAAGACGTGACGCGCGCCAGATTCATGCCGACCGAGCAATATCGGGCGGGTGATGAGGTATTTACCGGTATGATCGAGGGTGCCGACATCGGGTCCCTGCGGATCACCCGCTCGACATTCAGTTCCGTACGCGTCGAGTCGACACCAGCCACGATCCGGCAAAGCGAGACCCGGGATAAGCTTGCCGTCACCATCAAGCTGTCGGGAACGTCTTCGTGCGGGCAATTCGGCCGCCAGGCCTCTGTGGGCCCCGGAGAGATGGTGATCATGGACCGCGCCAGTCCGTCCATGCGGCTGACTGCGGGCATGTCCCAATCATTACTCCTAGAAATTCCCCGAGAGCGGTTCGAAGTCGTCCTCGGCTCCGCACAGCTATACTCGGCCCTCACGATCGGCGCCGATATCGCCAGTACGACGCTGGTGAACACGTTCCTGAACGAGCTTCTGCGCGTCCGGAGCGTGCTCACGCCCGACGCGGCCGCTCGGATGTCGGAGATCGGCGTGGACCTGATCGTCGCCAGCATCGCCGAGCGGCTGGCGAAGGAAGTGCCCCGGCCGCTCCACGGCACCGTCGTGGTCCAGCGCGCCAAGGCCTATGTCGAAGCCCACTTGAGCGATCCAACCTTGGACCCGCCCCAGCTCGCGGCTGCGACGGGGGTGTCCCTGCGCCGGCTGCAGGAGCTGTTCCACGAGCGCGGCCAGTACATTTCCGACTGGATCTGGCATCGCCGGCTGGAGTCGGCGGCCAAGCGTCTGGCCGACCCGGGCTGCGCCCACCTGCCGATCGGCCCTATCGCCTATGGCTGCGGCTTCGCCAACCAGGCGCATTTCTCCCGCCGCTTCAAGGATCGTTTCGGAATGGCTCCGAGCGCGTTCAGGCAGCGCGCCGATCAGGCGGATCCGAGGCCCTGACGGTCGACCCGGGCTGCCAGAGCGTGGGAACACAGATTCGACGGGGCTCTTGAACGCAGCATTGACCCCGTCGCGCCGGTCCGACCACCTCCCCACCGTTCGGGCGCCCGAGCCGCCGATTGGCGCTCTGTGCCCTGCAGCGAGTCCGTTTCCCTCGGCGGCTCCGAGGCCGAGGGGAACGCCGCTTCTCGGCTCGACGCGATCCGGCGCCGTCGAGTGCCGCACCCAGCTCCGGGACGGCGCCGACCTGGATCTGGCCGGAAGCATCGCATCCGCTCTCCGCGCGGCCCCCGCCGCGCAATGGAATTGCCGAAGCAAATTTTAGGGCTCAGCGCCACCAGAGCTTAATAGTTGAGCCAAGCGAGCTCTGGTCGACGGCCGGCGCCGAGCCAGATTGCAGGGCTTCATTTGGCCTGCGCTGGGTTCTGTAGTGTTCAAGGTATTGGCGTTCCTGGCCGGGCTCGGATCGGCCTGCTGCGGCCTGCTGTTCCTTCGAGACCTGCTGCTGTTCATCACGCTGCAACAGATGCCGCAGGGGTCGCGCCTCGCCCTGTCGATCGCAATGCTCGGCCTCGGCCTCGGCCTGAGTCTGGGACTTGTCGTTCACCGGCTTCGCCGCAGGTGCTGAGCACAGCCGATCCGCTCGCAGATCGCGTCCGGCGTGTGCCGCAGCACGCCACCCTCGAAAGCTTGGGCATACATCAGGGTCACACCGCGAATTCATTCGCGGACCTGACGGAGACTTCCGATGACCCTCTCGGCTCGTTTGACCCTCGCCGCCGCTGCCGCTGCCGCCACCTTCGCGGTGCTCGCGGGCTCGTACGTCCAGGCCCTGAACCTCGCCCTGCCGACGCACTTCGTCTGATGCCGGTCCATGCACGCGACGGAACGCCTTGCGCTCCGTCGCCTCTGAATGATGGCGGGTCCGCAGTTCCGCGAAAGGTGAGGGGCGATGCACGCGATCCTGAATTCAGTCGTCGACGGCAGCCTCTGGCTTGCCGACGTCCTCGATGACCTGCTCGACCACGCCATCATGGGCTTCGGGGCGGCCGCACCGTTCATCGCGCGGACGGACGAGGAGGGCGCGGCCGAGTAGCGAGCGACCTACGCCATTGCGCGGAACTTCGCACGCGCAACCCACTGCGTCTTGAGCATACGCGGCCGTCGACAGGCGTGCAGCATCGCACGGACGAAAATTGAATGGCGGGCGGTTTTTCTGAAACGCGGTCTCGGCATCACTATTGCCGAGCCTGAGCGGCATCGCCATTTCTTGTCTCATTCACGGACGAGCGGCGAACCGTAGTCCAGGATTGAACCGATGGCTGCCGTCACAGTACAGAAGCCCCTCGATGTCGGTGGCCCGATCAGCCGCCGCGCGGCCGCGCTCGCCAATGCCAAATGGTTTCGCGCCCTCGCGTGGCGGGCGCTGCGCGACGGCGGCCCGGAGGCGAAGCTGCGCGCCGCCAACGCCCGTGCGGCCGCCCGTATCGTCCTTCGACAAGCGAGGCGCGAGGCCCTCGTCAGCCGTATGGTACGCGAGGCGTTCCACCCCGATCTGTAGCGCTCCCGGCTTCGCCATGCCGAGGAGGCCGGCGTGCAGACGCGTGCGTCACCAATTCGGATCGGCGGGATCCGCCACTTGGCAACCCGGCCGGTTGGACGGGCCCGCGTTCGGGGCCGCCGGGAGCGGATGCGATCCGCTCCCGACAGTCCCAGAACGGCGCTCGTATGTCAGCGCTTGAACTTGCCGTCGTACTTGAACTCGGGAGCGGACTTCAGCTGGTCCTTGCTGGCACCGATGATCGCCTTCCATTTCTTGGCGTCGGCATCATAACCGAGGGCAACCGAGGACGGCGTCACCGCGACGTAGTGCTCGCCCATTCCGAGGAAGCCGCCGACCGAGAGGATGTAGCCTGCAAGCTTCTCGTGATCGATCACCAGATCCTTGATCTCGCCGACGGTGTTGTTCTGCGCGTCGGTGACGTTGAGGCCAATCAAGTTGTAGCTCAGGACGGCGTCCTGCGGGACGGACTCGAACTTCGGCGCCACGGTGGGGGGCGCGGTGTTGGCCGCGAGGGCCGGCCCGGCCAGGACAGAAGCGGCGAGGGTGGCGAGGACGAGACGGCGCATCGGAAACTCCAGCAGCCCGGGATGGGCGCCTGGAAATCACGCATCCACTGGCATCGTTCCGCCGCCTCGCAGAAATGTAAATGCCCGGAACATGGAACCAATCCGCCCAGTCGGTCGGCAACCGGAGTGTACCGGTCCGCGCCCGGGACAGTTCGGCCGGCCTAGCCGCAACCGTCCCTGGCCGATATCGCCCGCCGGACGCATGCCCTGCGGGAGTTGATAGCCGGGGAGGGTTGGGTGGCGGATCAGGCGGGAACGTTCGAGGGATCGCGCAGTCGTGCGACCGGATCGGGCGCCTGGATCGACGGGCTCATCGGCATCGCCATCTTCAGCGCATCGCTCGTGGCGACCCGCTTGGCGCTGACCGGCCTGGACGCGCTGTTCCTCAGCGCCGCGCGGGCGGCTCTGGGCGGCATCGCCGGGGCGGCCGCCCTGCTGGCGTTGCGGCAGAAGCGGCCGCGCGGGCGCGACATCGGGGCTCTCGCCATCGTGGCCGCCGGCGTCGTGTTCGGCTTTCCCCTGCTGACGGCGCTCGCCCTCCGGACGGTCGGCGCGGCCCACGGGACGGTCTTCCTGGGCCTGCTTCCCCTTTCCACAGCCTTGTTCGGCGCGCTGCGGTCCGGGGAACGCCCGTCAGCCGCCTTCTGGGTCCTGTCGGTGCTGGGGGCCCTGATCACGGTCGGATTCGCCGCGCGCGGGCTCGACGGAGCGCCGGGCGCGGGCGACGCCTTCATGCTCGCGGCGATCCTCGTCTGCGGCCTCGGCTATGCCGAGGGCGGGATCCTGGCGCGTCGGCTCGGCGGATGGCAGGTGATCGCCTGGGCGACGGTCTTGTCACTGCCCCTTTCCGTGCCGCTGGCGCTGGTCTTGAGCCCGGCAGACCCGGGGGCGGTCCCGCTCCCGGCCTGGGCCGGCCTCGCCTACGTGGCGCTGTTCAGCATGCTGATCGGCTTCGTGTTCTGGTACCGGGCGCTGGCCCGGGGCGGCATCGCGGCGATCGGGCAGCTCCAGCTGCTCCAGCCGTTCCTCGGGCTCGGCGTCGCCGCCCTGGTGCTCGGCGAGCGGATCGAGCCCGCAATGGTCGGTGCGGCGATCGCGGTCGCTGCCTGCGTGGCGCTGGCGCGGCGGCTCGCCTGAGCCGGGCGCTCCTCAGCCAGACTTGGCGACCACCTCGATGTCCCGGTCCAGCCCGCTCTCGACCTTGAACTCGCGGGTGTAGACCTGCCCGTCATGGCGGGCGATGAGCACGTAGTCGCCCTCCGCCAGCGTCACCTGCGGGAACGCGCCGATCGCCTCGCGGATCGTGTCGCCGCCCGGCGTCAGCACCGAGAAGGCGGTGCCCGCGAAGGCTTCGGCACCGGGGGCCGCGACGAGCTTGAGGGTGACGGTGGCGGCGCGGTGGTTGAGGGTCGCCTCCGTGACCTTGCCGTTCTCCACCCGGAGATCCGCGCGCTGGATCGCGTTGGATTCACCGTAGGTCGAGACCACGTGATAGGTGCCCTCGGGCAGGCGCAGCATCTCGCCGGCCTTGATGCCGCTGCGCACGAGCCGGCCCTCGGAATTGGTGCCCACCGGCACGAACACCGAGAACGAGACCTGGGCGGCCGGGATCTTCTGGTCGCCGACGGCGCCCGAGAGCCTCAGCGCGCCGGCCGCCACCCGGAGGGTATCGGTGGCCGGTTGGCCGCCCATCACGATGCGCTTCGAGGCGCTGGCGAACCCGTAGGTCACGGTCGCCACGTAGGTGCCGGGCGCGAGGGTGAAGCTCGGCTCGGCCTCGGTGGAGCGGGCCACGATCGCCGGGCGGGTGCCGTCGCCGCGGTCCTCGTAGATCCGCCACGCAAGCCCCTGGCGCAACGGCACGCCGGCCCCGGACAGGAGCGCCGACAGGGACAGCTGCGCCTCCGGCTCGGCGGGCGGCATGCTGGGAGGTAGGTTCGGGCTGGTGATCGAAGGGGAGGGCAGGGGATCGCCGAGGCGGTTCTGGAACACGCCCTGCTGCGCGAGCACGGGGGCAGGCAGGAGAATTGCCAACGCCATCGCGGCAAGCCTCGTGCGCATCGCTGGGATCCTCTCAAGCCGTCAGTCCACCGCCGCCTCTGCATCCCGACCATGGCGGCGGCAAGGCCGCCCGATCTTCCACCGGGCGCCCATGCATGCCACATCCGAGCCGGAACCCGCCTCCGGGACACGACGCATGACCGAAACCCTCGATCTCCTGAAGACCCGCCGCTCGGTGCCGCCGCCCCTGCTGGACGGACCCGGCCCGGACCGTGCGCAGCTCGAGACCATCCTGACCGTAGCCTCCCGGGTGCCCGACCACGGCAAGCTCGCGCCCTGGCGCTTCATCGTAGTCGCCGGCGAGGCGCGCGAGCGGGTGGGCGCGATCATCGCCGCGACCTTCGCGGCCGACAATCCCGACGCCGCCCCCGAGCGGCTGGCGCAGGAGCGCGGCCGCCTGATGCATGCGCCGGTGGCGATAGCCATCGTCTCGCGGGCGGGCCCGCACGTGAAGATCCCCGAATGGGAGCAGGTGCTCTCCGCCGGCGCCGCCGCGATGAACCTCGTGGTCGCGGCCAACGCGTCCGGTTTCGCGACGTCCTGGTTGACGGAGTGGTTCGCCTACGACCGGCGCGTGCTCGATGCGCTGGGCCTCGCCCCGACCGAGAAGCTCGCGGGATTCGTGCATGTCGGGCGGGCGCGCGAGGTCCCTCCCGACCGGCCGCGGCCGACGCTTGCCGAGATCGTGACCTACCTCTGATCGCCACCGCTCCCTGAAGGTTCACACGTGCATTACGATCTCGACATCCCGCGCGAGGCGCGGTCCCTCCCGCACAATCCCCTGAAGGCCATTGTTGCCCCGCGGCCGATCGGCTGGATCAGCGCGATGAGCCGCGCGGGCGAACTCAACCTCGCGCCCTACTCGTTCTTCAATGCCGTGGCGGACGACATGGTCGCCTTCTCGTCCTCAGGGCGCAAGGACGCGATGACCTTCGCCGAGGAGGGGGCCGAGTTCGTCTGCAGCCTCGCCACCTGGGACCTGCGCGAGGGAATGAACGATTCCTCGGCGCCGCTGCCGCGGGGGCAGAGCGAATTCGCCTTCGCAAACCTGGAGACCGCTCCATCGCGCAAGGTGCGGCCACCCAGGGTTGCGGCCTCACCCGCCGCCCTCGAATGCCGGTGGCTGCAGACCGTGCCGCTCGTGCCGCTGGGCGGCGGCGATGCGGAGAACTTCCTGGTGATCGGCCAAGTCGTGTCGATCTATGTCGACGAGCGCTACGTGGTCGACGGCAAGGTCGACACGGCGGCGATGCATCCGATCATGCGCGGCGGCTATTTCGACTATTTCCACGCCACGGCCGATACGCGCTTCCAGATGCGCCGGCCGAAGGGCGCGGGCGAGTTCACCGGGTCCTGAAACTGGATACGGGGCCTCAACCTGGATTGAGGACTTGTTTACCATGCGCGGCGCAGGTTCACGGTGTCCTCAGACCCCGTGCGCGCCCGGATGTTCCTGTTCACCACCCCGTCCAGTCCGCCGGAGACAGGCCCGCCCGCCCAGGCGCGGGCGGCGTCCGGGTCGGCCGCGTCCGGACCGGTTGTCCAGGCGATCCGCGACGGCGCGATGGCGAGCGGCGTCGGCTTCGACTACCTGCTCGCCACGGCCCGGCGGGAATCCGCCCTCGACCCGGCGGCCAAGGCCGGGACATCCTCGGCCACCGGCCTGTTCCAGTTCATCGAGCAGACCTGGCTCGGCGTGATGAAGAGCGCCGGACCGCGGCTCGGCCTCCAGGCGCAGGCCGACGCCATCCGCCGGCAGCCGGACGGCACCTATGCGGTCACCGATGCCGAGCAGCGGCAGGCGATCCTCGACCTGCGGCGTGACCCCAAGATCTCGGCCACGCTCGCCGGCGCCCTGACCCAGCAGAACGCCGACGCGCTCGCTGCGGCGCTCGGGCGCGATCCCACGGCGGGCGACCTTTATGCGGCGCATGTCCTCGGGGCCAAAGGCGCGGCCGCCCTGATCTCCACGGCCCGCGCCTTCCCGGAGCGCGCGGCCGCCCTCGATCTGCCGGAGGCGGCATCTGCCAACCGGGCCCTGTTCTACGACCGGACGGGCCGGCCCCGCAGCGCGGCCGAGCTCTACGCCAGCCTCTCGGCGGCCGCGCAGGGTGCGGCCGCCACCGACCTGACCTCCCTGCGTCAGGACGGCGCCCCAGCGACGCAGGTCGCCACCGCCTATGCGAGCACCGCCACCGCGTTCGGCGGATCCGCCGACCTGCGCAGCCTGTTCCAGACCGATCAGCGCGGGGCGGTGTCGGACGCCGCTTCGCGCCTCTGGCAGGCGCGCAACACGACGGCGCCGATCCAGCACGCCGCGCCGACCTATTTCCCGCGCACCGGGTCAGCGCCCCCAGTGAGCGTGGCCGTCGACGAGCCCGCGACCACGGGCGCCGTCGCCGAACCCGTTGCGACACCGGCCGGCGCCGCCCTCGTGAATCCGCCGCTGCCGCCACGCCGCCCGGCGGAACTCGCCGCGGCAGGAATGAAGACCGGCCTCAGGAACAGCCTGTTCGCCCCTCGGAGCGGCCCATGATCATCCGCGAGTTCCTGGCCTGGACGCAGGACGCTTCGGCCGGCCGCCGGGCCGAGGCCACCACGGCGCTGGCGCGGGCCTATCTCTACGGCGACCTCTCCGCCGACGAGGCCTGGGAAGCCAAGACCGCGCTGCTGTCCCTCCTGGACGATCCTTCGCCGGTGGTCCGCCGGGCCCTCGCCGAGACCTGCGCGGCCTCGGCGCGGACGCCGCGCCCGCTGGTCGTGGCGCTGTCCTGCGATGTGCCCGAGGTGGCGCGACCGGTGCTGGCGCGCTCGCCGGTGCTCACCGACGCGGACCTCGTCGACGCCGCGGCATTGGGCGACGAGACGACGCGGGCCGTCATCGCCGCGCGTCACCACCTCTCCCACGCGGTCGCGGGCGCGCTGGCCGAGATCGGTGAACTCGACACGCTGGTCGTGCTCGCAGGCAATCCAACCGCGAAGATCACTGCGGGCCGGATGCTGCGCATGGTCGAACGCCGCGGCGCGGAAGCGGCCCTGCGCGAGGCGCTTCTCACCCGGGCCGAGCTGCCGCCGGAGGTGCGCCACGCGATCGCCCTCGCGGTGGCGCAGGCCCTGTCGGATTTCGTCACCCGGCGCGGCTGGATCGGCATCGAGCGCTGCGACCGGATGAGCCGCGAGGCGGGCGAACGCGTGGCGTTGGAGGCTTGCGACGACGCCGGCGCCGCCGCGGTGGCGCGCCTCGTGGCGCATCTGCGCACGACCCGCCAACTCACCGCGGGCCTGGTCTTCCGGGCCGTCCTGTCGGGCCGGACCGATTTCGCGCAGGCCGCCCTCGCCGACCTGTCGGGCCAGGACCACGCCTCCGTCGCACGCGCCATGCGGGATCCCTGGGCCTTCGCCGACCTGCACCGGAAGGCCGGGCTGCCCGAGGCGCTCATGCCGGCGATGCAGGCCGCCCTCGCGGCCCGGCAGGCGGCCGCGAGCGGCGCCACGGGCTTGCGTGGCGCCGGCCTGTCGCGGCGAATGATCGAATGCGCCATCGATGCCTGCACCGATCTGCCTGCCCCCGAGATGCACGCCGTCGTAGCGCTTCTGACCCGCTACGAGGCCGAGGCCGCCCGGGACGAGGCCCGCGAGGCCGCCCGCGCCATCGCGGTGCAAGCCATGGCCCGGGAGGCCGCCCGCCGCGAGGCCGAGGCCGCCGATGCCGCCTGGCGCGCCGCCCTCGACAGCCAGCGTCGCACCCTGTTCGCCGCCCCGGCGAGCGCAGCGGAAACCGTGGTGGTCGCGGCGACGCCCGTGGCCGCGGTGGCCGAAGCGCATGACCGGGCGGTGCCCGAACCCACGATCGCGGTCGCGGCGGAGCCTCCCGCCGAGCCGGCCCAGCCGCACAACCCGGTCGGGGCGATCCTGGACGCGCTCCCGGACCAGATCCTGGACTGGTATCGCACCGACCAGCCGGAGGAGGATCCGGAGGTGCGGGCGGCCACCGATGCCGTGCTCGAAGCGCTCGATGCCGGGCTGCTGGATCACTACCGCGCGAGCCGCGGGACCGAGGGCGGCGGAGCGGACGAGGCGCTGAGGATAGCGGCCTGACGGCAGCCCAGCGTCGCCGGCCCGACGCGCGGAGGCGGATATCCTCGAAGCCGGCCTATTCGGCCGCCCGGGACTGGATCGCGTCTGACGGGCCTGCGAGGCCGAACCGCGCGATGCTGGCTTCCAGCCGCAGGGCCGCGTTGATCAGCGCCATGTGGGAGAAGCCCTGGGGCGTGTTCCCGCGCTGCTCGCCGGTGGCCGGATCGATCTCCTCGGCGAACAGGCCGACATCGTTGCCCCGGGCGAGCAGCCGCTCGAACACCGCCTTCGCCTCCTCGGTGCGCCCGTCCAGCGCGAGGCAGCCGACCCGCCAGAACGCGCAGGCCGTGAACGTGCCCTCGTCCCCCTTCAGCCCGTCATCCATCCGGTAACGGTAGATCAGGTCGCCGGCACCCAATTCACGCTCGATCGCCGCGAGCGTCGAGCGGGTGCGCGGGTCGCCCGGGTCCAGGGCCCCGAACAGCGCCACTCGCAGGACGGCAGCATCCAGGTGATGCGCGTCGTAGGCACCCACATAGGCCTGCTTCTGCGCGTTCCAGCCCTTTTCGAGATACTCTGCCCGAACCTCGGCGGCGATGCGCTCCCACGCGGCGATCTTCTCCTCCGGCACGCCCGCGATGTTGCGCGCGATCCGGGCGGCGTCGGTGAGCGCCACCCAGATCATCGCCTTGGTGTGCACCTGCTGGCGCGGCCCGGTCCGCAATTCCCAGATGCCGTTATCCGCATCGTGCCGATGGCGGATCGCCCGGGCGGTGAGATTGTCCAGCACCTCGGGCAATCGGTCGTTGACCTTCTCGGGCGGATTGTAGTCGACCGCCTCCAGGAAGACGCACAGGGCCCGCAGCAATTCGCCGTAGATATCGTGCTGGTCCTGACCCGCGGCGATGTTGCCGATCATCACCGGCCGCACGCCGTTCCAGCCGGCGAGATGGTCCAGCTCCTCCTCGGGCGGCATGCCGTCGCTGACGCCGTACATCAGCCGCGTCTCGCGCCCGTATGTGCCGTCCCGCTCTCGCAGGAAGCGCAGGAACTCGGAGGCCTCGCGAACGTAGCCGAGCATCACGAAGGCGGTGATCGTGAAGGAGGCATCGCGCATCCAGGCGAACCGGTAATCGTAGTTGCGATCCCCCGGCACTGCCTCCGGCAGCCCGGCAGTGGCCGCCGCCACGATGCCGCCTGAGGGGGAGTAGGTCAGGAGCTTCAGGCACAGGGCCGATCGCATCACCGCGTCGCGGTAGGCACCGCGATAGGTGCTGCGGGCGCTCCAGCGGCGCCAGTACGAGACCGTGGTCTCCAGGCGACGTTGGGCGCCGGCGAAATCCTCGATGCAGGCCTCTTCCTGATCCTCGCCGTGTGTGAGGACCAGATAGGCTGTCTGGCCCTCTGCGAGGCTGAACCGGATCTCGGCTTCGTCGCCGGCCAGTCCCGGATGCGGAAACGCGTTCACGCGCAGGCGCCAGTCCCCGGCTTCGAACAGCACGGAGGCGTCCTCGACGATGGGCGTGCAGGGGCGGCGCGCGTAATCGAAGGTCGGGCGCACCACGAACCGGCCGGAGATGTGCCCGCTCTCGCAGGTGAGCAGCCGGATCAGCCGGCTCTCGCCCTCGCCATCCGGCCCTTCATCCGGCTCGGGGCTCGGCGGGTTGACCGGCATCAGGTCGAACAGGCGGCCGCGCCCGGTGGCGGTCGTGAATGTCGTCTCCAGGACGTTGGTATCGGGCACGTAGCGGCGTGCCGTGCCCGTGAGCCCGTCGAAGGCCACGCTGCACGCGCCGCCCTGCTCATCGTCGAGGAGTTTCAGGAACAGGGCCGGCGAGTCGTGGCGCGGCCAGCACAGCCAGTCGATCGAGCCGTCGCGGGCAATCAGCGCGCAGGAATGCGTATCGCCGATGAGGGCATAGTCGCTGATGGGCTTCGACACGTCGCTTCCGAATGGCGGCAGCCCTCCTCGTGCAGGGCGAAACTCACGCTGAGGTAGCCGGGCCGGACGGAGCGGGGAGTCCGGCTCGACGATTCGCCGCACGGGCTATCGAGCCAGCGCCTGTCGATCACGATCCGGGTCGGGGCAGCATCCGGTCGCTGATGATGCGCCGCTGGATCTCGCTCGTCCCCTCGAAGATCGTGGTCAGCCGCGCGTCGCGCCAGTAGCGCTCGACCCGGCGCTCGGTGGTATAGCCGTTGCCGCCGTGAAGCTGCATCGCCTGATTGGTGACGCGCACCGCCATCTCGGTGGCCAGCAGCTTCACCATCGCCGACTCGCTCTCCGCGGCCTCACCCTCATCGAGGAGATGGGCGACCTGGTGCCAGTAGGCCCGCGCCTGGGCGACCTCGGCGGCCATGTCCGCGAGGGCGAAGCGCAAGGCCTGGAAATCGCCGATCGGGTGGCCGAACTGGACCCGCTCCTGAAGGTAGGCCTGGGTGTCCTCGACGGCCGCCCGGGCGACGCCTACGGCACGGGCCGCTGTGTGGACCCGGGCGATGTTGAGCCCGCGCTGCACCGAGGCGAACCCGCCGGAATCCGCGTCCGCGCCCTGGTCTCCGTAGAGCCCGGTGAGGCGGTCGCTCTCGGGAACGCGAACGCCGTCGAGGATGAGTTCGAAGGTCTGGAAGCCGTGGTAGCCGATCTTGTCGATCACTCGACCGGTCATGCCGGGCGGGAAGCTGTCGCGGTCCTTGACCACCAGGAACGGTTCCAGGCCCGCCGAGCGCGGCTCGCCGGGCTCCGGATCGCGCGTCCGGGCCAAGACCTCGACGAAGTCGGCGCCCTTGGCGAATCCCGCCCAGCGCTTGGTGCCGCTGAGCACCCAGTGATCGCCGTCCCGCAAGGCCCGGGTCTGCACGCCGGCGAGATCGGAGCCGGCATTGGGCTCGGACAGGGAGATCGAACCGATCCACGCGCCCCGGGCCGAGCGCCGGAGCAGGTCCGCGCGACGCTCCGGCTCGAGGGTCTGGGTGCCGAGGCCCTGGCCGCGTGCCAGGATGCTACCCACCGACAGCCAGGCCCTGGCCAGTTCCTCCGAGACGAGGCAGTACTCGAACACGCCGAGCCCCAGGCCGCCGTTCTCCTCCGGGATCGTGATTCCGAACCAGCCCTTCCCGGCCATGGCGTCGATGAGCCGGCGGGGCATCTCGGCTTTCTGCCGGTCGAGTTCGTCGGCGAGCGGAAGCACCGTGTCCCGCGCGAAGGCCCTGGCTTCCTCCTGGAGCGCTGCGCGTGCGTCCGTGCGCCAGGGCGAGGCCAGAGCCGGTGGCTGCGGCGCGATCGGGTCCCGCATGCCGTTGAAACCGGTCATTGTTCCTCCCGTGATCATGTCGCGGCCGAATTCAGGACGCGTGCGGGAAACACGCGCTTACAAAATGGTTCCGCCAGGCGCCTTCGAATAATCACCGGTTCGGCGCATACTAACCTGATGACGCTCGCTGAACCGCTCGCCGATTCCTACGCGATGAATGCATCTGCAACGCCCCACATCCTCGTCGTCGAGGACGATCGGGAGATCTCGGCCCTGATCGCGCGCTACCTGCGTGGCAACGACTGCCGCGTGACATTGGCGGTCGACGGCAACGACATGGACCGGGCGCTGGCGGAATCGCGGATCGACCTGATCGTGCTGGACCTGATGCTTCCGGGCGAGGACGGCTTGACCCTGTGCCGCCGCCTGCGCGGCTCCTCGCAGATCCCGATCCTCATGTTGACGGCGAAGTCGGAGGAGGTCGACCGCATCCTGGGCCTCGAACTGGGCGCGGACGATTACCTCGCCAAGCCGTTCAACCCCCGGGAACTCCTGGCCCGCATCCGCGCGATCCTGCGCCGGGTCGCCGCGGAGGCTCCCGACTCGGACGAGCGCAGGCGCATGCATTTCTCCGGCTGGACCCTCGACGTATCGCTGCGGCAGGTGCTGTCGCCGGAGGGCGCACGCATCGCGATCACGGGCGCCGAGTTCGACCTGCTGCACGCGCTCTGCCTGCGGCCCGGACGCGTCCTGTCGCGCGACCAACTGCTCGACCTCACCCAGGGGCGTGCGGCCGGCCCGTTCGAGCGGAGCATCGACGTGCTGATCTCGCGCATCCGCCAGAAGATCGAGCGCGACACGCGCAACCCCGAACTCATTCGCACAATCCGCTCGGGCGGCTACCTGTTCACCCCCGAGGTGACGCGCTCATGAGCGTGCTGCGGCGGTTGCGCGACCGGCTTCGCCCGCAGAGCATCGCAGGCCAGATCGCACTGCTCGTCGTGGCCGGCATCGCGGTGGCGCACGTGGTCGCGACCGCGGCGTTCCTGCTCCTTCACGAATCACAGAACCCGGACCGTCTGCCGGGCGTCGCCGCGAGCCGGCTCGGCGTCCTGGTCCGGCTGCTCGACGCGGCCGATCCCGCCGCGCGGCCCGCGCTGCTGGCGAGCGGGCGCAGCCTGCCGCTGATCCGTATCGAGCCCTGGAACGGGACGATCCCCCCGGAGGCCAAGCCGGCACCCGACCTTCCGGTGATCCGCCGTCTGCGCGCCGCCGCCGGCCGGCCGATCAAGATCGTCGATCTCTCCCCGTTCGATGCCGAATCCACACGGGCGGACGACCGGCTGCATGTCGGGATCGTCACCCGCGGGGGCGCGACCCTCGAGGCGAGGCTGCCGAACGACTACCTGCGGCCGCCCCGGCAGGGGGCCCTGATCTTCACCGTCGTGTTCCTGGCGCTGACCCTGGCGCTGCTGTGCGTCTGGGCAACCCGGGCTTTGACCGCGCCGCTGGCGCGGCTCGCCGGGGCCGCGGAGGCGTTCGGCACCCGCGACGACCACGTCGCGCTGCCGGAGGCGGGCCCCCGGGAAGTGCTCGCCGTCTCCCGGGCGCTCGACCGGATGCGGGGGCGCGTGCGCCGCCTGATCGACGACCGGACGCAGATGCTCGCGGCGATCAGCCACGACCTGCGCACTCCGATCACCCGGCTGCGCCTGCGCGCGGAATTCATCGAGGACGAGCACGCCCGCGCCGCCACACTGCGCGACCTGGACCAAATGAACGGCCTGGTCGAGGCCGCGCTCTCGTTCGTGCGGGACGGGCAGGCGCGCAATTCCGCCAGCCACAGTCTCGTGGACCTCGCCTCGGTGGTGCAGACGGTCTGCGACGACTTCTCGGATTTCGGCGCGCCTGTGAGCGTCGGCCGCAGCCGGCACGTCCTGGTGAAGGGCCGGCCGGAGGAGCTTCAGCGGGCGATCACCAATCTCGTGGACAACGCCGTGAAATACGGCGGCGGGGCCGAGGTTCACATGGAGGCCTCCGAGCGCGGCGTCCGGATCTGCGTGCTCGATCACGGCCCCGGCATTCCCGAGGCTGAGCGCGAGGCGATGCTGCAGCCGTTCGTGCGCGGCGACCGCGCGCGCAATCTCAACGCAGCGAGCGGCTTCGGTCTCGGCCTGTCGATCGTTCTGGCGATCGTAGAGGCGCACAATGGCCGGCTGACGCTCGAGAACCGACGCGAAGGCGGCCTCAGCGCGGCCATCGAGCTGCCCCTGGCGGCACAAGCCTTCTCGGCTCAAGCAGCGCGGGAGAATGCCGTTTTGCCGGCCCGGGCGGCTTGAAGCCGCCCGAACGAGCGATCCGGATCAGGCCGCCCGGACGTTCCGCAGGAAGTGAGCCACCTCGGCGCGGAGCTGCTCCGACTGAGCGGCGAGGTCGTCCGAAGCCTGCGCCACCGAAGACGCCGCTTGGCCGGCATCACCGGCGACCCGCGCGACCTCGGCGATGTCGGCTGTCATCCCGCTGGTCCCGCTGGAGGCCTGTCCCATGCTGCGGACGATGTCCTGCGTGGTGACGCCCTGCTGCTCGACGGCGGCCGCGATGCCGGTGGACACCTGGTTCATCGCCTCGATCTGGGCCGCGATCCCCTGGATCGCCTCGGCGGCGCCCCCGGTCACACTCTGGATCGAAGCCACTTGCCGGCCAATCTCCTCGGTAGCCCGGCTGGTCTGGGCCGCGAGTTCCTTGACCTCGGCCGCGACGACCGCGAAGCCGCGGCCCGCCTCGCCGGCCCGTGCGGCCTCGATGGTGGCGTTCAGCGCCAGCAGGTTGGTCTGCCCGGCGATGGTCGAGACCATGCCGACCACGTCGCCGATGCGCGCGGCGGCAGCGGCCAGATCGGCCATCGTCCCCTCGGCTCGCTTGGCCTCCCCGACTGCCACGGCCGACATGCCGGCCGCCTGCTCCACTTGCCGCCCGATCTCCTGCACGGTCGCGCCGAGCTCCTCCGCGGCGGCCGCCACCGCATTGACGTTGTCGGCGGTCTGATGGGCTGCGCTGGCGACGCTGGTCGAGCGCTCGGAGGTGCCAGCGACCGCGACCCGCATGGTTCCGGAGGCGTCCTGGAGCGCTACGACGCCCCGCGTCAGCCCCTCGACGATGCCGCCGACCGATCGCTCGAAGCCATCCGCGAGATCCTTGAGCATGGCGCGGCGGGCCTGCTCCTCGCGCAGCCGGGCGGCCTCGGTGGTCTGGAGCTGCTGCGCCGCCTCTTCGAGCGACATGTCGCGGATGATGACCACGGCGCGGGCGATATCGCCGATCTCGTCTCCACGCCGGCTGCCCGGCACGTCGGTGAGAGCCTCGCGGGCAGCGAGGGCCTTCAGCGCACGGGTCAGCGCGCCGAGCGGACCCACGATCGACCGTGCGAGCAGCAGGCCGAGCACGGCCGTCCCGGCCAGGACACACAACCCGATCAGGACCAGCGTTCGCGAGAGCGCCCGCACGGCGTCGATCGCCTCCGCCTGCGACTGCTCCGCGACCACGGTCCAGGGCGCGCCGAGCACGGTCAGCGGCGAGACGGCCGCCATATGCGCGCCGTCCGCGGCCGTATAGTCGAAGCTGCCGCCCGCCTTGACGCGCTCGGCCTCGATCCCGAGCGGCGCAAGCGTCGCCCCAGCCTTCACCTCTGGGCTCAGCGGCGGATTGCTCCGCAGTCGCCCGTCCGCACCGGCGGCCAGGATCTGGCCGGTCGCCCCGAGGCCGGTGCGCTTGGACAACGCTTGGTCAAACAGGGTCGGCGTGACGCGCATGACGATGAAGCCGATCCGCTCCGCCGCCTGCGCCGTGCCCATGGCGACGTTCGCCCGCTTGGTCATGGCGCGCCCGATGAAGGCAGCCGGCACACCGTCTACCGGGTAAGCCGCGAAATCCTCGAACAGGACCGCGTTCGGGTCGGCGGATTTGAGCCGCTCGACGAGGCGCGCGAGAGCCGTGTCCTTCAGCGCGTCATCGGCGACCGACCTGGCGAAATCGTCGCCCTTCGTGGTCGTGTAGACGATGTGGCCGTTCGCATCGAGAAACATCAGGTCGGCGTAGCCGGCCTGAGCGATGAGCTTGCGCGCAACCTCTTGGACCTTCGCGTGGCGGCGCCCGTACATCGACGTCATCCCAGCGCCGTCCAGCGCAACCCGCGCCTCCACGGTCTGCGGAGCGCGGAACGCCTCGACCACCGCGGCGGTGTCGGGCTTTGCCGGATCGAGGTTGTCGATCAGATCCGGGAAGTTCGAGATGATCTGGGGATGCGCTGCGGCAGCGAGAAAATCGGCCTGCATCCGGTCTGCCACCAGCTCGATGCCGTCCCGGCGCGCAGCGGCGGCGAGTTGCAGGCGCTCGTTGGCTGCATCGATCAGCCCGGACCGGGCGGAATACCAGCTGAACCCGCCCATCGCGGTGGCGCTGAGCAGGGCCAGCCCGATCGTCATCGCCGGCAGGCGAGAGCTCAGCCGCGAAAGCATCACCATGGCAGTCCTGCAGGGATTTCAAATAAGAATTGGGCGCCAGATGCTGCCGCAAAATACCTAAACATCTCGTAAACGACTGATCGGCGGACGATTGATTATATTCTTCCGCATTTCTATTTGGTGCGGCTGGATTCGACGCAGGTTTGCAAAATCGTGCACAGCAAGCTCGGATCGATCACATGTCATGCCGGACGTGCGGGGAGCGACGCGCTTTGCCGGCAGCATGATCGGCGCAAACCCGGGCGCCCAGCGTCGCAGCCCGGTATCGATCGAGGCTCGGTCGTGCGTCCGGGTTGTCCGGCGCGTGGGCGACTTCCCGGCACAGAGTCCACTGAGGCCGCTTTGCGGCACGGCGTCATCGTCTCGCGGCCCGGCACCTGCTAGAGCCGCCGAAATGCACGGCTCCTCACCTCAAGGCGAACCCGGATGACGAGCGACGCGGGCACGGGCGGACGCAGCATCGCGCTGATCGGCGCGCCGATCGAGGTCGGCACCAGCGAACCCGGCGCCCTGATGGGCCCGGCGGCCCTGCGCACGGCCGGGCTCGTCCGCACGCTGTCCGATCTGGGTCATGCCGTCGTGGACCGCGGCGATATCGTCCCGGACGGCCCAGGCGAGGCGAGGGGCCTGCCCGCCGTCGCGGCCTGGACCCGCGCCCTGTCCCGCGCCGTCGAGACATCCCTCGACTCCGGCTTCCTGCCCCTCGCCGCCGGCGGCGACCACAGCCTCTCTCTCGGCTCCGTCGACGGTGCCATGCGCCACTGCACCCGGGAGGGCCGGCCGCTCTTCGTGCTCTGGCTCGACGCCCATGCCGACTTCAACACGCCGGAGACCTCCCCCTCCGGCAACGTCCACGGCATGCCTTTGGCGGCCCTCTGCGGGGAGCCGGGCTTTCCCAGCCTGTTCACCGAGCCTGCGCCGGCACCGCTCCCGCCGGCCAATGTCCACCTGTTCGGCCTGCGCTCGATCGATGCGGGCGAGCGCGCCCTGGTAACGGCCCGCAAGGTCGGCGTTACCGACATGCGCACGATCGACGAGTTCGGCGTGGTCGCGCCCCTGCGGCGCGTCCTCGACCGGGTGACCCGCGACGGGGCGCATCTTCACGTCAGTCTCGACGTGGATTTCCTCGACCCCTCCATCGCGCCCGGAGTCGGCACCACCGTACCGGGTGGCGCGACCTTCCGGGAGGCGCACCTGATCATGGAGATGCTGCACGATTCCGGCCTCGTCCGCTCCCTCGACGTGGTCGAGTTGAACCCGTTTCTCGATGATCGGGGGCGCAGCGCCCGGGTGCTGGTCGAACTGGTCGCGAGCCTGTTCGGCAGGCGGATCCTGGACCGGCCTACACCGCCGATCGAGGCCGTCTCCAGCGAGCCGGCCGGCCGCTCCTGATGGTGGACGACAATTCCGGGAGCCGGGAGCCGCAACCCGCCGAGGCGCCGGCGCGCCAGCGTTCGGACGGCCGGGTGTGGCTGCGCGCCGGGCCGGCCGGCGGCGCCGGACCGACCCGGGTCCTCGATCTGGCCGAAGCCGGCCCGTCGCGGCTGCGCTTTCCCCGGCAGGAAGGGGCGCTCGAGGCGGTCCTCGTCAACACGGCCGGCGGGGTGGCGTGCGGCGACGCCTTTACGATCACGCTGGATCTGGCCCCGGGGGCCGACCTCGTGCTGACCACCACGGCCGCGGAAAAGATCTATCGCTCGGATGGCCCGGTGAGCCGGATCGAGAACCGCATCGCCCTGGCGGAGGGAGCCCGACTGGCCTGGCTGCCACAGGAGACGATCCTGTTCGACCGTGCCCGGGTACGCCGCCGCTTCGAGGCCGACCTCGCCGGAAGCGCGGCCCTGCTCGCCGTCGAGATCATGGCCTTCGGACGCGCCGCCCGCGGCGAGCGGATCGCCAGCGGTCTGTTCGCCGATGTCTGGCGAGTTCGCCGGGCGGGCCGGCTGGTCTACGCCGACAGCCTGGTCCTGGACGGCCCGATCTCCGACCTCCTCGACCGGCCAGCGATCGGCGGTGGGGCGCGGGCCTGCGCGACCCTGCTGGATCTCTCACACGGTGCCGAAGCGCGTCTGGAGGAGGCCCGCGCCCGGCTGGAGGAGGCGGCAGGCCCCGGCATCGAGGCGGCGGCGAGCGCCTGGAACGGGCACCTCGCCATCCGGGTCCTAGCGGAAGGCGTGGGGCCGCTGCGGAGCCTCGTCGCGCGCTTCCTGGCCGGATACCGCGCCCGACCGATGCCCCGGGTCTGGCAGAGCTGACGACGCGAATCCTTTTGCCACGAAGAAGCCGCGCGGCGCCCGTTGCCTGCCGGCGCCCACCTCTGCTAGAGACGCGCACCCGGAGCCGCCCGCCAGGCTCCGGTGGCAACGCCTCGGCGTCTGCCGGTGGCCTCGTGGCGGAGTGGTTACGCAGAGGACTGCAAATCCTTGCACCCCGGTTCGATTCCGGGCGAGGCCTCCACCGAATTCCTGACAAACCGCCTTTCATCCGACCGCCAGATCCCGTTCAGGCGGCGATGGGCCGCCCGGTCAGGCGGCCGCGACCTGGGTCAGGAACGTCTCGATCGCCTGTTGCAGGCTGTGCGTCCCGGCATTCACCCGCAGGGCGCTGCGTCGGACATGCTCGGCCTGCGACTCGTTCGCGGCCGCCGTGGCGCGCACGCCCGCGACACTGTCCGAGACCTTCCGGGAATCCATCGCCGCGCTGGTGATCGCCCGGGCGATCACTTGGCTGGACTGCCTCTGCTGATCCGCCGCGACGGCGACGTCGGAGGCGATCAGGCTCATCCGTTCGATCGTCTGACCGACCGAACCGATCGAGCCGATCGCCCCGACCGTATCGGCCGCCGCCGCCTGGATCGCCCCGATCTGATCGGCGATGCGATCCGTCGCCTGTGCGGTCTGGGCGGCGAGTGCCTTCACCTCGGTCGCCACCA
Source organism: Methylobacterium sp. NEAU K (assembly GCF_030700285.1). GTDB lineage: Bacteria > Pseudomonadota > Alphaproteobacteria > Rhizobiales > Beijerinckiaceae > Methylobacterium. Next base: position 109,698 of record NZ_JAUYZJ010000008.1, on the reverse strand, counting down.
CGGCGAAGCCCTGTCCAACCGTACCGGCCCGGGCAGCCTCGATCGTGGCGTTCAGCGCAAGCAGGTTGGTCTGTTTGGCCACCGCGCGGATCAGCGCGACCACGGCCCCGGCCTCGCCGGCCGCCTGCGACAGGGTCGTCACGGTGTCGACCAGTCCCCTGGTGTCGGCGAGCGCCGTGGAGGCGATCTGACTGGTGTTCCGAACCTTGCCTTCGATCTCCCGGGCCGCCCCCGACAATTCCTCGGCTGCGTTGGCGATGCTGATGACGATCCCGGGCGTCTGGTCGGATGCCTCCGCCACCACGGCCGCCTGCGCGGCCGTCTCACCGGCCAGGCCCGACAGCGCATCGGCGGAGGCCTGCATGGCTGCGGCCGATTCCGCGAGATCCGCCACCGTGCGATGCGTCTCGCTCTCGAAGACTCGGGTCGCCGCGGCCAGCCGCTCGGCCCGGACGAGGTCGCGGGCGCTGCGCGTCTGCGCATCGCGATCAAGGGTGCGCCTCTCGATCAGGGCTTCGCGGAACGCCGCGATGGCGTCGGCCATCTGGCCGATCTCGTCCGGGCGACAGGTGAAGGGAACTTCGCTGTCGAGGTCGTCGGCGGCCAAGCCCAGCATCGCGGTCTTCAGCCGGTGCAGCGGCCTTTGGATCTGCGCAACGATGATCCAGATCGCGGCCAGCAGACCCAGGGTGAGCATCACGGTCGGCACCGCGATCAGGGCGATCCGCGCCCGATTGCGCTCCAGGGAATGGACGGCGCGCCGGGTATTGAGGTTGGCCAGAACCTCACGCCCCAGCGCGCCGATCTCCGCCACGATCCGCTCGCGGTTCTTCACGGTCGCCTCGTCGGTCGCCTGGATGAGGGCGGCCTTCGGCGAGATCGTCAGGCCCAGCTCGGCCGTATCCGTCTGGTAGGCGATGAACTCCTTCACGAACAGGTCGAACCGCCGGCGCCGGTCCGGCGGCAGTTGATCCTCCATCGCCTCCAGGAACGGAACGCGGATCTGCTCGACCGCCGCCAGCGCCTCCTGGAGTGCAGACAGACGCGTCTTGGCCTCATCGATGTCGCTGGCGGTGTACAGGGCGGTGGCCTGCACGACGGCATGCTCGATCGCTTGGCCGAGGGCACCGGCCTGCAGACCGGCATTCCAGATCTTGTCTATGGCGACGGCGCGCTCCTGCTCCCAGTCCGAATGGCGCACGGCGAAGACCGAGAGACCGGTCGCTACGACGCCCAGCAGGCCGACGACCGCGGCCAGCCTGAAACCGAGAGAGATGCGCATAGCGGACACAACACCTTTGCCGATCGGGCGGACGCGGACTGGACTTGCGGCGGCGCGGCTCATCGGCCGGTGACGATCCGGTTCCGGACGGACCCTGCCGCGCCTCGGGGAAAGCGCGCGGATCTCAAGCGGCGCGCGACGCGCGGCGGCCGTCCCGACGCTCGTGGGGCGGTCCGATGCGGTGGCGTGACGGCGCCCCGGCATCGACGCCGTGGCCGCGATGGAGCGTAGGCCGCCGGGCCCCGCGCCGGGACGCGCAGGCCATTGCCTGACACCGGGTCCAGCCGGATCGGCGGCCAACCACAAGAAGATCGAATCGGCGGATCACGTAGACCACACTGCATTGCGCCTATCCTATAGAGATACGAGGCCAAAACGCCGTCGGTCAATGCCTTACATGGGCATCTGAAATCTATAAATATCGAACATCTATATTTATATAAATCGATAGCGGCGCCGAATTTCGCTCAATGCTGGAAAATAGAAACCGATATCTATAAAAATTTATTTGTAATAATGATGAAAATTCTGAAACCTCTTGTCCTCGGGTCTCAGGCAGATTTTTGGCACGACGCGATTGCTTCGTCGACGCGCGCAGACGGGGATGCCAACGACCACACGCGCTTACGCTTTAGACGGCGGCCGGGATCACACGTCGCAGTACAAGGTCGCCCGATGCCGGATCCGGCGTTCTCGCACCGATGACGCCCGGCGAGGAACGGCCTCGAACCGGATCAGAGCAATCCCCCGCGGCGGCCATCGCCCGTCAGGCGGCTTCCACCTGCTGCAGGAAGGTCTCGATCGCCTGCTGCAGGCTGCGGGTGCCGGTATTGACCCGGGAGGCGCTGCCCCGCACCTGCTCGGCCTGCGCCTCGTTCGAGGCCGCAGCCGCCCGTACGCCGCCCACGCTCTCCGACACCTTGTGCGAATCCGCCGCCGCATCCGCGATGGCGCGGGCGATCTCCTGGCTCGCACTGCCCTGCTGATCCGCCGCCATGGCCACCTCGGAGGCGATCAGGCTCATCCGGGCGATCGTCTGGCCGATCGACGCGATGGCGTCGACCGTGTCGGCCGCGGCCCCCTGGATCGATCCGACTTGTCGCGTGATGCGGTCGGTCGCGAGCGCCGTCTGGCCGGCGAGCGCCTTGACCTCCGCAGCCACCACGGCGAATCCGCGCCCCGCGGCGCCTGCCCGCGCCGCCTCGATCGTTGCATTCAGGGCGAGCAGGTTGGTCTGCTCGGCCACCGTGCGGATCAGGGTCACGACGGCGTCGATCTCCGCGGCGGCGCGTGACAGGCTCGACACCGTGACCTCCAGCTCCTTCGTATCGGTCAGCGCCGAGGTCGCGATCTCGCTCGTGTGCCGGACCCGCCCCTCGATCTCCCGGGCCGAGGCCGACAATTGCTCGGCCGCGCTGGCGATGCTGTCGACGATGCCGGCGGTCTGGTTCGAGGCCCCCGCTACGATGGTGGCACGGGTCGCCATGTCCCCGGCCGTGCCCGAGAGCGTGTCGGCCGCCATCTGCATCGCCTCCGCCGAGCCGGCGAGATCCGCCACCGCCCGGTGCGTTTCCCCTTCGAAGGCGCGGGTCGCCTCGGCGAGCTGTTCGGCCCTTCGGCAGTCGCGGTCGCGGCGCGCCTGCGCCTCGGCGTCGAGAGTCCGCTTCTCGATCAGGGCTTTCTGGAACGCCGCGATGGCGCCGGCCATCTCGCCGATTTCGTCCCGCCGATGTGTGAACGGGATCACGCCGCTGAGATCATCGGCGACCAGGGCCGTCATGTCGGCCTTCAGGCGGTGCAAAGGGCGCCGAACCTGCGTGACGATGATCCAGATGGCGGCGAGCAGGCCGAAGGCGAGCGCCACGGCCGGCACGACGATCAGCGTGACACGCGACCGACTGCGGTCCGCAGCGTCGGCGGCCCGGCGTTCGTTCAGCCGGGCCAGCACCTCGCGCCCCAGCAGGCCGATCTCCGCGACCATGTGCTCGCGGTTCTTCACGGTCGCCTCGTCGGTCGCCTGGATGAGGGCGGCCTTCGGCGAGATCGTCAGGCCCAGCTCGGCCGTATCCGTCTGGTAGGCGATGAACTCCTTCACGAACAGGTCGAACCGCCGGCGCCGGTCCGGCGGCAGTTGATCCTCCATCGCCTCCAGGAACGGCACCCGGACCTGCCCGACCGCCGCGAGAGCCTCGTGAAGCGCCGAGAGGCGTGTCCGCGCCTCCGCCGTATCTTCGGCGGTGTAGAGCGCGGTGGCCTGCACGACGGCATGCTCGATCGCTTGGCCGAGGGCACCGGCCTGCAGACCGGCGTTCCAGATCTTGTCCGTGGCGGCCGCGCGCTCCTGCTCCCACAACGATTGCCGGACGGCGAAGGCCGAGATGCCGGCCGCGACGATGCCCAGCAGGCCGACGACCGCCGCCAGCTTGAGGCCGAGAGAGATGCGCATAAGGCAAGACGCCGCTTATCGCGAGAATCGAACGAACCGCGATCTGACACAACAACAATGTCAGCAACGTGAATATAGCCGGCAAATACGGGGCAGTTCGATTTTATAATGCCCGACAATAGTGGTCCGACAGCCGCAGATATCGACCCAAAATTATAGAGATCGCAAAAAAATATTCGGTCGTCGCAGCGGGCTCGCGGCGAGAAATCTGTGTTTCGCGGCCGGGTGCGACTGGCGGACGCGGGCTCAGGCGACGTGCGCCATCATCCAGTTCGCCGCGACGCCGACGAGCAGGAAAGCGAAGAGTGATACCCCGATGTAGAGCGGCATGCGGCTCTCGCGATGCGGATAGACCGCGGGCACGTCATCGAGCGAGTCTAGATCCCGCCACATCGTCAGCGACCCGCTGGCGTGACCGACAGGGCCTCGCGCAGCCGTGCGGTCGGGAGCCGGTGGGCGTCGACGATCTCCCGGCGCAAGTCGTCGCGCTGTACCTCGACGAGGTCGGGCAGGATGTCATCGTCGTGTTGATCGACGGCGGCGATCAACCGGGGACCGCCGACAGTCCACTCGAACGTGACCTGGACTTCACGCTCGGCATACGGGTCTTGTGGATCGAGACAGCAATAGATCAGCATCTGGGAGGTCGATGTCAGCCGGTCGTGCCGGCGAGGCCGGTCCCCTAGGCGGCGGCCGTGACAATCGCATGAACCGGCGGGTTTGGATTCCAGGCTGGCGCGGATCCGCAGCCCGTCCGGTCCGCCCCGAGACCGGTCTCAGAAGTTTGGTCACGCCGAGCCACAGGTCGGGTTGGTGCAGAATTACAACACTGACGCTCGTGCCGTCTTCGCACAGCACCCCGCGGACGGATCCGCAGAGAGCGCGCTCCTCGGAGACCGCGCAGATCTGGCATCCAGGCCCTTGCGTCGCGCGATCTCGGTGTGTAGAGACGCGACCGTGATCCCCGATAGCTCAGTTGGTAGAGCAGGCGACTGTTAATCGCCTTGTCGCAGGTTCGAGTCCTGCTCGGGGAGCCATCTCACAAACAACATCTTCGGAACGCACGCTTGCGTGTTGGCTGCTGCGCTGGCCGTGCGGTGCGGGAAACCCGTCTCCAACACGCCAGTCTGAGCGCCGACGCCTCTGGGTGACGACGGCTCGGCGATGTTTCAGCCGCGGACCAACGGATGGACGCCCCGGCGCGTCATTCGGATCGATGCGCATTTCCGTTCGGGTCCTTACGGTTCGAGGGCAGGGATGGCCGGATGCGCGCGGCCGGCGGCTGCGCGATACGGTCGATGTCGGCCTCGCCGCCCGCAGATCATCCACCCTCGACCGGCAGAATCTGCCGTGCGGCCGATCCTGCCGGTTCGGCGCCCGGTCCGGGGCTTGAAATCAAAAGGAAAAATCTGGAACGCGCCATGCCTGCACCCAGGCGAGAGTTCGCGAGGGCGCCACATGTCAGTCGGTTCGGTCACAAGCAGCAGCCTTCAGAGAGATCTCGTCACAGCCTTGCGGCAGACGCGGGCCGCCGCAGCGCCGCAACTCGACGCGACGGCGTTCGCCGCGGCGAGCCAGAACACGAGTGCGACAGCGGGGACGGGCGGTACGACGCCGACGGCCGGCTCGGCCTCCGGCCCGGCATTGTCGAGCGACCTGATGGCCTCGCTGCTTCAGGTGCAGTCCGATTACAGCCAGATCGGCGTGCAGGGCGGTCTCGCGCCCTCCACGGATTCGACGAGCGCCGCCGATGGGTCCTCGTCCACCGTCGGGGCGGATCCCAGCCAAGTATCGGGGGATGCCGCACCGGTCCATCACCGTCACGGTCATCACGGGCGCCCCGCCGCATCGGACTCCACGGACAGCACGGACCCCCGCCAATCGGACGGCAGCAGCGCCGCCGCTTCGGCATCGACCACGACCGCCGGCACGGGGACGTCGAGCAGTCTCGAGGACGGCCTGCAATCCATCCTGCAGCAGGTCACGAAGGCGATCGCCGCTTACGCCAGCGGCGGACCGGTCGGTCTCGCAGCCTCCGCGCTCACGAGCACGCCGAAAGCCTGAACCGTCGGCCCGCGGCAGGACAGAGGCGCCGCCGCGGCGGACTCAGCCCCTGGAGCGGCGAGCCGCCCTCAGGCATGATCGGTCGAACCGGAGATCGCCATGCCCCTGACCGTGCCCGTGATCCTTGGGAGCATCCGCTCCGACCGCATCGGCATCCGCGCGGCCCGCTTCCTCGTCGCCCGGCTCGAGGCGCGTGGCCATGCCGCGCCGCTGGTCGATCCCGCCGAGCTGGCACTTCCGCTCCTCGACCGGATGTACAAGGAATTCCCGGCCGGGACCGCGCCGGCCCCGCTGAAGCGCCTCGCCACCCTCTACCGCAGCGCGGACGCCTTCCTGGTGGTCTCGGCCGAATACAACCACGGGGTCCCACCGGCGCTCTCGAACACGCTCGACCACTTCCTGGAAGAGTATTTCTGGCGGCCGTCCGCGATCTGCTGCTATTCGGCCGGCCAGTTCGGCGGCGTCCGGGCCGCGATGCCCCTGCGTGCGATGCTCGCCGAGATGGGCATGCCCAGCATTCCCTCGCTCCTGCCGATCCCCCGCCTCCAGACGGCGCTCGACCGCGACGGCGCGCCCGCGGAGGCGTGGCTTGAAGAGGCCGCAGGCCGGTTCCTGGACGAGCTGGAATGGTACGCCGAGGCGCTGCACGAGCGGCGCCAGCGCGGAACGCCGTATTGAGTGCTGTCGGCGGCACGGCGGTCGCGATCGAACCCACGCCGCCGGCACGACCTCTTCCACGCCGTGCTTCCCCGGTCCGTCGAGCGTCGGCCCCATTGGATGAATCGTACGCGCATCAATTCACAACCCCTCGCAGTCTAAAAAATCCACAATTGGCCGTCAGCCTCTCAGTACGCGCGCCATTTTGCGGCAATAGACAGATCATCTTCCTCAACCGCGGCCATTGCGGCCTCGATAGCGCGGATACTTTCGACGACGAGACTGTATAGCCCTGTTGCAAAAAGGTGGCTGCACGATCCGCGCAAGTGTGAGATCTTGGTCCCGTTCCCGAAAACGGACCTATTCCGATGAAGATCGACGAGAGGGCGCTCCTTCAGGAGCGTGTGCGCACCCTTGTCCTCCGTCACGCCCTTGAGGCCGTGCTCGGGCGGCTCGCGGCCGCAACGCGGGAGACGGGCAAGGACCCCGAGGCCGAACTCCTCAGCCTGGAACATGCTCTGATCTCGGCGGCCCGCACCATCGCGGACCGCACCACCGCCCAGAAGCTGGCGGTTTTGATCGCGGTGGAGGATGCCAGCGCCACAGTCCGGGCCGCCTTCGACAACGCCCATAGCCGTCTGGACGCTGTCCGGCCGGCCCCCTTGTCGAGCGTCGAGCCCCTGAACGCGGTCGCGGCGTAGCCCGAGCGGCCGCGCGCTCGTCCAACGCGGGCGAGCCGCGCCGGATCGTGTCACCGCAGGGCGATCACTGCTTGGCGCGGTTGATGATCGTCCAGAGCACCCGGGCGACCGGCTCGGTCACGGTGCGGCGGTATTTGCGGTGAACGAGCTGGCCGTTGTGGTAGACGTCCTGCTCGACGTAGAGCCGCTCGCCATCCCACCGGACGATGTTGTCGGACTCGATGGTCTCCTCGACGCCGAGATCGCCCCGCAGGATCGTGTTTCCAGTCTGGGTGAGCATACGCGCGTCCTTGTTCACGCTGTCGATTCCGCGAAGGGGTGCGACCTCGCGGTCCGCGCGGTGCGATGCCCGGTCGGCCCCCACCGGGGCACCATAGGAGCGCACCGCCGCACACGCCAGCGACCCGGAGGACGCATTCAGACGACCGTAACCGCGGGCCGGTCCATCGAGCGCCTCACCACAGGTCGCGGGTCGGCTTCACGTGATCGATGTGCGTTTCGACACGCCAGATCGGGCGCGGAGATGGGATGCTCCGGTTGCGCGTCAGGGCTGCACTCCGGACATCTTCGGAGGCAGCAACGTCGCGCCGGAGGCGCCCATGCTCGCTCGCCCGTTCCGATACGTCGCCCCGGTGCTCGCGGCCTTCGGCCTGATTGCACTGCGGCTCGCCAGTCCTCTCATCGGGCCGGTGGCGGCGGCACCGCCCGGGGCCGCGGAGGACGGGCGGGTCGTGTTCCGGCACTACGTCTGAGGTTCAGCCGCGCCGGCTGAGAACTGCCCCCGGCACCGCGCAGGCGGGCAGGGCCGAGGGACCGAGGATGATGTCGCCCTGCCGTGGGTTGTTCACCGTGAACGGGGCGGTCTCCTGCGCGCCGAAGAAGCCGCGGCCGAGTTGGGGCGTGAACAGGTCGGTCCCGAAGCGCACGAAGCAGCGGTCGAGCACGGCCTCGTAGCCGAAGCGCGCCTGCGTGACCGGCGTCCCGCCGGCTTCCGGAAGGCCGCAATAGGCCGCCAGCTCGAACTGGCCCGGCTGCGACAGGCGCACCGGGAGGGACCTACCGGGGAGCAGGGTGGCGGGCGGTCCTCCGTCCTGGCGGGCGACGAGGACGTAGCTCGAGCGGTTGTAGATCCGGCGCAGGCAATCCGCGGAGGCGTCGGAGACGCCCGCGATTGTCCCGGTGAGGCCGAGGGCAACAGAGGCCCATGCGCACACAATACGCTTCGTCACCGTAAATCCTCCGCCGGTCGGCCGATCCATCAGCAGGACGGTCGGCCATGACTTGAACAGCCCCCGAGGCCGCCGCGCAAGACGAACGCGGCAACAGCGGCCGCGTTCGGCCACGCCGGCTTTAAATTCCCCGCGCTCGTCCGCGCCAAGGCGGAAGGGCAGTCCGTTCAGCGGCGCTCGTAGAGCAGCCGCGCCCGGATCGTGCCGGGGATGGCCCGGATCTGGATGAGCAGCGCCTCGGCATCGGCGTTCGTGGCGTCGGTCTCCAGCACCACGTAACCGACCTCGCCGTCGGTCTGATAGAACTGGGCCGCGATGTTCACGTGGCTGCGGGAGAACACGTCGTTGAGGCGCCCGAGCATTCCCGGGAGGTTGCGCTGAACGTGAATGAAGCGCGTGCCCGTCGGCCGGGCCGGCAGCTGCACCTGCGGAAAGTTCACGGCGCCGACGGTGGAGCCGATATCGGAATAGTCCACGAGCTTGCGGGCGACCTCGGCGCCGATGCGCTCCTGGGCCTCCTCGGTCGAGCCGCCGATATGCGGCGTCAGGATCACGTTCTCGATACCCTGGAGCGGGCTCACGAACGGCTCCGCGTTAGAGCCGGGCTCCAACGGGAACACGTCGACGGCCGCACCCTTGAGATGGCCGTCGCGCAGGGCCGACGCGAGGGCGTCGAGATCGACCACGGTACCGCGCGCGTTGTTGATCAGGAAGGCGCCCGGCTTCATCGCCCGGATCTCGGCCGCTCCGATCATGTTGGCGGTGGCCTCGGTCTCGGGCACATGCAGTGAGACCACGTCGCTCTGCGCGAGCAGGTCGTGGAGGGTCTCGGTCGGCTCCGTGTTGCCGTGGCGCAGCTTGTCGGTGTGGTCGTAGAATAGGACGCGCATCCCCATCGCCTCGGCGAGCGTCGAGAGCTGCGTGCCGATATTGCCGTAGCCGACGATGCCCAGTGTCTTGCCGCGTACCTCCAGGGATCCCACCGCCGACTTGTCCCAACGGCCCGCATGGGCGCCCACCGAGCGCGGCACAATCCGGCGCAGCAGCATCACGATCTCGCCGATCGTCAGTTCTGCCACCGAGCGGGTGTTGGAGAACGGCGCGTTGAACACCGGGATGCCGCGGTGGCGCGCCGCCTCCAGGTCGACCTGATTGGTGCCGACCGAGAAGCAGCCCACTGCGAGCAGTCGGTCTGCCGCCTCGAAGGCGGCCGCGTCGAGCTGGGTGCGTGAACGGATGCCCAGCATGTGCACGCCCTGCAGCGCCTCGTGCAGGGCCTCCCGATCCAGCGCCTTCGGAAGTCGGGTCAGATTGGTGTAGCCGGCCGCCTGCATCAGCCCGACGGCGCTGTCGTTGATGCCCTCAAGCAGCAGGACCCGGATCTTGTCCTTCGGCAGGGAGAGCTTGTCGGGGATCATGGGCGTCGTTCGTCTGGCGGCGGGGCGGACCCGTGCGGCGGCTTGCGGCAGCCGGCCTGCGAATCCGGGTTGCCCGGAGCGATACGAGGCTGCCCTGTGCGTTGCAACAAGGCGCCGGACACGGCAGGGCTGCACCGCGCACGCGCATCCCGGCGGACACCGATCGCGCCGTCCGAGCCGTGCCGCGTGGTCGGGCACCGGGTCCGGCGGAAACAGGAACGCGCAACGGAACCCGTGGCCCACTTGAGGTTTATCGGGCGCCATAGATCAGTCGCCCGCCCCTCGACACGGCTCGTCGCCGGTCCCGTCCACGGTTGTCCAAGATGCACGTCCACACCGGCTTCACGATCGCCTTCGTCACGTTCGGCCCGACGCCGATGAACCTGCTCCTGAATGTGCGGCCGGAGCGCCGGGGCGATCTCGTCACCCCGGAGGTGATCGCGTTCGATCCGCCGGTCCCGGCGCGCCAGCATGTCGACGCCTTCGGCAACGTCTGCACCCGGATCGTCGCCCCCGGCGGCCGCATCACCCTGTCGGCCGACTTCACCATCGCCGATAGCGGGCTGCCGGACGACCAGGTCCCGGATGCCCGCCAGATCCCGGTGGCTGCACTGCCCGATGACGTACTGATGTACATGCTCGGCTCGCGCTACTGTGACACGGACAAGCTCTCGGGGATCGCGTGGTCGCTGTTCGGTGGCACGCCCGAGGGATGGGCGCGGGTGCAGGCGATCCTCGATTTCGTAAACGACCGCCTGCGCTTCGACTACAAGCAGGCGGACGCGACGCGCACGGCCTTCGACGGTTATACGCAGCGGGTCGGCGTCTGCCGGGACTTCGCGCATCTTGCGATCACCCTGTGCCGGTGCATGAATATTCCGGCCCGCTATGCCACCGGCTACCTCGGCGACATCGGGGGGCCGAAGGATCCGGCGCCGATGGACTTCTCCGCCTGGTTCGAGGTCTATCTCGATGGTGCCGAGGGCGGCCGCTGGTATACGTTCGACGCCCGGCACAACCGCCCGCGGATCGCCCGGATCGTCATGGCCCGCGGGCGAGACGCCGCCGATTGCGCGCTGACGACCAGTTTCGGCACGGCGCATCTGGTGCGGTTTGACGTGCACACCGACGAGGTGATGGATACCCGCAACGCCTGGGCCAAGGCAGCCTGAGCCCACGGCCGCCCTGATGTTTCGTTGGCTGGCCCCGCGCAGACGCGAAGCGGGACCGCGGCTCCGGCCGGCCCGCGCATCGGAAAAGCGTTTCGGTTGAAGTCGCAGGCCCGATGCTGTATGGAGCGCGCGTCCTCCCGGATCCGCTCTCGCGCTCGTCTTCTCGCGTCCGCCGGGCCGCCGGCTGGACCGCCCTCGTCATCCGTATCGACGCGTCGGCAAGCCGGCTCCCAGGGGACCGGTCGCCTCTCCCGAAAGACAAAGGGAGCGGTCGCGGCGAACGGGGGTGCGTGCAACGCGAGCCGCCGACGCAACGGGCCTCCGCTGGAGGCCGTTCAGGAGACAGAATGACCGCAGGTACCGCTCTGGGGCGTGGCCCGAGCCGCGAGGATTTCGCAGCCCTCCTCGAGGAGAGCTTCCTCGAACACGAGATCACCGAAGGCTCCGTCGTCAAGGGTCGCGTCGTCGCGATCGAGAAGGACGTGGCCGTCATCGACATCGGCGCCAAGACGGAAGGCCGTGTCGCGCTCAAGGAATTCACCGGCCCCGGCCGTGAGGGTGAGCTGAAGATCGGCGACGAGGTCGAGGTCTACGTCGACCGGATCGAGAACGCGCTCGGCGAAGCCGTGATCTCGCGCGACAAGGCGCGCCGCGAGGAGAGCTGGGTCAAGCTTGAGAAGTCGTTCGAGAACAACGACCGCGTCACCGGCACGATCTTCAACCAAGTCAAGGGCGGCTACACCGTCGACCTCGACGGCGCCGTGGCGTTCCTGCCGCGCTCGCAGGTTGACATCCGCCCGGTCCGCGACGTCACCCCGCTGCTCGGCACCCCGCAGCCGTTCCAGATCCTCAAAATGGACCGTCGCCGCGGCAACATCGTCGTGTCGCGCCGCACCGTCCTCGAGGAGAGCCGCGCCGAGCAGCGCTCGGAGCTGGTGGCCAACCTCGAGGAAGGCCAGGTCATCGACGGCGTCGTCAAGAACATCACCGAGTACGGCGCCTTCGTCGATCTCGGCGGCATCGACGGCCTGCTGCACGTCACCGACATGGCGTGGCGCCGCGTGAACCACCCGTCCGAGGTCGTGACCATCGGCCAGACGGTCAAGGTCAAGATCATCAAGATCAACCACGAGACGCACCGCATCTCGCTCGGCATCAAGCAGCTGCTCGCCGATCCGTGGGAGGGCATCGCCGCCCGCTACCCGGAGGGTGCCAAGCTCAAGGGCCGCGTGACCAACATCACCGATTACGGCGCCTTCGTGGAGCTGGAGCCGGGGATCGAGGGCCTGATCCACGTCTCCGAGATGAGCTGGACCAAGAAGAACGTCCATCCGGGCAAGATCGTTTCCACCTCCCAGGAGGTCGAGGTTCAGATCCTGGAAGTCGACCCGGTCAAGCGCCGCATCTCGCTCGGCCTCAAGCAGACCCTGCAGAACCCCTGGGAGGCCTTCTCCGAGAAGCACCCGGTCGGTTCCGAGGTCGAGGGCGAGGTGAAGAACAAGACCGAGTTCGGCCTGTTCATCGGCCTCGAGGGCGATGTCGACGGCATGGTCCACCTGTCGGATCTCGACTGGAACCGTCCCGGCGAGCAGGTCATCGAGGAGTTCAAGAAGGGCGACATGGTCCGCGCCCAGGTTCTCGACGTCGATGTCGAGAAGGAGCGGATCTCGCTGGGCGTGAAGCAGCTCGGCGGTGACCCCTTCGCCGAGGCCGGCGAGATCAAGAAGGGCCAGATCGTCACCTGCGAGGTCGTCGAGGTGAAGGATTCGGGCGTCGAGGCGAAGATCGTCGACACCGACATGACCACCTTCATCCGCCGCGCCGAGCTCGCCCGCGACCGGGGCGACCAGCGTCCCGAGCGTTTCGCCGCCGGCGAGAAGTTCGACGCCCGGGTGGTCCAGTTCGACCGCAAGGCCCGCCGCGTCCAGGTCTCGATCAAGGCCCTGGAAGTCGCCGAGGAGAAGGAAGCGATGGCCCAGTTCGGCTCCGCCGATTCCGGCGCCTCGCTCGGTGACATCCTCGGCGCGGCCTTCAAGAAGGCTCGCACCGACGACGAGTGAGAGTTGGTTCCCGCTGCCCGGCTCAGCCGGGCGGCGGCTTCCGGAAGCTCAGGACTCGCGTGGGACACCAGTCCCGCGCGGGTCTTTTTTTCGTGCCTCACCCCGCTGCCGTGCAACGCGTCGGGGCCGCGGCGAGACGTCGACGCATTTTCTTCGCACGGCCCATATCCAGGCCCGCGGAAAATGCTCTAGAACACCGGCCTCGCGTGTCTCTGGCCGCGCGAGCCGAAGGAAACCAAGGACTTGCCCGGCGCGGGGCCTCACCCCCGCACCCCTGACGGGGTTGACCGGGGAGGCGAGGGGAAGCGTACGCATGGCAGCCGACGCCGAACTGCTGATCGACCGGCGGCGCCTGCGCCGCAAGCTGTCCCTCTGGCGTGTGGTCGGGGTCGGCGGCCTGATCGTGGCGGTGGGCGCCCTCGGCTACCGGGTCCGGACCGGCGCCGATGGCGCGTTCGCGGTGCGGCCGCAGATCGCCCGCATCTCCGTCTCGGGCTTCATCGCCGGCAGCGAATCGACCGCCAAGCTGATGCAGCGGGTCGGGGATTCCGATGTCGTGAAGGGTGTGGTCGTCTCGATCAACTCGCCCGGCGGGACCACCACCGGTTCGGAAGAGATTTTCCGCAACCTGCGTGCGCTGGCCGCCAAGAAGCCGCTGGTCGCTTTCGTGGATGGTACCGCGGCGTCAGGCGCCTACATCACCGCCATTGCGGCGGACCATATCGTCGCCCGCGAAACCAGCCTGGTCGGCTCGATCGGCGTCCTGTTCCAGTACCCGGATCTTTCGGGGCTCTTGGACAAGGTCGGGGTCAAGGTCGAGTCGGTTAAGTCCTCGCCGCTCAAGGCCGAGCCGTCGGGCTTCACGCCGACTACCCCGGAGGCGCGCGCTGCCCTCGCAGCCGTGGTCGGCGACACCTACGCTTGGTTCAAGGGTTTGGTGGTCGAGCGCCGGGGCATGGACGCGAACCAGATCACGGCCGTGTCTGACGGAAGGGTGTTCAGCGGCCGCCAGAGCGTACCCCTCAAGCTCGTGGATGAACTGGGCGGCGAGCGTCAGGCCGTGGCGTGGCTGGAGACGACCCGCGGCGTCCCGAAGGATCTCCCGGTCAAGGACTGGAAGCCCCGCAGGGAGAGTGATTTCTCGCTCTGGTCGGCGGCCGGCATCGGTGCAGACCTCCTGGGTCTCGAAGGCCTCGCCGCGCGCCTGCGGGCCGTCGGCGCCCAGGCCGAGACCGCCAGCGGCGGCCTGCTCGTCCTGTGGCGACCGGAGCCCTGAGCGCCCCCGTCCACGAAGCCCGCCCCGATCCCGCGAGAAGACGCAGACGCCATGATCAAGTCGGAGCTCGTCCTCAAGATCGCCGAGCAGAACCCGCATCTCTACCAACGTGACGTCGAGATCCTGGTCAACGCGATCCTCGACACCATCTCGGACGCTCTGGCCCGGGGCGACCGGGTGGAGCTGCGCGGCTTCGGCGCCTTCTCGGTCAAGCGCCGTGAAGCGCGGCGGGGACGCAACCCGCGCACCGGTGCGGCCGTTGCCGTGTCCGAGAAGGCGATCCCCGTGTTCAAGACCGGGAAGGAGATGCGTCAGCGCCTCAACGCCGCCGGCATCGGCGAGAGCGCGTCGGCAGCCGAATAGGAAGAGGTCTGTGAGCGCGATGATCCGTTTCCTGAAGAGCCTCCTGCTCCTGCCGATCGCCGCATTGGTGATCCTGCTGGCGGTCGCAAACCGAGCGCCGGTGCAGCTCTCCTTCGATCCGTTCACCGCGGATGCCCCCGTGTTCAGTGTCGACCTGCCGCTCTACGCGATCCTGTTCGGCGCCGTGGCCCTGGGCATCGTGGTCGGCGGCGTGTTCACATGGCTCGGCCAGGGCACGACCCGCGCTCGCGCCCGCTACCATCGGCGCGAGGCGAACCGCTACGAGCGGGAGGCGACGCGGCTGCGCGCGTACGCGCCGGACAGCGAGACGCCCGGCCCCTACACGGTTCCCAACACGAACCGCACAGCTCTGCCGGCACCGCGCTAGCGCGCCGCCTTCAGCCAGAGGCGCGGACGGCCGCCACGAAGGCCGCGATCCTGTCCGGGTCCTTGACGCCGGGCGCGGATTCCACACCCGAGGAGACGTCGACCGCACCGAGCCCGGTGCGAGCGAGCGCCGCACCGACATTCCCGGCATCGAGGCCGCCCGACAGCATCGTGCCCGGCGGCAGATCGGCGCCCGTGAGGATCGTCCAGTCGAAGCAACGGCCGTTGCCCCCGGGCAGAGCGGCCTCGGGCGGCGCCTTGGCGTCCAGCAGGATCCGGTCGGCGACGGCGGCGTAGGCCGGCACGCTTTCCAGGTCCGCGCGGGTCTCGACACCCAGCGCCTTCATCACTGGGCGCTTGGCCAGGGCACGAACAGCCGCGACGCGGGCGGGGCTCTCATGACCATGCAGCTGGATCAGGTCCGGATCAGCGGACTCGATGGCGGCCGTCACCAGGGCGTCGTCCGGATCGACCAGCAGGACCACGCGCTGGGCCCGCCCGCGGGCGAGGGCCGACAGGGCGGCGGCCCGGGCGAAGTCCACGTGCCGCGGGCTGCGCGGGAAATGCACCAGACCGATCCAGTCCACGCCGGCATCGAGCGCGGCCGCCAGGGTGGCGGCGGTGCTGAGGCCGCAGATCTTGATGCGGGCCGGCGGGATCGTTTTCGAAGTCATGGGCGCGTTATAGCCGATCGCGGGATTACGATCAGAGCCGGTTCCGCATCTTTTCCCGCACGCGGGTCGAGGGCGGAGGCCGTCTAGTACAGGGCCGGCAGGTAGACGTTCGGAATCGGAAATCCGCTGAAGACCAGACGCCCGTTGACGAGCTTGAGGGGCGGAAGGGGCTTCAGCGGCTCAGCATCCGCCCGCGCGTCCGGGCCGGGCTGTCGGCTCAGGCCCAGGAGACCGCCCACGAGCTGGCCGACCAGGGCGCCCTTGTCCGACCCGAAGCGCTGACCGACGATGCTGCCCACCAAAGCATCGACGCCCGCAGCCCGAAGGTCGAGCTGCCCGGCGGGACGGTGAGCGGCGTCCAGCGCGAGTTCGCCCGTCGCCTGGACGCGCTGAGCGCCCTTGGCGAGCGACAGGGACGTGAGATCGAGAGCGCCGCCGGCGCCGCGCCAGCGATCGAGTTCCCGCGCCACCGCCCCAGTCCTCAGCACGGTCGCATGAGTGAGGATCGCATCGAGCGATAGGTCGGCCGGAGCCGGGTTGCCGGTGAGCGCGTCGAGTTGCGGAACCTCGGCCTGCGCGAAGCGCAGGCTCACGTCGACTGCCCCTTCGGATTCGTAACGTCCGGGCGTCGGCCTACCATGCAGCTCCAGGTGCCGGCCCGCGACCGAGATCGGTCCGGGATCGGCCCCGGTGACGGTGACGTTCGGACGGTCCACCACAAGGGAGACGCGACTGAAGCCATCCGAGGCGCCGTGGAAGCTACCTTGGATCCCGCTCCAGGTTACCTCCCCGCTCAGCGCGCCCTGCTCGACATGGAAGGGTCCAGCGCTTTCGAACAGGACGAGGCGCGGCTCGTAGATCTGCGCCACCGCGGTGGACGGGCCGAGTCGGAACCGGCCGTCGGAGCGCTCGAGGGTGACGGCGCTGCAGCGCAGCTCGATCCGGAACGGGTAGCCGGCAAGCCTCCGGTCGGCACAGGTCCAGTTGCGGCCGGCCGCCGCCTCGCGGGCAACCCAGCCGTCGATCTCACTCGCCGCGCGACCGCGGATCCAGAACCAGCCGGCCGACCAAGCGACCGCGACGAGCGCCAGCAAGATGTAGGGCAGGAACAACCCGATCCGGAAACGCCCTGAAGTCCGCGACGGCAACGCCTGCGCGCCGCTGCCCGGCTGCGTCCGATCCTGCGTCATGCGT
Source organism: Methylobacterium sp. NEAU K (assembly GCF_030700285.1). Lineage (GTDB taxonomy): Bacteria > Pseudomonadota > Alphaproteobacteria > Rhizobiales > Beijerinckiaceae > Methylobacterium. The sequence continues at coordinate 92,775 of NZ_JAUYZJ010000008.1, read as the reverse complement.
CCCATTCCCCCACCACGCGCCCCGCTCAGGGGCCTTACGACCCCGCCTTGAGGCCACGCACGGGGCGAAACTGGGGCGGAACCGGCCCCGGTCGACCGTGACCGAGACCCCTTCCGGGTCAGACCTGTGCCGGCTCGATCGTATCGACCTGCAGGTCCTGAACGATCGCCACCCGTTCGGCCTCGCCCTCGGCGAGGCGATGCACATGCATCTCGGTGGCACCTCGGCGGCGAACCCGGTCGAGCCATGTCCGCCGGAGGTGGTCGCGCGGGCTCTCGGCCGAGGTCGCGACCGACACCATCTCGGCAATGCCGGCATTGTCGCGGCGCACGGCGATCACCACCGCCTCCGCCATCTCGTCAAGGTCGAAGCCGCCGGCCGGATGGATCCCGACCACATAGCGGCGGCCCGAGCGTCCGCGCCACGCCGAGAGCGGGAGCGCGGGCGAACCGCGCAGGCCGGCGGTCGTCTTGAGGCGTTCTTCACGCACATCCTGTCTCCGCGTGCGATCGTCCTTGAGGTCGCGAAGCGCGGCCGACCAGGACAGGGCTCGTCTGTTCGCCATTTGTTCCAACCTAGCGCGCGATATCCACAGGCGTCAAGCGCGACGTTCCGCAGCAAGGATGTGGTGTTCGGGTGAGTTATCCACAAGCACCAGACGCCGCTACACCGCGGCGCTCCGACCCAGGAATCCCGACACGACGCGCCGGGATATTCAGCGCCGGGGTGCAGCCGCGGCGGATGCCTCGGCGGCCGGAGCCGGATGGCCCTCGGCGGCGAGCCCGTGAAGCCCGCCCTCCACCAGGGCGTTCGAGGCCGCCTCGATTCGCTCTTGCGCGAGGGCCTGGAAATCCTGGCGCGGCAGTCCGGGCGGGATCGGCTCCAGAAAGTGAATCACGGCCGTTCCGGGCCGGCGGAGGAGGCTGTTGCGTGACCAGAACAGGCCGGTGTTCAGCGCCACCGGCAGGCAGGGCACCTTCAACGCCACGTAGAGGTGCGATAGACCCTGTTTGTAGGACGGCGGAGCTCCGACCGCGCGGCGCGTCCCCTCGGGGAAGATGATGAGTTGGCGGCCTTGGCCGATCGCACTCGCAGCGGCGGCGTTCATCAAGCTCATTGCCCGGGCGCCCCTGGAGCGGTCGATCGCCACCATGCCGCTGCGGGACAGGTACCAGCCGATCAGCGGGATGAACAGCAGCTCGCGCTTGAGGATATAGGCGAAGTCCGGGAACAGGGTGCAGAGCGCCAGCGTCTCCAGGGCCGACTGGTGCTTGGCCGCGATCAGCAGCGGCCCCTCCGGGATGTTCTCGAGGCCGCGAAACTCGACCCGCGTGCCGGCAACCACGCGCAGCAGCCACAGGGTGATCCGTCCCCAGATTTGGGCCAGCCGCAGCACTGCGCGGTGGGAGACCACCGCGGGCAAGCCACCGATCGCGAGCAGCGTCGTGACGGCGTAGAAGCAGACGTTGAAGGTGAGAGAGCGCAGGGCGAGCATCGGGATCCGCTTCGTGGCGGTTCCCTCTAGCGCGGGCAGACGTCCGCGGCCAAGCGCGGCCGGTTCGACGGATGCCTTGGATCAGGCGCTTCCGTCATCACGATCGCCCCGGGACGGCCCGGCGCTGCGCCCCGCCACCAGCCAGTAGACGAGGCCGGCGCTCGCGCCGACGAGGAAGAGAATCAGCGTCAGGCGCGCCTCCGCGAGCAGGAGGCTCGGGTCCCGTCCGGTCGCCTCAGGCCGTGGCACGCCGCGGGTGAGCCAGGGTAGGGCGGCTGTCAGCAGACCGGATCCGGCGCCGTACCAGAGGAGGCCGCGCCGACCGAGGATCTCGCCGCCGAGACCGACCAGGGCCGGCGGAACGAACAGCAGGACGAACAGCGCCTTGGCGAGGCCGGCCACCAGCAGGGCGAGCCCTTCCGGCGGGAGGCCCGCGGAGAGGTCGGACAGGGCCATGTCGACGGTGGCGAGCGCCCCGCCGGTCAGCCACGCATTCGCCGCGGGATCGACGAGGAGCGCCAGCACGAGGATTGCGGCGCCCGCGGGCACCGCGAGCAGGAGCGCGAAGGCTGCGAGGAGGAGGCGGCCGAGGAGGTGCATGGCGCAAGCCTCTACACCGGCGGATGGCCCCCGTCGCGCAGGAGCCGCCCCCGACCGGTCAGGATCGGGCGCGGCTCCCGGCTGCGCAGCCTTGTGATCCGCCGGCAGCTTCCGGCAGCTCTCTTCAGCCGTGGGCGGGTGCTGCCCCGCCGTGGTCGTCGTGCGACGGCTTGCGCCGCAGGCGGCCGAGCCAGAGCGAGAAGTGCCGGATCACCACGTAGAATACCGGCGTCAGGAACAGGCCGAAGAAGGTCGCGCCGATCATCCCGAAGAACACCGCCGTACCCAGAGCCTGGCGCATCTCCGCGCCGGGGCCGGTGGCGATCACCAGCGGCAGGGTGCCGAGGATGAACGCGAAGGCAGTCATCAGGATCGGGCGCAGGCGGAGCCGACAGGCTTCCACCGCCGCCTCGACCGGACCCCGGTGCTCGCGCTGCTCGATGTCGTGCGCGAACTCGACGATCAGGATCGCGTTCTTGGCCGCGAGGCCGATCAGCACGATCAGGCCGATCTGGGTCAGGATGTTGTTGTCCTGGCCGCGGAGTTGCACTCCGGCCAGGGCCGCGAGCACGCCCGTGGGCACGACCAGCAGGATCGCCAGGGGCAGCGCCCAGGATTCGTATTGCGCGGCGAGCACCAGGAAGACCAGCAGTACGCCGAGAGCGAAGACGGCTCCGGCCGTCCCGCTCGCGGCCTTCTGCTGGTAGGCGATCTCGGTCCAGTCGTAGGCGTAGCCCTCGGGGAGCGCCTTCTTGGCGATCTCCTCCATGGCGGTCAAAGCCTGTCCGGTGGAGACCCCCGGTTTTGCCACGCCCTGCACCGGGACCGAGTAGTACAGGTTGAACCGCTGCACGATCTGGGGCCCGGTCACGTCGCGCACGGAGGCGAGCGTGCCCATCGGCACCAGTGCGCCTGTGGAGGAGCGTACTTTGATCTGCGAGATGTCCTGGATCGAGCTGCGGAAGGCCGCATCGCCCTGTAGGCGCACCTGGTAGATGCGGCCCAGGGTGTTGAAGTCGTTGACGTAGGTGCCGCCGAGATCCGCCTGGACCGAGGAGAACACGTTGGCCAGCGGCACGTCGAGCATGCGGGCGACGGTGCGGTCGATGTCGAGGAAGAGTTGCGGCGTCGAGTTGTCGAAGGTCGTGAACACGCGCTGCACGTCCGCGCTCTGGTTCGCCTGACCGATCACCTCGCCGGCCGCGGCCATCAGCGGGCCGATCTCGGAGGATTGGCGGCTCTCGATCTGCATCTTGAAGCCGCCGCCGCTGCCGAGACCGCGGACGGGCGGAGGCGGAATCACGATCACCCGGGCTTCCTGGATGTCGGAGGTCGCCTTGAGCACATCGCCGGTGATCACCGCGGCTGTACGTCCCTCCGCGGCGCGCTCCTTGGCCCCTTTGAGGGTCAGGAACATCACGCCGGCGTTGGTGGTGTTGGTGAAGGTCGCACCATCGAAGCCGGCAATGATCACCGCGTTGGCCACGCCGTCGACGGTCCGGGCCTGCTTGGCCGCGCGCAGGATCACGTCCGTGGTGCGGTCGAGGGACGCGCCGGAGGGAAGCTGGACGACTCCGATCAGGTAGCCCTGGTCCTGGTCCGGGATGAAGCCCGTGGGTGTCGTCTGCGCGAGGTGCAGCGTGCCGGCGATCACAGCTGCGTAGACCAGCAGCATCGCCACGAGCCCAACAAACCCGCCCGTCAGCACGCGGATCGTCCGGCCGTAGAAGTTGGAGGTAGCGTCGAAGGCCCGGTTGAACCCATTGGCGAGCCAGTTCACGAACCGGGTCAGGAAGAATTTCGGCTCCTTGCGCGCGTGATGCGGCACGAGCAACAGCTTGCAGAGCGCGGGGGACAGGGTGAGCGAATTGAATGCGGAGATGAGGGTCGAGGCCGCGATGGTGAGCGCGAACTGCTTGTAGAACTGGCCGGAGATGCCCGGGATGAACGCCGTCGGCACGAACACCGCGGCAAGCACCAGCGCGATGGCGATGACCGCGCCCCCGACCTCGTCCATGGTCTTGTGGGCGGCGTCGCCCGGCGACAGGCCCTCGGCCATGTTGCGCTCGACGTTTTCCACCACGACGATGGCGTCGTCGACAACGATGCCGATGGCGAGCACGAGCCCGAACAGGGTCAGGTTGTTGAGCGAGAACCCGAAGGCCGCCATCGCCGCGAAGGTGCCGATCAGCGAGACCGGAATCGCGATGACCGGGATCAGGGCAGTCCGCCAGCTCTGAAGGAACACCAGCACCACGATCACGACGAGGCCGACCGCCTCGAACAGGGTCTTGTAGACCTCCTGGATCGATTCCTCGATGAACTCGGTCGGATTGTAGGCGATCCGGTACTCGACATCCGGCGGGAAGTTCTTCTTGACAACCTCCATCACCTTCTTGACCGAGGCGGCCGCATCGAGGGCGTTGGTGCCGGGCCGCTGGAACGCGCCGATGCCCACCGCGGGCGTGTCGTTGAGGTAGGAGTTGGTCGTGTAATCCTTCTGGCCCATCTCGACGCGGGCGATGTCCTTGACCCGGACGAGGCGCCCGTCCTGGGCCTTGATGATGACCTCGGCGAATTGTTCTGGGGTCTTGAAGCGCGCCTGCGACTGAACGACGAGCTGGAACGCCTCGCCCCTGGCCGCCGGCGGCCCGTTGAGCTGGCCGGCCGCCACCTGAACGTTCTGCTCCTGCAGCGCCGTGGTGACGTCGGTCACCGAGAGGCCGTAGGCGGCGAGCTTGTTCGGATCGACCCAGATGCGCTCGGCGTATTCGTTACCGCCGAAGATCGTGATGTCGCCGACGCCGTCGAGGCGCAGCAGCTCGTCACGGATGTTCAGATAGATGTAGTTGGCGAGGTAGTTCTGGTCGTAGGTCTTGTTGGGCGAGAGCAGGTGCACGACCAGCATCAGGTCGGGCGAGGCCTTGCGCACTGTCACGCCGAGGTTGCGCACGTCCGGCGGCAGCCGCGGCTGCGCCACCGAGAGCCGGTTCTGCACCAGCACGTTGGCGATATCGAGGTTAGTGCCGACCTTGAAGGTCACGGTCAGCAGCATGTTGCCGTCGTTGGTCGACAACGACGTCATGTACAGCATGTTGTCGACGCCGTTGACCTCCTGCTCGATCGGCGTCGCGATGGTGGCGGCCACGGTCTCGGCGTTGGCGCCGGGGTAGGAGGCGCGCACGGTCACGGTCGGCGGCACGATCTCGGGATATTGCGAGACCGGCAGGCTCTCGTAGGCCACGAAGCCGAGGATCAGGAAAACGATCGACGTGACGGACGCGAAGATCGGCCTGTCGACGAAGAAATGGGCGAAACGCATCGGTCAAACCTCTGAGGCCCGCCGGTCACCCGGCCGGGGCCCTGCGTCGTCGGTGCGGCACGCGCGGCGCGGCGCGCTCGAAGGCAGTCGTGTCGAGCCTTGCAGGCTCACGTCTTGCTCGGTGGCAGCTCGATGGTATCCGGGCTCACCTTGGCCCCGGGACGGACGCGGGCGATCCCGTTGACCACCACGGTCTCGTCGCCCTTCAGGCCGTCGCGGATCACCCGGTAGCCGTCGACCTTCGGCCCAAGCACCACGTCCTTCTGCTGGATCACGTTGTCCGGCCCGACCAGGTAGACGATGCGCTTGTCCTGGTTGGCGGCCACCGCCTCGTCGGGGATCATCACACCCTGGAACGGCTTGGTGGCGGGCATCGACACGATGCCGAACAGGCCGGGCTTGATGAACAGGTCCGCATTCGGGACCGTGGCACGCAGCAGGATCGTGCCGGTGGCATTGTCGACGCGGTTGTCGACGAAGTCGAGGGTACCCTTCCGGGTCGGCTTGGCCTCGCCGGAGAGCGCGATCATGATCGGCACGCCCTTGCCCTGCTGGGTCTGCCCCATGCCGATACCGAGGCTGCTCTGGTACTTCAGGAACGACTTCTCATCGACCGTGAAGCTGAAATAGATCGGGTCGAGAGACACGATCGTGGTCAACAGAGTCTGGTCGGCGATGACGATGTTGCCCTCGGTTACCAGCCGCCGGCTGATGCGGCCGTTGATCGGGGCCTTGACCTCGCTGAAGTCGTAGTTGAGCTGCGCGTTGTTCAGGGCCGCCTGAGCGCTGTCGACGTCGGCCTGCGCGGTCTGCGAAGCCTGCCGGCGCTGGTCGGTGACCTGCTCGGAGATGTTGCCGCTCTTCGAGAGGGTCTGCGCGCGCTCGAGGTCGGTCTGCGAGAAGGACTGGCGGGCCTTGGCGGAGGCCAGGGCGGCCTGGGCCTGCTCCAGCGCCGCCTTGTAGGGGCGCCGGTCGATGACGAAGAGCACGTCGCCCTTCTTCACGGTCTGGCCGTCCGTGAAGTTGATCTTCTCCAAATAGCCGGTGACCCGCGCGCGGACCTCGACATACTCGATCGGGTCGAAACGGCCGGTATACTGGTCTTGCTCGACGATCTGGCGCACCACCGGCTTGGCCACGGTGACCTTGGGCGGAGGCCCGCCGGGCGCCTGCGCATGAGCGGACGGGGCGAGAGGCCCCGAGACGGCGAGGCCGGCGACGAGACCGGAGAGCACGGTGAGGAGGCTGGGAAGCCGGCTGCGCATCGGGTCCTGCTGTCCGTTGGCCGACCCGTCGGTCGAACCGAGCTTGACGATTAATCCACGGCAGACGCGCCGTAACCCGTGCGCCCCGTTATTCTTTGTGCGAGAGCGCACATCGCGGCCCATGGGGCCTGATGATCCGGGTGAGCTACTCGATTGCTTCGCCGGACCCGTACCAATCCTTGAAGCCGCCCTGGTAGTGTTCGGCGATATCGAGACCCGCGTTCTGGGCAGCCATCAGCGCGTGCCTCGATCGCACGCCCGCCGCGCAGGCTAGAACGGGTCGGCGCCCATCCTCGGCGATGAGCGCGGCGAGGGCCTGCGGGTCGAACGCGGAGAGCGGATGCGAGACGGCACCCGGGATGTGTCCGCCCTCGTATTCGTGTTCCTCGCGCACGTCTATCAACAGCATCGTGCCGTCGCTCAGCCCGCGCTTGACCGCGTCGCGATCGAGGTCGATCACCCGCATCGGCAGGATCTCCGTTCCGCCCAAGTCTCGGCCAGCCTTGCGGACTGACGCTTTTCCTTATTCGTCAGGTCGAACCGGCGCAACTCGCGCACCGCGGACAGTTCCGGTCAGATCGCCGCGAGTGTCGGTCCCACGGCCGCGAAATGGGCGTCCCAGCCGGGCGGCACGTAGCCGTTGAGGCGTCCCGCGAGTTCGGCCCGGAGCGAGGCGTTCGGCTGTGCGAGCGCCTCGATCGCCTCGGCCCAGCCCGGGCCGTCCAGGGGATCACGGAACAGGGCGAAGCCGCCGGCGATCTCCCGATGAACCGGTATGTCCGAAGCCACCACAGGGAGGCCCGAGGCCGCGGCCTCGACGATCGGGATGCCGTAACCTTCCGTGAACGAGGGCATCAGCAGCGCGGTGCAGCTGCGCGTCAAGGCGGCGAGACCGTGTGTCGAGAGCCCGGTGACCTCAATCACGTGAGCGCGCACGCCGGGGCAGCGCTCCAGCATGTCGATGGCGCTCTCGGCCTCCCACCCACGGCGTCCCACCACGACCAGGCGGGGTGTATCGGCGCCGTGCCGCTCGGCCAGAAGCCGCCAGAGCTGGAGCAACAGCAGGTGGTTCTTGCGGGACTCGATCGTGCCGCAGACCAGAAAGGTCGGCCGGTCCGGCCGGAACCGAGGCCCCGCACGCCCGAAAGCCGGCTCGACACCGAGATGTCCCACCGCCACCGGCGGCCGGGCGAATCCCTCCGCGGTCAGGTGGGCGAGGGTGCGCGCGCCGGTATCCTCCGAATTCACCAGGATCGCAGCGGCGTGTCGGCCGATCGTGCGCATCCGGACCCGGTGGCGGTCGGCCTCGCCGGGGCGACCGTATTCTGGATGCGTGATCGGGATGAGATCATGGACGAAGAACGCCGCGCGCACGTCCCGCCGCTCGTAGAGCCAGTCGAACCGGCGCGGGTTGTCGAGGCGCAGATGCGAGGTGTGCAGGTAGAGCGCATCCCGGGGCAGCGCCGCGATCGGGCGAGCACGCAGGGCGATGTCGGCCGCGCGCCGCGCCTGGATCCGGCGCCGCTCGGCGGCCCCGGTCCCGGGTCGCGGTGGCTGCCCGGTGGCGGTAGACGCCAGCGGGTCGCCGAGGCGCTTCGCCAGCCCGCGATAGACCGGATCGGAGGCCGCGTCTCGGTCCTCGACCCAGCCGGCCGACACCGCCTCCACGATGTCGACCGCGCGCGCGCGGTCGATGACGCGGGGCCCGAACGCCGTGGAGACCACGCCGACGCTCGGTCCCGGCCGCCCGAGATAGGCGCGCGCATAGGCGAGGTCGACGCGGTCGATCCCGGATGGGCTCGCGTGGCGCAGGCGCGTGACCAGGCGCGTGAGATCGAAGGCGATCGGTCGGTCCGTCATGATCCTCGATGGCATAGGCGACAGCCGCTCCCCGTAGCGGGACAGGCCGGCGAGGGCCAGGGCCGCCCTTAGCCGCAACCGCCGAAGGGGTTGCGCGGGCGGGGCACGAAGGCTATGAGCCCCGAGCCCTTGTGGCGTCGGAGTGTAGCGCAGCCCGGTAGCGCACCTGTCTGGGGGACAGGGGGTCGTCGGTTCAAGTCCGGCCACTCCGACCAAAATACCCCATTGTTTACAGCGAGTTATGCAAGGTGGCCGACGGGTCGCCATTCTCATTTCTGCGTTCTGGGGTTCACCTGGGGTGCCGATTTTCGGTGGAGATTGCCGGGGTTCGGAACCCCGGCGGCACCCCGGAACCTGCGGATCGGCTCACCGCCATCCAAGCATCACGACGAAGCCGGAAAATGTGAGGGCGGAGGCCGTGAGGGCGAACGCTATCGTGTCTATCGGTTCCGGGTGGCCGGCGGCCTGCATGCCGGCCCTCAGGCGTTCAGCCACTGCAGCATGGTGGCGGCGCCGCTACAAATAGTATCGGCGCTGCTTCACCGGATAGGTGGCCTATCCCGGGAGAAAGACGCACGCCCGACCTCACCCGGAGGTAACCGCGGTCGCCAATCATGCGGTCGGGCCGCGTTGCGTATCGGCGAACGCTTGTGAGATCGGACGCTTCCCCGCCCCGTGAGCGGATCCCGGCGGGTCCGAGCGGCCGATACTTTCGGGGGTCACGCCCATGACGGACGAGCCAGGCCAGAATCTGTCGGACGAGGAACTCGACCGGCTGGCGCGCAAACTGTTCGCTGAGGTTCGGGCTGAGAGCCCAGAGGCGATGGCGGGAAGGGCCCTCGAGACCGCCGGTGACGTGGCTGGGGACGTGATCCCCGGTCTGCCCGACTGGCTGCTGGATGCCGGCGATGACGCTGGTGATGGCGACAGCACCGACTGAGCCGGCCGCGTAGACCTGCGGTTGCCGGATCTTGCCCGGGTGGCGAGATCCCCTCAGGCAGCCCGGGAGAGCCTCATGTTGAACATCGATCCGCTGATCGCGGTGGGCGTAGTCGCCGCCACTGCCGTCACCGACGGGGCCTACGTCTTCTTCAATGCCGCCGTGGCCGCCCGCCGGCGCATTCCGGCCGCGAACTGGAGCGCCTGTTGGTACCTCCTCTCCGCGTTTGCCGTGATCAACTATACGGAGAACGCGGTTTACGTAGCCTTTGCCGCCCTCGGCTCCTGGCTGGGGGCTTTCGCGTCCGTCACATGGCTCGTGCGGCCTGCGCCTCCGCGATAGTGTGCTCGCTGGCGGTGGCGAGCCGGTTGGCGTGTGGTAGTGGCGCGGCCGCAACTGCGCGCGGCTGACCCCATCTTGTAAGCACGGCCGCCCGGCATCCCAAGATCCCACATTCTCCTGCTTACATCCGTCGTGGTGGACACTTCCGCGCTCGCCGGATCCTTCTCGCTTATCGCCGTGCTGGCCGATTAAGGCGGGCAACCTTCACCGACACCACGTTGCCCAGCCTCTGCTTCGCTACCGGTGCGGCAGGCCTACTTGACGCCCGCAACAGGCTTGTGCGGATTATCTTGGTCGGAAAGGCTGCCCAGGAACGCGCCCAGCTGATCCGCCCAAAGATCGGCGTGGAAAATGCCGGCATGCCCCCAGCCGCCCGGCAGCAGTACGAACTTGCCTGAGGCGAGGTGCTCAACGGTCTCGCGCGCAACAGGCAACGGGGCTGGGTTCACCTGGTCGTCAGCAAAGTTGAGGGCGAGCATCGGTGCCTTGATGCGGGCTACCTCAGGGGCGGGGTTGTAGTCGGCCGAACTCTCGTAGTCGTAGAGCGCGTCACCGGCATCGCGTCCCCGGTACTGCGCCGTCAGTTCGTCCTCGTAGGCCAGCGTTTTGGCCCGGTCCGGCCCGGCGGCCTGCAGGCGCTCGGGTGTGCTGACCATGAGTGCGAACATCAGCGCAGCGCTGCGCGTCCAAGCTGTCGGGGGATCCGCGCGATCATAGTCGCCGCCGTTCCACTTCGGGTCGCTGCGCACGGCGTCGGAGACGATCTGGCGCCACATCAAGTTCCGGCCGCTGATCTGAATCGGCATGCAGGCAATCGGCATCACCCCGTCCATGGCGTCCGGGTACTGCTCGGCCCAGAGCCACGTCTGCATGCCACCCTGCGAGATGCCGGCGACCAGCCGCAGATGGTCGATGCTCATGGCCTGGAGCATGGCATGCTGCGCCTCGACCTGATCGCGGTAGCCGTAATGCGGGAAGCGCCCGTGCAGGCCGTCAGATGGCTTGGTGGAGCCGCCGAAGCCGATGCCATCCGGCAGCACGATGTAGTAGCGCTGGGTGTCCAGCGGCTGACCCGGCCCGAACAGGTGATTGGCGAGTGTCGGCACGAGGAAGGTCTTGCCGGTGCCGGTCGTGGCGTGGAGCAGCAGGACCGCGTTGGTGATCTTGCCGGCCGCATCGCGCTGCGGTGTGCCGAGCGCGGTGTAATGCAGACGCAGCGGGGAAAGGCGCTCGCCATTGCGGAACGTGAACTCGGGTAGATCTACGTCTCCCTCATGCTGAACGGCCTGAAGGTTGGGCCCAGCAGGTGCTGTTGGCGCGGCTGCTGGCGGATCCGCGCGGGCAGGCAGGACCGGCACCGAGAGCAGGAGAGAGGCTGCAAGGAGAGCACAGCGGTGCCTATTCCGATCGACCATGCAGCGTCCCCATCCCAGGTTTTGTTGACCGACCCTCCTTCAGCGGAGGGCCAACCACAAGCCGTGGGTGAGCTGGGATAGTGACAGGGCGGGCACCTGCTCAACGCGGGCCTTGTGGGCTGCTGCCCCTGTGCCAACCGCGCATCGAGCGTGCGCCGGATCACGCCCGGGGCGGCTGCCTCCGCATCGCGCAGCTGCCGGGCTTCATGCACCTGCTTCCGGGACAGGGGGTCGTCGGTTCAAGTCCGGCCACTCCGACCATATCTTGTCCGCACACTTTGCGCCTTTGGCGCGTGCGGACCGGAAGGCGCACGCGGCCGACTTACCGAAGCCCTTATCGTCGACACAGCGTCGCTCATAGGTTGCGCGCCGCTCAGTTCCGTGAACCGGCGGCTTCCGATTCACCCCCCTTTAGGTCTTGATGCGGCAAACCTCCTTTCGGCACGGGGGAGACGGATAAAGACATGCCGGGTGAGACCTCGACCGCCTGGGGCCGCGGCGAACTGTACGAGACGCTGTGCCTGCTCACGATCGGCGCCGGGATCTGGTTCGTCGGCGCCAGCCTCGGGACGTTCGATCTGCTGAACGGCTTCATCAACGCGTACCACCTCAACGATCTGCTGATCCTGGCCGCCTGCATGGGTCTGGCCCTGTTCGGCGCCAGCGTCCGGAAATCGATCCTGTTGCGCCGGCTCATGCTGGAGCGGGACGCGGCGGCTGCGCAGGCGGAAGCCATCGCCCGGCACGACGGCCTCACCGGTCTGGCCAACCGCCGCCGGTTCCTGGAGGCGGTGGAGCGGGCGCACACGGCGGATCCCGAGCCGACATCGGCCGTGCTGCTGATCGACCTCGACCGATTCAAGCCGGTCAACGACCTCTACAGCCATGCCGCCGGCAACGCCGTGCTCTGCGCGGTCTCCGAGCGCCTCCAGAACCTCCTGCCGCCCGGTGGTGTGGCGGCGCGCCTCGGCGGCGACGAATTCGCCATGCTGGTCCCTCTGGACCAGGGCAGCGAGGGGCTGACGCGCTTGGCGCAGGCGGTGATCGCCAGCATCTCCGAGCCCGTCACCTGGAACCAGAATGACCTGAAGGTCGGCGCGACGGTCGGCGTCGCCATCGTCGCCGGCGATCATGCGGATGCCGACGCGATCCTGCACGCGGCCGACCTCGCGATGTACCAGGGCAAGAAGGACGGCCGCGGCAGCTACCGGTTCTTCCGGAGCACCATGGACGAGGAACTGCGCGCCCGGGCCCGGCTGGAGACGGAGCTGCGCACGGCGATCGAGACCGGCGCGATCGAGCCGTACTATCAGCCCGTGGTCTCGCTGCCCGGCAAGGAGATCGTCGGTGTCGAGGTGCTCGCCCGGTGGCAGCACCCGGAGCGCGGCCTCGTCGGACCCGCAGAATTCATCCCGGTGGCCGAAGAGACCGGGATGATCGGCGACCTCAGCTACAGCCTGATCCGGCGTGCCTGCCTGGATGCGCAGAGCTGGCCGGCCCACCTGATTCTCGCTGTGAACATCGCCCCGCACCAGTTCCAGGATGCGTGGCTGGCCGAGCGCATCCTGGCCATCCTGACCGAGACCGGGTTTCCGCCGGGGCGCTTCGAGGTCGAGATCACCGAGAGCGCCCTGATTCAGGATCTGGAGGCGACGCGCGCGACCCTGCTGTCGCTGCAGCACCTTGGCGTGCGCATCGCGCTCGACGATTTCGGCACCGGCTATTCGAGCCTTTATCATCTGCGCGAGCTGAAGTTCGACAAGCTGAAGATCGACCGGAGCTACGTCGACGCGATCACGATGAGCGACGAGCGCGCCAAGCTGGTCGATGCGATCATCAAGCTCGGCACGAGCCTGGGCCTCTCGACCACTGCCGAGGGCATCGAGACGGATGCCAGCGTCGACTGGCTGTCGGACCAGGGCTGCGATTTCGGGCAGGGCTACCTTTTCGGCAAAGCCGTGCCGAAGGCCGAGATGGATGGCATGCTGGGCCTCGACAGCCTTCCGCGAGACCGGTCGGCCCCGATCCGCGACCTGGCGGTCGCCTCGTAGCCGCCGGGCGGACGTTCACCGGACGGCGGCCCCGCGCACGGCACGGATGGACGTTTTCGGCGATCGACGCCCGGGTTAAATCGCCTTGCAGCGTGCCTCGGATCGCCGGGGCGGGCCCCGGCGACGGGCCAGTCCGTGCATCGCGTCAGGCGACGTGCACCCCATATTGCGAGCCTCGACGTTTTTCACCCGTTGCAGGTCACAGCATGGCACCGAGCCCGCTCGCCCTCATTGCGTCCACCGCCCTCGTGGCGCTGGTCGCCACCGGCACGGGCGCGATCGTCCTGCAGCAGGGTTCGCGGTTCAGCCATCCGCGCCGGGTCGGGGGCGCCTTCGCCATGACGGATCTCGACGGGCACCCGGTGAGCCAGGCCGACCTTCTCGGCAAGCCGACCGCCCTGTTCTTCGGCTTCACGCATTGCCCCGACGTCTGCCCGACCACGCTCGCCACCCTCGCGGGCGCCCTCGGCCGGATGGGCCGCGACGCCGACCGCCTCAACGTCGTCTTCGTCACGCTGGACCCGGAGCGCGACACACCCGCCACCCTTAGGGAATACCTGGCCTCGTTCGATCCCCGCATCCGCGGCTTCGTCGGCACGCTCGCGCAGGTCGCCCGCATGGCGGACGCCTACCACGTCGCCTACCGGCGCGTGCCGACGAAGGACGGCGACTACACGATGGAGCACTCCGCCACGGTCGCCCTGTTCGACAAGAGCGGCCGCATGGTCGGGGAGATCGGCTACGGCGAGGATGAGGATCGCGCGCTGTCCAAGCTGATCACGCTGGCGCTGCCGGGCCAGTGCGCCCCCGGGGGCGGTGCCGACCTCTGGGCCACCAACGGCACCACCAACGCCTGCGGCCCGAGGAGCTGAGTCACGCGCCCGCGCCCGGACGCGAAAAATTGCGCCGCCGCGCCAGCGTGGCTAGAGGGCGGCAGGGGCCGCATGGCCCGGCCGAATCCCGAGAGCGCAGCTTGATCACGCGACGCGTCCTGACAGCCCTCGGCCTCATGGCCCTCGCGCCGCTCCCGGGCCTCGCCCTGGCGGCTTCCGGCGGACCACGCCTGGCGCCTCCCGAGCCGATGGATTTCGACCGTCTGAAAGACCTCGCCCGGGCCCTGCGGGACCGGCCTTATGCGCCGCCCGCCGAAGCACCGGCTTCAGCCGCGCTCGATGCCCTGACCTACGGCCCCCTGCAGGAGATCCGCTATCCGCCCGGCCACGCGCTGTTTCCGGAGAGCCCGTACCCGGTCACCTTCTTCCATCTCGGCAACTTCTTCCGGCATCCGGTGAAGGTCTTTGCCCTCGAAGTCGGCCAAGCCCGCGAGCTCCTCTATTCCCGCGATCTCTTCGCCTACCCGGCCGGCAATCCTGGCAAGGACCTGCCCGACGGCGCCGGCTTCGCGGGCGTCCGATTCCAGAAGGTCCCGGCTGGCCAGCCGGGCGATGACGGCGACTGGCTGGCCTTCCTGGGGGCATCCTACTTCCGCGCCGCCGGGGATGGCGCGCAATACGGCGCGTCGGCCCGGGGCATCGCCATCGACACCGCGCCCGGCCCCGGCAAGACCGAAGAATTTCCCGTCTTCACCCGCTTCTACGTAGCGCCGGCCTCGGATGGGGCGGTCACCGTGCTGGCCCTGCTCGAAGGACAGAGCCTCACCGGCGCCTATCGGTTCACCGCCCGGAAGGAGCCGCACGTGGTGATCGACGTCGCCTGCACGCTCTACATGCGCAAGGCCGTCGAGCGGTTCGGCGTGGCGCCGCTGACCTCGATGCTCTGGTACTCGGAGGGGATGAGCCGGTTCCTTGCCAGCGATTGGCGCCCCGAGGTGCACGATTCCGACGGGCTGCTGATGCAGACCGGCGCCGGGGAGATGATCTGGCGCCCACTCAACAACCCGCCGCGCCTCAGCGTCAGCGCCTTCGCGGACCGCTCGCCCAAGGGCTTCGGCCTGCTTCAGCGCGACCGGGCCTTCGCCAACTACATCGACGACGGCTTCGAGGAGAACCGGCCCGACATCTGGGTCGAGCCGCAGGGCGATTGGGGGGCGGGCAGCGTGCAGCTCGTCGAGATCCCGACTCACCAGGAGACCGACGACAATATCGTCGCCCTGTGGGTGCCGGCCGATCAGCCGGCCGCCGGCGCGGAGCGCAGCTTCGCCTATCGCCTGCACTGGCCCGTCGCGGAGCCGGTCGCCACGGATCGCGCCCGGTGCGTCGCGACCCGGGCCACCAAGGCGTCCTGGCTGCCCGACCCGGACAGGCGCCCGGGCCGCGCGAACCTGGTGCGCCAGTTCGTGCTGGAATTCGAGGGCGCGGCCCTGGCTGGCCTCGATCCCGAGAAAGCCACGGTCGCCCTGACGCTCTCGCGCGGCAGCGCCGAGGAGGCCGGCGCGACCTGGGCGCCTTACGGCAAGCCGAGCCCGTGGCGCGTCTTCCTCAAGGTCTATGCCGAGGGCCCGGATCCGGTGGAAATGCGGCTGCAGCTGAAGCACGGCGAGCGGCTGCTCTCCGAGACCTGGGCCTACCAGTACTATCCGGAAGCACCCGGGCCGAGCCCGTGCCCTGGATCCCCATCGCCGCATCGGAGGCCGCCATGAACGGCGAACGACCGCCCGGCATCGAACTCCCCGAGACGCTGACGCGGCTGTTGAGAGCGCCCAAGAGCGCGATCTGGCCGACCCCCGAGGACAGGCATCGCCTGCGCCTCGGCCGCCAGCGGCCGCAGCAGCCGAGCCGGGCCGTGATGGGCGTCTGGCTCTGGGCGATCCTGTACAACCTGATCGGCTTCGCGATCCTCGCGACCCTGTGGCGGACGATGCATTGACCCGATGAACTTACCCGGCTCGAACCTTTCCCGTGCGCCCGGCCCGGCGGTGGCGCTGCTCCTTCTCGGCTTGGCCGGCGTGCCAGCCGCAGCACAGATGCCGGGAGGCGCCCTTAACGCGGATGACGGCACCGGGGCGATCAAGGTCTGCTCGCCGGTGGCGATGCCGCGCTGGCGCTCGATGACCCCGGTGCCCCAGACCTGGACGTTCCTGGATTGCATGGGCTTCTCGGGCGAGATGGGCGCGAGCCATTTCCAGCTCGGCTGCCTGTTCACCAACGTCACGCCCTACGCGCAGAAATACGCCTGGGGGCCGATGGTGCCGATCGAGAAGGCGGCGCTCGCCAAGCCTCAGCCGCCCGTCCCCAATTGCGGCTGGTAACGCAGCGGATCAGCGGCCTCCGGGCAGATCGTCCGACCAGTCCAGCGCGAGGTCGAGCCGGGCTCGGAAGACGACCAACCCGGCCTCGTCCCGCACCAGAGCCTCCATGTGAAGGCCGAGGCGGTCGCGTGTGAAGAGCGGCGCATGCCTGCACCGAAGCGTGTCGTGTGCGATTTCCACCAAGGCTTCCGCGGCCGATCGACAGGCCTCGCGTCGATCTCCGAATTCGAGCCCCTCCTCGTCGCGGGAAAGCGCTGAGCCGTCGATGAAGTCGGTGTAGTAACGCACGACGCATCGCCTCAAGAGGCAAACAGGAGGTCTGCCGCGACGCGTCTTGACTGTCGCTAACGTGTGTGAAGGCCCCCTGCACTATCGCCGCACAGGGCCCGGCCAGATGCGACCCGGGGTGAGACCCGGAGCGGGCGGCGGCAAGAACGTTTGCGTGACAGGCCCTTGAGCCGCATGGCCTCGCGCCGTTCAGACGAGGGTGCCGATGCCGACAAGGCGGCGCCCGCAAGCGCGCAAAGCTTCGTTAAAGACCCGCCCCGAGAGTCATCCGCGGAGACTTGCCCGCAGAGACGCAGCGACTGACATTTCGCGGCGCATCGAGCGGAATGTGACCGAGGGGCCACGCGATCGATGCGCACGCACAGTTTCCAACACCGAACTGCGGACGTACTTTGACGCGCGCTCTCGAACGGGCTAGTGATAATTTCACGCGAGTAGCAAGAACCATGCCGGAGGTAACGCAGCTCCGGTTGGCGGACCGCGCTGGAAAGGCTCGAGGCCTCGCATGAGTTTGGTGCAACGGCTGGAAGTGCGTCAGGGCCAGGCCCTGGTTATGACGCCGCAGCTCCTGCAAGCGATCAAACTCCTGCAACTGTCGCAACTCGATCTCGCCGCGTATGTCGAGGCCGAGCTTGAGCGCAATCCGCTGCTGGAGCGCGCCGAGTCCGATCTGCCCGCAACGAGTGAGCCCACCGAGGCGGGCGGGCATGGGGACGAGGCGGCCTCCGGCGACGGCTTCGACGCGGCAGATCCCGAAGCGTGGCTGCCTTCCGAACTCAATCCGAGTCGCGGCGAGATCGAGACCGATTTCGACACGCGGCTCGACAACGTCTTCCCGGATGACACCCCGACGCCGATACGGGAGGCGGGCGGCGGCGACATGCTCTCGCTGACGCCGCCGCCCTACGGCAGCGCCGGCGGCAGCTTCGATTCCGAGGCGCCCGATTTCGAGGCGACCCTCACGGCCGAGACCTCCCTGCGCGACCACCTCGCGGGCCAGCTCGATCTGGCGACCCGGGATCCCGTCGATCGGCTGATCGGAGGCTTCCTGATCGACGCGGTCGACGAGGCCGGCTACCTGCGCGAGACGGTCGAAGGGGTGGCCGAGCGCCTCGGCGCGGACATCGCCGCCGTGGCGCGGATGTTGTCGCTGGTTCAGAACTTCGACCCGCCCGGCATCGCTGCCCGGGACCTCGCCGAGTGCTTGGCGATCCAGCTGCGCGAGCGCGACCGGTTCGACCCGGCCATGCAGGCGCTGGTTTCGCGCCTCGATCTCGTGGCCAAGCGCGATTTCAGCGCCCTGCGCCGACTCTGCGGCGTGGACGATGAGGATCTGGTCGACATGCTGGGCGAGATCCGCCGGCTCGACCCGAAGCCGGGCCGGGCCTTCGGATCGAGCGCCGTCGAGGTGCTGATCCCAGACGTGTTCGTGCGTGCGGCGCCCGACGGGTCCTGGCTGGTCGAGCTGAACGGCGAGGCCCTGCCGCGGGTGCTGGTCAACCAAAGCTACTATGCCCGCGTCGTGCGCGGTGCGAGCGCCGAGGGCGACAAGGCCTTCCTGTCGGAGGCGCTGCAGACCGCCAACTGGCTCACCCGCTCCCTGGAGCAGCGCGCCCGCACGATCCTCAAGGTCGCCACCGAGATCGTGCGCCAGCAGGACGGGTTCTTCGTCCACGGGGTCACGCACCTGCGCCCACTGAACCTCAAGACCGTGGCGGAGGCGATCGGCATGCACGAATCGACTGTCTCCAGAGTGACCTCCAACAAGGCGATCGGCACGAGTCGCGGCACGCTGGAAATGAAGTACTTCTTCACCGCGGCTATTCCGGGCGCGGCCGGCATGGCGGCCCATTCCTCCGAGGCCGTGCGCCACCGCATCAAGCAGCTCGTCGACGGCGAGACGCCGGACGATGTGCTCTCCGACGACGCGCTGGTGCAGAAGCTGCGCAGCGAGGGCGTGGACATCGCCCGGCGGACGGTGGCCAAGTACCGGGAATCCCTGCGGATCCCGAGTTCGATCGAGCGACGACGCGAACACTACGCCCACGGATCCGCGCACCACGGTGCGCTCGCCCTGCGCTGAGACCCGCGGCCGCGGCGGCCTTGCGCTACGCGTCCGTCCGGCCCATCCGTCGCGCGCCGTATCACGACGCCTGGACCCGCGATGACCCCGACCGCAACGCCCCCGCGCAGCCTCACCGCCATCGTGCTCGCGGCCGGGAAGGGTACGCGGATGCGCTCGAACCTGCCGAAGGTGCTCCACCGGATCGCCGGGCGCAGCATGCTCGGCCACGTGCTCGCCGCCGTGCAGGCGGCCGGCGCCGGCCGGATCGCCGTGGTGGCGGAGCCCGGCCGCGCGGACGTCGCCGCCGAGATCGCCCGGGAGGCGCCCGGCGCGCAGGTCTTCCCGCAGGCCGAGCGGCTGGGCACCGCGCACGCGGTTCTGGCCGCCCGCGACGCGCTCGCCGAGCCGGGCGACGACGTGGTCATCGCCTTCGGCGACACGCCGCTGATCACCGCTGAAACGTTCCTGAGACTGCGTGCGCCTCTGGCCGAGGGCGCAGCCGTCTCCGTGCTCGCCTTCGAGACCGCCACGCCCGCCGGCTACGGCCGGGTGCTCACGGAGGGCAGCCGCGTCCTGGCGATCCGCGAGGAGAAGGATGCGAGCCCGGCCGAGCGCACCGTCACCCTGTGCAATGCCGGGCTGATGGCGCTGTCGGGACGGCACGCGCTGGCGCTGCTCACTCGCATCGGCAACGACAACGCGGCCGGCGAGTACTACCTGCCGGACGCGGTGGCCCTCGCGGTCGCCGATGGGCTCCCGGTCACCGTCGTGCCGGTGGACGAGGCGGAGGCGCAGGGCGTCAACGATCGGGTGCAGCTCGGCGTCGCCGAGGCCGCCATCCAGGCCCGGCTGCGCCGCAGCGCCATGCTGGGCGGCGCAACTCTCGTCGCCCCCGAGACGGTGTTCCTCAGCCACGACACGCTGCTCGGGCGCGACGTCGTGGTCGAGCCGCACGTGGTGTTCGGACCGGGGGTGCGGGTCGGCGACGGCTGCACCGTACGGGCCTTCGCGCATCTGACGGAGACGTCCCTGGAGGCCGGCGTCCGGATCGGGCCGTTCGTGCGACTGCGCGGGCACGCCGTCCTGGAGGCTGGCGCGGAACTCGGCAACTTCGTCGAGCTGAAGAACGCCCGGATGGGGCCCGGCGCCAAGGCCGCGCACCTCACCTATCTCGGTGATGCGGACGTCGGGGCGAAGGCCAATATCGGCGCCGGCACGATCACCTGCAATTACGACGGCGTGCTCAAGCACAGGACGACGATCGGCGCCGACGCCTTCATCGGCTCGAACTCCGCCCTCGTGGCCCCGGTCACCGTGGGGGAGGGCGCCTACGTGGCTTCGGGTTCGGTGATCACCGACGACGTGCCCGACGGCGCCATGGCGATCGCCCGCGGCCGGCAAGCGGTTAAGCCGGGATGGGCGGCGGAGAAGCGGGCCGCGCTCCTGGTGGAGAAGGCGCGGCGCGGCAAGGGCTCCTGACGACGGGAGGCCCGAGCGCGGCCGGGGCTGGCCCTGCGCGGCCTCGATCCGGTACAAGCCCCCGGGTCGGCACCGCCTTCAGCGGCGCGGCCCGGACCTTGCGCGGCCTGCGCGTGCACGGGGTCCGGGCGCCAGAGCGAGAGACAATTCCATGTGCGGCATCGTCGGCATCGTCGGACGCGACGCGGTGGCGGGGCAGGTGGTCGAGGCCCTGCGGCGGCTCGAATACCGCGGCTACGACTCCGCCGGCATCGCCACCCTGGAGCACGGGCGGCTGGAGCGGCGGCGCGCATCCGGCAAGCTCATCAACCTGGAGGAGCGCCTCGAGCGTGAGCCGCTCACCGGCACGATCGGCATCGGCCATACCCGCTGGGCGACCCACGGGCGCCCGAACGAGACCAACGCCCACCCGCACGCGACCAAGCGGCTCGCGGTCGTGCATAACGGCATCATCGAGAACTTCCGCGAGCTGAAGCGCGAGCTGGAGGCCGAGGGCGTCGTGTTCGAGACGGAGACCGACACCGAGGTCGTGGCCCAACTGGTGAGCCGCAACATGGACCAGCAGATGGGCCCGGTCGACGCGGTCGCCGCCGCCCTGCCGCGCTTGCGCGGCGCCTTCGCGCTGGGCTTCATCTTCGCGGGCGAAGAGAACCTGCTGATCGGCGCGCGGCACGGCGCCCCGCTCGCCATCGGCTTCGGTCACGGCGAGACCTATCTCGGCTCGGACGCCCTGGCGCTCGCGCCGTTCACGGACGCGATCACCTATCTCGACGAGGGCGATTGGGCGATCCTCAATCGGGACGGTGCGGAAATTCGCGACCAGACCGGAGCGCGCGTCGAGCGGCCGCGCCAGAAGATCGCCACGCAGGCCTACCGGATCGACAAGGGCAACCACCGCCACTTCATGGCGAAGGAGATCCACGAGCAGCCCGAGGTGGTGGGCCGCACGCTGGCCCATTACGTCGACATGGCGAACGGCCGGGTCCTTCTGCCCGAGGCGCTGCCCTTCGACTTCGCCAAGCTCAGCCGCGTGTACATCACCGCCTGCGGCACGGCCTTCTATGCCGGTCTCGTGGCCCGCTACTGGTTCGAGCAGGTCGCGCGGCTGCCCGTGGAGATCGACGTGGCTTCCGAGGCCCGCTACCGCGAGGCGCCCCTGGAGAAGGACGGGCTGACGCTGGTGATCTCGCAATCGGGCGAGACTGCCGATACGCTGGCCTCCCTGCGCTACGCCAAGAGCCAGGGTCAGCACACGCTCAGCGTCGTCAACGTGCCGACCTCGACGATCGCGCGGGAATCCTCCGTGGTGATGCCGACCCTGGCCGGTCCCGAGATCGGCGTGGCCTCGACCAAGGCGTTCTCCTGCCAACTCACCGTGCTCCTGTGCCTCGCCATCGCGGCGGGGCGCGCCCGCGGCACCCTCGACGCGGCGGGCGAGCGCCGGCTGGTCGATGCGCTGATCAAGGCGCCCGGCCTGATGGCCGAGGCGCTCACGCGTGAGCCGGAGATCGAGCTTCTGGCCCGGGAGGTCGCGAAGGCGCGCGACGTGCTCTACCTCGGGCGCGGCACGAGCTACCCGATGGCCCTCGAGGGCGCACTGAAGCTCAAGGAGATCAGCTACATCCACGCGGAAGGCTACGCGGCGGGCGAGCTGAAGCACGGGCCGATCGCGCTGATCGACGAGAGCGTGCCGGTGATCGTGATCGCGCCCCACGACGCGGTGTTCGAGAAGACGGTCTCGAACATGCAGGAGGTCGCCGCCCGGGGCGGGCGGATCGTGCTGATCGGGGACGCCAAGGGCGCGGCCGAGCACGGGCTCGACACCATGGCGACCGTGACGATGCCGGACCTCGACGCCACCGTGGCACCGATCGTCTACGCGGTACCGATCCAGCTGGTGGCCTATCACACCGCGGTGTTCATGGGGAAAGACGTCGACCAGCCCCGGAACCTCGCGAAGTCGGTCACCGTCGAATAGCCGCCTCACGGATTGCGGATGACCTGTAGACAGCCAAAAAGTCGGTCCAAATAATTATTTTGTCCAAAATGGCCTGAAAATAAAGTCTGGCCATTTGGACAAACGGAGGACGGGATCACGCCCTCATTGGGCATTGACCGTGATTTGACACCAAGCGCTGATCCGCCATGATCAATTTGTGTCCGTGGACGGTGTTGGTCATGCAGCCCATCGCAACCTCCAGTGTGTCCGAGCGCCGTCGCGAGAAAGAGCGCGCCCGGCAGGACGATCTCGTGCGCATTGAGCAGGGCCTCGAAACCCCGGCCGAGGTGCGTGACCGCAATGGGCTTTTCTCGGCCCTCGATCCGTCGCGCGTTCGCTTGGTCGGTCGCCGGCGTCGCATCGCTCTGGACGTCTGAGCGCGCATCGAACTGAGCCGGTTTACGGCCGTCAGCGTCATACTTATTCCGTCGCGTATGCGCCGAGCTTGGTTAGTTGCCGGTGGGCAGACATTCCGCCTGAACCGAGCGATCGACGTCCTGCGGTCAACGCGGACGCACACACCTCTCTCAATGGACTTACCTCGGAGAAGTGGAGAGCTCTTTCCATGAAGGAGGGGGCCACCGATGGCAGAACCCAAGAAGCAGGTCACACCTGAGTTTCGCGCGGAGGCGGTCCGGCTCGCCGAGACGAGTGGCCGCTCCCGCCGCGAAATCGGCGCCGATCTCGGGGTTGGGCTTTCGACCTTGCGCAACTGGATCGACGGCCGGCGCGATCGCGAGATGGACGCGCCGCCAGCCGACCGGCAGGAGGACATGGCAGCCGCGTTGAAGCGTCTGCGGCGCGAGAACGAGGTGCTGTGCCAGGAGCGTGAGATCCTGAAGCGGGCTACGGCTTTTTTCGTCAACGAGGGACGTCGATGAGGTTCCAGCTCATCGACGCGGCGAAAAGAGAGTTCCCCGTCCAGCGTCCGTGCAAGGTCCTCGACGTCAGCCCGAGCGGTTACTTCGCCTGGAAGGACCGGCCCGCTTCCCGCCGTCAGCGCGAGGATCTGGTCCTGCTCGCCCATGTCCGCTCCGCCTCCTCGCTCTCACACGAGACGTATGGCAGCCCGCGCATGACGCACGAGTTGCGCGAGCAGGGCCTTGTGGCGGGGCGGCGGCGTGTGGTGCGGCTGATGCGGGAGAACGGGCTCAGGGCCCGTCAGCCCCGGCGCTTCCGGCGCACGACCGACAGCCAGCATGCCTTCCCGGTCGCCCCCAACCGGCTCGATCAGGACTTCACCGCCGCCGCGCCCGATGAGAAGTGGGGCGCCGATCTGTCCTATATCTGGACGCGGGAGGGCTGGCTGTATCTGGCGGTGGTGATCGACCTCTACGCTCGGCGGGTCGTCGGCTGGGCGACCGGAGACCGGCTGCACAAGGAGCTGGCTCTGACCGATTTGCAGCGAGCTGTGGTCATGCGAAGATCAGCGGCTGGACTACTCCATCATTCTGACCGCGGCACTCAGTGTTGCTCTAAGGATTATTAAGCCGAACTACGACGACATGACATCGTGATCTCGATGTCCGGTAAGGGTAATTGCTACGATAACGAGATGGTCGAAACGTTCTTCAAGACGGTGAAGAGCGAACTCATTTGGCGTACCGCCTTCCAAACGCGGGCTGACGCGACCGAGGCTCTGGCCCGCTACATCGACGGCTTTTACAATCCCCGCCGGCCCCATTCCGCGCTCGGCTTCGTCAGCCCCCTCCAGTTCGAGAAGCGCAGCGCCAACCAAACCGCTCTCCACTAAACCGAAACAATCCCAGAACGTCGGCCCAGCAAAGGCTGACCGGCGACTGCGTGTTCCACCTGTCGTACCCGCGCCTGTCACGTAACGGACGTCGGTCAGGAGATCCGTCCGTCGCCTGCCGTGAAGAACACGCTGCCGGAACGACCTTCGAACTCACGGAAGTCGCTCGATGTCTCTGGCCCTGGCGAGCCTCGCGGCGATCAGTGCGCATAGGGTGGCCCAAGCCGCACCCGCACACCACCCAGCCGCAACATCGGTCGGCCAATGGACGCCGAGAGCGACCCGGCTGACGCCGAGGAGGACCGTGAGAAGGATCCCCGCTGCCATGAAGTAGTGCTGGATCCGGCATCGTGTCTCGATACGCGTCAACAGCGCGGCAAGGGTCAGGTAGGTGACCGCCGACAGCATGGCGTGGCCACTCGGGAAGCTCGCTGTGAATACCTCCGGCGCGTTCGGGATTAGGTCAGGTCGCGGTCTCTCGAAAAGCAGCTTCAACCCAGTCGAGAGGACCTGGCCCGTCACGACGGATGCGAAGACGAACAGCATCGCCATGCGCTTTCGGGTTATGGCGAGGTAGCCGAGGACGAGGGCGAGCGTGAGGCCGAGGATCACGGTGCTGCCCAGGCTCGTCAGATCACGCAGCATCGATGGTAGCCATGGTGGCCCCAAGAGGTTCGCGGGGTCACCGGCATGGCGGAAGAGCAGGATGATCCGCCGGTCGAAGGCCTGTGTATCGCCCTCCGAGACCTCCTCCGCCAGCCAGCCAAACAGCAGGAGCAGGGCGGCGCTCAGGAACAGCCCGGCCAGCCAGAGCTGTTCGGGCCTTGCGTCGTCACGGTCAGCCGGGGGCGACGGGTCTGTGGCTTCTGGATCTGTCACGAGCGCGTCGGCTCCGCTCCAGGATGGCGGCCTGCGCGCTGCGGCAGCAGGACGATCAGGGCGACGATGAAGGCCGCGATCACCGCCGAGGCGAGCGGCCGGCTCAAATGCAGGCCACCGTCGCTGACCGGCTTGTCGAGGAAGTCGCCCACCGTCGCTCCAAGTGGGCGCGTGAGGATGATCGCCGCCCAGAACAGGCCGACCCGAGAGATCTGTGTCCGGTAGTAAAGGAGGATGACCACAGCGAGGGCCGCCGCGAAGACGAGGGCACCGCCCTCGTAGCCGAGGCCGCCAGTGTCGGCGAGCCAGTCCCCGAGCGCGGTGCCCAGCGTCTGCGAGAAGGTAATGGCCGCCCAGTAGAATGCTTCGACCCGCGGGGTCGAGACCGTGTTCACCGAGACTGTGCCCTCCATCCGGTACCAAAGCCCGAGTACCCCGGCGAGGCAGGCCAACAGCAGGGTCGAGCCGCCCGTGTAGCCAATGCCGATTGAGCGGTCGGCGAAATCGGCCATGGTCGTGCCGAAGGTGGTCGAGGCGACGATGGTGGCCCAGTACAGGGCCGGGTGGAACCGCTTGGCCCGGATCTGGGCGACGACCAGGCCGATGAGCAGCAGGGCGAATAGAGCGGTCCCGGCGAGGTAGCCCCAGTCGAGGGTCATGGTGACGGTATCGCCCCCCGTCTCTCCGAGCGTGGTCGCCAGAATCTTGATGAGCCAAAAGCCGAGGGTGACTTCGGGGACCTTGCTCAAAGTATCTTCTCGGCTGTCTGTCATCGCTCCGTCTTTCGGCTTGTCGGGGCTGTGTTCTTGACGGCGCAAAATGCTTCAAGGCAGCGTCAGTTCTTCCTCGCTACCTCATCGCGGTAGAGGTCTAGGATCCGCTCCCCGGCCGCGCATCGCTCAGCCGCCGCCATGTCCGCGAGGTCGGCCATGGTTCGCGCTGCCACGTGTCCGATCTCATCGCGGGCGAACGCGTAGGGTGGCTCTCGATCGAGCAACGCGAATTCCGCCTCGGCCTCATCGATGGCGAGCGGGCGTTCGGCGGGTCTTGCGGCCCAACTGCACATCGCTGTGATCCAGAGCGCGGTCAGATCCCCGTCGGTGCAGCCGCCATAGATCCGCCCCCAGCGGAGGTACCGCATCGTGCGGTCCAGCCACAGACGCGCGGCCTCGGAATGCGCCACATTGAGAGCGAAGCTTCCATCGTCTGTATCCGTCATCGCGATCCCGTTGCCGCGGGGACGTATTCCAAGGGACAGCGCACGGGGACCGAACCCTGGAGGTTGCGGGCTCGCTTCTCGGCCAACGCACATCGAGGATCGGTGGCCGGATCTATACAGATCGGTATAGATCCGGCGCTTGGACCTGACTGGCGCGATCCGGCTCAAAGGGTCGACGTTACGAGATCGTATGGTTCGCCGGTCAGCGAACGCGGCTATGATCGGCCGCTTACCGCATGCACGATCCGGGAAGCATCCGCGTCCGATGAAGGTCTTGCTGATTGAAGATGACGCAGAGACGGCCGATTACGTGGGCCAGGGTCTGCGAGAGCACGGCCACATCGTCGATCTCGCCGGCAACGGACGCGACGGCCTCTTTCTCGCGGCCGGTGAAGCCTACGATGTCATGATCGTCGACCGCATGCTGCCTGGGCTGGACGGTCTCGGCGCAGTGAAGACCTTGCGGGCGGCGGGCGTTCAGACGCCGGTCCTGTTCCTCACCACGATGTCGGGGGTTGGACAGCGCGTCGAAGGACTTGAGGCCGGCGGCGACGACTACCTGACCAAGCCGTTCGCGTTCGCAGAGTTGTTGGCACGGGTTCACGCGCTCGGTCGTCGCCGACCGTTCGCGCAGGTCGAGACGGTTTTGCGCGTGGGCGATCTCGAGATGGACCTGATCGGCCGCAAGGTGCGACGCAGCGCGCGCACGGTCGAGTTGCAGCCGCGCGAATTTCGACTGCTGGAGTTCCTGATGCGCAACGCCGACCGCGTCGTCACACGCACCATGCTGCTTGAAAATGTCTGGGAGTTTCACTTCGACCCCAAGACCAATATCGTCGAGACGCACGTGAGCCGCCTGCGCTCGAAGATGGACCGGGGCTTCGGCTGCGAGCTGATTGAGACGGTGCGCGGCTCGGGATATTGCCTTCGTGGGCCGTCGATTTAACATCCTGCGCGGCAGCGGGGTCCGCTTCGCGCTGCTGCATACCGTGGTCTTCGTGATCTCAGTGGCCGCGGTCGGCGTCACCGCAGAGGCGCTGGTCACGCGCGCGCTCAAGCTCCAGGCCGGCCAGCGGGTCGAGGGCGAGGCGGCCGAGCTGCTCGACGAGTTCCGACAGTACGGCAGCGATGCGTTTCGCAAGCTGATCGACGCGCAGACCGCCAGCGGGGAGAGCCGCCTGCACTATGCGCTCCTTGGACGGGACGGTCAGCGCGTCGCCGGCGAGCACCTCGTCGCGCGCGCCGCGGCTTCCGTTCCGGCCGCTGGAGCGAGCACCCTGGCAGAAATCCGGCTCACAGGATCCGATAGGTTCCTGCTGAACCTTCGATCTCTCACCGACGGGACGACCCTTGTCGTTGCCGATGACCTCGGCAGCGTCGACGACGTGGAAGACGTCGTTGCGAACGCCTTCACGATCGTGCTCGGCATTTCCGTGCTCCTCGGCTTGGTCGCCGGCTTCCTGTTGACGAAGGGCGTCTTGTGGCGCGTCGAGGCTGTGACCCGCACGGCCGAGGCGATCATTGCCGGCGATATGACGCGGCGGATCGAGCCGACCGGGGCCGGCGACGAGTTCGATCGCTTGGCCACGAGCCTGAACGCGATGCTCGACCGCATCATGCAGCTGATGGACAGCCTGCAGCAGGTTTCCAACGACATCGCCCACGACCTGCGCACGCCGCTGTCGCGCCTGCGCCAGAACCTGGAACGTACGCGGATCCATCCGGCGACGACCCAAGACTACGCGGTTGCGGTCGAGCGTGCGATCGACGAGGCGGACGGCCTGCTTGCGACCTTCTCTGCGCTGCTGCGCATTTCTCAAGTCGAGGCCGGCAACCAACGCGTGACGTTCCGACCGGTCGATCTGACCGAGGTGGTCACGACGCTCTTCGAGGCCTACGCGCCTGACGTCGAGGAGGGTGGCCGTATTCTCACGTGCGCGGTCGCGCCGGGAATCGTCATCGACGGTGATCGCGAACTGCTGGCCCAGCTCTTGGCCAATCTCATCGAGAATGCGCTGGCTCACACGCCGCTGGGTACCGAGATCCGGGTCAGCCTCCTGAGGCCCGGTCGAGCCGAGCGTGGGCCGGCCATCGAGGTGGCCGATGACGGTCCGGGAATCCCAGCCGCCGAGCGCGACAAGGTGCTGCGCCGGTTCTACCGGCTAGAGCGGAGCCGCACGACACCGGGCAACGGCCTGGGACTGAGCCTGGTTGCGGCGATTGCCAAGCTTCACGGCGCTGCCCTTCGGCTCTCCGATCCGGAGCCGGGCCTGCGGGTGACCATAGCCTTCCCATGGAGGCTGCACGTGGAGGCGACGACGGGCCAGACCGCGCCGCTGGGGAGCTCGGGTACCTCGGTTTCGGGATCAAGCCTCGATCCTGCCATGATGCACCACACCTGATCTTGGCCGCGATGTATGCGAGCGATGCGCGATATTTTGAGGATTGCCTGAGCCTGAGATGTGCGGCGGTCCTCCCACTGACCGCGCTCGTGCTTCTGCTCGCCACCTCACTCCCTGTGCAGGCTGGTCCCCCGTACATCACCGATGATCCGGAGCCGACCGATACGGGGCATTGGGAGATCTATCATTTCGGCATGGGGACACGCACCTTCGGTGTCACCGCCGGTCAGGCGGGCATGGATATCAACTACGGAGCCTATAAAGATCTTCAGCTTACGGCGGTCATCCCGGCAGATTTCGAGCATGGGCCAACCAGTAATGTCGGAGTTGGCGACATCGAGCTCGCGGCGAAATACAGATTCCTGCACCAGGCCGAGGGTGACATCACGCCGGACGTGGCCTTCTTCCCGCGTCTGTTCCTGCCGACCGCCAATCGTACGTTCGGATCCGGCCGGCTGGAGGTGTTTCTGCCCGTTTGGGCAGAGAAGGATTTTGGTGACTGGTCGCTGTTTGGCGGGGGCGGCTATACGATCAACCCAGGCCTGAACCAGCACAACTATTGGCTCGGCGGTGCCGTGTTGCAGCGAACGATCACCGATCAGCTTAGTCTCGGTGTGGAAGTCTATCATCAGACTTCCGCCGCCGTCAGCACCGCGCCTTTGACTGGCATCAACCTCGGGCTGACATACAAGCTGTTCGATCATTGGTCCCTGCTGGCGGCGGGAGGACCACTCTTCGGTCACACGGGTCCAGGAGCGAGCTACAGTTTCTACGTCTCGCTGAAGGCCGACTATTGATCTGGGGCGTGGCGATGATCGGTCCCCACGAGGTGGTCCGAGTTCAAACTGAGCTTGTCGAAGGAGGCGAGGACGGCCGACATCGCTTTCCAGAAGCCGCGCCGGGACCAGCGGTTGAAGCGGTTGTAGACCGTGCCCCGCGGGACCTATCGCCGACGCTCGGGGAATAGGTCGCATCCGCACCGCTCAAACCGTCCGCTAGCTCTGCGGCATGGATCGCACCTTCCCCATGACCCGCGACGCCGGGCTCGACCGCCTAACGGCCTTCCTCGCAGGAGCCGGCACCAATTAC
This sequence comes from Methylobacterium sp. NEAU K, assembly GCF_030700285.1. GTDB lineage: Bacteria > Pseudomonadota > Alphaproteobacteria > Rhizobiales > Beijerinckiaceae > Methylobacterium. The sequence goes on along the minus strand of NZ_JAUYZJ010000008.1, from coordinate 63,104 downwards.
GCCGCTGCCCGCAACACCGACCGCGGTCCCCACGTCGGGCCGACCACGTCGGCACTCTCGCCCTACCTGCGCCGGCGCCTGATCACGGAGGCCGAGGTGGTCTCCGCCGCCGACAACGCGTTCGGCGACGGGGGGGCCGAGAAGTTCGTGTCCGAGGTGTTCTGGCGGACCTACTTCAAGGGCCACTTGGAGACCCACCCCGCCGTTTGGACGGATTATCTCGCACGCGCTGCGGCGGGCCGGGAGCGGATCGCTGCCGAGCCAGGGCTGCGCCGGACCTACGAGACCGCGGTCGAGGGCCAAACCGGCATCGACGGCTTCGACGATTGGGCACGCGAGCTGGTCGGGACGGGCTGGCTGCACAACCATGCGCGGATGTGGTTCGCCTCGATCTGGATCTTCACGCTGCGCCTGCCCTGGGCGCTCGGCGCCGATTTCTTCATGCGCCACCTGCTCGACGGCGATCCGGCGAGCAACACGCTGTCCTGGCGCTGGGTGGCTGGCTTGCACACCCGTGGCAAACACTACGTCGCCCGCGCCGAGAACATCAGACGGTATACGGACGGTCGCTTCGATCCCGCCGGCCTCAACGAATACCCCGACCCACTCGACGAGGCGATGCCGCCGCGAGAGGTCGGCTTGCCGTCAGCGGATACGGCTTCGCAAGGCGACGTCGTCCTGCTGCTGCACCTCGACGACCTCCACCCTGAGAGCTGGCCGTTGAGCGGAGCACGGGTCGTCCGCGTCGGCGGCCTGCTCGCCCACGCCAGCGGTGCGTCGGATCGGGTGCGGGCGGCCGACGCGGCAGCGATGGCGGATGCCTTGGAACGGGCAGGGACGCATTTCGGTTGCGAGGCGGGAATGGCCACAGGCGACTGGTCCGGCGATCGTCCGACCGTCACGGCATGGGCGCCCGTCGGTCCTTCGGCGGATGCATTGCCTGCCGATTGCCTGCGCATCAGACGCGCATGGGACGAGGTGACTTGGCCGCTGTCCACCCGAGGATTCACCAGAGTGAGGAAGGCCATCCCGCACCTCTTGCCAGACTGATCTCCGAAGCTGCGGTCTTGACCGATTATGGAAGGGCACCACCAGCGCTCGCAGCCTCGGCATCTACAACAACTCAGGGCTTATCGTCAATTTCGTCGCTTGATGGGATCATTTCCACGTGCGGTTTCAGCAATACAGCGTCAGATCTCTCGATTTATCTCGCGCAGAACAATCTGTGAATAGCAATATATATTATAATTATTCGCATTTTTTATATCTTAAAATTACTATTATTGGTAGATGTATTTCTGCTGACAGGACAATATCTCGGATGGCAGAACCGAAGTAGCATTCCACGCCGCAATACCCTGCAGAGGCGGTGCGGCTCGCCCAGACGAGCGACCGGTTCCGCCGAGAGGTCGCCGCCGATCTCGGGGGCGGGCTCTCGACCCTGCGCGACCGGATCGACGAATTGCCTTGCCTGCCCACTGGCAGGAAGACATGGCCACCGAGCTGAAGCGCCTGCGGCGCGAGAATGAGGTGCTGCGCCAGGAGCGCGAGATCCTGAAGCGGTCATGGCTTTCTTCGGCACCAAGGGACTCGGCCCGAGCGACAACTTCGCCTGGAAAGACCAGCCCGCGTCCTGTTGCCCCTCTATGTCCGCTCGGCCTTCGCGCTGCCGCACCAGACCTGCGGCAGCCCGCGCGTGACACACAAGTTGCACAAGCAGGGCCTCAAGTCCGGGCAGCGACATGTAGCGCGGCGTGCGGGAGAACGGCTCAAAGCCCGGCAGTTCCGGCGCTTCCGGCGTGCGGCCGACAGCCGCCATGCTTTTTCGGCGGCGCCCGACCGGCTCAACCAGGTCCTCACCGTCGCGGCGCCCGACGGGAGGTGGCGCGCCGCGGGCGGCCCGCCCGCACCGCCGCCCCTTGCGTTCAATCAAAGTCGCCGCGGCTCACGCGCGTAAGTATATCGCCGCTCGGAGCATATTGCTGATGGCGCTCCGCCGACGCTTGATGATGCATTGAGGCACCGTCAGATCGATTGTGAAGGCCTGCGACCATGCGGATCATCGGTGTTGTGACCTTGCGCGCTGCTGCCCTCGGCATCGCGGTGAGCGTTCTGGGCGTCCCAGCAATCGCTCAGGGCGTTCGCGCCTTGCCGGAGACGGACAGCGCATTGGCGGCTCAAGCCGAACGTCTCGCGGCGGCTCCTGATGCTAAAGCGATCTTCATCGAGCCGACGGATGCGCCTCACCGCCATTGTTTCAGCGCTTGTTTGAAGAGCGGGAGCCTGCTCTGGATGTGCAAGCCCTCGCAGAGCTGTGCGCTGGATTGCAATACATCGCCACCGAGCATGCATTGTCACGAGGGGCGGCGGTAGGCACCGTGATCCGGTCGAACTGTCGAACTTGAGCCGCTCCTGCGCCTCCGCGGCGTATGAATGCTTGCGCTCGGCTCCGCATTCCTGGGCGACGACATGCCTGCGTTGACACCGGCGATTCAAATCCCGGCCCGGGTCGTCTCGAATATCCTGTCCCTGTCACAGGCGGCAAGCTTCGCGCGACGGGGCGGACAGGTCGGCCGCCCGGAGGCCTCAGAAGCCGTAGTAATCGGTGCAGTGGGCCGGGGCGACATCCCCTGCGTAACCCCAAATGCAGTCGTCGTAGCGGCTCCAGGGAGCATAGCCGACGCCAAGCGCCATCCGAGAACCTGCCGAGCCATCGGCGAAGCCTTCGGCGCGAGAACCCGGGCCCGGCAACCTGTATTCGGAGTATCGGCGGGCCCGATAGCCTGACCGGCGCCTGGAGGACCGAAGTGACTCCCGACGGACATGCCGGCAAACGCAAGCGGGATCCGGACCAGCCTCGACATGGGCGAATGGGAGCGCGGTGATCCTGGGACGCGAGAGCGCCGCTGTCGGCGCGGCCAGAATCGCGATGACGACGACGTAGCGGAGCATGGTCCGTCCCTCCCAGCATCTCAGCGGCGATGACGAATTTTAATCAGCCTCATCCTGCGTTCACGTCGGTCGTGTCGATGGCCTCGGTATAGGGCCGCAGATCCTCAGCGGTCCTGACTGGACCGGTATTTCGGCCCGGCTCTGGAAAGAAGCTACTGCGCGGCGGTGGCCAACGATAGCCGGACGGTCAAATTCGGGACGTTGCATCCGGCAGAAGCGCCCAGGTCCCTCGATTCTCCTCCGAGCAGAGCAGCGACACCGAGCCGGAAGGCGCGCGGTCTGGACAGGATCGCCGCGCTACAGCCGGCGCGCGGGCATCGCCGGCTCGATACGCGATGGCTGGCTCGGAGCGTTCCTGGCGACCGGCAAGACACAGCCGGCCGGCGACACGGCTGGTGCGGTGACCTCTGAGAAGATGAAAGAGTTGCGCGCGGTGGGCCGAGCTGAAGGTAGGCGTGGTCGATCTCCGTGTGGAGAATCGTGTCGTGTCCCCAGGCACCTCTTCCGCGCCCTGGAACGGTCGTAGCCCGGCGAACTTGCAGGGAGCGCAGTACGCCCGGCCCGCGGATCGGGATGAGAGCGGTCAATCGTTCGTGCTCCCGGCGCAACACTTTTATTCAAAATGTTTCCTGGCATGCCAGAGGGCCTTCCAGGCGATTGACCCCGAAGGTGGCCTCACTCAAATTCGAATACGATAAGAGATTGGATTTCGCGGCAGCGAGAGGCTTATTCGCGCCGCAATAGATCGATCTTGCAACAAATGGCGCTGGACGACCGTCGCTATGGCGGACAACGTCGAGTCAAAATCAAAAACATCACCTTGGGGAGGTCTGGAAATGCTGCTCGTGAAACGACTGTTGTTGAGTTCGAGCGCATTGCTGACCACGGGGGTTGCTGTTCAGGCGGCGGACCTCCCGATGACCAAAGCGGCTCCGATCGAGTACGTCCGCGTTTGCGGCGCGTACGGGAAGGGCTTCTTCTTCATCCCCGGGACCGACACGTGCCTGCGCATCTCGGGACGCGCGCGCTACGAGTACCTGAACGTACCGACGTCGAAGATCCGCACCGGCACGGGCGGTGACACATCGGAATCCCGGGCCTTGATGCGCCTCAACCTGGATGCGCGTACGCAAACGGCCTACGGAACCCTGCGCGCCTTCGTCCGCCTCGACGTCGCGTCGTTTCTCGGGAACCAGTCGGTGCTCGCACGCGCCCGTCAGGGCCTGTCCATCGTCGGCTTGGGTGCGGACGCCTACAATCGGGCCTTCAACTTCGTCAACGTCGACAAGGCCTTCATCCAGTTCGCCGGGCTCACCGCCGGTCGCGCCTCGTCGTTCTTCGATTTCTACGCGCACGACTTCGACATGATCGGCGCGATCCAGAGTTCGGACGTCTACAGCACCAACTTGCTCGCCTACACGGCGACCTTTGGCACTGGGCTGTCGGCAACGCTGTCTGTGGAAGATCCGACCAACCGTCGGCAGCCGATCTTCGGCACGGGCGCCGCCGTGGGGGCCTTCAATCCGGCGAGCGGCTTTGCGGGCTTCAATGCGACCTTCAACGGCTTCGGCGCAGGGACGTTCCTGGCTCCCATCGTGGTGGCGCCCGGCGTGGTCGCCTTCCAGGACGTCACCCAGAAGAACCGCATGCCCGACTTCGTCGGCGTGCTGCGTTACGATGGAGGCTGGGGCTCGGCCCAGTTCTCGGCCGCCGTGCACGAGATCAATGGCGGCAACGCGGTCTCGACCGTGACGGTCGGCAACGCCGCGACGAGCTTGCTCGGCGTCTCACCCGTGGGTCGCGCGCCCAACGAGTACGGCTGGGCCGTGCAAGGCGGCCTCAAGGTCAACCTGCCGATGATCGCCCCTGGGGACGCGCTCTACCTGCAGGGTGCCTACGGCGAAGGCGCGATGAGCTACACCGGGTATCAGTACTACTCGGCTCCGTATGACGGCCTCTCGACCGGCATCCAGGTGGGCTCGGGCCTGACCCGGTATTTCGCCGACGCTGTGCTGAACCCCTCGACGGGCCATTACGAACTCTCGACGAGCTTCACCGCCACGGCCTCGCTCCTGCACTACTGGACGCCGGAATGGCGCTCGGCCTTCTATGCCAACTACGGCGAGGCGGATTTCGGGTCGGCAGGCCGCAATGCCCTGGCTCTGCTGGGCTTCGGGTTCCCGCGCTTCACCGGGACGGCGGCGAGCCGGGCCGCCTTGGCGGCGAGCTCGACGCTGCGGGACGCCTACCAGATCACCGCCGGTGCGAGCCTGATCTGGTCGCCGGTCAAGGACCTCGACATCGGCGTGGAGGGTGCCTGGATCCGGGGCGGCGTGAAGAGCGGCCTGGTGCAGGACTCGACGAACCCGTTCAAGCTCATCAGCAAAGAGGACAATGCCCAGGCTCGCTTTCGCGTACAGCGGGACTTTTAGTGGGTGAAGCGTGACTCGTGCGGCGGCGGTCTGCGTCCTTCGGGGCTTGGGATCGCCCCGTTCCTGATACTGCTGGGGAACGGCTACGTGCCGGTTGGGTGAGGCGTGCGAAGGTGGACCGCCGGGTTCGCACGCCGGTTGTACTTCGCGTGCCCGCGCCCCCATGAGGGCCTCGTGTTCCTGGCCCGAGCGCAGTGACCCGAAGCGGCGCTGCGCGCGTGCAGCGTGATTTTACAAGGTAGGCTTTGCGGTCCCGCGCCGCGAAGCGGACGCGCACCCGAGAGGTCGGCACCGGCCCGCAGCACCGCGGTCAGGGGACCGCCGCTGAGCCGATGCCTCTCACCCGATCCGCCGCGCCGCCCACCACAAGCGCCACAGCCGGCGCCAGCGCGGCAGGTCGATGGCGGTGTTGAGCGGGTCGTAGCTCGCCCGCTCCATCACGGCGAGGTATGGCGCCACGAGCGCGACGGGCAGGAACGCCGCCCCGGCCGACGGAGCGATCGTGGGGCGCGAAGCCTCGAACGCCTTGAGGTGGCGCCGGGCGAGGTCGCGCAGATCGGCGCAGGCGCGGTACAGCCCGGGTCCGCCGCGGCCGGTAACGATATCCTCGCGGGTGACGCCGTAGCGGGCGAGCACGTCGGCAGGCAGGTAGACCTGGCCCGAACGGGCATGCCAGGGCAGGGCGCGGAGCAGCCCGGTGAGGCCGTAGGCCACCCCGGCATGGCCAGCCGCCCCAGCGCCGCCCGGCTCGGTGCCGTTGGCGATCACCAGGCTCGCCAGCCGGAACAGCGCCGAGGCGGTCTCGCCGCAATAGCCCTCCAGGTCGTTCACCCGGGGCATCGGATCCTCGTAGAGGTCGAATACCCGGGCATCGATCAGGTCGACGAAGGGTTGCCGCCCGAGGCGGTTCACCCGGATCGCCTCCTCCAGGGCGGCCGCGACCGGGTTCGCGCGCACATCACCGCGGGCCTCGCCCTGGAGGGCGTCGCGCCACCATTGCAGGCGGATCTCGCCGGCCATCGGGTTCGAGGCGGCCTCGCGCACCCGGGCGATGGTCAGGCTGAAGGCGTAGAGCGCGAAGAGGTGGGGGCGGGCGGCGGCCGGCGCGAACAGGGTGGCGTAGTAGCGGTCCGGGTCACCATCCCGCACCAGGGTTTCGCAATGCGCCTGCGCGAAGGCCAATCCGGTCTCGGCCGGCTTACCGTCGACCTCCGGCATCAATCGACCGCGATCAGAGCGGCGGCGACCTTGCGGTTCTCCGCGACCAGGATGTTGTAGGTGCGGGCCGCGGCTCCGGTCTGCATCACGTCGAGGCCGACGCCGAAATCCTTGAGCCATCCCCGCAAGGCGGGGGCGATCGCCGCGATGTCGAGGCCGGTTCCGACGAGCAGCAGTTCGATCCCGGCCGCCTCGGCCTGGACCGGGCGCAAGGCCGTCCGGTCGATCGCCTTCACGGACGCCACGTCCCAGGCGCGCACCCCGGAGGGCAGGAGCAGGATCGAACCGCGATGCGACATCCCGGCGAACCGGAAGCCGCCGTTGCCGTAGGTATCAATGATGTGGCGCCCCGGCACGAAGCCCGTTTCGAACCCCAGCGCTGTCTCCCGTTCGGCCATGTCCGGAACAGCTATTCCGCCGCCTGCGGGACTCCGGAGCGCTCGGACGCCGCGCGGGCCCCCGAGAGCATCAGCCCCAGATAGATCAACACCGGGGTCGAGACGAAGATCGCCGAGTATGTGCAGATCACGACGCCGCAGAGCATCACGATGGCGAAGCCCTTGATCGCCTCGCCGCCAAACAGGACCAGCGCGAGCAGCGACAGGCCCGATGAGATCGATGTCATCACGGTGCGCGACATGGTCGAGTTGATCGACAGGTTCAGCAGGTCGACGGTCGGGATGGTCTTGTACCGGCGCATCAGTTCGCGGGTCCGGTCGAACACAACCACGGTCTCGTTGAGCGAGTAGCCGACGATGGTGAGGATCGCGGCGATCGAGGTCATGTTGAACTCGATCCGGGTGATGATGAACACGCCGACCGTGAGCACGATGTCGTGGAGCGTGCCGACGATGGCGCCGAGGGCAAGCTCCCGCTCGAACCGGAACCAAAGGTACAGCAGCACCGCGACGACAGAGAGGACGACGCCGAGGGTGCCGGACTGGACCAGCTCGCCCGAGACACGGGGGCCCACGGTCTCGGTCCGGCGGAAGTCGTAGTCGGCATCGAAGGCGGTGTGCGCCTTGTTCATCACTGCCGTCTGGCCCTGCTCGCCCGGCTGAAGCGGCAGGCGCACCAGCACGGTGCCCTGATTGCCGAGTTCCTGCACCTCCGGCTCGCCGAAGCCGAAGCCGGCGGCCGTGTGCCGGATCGCCGCCACGTCCGCCTTGCCGGACTTGGCCTGCAGCTCGACCAGGGTGCCGCCCTTGAAGTCGATGCCGAAGTTCAGCCCGATCGTGAGGAACAGCACCACGGTGGCGAGCGACAGTACCGCCGAGAGCGGGAAGGTGAAGCGCCGGAATCGCATGAAGTCGAAATGCGATTCATCGGGCCAGAGGCGGAGCAGGCGCATGGTCGGTCTCGATACGTGGGGCTGCTGGGCGTTCTCGTCCTGCTCCGCCGTCATTCCGGGGCGCCCGCAGGGCGAGCCCGAAATCCAGAACCGCGGGCGAGCCGAGGTCGGCACCGTCGGCGGTCTGGATCCCGGGCTCCGCTGCGCAGCCCCGGGATGACGCGGCGGGTCGCCCGGCCGGGCGATCAGACGAAAGGCGCTTCGCCAACCTCCTGAAAAAGCTTTTGAGCGTGCATTGACCCTACCGTCAGAACGGCAGGGCCTTCGGCCGGAAGGTCTTGTACCACACCGCGATCATCATCCGGGTCAGCGTCACGGCGGTGATGACGGTGGTCAGGATGCCGAGGATGAACACCACGGCGAAGCCCTTCACCGGCCCGGAGCCGAGGAAGAACAGGATCAGCGCGGCGATCGCCATGGTCGAGTTCGAGTCGATGATCGTGGCGAACGCCCGGTCGAAGCCGGCCTGGAGCGCGGAGATCAGCGAGCGGCCGGCATGGCTCTCCTCGCGCATGCGCTCGTAGATCAGCACGTTGGAATCCACCGCCGTGCCGATGGTGAGCACGATGCCGGCGATGCCGGGCAACGTCATGGTGGCCTCGAGCACCGACATCAGGCCGAGGATCAGTCCGACATGGACCATGAGGGCGATGTTGGCGATGAAGCCGAACGTGCCGTAGGTCGCGAACATGAAGCAGACCACGAGGCCCGCCGCGACGAGCGTCGCGAGCTTGCCGGCCTCGATGGAGTCGCGCCCGAGGCCGGGGCCGACGACGCGGCGCTCGACGACGGTGAACTTGGCCGGGAGCGCGCCTGCCCGCAGCAGGACCGCGAGGTCGTTGGCCTGCTGGACCGTAAAGTTGCCGGTGATCTGGCCGGAGCCGCCGGTGATCGCCGAGCGGATCACCGGGGCCGAGACCACCTCGTTGTCGAGCACGATCGCCATGCGTCGGCCGACATTCTCTGAGGTCGCCTGGCCGAAGCGCTGCGCGCCGCGCAGGTTGAATTTGAAGCTCACCATCGGCTCGTGGGACTGCTGGTCGAAGGCGGGCTGCGCATCGGTCAGTTCGCCGCCATCAGCCATGACCCGGCGCTCGACCGGGACCTTGGCGCCCTTCTCGTCCTTCGAAGGCAGCATGTCGACGTCCCCCGAGGGGCTGTCGGCGAGCATGCGGAACTCGAGCTTGGCGGTGGAGCCGAGAAGCTTCTCGAGGCGCTCGGGGTTCTGCTCGCCCGGGACCTGGATCAGGATCCGGTCGGCGCCCTGCTGCTGGATCGAGGGCTCGGTGGTGCCGGTGGAGTCGAGGCGCCGGCGGATGACCTCGATGCCCTGGCTGACGGCGCGGCGGGTGCGGTCGGTGATGCCGGCATCGGTGAGCGTCAAGCGGATGACGCCGCCGGGCTGCTCGGCGATGTCGAGGGTGCGGGCGGCGGTCTGGCCCAGCGACGTGGTGATCGGCAGCGACAGCTCCTGGAGCTTCGGCAGGACCTTGGCCCTGGCCGCGTCGTCGGAGATCTTCACCTGCACGCCGCGCTGGAGCAGGCCGATGCCGCCGTCGGCGCGGACGTTCTCCTGCTGGAGCGTACGGCGCACGTCGTCGCGCAGCGCCTTGGCCTGGGAGGCGATCAGCTCGTTCTGGTCGACCTCAAGCAGCAGTTGCGAGCCGCCCTGGAGATCGAGGCCGAGCACGATCGCCCGCGTGGGCACGACCCAGGCCGGAAACCAGGACGGCAGGCTCGCCACAAAGCCCTTGCGCTGCTCAGGCGAGAAGAAGCTCGGCACAGCGAGCATCAGGCCGATCAGGATGAGGCCTAGCGTCGCGATGATCTTCGCACGGGAGAAGCGCAGCATAGGCCGTTGTTTTCTCTTTTGGGCCGGCGCGTCACGCCGGCCTCTTCAACCGGGAATTCAGGCGGCCTTGACCGGACCGCCCTTGGCGCGGACCTCGGAGATCATCGAGCGGACCACACGCACGCGGACGTTCGGGGCAATCTCGACCTCGATCTCGGGCTGGTCGTCCACGGCCTTGACCACGCGCCCGACCAAGCCGCCATTGGTGACGATCGTGTCGTCCCGGCGCACGGCCTTGATCAGCGTCTGGTGGTCCTTGACCCGCTTCTGCTGCGGCCGCAGGATCAGAAAATACATGATCACGAAGATCAGGACGAACGGGATCACCTGAAAGGCGATCTCCGCTCCGCCAGCGGCCGTACCGGCCCCTTGCGCGAAGGCGGGGGTGATCAACGAGCGTCTCCTGCGATTGGCACGCAGGCCTGCCGCCTGTTGCGGCGTCTGCAGACCTGTCGAAAAGCGCGCGGACTATAGCCACGGGCTTCCCGAAAGCAACGCCGAAGCGACGCGCCGCTGCGGGACCGTCACAGCAGGGCGAGAACCGCCTGCGCGAAGGCGTCCGGCGCCTCCTGGGGAAAATTGTGCCCGACCCCCGCGACGATCTCACGCCGGTACGGCCCAGTGAAGTGGCGCGCGTCGACATCGATCGCGGGCGGCGGACTGACGCCGTCATCGGCGCCGAGCAGCACCACGGACGGCGCTGCGATCGTCGGCTGGTCAGCCAGTCGCGCCTCGATATCCTCGAAGGTGGGGTCGCCCGCCACAAGCCCGAAGCGGTGGCGATAGGAGTGGACGACCACGTCGACGAAATCGGGAGTGTCGAAGGATTTGGCGGTCCGCTCGAAGGTCGCCGCGTCGAAATCCCAGCTCGGCGACCACAGGCGCCAGAGCAGGCGGCAGAACGCGTCCCGGTTCGCCGCGAGGCCCGCACGACCGCGCTCGCCGTGGAGGTAGTACTGATACCAGAGCCGGTGCTCCGCCTCTGGGGCGGCGGGCAGCCCGGAGGCCGGGATGTTCTGGATGTTGTAGCCGACACCGCAGCTCACGAGTCCCCTCGCGCGCTCCGGCCAGAGGGCCGCCGCCACGCAGGCCGCCCGGCCGCCCCAATCGTAGCCGGCGAGCACGGCGCGTTCGACCCCGAGGGCGTCCAGGAAGGCGAGGAGATCGGCCCCCAGCGCCGCCTGCTCCCCCGAGCGCGGCGTCGCGGGATCGCGGAAGCGGGTCGGCCCGTAGCCGCGCAGGTACGGGATCAGGCAGCGCACGCCGGCGGCGGCCAGCCGCTCGGCCACCGCGTCGAAAGCGTGCACGTCGTACGGGAAGCCGTGGAGCAGCACTGCGGGCGGCCCGTCCGGCGGCCCTACCTCCCGGTAGGCAACGTCCAGGACCCCGGCATTCACGCGCTGCACGGATCACTCCCTCGATGCGCCGGATCCAATATTATCTGATTCCCAGCGCAATTGCCGCATGCGCTTGCCGCCGCCGAGCTGCGCCCGACCTTGGGGCGCGGTAACGGGACGCGGAGACGACGGACTATGGGCCTGCTCGACGGTATGAAGAATGTCCTCGGCGACGTGGTCGCGGCGGCCGATCGGGCTGTCGAGCGCGCCGGCAGCGGCAAGCTCCCCATGGCTATGGCCAAGTTCTATCCCGGCGGCCTGGCCGCCTTTCTCGAGCGCCTGCGCGGGGACGGCCACGGCGACGCCGTCGACTCCTGGCTTTCCGCGGGACAGAACCGCCCCGTGCCGGTGGCCGCGATCGCGGCTTGCCTGCCGGAAGCCGTCACCGAGCGACTCGCCTATGACCTCGGCGTGCCGGCTGGTCGCGTGGCCACGGCACTCGCCGAGTTCCTGCCCGCCGCAGTGGCATCGCAGAGCGCGGACGGCAAGCTCAGGCCCCAGCCGAATTTCAGCACACAAATCCGCTGAAGCCCTCCGGTCGCCTGATTCTATTTGCGGCTCCCGGTATCGGTCGGAGACCGAAGTGCCCTAGAACCGTTTCGGACAATCGATCCACAGGAGGACCGGTATGAGCCTGTTCAATGCGCTCGGCGGCTCGCTCGAGCAGATGGCGCTCAAGGCGCTTCCCGGCATCGTTCAGCAGGTTCTGCCTGGCGGTCTCAACGTGCTGCTCGATCAGCTCCGCCGCTCCGGCTACCAGAGCCAGGTCGATTCCTGGCTGGGGCGCGGCCCGAACGAGCCGATCACCGCCGACGATCTCCGCAAGGCTCTGGACAACGAGCAAGTGCGCCAGATGGCGGAGAAGCTCGGCATCCCGATGGACCAACTGTTCCCGACGCTGGCCAAGGCGCTGCCGGATGCGGTCGACCGGAGCAGCCCGGACGGTGTGCTCCAGGGGCAGAGTTCCTGAGCGAGAGACCCGGAACGGAAACGGCGGCCCCTTTCGGGACCGCCGCACGCTTCTGAAGCCGAACTCGCGGCTCAGTTGCTGGCGAGCTGAGACATCGGGTCGACGGGGGCACCGCCCTTGCGAATCTCGAAGTGCAGCTGCGGTGACGTCACGTTACCCGAGGCTCCCGACTTGGCGATGGTCTGGCCGCGCTTGACCTTGTCGCCCGGCTTCACGTCGATCTCGCCGTTATGGGCGTAGGCCGAGACGTAGCCGTTGGCGTGACGCACCAAGACGAGCTTGCCGTAGCCTTTCACATCCGAGCCCGCATAGGCCACGGTCCCTTCCTCGGCGGCCTTGACCGGCGTGCCTTCCGGCACGGCGATGTTGATACCCTCGTTGCCCGACGTGCCGTAGCCCGAGATCACCCGGCCCTTGGCGGGCCAGCGGAAGCTCTCAGACGGCGTCGCCTCGGCGACGGAACCGGTGGCGGCGGGCTCGGGCTTGGCCGGGGCGATCGGCTTCGGTGCCTCCTTGGCGGCGACCTTCTCGGTCTTCTCCGCGGCGGCGGCCTTCTGCGCGGCCTCCTTGGCGGCCTTCGCTTCGGCGAGCTTCTGAGTCGCCTCCGCCTTCGCGGCGGCCTTCGCCTCGGCCTTGGCTTCCATGGCCTTCGCCTCGGCCTTGGCCTTGGCGTCCGCCTTCGGGTCGGCCTTCGCCTCCACCTTGCCCTTCTCGTCCGCTTTGGCGGCTTGGCCAGGACGCACGTGACGCTTCTTCTCGGCCTCCTTCAGGGATGCCTCCTTGCGCGTCTTCTCGTCGGCAGCCTTTCGGGCAGCCATGTCCCTGGCGAGCGCCTCCTTGCGCTCCGCCTCCTTCTCGGCAGCCGCGCGCTTGGCCGAATCCTTGGCCGATTCCTTGGCTTCGTCGCGCTTCGACGCGACCTTGGCTTCCGCCTGCCGGGCGTCCTCGCGCTTCTCCTCGGCGGCCCGGGCCGGCCGTGCCGTCATCGGAGCCGCCGCCGGGTTCATCCCGGAGGCGTTGTAGACCGGGATGATGATCTGTCGCCCGGGTGTGACCTGGCTCGCGTTGGTCAGGCCGTTGGCCGACAGGATCGCCGAGGCGGGCACGCCGAAGCGCGTCGACATCTGGTTCAGGCTGTCGTTCTGCGACACCGTGATCTGCGTGCCGCCATGCGTGCTCCATCCGGTCGAGCCGGTTGAGGCGATACGGGTCGCGGGCGCGGCGGCCGGGTGGCTCGGAGCCGGGCTCGCCGCGGCCGCCGGACGCGGGGTCGCGGGCGGGCTGAGAGCCTCGGACTGGATGCGGCCGGTGCGGATGACGGGCGCGGGCTTGAGGCCCCCCTCCGGCAGGCTGCCGGTGGCGGTGGGCTCCGACGAGAAAGGATTCGAGAAGGGGTTGCTCAGGCGCGAGGCGTCCGAGGAACAGGCGGCTGCACCGCCGCCGATGATGCCGATGAGCGCGACGCGCGACAGCGTCCGTAACCCCCGACCCGTACCGCGCACCCGCATCGACACACCCGTTTGCCTGACGCAACTTGATGCGCCAATGAAGACGGATTCAGGTTAAGCAACCGTTCCCGTTCAGCCTGTCCGCGGCCTCGTTGCACCCAGTGGTTTTGGTCGTCGGGCGGCGAGGGGGATGACGGGCGGGGGGAAAACGTGCCTTTTCCGGTTCGGAGGGCACCCCACATCGAGGAGATGTTTACCATCCGCGTCGCACGCGACAGCCTCGCCGACATGCCGGGGATCGAGACGGCCCGCCTCTCGATCGCCGCCCTGCGGTCGGAGGACGCCCAGGACCTGCGCAGGCTGACCGACGACCCGGCGATCACCGCTGCGGTCGACTTCCTGCCAACGCCCTTCACCCTGAGGGATGCCGAAGACCTGATCCGCAGCGGGTCGCGGGGCCAGGACCGCTTCCTCGGCGCCTGGACGCGCCGCACGGACGCGGCGCAGGCCGGCGCCGAGGTGCAGGCGGTTCAGGCGGCGTCCGAACTCGTCGGCGTCGTGGGCACGCATCTGCGCGGGCCCGGCGCGATCGAGATCGGCTATTGGATTGGTGGGGCGGCGCGTGGGCGCGGATTCGCGTTCGAGGCGGTCTCGGCGATCATCGGGCTTCTCGGCCGGCGCTTCCCGGCACGGACCATCGTGGCGGAATGCAGGCCCAGCAACATCGCCTCATGGGGCCTCCTGCAGAAGCTCGGATTCCGCGACACCGGCGAGGACGGCCACCGCCCAGGGCGGCGGCTGCTTGAGCGCCGCTGAGAACGGTCGACCGAACCGCCCGGCGCCGGTCCCGGCCGGATCCCTCAATTCACCGCTTCGGCCGTCGCCGACTTTGCACGCTCGACCGACCTGACACCCTCGACCGACTTGACCCGACGCCGCTTCTTCTTGCGCGGGCCACCGACCGCGATGGGCGGCTCGTCCTCGGACACACGCTCGGCGAGAGCGAAGCCGTGCAGTTCGGCCACTCCATTGCCATCCTGCGAACCCACCTCGGTCAGGGCGTAGAAGGCGGCGTGTACGATGTCCTTCCTGGACGCCTCGGGGTGCTGCTTATGGGCGGCGGCGCGCAGCGCCTTCGGCGTCATGCCGGGCGCGGCGATACTCCGCAGCGTCGCAGACAAAACCTCGATCGATGCCATTCCGACGCGTCCTCAACAGTGCCGCTCGCGGCGGGCGAAGGACGATAGATGGCGATCCGCCGATATTGCAAGTTCCGAACGCACGCCCCAACAGTTTTACTTTCTAATTCTATCAAAAATGCCGGAAGCGCAATTCTATATTTGGCGCATTGAATATTTACATTCGATATTTTCGCGATTATACACAAGCAGCCTTATCCGAATACCGAGCTTCAGGACGAACACAAAAAAACCCCCGGGTCCGGCCCGGGGGTTCATGCAGGCCCGGCCCGAGGGCCGACCTGAAGCGTCGGATCAGAACGTGATGCCGGTCTCGACCATGTAGCGGTCCTGCGTGGTGCGGTTGCCGGTGCGGCCGAAGCCGCTACCCAGTGTCCCGTCCGCGATGCTGCCGCGGGTGATGCCGCCGAGTTCGACGTGAGCGTATTCGAGCCGGAGGAAGTAGCGGTCGAACGTGAAGGTCGGCGTAACCGTGATCGAGAAGGCGTTGCTGCCTGCGCCGTACAGGAGGCTGGTGGTGCCGGACCCGCGCACGCCCGACTGCTCCTCGTACTCGATGCGGCCTGCGAGAGCGAAGTTGTCGGTGAAGGCGTAAGAGGCCAGCAGCGCGCCGCCGTAGCTTGAGGCACTGGTGAAGATGCCGGCGCG
Source organism: Methylobacterium sp. NEAU K (assembly GCF_030700285.1). GTDB lineage: Bacteria > Pseudomonadota > Alphaproteobacteria > Rhizobiales > Beijerinckiaceae > Methylobacterium. The sequence goes on along the minus strand of NZ_JAUYZJ010000008.1, from coordinate 47,637 downwards.
CGGATCACGCTCGACGTTCGTGTACTGGAAGTACGGGCTGATGATCCACGGACCGTTCGAGTAGGTGTAGTTGATGTCGAAGATGCCGCTGTTCTGCTGGAAGCCCGGGGTGGCGAACTGGTAGCGGGCACTCTGCGCGAAGGCGTTCTGCCGCCCGAGGTTCAGGCCGCCGTTGACGCCGATCGTGTTCGAATCGTCGATCTTGTAGGTGACGGCGCCCGTGAACCAGGTGATCTCGCCGGAGAAGAACCCGTCGGTTCCGGCGACCGAGGCCGACCACGGACCTTCAGCCCAGTTGAGCTGCACGCCCTGGTTGATCACGTTCTCCTGCACGAACAGCAGGCCGCGGTTGATGTTCAGATTCTGGAAGGTGAACGGCGCCTCCGTGCCGATCAAGGTCGGCATCCGGCCGCCCTGGATAGACCAGGCGTCGTTGATCTGGATCTTGCCGAAGGCGAGCGGCAGAGGCGTGAACAGCAGGTCGGTCTGCGTGATCGAGCTGACGTTGGGCACACCGAGCTGCGGGATCGCGTAGCCGCCGCCCTGGATGAAGAACTGGAACGTGCCTTCCGCCTTCTGCACCCAGCCCTGCAGGTTGGTGAAGTCGAACCGTGCGGTCCGGTCCCGGTCGTTAGGGGCCGCCGGGGTCGAGAACGACGAGAACGGATTGCTCTGCGTGTAGCCGTAGCCGGTGAGCGCGCCGCCGATGTAGAGGTCGCCGAGGCCACCGACCGCGAAGCAGGTCGGGTTCGGGTTCGCCTTTATCACCCCGTTGTAGGCCGGGCCGATCAGCGTGGCCTTGCAAGGTTCGGCCGGGGCAGGAACGGGCGCCGCAGCCGGCATGTCGGCCGCGAAGATGCTGGTCGAGGACAACAGCACGGTGGCCAGGCCGGCCAGGGTGGATCGCTTCAGCATGGTGTGGCAGCTCTTTGGAATTCGTCGACGGCCAAGCTGACACCGACCCACGAATGACACAAAAACAAACAAATGGCACTTGCCCATTTTTTGGTCATTCAAGACCGGCGAGCGCGGATCGACGAGGAAATGTGACTTTACCGCCACAATCCCGTGAGTAGCCCTGATCTGACCTCTCTCCTCGATCCGCGACTGCCTCGCTCCGATACCGATGTAGTGGCGAATCAATCTGCGGGGCCGATCGGATCACACAGAAAACCGCCGAACTCATTGCGCGCCATGCGTTGAGCCAGAGCCGGCAGGAACAGCATTGCCTCCTCGGCGAGACGCCAAGGCGGATTGACCACGATGAGCCCGCTGCCGCAGAGCCGCGTCGGGTCGTCAGGCCGGTCGATCAGCAAGTCGAGGCGCAGCGCAGGCCTGAGCAGGGCGGTGTCGAGGTCCCGGACCATGCGATCGATCGCGGCCTTGTCCTTGATCGGGTACCAGGCCAGGAAGATGCCGGTCGGCCATTTCGCTACCGCGCGGGCGAGGTGGGCGCCGAGCCGCTCGATCTCGCCCGGGACCTCGTAAGGCGGGTCGATCAGCACGAGGCCGCGGCGCTCGGGAGGCGGGATCTGGGCGTTGACCGCGGTCCAGCCGTCGAGGCTCAGAACCTTCGTGCGAGGGTCGCGTTCGTAGCGCCCGTGCAGGATCGCGGCGTCCGCCGGGTGGAGTTCCACGAACACGCCCTTGTCGCCGGGCCTCAACGCCGCGCGGATCACCGCGGGCGAGCCTGGATAGGCCGTGGCGCCGTACCGATCCCGCACCGCCGCCACGGCGGCCCTATAGGGGGCCAGCAGCGTCTCGATCTCAGGCGGGAAGGGGTCGCCCATCCGGCCCCAGCCATCCCGCCACTCGCCCGTGCGGGCAGCCTCGTCGGCTTCCAGGTCATAGACGCCGAGGCCCGCGAAGGCGTCGAGCGCCCGGAACGGTTTGTCCTTCAGCCGTAGATGGGCGAGCACCCGTGCCAGCACGAGGTGCTTGAGGACGTCGGCGTGGTTGCCGGCGTGGAAGGCGTGCCGATAGTTCATGACAGCGCCCTCAAGCGGATCCCGCGCTCCGGGTCCAGCCGGGCGCGGCGGAAACGCCGAAAAAAGTCAGCGGGCGGCGTCGAGGGTCACCTCGGGTGCGCGGCAATTGCCGCGGGCGACCTCGGGGCAGGGTGTGAAGCCGCGCAGGTCCTTGCCGAAGCAGATCCGGACTTCCTGCAGCTGTCCGCGCGTGCAGGTCACCGCCATCATGTCGGGGCGCAGGCCCCGGTTGGCGGCCACGAATTGCCGGGCGATCTCGATCGGCGCCAGCGTCTGCGGAGGACCATTGCCCTTGAGACCGTCCGGGATCGTCACGGCCAGGCGCGCGTCGCGGGCGGCCGCGAAATAGCTGGCGGGGTCGAGGCCGGAGCAGGTGCCGTGGCTGCGCCACTCATGGCGGGCCAAGCCCTCGCTCGGATAGACCTGCCCGGCCATCTCCATGGCTTGCCGGGTCGGCTGGCGCTCCACCGCGGAGCAGTTCTGGGGGTAGCCCTGGGCATATTGCGGCCAGAGTCCGTGCACGACGAAACCGAGGCCGCGGCCGGGGGTGCATTGCACGTCGTCCCGGCGCTGACCGGCGACCGCGCAGTAGGTCGGAGACCACGACAGGGAGAGCACGTAGAAATCGAACTCGCCAGGCGCGCCCCTGCGGGCGAAGCCGCCGTAATCCTGGGCGGAGGCCGGCCCCGCAAGCAGCAGGCCGGCGAAACAGGCGGCCCGGACGCGCATGGTCAGGGGCGCGCCATCCGGCAGGCCGTGGCGTAGGCGTAGGAGAGGTCGCGGTCGAGCCCGTGGACGCAGAACTCAACGCCCCAGGTCGCCCCGATGATGCCGAGGCTCTCGCGCACCGAGTAGTCGACCTTGCGGCGCACGCCGTCCGAGGTCGTGACGGTGGCGGTGCAGAAGCGGCGCGGATAGGTGTCGAGGCCCCAGGGGCGCCAGGCGGTGCGCTCGATCGTGTCGAACGACCGGATGGTCATCGACGAGTTCCAGAACTTCGCCTCCTTCTCGGCGAAATTCGTCGAGACCCGCTCCAAGACCTCGGGGGCCTGGCAGCCGGGAATCTGCGCGTCGAACGGGAAGATCCGCTCCTCGGCGGGTTCGATGTCCTCCCGGGCGGAGCGGGCGAGTGCCGGCTGCACGACGGAAAGGAGTGCCAGCCCGAGGGCGAAGCCGTGAAGGATCGAGCGCATGGCGCGTGCCTCGGCGGGGGTGCGGTCCTGCATGCGCGAGACGATGGCCCGGCCAGTGCGCCAGTCAAGCTCTCGATGGCCGGCGGGGGCACTTTAGCCGGGCGGTGCGGCGCTGCGGCTACACTGACCGGCGACGCTCACGAGCCCGCGTCAAGCGGACGCTCGCGGCTCAGTAGATCGGCCCGGTGCTCGGCGGGGGCGCCCCGAGTTGCAGCGGCTCGTCGTATTCAGGCCCCGGCTCCTCCGGCATGGCCGTAGCGACTCGCGGCGGCGGCCGGACCGGCGGCGCGGAGGCGTAGGCCGAAGCTGCAGGGACGCGGGCCGGGGCGCGGGCGACCTGGGTCGGGCTCGCGGCCTTCGACATCGGCGTGAGGCCGTAGGGATCGTCCTCCTCGACATCCAGGGGCGCCTGCGGGGCGGCCGGCTGGCGGGGCGGCGGCAGCGGGCGCGACAGGGGCCGCTCGGCGCCGGTCCCGAGTTGCGGCGTGAACTTGATCAGCGGCTGACAGATCCGCTTCAGCCCGCGCGGGTCGTGCCGCGCCAGGTCGACGTGGATGTGGTCGTAATGGAACACGTTCGAGCCCGGCGCCAGCACAGTGCTGAAACGCTGGCAGGCGCCGAGAAACACCTCGCGCAGAAAACCCTGCTCGGCCTCGGTGCCGCGCCAGCCGCCCTTCACGGTAATCACGTGGCCGTCGGCGAGCTTGAACGACATGACGTCCACGGCGTTTCCGAAGCCGTGCTCGGAGAGCTTGGCGCCCGGCTGGTTGTTGCGCCCGCGGCAGGAATACGAGCCGGCGTTGATCTCGGCCACCGGCACGCCGAAGTACAGGTTGGCGGCGGGCTGGATCGTGTCGGCGAGCCAGGCCTCGGCCTCCGCGAGGGCGGGGCAACCCAGCGTCATCCGCTGCTTCATCACCACCGTGCCGCCGGCAAGCCGCGTCACCCGGAAGGGCTGTTGCATGCCGCACGGGCCTGGCCCGTCCATGGCTGCGATCGGCGTGATGAACTCGGTCGGCTGCACGAGCTTCTTGGCCAGGCAGACCTGCTCCGCCTGGTCGCGCCACGGGTCTCGCCGCTCGAAATGGTTGATCGAGCAAGCGGTAAGCCCAGCGCCGAACAGCGCCAGGGCGGAGAACACGGATACGCCACGCCACATGACCCGGACGATGCGCACGGTCCCGTAAAGCGTTCGTCAACGCCGTTTCCGGAATGCCGCGCCCTGTGGCACCCCGGTTGACAGCGGCCCCCGACCGCGGACTGAATGCAAAATGCTTTCTCTCCTCGACCTCCGCGCCCGCATCGAAGCCGGCACCCTGACGCCCGCGGGCGCGATCGATCTATGCCGCGCGGCGATCGCCGCGCGGGAGCCGGAGTTGCGCGCGCTGGTCGCGATGGACGAGGCGGCGGCCATCCCCGAAGCCGGGCCGCTCGCCGGCATCGCGGTCGGTGTGAAGGACATCATCGACAGCGCGGGCCTGCCGACCCAGATGGGCTCGTCGATCTACGAGGGCTGGCGCCCCCGGGGCGACGCGGCGGTGGTGGCGCGGCTGAAGCGCCTCGGCGCCGTGGCGCTGGCCAAGACCACCACCACGGCCTTCGCGAGCAGTGACCCGACCGGGACGGTCAATCCGCACGATCCCGGACACACCCCGGGCGGTTCATCGGCCGGCTCGGCCGCCGCGGTGGGCGCGGGGCTGCTGCCCCTGGCGCTCGGCACCCAGACCGCGGGCTCGGTGATCCGGCCCGCGAGCTATTGCGGCTGTGCGGCGGTCAAGCCGTCGTTCCGGCTGATCCCGACCGTCGGGGTAAAGACTTATTCCTGGGCGCTCGACACGGTCGGCCTGTTCGCCGCCGGTGTCGCCGACGTCGCCCACGCCCTGGCGCTGGTGACCGGCCGCCCGGAGATCGACCGGGCCGAGGCGGCGTCCGCCCCGCGCATCGGCCTCGTCCGGCAGGACTTCGCCGAGCCGCCGGAGCCGGAAGCCGAGTCCGCGCTGATGCGGGCGCGGCGGGCGGCCGAGCGGGCCGGCGCACGGGTGACCGACCTCGCGCTGCCGCCGGAGCTGGCGCAGGCCTGGGAACGCCACCGGTTCATCCAGAACTACGAGGGCCGACTGGCGCTCGCCTGGGAATACGACGCCCATCGCGATGCGCTGCCGCCGCGGGTCCGCGAGCACCTCGATGTGGGCGACGGAATCAGCCCCGCCGAATACGACGATGCCCGCCGCCATGGCCATCACGCGCGCCGCGTGCTCAAGGGGGTGTTCGCGGATTACGACGCGATCCTGACCTTCTCGGCCCCGGGCCCGGCCCCCGCGACGCTGGCCTTCACGGGCGACCCGCGCTTCAATCAGCTCTGGACGCTGATGGGCGTACCTTGCGTGAACGTGCCGGTGCCGGGCGACCGCCTGCCGGTGGGCGTGCAGGTGATCGGCCGCTTCGGCGACGACGGGCGGGCGCTGGCGGTGGCCAGGATGATCGAATACGCGCTGCGCAGCTGACGGGAGCCGGCTCAGCCCGGCCGAGGGGACTCATCCCCTCGGCGTCCTGTCACGCGCTGGGCTGCTCGTGCAGGGTGTCCTCCACGTAGAGCTGCTCCAGCAGAACCTTGATCACCGCCATCAGCGGCAGCGCCAGGGCGATGCCCCACAGGCCGAAGATCACGCCGAGGACGAGCTGGCCGGCGAAGATCGTGGCCGGCGGAATGTCCAGCGCCCGCTTCTGGATGAACGGCGTCAGGCCATAGCTCTCGAGGCACTGCACCGCCAGATAGACGCCTGTCGCGCCGATGACGGCCTTGGTGCCCGAGGCCAGGGCGGCCAGGATGATCACGAGGCCCGCCACCAAGGGCCCTACTGTCGGCACGAAGGCGAGCAGCCCCGCCTGGAGCCCGAGGATCAGCGCGCCGCCGATCCCCAGGAAGGCGAGCCCGGCCCACGTGCAGACGAAGATCACCGCCATGATGATGATCTGGCCGAACAGCCAGTGCCGCAGGGTCTCGCCCGCCCCGTCGAGGACCTGGGCGGCGCGCCACCGCTTCTTCGGCGGCACGAACCGCAGCGCCCCGTCGCGGTAAGCCTTCGGGTCGGCCGCGAAGGCGAGGCCCAGGAAGGCGATCACCAGGACGTTGCCGAGCGCGTCGAACAGCCCGAGGATGACGGCTGCCGCGGGCCCGAGGACGCTGCCGGCGTCCGAGACGATCGAGCCGCCGCCCTTGAGCAGACCGTTGGCGAGGCCGCCGAGGCCGCCCTCCTTCTGTCCGGGCTCGGAGGCGCCGTTCTTGCGCCCCCCCTGGGGCGCGAGGCTCGGCACGTCGATGCCGCGCTCGGAGAGCCAGCCCGACACGGTGCCGGCCTGATCCTTGATCGTGGTGCCGAGGTCGCGCCCCTGCTGCACGATAGTCGCGCCGCCATAGGTCCCGAACCCCACCACGGCGGCGGCGACCGCGAGGCTGGCGATCGTCAGCCGCAGGGCCCGGGGCAGGGGCAGGACGTGGCCGAGCCCCCGGGTCAGGCCATCCAGGAACACACCGAGCAGCACGCCGGCGAAGATCAGCAGGAGCGTGCCCACCGACATCCAGGCGAGCGCCAGCGCCGCCACGAAGCAGACGACGGCGATCCCGGAGGCCGCGAGCGGCAAGGTTCCGCGCCAGGGCCCGACCGGGCCGTCCAAATCCCGAAGTTTACCGTCCGTCATCTTCGCTCCTGCACCGCGGGTTCACGAACGCCGCGGGCCAGTCGCGGTCAAGTGCGGCGCCGACCATCCTTGTGCGCGGCGCATCCAGCGGAACCCGCACGCGGGCACAGCGGGACCCGCACCGACGCCCTCGGGCCCGGCCGGAGGATCTGGAGCGGGGACCCGCTCGGCAGCGCAGTCCGCCCCCGCATCGCTTTCGCCGGAGGGGTCGTAGCGGTCCTGCTGACGGCGAATCTGTAGGGTGTTCTCAGCCCCAACGGTCAGCCGCCGCGTCGTCATGCGCGGCCGCCTCGACCCAGCCGCCGGTGGTGCCGTCGGCGAGGTGCTCGCGCTTCCAGAACGGCGCGCGGGTCTTGAGGTAGTCCATCAGAAAGCTCGCCGCCTCGAAGGCCGCGACCCGGTGGCTGGAGGCGGTCACCACCAGCACGATGCCGTCGCCCGGCGACACGCGCCCGTGCCGATGGATCACCCGCAGGGCCTGGAGGGGCCAGCGGGCGACGGCCTCCTCGGCGACCCGGAGGATCTCGGCTTCGGCCATGCCGGGATAATGTTCGAGCTCGAGCGCCGCCAGCCGGCCGGCCTCGTCGCGACACAGGCCCGTGAAGGTGACGACCGCGCCGGCCCGGCCGCCGAGTTCGGCGCTCACCCGGGCGATCTCGGCGGCGGTGTCGAAGGGTTCGGCCTGAATGCCGACGCTCGGGGCGGGCGCGCTCATGCTCCGGTCCAACGGGTCCCCGGGCGGCGCGGGCCTGTCCCACGCCTGTCACTCCCGGCCGCGCCCCTATATGGCACGGTCTGCCGCGTTCGCCGCAGGTCCGATGCGAGCACAGGCCGACACGACTGGCGATCGATGCAGCTTTCGAGATCCTCCGGATCGTCGCGGGCGCTGCGGCCGCCGGTGGAGAAGGATGACCGCGTGACCCCCGACCTGATCCTGCCCTACGAGGGTGTCCTGCCGGACTTCGCGAGCCGCCCCGTCTGGTGCGGTCGCGGCAGCACGGTGATCGGCGCGGCCCGCATCGGCGCACAGGCCTGGATCGGCGACGCGGCGGTGATCCGCGCCGACGGGCAGAGCATCAGCCTCGGGGACCGGTTCTGGCTCGGCCATCGCTCGACGGTGCACATCGCCACGCGCACGCACGGCACGCAGGTGGGCGACCGCGTCACGGTCGGGCGCAACAGCGTCGTGCACGCCTGCACAGTCGGCTGCGACGTCGTAATCGAGGACGACGTGGTGATCCTCGACGGGGCCGAGATTGGCGACGGTGCGGTGATCGAGGCTGGGTCGACGGTTTTCCCGAGGACGAAGCTGCCCGGTGGTTACGCCTATGGCGGCACTCCCGCGCGCGCGAACCGCGCGATCGGTCCGGACGAGGTCGCCGAGCGCGCCGAGCGCCTGCGCGAGCGGATGGGCGACGGATCGGCCACGGAACCCGGCGCCCTCCCGGAAGTCGAGGACAGCGTGTTCGTGGCCCGCACCGCCCGCCTGCGCGGCCGGGTCAGCCTCGGCGCGGGCGCCAGCGTGTTGTTCTGTTGCGACCTGAACGCCGAGGTCGGGCCGATCGTGGTCGGGGCCGACACCAACATCCAGGACAACACCGCAATCCGCACCCGAGCCGAGGGCGTGGTGATCGGGCGTGACACGACGATCGCCCACAACGTCCGGATCGCCGATTGCCGGATCGGCGCACGCGCGCTGATCGGCATCGGCGCCACGATCGCTCCGGGTACGCTGATCGCCGACGACGTCATGTTGGCGGCGGGCGCCACCACCGATCCGGGGCAGATGCTGGAGGCCGGCTATCTCTGGGGCGGCCGCCCGGCCCGGATCCTTTCCGCCCTCGATGCCGAGAAGCGCGCGATGATGATCCGCATCGTCGAGGGCTATTGCCGGCACGGCCGGGAGTACCGGGCCGCCCAGGAGGGATTGGCCTAGCGGCGCGCCGGGCCGATGGCCGCCGGACCCATGAAGCAGCGCCGCCCTCTGACGGCCCCGCAGTGGGGGTGGGGGGCCGCGCGTCAGCCTGGGGCTCGACCCCTTTGGCGAGGCCTTATCGAAAACTAGTGCTGCAGGATCTTCGACAGGAAGGTCTGGGCGCGCTCGGACCGGGGGCTGCCGAAGAAGTCCTCCTTCTTGGCATCCTCGACGATCTCGCCGCGGTCCATGAAGATCACACGGTCGGCGACCTTGCGGGCGAAGCCCATCTCGTGGGTCACGACCATCATGGTCATGCCTTCCTTGGCGAGTTCCACCATCACGTCCAGCACCTCGCCGACCATCTCCGGGTCGAGCGCCGAGGTCGGCTCGTCGAACAGCATCACCACCGGGTTCATCGCCAGCGCCCGGGCGATGGCCACGCGCTGCTGCTGGCCGCCGGAGAGCTGGCCCGGAAACTTGTCGGCATGGGCGCCCAGTCCGACCCGGGCGAGCAGGTCGAGACCGCGCTTCTTCGCGTCCTCGGCGCTGCGTCCCAGAACCTTGCGCTGGGCGATGGTGAGGTTCTCGGTGATCGACAGGTGCGGGAACAGCTCGAAATGCTGGAACACCATGCCGACCCGGGCGCGGAGCTTGGGCAGGTTGGTCGCCTTGTCGGCGACCCTGGTGCCCGCCACCGTGATCTGGCCCTTCTGGAACGGCTCGAGGGCGTTCACGCACTTGATCAGGGTCGACTTGCCCGAGCCCGATGGGCCGCAGACCACCACGACCTCGCCCTTGGCGACCTTGGTGCTGCAGTTCGTCAGCACCTGGAATTCGCCGTACCATTTGCTGATGTTGTCGATGGCGATCATCGTCTCGCCGGGGCCCAGAGCGGGCGCGCCCGAGACGAGACTGCCCGGCTGCAACCCGGGGTCGCGCGGGGCGTGGCCGGCATCGGCCACGGGTTCGGTGACGGACGGGGCCGGCATCGGGGTCGAGGTCATGGCGCGGACTCCAGTGTCGGTCAGCGGATGATGGCCACGCGGCGCTGGAGGCGGCGCACCAGGAACGAGGCCGAGAAGCAGATCGCAAAATAGACGACGGCGGCGAAGACATACATCTCGACCAGGCGGCCGTCGCGCTGCGCCACCTTCGAGGCTGCGCCCATGAAATCGGTGAGCGAGAGCACGTAGACCAGCGAAGTGTCCTGGAACAGGACGATCGTCTGGGTCAGCAGCAGCGGCAGCATGTTGCGGAAGGCCTGGGGCAGGATGACGTTGGCCATCGCCTGCCAGTAATTCATGCCGAGCGCGTAGGCGGCCCCGGACTGGCCCTTCGGGATCGACTGGATGCCCGCGCGCATGATCTCGGAGAAGTAGGCCGCCTCGAAGGCGGTGAAGGTGATCAGCGCCGACGGGAAGGCGCCCACCTGGATCGGGGTCGAGGCCCCGGTCATGTAGGCGCCGATATAGGGCACCAGGAAGTAGAACCAGAAGATCACCAGCACGAGCGGCAGCGAGCGGCACAGTTCGACATAGCCCTTGGCGACATGGCTCAGGCCAGGCACGCTCGACAGCCGCGCCATCGCCAGAAGGGTGCCGATCGCCACGCCGCCCGCGGCCGCCATGGCGGTCAGGGTCACGGTGAAGACCATGCCCTGCCCGAACAGGTAGGGCAGCGACGAGAGGATGACGTTGAAGTCGAAGTTCGAGAGCATCGGGGCCTGTTCGCGGTGGCCGTGCGCCGGCGGATCGGGAAATCGTGGGTCGGTGGCGGTTCAGCGCTGGCCGGGGATCGCCACCGCGCGCTCCAGGTAGGTCGCCGCGGTGACGACGATGAGGTTGATGATCACGTAAAGCAGTGTTGCCGCGGTGAACGCCTCGAACACCTGGAAGGAGAATTCCTGCATCGAACGGGCCCGGGCGGTCAGTTCCAGGAGGCCGATGGTCAGTGCAACGGAGGTATTCTTGAGGTTGTTCAGGAATTCCGAGGTCATCGGCGGCAGGATGATCCGGTAGGCGTTCGGCAGCAGCACGTAGCGGTAGGTCTGGAAGACCGTGAAGCCCATCGCGGTGCCGGCCATGCCCTGGCCGCGCGGCAGCGACTGGATGCCGGCGCGCACCTGTTCGGCCACCCGCGAGGCGGTGAAGAAGCCCAGGCACACCACCGCCGTGTAGAAGGGCGCGTCGGGCATCTGCTTGATCGCGTCGCCGAATCGCACCGGCACGACCTCCGGAAGCACGAAGTACCAGAGGAACATCTGCACGAGCAGCGGCACGTTGCGGAACACCTCGACATAGGCCGTGCCGATCGCGTTCGCGGCTTTCGACGGCAGGGTGCGCATCACCCCGATCAGGGAGCCGAGGAAGAACGCGATGAACCAGGATGAGAGCGCGGTCGCGATCGTCCACATGAGCCCGGAGAGCAGCATGTCGAGATACGTGCCGGTGCCCTCCGGCGACGCGTCGAAGAAGATCCGCCAGTTCCAGTTGTAGTTCATCGCGCCACTTCTGCCGTGATCCTATAAAATGTGCACCGCAGGACCGGGCCCGCGGTGCGCATCATCGATGGACGCGTCTCAGTAGGCCGCTGGATCGGGGCTCGCGATCGGCGTCGTGAACTGCTTCTTCATCTCCGCGCTCATCGGCAGGTTGAGGTTGATGTTGCGCGGCGGGATCGGTTTCGTGAACCAGGTATCGTAGAGCGCCTTGCCCTCCGGGCTCGTGTAGAGCTTTGCGGTCGCCTCGTCGGCAACCTTCTTGAAGGCCGGGTCGTCCTTGCGCAGCATGATTCCGTAGGGCTCGGGCTTCGACAGCGCCTCTGTGGAGATCTCGTAGGCGGACGGGTCCTTCGAGGAGGCGACCAGCGAGGCGAGCAGCACGTCGTCCATCACGAAGGCGGCGGCGCGGCCGGTCTCCACCATCAGGAACGCCTCGGCGTGGTCCTTGGCCGGCAGGATCGTCAGGCCGAGCTTCTTCTCGGTATTGGCCTCGTTGATCTGCTTGATGTTCGTGGTGCCCGAGGTCGAGACCACGGTCTTGCCCTTCAGATCCTCGATCGTGTGCAGGTTGGCCGACTTCTTCGAGACGAAGCGGGTCGCGGTCAGGAAATGGGAGTTGGTGAAGCCCACCTGCTTCTCGCGCTCGGCATTGTTCGTGGTCGAGCCGCATTCGAGGTCGATCGTCCCATTGGCCATCAGCGGGATACGGGTGGCGGAGGTGACCGGGTTGAGCTTCACGTCGAGCTTGGACAGGCCGAGATTGGCCTTCACGGCGTCAGCGATCTTGTAGCAGATGTCGAGCGCGTACCCGACCGGCTTCTGGTCGCCGCCGAGATAGGAGAACGGCACGGAGGCGTCGCGGTAGCCGATGGTGATGGCGCCGCTGTCCTTCACCTTCTTGAGGGTGCCGGTCAGTTCCTCGGCGCGCAGGCTCACGGGGGCCAGGGCGAGGCTCAGGCCGAGCGCCGCGGCGAGGCCACGGCGAGCGATATCAGACTGCATCGGTACGGAACTCCTGGATCGGGCCGAACGGTGTCGGCTGGCGGCTGGGCGCTCGGGCCTGCCCGCTCGGGCGACGCCTCTGCAATGATGGTGCCGGGAGGGGGGCGATACGCCAGCCACAACCGCGGCCCGATACGGAAAGAGAACGGCAATGGTCGTTCGACCGTCCGCGGACGCGGTTCCCGCCGCTCCCATTCGGCATTCCTCCGACACGCCGAGCCGGTCTGCTCGCTCGCGCCTCCGGCATCATGCACAGTTCTTGGGCGTACGCACGGGGTGAGGTGCACGGAACGATGGATAAGGCTGACGTTTCCGCCGCGTCGGAAATGGCACCGCCGCCCCGCACGATCGCATGCGGGACGGCGGCGGCCGGACGGCGGTGCGGGCTACTTCGTCAGTTCGTTGCCGGCGTAGTCGATCTTGCCGTCTGCGCCCTTCTTCCACTCGTACATGACGTAGTCCGGCCGCGTGATGTCGCCCTTCTTGTCGTAGGCGATCGGCCCGACCACGGTGTCGATGCTCTTGCCCTGGTGCAGCCAGTCGGCGAGCTTCTTGCCGTCGCTGGAGCCGGTCTCGGCCATCGCCTTGGCGAGCACCTGCACCGCCGCGTACGAGTAGAGCGTGTAGCCCTCGGGATCGATGCCCTTGGCCTTGAACGCAGCGAGCGCCGCCTTGGCGTTCGGGTTCTTGCGGGCATCCGGCGGGAACGTCGTCAGCGTTCCTTCGGCGGCTGGGCCGGCGATCGCCACCAGCTCGCGGTCGACCATGCCGTCACCGCCCATCATCGGCGCCTTCAGGCCCTGGTCGCGCATCTGGCGCAGGATCAGCCCGGCCTCGGTGTAGTAACCGCCGTAATAGACCACGTCGATGTTGGCTGATTTCAGCTTGGAGACCAGTGCCGAATAGTCCTTCTCGCCCGGATTGATGCCCTCGAGCAGAACCTCCTTGCCGCCCTTGGCCTTGAGCGCCTTCAGGGTCTCCTCGGCCAGGCCCTTGCCGTAGGGGGTCTTGTCGTGGACGAAGGCGATCTTCTTGCCCTTGAAGTGCTCGGCGAGATACGTGCCCGCCACCGTGCCCTGCTGGTCGTCGCGGCCGCAGGTGCGGAACGTGTTCCACATCCCGCGCTCGGTGAACTTCACGTTCGTCGAGGCCGGGGTGACCTGGATGATGCCGGCGTCGAGATAGACGTCGGAGGCCGGGATCGACACGCCGGAATTGTAATCGCCGACGACAATCTTCACCCCGTCGCTGGCGAACTTGTTGGCCACCGAGACGCCCTGCTTCGGGTCGGAAGCGTCGTCGCCGACCGTGACCGTGAAGGTCGTACCCTTGACCGTGCCGGCCTTGTTGAGGTCCTCGGCGGCCTGGCTCGCGCCGTTCTTGAGCTGCGCTCCGATGGCGGCGCTGTTGCCCGTGATCGGCGCGGCGATGCCGAGCTTGACCTCGGCAGCCTGCGCCGCCGCGATCATCGCACCCAGGGCGAGCCCGGCCAGCAAAATCGACTTCATCGCGAAATTCCCCATGTGGTTAGGTCCGCAGGTGCGGATCCGGGCGACCTCATCGGACCTCTTCCGCCACGGGCGTGCGTGCGCGCCATGTCAGCGGTGAGGTCTTCTCGTAGAGCCAGCGATACTGGCTCGTCATCTGGCGCGTGCGCGTGAATCGAAAGCCCGCCGCGCCTATGATCATGACCACGATCGCGTCGACCGCATAGTAGTGCAGCGAGACAAGTGTCCCGGAAAACAGCGCGAAATGGATGAAGCGCACCGCCGCCGCCACGAGGAGCAGGGCCAGCGCGCATTGCCAGAACGGCCGCCAGCCGCGGGCGACCGCACGGGCGGCCATCCAGCCGGCCCAGCCGCCCATCAACACGGTCACGAATAGGAACAGCCAGGCCGATTCCTCTTCGTACAGAAAGCCTTGCAGCATGCTCACGCCCCGACCGGGCCGGTATGGCCCCCTTCCAGATAGGCGGCCTTGACGTTCGGATCGTCGAGCAGCGCGCGCCCGGTCCCGCTCATCGTGACGCGGCCGTTGACCAGCACGTAGCCGCGGTGCGCGAGCTTCAGGGCGTGATAGGCGTTCTGTTCGACTAGGAAGATCGTCATCCCGTCGGTGCGGTTCAGCTCCCGGATCGCGTCGAAGATGCCCTTCACCACCAGCGGCGCGAGGCCCAGCGACGGCTCGTCGAGGAGCAGCAGGCGCGGACGGCTCATCAGGGCCCGGGCGATGGCGAGCATCTGCTGCTCGCCCCCGGACATGGTGCCGGCCCGCTGGTGCAGGCGCTCCTTCACCCGCGGGAACAGGTGGCAGACCTTCTCGAGATCCTCCGCGAAGTGGCGCTCGCCGTGCAGCGAGGCGCCCATCTGGAGGTTCTCGTAGACGCTCATGCGCGGGAAGACCCGGCGGCCCTCCGGCGACTGGGCGACGCCGAGCCGCGCGATGGCGTGGGTCGGCAGCCGGGTGATGTCGCGCCCGTCATAGGTGATCGTGCCGGAGCGCGCCTGGGGGCTGCCGAAGATCGTCATCATCAGGGTCGACTTGCCGGCCCCGTTGGCGCCGATCAGCGTGACGATCTCGCCCTCGGCCACGTCGAGGTCGACCCCCCTGAGGGCGGCGACGCTGCCGTAGTAGGTGGACACGTCGCGCACCGCGAGGAGCGGAGGCTTGCCGCCCGCCTGGATCGCCCGGGTCTCCTCGACCAGGACGTTGATGCCGGCCACGCTCATACCGGCGCCTCCGTATGGATCGTGCTCGACGGCGTGCCGTCCCCGTGCGGCACGCTGATGCCGACCTCGGCTTCCACCGCCTCCACCTCCTCGTCCTCGACGCCGAGATAGGCGGCGATCACCTTCGGGTCCGCCCGCACCTCGGCCGGGCTGCCGTCGGCGATCTTCACGCCGTAGTCGAGCACCACGACGTGGTCCGAGATCTCCATCACCACCGACATGTCGTGCTCGATCAGGAGCACCGAGGTGTCGTGCGCGTCGCGGATGTGGCGCAGGAGGGCGTTGAGCTCAGCCGATTCGCGCGGGTTGAGGCCGGCCGCCGGCTCGTCGAGGCAGAGCAGCACCGGATCGGTGCACATCGCCCGGGCGATCTCCAGCCGCCGCTGCGCGCCGTAGGGCAGGGCGCCCGCGGGATCGTCGGCCCGCGCCATCAGGTCGATCCGGTGGAGCCAGGCCTTGGCCCGCTCGATCGCCGCTCCTTGCGCGTCCCGATAGCCTTTCAGGCCGAGGAGCCCGAGGACGGTATAGCCCGAGGCGCGCATCAGCGGCTTGTGCTGGGCGACCAGTAGGTTCTCCAGCACCGTCATGCCCTGGAACAAGCGGATGTTCTGGAAGGTCCGCGCAACCCGGGCGGTGCGGTTGACCGCATGGTTCGGCAGCCGCTCGAGGAGATGCGTCGTGCCGTCGGCATGAGCGAGCGTCAGCATGCCCTCGGTCGGCTTGTAGAAGCCGGTGATGCAGTTGAACACCGTGGTCTTCCCGGCCCCGTTCGGGCCGATCAGGGCGGTGATGTCGCCGCGCCGGGCCTCGAAGGACAGGTCGGAGACGGCGGTCAGGCCGCCGAACCGCATGGTCAGGTGCTCGACGGCGAGCACCGGCGGGGCGAGGGGCTGAGCCTGCGCCCGGGATCCCGGTTGAACCGCCATCAGCCGTGCCCCTCGCTCACATGGGCGCCCGAGACGGCACGGCGCTCGCCGAGCGACACTGACGGCAGGCGCACGGAGATCAGGCCGCGGGGTCGCCAGACCATCATCGCCACCATGGCGAGTCCGAACAGCAGCAGGCGGTACTCGTTGGGGTCGAAGCCCTCGCCGAACACGGCCTTGAGGAAGCCGAGGTTGCGCAGCATCTCCGGCCCGCCGACCATGGCCACCGCGGCGATCGCGACGCCGACCTGGCTGCCCATGCCGCCCAGCACCACGATCGCCAGGATGATGGCGCTCTCCAGGAAGTTGAAGCTCTCGGGGCTGATGAAACCCTGGCGTACGGCGAAGAACGAGCCGGCGATGCCGCCGAACGCTGCCCCCAGGGCGAAAGCCGTGAGCTTGGTCGCCGTCGTGTCGATGCCGAGCGACCGGCAGGCGATCTCGTCCTCGCGCAGCGCCTCCCAGGCCCGCCCGATCGGCAGGCGGCGCAGGCGCAGGGTGACGAAGTTGGTGAACAGCGCCAGCCCGAGGATGAGGTAGTACAGGAACACGAGCCGGTGCATCGAATCGTACGGGATGCCGAACCGGGCGGCAAAGCCGTCCTCACCCGCGCTGAAGGGGATCCCGAAGAAGGTGGCGCGCGGGATCGACGAGATGCCGGCACCGCCCCCGGTGACGTCGGTCCAGTTGATCAGCACCAGCCGGATGATCTCGCCGAAGGCCAGCGTGACGATGGCGAGGTAGTCGCCGCGCAGGCGCAGGACCGGAAAGCCGAGCAGCATCCCCCACAGGCCGGCGAACAGGCCCGCGAGCGGCAGGCAGACCCAGAACGACAGGCCGAAGGTGGTCGACAGAAGGGCATAGGAATAGGCCCCGACCGCGTAGAAGGCGACGTAGCCGAGATCGAGCAGCCCCGCCAAGCCGACCACGATGTTGAGGCCCCAGCCGAGCATCACGTAGGTCAGGATCAGGATGCCGAGATCGATCCAGTAGCGGGCCGAGGACAGGCCGCCGGTGGCCAGCGCGGCGATCAGCGGCAGGGTCAGGGCGATGCCGATGAACAGCCGGAGGCCGACCTTGGAGGTCTTCTGGCCCGCATCGGGCTCGCCGTGGACGGCCTCGGTGGCCTGGGCCGGTGAGGGCGTCAGCGCGCGGCGGGCATCCCGGCGCAGCAGCACGACGCGCTGGAGGATGCGGGCGACGAAGATCGCCGCGCAGAGGGATGCCACCAAGCCCCAGCGCGGTACGAGCAGGAGGTCACTGCCGGGACCGGGCTCCGTGCGGTAGCTGACGATCGGCACGCACAGGCCGAAGGCGACGAGGGCGTAGAGCGCGGCGTCGCGCAGGATTCCGGCTATCGCGGATCCCAGGATCGCGGAATCGGAGATCGAGGTCTTGGAATGGGCCATCAGACCTTCTCGACCTCCGGCCGGCCCAGGATGCCCGAGGGCATGAAGATCAGCACGATGGCCAGGATCGAGAACGCGGCGACGTCCTTGTACTCGATGGAGAAGTAGGCCGACCAGAAGGTCTCGATCAGCCCGATGATCAGGCCGCCGAGCACGGCGCCCGGAAGCGAGCCGATGCCGCCGAGAACTGCCGCCGTGAAGGCCTTCACGCCCGGCACGAAGCCGTCCGAGAAGGACACGACGCCGTAGTACATGAGGTAGAGGACGCCCGCGACGGCCGCCAGCGCGGCGCCGAGGACGAAGGTCAGCGAGATCGTACGGTCGACGTCGATGCCGAGCAGCGCGGCCATCTTGCGGTCCTGCTCGCAGGCGCGCTGAGCCCGTCCGAACGGGGTGCGCTGCACGAGGTACCAGAAGCCGGTGAGCAGCACGGCGGTCACCGCCATGATCAGGCACTGCTTGTAAGCCAGGAACACCGCGTAGCCGTCGCGCTCGAACAGGGTGATGCCGCCCGACAGCATCGGCGGCGTCGGTTTGTTGCGCGCGCCCTGAACCACCTGCACGAAATTCGACAGGAAGATCGACACGCCGATCGCCGAAATCAGCGGCGCCAGCCGGAACGAGCCGCGCAGCGGCCGATAGGCGATGCGCTCGATCGCCCAGCCCCAAAGGGCAGTGAGCACCATGGCAACCACGAGAACGACGAGAAAGGCGAGCGCGATCGAGCTGATCCCGAGCCAGGTCGTCAGCAGCAGGAAGGTGATCAGCGCGATGAAGCAAGACACCATGAACACATCGCCATGGGCGAAGTTCACCATCCCGATAATTCCGAACACCATCGTGTATCCGATCGCGATCAGACCATAGATCGAGCCGAGCGTCAGCCCGTTGATCAACTGCTGTACGAAGACGTCCATGTACTCTCGCGGGCGCGGGTTTCTTAATCCACCCTGAGAAAGCCCCAGGCAGGGCGGCAGAGCAAGTCCCGTACCGCAGCCGCGGCCGGCCGGCCACAGGTTTCAATGCCGCGCGAACGTCCCGAGAAAACAGTCGGGCAACTCAGTAACGCGCCACGAACGGGCTTGCGTATGGCGTAGTTCGTGCTTCACGTTAACGAAAATTAGTGCTCGGCCATCCCGGTCGGCGGCGAGGAGCAGTACCGATGTCGGGTTCACGGCTCACGACCTTGATTTTCGTCGGCATGCTGCTGGGGATCGCTGTGGGCTACGCGTGCAGCATCACTTGGCCGGACCCGCAGACGGCTAAGGAGATCGCCGGCTACATCGCGCTGATCTCGGACATTTTCCTGAGGCTGATCAAGATGATCATCGCGCCGCTGGTGTTCTCGACGCTGGTGGTCGGCATCGCGCATCTCGGCGACACCGCCTCGGTCGGCCGAGTCGGCGGCAAGGCGCTGCTGTGGTTCGTCGGCGCCTCGTTCTGCTCGCTGATGCTGGGCCTGATTCTGGTCAACCTGATGCAGCCGGGTCACAACCTGAACCTGCCGCTGCCCGATGTCGGGGCCGGCACGGGCCTGAAGGCGGCCTCGCTGTCGCTCAAGGAGTTCGTCGCCCACTTGGTGCCGAAGAGCGCCGTGGAGGCCATGGCCAACAACGAGATCCTGCAGATCGTGGTCTTCTCGATCTTCTTCGGCGTGGCCTTGGCGGCGCTCGGCGAAAAGGGCCACCTCCTGGCCCAGGGGATCGAGGGCCTGGCCGACGTCATGCTCAAGGTGACGGGCTACGTGATGCTGTTCGCCCCCGTGGCGGTGTTCGCGGCGATCGCCGCGACGATCACCACGCAGGGCATCGGCGTCCT
Source organism: Methylobacterium sp. NEAU K (assembly GCF_030700285.1). GTDB lineage: Bacteria > Pseudomonadota > Alphaproteobacteria > Rhizobiales > Beijerinckiaceae > Methylobacterium. Next base: position 28,455 of record NZ_JAUYZJ010000008.1, on the reverse strand, counting down.
CGTCACCTACGGCAAGTTCCTGATCGAGTTCTATGCCGGGCTCGGCGTCCTCTGGATGCTTCTGATGGGGGTCGGCTTCCTGATGCTCGGCGGCGGCGGCATCGTGCGGCTGTTCAACCTGATCAAGGAGCCCTTCGTGCTGGCCTTCTCGACCGCGTCGAGCGAGGCGGCCTATCCGAAAATGCTGACCAACCTCGAGAAGTTCGGCGTGCCCAACCGCATCACCTCGTTCGTGCTGCCGATGGGCTACTCGTTCAACCTCGACGGCTCGATGATGTACTGCACCTTCGCGGTGATGTTCATCGCCCAGGCCTACAACATCCCGCTGACCTGGGGCCAGCAGCTCACGATGCTGTTCCTGCTGATGGTCACCTCGAAGGGCATGGCCGGCGTGCCGCGCGCCTCGCTGGTGGTGATCTCGGCCACGCTGGCGCAGTTCAACATCCCGGAGGCGGGGCTGCTGCTGATCATCGGCATCGACCAGTTCCTAGACATGGGCCGCTCGGCGACCAACGTTCTGGGCAACAGCGTCGCGACCGTGGCGGTCGCCAAGTGGGAGGGCCAGCTCACCGCCTCAGACCAGCGCCTCGACCACGTCGGCACCCTGCCTTCGCCCGCCGAGTAGCGCGGGGGCGGGCATTCGGAGAACGGTCATGGCGATGCGGTTCGGTGCGGTGTTGCTCCTGGCCTTGGCGGCCGCGCCGCGTCCCGCCGGGGCGGTCGAGCTGCTCACCGGCACGCTGAAGAGCGTGGCCGAGCGCGGCGAGATCGTGCTCGGCTATCGCGAGAGCTCGGTGCCGTTCTCGTTCGTGGAAGGCCAACATCCGGACGGTACGCCCCGGGCGATCGGCTACGCCATCGACCTCTGCGGCGAGATCGCCGACGACATCCAGGCTGCGATCGGCAGGCCGGTAAAGATCCGCTACGCGCCGGTGACCGCGGAGACCCGGATCCCGGCGGTGACCTCGGGCCGGATCGACCTCGAATGCGGCTCGACCACCGCCAATGCCGAGCGGCGCAGGCAGGTCGCCTTCTCGCCGGTGGACTACATCAGCGCCACGCAGCTGCTGGTGAAGCGAGGGTCCGCCATCGCCTCCTACCGGGACCTCGGCGGCAAGACCGTGGTCGTCACCGCCGGCACCACCAACGAGAAGGCCGTGCGCGACCTGCTCGCCAAGCTCAGGATCCAGGCGCAGGTCGTGACGGCGCCCGACCACGCGGCCTCCTACACGATGGTGAAGGCCGGCCGCGCGGACGCCTTCGCCACCGACGACGTGCTGCTCTACGGGCTGATCGCCACCGACGGCCAGGACGGAACCGACTACACGGTGCTGCCGGACAAGCTCTCCTACGAGCCCTACGGCATCATGTTCCGCAAGGATGATCCCGAACTCGCCGCGGTCGTGACCCAGACCTTCACGCGGCTGGCCGAGTCGCGGGCGTTGCGCTGGACCTACGAGCGGTGGTTCCTCAAGCGACTGCCTAACGGCGAGCGCCTGAACATCCCGATGTCGAACGACCTGCGGACGAGCTTCCAGCTGATGGGCCTGGACGCGCAGGAGTGACCGGTCCGGGCAACCGGCACAGGCCGACGCCTCGCTTTTGCCAAACGCGTGGATGAGGAAGGGACCACGCGTCCGTTCCTCCCCTCCGCCGCGAGCGTGCCTCCGCCCCATGCCGATCGCCGCGTATGTCCCCAGAGCCGTTGTCCGCCTGCTGGCCGCCGGGCTCGGCTTGGCTGCCACGGCGGCGTCCGCGCATCCGCATGTCTGGGTCAGCGCAAAGGCTCAGCTCGTCTATGAGTCCGGTAAGCTCGTCGGCGTGCGCGACACTTGGAGCTTCGACCCCGAATACACGGCCTTCGTCACGCAGGGGCTCGATACCAACAAGGACGGCACGCTAACGCCGGACGAGCTGGCCGGGCTCGCGGCCGAGAACACCGCGAACCTCGCCGAGTTCGGCTACTTCACCAAGCTGAAGGTCGGCGGCAAGGAGCAGGCCTTCGCCGACCCGAAGGAGCCGACGATGCGCATGGAGGACAAGGCCCTGGTCCTGAGCTTCCTGCTGCCCCTGAAGGCCCCGGTCCAGCAGGGCAGGGGCGTCGCCGCCCTGGAGGTCTACGACCCGACCTACTTCGTCGCCTTCTCCTTTGCGGAGGGCACCGACGCGGCCACGCTGGCGGGCGCGCCGCAGGGCTGCGCCGCCACCGTCACCCGCCCGAAGACGGAGCAGCCGAAGACCGCCGAGACCGGAGCGCCGGGCATGACGGAGGCCTTCTTCGAGGCGCTCACCGCCGCCTCGACCTACGGCGTGCAGTTCGCCAGCCGGATCCTGGTCGCGTGTCCGTAGGGGTCGGCCTCGATGCGCCGCCGCGGTTCGGGCGGCTCGGGCTTCGCCTGGGGCTCATGGTCGCCGCCATCGTGCTGGCCGCCCTCGCGGCCGCCGGGATCGCGTGGCTGATCGCACCCGGGATCGCCGCACCGCCGGCGCGCTCGCCCTTCGGCATCGGGTTCCGGGAGGCGGCCCCGGCCTCCACCGGCCTCGGCGGCGTCATCCTGGCGTTGCAGGCGAGCTTCTCACGCAGCCTCAACGCCGCGGTCGTGGCGCTGAAGGGCGGGGGCGCCTGGGCACCGCTGATCGGTTTCGCCTTCGCGTACGGCGTGTTTCACGCCGCCGGCCCCGGCCACGGCAAGGCGGTGATCGCAGGCTACATCCTGGCGGGTGAGCGGGCGCTGCGGCGTGGCTGCGCGCTGAGCGCCTGCGCGGCCCTGCTCCAGGCCCTCGTCGCCGCGGCGATCGTCGGGATCGGCACCGTGTTGCTGAACGCCACCGCTTCGGGCGTGACCCGGGCCGGGACCCTGATCGAGACCGTGAGCTTCGCGCTCGTCGCCGTGGTCGGGCTGGCGCTGACGTGGCGCAAGGCCGGGCGCCTCGCCCTGCTCGGGGCGGGCTGCGGGCCCGGCTGTGCCCATCTGCCCGATGCCGGCGCGATCGATGCCCTGGATTCGTGGCGCGAGCGGGCCGGCGTGGTCCTGGCGGCGGGCTCGCGCCCCTGCGCCGGGGCGGTGCTGGTCCTGGTCTTCGCGATCTCGCAGGGCGTGCCGGGCGCAGGGATCCTGGCGGTCCTGGCGATGGCCCTCGGCACGGCGGTCACCACGACGGCGCTGGCCTGCCTGGCGGTCTTCGCCAAGCGCGCGGCCCTGCGCCTCGCGGGCGGCCGGGGCCAGGCGGGTTGGCTGGTGATCGGCGGCCTGGAGCTGCTGGCCGGTGCCTTCGTGCTGGTACTCGGCGTCGTGATGCTGTCGGGCCTCGCGCTGGGTGTCGGCGGCTAGGAATGGCCTTTCAAGGCCCGAGACCTTTCGCCGGTCCGGGGCGGCGCCGCGCGAACCCCGTGACCCCGTCCCGGACCCTGTCAAAGCGCTTCGTGCCCTCTGGAAACCCGTTCCGGAACGCGCTGCGCAAGGAATCGCCGTCCTCCGCGCAGACGGTCTCGCCAGCGGGCCCGTGCCGTGTCACGCTGCGCTCCCGTTACGGGGGGAGCGCGGATGCACGCCGACTTCGAGAAGATCCTGAACTGGCGCCTGCTCGCCGGTTCGCATCCGTTCCCGGGACCCGAGGGCGGGACATGCATCAACGAGGCGGCGATCGTGGCCGCGGGCCTGCCCTATAGGGCGATCCGCTCCAGCGCCGATTGCCCGCCCTGCTTCTCGCGGCCGATCGCGGCCTATGCCCTCGGGCTCAACGACGCCATGCCGGACGATGCCCGGCCGCAGCTGATGAGCTTCGTGCTGCGGCTCTCGGGCAGCGCAGACCGGCCGGAGGTCGAGACTTCCCGCATCCGGCGCCTCGCCCTGGAGAGCATCCGGCGGATCCTCGCACCGCTCTGCACGCGCGCCGGCATGGCCGAGCATGCCGAGGCCTGTGCCGGCGCGCCGGACCTGCCCGCAGCCCTGGCGGCGGCGAAATCGGCCGAATGGCGGGGCGGCGCACTCGCCCAGGAGGCCGCCCGGGCGCGGCGGTGGCGGGACGGCGCGCTGACCGCCGCGGTGGCGCGCACCGCCACGGCGGCTCTGCGGGCCGCCGACGATGCGCGATGCGCCGCCGAGGTCGCCGAGGGCGCGGCACCGTTCGTGCCGGACACCTGGGCGCGGGCCTGCACGATCCTCGATGCCGCCCTCGCCATCGGCCGGCAGGCGTCGGCGATCGATCTGGTCGGTGCCCGCGCGCGGCTCGATGCGGCGCGGGCCTCGGCCTGATCAGGCCAGGGCGGGCTCGGCGGCGAGGTCCAGCTCGATCGAGGCGCAGTTCTCCAGGAACGTGCCGCTGAGATGATAGAAGAAGGTGCCGTGACCGACCACCGCGATGGTCTTCTCGGGCCGAGCCCGCAGCCACCCCCGGAAGGCGGCCACGCGGGCGTCGAACAGGGGGCGCGGCTCGACGGGATAGCCGCCGACCTCCGAACCGGGCTCCGCGTGCCACCACACCTCCGGAAGGTGCCCCACGTCGAGATGGGGGAAGTCCGCGGCGATCTCCGAGGCCGCCCGGCCGACGTCGCAGCTGCTCTCCTGGCATTCCCGGTGAAGCACCTCGACCAGCACGCGCGGGCGGCTCGGGTGTTCGCCGAACAGGATCGCGGCGGTCTCGATCGCGCGGGTGAGCGGCGACACCACCACCAGCTCGAACGGGATGCGCTCCAGACGCACCCGGGCATCCCGGGCCTGGGCCCGGCCGCGCGGGGTCAGGCGGGCATCGGGAAGGCCCGGGTCGCCCCCGCCGAGCCGGTGGGCGGCGTTGAACGTCGATTCCCCGTGGCGGATGCAGACGATTCGGGTGTTCTCTCGCATGATGCTCGGACGCGTCTCTGGGCAGGCGGAAAGCGGGGCGATCAGGCGAAACGGCCGCCGCGCTGGATGACCTCGATCTTGTAGCCGTCGGGATCGGTGGCGAAGAAGAAGCGCGCCAGCACCTCCTCCCCGTGCTTGAGCGACTTCAGGTCTGTGGCCGTGAAGCCCTCGCGCCGGTGGCGCGCATGCTCGGCCTCCACATCGTCGACCACGAAGGCGATGTGCCCGTAGCCGTCGCCCAGATCGTAGGGCGTGTCGCGGCCCTTGTTCACCGTCAGCTCCAGCTCGAACGGCGAGGCCGGATCGCGCAGGTAGACCAGGGTGAAATCCGGAAAGTCGTAGCGGTCCGACACGTCGAGACCGAAAGCGCGGGCGTAGTAGTCGCGGGCGCGCCCCTCATCGAGGACGCGGATCATGGCGTGGACGGGCTTGGACATGCGTCTGCGGTTCCGTGAGCATTCGGACAGGTCGGGATAGCGGCACATGTGGCGCCGCCGCGGCGCCGCGGAAAGGGCTGACGCATCGACATCGCGGCACGACCTGAGCCGGCGCGCCGGGCGCATGCGGGCCGGCGCACGGAACCGACGAATAGCAATCAAGCTATAAATAATAACCATGTATAGCAAACAGGCCGTGCGTCAAAATTTTGATACACACGATTGAATTCGATTCGAACATCGATCGAATATCTGTCATCGATCCAACAATAGAAAGGCATATGGCCGTCGCAAAATCAGCGAGATCGGCATCTTTTTAACTCCCGGATTGAAAATCTTGCCGGCACAGACATAACGATTTCAGATTTTAGCGCATGATTAACTGCGATAGGCCAGAAACGGGATCGACCCAGCCTTAAACTCCAACGACTCGCCCAGCCGGAGCCGAACACGATGATACGCCTGTCGAACATGAAGATCTTCGCCAAGCTGGCATTGATCATCTCCCTGATCGGCGCGATCGTCGGCGGCTGCGTCTGGTATGCCCAATCGCGGATGACGCAGATCGACGACGCCTACAGCGCGTTCATCAGCAACGAGGCCGTGGGCATCTCCGAGATCCAGCACGTCAACCAGCTCGTGTTCGAGCTGAACTACTTCGTCTACCGGATCATCGCCGAGACCGAAGAGGCGCAGATGAAGGCCGCCAACGGCGGCTTCGAAGCCGCCGTGCCGAAGCTGAAGGAAACGCTCGGCGCGCTTCGCGGCCATACGCCCACCTTCACGACCCGCATCGACGAGCAGACCGCGCGCATCGAGCGGTTCCTCCGGGACGTGACCGAGGTGCGCCGGCTCGGCACCCTCAATCAGAACGAGCAGGCCATCGCGCTGGTCCATTCGGCGATCGATCCGACCTTCGCCAGCCTGGCGGCGAACGGCAACAAGCTCGCCGAGGACATCAACGCCTACATGCAGAAAGGCTCCGACGACCTGACGGATCAAACCAACGCCACTCGCCGTAGCCTGATGATCCTCAGCGCGGCCGGCATGCTCGCCGGCCTCGTCGCGGCGTTGTTCATTTCGATGATCGGCATCACCCGCCCGCTCGACCGCCTGGTGGCCGTCCTGCAGCGGATGGCGAAGGGCGAGATCGACGCCGAGATCAAGGAGGCGACCCGCAGGGACGAGGTCGGCGCGGTCGGGAAGGCGGTCGAGGGCATCAAGGCGATGGTGGCCCGCAAGGCCGCCGAGGAGGCCGAGATCAAGCGTCTGGCCGACGAGGCCGCGGCGGCCGAGCGCAAGCGGACCATGATCGAGCTGGCCGACGGGTTCGAGCGCGCGGTCGGCGGTATCGTCGGCATGGTCTCGTCCTCGGCCACGGAGCTGCAGGCGACCGCGCAGGCCATGACGGCCAGCGCCAGCGCGACGGCCAACCAGTCGACCACGGTGGCGGCGGCGGCCGAGGAGGCGGCCGCCAACGTCCAGACCGTGGCGGCGGCGGCCGAGGAGCTGGGCTCGTCCGTGCAGGAGATCGGCCGGCAGGTGCTCGGCTCGGCCGGCCTCGCCCAATCGGCGGTCGGCGAGGCGGACCAGACCCAGCATCTGGTGCAGGCGCTGAGCCAGGCGGCCACGCGCATCGGCGACATGGTCGGGCTGATCTCGAACATCGCCGGGCAGACGAACCTGCTGGCGCTCAACGCCACGATCGAGGCGGCGCGCGCCGGCGAAGCTGGCCGCGGCTTCGCCGTGGTGGCGGCGGAGGTCAAGGAGCTCGCCGCGCAGACCGCCAAGGCCACCGAGGAGATCAGCCAGCAGATCGGCCAGATCCAGGGGGTGACCGGCCAGGCCGTCACGGCGATCGGGGCGATCACGGCGCGCATCCGCGAGATCGACTCGGTGGCGACCTCGATCGCCGCGGCCGTGGAGCAGCAGGGCGCCGCGACTCAGGAGATCGTCCGCAACGTCTCGCAGGCCGCCGCCGGCACCTCCGAGGTGACGAGCAACATAGCGGGCGTGGCCCAGGCCTCCGAGGAAACCGGCACGGCCGCGAGCCAGGTTCTCGGCGCGGCCGGCGAGCTGTCGCGCCAGTCGGAGCATCTCGGCGCGGAGGTGTCCCGCTTCCTCACCACGGTGCGGGCCGCCTGAGGCAGGCGGCCGGGCTCGTCCCCCGGACGGGCTCAGGATCGGGTCACGGCCCGATCCGGAGCACCTCCGTCCGGTCGCCGGCCTGCGCGAAGGCGGCCGGGTCGGCCCCGGTCATCCAGACCTGTCCGGGCAAGGCTTCGAGGGCCTCGAACAGGCCGGCGCGCCGGCGCGGGTCGAGATGGGCGGCGACCTCGTCGAGGAGGATCAACGGTGCGATGCCGCTCATCGCCCGCACCAGGCGGGCATGAGCCAGGACGAGGCCGATCAGCAGGGCCTTCTGCTCCCCCGTAGAGGCAGTGCCCGCCGGGACATCCTTGGGACCGTGGCGGACCACGAGGTCGGTGGTTTGGGGCCCGGTCAGGGTGCGGCCGGCAGCCCGGTCGCGGTTACGGCCGTTGCGCAGGGCCAGCCGGAAGCGGTCCTCCGCCTCGATGGCCGGCCAGACCGCCACGAGGTCGTCGAGATCCCCCTCCAGGCGGATCGACGCCCAGGGGAAGGGTTGCGCGTCGTCGCGGGTCTCGGCGATCAACCGGTCGAGCCGCTCCGCGGTCTCCCGGCGGGCCAGAGCCACGGCGACACCAAGCTCGGCCACCTCCCGCTCCACCGCGTCGAGCCATCGACCGTCGTCGGGACGTTCCTCCAGCAGCCGGTTGCGCGAACGTAGGGCCCGCTCCATGGCGGAGACCCGGGCCCCGTGCCCGGCATCGACCGCCAGCACGAGCCGGTCGAGAAACCGGCGCCGGTCGCCGGCGGCGCCGCGGAACAGTCCGTCGAGATCCGGCGTCAGCCAGACCACGCGGAGGAATTCGCTGAAGGCCACCGGCGAGGGGGCGGGGGCGCCGTCGATGCGGCAGAGGCGGCTGCTGCGGCCCTCCGGACCCGGCGGCTCCAGCCCGGTGCCGAGACGATGCTCGGCGCCGTCCCGGTCCAAGGTGAGGGACACCGCGAACCCGCCCGGGCCGCCCGCGCGCGCCATCGCGGCGAACTCCGCCCGGCGCAGGCCGCGCCCCGGCACGAACAGGGAGATCGCCTCGAGCAGGTTGGTCTTGCCGGCCCCGTTCTCGCCCACCAGGGCCACGAAGCGGGCCGCGGGCGCGAGGTCGAGGTCGGCGTGGTTGCGGAAATCGCGGGCGATCAGGCGGGTGAGGCGCGCAGTTCCGGTGCTATCGGGTTCACTCATGAGGCGGCAAGGCGGAACGATCGCCGGCCGCATGCGGCCCGCGATCGATCGAAATCCGGTCGTCGAACTTGCGATGATGAATCAGGTAAGATCGGAATTTGAGGATCCGTACGTTGGGAGCGATCTCCGACGCGGGCCTGCCGCTCATCGGCTGCCGACCCAATGCGGGACATCGGATGCGGAGCGCCGCGAAGAAGCTGACGGCGGGAGCGGGATCGTCCGAGGCTATGAAGTCGCTGACCGCGCGCAGATCCGTTCGCGCCTGCCGCGACACGAGGACAGGCTTCGCGTGCCGGCCTTCTCCCAGGCGGTATTGCGCGCTGCCGATTCATCCGGCGTCGCATCGTGAGGTTCGTCGTCTCCGCTCAAGACCCCATGCCGCAAAGCCGTCCGCAACGTGGCGAGCCGATCTTCGTTCAGGAGGGGTAACCCGACACTGGCTGCGATCCAGCGCTCGAGCGAAGCCGCCTGTAGGGGGTCGCAGGCGACCGTTCCGGGGCTGGCGAACCGTCACACCCGCATGGGCATCAGCACGTACAAGGCCGGCGCGCCCTCACGGTCCTGGATCAGGGTCGGCGAGCCCGGATCGGCGAGCTTGAACAGAGCCGTGTCGCCCTCGAGCTGCGCCGTGATGTCGAGAAGGTAGCGGGCGTTGAAGCCGATATCGAGGCCGGCCGCCTCGTAGTCGACATCGAGCTCCTCGGTGGCGCTTCCCGAATCCGGGTTGTTGACCGAGAGCGCCAGGCGCCCCTCGCTGAGCCCGAGCTTCACGGCGCGCCCGCGCTCGGACGAGATCGTCGAGACCCGGTCCACCGCCTTGGCGAAGGTATCGCGTTCCACCGTCAGCCGCTTGTCGTTGTTGGCCGGGATCACCCGCTGGTAGTCCGGGAAGGTGCCGTCGATCAGCTTGGAGATCAGGGTCAGGCCGCCCGCGAAGCGCAGGCGGATCTTGGCGGGCGACAGGTCGACCGCGACCGTCTCGCCGCCGTCGTCCAGGAGCTTCTGGATCTCGGCCACGGCCTTGCGGGGCACGATCACCCCCGGCATGCCGACGCTGCCCTGCGGGGCCGGGATCTCGACCCGGGCGAGCCGGTGACCGTCGGTGGCCACCGCCCGCATCACAGGGCCGCCCTCGGTCTCCAGCGTGTGCAGGTAGATGCCGTTCAGGTAATAGCGCGTCTCCTCGGTGGAGATCGCGAACTGCGTCTTGTCGATCAGCCGCTTGAGGTCGGCCGCGGCGATCTCGAACCCGTGCGGCATCTCGCCGGCGGCGAGGTCCGGGAAGTCGCCTTCCGGCAGGGCGCCCAGCGCGAAGCGCGAGCGGCCGGAGCGGATCGTCATCTGGCCGGATTCGCCGCCGGTCTCCAGCGAGACCTGGGCGCCCTCCGGGAGCTTGCGGACGATGTCGTAGATCACGTGCGCCGGGACCGTGGTGGCCCCCGCATCCGCCACGTCGGCAGGCACGCTCTCGGTGACCTCGATGTCGAGGTCGGTCGCCCGGAGCTGGAGCCCCGAGCCCTCCGAACGCAGCAGAACGTTCGACAGGATCGGGATCGTGTTGCGGCGCTCGACGACCCGGTGCACGTGGCCGAGCGACCTGAGCAGGGCTGCGCGCTCGACGGTGACTCTCATCGCAATACTCGAGTGATGTGGAAGGGCGCCGCAGCCGGAACCCGTCTCGGAATTTGGCCGGGCAGCTTGGCGAACGGGGCAGGCGAACGCAAGGCCGCCCTGGGCGCATCGCACAGCTACGCCGCCCCGATGTCGATTTCAGGGTTCCCGCGCGAGCCGCACCGTGCGAAAGCGCCGCGGCCGACACGATACCGTATTTTCGCCCGAGTCCCAAACAGACCATGCTCCAGACCCTCGAGATCGCGGCATCGAGAGAGACCGCAACCAGGGCCTCCCCCGGCAGCATCCTGGCCGCGAGCTTCGTGGGCACGGCGATCGAGTTCTTCGATTTCTACATCTACGCCACCGCCACCGCGCTGGTGATCGGGCCGGTGTTCTTCCCGGCTGGCGCACCCGGGGTACAGCAGCTCAGCGCGTTTGCGACCTTCGCGATCGCGTTCATCGCGCGGCCCGTGGGTGCGGCCCTGTTCGGGCATTTCGGCGACCGGGTCGGGCGCAAGGCCACGCTGGTCGCGTCGCTCCTGATCATGGGCCTCTCGACCGTCCTGATCGGCTGCCTGCCGACCTACGCCACCGCCGGCTGGTGGGCGCCGGCGGCCCTCTGCATCCTGCGCTGCGGGCAGGGCATCGGGTTCGGCGGCGAGTGGGGCGGCGCGGCGCTGCTGGCCGTGGAGAACGCGCCGCCGGGCCAGCGCGCGTGGTACGGGATCTTCCCGCAGCTCGGTGCGCCGGTCGGCTTCGTGCTGGCCAATCTGGGCTTCCTCGCCCTCAGCTTCGGCCTCTCGCCCGAGAGCTTCCAGGCCTGGGGCTGGCGCCTGCCGTTCCTGGCCTCGGCTGCGCTGGTCGGAGTCGGGCTCTACGTGCGCCTCAAGCTCACCGAGACGCCGGCCTTCAAGGCCGCGCTGAGCCACGCGCAGCCGGAGCGCATCCCGTTTGCGACCATGCTGACGCGGCACGGGCGCGCGGTGCTGATCGGCACCTTGGCGATGGTGGCGGTCTACGCGGTGTTCTACCTCTCGACCGTGTTCGCGCTGGGCTACGGCACCGGCACGCTCGGCTACGCGCGGCCGACCTTCCTGCTGTTCGAGTGCATCGCGGTCTGCTTCATGGCGCTCGGCACCGTGCTCTCGGGCGCCGCGGCGGACCGCCTCGGGCGCAGGCCGATGCTGCTCTCGGGGATGGCCGCGGTGTTCCTGCTGGGCTTCCTCATGGGGCCGATGCTGGGCGCCGGGACGTGGCCGCCGGTCCTCGGCTTCCTGTGCCTCAGCCTGCTGGCGATGGGTTGGGTGTTCGGGCCCATGGGCGCCGTTCTGCCCGAGCTGTTCCCGACCCGGGTCCGGTACACCGGCGCCTCCGTCACCTACAACCTCGCCGGCATCCTGGGCGCCTCGGGCGCGCCCTACATCGCCCAGGAGCTGGCGGCGTATGGCGGGATCGGCTTCGTCGGGCTCTATCTGGCGGTCGCGGCCATCCTCAGCTTCGTCGCCGTCCTGGCGATGCGAGAGACGGCCCACGATTAGCGCATCGCCCTATTCCGAACGCCGGCTGCCACCGTTCGGAACGATCCTCTCAGCACCACCTGCCGGAGCTGTGACCGCTCCGGCCGGTGGTGCTCAGGTGCGCGCTTGAACGGTCCGGTCGGCGCGTTCGGGCCGGGCGCTCCGAACGATGGCTACCTGCCGGCAAACACCGGCGCCTCAGCCCCGCTTGTCCAGCGGGCGCCCGAGGAGGCGTGCGAACTCGGCCTCGATCTCCTCCACCGAGAAGGGATTGCCGGCGGATTTCGGATCCGGTCGCGGAGCGGCGACCGCGGCCTGGAACGGCGGGGCGACCTTCGGCAGCGTCGGCTGGGGCACCGGCGGAGGCGGTGCGGGCGATGCCGGCGCGGACGGACGGGGCGTCTCCGGGGCAGCCCGGGGCACGGGCGCCGGGGACACGGGCGGAGCGGGCATTGCGGGAGGCGTTGATGGAGGCGGCGGCGCGGATGCCATCGCCGCGGCCACAGGATCGACCTCCTCGGAAGCGGCGGGGGGCGCGGGGGCCGGCGTCACCGCCGAGGAGGGACGCGACAGCGCAGCCTGAAGTTGCCGGGCCATGTCGGACAGGACGGCCGGATCGACGGATCGCCGTTCGGACGTGACGGTCAGGCTCGGCGCCTTCGGGGCCGCCTCGGGACGCATCGAGCCGGCCTCGGGCTTAGGTTCGGGCTTAGGTTCGGGCCTGGGCTCGGAGGCGGGATCCGGCCGGGGCTCGACGAGCGGCGCTGCGGTCCGGCTCAGGATCCGCCGCGGCGCCGCCGCCGCGCGGGCGGCCGGAGCCGGCTCCGCGGCGGGGGCTTGCGGCACGGGGACCGAGCCGGAGGACGCGGAGACCGACGGCGCGGAGACTTCCTGCGCGAGCTCGTCGCCTGCGAGCCGGGCTAGATCCAGCCGGAACGTCACCGGCGGCGCGTCATCCGAGCGCGGCACCGGCGGGGGCACGACGACCGGCATCTCGAAGCCGGGCTTGAACAGCGGTTCCGCGCGGCGACCCGGGATCTCCGGGAGGACCCGCGGCGGCTCGGGCAGGCGGCCGCCCTGCGCGAGGGGATCCGCCGGCGGCTCGACCAGGGGGTCCGAGGCCCCCTCGGGCAGCAGGGCCGCTTCCGGCAGGGGGCGCTGGGTCCGCTGAATGTTGCGCTCGACCACCACGTCGTTGGGGCCGCCCACGAGCAGCAGGTGCTCGACATTGTCCCGGCGCAGCAGGATCAGCTGCCGGGCACGGTCGAGCTCGTATACGTCGACGATCCCGAGCCTGGGCTGGCGCCCGCGGCTGTTTGCGCGCCCCGGCAGAGCGAGGCTGCGTCCGGTCAAGCGCCGCACCGTGAACACGATCGCGGCCAACGCCGTGAAGATGACGGCGAAGATCACGACATACTGGACGATGGCGGAACCCTCAGAGCCAAACACGGATGGCAGCCATTGCAAAATTACGCACTCGCACGTTCCGGCCGCCGCAGGGCCGCGCCCGGCACGGGACCCATCCATACCACGTCGACGGGGCGACGTGGCAGTCGACGTTAAGACTTCGTTAACAGGCCTTTAAAATTAGCGCCGTCAAGACAGCAGGTTGTGAAGGACGAACCGGCGCCGTCGCCGGACCGTCGCCCCGCCCCGGCCCGATCCTCGGCCGGCCTGCGCTTAACTGCGCATTAACCATGCGCGCGGCAGATTTTGCCGAGCCCGCTCGATCCGGCGCGGCGCCGCGAGACCGGAGGCGACCTTGGCCCTGACCGACCTGCCCATCCTGGGGATGCTGCGAACCCGGATGCAGTGGGCCCAGGCGCGCCAGGGCCTGATCGCCGAGAATGTCGCCAACGCCGACATGCCCGGCTTCAAGCCCCGCGACCTCGCGGAGCTGCGCTTCGACCGGGAGACGGGGAGCGCCGTATCCTCGTCCCCGAGCCTCATGCTGACGAGCCCGGCCCACATCGCCCCCCCCGGGCAATCCGGGGCCGGGGCCGACACCAAGCGGGCCAAGGGCTTCGAGATTCGGCCGAACGGCAACGCGGTCAATCTCGAGGACGAGATGATGAAGGCCGGCGACAACCAGTCCGACTACCAGATGGCCGCCTCGCTCTACCAGCACAGCCTGACCACCCTGAAGATCGCCATCGGCAAGAGCTGACCGTTTCGGACGCTATCGTTCGGACGCGGCGTCGCGGCACGCGGCAGGAGGGCCCTGAGCCATGGAATTCAGCAAGTCACTCACGGTCGCGGCGGCCGGCCTCAAGGCCCAGTCGGGCCGGATGCGGATCATCGCCGAGAACATCGCCAACGCCGATTCCGCGCCGGCCTCGCCGGGGGCCGAGCCCTATCGCCGCAAGATCCCATCCTTCACCAGCCACATGGACCCGGAGACCGGCGCCAAGCTGGTCGAGGCGGGACGAATCCGGCGCGACCCCTCCGCGTTCAGGACGAAGTTCGAGCCGGGCAACCCCGCGGCCAACGCCCGCGGCGAGGTGCAGATGCCCAACGTCAACGCGCTCATCGAGAACATGGACCTGCGCGAGGCGCAGCGATCCTACGAGGCGAACCTCAACATGGTCACCGCCACGCGCAAGATGCTCGCGCAGACGCTGGCGATCCTGAAGTGAACGCGAAGGGAGCCTAGCGATGGCGACGAGCAACTTCGCGGCCGGCGCCTACGCGGCCGTCCAGGGCCTGGCCAGCGGCCGGCCGACGCCCCGGGTCCAGCCGGCGGGCGAGACCGGCGGCGACTTCATGCAGCTCCTCGGCAACGCACTGGAGCAGGTCGGAGATGCCGGGAAGCGGGCCGACGGGCAAGCCTTCTCGGCGGCCGCCGGCAAGGCCAACGTCGTCGACGTGGTCACCGCGGTGGCCGAGAGCGAGACCGCCCTCCAGACCATGGTGGCCGTGCGCGACCGCATGATCTCCGCCTACGAGGAGATCATGCGGATGCAGATCTAGCGCACTGTCCTGCTTCAGATGCCGCGGTGCTCAAACACGAAGCGCCGTCATCCCGGACCGCAAGAGAGGAGCCCGGAACGACGGCGCCGAACGTCAAGCCGTCAGAGCACGAATGACGGTGCACCGGCACTGAATCCCGGTCCTCATCCGCCCTCTCAGAGCAAGCCGCAGAACCATGACCGGCCTCGCCATCCTCGACGTCGCCCGCGACGGCATCTTCGTGTTCCTCAAGGTGGCCGGCCCCTTGATGCTGGTCGCGCTCGCGGTCGGGCTCGCGGTCTCGCTGATCCAGGCGCTGACCCAGGTCCAGGAGCAGACCCTGATCTACGTGCCCAAAATCGTGGCGGTGTTCGCCGCGCTCCTGCTGATGCTGCCATTCATGGGCGACGCCATGGCCGGCTACATGACCCGCATCGCCGCGCGCATCGCGGCGGGCGGCTGATGAGCGCCCCCGGCGCGACAGGGGCGGCGCGCGCGTGCCATAGGGGCGGCGATGAACCTTCTCCTGCCCGGCGTCGCCTCGGCCTACCTCATCACCTTCGCCCGCGTCGGCACGCTGATCATGCTGATGCCGGGCGTCGGCGAGCAGATGGTGTCGCCGCGCATGCGCCTGTCCTTCGCGCTGCTCACCGCCTTGGTGCTGTTCCCCACCGTGCGCCCGCTGCTCGGCGGCACGGAGGGGCTGGCCGGCCCCCGGCTGATCGGGCTGCTGTTCGGGGAGACCATCGTCGGGCTGGTGCTCGGTCTGTCGGTCAGGATGGTGCTGGCCGCGCTGCAGACCGCGGGGGTGATCATCTCGCAGCAGCTCGGCCTGTCCTACGCCATGACGGTGGACCCGAGCATGGGCGGGCAGCAGGCGGCGCTGGGAAACTTCCTCTCGCTGCTGGGCGTCACGCTGATCTTCGCCGCCGACCTGCATCACCTGGCCATCGAGGGCCTGGCGCGGAGCTACGCGGTGCTGCCGCCGGACGGGATTCCGGCCTTCTCGGACGCGCTGATGCTGGCGCTCCGGGCGCTCGCCCGTGGATTCACGCTGGCGGTGCAGATCTCCGGGCCGTTCATCGCCTTCGGGCTGCTGTTCAATCTCGGCCTCGGGGTGCTGTCGCGGCTGATGCCGCAGCTGCAGGTCTTCTTCCTGGCGGTCCCGGCCTCAGTGCTCATCGGCATGCTGATCCTGATGGGCTCGCTCGGCGTCATGATGGGCGTCTTCCTGGACGATCTCGGCCGGTATCTCGGGGAGTTCGTCAGCCGCTGACCGCCGCCGCCGACCGGGACCGCGCGCGCCCCGCCCGCCGCCACACGCACTGAGTTCGAACACCGATGGCCGAGGGCGCGGAGCAGGAAGACAAGACCGAGGAGCCGACTCAGCGGCGGCTCGATCAGGCGATCGAGCGCGGCGACGTCGCGACCAGCTCCGAGATCAACACCTTCGCGATCCTGGGCGCCTTCACGCTGGCGCTGGTGATCGCTGCGCCGAGCATCGCCCAGAGCCTGACGCAGGGCCTCAAGACCTACCTCGCCAACGCCCACGCGCTGCCCGACGACGCCACCGCCATGAAGGCCGCGGCGACGCGGGGCCTCTGGCTGTGGCTGGAGGCGGTTGCGGTGCCGGTCGGGATGGCGGCCGCCGCCGGCCTCGCCGCGGGCCTGCTCCAGCACCCGCTGGTCCTCAGCACCGAGACCCTGGTGCCGAAATTCGAGCGCATCTCGCCGATGTCCGGCCTGAAGCGACTCCTGGGGGTCGAGGCGCTGTTCCAGTTCGGCAAGGGGC
Organism: Methylobacterium sp. NEAU K; assembly: GCF_030700285.1. Classification (GTDB taxonomy): domain Bacteria; phylum Pseudomonadota; class Alphaproteobacteria; order Rhizobiales; family Beijerinckiaceae; genus Methylobacterium. The sequence goes on along the minus strand of NZ_JAUYZJ010000008.1, from coordinate 11,977 downwards.
TGGCCAAGATCGGCGCCGTGGGCGTCGTCGGCGCGGCGCTCCTGTGGAACGATCGCGACCGGCTGGAAGTGTTCGCCCGGCTCGACCCGGCGGCGTGCCTGCCGGCGATCCTGTCTCTCAGCCTGCGACTGCTCGCCGGCATGCTGTGCGTGCATCTGGCGATCACGCTCGGCGACGCGCTCTACGCGCGCTTCCGCTGGCGCAAGCGCCACCGCATGTCGAAGGAGGAGATGAAGCAGGAGATGAAGGAGGCGGACGGCAATCCCGAGGTCAAGGGCCGCATGAAGCAGCTCCGCATGGCCCGGGTGAAGAAGCGGATGATGGCCGCCGTGCCGACCGCCACCGTGGTGGTGACCAACCCGACCCACTACGCGGTCGCCCTGCGCTACGAGGCCGGCATGGCCGCGCCGATCTGCGTCGCCAAGGGCGTCGACGCGCTGGCCCTGCGCATCCGCGCCGTGGCGGCCGAGCACGGGGTAGCGGTGATCGAGAATCCGCCGCTCGCCCGCGCGCTGCACGCCACCGTGGAGATCGACCGCGAGATCCCGGCCGAGCACTATCGCGCGGTGGCCGAGGTGATCGGTTTCGTGCTGCGCCTGCGCCGCAGGGCCGCGTAGGGACCCGTCGCAGGCGGGCATAGGGTTTGACGATGCCCTCGCGAAGCGGGCGCCGCGATCCCTGGACGCTCCCGTCGAGGCCCGCTGCGCTCGCTCCTCGGGGCCGGCGCATGCACACCACTCCGCTCGAACCCGCCACTTTGAAAGACGGCCCTTTTTCCCTCTGCCTTGCCGGGAAAAGTCAGGGGTGGTTCCGGATGAGGTGCAAACGGGAAGGAAGGCGCGTTGTGTCTTGCATGGGGCTGGATGCGAGCCTCATGGCGCCACGCGATGACGCCGGGGTTGGAATGTCGAAGCCTCACCGCCGTACCGGCACGGCGATCGCATCCGGCCGCACCGAAAAGCCACGCTTCGTCCACCTTTTTTCGCGAGGCTACGCCGAGGCTTGGCGCGACGAGTATGGCGCGACGAGAGTGGTGCCGCGCTGCCCTTGCCCTGATATTGCCGGCGGGCCTAACCGGGTGACTGTTCTGGAATGATGCCGATGGCCGACGTCACTGGACCTCCGGCGCCCGCCGCGGGCACGCAGAATGCGGGACTGCCGATCGCGAATGCGCACGGGAACGGCTCGATCGACCGCTCGGAGCAGCCGGGTCGGGTCGGGCTGCTGCTCGTGCTCGCGGGCCTCCTGGTCGGGGCCGCGATCGGGCTGTCCTTCGTGGCCAACGAGCAGGCCCAGTCGCTGATCGTCTGGCTGCTCGCGCTGCTGGCCATGGCCGGCGTCTTCTTTCTGTTCGCCCTCGCCATCGGGGCGCTCCAGCTCAGCGGCAGCGCGACCCGCGACGACATCACCAAGGGCATCGTCGACGCGTCCCCCGACGGGGCGCTGGTCGTGGAGGATGGCGGCCGCCTGATCTACGCCAACGGGGCCTACCTGCGGATTGCCGGCGGCGACACCTTCTCGAACCTCGCGCCCGTGGAGCGCATCCTGGTCGGGTCGCCGGAGGTCTCGGAGGCGGTCTACCGCCTGTCGCAGGCCTCCCGCGACGGGCGGGCGCACACGGAGGAGATCCGGATGTCGCCGCCTCTCGGGCCCCTGGCGGACGAACGCGGCTTCGGGTGGTACCGGGTCTCGGTGCGTCCCCTGGCACGCCCGCGCCGTGCCGCCTCGCTCTGGACGGTGGCCGACATCACCGCCGAGCGCGAGCGCCAGGAGAACGTCTTCCAGGAACTGCAGCACGCGATCGACTATCTCGACCACGCCCCGGCGGGCTTCCTGTCGATCGATCCGGCGGGCGCTATCGTCTACATGAACGCGACTCTGGCCGCCTGGCTCGGCTACGACCTCGCGAGCGTCGGCCCGGGTGGCCCGCACCTCACCGAGATCGCCCCGGAGGCCGACGTGCTCGTGCGCACCGCCGGCCTGCCGGGGGAGGTCCGCACCGACCGGTTCGACCTCGACCTGCGCCGCCGCAACGGCCACACCCTGCCGGTGCGGCTCTATCACCGGGTCGCCTTCGGCAAGGACGGCAAGCCCGGCTCGTCGCGCACCTTCGTGATCAACCGCTCGGCCGGGGCCGAGACCGACGAGCCGCAGCGCGCGGCCGAGGTCCGGCTGGCCCGCTTCCTCAACAATTCCCCGATCGCCATCGCGACCCTCGACCGGTCCGGCCGGATCGCCCGGGCCAACGCCTCCTTCACCCGGCTGTTCGGCACGGTGCCGCGCCAGGCCGACGAGGGTGAACCTGAGGGGGAGGGGACCCAGCGCGCCGAGCCCAACGTCGCCGACTCGGTGGTCGACCGCAGCTCCCTCGAGGCCGGCCTCGCCCGCGCGGCGAGCGGCCTCTCCGACCCGGAGCCGATCGAGGTCCAGCTCACCGGTCCGGGGGGCCGCTCGGCGCGGCTCTGGCTCAGCCCGGCCGATGGCGGCGACGCCGTGCGCGAGGCGGACGAGGCCGAGCGGGTCATCCTGTACGCCCTCGACACCACGGCGCAGCGGCAGCTGGAGCAGCAGGTCGCCCAGGCGCAGAAGATGAACGCCGTGGGTCAGCTCGCCGGCGGCATCGCACACGACTTCAACAACGTGCTGCAGGCGATCATCGGCTACTCGGACCTGCTGCTCGCGAGCCACCGGCCCACCGATCCGGCGTTCCAGGACATCATGCAGATCAAGCAGAACGCCAACCGGGCGGCGGGCCTCGTCCGCCAGCTCCTGGCATTCTCCCGCCGCCAGACCCTGCGCCCGGAGGTGATGAATGTCGGGGAGGGGCTCTCCGAGCTGACCCTGCTGCTGAAGCGCCTGCTCGGCGAGCGCGTCGCCCTGGAGCTGAAGCACGGCCGCGACGTCTGGCCCGTGAAGGCCGACGTCAACCAGTTCGAGCAGGTGATCGTGAACCTCGCGGTCAACGCGCGCGACGCGATGCCCGAGGGCGGCAAGCTTATGATCCGCACCGAGAACGTGGTGGATCCGGGCTCCTCCGCGGTCGCCGAGGGGCGGGGCGGGGCGCCCGCAGGCGACCACGTGCTGATCGAGGTGCGCGATACCGGGCAGGGCATCCCCCCCGAACTGATGGAGAAGATCTTCGAGCCGTTCTTCACCACCAAGGAGATCGGCAAGGGCACCGGCCTCGGGCTCTCGACGGTGTTCGGCATCGTCAAGCAGTCCGGCGGCACCATCGACGTCCAGTCGACGGTCGGGGAGGGCACGGCCTTCCGCATCTACCTGCCGCGGCACATCCCGGTGGCGGAGCCGGAGGAAGCCGCGCCCCCGAGCCTGCCGCGGGCAGACCTGCCCGTCTCGCAGGCCGCGGTACCATCGAAGCAGGCAGGCCCGGGCGACGCCTTCGTGCTCGTGGGCGACCCGAAGGGTGGCACTGCGGCGGCGGAGAAGGCCGCCCCGCGCAAGCCCGCGGCCGACCATACCGGGCAGGGGACGATACTGCTCGTCGAGGACGAGGATCCGGTCCGTGCGGTCAACAGCCGGGCGCTGTCGGCCCGCGGCTACACCGTTCTGGAGGCCGCCTCCGGCCTGGAGGCGCTGGCGATCGTGCGCGAGGGCCTTCAAGAGATCGACCTCGTCGTTTCCGACGTGGTGATGCCCGAGATGGACGGCCCGACCCTGCTGCGGGAGGTCCGCAAGCACCAGCCCGACCTGAAGGTGATCTTCGTCTCGGGCTACGCGGAGGACGCCTTCCGCAAGAACCTGCCGGAGGGCGAGACCTTCAATTTCCTGCCGAAGCCATTCAGCCTCAAGCAGCTCGTCGAGACCGTGAAAAAGACGATGGCCGATTGAGGCCGGCCATCGACGCGCCCCGCTCCTGACGCTCGGGCCGCGGATTCTTCGCGGCCTGAGCCCATACCGCCGAGAACGCGCATAACCTCCGCGTCCTGCCGGTGCAGGACAGCCGCGCCCTTGCCGAAAAAGAACAAACCGGGTACACACGGCCGGTGTTGACGCGCGTTGTGAACTGCGCCCAACCCCTTCATAAGGAGCCCGCCAGATGGCCCAGCCCGCATTGAAAGTGGTCGACATGCCCCCCGTGGACAAGGACAAGTCCAAGGCGATCGACGCCGCCCTGTCCCAGATCGAACGCGCCTTCGGCAAGGGCTCGATCATGCGGCTCGGCAAGAACGACAAGGTGCAGGAGGTCGAGACGATTTCCACGGGCTCGCTGGGCCTCGACATTGCGCTGGGCGTCGGTGGGCTTCCCCGCGGCCGAGTCGTGGAGATCTACGGGCCCGAATCGTCCGGCAAGACCACGCTTGCGCTGCACACGATCGCCGAGGCCCAGAAGAAGGGTGGCGTCTGCGCCTTCGTGGATGCCGAGCACGCCCTCGACCCGGTCTATGCCCGCAAGCTCGGGGTCAATCTCGACGACCTGCTGATCTCGCAGCCCGACACCGGCGAGCAGGCCCTGGAGATCACCGACACGCTGGTGCGCTCGGGCGCCATCGACGTGCTGGTGGTCGATTCGGTGGCTGCACTCACCCCGCGGGCCGAGATCGAGGGCGAGATGGGCGAGAGCCAGCCCGGCCTACAGGCGCGCCTGATGAGCCAGGCCCTGCGCAAGCTCACCGGTTCGATCTCGCGGTCGAACTGCATGGTGATCTTCATCAATCAGATCCGGATGAAGATCGGCGTGATGTACGGCAGTCCCGAGACCACCACGGGTGGCAACGCGCTGAAGTTCTACGCCTCCGTGCGCCTCGACATCCGCCGCATCTCGACGCTGAAGGACCGCGACGAGGCGATCGGCAACCAGGTCCGCGTCAAGGTCGTCAAGAACAAGGTCGCGCCGCCGTTCAAGCAGGTCGAATTCGACATCATGTTCGGCGAGGGCGTGTCGAAGGTGGGCGAGCTGATCGACCTCGGCGTAAAGGCCGGCATCGTCGAGAAGTCCGGCGCGTGGTTCTCCTACAACAGCCAGCGCCTCGGCCAGGGCCGGGAAAACTCGAAGGGCTTCCTGCGCGACAACCCTGAGATCGCCAACAAGATCGAGGCTTCGATCCGCCAGAATTCAGGCCTCGTCGCCGAGAAGATCCTGGAGAACGCCAAGCCCACCGACGACGACCTCGACGAGGGCGAGGCCTGAGATCGACCGGCTAGCGGGTTCCCAAAGGGCTTGAGGCCCTCTGGCGGAGTTCGGGACCGCGTCCCGAGGCTCGCGGGGCTTCCGCTCTGCACCCGCAACAGGTCCCGGGCCCTTCGGATCCGGGACATTCGCAGCGGCGGATGAAGGCCGCCGCGTTCAACACACGACCGATCCTCGAAACGACAACGCCCGGTACGAATCCGGCCCCATGAGGGTCGAACTTCGTCCGGGCGTTCGTCGTTCCGGGAACGTGAAAGGCGGGGACAGGCGCCGAGCCCGGCGCATTATCCCTGACCAACCACAACCAGGAACGTTCAGGCGGACGCAGAAACCCGCAGCCGCCGATATCCCTGGCTCACGCGGCTTCGCCGGCCTCGACGACCGCAGCAGCCTTATCCTCAACCAGCTTCCAGGTCTTGGTCTTCGAGAACGGACGGCACTCCTCGATGAACACCGTCTGCCCAACCTTGGCGGCATTCGCCTCGTCGTGGGCATGATAGTTCTTCGAGCGGCGCACAGTCTTCTTCATCACCGGGTGCGTGAAGCGGCGCTCCACCTTCACCACGATGGTCTTCTCGCCCTTGTCGCTGACGACGGTGCCCTGCAGGACGCGCTTCGGCATGGTGTTCTCCTAAGCCCTTCGTCAGCTCTTGGCCGCCTGAAGCGTCTTCGAACGCTGCAGGGTGCGGACGCGGGCGATGTCGCGGCGGACCTCGCGGACGCGGGCGACGTTCTCGAGCTGACCGGTGGCCCCCTGGAAGCGCAGGTTGAACTGCTCCTTCTTGAGGTTCAGCAACTCGTCGTTCAACTGATCCGGCGACAACGCCTTGAGATCAGACACTCTCTGGGTCGACTTCACGATAGCCTCCGTTCAGTCGGCGATGCGCTGGACGACCCGCGTGCGGATCGGGAGCTTGGCGGCGCCGAGGCGAAGGGCCTCCTTGGCGATGTCTTCGGCAACGCCGTCGACCTCGAACATGATCCGGCCCGGATGGACACGGGCAGCCCAGTAATCCGGGGCACCCTTACCGGAGCCCATTCGGACTTCGGTCGGCTTCGAGGAGACCGGAACGTCCGGGAAAACCCGGATCCAGACACGGCCCTGGCGCTTCATCTCGCGGGTGATCGCGCGGCGGGCCGCCTCGATCTGCCGGGCGGTGACCCGCTCCGGCTCCACCGCCTTCAGACCGAACTGGCCGAAGTTCAGCTCGAAGCCGCCCTTGGCCGCACCGTGGATGCGGCCCTTGAACTGCTTGCGGAAGCGGGTCTTTTTCGGTTGCAGCATGGCTTCCTACCTTACGCGTGCTCGCGCTCGCGGCGTCCGCGCTCGCGGCCGCCCTCGCCATCGCGCTCACGGCGCCCGCCGGAGCGGCCGCCCTCTTCCTGGGCCTTCTTGTCCTGAGCCATCGGGTCGTGCTCGAGGATCTCGCCCTTGAACACCCACACCTTGATGCCGCAGGTGCCGTAGGTCGTGAAGGCGGTGGCCGTCCCGTAATCCACATCCGCGCGGAGCGTGTGGAGCGGAACCCGGCCCTCGCGGTACCATTCCTGGCGGGCGATCTCGGCGCCGCCAAGACGGCCCGAGCAATTGATCCGGATGCCTTCGGCACCCAGACGCATCGCCGACTGTACGGCACGCTTCATGGCGCGACGGAACGCGACGCGGCGCTCGAGCTGCTGGGCGATCGAGTCGGCCACCAGAGTGGCGTCGATCTCGGGCTTGCGCACCTCGACGATGTTGATCGTCACATCGGCCTTAGTCATCGTGCCGACGAGCTTGCGAAGCTTCTCGATATCCGCGCCCTTCTTGCCGATCACCACGCCCGGACGGCCCGAGTGAATGGTGACACGGCACTTCCGGTGCGGGCGCTCGATCACGATCTTCGACACCGCAGCCTGCTTGAGCTGCTTCATGAGGGCGGCGCGGATCGCGACGTCCTCGTGCATGAGTTTGGCGTATTCGCCCTTGCCGGCGAACCAGCGGGAGTCCCAGGTCCGGTTGATGCCGAGCCGGAGACCGATCGGATTGACTTTCTGGCCCATCAGATCCTCCTCAGGCCGCTTCGGCCTGGCGGACTTCGCGAACCACGATGGTGAGGTTCGAGAAGGGCTTCAGGATGCGCGCGCCGCGACCGCGGGCGCGGGCGTGGAAGCGCTTGAGAACGAGCGCCTTGCCGACGAACGCCTGGGAGACGATCAGGTCGTCCACGTCCAGGTCGTGGTTGTTCTCGGCGTTGGCGATCGCACTCTCGAGGCACTTCTTGACCTCGGTCGAGATGCGCTTGCGCGAAAACTGCAGGTCGGCGAGGGCCGTATCGACCTTCTTGCCGCGGATCATCTGCGCCACGAGGTTGAGCTTCTGAGGGCTGACGCGCAGCATGCGCGCGACCGCCTTCGCCTCGTTCTCGGGGAGCGCGCGGGGGGTGGCTTGCTTGCCCATCTCAGCGCCTCTTCGCCTTCTTGTCGGCCGCGTGACCGTGGAAGGTGCGGGTCGGCGAGAATTCGCCGAACTTGTGCCCCACCATCTCCTCGGAGACGTAGACCGGAATGTGCTTCTGCCCGTTGTGCACACCGAAGGTGAGCCCGACGAACTGCGGGAGGATCGTGGAGCGACGGCTCCAGATCTTGATGACCTCGGAACGCGAGGAACCCCGCGCCGCCTCGGCCTTCTTGAAGAGGTAGCCGTCGACGAACGGCCCCTTCCAGAGAGAGCGTGCCATAGCGATTACTTCTTGCGGTTGTGGCGGCTGGACAGGATGAACACGTCGGTCCGCTTGTTGGACCGGGTCTTCTTCCCCTTTGTGGGCACGCCCCAGGGCGTGACCGGATTGCGGCCGCCCGAGGTACGGCCCTCGCCGCCGCCGTGCGGATGGTCGACCGGGTTCATCGCCACGCCGCGGTTGTGCGGGCGCTTGCCGAGCCACCGGTTGCGCCCGGCCTTGCCGAGCGAGATGTTCATGTGGTCCGGATTCGAGACTGCGCCGACACTGGCGAAGCACTGACCGTGGACGAGGCGCTGCTCGCCCGAGTTCAGACGCAGCGTCACGTAGCCCTGGTCGCGCCCGACGATCTGCGCGTAGTTCCCGGCCGATCGGGCGATCGCCCCGCCCTTGCCGATCTTCAGCTCGACATTGTGGACGATGGTGCCCACCGGCATCGAACCGACCGGAGCGGCGTTGCCCGGCTTGATGTCAACCGACTCGCCGGCCACGACCTTGTCGCCCGGCTGCAGCCGCTGCGGCGCCAGGATGTAGCTCTGCTTCCCGTCGGGAAAGTTGATCAGCGCGATGAAAGCCGTGCGGTTCGGATCGTACTCGATACGCTCGACGGTGGCGGCGACCCCAAGCTGCTCGCGGCGCTTGAAGTCGACATTGCGCAACACGCGCTTGTGACCACCGCCGCGGAAGCGGACGGTGATGCGACCGAGGTTGTTCCGGCCGCCGGAAGAGCTCTTGCCCTCCGTCAGCGCCTTCACCGGCTTGCCCTTGTAGAGCTCACGGCGGTCGACGAGCACGAGCTGGCGCAGGCTCGGCGTGACCGGTTTGAATGTCTTCAAGGCCATCGGCTTGGATCCCTAAAACCCGTCCTCAGAGCCCGGTCGTGACGTCGATCGTGTGGCCCTCGGCCAGGGTCACGATCGCCTTCTTCACGTCGGAGCGCTGCCCGCGGAGGCCGCGGAAAATCTTCTTCTTGCCCTTGGTCACGAGGGTGTTCACCGCCGTGACCTTCACGTCGAACAGCTTCTCGACCGCCTCCTTGATCTGAGGCTTGGTCGCCTTGGGGGCGACCCGGAAGACGACCTTGTTCTGCTCGGTCAGGTTCGTCGCCTTCTCGGTGATGACCGGGGCGACGATGATGTCGTAGTGGCGCGGATCGGCACTCATTTGAAACGCTCCTCCAGCGCGTCGACGGCGGCCTTGGTCAGGACGAGCGTGTCGCGGCGCAGGATGTCGTAGACGTTGATGCCCTGCACGGGCAGCACGTCGATCTGCGGGATGGCACGCGCGGCGCGGCCGAAGTTCACGTCGACCTCGGCACCGCCGATGATCAATGCGTTCGAGAGGCCCATCTTGCCGAAGCGCTCGACGAGACCCTTGGTCTTGTGGTCCTCGATCTTGATGTCGTCGACGACGATCAGGGTCGAGGCCTTGGCCTTCGCCGAAAGGGCGTGGCGCAGCGCCAGGGCACGGACCTTCTTGGGAAGGTCGTGGCTGTGGTCACGGGGAACCGGACCGAAGGCCCGGCCGCCGCCGCGGAACTGCGGCGCCGAGGCCGCGCCGTGACGGGCGTTGCCGGTGCCCTTCTGTTTATACAGCTTCTTGCGCGTGCGGTTCACGTCCGAGCGGTGCTGCACGGCATGGGTGCCAGCGCGCCGCTTGGCGAGCTGCCAGCGGACCATGCGCTGCAGGAGGTCTGCCCTCGGCTCGAGGCCGAAGATCTCCTCGTTGAGCTCGACCGAACCGGCGCCGGCGCCGTCGAGAGTGGTGACATCGAGCTTCATCACGCGGTCTCCTCAGCCGCAGCGGCCTCGGGAGCCGGGGTGGAAGCGCCGTTCTCACGGAACTTGCCCGGCAGCGGAACATCGGCGGGTAGCTTGCGCTTCACCGCGTCGCGGATCTGGATCCAGCCGCCGGCAACGCCCGGCACCGCGCCCTCGACCAGGATCAGGCCGCGCTCGGGATCGGTGCGCACGACGCGCAGGTTCTGGGTGGTGACCCGCTCGACGCCGAGATGACCCGGCATCTTCTTGTTCTTGAAGGTTTTGCCCGGATCCTGGCGGCCGCCGGTCGAGCCGATCGAGCGGTGCGAGATCGACACGCCGTGGGTGGCGCGCAGGCCGCCGAAGTTCCAGCGCTTGATACCGCCCGCGAAGCCCTTACCGGTGGTGGTGCCGGTCACATCCACGAACTGACCGGGGATGAAATGGTCGGCGGTGATCTCGGCACCGACCGGGATCAGGGCATCCTCGGACACGCGGAACTCGGCGAGCTTCTTCTTCGGCTCGACCTTGGCGACCGCGAAACGGCCCCGCTCGGCAGCCGAGACGTTCTTAACTTTGGCCTTGCCGACGCCGACCTGCAGCGCGACGTAGCCGTTCTTCTCGACGGTGCGGTGGGCGACCACTTGGCACTGATCGATCTTGAGCACTGTGACGGGGACATGCTCCCCCGCGTCTGTAAAGACGCGGGTCATGCCGACCTTCTGTGCGATGACGCCTGAGCGCATAGGTCTCTCCCTCGCGCGATGAAACGGTAAGCTCTAAGTCCCGGCGGGACTCAGAGCTTGATCTCCACGTCCACGCCCGCGGCGAGGTCGAGCTTCATAAGCGCGTCCACCGTCTGCGGCGTCGGATCGACGATATCGAGCACTCGCTTATGCGTGCGCATCTCGAACTGCTCGCGCGACTTCTTGTCGATGTGCGGCGAGCGGTTCACGGTGAACTTCGCGATGTGCGTCGGAAGCGGGATCGGGCCCCGGATGGTCGCGCCGGTGCGCTTGGCCGTGGAGACGATCTCCTTGGTCGACGCATCGAGGATGCGGTGATCGAACGCCTTGAGGCGGATGCGGATGTTCTGACCGTTCATAATCCTGAAACCTTGAGAGGGACGGCGGGGGGTGCGAGGACAAGTCCCCGCCGCGCCCTGCTAAGGATGCTGTCCTGTCTTACTCGTTGATGGCGGCGACGACGCCGGCACCGACGGTGCGGCCGCCCTCGCGGATGGCGAAGCGCAGCTTCTCCTCCATGGCCACCGGGACGATCAGCGTGACGTCCATGGTCACGTTGTCGCCCGGCATCACCATCTCGGTGCCCTCCGGCAGCGTGCACACCCCGGTCACGTCCGTGGTCCGGAAGTAGAACTGCGGCCGGTAGTTGGTGAAGAACGGCGTGTGGCGCCCGCCCTCCTCCTTGGTCAGGATGTAGGCCTCGGCCTTGAACTTCGTGTGCGGCTTCACCGAGCCCGGCTTGCACACCACTTGGCCCCGCTCGACGTCCTCGCGCTTGGTGCCGCGCAGCAGAACGCCGACGTTGTCGCCCGCCTGGCCCTGGTCGAGCAGCTTGCGGAACATCTCGACGCCCGTCACCGTCGTCTTGGTGGTCGCCCGGATGCCGACGATCTCGACTTCCTCGCCCACCTTGATGATCCCGCGCTCGACCCGGCCCGTCACCACCGTGCCGCGGCCCGAGATCGAGAACACGTCCTCGATCGGCATCAGGAACGGCATGTCGATCGGGCGCTCCGGCTGCGGGATGTAGCTGTCCACCGTCGCCATCAGCGCCAGGACGGCCTCCTTGCCGATCTTCGGCTCCTTGTCCTCCAGCGCCATCAGCGCCGAGCCCTTGGTGATCGGGATGTCGTCGCCCGGGAAGTCGTACTTCGACAGAAGCTCGCGCACCTCCAGCTCGACCAGCTCCAGAAGCTCCTCGTCGTCGACCATGTCGACCTTGTTGAGGAACACCACCAGCGCCGGAACGCCGACCTGACGCGCCAGCAGGATGTGCTCGCGGGTCTGCGGCATCGGGCCGTCGGCCGCCGACACGACCAGAATCGCGCCGTCCATCTGCGCCGCGCCCGTGATCATGTTCTTCACGTAATCGGCGTGCCCGGGGCAATCCACGTGCGCGTAGTGCCGGTTGGCCGTCTCGTACTCCACGTGCGCCGTCGAGATCGTGATCCCGCGCGCCTTCTCCTCCGGAGCCTTGTCGATCTGGTCGTAGGCCGTGAACGTCGCCCCGCCCGTCTCCGCCAGAACCTTCGTGATCGCAGCCGTCAACGACGTCTTGCCATGATCAACGTGGCCGATCGTGCCGATGTTGCAGTGCGGCTT
>NZ_JAUYZJ010000007.1:0-202500 GCF_030700285.1 Methylobacterium sp. NEAU K | reverse complement strand
CGGCGCGGTGGACCTGATCGGACCCGCCGAACACCAGGGCGCTCACCTTGGCGAGGCCGAAAAGCCCGAGGGACACCATCGCGCCGGAGAAGATCGCCGAGACCGGGCTGGGCGCCACCGTGTGTGCGTCGGCCAGCCAGAATTGGAACGGGACGATCGCGCCCTTGATCATCAGGGCGGCCGCCACGAGGCAGAAGGCTCCGGCCACCACCGGGTCGCGGCCGCCCCGCGCGACGGCGGCGGCGATGCCCTCGAAATCGAGGGTCCCGGACTGCGCGTAGATCAGCCCGATGCCGCCGAGCATCAGGAACCCGGCGAGGCTGTTGACCACGGTGAAGTTGATCGCTCCCGCGAGAGCGGATTCCTCGAGGTGATAGGCGGTGAGCGCGAAGACGGCCACGCTCATGACCTCGAACCACACGAACAGGTTGAACATGTCGCGGGTGAAGCAGAACCCGACCATCGCGGCCAGGAACAGCAGCATGAGGATCTGGAAGTGCCCGTGTGTGCGGGCGAAGAAGCCCCAGGCGAATACGAAGGTGACCGCGTAGAGCAGGCCGATGAAGGCCGCGATCCAGCCGCTGGCCGCATCCACCGAGAAGCCGATCCCGAGATGGACGCCGTCGCGCGGCTCCCAGCCGCCGAACCAGTAGACGAGCGGTCCCTCGGTGGCTTGGCTCGCGATCACGCCGCTCAGCAGCGCGACCGCCAGGGCCGTGACGGTCGCGAGGATGTCCGGCATTCGGCCCGGCAGCAGGTGCGCGGTAGCCAGCATCGACGCGCACACGACCAGCGGGATCGCGACGGGCAGCGGCAGCAGGGCGACGGGAAAGTGCGTCACGACGCGCTCCGCTCCGATCCGGCGCCGGTCCTGTCCTGCGAACCTTGGGCGGTGACCGACGTGCCCGTCCCACGCATCGGCCGAAGCGTCTCGGGGTCCAGACTGCCGCCGCGCTTGTGGACCTGGATGGTGAGGACGAGGAGCAGCGCGGTCAGCGTCGCCCCGACCACGATATCGGTGAGCACCAGAGCCTGCATCACCGGATCGACCGCCGGCGTGCCGGGCGGGTGGTTGTAGAAGATCGGCGCGATGCCGCCCCAGCGGTAGCCGAGGCCGAGCAGCAGAACGTAGGTCGCCGACTGGCAGATCCCGAGGCAGCCGACGAGGTGGATGAAGTTGCGGCTCGTCGCGATGCCGTAGAGGCCGGCACCGAACAGCCACGCGGCGACCGCGTAGGGCAGGACTGTCACGCGGTTTCCTCTCCTGGCTCGTCGGGCTGGTCCGCCTCGCGCGTCTCCTCCATGAATTCGAGGAAGAGCTGGGTGAAGCCGCCGGCGACCGCCATCCCCACGCCGAGGTTCTCGACGAGCATCAGGCCGCCGGAGAACAGGTCGCGGAACGTGCCGAGGGGCAGGATGTTCTGCATGAACGCGGCGCCGAACAGCATCGGCACGAGCCCACAGAAGGTAAAGAGCAGTGCGCCACCGCCTTCCATGGCGTCGAGCCAGTGGCTGCGCACGGCGTCGCGCCAACCGGCATAGCCTTCGCCGAGATAGATCAGCAGGGTCGCGGTCGCGAGGATGACGCCCCCCTGGAAGCCGCCGCCGGGCGTCACGGTGGCGTGCACCACCACGTAGAGGCCGAACAGGGCGGTGAGCGGTCCGGCGATCCGGCAGGCGAGCACCACGGCGTCCGAGCGTGGAATCACGGCCCGGCCGGGACGGCGCATGGCGCGCTCGGTGATGCCTTCGCCACGGCGGCCGCGCAGGAGAACGACGGTCCCGGTGATGGCGGCGAGCAGCATGAACTCCTCGCCGAGGGTGTCGAGGCCGCGCAGATCGAAGTTGATCGCACTCACCATGTTGGCCACGTGCCGCTCGCCCGGGGCGATCGCGTTGATGCGCGCGCCGTATTCCGCGATCGTTGCGCCGAAGGCGGGCAAACCGGCGGTCACCGCGGCGGTGCCGGGCAGGAGCGCGAGGCCGGCCAGAGCCAGAAGCCCGATGCGGAGGCGCGGGGTCACGAATCCTCGCCCGGCTGCTGGGCGCGCACCGCCATGAGCGCGACGAGGAACAGGACCATCATCAGCAGGATCTTCAGGGAGCGACCGGAGAGGCCATCGGCCAGGAAGGCCGTGAGCGTCACCGGGACGGCCGCAGCGACGTTGAGGAAGGCGAGTGCGTGCAGTCGGTCGAGGGCCCGGGGCAGGCGCCACAGGGCCACCGCCGCGAGCCACGTCGCCGCCACGGCGAGGCCGAGGAGCAGGTCGATCGCGAGGGTCATATCCAGCGCTCCAGGAACACAGCGAGCAGAACCGTACCGGGCAGGTTGAGCAGGACCAGGGTCAGCGCCAGGTCGGTGATCGAGGGCTGGTCCGTGGCGAAGGTGAGCAGCGTCAGGATCAGAACCGCGACGCTGCCGGCGAGCTGACAGGCGGCGAAGCGCTGGCCCGGCCGGCCGCGCCAGGCGAGCGCGGCCGAGCGCGCGAAGGGCGGCAGGAGCGCCAGGATCGCGAGCGTCCAGACAGTCACGGCGCATCGTCCTCCAGGGCGTGCATCGTCACCGTGCCGTGCGCGCGGTCGAGGGTCAGCACGTAGCTGTCCGGCGCCAGGGATGCGGCGAGCAGGCCGACGGCCCGCGCAGCCGGAGCCGATTCTCCGGTCGGTCTGGCCCAAGCCACGTCGGAACCGGTCCGCTCCCACGTCGTCCCGCCGTCGGAACGTTCGATCAGGGCCTTGGCCAGATGGATGGCGACCCGGGCGGTCTGTCGGGGCAGTCCGAGGATCGCGGGTCCCAGCGGCCGGAGCGGTGCGCGGCCGAAGTGGAATCGCACCGTGCCGCGCCGTGCCGAAGCCCACCACCACGCGGTGCCGAGGCTGGCGCACGCGATCATGGTCAAACCCTCGTTGAGGCTCGCCGATCCGGCGAAGACCAGTTAGGTCAGCGCCAGCCCGATCCAGATCGCGACGGCGTCGCGCGTCGATCGCCTCGCTCCGGTGCTGATCCGTCCTGCCCGCATCGATCCCGACCGGAGGGCGCGCCGCGGAAGCGTGGCCTTGCGCCTGCTCCGTCCCAAACGTGATCCGGCGCATCCGCGTTCCCGGAACCCGGAGACACGTGATCGTGTAGGGTTTTCCGTATCGAGGAAGATGTCAGCAGTCCGGGAGCGACCATGAAAGCCGAGATCCTGGCGATCCGCTTCATCCACGAAGGCTGGAGCCGGTTCGGGATCGCGCAGGTCCGACTCGCCGACGGGGCCGTGGTGGCGCGCGAGATCGAGGACCACGGCAATTCGGTGGGCGTCCTGCCCTACGATCCCGACCGGCGGGTCGCCACGCTGGTGCGCGAGTTGCGAGTTCCGCCTCTGTTCGCCGCAGGCGAGCAGGTCCAGCTCGAGGCGCCGGCCGGCCTCATCGATGACGGCAGCCCGGAGGAGAACGCCCTCCGTGAAGTCCTGGAGGAGGTCGGCCTGCGCCTGCGCGATCTCGAATTCGTCGGCGCCACCTATTCCTGCGCCAGCCTGACCACCGAGAAGCTGCACCTCTTTCTCGCGCCCTACGGCTGGGGGGACCTTGCCGAGGAGGGCGGCGGCGCCGCGGGCGAGCACGAGAACATCCGCATCGTCGAGATGCCGCTCGCCCAACTCGCCGGCATGGCCGACCGGGCCGAACTCACCGACCTGAAGACGCTGACGCTGGTCCTGGCGCTGCGCGCGCGGCATCCGGAGCTTTTCGGGGCGTGAGAATCCGCTATCGCGTATTCACCCATTGGTTGCTCACCGGCGCGATCCTCCTCGCAGTCGCCTGGATCGCGTTCCACCTGCGCTGAGCAAGCCCATGTGCCAGGGATCGAAGCTATGAGCGATGACGCCAGGAACGCCGAGCCGCACGGTCTCGACCGGGGCCTGACCAATTACGGCGACCGCGATTTCGCCCGCTATCTGCGCCGCTCCTTCGCCCGGTCCATGGGCCTCTCGCGGACGCTCCTCGACAAGCCCGTGGTCGGCATCGCGATGACGCCGTCCGGCTTCAACAACTGCCACCGCAGCATGCCGGAGCTGGTCGAGGCGGTCTCGCGGGGCGTGCTGGCGGCCGGCGCCCTGCCGCGGCCGTTCCCGACCGTCTCACTCGGCGAGGTTTTCCTCAACCCGACGAGCATGATGTACCGCAACCTCATGGCCATGGACACGGAGGAGATGATCCAGGCCCAGCCGATGGACGCGGTGGTTTTGATCGGCGGCTGCGACAAGACCGTGCCGGCCCAGCTCATGGGCGCGGCCTCGGCCGGGCTGCCGGCGATACAGCTGGTAACCGGCCCGATGTCCACGGGCCGCCACAGGGGCCAGCGGCTCGGCGCCTGCACGGATTGCCGGGGCTTCTGGGCCAAGTACCGGGCCGGCACCGTCGACGCCCAGGAGATCGCCGAGGTCGAGGGGCGGCTCACCGTAACCGCCGGCACCTGCGCGGTGATGGGCACGGCCTCGACCATGGCGTGCATCGCCGAGGCGCTCGGCATGTCGCTACCGGGCACAGCCGCGATCCCGGCGGTGCATTCCGATCGGCTCGTGGCCGCCGAGGAGACCGGCCGCGCCGCGGTGCGGCTGATCCAGTCCAAGATCGCGCCATCTCAGGTCATCACCCGGAAATCGGTGGAGAACGCGGTCCGCGTCCTGATGGCGCTCTCCGGATCCACCAACGCCATCGTGCACCTCACCGCCATCGCGGGCCGGCTGGGCATCCGCATCCCCTACGACCGCTTCAACGCCATCTCGGACGAGACGCCGGTGCTGGTCGACCTGAAGCCGGTGGGCGAGGGCTACATGGAGGATTTCCATGCAGCCGGCGGCATGGGTGCGCTGCTGCGCGAATTGCGGCCCCTCCTGCACCTCGACACCGTGGACGTGGAGGGCCGGACGCTGGCCGAGCGCCTCGACGAGCCGGAGAGCTGGGTCGACCGGTCGGTGATCCGCGCCTTCGACAACCCAGTCTCGCCGGTGGGCGGGCTGGTGGCGCTCGGGGGCAATCTCGCCCCCGAGGGCGCGATCTTCAAGCGTGCGGCGGCGACGCCCGAGCTGTTCGAATCCGAGGGGCGGGCGGTGGTGTTCACCGGCCTTGAGGACCTGAGCCGGCGGATCGACGACCCGGATCTCGACGT
This sequence comes from Methylobacterium sp. NEAU K, assembly GCF_030700285.1. GTDB lineage: Bacteria > Pseudomonadota > Alphaproteobacteria > Rhizobiales > Beijerinckiaceae > Methylobacterium. The sequence continues at coordinate 197,345 of NZ_JAUYZJ010000007.1, read as the reverse complement.
GGCGCCGGGGGACGTGCTGGTGCTGCAGAATGCCGGCCCCCATGCCGCCGGCATGCCGGAGGCGGGCTATCTGCCGATCCCCAAGAAGCTCGCCCGGGCGGGGGTCAAGGACATGGTCCGGATCTCGGACGCGCGCATGTCGGGCACGGCCTTCGGGTCTATCGTGCTGCATATCGCCCCCGAGGCCGCCATCGGCGGACCGCTCGCGGCCGTGCGGGACGGCGACCGCATCCGGCTGTCGATCCGGGACAAGCGGATCGACCTCCTCGTGGAAGCCGACGAGATCGCCCGCCGCCTCGCCGACCATCGGCCGCCGCCGGTACCGGCCCGGGGCTACAAGGCGCTCTACCGGCGCACCGTCACCCAGGCGCCGGAGGGCTGTGATTTCGACTTCCTGATGAGCGCGGCGGCGCAGGGCTGAGGCGACGGACCGGCGCGGCTTGATCGCTGGGCGCGCCCGGCCCATCGTCCGGGCAAGAAAAGGGAGGATTCCGAGATGACGCGCGCCTGCATCGTGGGCTGGGCCCACACCCCGTTCGGGAAACTCGAAGAGCCGGACGTCGAGGGTCTCATCGCCCGGGTCTCGGGCGAGGCGCTGGCGCATGCCGGCGTCGAGGAATCTCAGGTGGACGGGATCTATGTGGGCTCGATGAACACCGGCTTCTCGAAGCAGGGCTTCGAGGGGTCGCTGGTCGCCGTGAACAGCCCAGGCCTCGCGCACGCGCCGGCGACGCACCTGGAGAACGCCTGCGCCACCGGCTCGGCGGCGCTCTACGCAGCCCTCGACTTCGTGGACAGCGGCCGCGGCCGGGTCGCCCTGGTGATCGGCGCCGAGAAGATGACCGCCAAGAGCGTGGCCGAGACCGGCGACATCCTGCTCGGCGCCTCCTACCGGAAGGAGGAGGCGGAGATCGAGGGCGGGTTCGCGGGCGTGTTCGGGCGGATCGCGGCGGGCTACTTCCAGCGCTACGGCGACCGCAGCGAGGAACTGGCCCGGATCGCCGCCAAGAACCACCGCAACGGCGTCGGCAATCCCTACGCGCAGCTGCGCAAGGATCTCGGCTTCGACTTCTGCAACCGGGTTTCGGAGAAGAACCCTTACGTCTCGGCGCCCCTGCGACGCACCGATTGCTCGCTGATCTCGGACGGGGCCGCGGCCCTCGTGGTGGCGGATGCGGAGACCGCCGAGACGTTGGAGCGGGCAATCGGCTTCCGCGCCAGGGCGCATGTCAACGACATCCTGCCCCTGTCCCGGCGCGACCCGACGGAATTCAAGGGCGCACGGCTCGCCTGGGAGAAGGCGCGCGCCCAGGCTGGGATCGGCAACGACGACCTCTCTTTCGTGGAGACCCACGACTGCTTCACCATCGCCGAGCTGATCGAGTACGAGGCGATGGGACTCGCAGCCCCGGGCGAGGGTCATCGCGTCGTGCGCGAGGGCTTGGCCGAGAAGGGCGGTCGCCTGCCGATCAACCCGTCGGGCGGCCTGAAGGCGAAGGGCCACCCCGTCGGCGCCACCGGTGTCTCGATGCACGTGATGGCCTGCCTCCAGCTCATGGGCGAGGCCGGCGAGATGCAGGTTCCCGGCGCGGAACTCGCGGGGATCTTCAACATGGGCGGCGCGGCGGTCGCCAACTACGTGTCGATCCTGGAGCGGCGACGCTGAGGCGATCTTGTTTCTCCAAGATGCGCCGAAATCCCGGTCCGGTTCTCCAATAAGAGACCTGGCCGAGATGCCAGTTCCCCTGTCATGCCGGGGCCGTGCGGCGGTGCGAGGACAAAGACGCTTGCCGGCGGCCTGAGGGCCCCGGAAACTCGGCGCGCTGGACCTAATCCAGCTTTGCCAGCGCCTGGGCGAGGTCGGCGATTAGGTCGGCCTCGTTCTCGAGCCCGATCGAAAGACGGACCGTCTCGGGCCCGACCTGCGCGGCGGCCTTCTCGTGCTCCGGCAGCTGTCGGTGCGTGGTCGAGGACGGATGGATCGCCAGAGACTTGATCTCGCCGATGTTCACCAAGTGCGAGATCAGCTCCAGCCCTGCGATGAATTTGAGCGCCGCCGGCTCGCCGCCCTTGAGCGCAAAGGTGAAGATCGAGCCCGGCCCGTTCGGCGTGTAGCGCCGGGCCAGCTCTTCCCCGGGCTGGCCCGGCAGGCCGGGATAGCTCACCCAGGCCACCGCCGGGTGGTCCTTGAGGAAGGCCGCGACCGCGCGGGCATTGGCGCAGTGCCGCTCCATGCGCAGCGGCAACGTCTCGATGCCGGTGAGCGTCAGGAAGGCGTTCATGGGTGAAAGGCCAGGGCCCAGATCGCGCAGGCCGAAGAACCGGCAGGCCGCCGCGAACGGCGTCGCCGGGAAGGCCTCGGTGAGGACGAGCCCGTCATAGTCCGGCCAGGGCTCGGTGATCAGGTTGTAGCCCTTCGTCCGGGACCAGTCGAAGGCGCCGGCATCGCAGATCACGCCCCCGATGGTCTGGCCAGAGCCGCCCAGGAACTTCGAGGTCGAGTGCACGACGATGTCCGCGCCGTACGCGATCGGCCGGATCAGGGCCGGCGACGCCAGCGTGTTATCCACCACCAGCGGCAGTCCGTGACGGCGTGCCACGGCAGCGATACCCTCGAGGTCCATCACCGACGCGCAGGGATTCACGATCGACTCGCAGATGATCGCCCGGCAATCCGGCGTGATCGCCGCCTCGAAATCCTCCGGGGTCATGCCGCGGGCGAAACGCGGCTTCAGGTCGTAGCGTCCGTCGAGGCGGCGCATCAGCCCGAGGGAGCCGCCGAACAGGCGCGGCGAGGCCACGTATGCATCGCCGCTCTTCATCAGGGTCATCAATACGAGCAGCATCGCCGACTGCCCGGAGGACACGGCGACGGCCGCCTTGGCGCCTTCGAGGTCGGCGATGCGGCGCTCCAGCGCGGCAACCGTCGGGTTCGAGCCGCGGGAGTATGAGAAGCCGGTCCGCCGACCCGCGAAGATGTCGGCCGCCTGCTCGGTGGAGTCGAACACGAATCCGTTGGTGAAGTAGATCGGCTGGACCCGCGCGCCTGTGGCGGGGTCCGGCGCGGCGCCTGCATGGATGGCCCGCGTGGCGAAGCGGTGCTTTCGGCTGGTGTCCGTCATGGCTCTCGATCGGGTGTTCGGCGCCCGGACCGTCGATGAGCCCGAGCGGACTGATGCCTCAAGCTGCGCGGCGTATGAAGGCCTGCAGGGTCCGGACCAGGGTCGTCGGCTCGTAGGGCTTCGGGATGAACCGGGCCCCCTCCGGCATGTCGTTGGGCCCCGGCGTGCCCATGCCGGACACGACCAGAACCGGGATGGCCGGCCAGCGGTGCGCGACGAGCCGGGCGAGGGCGAACCCATCCATCGAGCCCTGCGGCATGTCGACATCGGTCATCAGGACGCCGACATCGTCGCGGTTTTCCAGGACCTTTAGCGCCTTGTCGGCGTGGGTTGCCTCCAGCACCGTGAAGCCGGCATCCGCCAGGGTATCGGAGGCCTCCATCAGCAGAAGGCCGTCATCTTCCACCAGAAGGACGACGGGTTGGTCGGACGAGCTTTCTGTCATCAGCCCTGCGGAGGTTCTGTCGCGACGTTCGAAGCCCGCGCCGTATTCCCCGAGCCTCCCCCCGTCAAGGCGCGGGGCCGGCCGCCTCAGGCGGCCTCCTCGCGCTTGCCGAGACGCTTGTCGAGATAAGTATCCACCGTCTGCGTAAGCTCCTCGACTTTACCGTCGAAGAAGTGGTTCGCCCCCTCGACCATCTGGTGCTCGATGATGACGCCCTTCTGCGTCTTCACCTTCTCGATCACCGGCATGACCTCACGGGCGGGCGCGACCCGGTCCTCGGAGCCGTGCACGAACAGGCCGGAGGACGGACACGGCGCCAGGAAGGTGAAGTCGAAGCGGTTCGCCATCGCGGCGATCGAGATGAAGCCCTCGATCTCGGGGCGGCGCATCAGCAGCTGCATGCCGATCCACGAGCCGAAGGACACGCCGGCGATCCAGCAGGACTTGGCCTCGGGATTCACCGACTGCACCCAGTCGAGGGCGGCGGCCGCGTCGGAGAGCTCGCCCGAGCCGTGATCGAACGAGCCCTGGCTGCGGCCGACCCCTCGGAAATTGAAACGCAGGGCTGCGAAGCCGCGATTGGCGAAGGTGTAGAAAAGATTGTACACGATTTGATTGTTCATCGTGCCGCCGAACTGAGGGTGCGGGTGCAGCACGATGGCGATCGGCGCGCCGCGCTTCTTGGGGGCCTGATAACGGCCCTCCAGGCGGCCGGCCGGGCCGGTGAAGATGACTTCGGGCATCGTTCGTCTCTCGTTTCAGCGGTCGCCCGCCGCGCGATCAGGGACGGTGGAAAGGCAGCCTTGACTCACCGCACGCACCCCATACAAAGCTCTTAGAACAATTCTAGGCGATTAGAATCGTTCTAATATAGGTGGCTCGGCACGCCATGCCAGCTGCCCGCACCGGCCCTTCGGTTGGCGAGACCTCTTGTGTCGGCGCGCCTTAGCACGGCGAGCCGGTGCTCGGGTAAGGAATTGTGACGCGCCGCAGCAGAGGACAAGACGGATCAGCATGAACCGGGCTCGCGCCTATCTCGACCACAACGCCACCGCACCGGTCCGACCGACCGTCGCGGACGCGGTCGTGCGCGCGCTGATGCTGCCGGGCAATCCGTCGTCGATCCACGCGGAGGGCCGGGCCGCCCGCGCCGCCCTGGAGGCCGCCCGCGGCCGGGTGGCCGCCCTGGTGGGCGCCCGCCCTTCGCAGGTAGTGTTCACGAGCGGGGGCACGGAGGCCGCGAACGCGGTGCTGTCCGGTGCGCTCGGTCGCCGCGGGCAGACGCGGCCGACCCGTCTCCTCCACACGGCGACGGAGCATCCCTGCGTCGCCGCCGGACACCGATTTCCCGAGGCGGCGGTGGAGCAACTTCCGGTCACCCCGGACGGTGTGATCGACCTCGCCGTACTTGAAGCCCGTCTCACCGCGCTCGCCGGCGAGTCCGTGCTCGTCTCGGTCCACGCCGCCAACAACGAGACCGGCGTGGTCCAGCCGCTCGCCGACATCGTCGCCCTGGCGCGGGCCCACGGCCCGGCTCTGGTGCACAGCGATGCCGTGCAGGCGGCCGGGAAGATCCCCCTCGACATGGCGGATCTCGGGCTCGACGTGATCACCCTGTCGGGCCACAAGTTCGCGGCGCCCAAGGGCGTCGGCGCGCTGGTCCTGGCCGACGACGTCGCCCTCGACGGCGCTTTCGTGCGCGGGGGCGGGCAGGAGCGGCGGCAGCGCTGCGGCACCGAATGCCTTCCGGCGATCGTCGGCATGGGCGAGGCGGCGCGGATCGCCGGCGAGGCGCTCCGCCAGGAGGGCGCGCGCCTCGCCGGACTTCGCGACCGGATCGAGGCGGGCGTACTGCTCCTCGCGCCCGATGCCGTGGTGTTCGCGGCCGGTGCGCCGCGCCTGCCCAATACGCTCAGCTTCGCGGTTCCGGGCCTCGACGCGCCCTCGGCGCTGATAGCCCTCGATCTCGCCGGCGTGGCGGTCTCGTCGGGTTCGGCCTGCTCGTCGGGCAAGGTCTCGCGCTCGGCGACCCTGTCGGCCATGGGCGTCGCTCCGGACCTCGCCAAGGGGGCGCTGCGCGTCAGCCTCGGCTGGAACACGGTGGACGAGGATGCGTCATGCTTCCTCGACGCCTTCGAACGGATGTTGCAGTCCCTATATAAGCGGCGAGGGCACGCGGCCTGATCGGCCGCGACCCACGCTTTCCGAAAGACGCTTCCCGGTCCTTGAAACCGGGCTTGCCAGGAGACGCTGATGCCTGCCGTGCAGGAAACCATCGACCGGGTCCGCTCGATCGACCTCGACCAGTACAAGTACGGGTTCGAGACCACCATCGAGATGGAGAAGTCCGCCAAGGGCATCTCCGAGGATGTCGTGCGCTTCATCTCGGCGAAGAAGGACGAGCCCGCGTGGCTGCTGGAATGGCGCCTCGACGCCTACCGGCGCTGGCTGACCATGAAGGAGCCCGAGTGGGCGCGCGTCTCGTACGACAAGGTCAACTATAACGACATCTATTACTACGCCGCGCCCAAGCGCCCGGCGGCGATGTCGCTCGACGAGATCGATCCCGAGATCCTGAAGACCTACGAGAAGCTCGGTATCCCGCTGCGCGAGGTCGAGGTGCTGGAGGGCATCGCGCCGGAGCGCCGGGTGGCGGTCGACGCCGTGTTCGATTCCGTCTCGGTGGCCACCACGTTCAAGAAGGAACTGGAGAAGGCCGGCGTGATCTTCATGCCGATCTCCGAGGCCGTGCGCGAGCATCCGGAGCTGGTGAAGAAGTACCTCGGTTCGGTCGTGCCGGTGACCGACAATTTCTTCGCGACCCTGAACTCGGCGGTCTTCTCCGACGGTTCGTTCGTCTACATCCCGCCGGGCGTGCGCTGCCCGATGGAGCTGTCGACCTATTTCCGCATCAACGAGCGCGATACCGGCCAGTTCGAGCGCACGCTGATCATCGCCGACAAGGGCAGCTACGTCTCGTACCTGGAGGGCTGCACCGCCCCGAAGCGCGACGACAACCAGCTCCACGCCGCGGTGGTCGAGCTGGTCGCCCTGGATGACGCCGAAATCAAGTACTCGACGGTGCAGAACTGGTACCCGGGCGACAACGACGGCAAGGGTGGGATCTACAACTTCGTGACGAAGCGCGGCGATTGCCGCGGCGCCCGCTCGAAGATCTCCTGGACCCAGGTCGAGACCGGCTCGGCGATCACCTGGAAATACCCGTCCTGCATCCTGCGCGGCGACGAGTCCCGCGGCGAGTTCTACTCGATCGCGGTATCGAACGGCATGCAGCAGGTCGATTCCGGCACCAAGATGATCCACCTCGGCAAGAACACCACCAGCCGGATCATCTCGAAGGGCATTTCGGCCGGCCGCTCGCAGAACACGTATCGCGGCCTCGTCTCGGCCCATAAGAAGGCCAAGGGCGCACGCAACTTCACCAACTGCGACTCGCTTCTGATCGGCGACCAGTGCGGGGCCCACACCGTGCCCTACATCGAGTCGAAGAACGCCTCGGCGGTGTTCGAGCACGAGGCCACCACCTCGAAGATCTCCGAGGACCAGAAGTTCTACTGCCAGCAACGCGGCCTCTCCGAGGAGGAGGCGACCGCGCTCATCGTCAACGGCTTCGTCCGGGACGTGCTGCAGCAGCTGCCGATGGAGTTTGCCGTGGAGGCCCAGAAGCTGATCTCGATCAGCCTGGAAGGCTCGGTGGGCTAGGACTTTCGCGGAACGAAAACCGCGCGACGATCGCGGCGGGATCGCCGTGATCACGGACCGGATCGGGCGAAGGCTTTCACGCTCGGGCCAGGGCGTGCAGGCCTTCAGAATGGCCGTCTCGGTGACGGCGATACAGGAAATGACGGCACGCGGTCGGTGCACGATCCCGGCCCGCCGTTCGATAGGACTTGGACTGACATGCTGGAAATCAAGAACCTCGTCGTGCAGATCGAGGACAACCGGATCCTCAACGGCCTCAACCTGACCGTGAACGACGGCGAGGTCGCGGCGATCATGGGGCCGAACGGGTCGGGCAAGTCGACCCTCTCCTACGTCATCGCGGGCAAGGAGGATTACGAGGTCCTCGACGGCGAGATCCTGCTCGACGGGCATAACGTGCTGGAGATGGCCGCCGACGAGCGCGCTGCGGCCGGCATCTTCCTGGCCTTCCAGTATCCGCTGGAGATCCCCGGCGTCGGCACGATGACCTTCCTCAAGGCCTGCCTCAACGCGCAGCGCAAGGCGCGCGGCGAGTCGGAAATCTCGACGCCCGACTTCATCCGGAAGGTGAATGCGGCGGCGGACAAGCTCGAGATCAACAAGGAGATGCTCAAGCGCGCGCTCAACGTCGGCTTCTCTGGCGGCGAGAAGAAACGCATGGAGATCCTGCAGATGGCGCTGCTGGAGCCGAAGTTCTGCGTGCTCGACGAGACCGATTCCGGCCTCGACATCGACGCGCTGCGCATCGTCTCCGAGGGCGTCAACGCGCTGCGCGCCCAGGGCCGCTCGTTCCTGGTGATTACCCACTACCAGCGGCTGCTCAACTACATCGTGCCCGACACCGTGCACGTCATGTCGAAGGGCCAGATCGTGAAGACCGGCGGCAAGGAGCTGGCGCTCGAACTCGAGGCCTCAGGCTACGCCGAGTACCGCACCAGCGAGGCTGCGTAAGCCTATGGCCGACATCCAGAACCTGCGCACCAGCGCCGAGACAGGGCTGTCGAACCTGTTCGAGGCCGCCCGCAAGGGCTTCGCCACGGAAGAAGCGATCAGCCGCGAGGAGGCGTTCCGCTTCTTCGAGGCGACCGGCCTCCCGAGCCGCCGGGTCGAGGCATTCAAGTACACCGACCTGCGTGCCGCCGTAAAGGAAGCCGCGCCGCCGGCCGAGGCGCCGTCGCCGGAGGTCGCACAGGCCGCCGTGGCGTCCGCCAAGGGTTTTGCCGGCCTCGATGCCGCGCACCTGACCTTCGTCAACGGGCACCTGATCCGAGCTCTGTCCGACCTCGACGGCCTGCCGGCCGGCGTCACTGTCACGCCGCTCAACGACGCGATGGGCAAGGGCGATACCCGGTTGCGGTTGCTGGCGCCGGTCGAGCAGGCCCGGGAGAACCCGGTCTACCAGCTCAACACCGCGTTCCTGGCCGACGGTGCGCTGGTCTCGGTGGCGCCGGGCGCCAAGATCGAGCGGCCCCTGCACCTGCGTTTCGTCGGCAGCGGCTCCGAAAGCTTCTCGACGGCGACCCGCGTGCTGATCGATCTCGGAGCGGGCGCGGAGCTGACCGTGCTCGAGAGCCACGAGGGACCCGACGGCGTCGCCTACCAGCCGAACGACGCTCTGGATGTTCGGGTCGGCAAGCAGGCCGCCTTCCGCCATGCCCGGCTCAACCGCGAGGGCAAGGCGGCCATCGCGCTCTCGACGATCAGCGTGCGCCTCGATGACGAGGCGCAGCTGGAAACGGTCAACCTCGTCACCGGGGCCGTCCTGTCGCGCCACCAGATCTACATGCACGTGGCCGGCGAGAACGTGAAGGCCGTGGTCAACGGCGCGACGATGCTGGGCGACGGCCAGCTCGCGGATTCGACCCTGCTGGCCGATCACGCGGCCGTGGGCGGTGTCGGCCGAGAGATGTTCAAGACGGTGATCGACGGCGACGCAACCGGGGTGTTCCAGGGCAAGATCATCGTCCGGCAGGCCGCGCAGCAGACTGACGGCAAGATGAAGTCGGACTGCCTGCTCCTGAGCGACGATGGGCAGATGATGAACAAGCCGGAGCTTGAGATCTTCGCCGACGACGTCGCCTGCGGCCACGGCGCGACCTGTGGCGCCCCGGACGACGATCTGCTTTTCTATCTCATGGCACGCGGCCTGCCGCGCTCCGTGGCGGAAAGCCTGCTGGTCCAGGCCTTCGTGGGCGAGGCGATCGAGTCCGTGACGCACGAGGGCGCCCGCGCGGCGCTCATCGGCGAGATCGAGGCGTGGCTCGCGGCGCGGGGCTGACACCCCTGGCCCTCCGCCCAATGCGGGGGAGGGGGCCGAACGAAGTGAGGCGGGATAGGGGAACCCCGCTTCAGAAATGCGCGGCGCAGGCGCGACGGGCTCTGCGCCCAGCCTGCACCGTCGTCCCCCTCTCCCGACCCCTGCTGAGGCAGGGGCCACCCTCCCCCGCAGAGGGGGGAGGGAGATCCGCGAGCGTGATCCGATGAACGCACCCGTCCGCACCACCGGCTACGATGTCGAGGCGATCCGCGCGGATTTCCCGATCCTGTCGCAGAAGGTCTACGGCAAGCCGCTGGTCTATCTCGACAACGCCGCCTCGGCGCAGAAACCCCGTGCGGTGATCGACGCGATGGTCTCCTGCATGGAGACCGGCTACGCCAACGTCCACCGCGGCCTGCACTTCATGGCGAATGCCGCCACGGAGGGGTTCGAGGGCGCGCGCGAGACAACGCGCCAGTTCCTCAACGCCGCATCCACCGACGAGATCGTGTTCACCCGCAACGCCACCGAGGCCTACAACCTCGTGGCCAGCTCCATGGGCTGGGCCGGCCTGATCGGCGAGGGCGACGAGATCATTCTGTCGATCATGGAGCATCACTCCAACATCGTGCCCTGGCACTTTCTGCGGGAGCGGCGCGGGGCTGTGATAAAGTGGGCGCCGGTCGACGACGACGGCAACTTCCTCGTCGAAGACTACGAGAAGCTGTTCACGCCGCGCACCAAGATGGTGGCGATCACCCACATGTCGAACGTGCTCGGCACGGTGACCCCGGCCGAGGAGATCATCCGCATCGCCCACGCGCACGGCGTGCCGGTGCTCCTCGACGGTGCGCAGAGCGCCGTCCACCAGCCGGTGGACGTGCGGGCGCTGGACTGCGACTTCTTCATCTTCACCGGCCACAAGGTCTACGGCCCGACCGGAATCGGCGTGCTCTACGGCAAGAAGGAGTGGCTGGAGCGGCTGCCGCCCTACCAGGGCGGCGGCGAGATGATCCGGACGGTCAGCGAGGACGCCGTCACCTACAACGACCCGCCGCATCGCTTCGAGGCGGGCACCCCCGCCATCGTCGAGGCGGTGGGGCTCGGCGCGGCGCTCGAGTACATGATGGGGCTCGGCCGCGAGAACATTGCGGCGCATGAGGCGCTGCTGACCCGCTACGCCCATGAGCGGCTCGGGGCGATGAACGCCCTGCGCATCATCGGCACGGCAAAGGGCAAGGGCGGCGTCGTCAGCTTCGAGATGAAGGGGGCGCACGCACACGACATCGCCACGGTCATCGACCGGCAGGGGGTGGCGGTACGGGCGGGGACGCATTGCGCCATGCCGCTGTTGACCCGCTTCGGCGTCACTTCAACGTGCCGGGCCTCGTTCGGTCTCTACACCACCACGGCAGAGATCGATGCCCTTGCCGAGGCGCTCGGCAGGGCGGAAATGCTGTTCACCTGATTGCCCGCGAATGAATCCGGCCTCGTCCGCACGGGCCCGGGGGAGAGTGAAGCGATGAGCACCGACACGACAATCACCGGCGGCACCAACGCCCCCGCGGTCGCGGCCACCTCGGCGATCCCGCCGGCCGAGCTGGATCGCCTGACCGACGACATCGTCGCCGCCCTGAAGAGCGTCTACGATCCCGAGATTCCGGCCGACATCTACGAGCTCGGACTGATCTACAAGGTCGACATCGGCGACGACCGGAAGGTCGCCATCGACATGACCCTCACGGCCCCGGGTTGTCCCGTGGCGGGAGAGATGCCGGGCTGGGTCGAGAATGCCGTGAGCGCCGTGCCGGGCGTGCAGTCCTGCGCCGTGACGATGGTGTTTGATCCGCCGTGGGACCAGAGCCGCATGTCAGATGAGGCCCGGGTCGCCCTGGACATGTGGTAATCTACGTAGCCGTTAAGGTCTCGCTAACCACGACCGCGCAGAGGATCGAGGGGCCGTCGGCGGAACGGCCTCTGTCGGTGCGTATGGTGGAATTGGATGGGTCCGGGTTACGTGGTCGCGGCGTTCCTCGAAGCGGCCGGACTGATCGGCCTGGTGGTCGCCGCGGTGGTGATGCGGACGGAGCATCGGGCAAAAGCCGCTGAACTGCGCAGCTTCCTCCGCTCCGGGCAGATGCCGCTCCCGGCCTCTGGATCGGCTTCGGCGAGCCGATGGGGCCAGGCTGCGCCGCGGATCATCGACATACCGGTCGTCCCGCACCGGCGAGACGGGGCTCAGGGGCATGATTCCGCTGCCCGCTCCGCCCTCGGACGCGCCATCGCGCGCGGCGACCGGCGGTCGAGGCCCGGCCTGACCACGCCGATCAGCGCAGGATGAGGTCGAGGCCGCTGCCGAGCAGCGTGACGAGGCTGAGCGTCAGCATGAACTTCAGGTCTTCGAGACGGGCGCTCATGGTCGTTCCTTGTTCTTCAAGGGCTTGGTCGTTTCTTGGACGCCGGATTATCGCCTGATTAACGACTTTTCCGCGAGTCGTTTCAGGATCTGTTAGCAATTGTCCCGCGGTTTCCCTTTGGTAAGGTTGACGATCGGTTAAGACCGCCCTGTCAGACTTAATCCGTCTTAGGCGCGACCCGGCCCCGCGGCGGTGCGGCGCCGCACGGCGGCGGGGCGACACGAAAGGCTCAAGCGCATGACCCAGCCGCGGGCCGGCTCCATCCGGCATCTGTACGACTGGCTCTTTCGCGACCGCAGCACCGGCGCCATCACCATCGCGCAATGGCCGAACCTGCCGCTGTGGCTGTTTCTCGCGCTGACGCTCGCAGCATGGCTCGCCCGCGGCGTCGAGCCGGCGGCGTCCTGGCTCGACATCGGCGCCGATCTCGCCCTCGGCTGGTGGGCGGTCGACGAGCTCGTTCGCGGCGTCAACCCATGGCGCAGGTTTCTCGGGGCCGCGACACTGATCGGCCTCGTCGCGCTGATCACGCTCCGCAGAGCGGCGTGACGGCTGATCTCCCGGTTCGCGCCACCGCCAATTGTGCCGCGGTACTCGCTGGCACAGCGGACCATCAATCCGGATCGTTCGAAGCCGGATTTCGGCGGGGTGCTTTCGTCACCGCAGATGTGCGATCGGAGTTTCGATCGGCTGCTTTTGTGACGGCCGAGAAACCTAACGGTAGGTTGCAGTACGGCCAAAAGTTATGAATGGTCGCGCCGGATCCGCCCCGTGACGTGCAGGCCTGCCATGGCCCGCGCTTTCGCGCTCGGTTGAGGATTGGTCTGGAAGGCACCATGACTGACGCCGGAGGTTTCGAGCCCACCGAAGACGTCTCTCGCTTTACCGAGCGGGAGCAGCTGCTTCATCAGATTGCCGCAACACTGCAGCTTCCTCTTTCGATCTTCCGCCGCCCGCGCACGTCGTCCCCGACGCCCGACGGCCCCACCGCGGCCGAGTGCTCGGCCATTCTGGCCGCGTTCGCGCGCATCCGCGATCCGAGCCTACGCAAACAATGTCTGGCGATGCTGGAACGCTGCGCGGACGCGTAGAAGCCAAGCCCACCCCCGCCGTGCGCCCGCGCACATGGGATCCGTGAGCGCCATGGCGGCGGCATGCTATAGGGGCGCCGGTTTCCGAGGCGACCCGCCGCACCGATTGAGCCCGCTGCGGAGAAGCGGGGCCCACCCGTCCGGCAAACAGGCTTCGATGACACAGCGTTCAAGCGTGCCGACGTCCCTACGTGACCGCAGCGCGCTCCGGAGCCGGGACGATGGTCTCCGGCGCAAGATGCCCCGAACTCGCTCCAGGCCCTGATGCCGATCATCTCCATCTCGAAACTGTCGAAGACCTACAAGTCCGGCTTCACCGCCCTGCGGGACATCGACCTCGCCATTCAGCGGGGCGAGATCTTCGCGCTGCTGGGTCCGAACGGTGCGGGCAAATCGACGCTGATCAACATCGTATGCGGCATCGTCACGCCGAGTTCGGGGACGGTGTCGGTCGCCGGCCACGACATCGCCGTGGATTACCGCGCGGCCCGCCGCGCCATCGGCCTCGTACCGCAAGAACTGACCACCGACGCCTTCGAGACGGTGCTGAATACCGTGAGCTTCTCGCGCGGGCTGTTCGGGCTGCGGCCCGATCCCGCGCATATCGAGCGGATCCTGCGGGCTCTCTCGCTCTGGGACAAGCGCGACAGCCGCCTGATGACCCTGTCGGGCGGGATGAAGCGCCGGGTCCTGATCGCCAAGGCCCTGTCGCACGAACCTCGGGTGCTGTTCCTCGACGAGCCCACAGCGGGCGTCGACGTGGAGCTGCGCCAGGACATGTGGCGCCTCGTGCGCGACCTGCGCCAACAGGGCGTCACCGTCATCCTCACCACCCACTACATCGAGGAGGCCGAGGAGATGGCCGACCGGATCGGCGTGATCCGCCGGGGCGAGATCATCCTGGTGGAGGAGAAGGCCGCGCTGATGCGCAAGCTCGGACGCAAGCAGCTCACCCTGCAACTGCAGCAGCCGATCGACGCCGTGCCGACCGATCTCGCCGATTACGAGCTGGCGCTCGTCGGTGACGGCCGCGAGTTGGTCTACACCTACGACACCAGAGCCGAGCGCACGGGCATCACCGGGCTCCTCACCGGGCTGGCTGCGGCGGGGATCCGGTTCAGCGACCTCCACACCGAGCAGAGCTCCTTGGAGGACATCTTCGTCGGCCTCGTGCGCGAGGAAGGAGCACGGGCATGAGCGCGGCATTCAGCATGAACTGGCCGGCGGTCCGCGCCATCTACCGGTTCGAGATGGGTCGCTTCTGGCGCACCGCCGGGCAAAGCATCCTGGCCCCCGTGATCTCGACGACGCTCTATTTCGTCGTGTTCGGGGCCGCGATCGGCTCGCGCGTCTCGGCGGTGGACGGCGTGCCCTACGGCCTGTTCATCGTGCCCGGCCTGATCATGCTGTCGCTGCTGACCCAGAGCATCTCGAACGCCTCGTTCGGGATCTACTTCCCGCGCTTCGCCGGCACGATCTACGAGATTCTCTCGGCTCCGATCTCGCCGCTGGAGGTGGTTCTGGGCTTCGTCGGCGCGGCGGCCTCCAAGTCGATCCTGATCGGCCTGATCATCCTGGCGACCTCGGCGCTGTTCGTGCCGCTGCGCATCGATCATCCGTTCTGGATGGTCGGCTTCCTGCTGCTCACCGCGATCACGTTCAGCCTGTTCGGCTTCGTCATCGGACTCTGGGCTGACGGGTTCGAGAAGCTGCAGCTCGTGCCGCTCCTCGTGGTCACGCCGCTGACCTTCCTGGGCGGCAGCTTCTACGCCATCGACATGCTGCCGCCGATCTGGCACGCGGTTAGCCTGCTCAACCCGGTCGTCTACCTTATCAGCGCGTTCCGCTGGGCCTTCTTCGGGCGCGCCGACGTGAGCATCGCGATCAGCCTCGGGATGACCGCGCTGTTCCTGGTGATCTGCCTCGGCCTCGTCACCTACATCTTCCGGACGGGCTATCGGCTGAAGAGCTGAAGCTCAGGGCTGCGCGGCGAGGAAGGCCAGCACGCCGTCCCGGTGCGGCCGGGCCCCCACCGCCGTGGAGTGGTCCTTGCCCTCGATCTCCAGCGCCCGGGCATCCGGGATCAGGGCGGCGAGGGCGGGACCGGAGCCCGCCACCGTGTCGAGGGTGCCGACCGAGACCAAAACCGGCACCTCGATCTGCGCGAGTTCCGCCCGGCTGAGGGTCTGGCGTGAGCCGCGCATGCAGGCGGCGAGCGCACGCAGGTCGCTCCGCGTCTGCTCGGCGAAGATGCGGAACGCGGCGGCCGTCGGGTTCGGGGCAGGGGTGCCGGGGGGCGCCTCCAGCGCCTCGGCGATCCCGGACGGCAGCCCCTTGCCCTCCACGAGGTGCATGCCGAGGCCGCCGATCAGCGCCGACCGGACCCGGTCGGCATGGTCCAGGGCGATATGGGCGGTGATCCGTCCACCCATGGAATACCCCATCACGTGCGCGCGCTCGATCCCGAGATGATCGAGCAGCCGCACCGCGTCGCCGGCCATCGCCTCTGAGCTGTAGGCGGCCGGGTTGTAGAGTTTCTCGCTCTCGCCGTGGCCGCGATTGTCGAGGGCGACCACCCGGTAGCTGGCCTGGGTCAGGGCCTTCACCCATTGGGTGTTGACCCAGTTGACCGCATGGTTGGAGGCGAAGCCGTGGATCAGCAGGATCGGCTTGCCGGCGCCCTCCGCCGGGGGGACGTCGATATAGGCGATCCGCACGCCGTCCGAATCGAAGGAATCCATGCCGTGCAACCCGTGCCGTGATAGCTCGGCCTCCGCTTAGTGCCGTTCCTGATCGCGTTGCAATCGGGCGCGGCTCTCCGTCTTCGATATGATGCGTTCGCTTGCGCCGAACCGGCCTCCTCGTCGGCGGCGAGCGCTCTCGACCACGCCATCACGCGCAGCGATCCGCTTGCCGAGAGGGGCGCAGGCTGGCAAACCGCCGCGGTTATGACGGACACGCAGCCCTACGGCACCTACGAACCGGCCGGCCTCGTCGCGGCGATCACCCGCCGTACGAATCGGATCCCGGCCGAGTCCTGGTACGGCCGGCGCCTTGCGCTGTTCCTGCGCCGCATCGCGATCTCGCGGCTGGGCGGGAAGCCCCTCGACGTGACCCGTTACGGCGCACGGATGCGGCTTCACCCCTACAACAACAATTGCGAGAAGAAGGTGCTGTTCACGCCGCAGTTCTTCGACCCGCAAGAGCGGGCGATGCTGCAGGAGCGCCTGCCGAAGGATTGCGTGTTCCTCGATATCGGGGCGAATATCGGCGCCTACGCCCTGTGCGTGGCAGCCTTCTCGGGACCGGCCGCCCGGATCGTCGCCGTCGAGCCGCAGCCCGACGTGTTCGACCGCCTGACCTACAACATCGCCCAGAACCCGTTCCACACGGTCAAGGCGGTCGCCTGTGCGGTGGCCGACAAGGCCGGCGAGCTGACGCTGTTCATCGATCCGCGCAACCGCGGCGAGTCGAGCCTTCGGATCGTCGGCACCAACGAGGGTGCGCGGATCACCGTGCCGGCGGTGACGCTCCTCGAACTCCTTCGGGCCGAGGGTCTCACCCGGGTCGACGCCATCAAGCTCGACGTGGAGGGCGCCGAGGACCTGATCCTGGAGCCGTTCCTGCGAGAGGCTCCGGAAGCGCTGCTCCCGCGCATGCTGCTGATCGAGAACGGCACCGGGCAGTGGCAGATCAACCTGCCGAAGCACCTTGAGGGCTACGGCTATCACGAGATTTCGCGGTCCCGGCTGAACCTGATGTTCGAGCGTCCTGCGCCCGTCAGGGGGGCGTGACCACCGGGATCTCGTCCGCAATGGCGACACCAGCGGGGCTCACGTCGCAACGGTAGGCGCGAACCTCGACGCCGGCCCTACGCGCCTCCCGGAACGCCCGGTCGAAGGCCGGATCGATGTCCCGGGCGACGTCGAACGCCTCCGCCCGCATCTGCACCACGATGATCACCAGGGCGCGGCCGCCCTCCGCGACCACCTGGGCGAGGTCGCGCATGTGCCGGGCGCTGCGGGCGGCCACGCAATCGGGGAATTCCGCGAGGCCGGCTCGGCGCATCATGTGGCAGTTCTTGACCTCGACGTGACAGGGGCCGTCGGTCGCGCCACTCGCGAGGAAATCGACCCGGCTGGCCTGGGCGTAGCGCACTTCCGGCCGCAACACGTCGTGGCCGGCGAGCGGCGCGATCGCGCCGGCCCGGAAGGCCTCGGCGACCAGGGCGTTGGGGCGCAGGGTGTTGATGCCAACCCATTGCGGGCCGCCCGGCAGGTCGGCCTCGACCAGTTCCCAGGTCAGCGGCAGCTTGCGCGCAGGATTGGCTGAACGGGAGAGCAGCACGGGCCGGCCCGGCGTGTTGAGGCCGAGCATCGCGCCGGGATTGGGGCAATGCGCGGTGACGCGGCCGTCGGCCGTGTCGATGTCGGCGAGGAAGCGCTTGTAGCGCTGCACCAGCCGTCCCGGCGCGAGCGGCGCGGCGAAGAGCATCGGAGACTGCCTCTCGGTTCGTGTGGTCCCGGCGGGCAGCCGCGCTATTTATCGGAGCATCGTCGACCGGCGCGGCCATCGCTTCGGCCAACGATGCAGATCCAGAAAGCGCGGCCGGCAACGCGTCACGCGATCCCGCCTTCGCGCGCCCGTCCGACGATAGAGCCCCATGGACCAATCTTCCGATCCCGTCACTGCCGCGATCCTCGTCATCGGCGACGAAATCCTATCGGGCCGTACCAAGGACAAGAACATCGGCACCATCGCCGATTTCCTCACCGCCGCGGGGATCGATCTGCGCGAGGTCCGCATCGTGCCGGACGAGGCCGCCATGATCATCGAGGCCGTGAACGCCCTGCGCACGCGCTACACCTACCTGTTCACCACCGGCGGCATCGGCCCGACCCACGACGACATCACCGCCGATTGCGTGGCGGAGGCCTTCGGGGTCGGCATCGACATCGACGAGCGGGCGCGGGCGATGCTGCTGGAGCGGCACAAGCCCGAGGATCTGAACGCCGCGCGCCTGCGCATGGCCCGGATCCCGTTCGGGGCCGACCTGATCCCCAACGCGGTATCGAAGGCGCCGGGCTTCCGCATCGGCAATGTCCACGTGATGGCCGGCGTGCCGAGCGTGATGCAGGCCATGCTCGACGCCATCGCGCCGACCCTGCAGGGGGGCGCCGCGATGATCTCCGAGACCATTGAGGCCGCAGGCTTGCCCGAAGGGACCTACGCCGGCGACCTCGGCGAGATCGCCAGGGCGCGGCCGGCCGTGTCGATCGGCTCCTACCCGGCGATGACGCCAGAGGGTTTTCGCAATCGGATCGTCGTCCGCAGCCGGGATGCGCTGGCTCTGGCGGAAGCGCGCGAAGCCGTCGAGGCGCTGGTGGCGCGGCTCTCGGCCTGAGGTGCCATCGTCCGGTCGGGTTGCGTCGCGGAGCTGAGCGGATGATTCGGGATCGAAACCAGCGGGCCGACAAGGCGGCGCAGCGCGACGAGTTGCTGGAGGAGGTCTCCGAGATCGGCCGGCCGAACGCCTACGTGCTGCACGAGGTGATCCGGCTCGAAGGCGACGAGGAGTTGCGGCGCGAAGGCACCTCCCTCTTCATCTCGGCCTTCGCGGCGGGCCTGAGCATCGCGCTGTCGATGATCGTGCCGGGGGTGCTGAAGAGCCACCTGCCCGAGGCCGATTGGGTGAAGATCGTCATCACGATGGGCTACGCGGTCGGCTTCCTGGTGGTCGTTCTGGGGCGCCAGCAGCTGTTCACCGAGAACACCATCACGCCGATCCTGCCACTGCTGCACGACCGCTCGGTGAAGACGGCGCTCCGGGTGGTGCGGCTCTGGCTCATCGTCCTGTCGGGCAACATCCTGGGGACGCTGGCGATCGCCACCGTGACGGCCCATTCAGGCGCCTTCGAACCGCCGGTGCTCAAGGCCTTCGCGGAGATCAGCCACGACGCGATCGCGCACGGATTCTGGTCCACCTTCGTGAAGGGAGTTTTCGCCGGCTGGATGATCGCCCTGATGGTCTGGTTCCTGCCCGCCACCGGCAGTGCCGCCCCCTTCGTGATCCTGCTGATGACCTGGCTGGTCTCGCTTTGCGGGCTCGCCCACATCGTCGCCGGCTCCGTCGAGGCCTTCTACCTGCTGATCACGGGCGCCGCCTCGCTGCAGGATTACGGGCTGCGGTTCTTCCTGCCCACGCTGCTCGGCAACACGATCGGCGGCGTCGCCCTGGTGGCGGTGTTGAATTACGGCCAGGTGGCGCCGCAGGTCGAGGAGACCAAGGAGGTCGAGGGCGAGCGCACCGACTGACGCGGACCGGCGTCAAGCCACGATGTCTCCGGAGACCGGACTCCGCTTTCCCGCATCCTGCTTGAGAGCGCCTCACGAAACGCCCGATCAGCGGGAGGCCTCCCGCTGATCGCGACGGCGCAGCGGGCGTTTTGTGAGGGACTCTTAGTCGAGCCGCACCGGCGGGCTGATCATGTGGTCGAGATCGTCGAGGAGCCACGTCACGGTCCCGCGCAAGGGGCCGTACAGGCCGATCTGATGCTGGCGGTACAGGAGGTCGTGGGTGAGCCGCGCCGAGAGGCCGTTGAGGCGGCCGCCGCCGAAGGTGTAGCGCCCGAGGGTGCCCCAGCCGTTGAAGTCGGCGAGCGATACGATCGCGCCCTTCTCGACATAGTGGAACGGCGGCAGCGCCACCGTGGCCGTGTCGCCGCGGTCCAGCGCGCGGCCGAGGTGCCGCGCGAGGTGTTGGGCCTGCTGCCGGGCGGCCTGGGCTGTGGCGGGAACCGGCTTGCCGGTCTTGCCATCGAGTTGACTGGCACAGTCTCCGAGGGCGAGGATCGCCGGGTCTCGGGTCGTGCGTAGGTCGGGGCCGACCACGAGCTGGCCCGTCCGCGAGCGCTCCAGACCATCGACAGTCGCGAGCACATCCGGTGCCTTCACGCCGGCTGCCCAGACCTTCAGCCCCGCCGCGATGCGCGTGCCGTCCTTGAGGCTGAAGCCGGATGCGTCCGCGCCGGTCACCGTGGCGCCGGTGCGAACCTCCACGGCGAGATCCGACAGAGTGCGGGCGGCCGCCCGGGACACCCGCTCCGGGAATGCCGGCAGCAGGCGCGGCCCGCTCTCGATCAGGGTCAGGCGGAGACGCTGCGGCAGATCGGGGGAGCCGTAGGCGGCGAGCAGGTCGATAGCGTGCTTCAGCTCGGCCGCGAGTTCGACGCCGGTGGCGCCGCCGCCCACGATGGCGATCGTCAGCATCCCGGCGCTGTCGAGCCGGGCCAGGAGGTGGCGCCGCAACTGCCTGTGAAACCGCTCGGCCTCGGTGAGGTCGTCGATGGTCAGGCAGTGCTCGGCGACGCCCGGGGTGCCGAAGTCGTTGGCCCGGCTGCCGATGGCGAGCACGAGGAGATCGTAGGCGATTTCGATCTCGGGCCGCCCCTGCGCGGCCTCGACGGCGAGCCGCACACACCGGGCCGACCGATCGATCCCGATCAGGGAGCCGGGCTGAAAGCGAAAGCCGTTGCGGCGCGCCTGCGCGAAGAAGTCGATCTTCTGCCGGTCGGCCCGGGCTGTGCCGGCCGCGAAGGTGTGCAGCATCGGCTTCCAGACGTGGGAGAGGCTGCGATCGGCCAGGGTCACGTCGGCCTTGCCGCCCCGGCCGAGACTGGTCGCGACCTCGATGCCGGCGACGCCGCCGCCGATGATCGCGATCTGCGTCCTGCCCGTCATGCCGTCTCCGGATTTCAGCTCCCGGTGAACGCATCGCGGACGACGACGTTCGCACCATCGTGTCTCAGCGTGATGGATGCGACGGGCGCCGGCGGACGGCCCACGTCACGCGCTCCGCTCGAGGCGGCTCCGACCGCCCGGGCATGCGTGCCGCCAGGAGCGGTTTGTTAACCATTTAGAAATTGAGTAGAAACCACGTAATTCACGGCCAAACGAATATTCTGAAGGAATATTAGCCTGGAACGGGGTGCCATTGATGGTTGATCTGACCGGTTACCGTCTGACCTTCGACGACGAATTCAACGCGCGCAGCATCTCGCAGACAGGCGCCGGTACCACCTACGCCGACATTCGATCCGAGTGGCGCTACGATGCCAATTCCGACATCGGCTTCGGGCGCTCCTCCTTCGTCGACCCTTCCTCGGGCTATGATCCCTTCAGCCTCCAGAACGGTGCCTTGTCGATCACGGCCGTTCCCGACAGGACCGCGTCGGGTTTCCCCGGCAGCTGGGAATCGGGCCTGCTCACCACACAGGGGAACTTCTCGCAGACCTACGGCTACTTCGAGATTTGCGCCGACTTCTCGAACGACCCGAATGCCTGGGATGCGTTCTGGCTGCTCCCCAACCAGCAGACTCCGGACCCGAACAACGCCGGCGGCCACCAGGAACTGGATGTCGTCGAGCATTACGGCAACAACGACAAGGGTGTGTACAGCACGATACACACCACCGACCCACAGAACGGCATACCGTGGCAGGTCAATCGCCAAGTCTACAGTGAGATGCCCAACCCGTCCGGGTATCACACGTACGGCGTGAACTGGCAGGCGGACAAGATCAGCTTCTACGTCGACGGTCAGCTCGCCGGGTCGCAGGCCACGCCGTCGGACTTGCACAGCCCGATGTACCTTTTGGCCAATCTGGCCGTGCAGAGCACAGCGCCCGCTTCCGGCAATCCTTTCACGTCGAGTATCGACTACATCAGGGTGTATTCCAACGCACCGAATGCGGTCGCTGTCCCGCAAGGCAGGGTCTCCTCTCCGGACGGGCGCGACCCGGGCCTGTATGGTGCGACGGTCGCCGCGCCGGGTTCCACCACTGCGGCGGCCGGGTCGAAGTCGAACGCGACGGCACCATCCGGATCGACGACGCCGGCACAGCCGGCGCCCTGCTATTGCACGGGCACCCGCATCCTCACCGAACGCGGCGAGGTGCTCGTGGAGGATCTGCGGATCGGCGACGTGGCGGTGACCGCTTCCGGACATCTGCGGCCGGTCCGTTGGATCGGAACCCGCCGCTACCCCGGGCTGACCGTCCCGCGGGCCGACCGGCCGGTGCGGATCAGGGCGGGCGCCCTGGCCGATGGCATGCCGGCGCGCGACCTTTGGGTCTCGCCCGACCACGCGCTCTACCTGGACGGCCTGTTCGTGGCCGCCGGCCACCTCGTCAACGGGCGGACCATCACCCGCGGCGAGCCGGTGGCGGATTTGACCTACTGGCACGTCGAACTCGACACCCACGACATGTTGCTGGCCGAGCGCACGCCGGCCGAGAGCTTCCTGCCACTGCCCGGCCTGCGGCGGCAGTTCGACAGCGGGAAGGGCGAGGCAGACGCGGGTGCGACGGCGGCACCCTTCGCCGCGCGGGCCGAGGACGGCCCGGAGCTGCAGGCCTTGAGCCGCCGCCTGATCGTGCGTGCAGGCCTGTCGGTGGACAGCCCGGGTTTCGGCGACCTGCTGGGCCACCTCGACCTGTGCGAGATCCGCGGCGGCGACCTGCGCGTGGCGGGCTGGGCGCAGGACGCGCGGCATCGCAATGGGCCGGTCTGCCTCGACGTCGTCGTGGACGGGGCAGTCGCGGCGACGACTCTGGCGGAGGTATACCGGCCCGACCTCGCGGCGGCCGGGGTCGGCGGAGGCCGGCACGGCTTCGACGTCGGACTGGACGAGCCGCTGGCGCCGGGCATGCCCCACTTCGTGGCGGTGCGCCGCTCGGTAGACGGAGCTGTGATCGGCGGGATGCGGGTGGATGCAACGGGCCGGTGGTGCCGGGCGCAGGTCGCCTGACGCGCGGTCTCGCCATGAGCCTGCGCGGCAGCATCGACGTGCTCGACCACCAGCGGATCATCGGCTGGGCGTGGGAGACGGACGCGCCGAACGTGCCCGTGGCCGTTCTGATCGCGATCGAACGACGGGTGCTGGGGCGGTGCAGGGCTGACCTGCCGCGCGAGGATCTGGCGATCGCGGGTGTCGGGACGGGCCGATGCGGCTTCGCGCTGGATGTGCCGGCCGGCCTGCTCTCGCGGCGCGAGAGCTACGCGATCAGCGTGCGGCGCGAGGGCGACGGAAAGCATCTGCCCGGTTCGCCCTACGTGTTGGGGCCCGCGGCTGCGCCGTAACGGCGCCGAACCGAGTCTCCGGGGTAGGGTTGAGATTGCAGTCAGCGCGGCTTCCGGGCCGGCATCGCACCCGGCCGGCAGGATCGCCTTGACGGCCCGATCGGCTCGCACCACAGCCCCCGTCCATCCACAGGACGCTGCCGGCCCGCCACAGGAGGTGCAGCACGCTCAGTTTCAACGCGGGGAGACGACCGACGAGCGTCCAGCCCCGGTCCGCGTAGAACGGGGGGTCGCCGGGGTTAGGCGGCGCGGCCGTGCGGCGACGGGTCGACGAACGCGATCAACGTGGGGCCGGCGGACAAGCGCGAGGCCAGTGCGCGCACGCGACTGCCGATGCGCGCATCCCATCGCGCGAAGACGCCGGCCATCGCAAAACCTCAGGCTGTCGTCCGAGCGACGCGCCTGCGACGCAGGAAGACGACGGTGGCGCCTGCCAGGATCAGGCCGAGGCCCGCGTTGACCTCGGGCGCGGGCGCGCCGCCGACATCTCGGCTTGCCCCGGCGTCGAAATCGAAGTGGGAGCCGATGGAATGTCCGCTTCCTCCGGTGGAGGACTCGGCCCTGCTTTGCCCACGGCTCGATGGGGGGGTGGCGGCGGCGTTGCCGCCGCTGGCCGATATGCCGGCTGTGCCGACACTTAGGCCGCGCCCGGACAGTTCGCCGTTCCAGCCACCGGCGAGTGCGTTGCCGTTACCGGCCAGTGCGGGACTACACAGACCCAATCCGATCATGGCACAGCAATATATACTTACGTATTTCATTGCAGTTACCTCGAATGACGGCCATCTACGCCAATCAAGAAGATCAACTGCCCGATAATTCAATACATGAACTCCAACCTATCAAATTTAATCACAGGTCAATTTTATCTCCGAGCTCAGCTGCCCGGGCTCGAGGCAAGGGCGTCGACAAGGTCGGGCTTCGGATGTGCCCTCGCGCGGGCTTCGCGCCAACCGTGCCGCCGGGCAGCTCTCGCCGCGCAGCGGCTGCGCAATCGGCCTGCACCGGAAGGGCGAGAGGCGCATCGACTTGGCGCGCCCGCTGTGCCGGCACCGGCGAGCCGGGTCGTGGGGAGCCTTGGCGCGACGGCCGACCCGCGGAGTTCCGAAAGGCGGCGCCCGGAAAACGGGGCGACCCTGTCGGCGGGATCGGCTGCGCGGGTGGACCGGCCTGAAAAGAAATTGGCGCCGTGGAACGGTGTCGTCTCTGCGCCGTCGCGTTCCCGCCCGCACGGAGCGCCCGTGGTAAACGCCCCGGGATCCAGCGCGAGAAGACGCGAAGCGTCCGCGCACGACGACGTCGCTCATCAAGCATGCCGCCGCGCAGTTCATCCCCGCCAAGCCCGGATCGCCGTCAACCGACGTTCCAGGCGCCCGGAAAAGGGCCGCGCCTCATGCGCGAGAGCCAGCCAGGCAGGCGGCACCGCGCACCGGCACCGCGTCGGGCGATTGTTCGCCTGTGCGCTCTCCCTCGGTGTTCGCATGTCCGGGACCGGCCGAACGCGGCCGCTCAGAAGAGGCGGGGCCCGACGCCATTCATGACGCTTCACCCAAAGCGGGTCCCGAAACGAAAGAAGCCGCCTGACGGCGGCTTCCGGGACACGCTCGTTGCGGCTGGGATTCTACGACCGCATGCGGGTCCTGACCTCTCCGAGGCTCGCGCGGATCAGACCCTGAGCGGCGTCTCCCTGCATCCGCTCCCGCAGGATGGTCTCCGAGACCTTCACGGCAGCCTCAGCGGCGGCGGCGCGGACCTGGGCCTCGGCCTGGACCTCGGCCTGGGCGATCTTGGTCTCGGCCGCCTTGGTGCGGCGCGCCAGGAAGTCGTCGAGCTTGCGATGGCCCTCCTCGGCGGCGCGCTTGGCCTCCTCGCGGGCGCTGGCGATGATCGACTCGGCTTCCTTCTCGGCCTCGACCCGGCGGCGCTTGTAATCGGCGAGCACGGCGGCCGCCTCTTCCCGCAGACGCTTGGCCTCGTCGAGTTCGTGACGGACGCGGTTGGCGCGGCCGTCGAGGCCCTTGGTCATCGCCGAGAAGCCGCCGGCCTTCCAGGCAATGCCCATGAAGATGACGAACGCGACGGCGACCCAGAATTCGGCTTCGAGCAGCATCGTTGATTCCCGGGCAGAGCGCCCGCCGCCGAAACGGATGCCGGTTCGGCGTAGGCGGGCGCGTGAGATGAAGTCACTGGAGCTGCGTCCGATCGCCTTGCGACCGGGAGCGGCTCTAATGTGCGGTTGCGTCGAGGGCGCGCTCGAGGGTCGCCTGATCCGGCGCCTGTCCCGTCAGACGCTCGACGATCGCAGACGCGGCCTCGCCCGCGATGCTGCGGACATTGCCCATCGCGGCCTCGGTGCGGGTACGGATCGTGGCCTCGGCGGAGGACAGCTTGGTGTTGAGCTCCGATTCCAGCGCCTTGCGCTTGGCATCGGCCTCGGCGGCCAGGTCGTTCCGGGTGGCCTGGGCGATGTCGCGGGCCTTGCCTTGGGCATCGCGCAGCGCGGTCTCGTAGGCGATCCCGGCGGCATCCGCCTCGGACTTCATCGCCTGGGCCTGATCGAGGTCGGCGCGCAGGCGCTCGGCGCGCGCGTGCAGGATCGCCTGGATCCGCGGCAGCGCGACCTTATCCATCAGATAGTAGAGCAGCCCGAAGGCCAGGGCGAGCCAGATCAGCTGCGCCAGGAACCCGGAGCTCTCGAAGGGCGGGAAGGCGCCGCTATGCGCTTCCGTGTGCTCGGTGTGGCCCGGCACGATCTGGGTGTCGGCGCCCGGAGGCGGCGTGGTGGTGGGATTCGACTGCGCCATGGGACCGCTACACTGACACCGTTCGCAGGATCACCGCGGTGCGGTGACGGAAGAAGGCGGACGCTCCGTCGACGGAGCGCCCACCCGTTTCTCGGGCGGCGAACGCCCGGAGAAGGCCGCGTCTCCGCGGCCTCCGGGCACGCCGATCAGACGGCGAAGAGCAGCAGCAGGGCGATCAGCAGCGAGAAGATGCCCAGCGCCTCGGTGAGGGCGAAGCCCAGGAGCAGGGTGGCGCGCTGGCCGTCGGCCGCGGACGGGTTGCGAAGGGCGCCGGCGAGGAACTGACCGAACAGGTTGCCGAGGCCGATGCCCGCACCCGCCATGCCAAGGCAGGCGAGGCCGGCGCCGATGTACTTCGCAGCGACGGGATCCATGATAACTCCTGAGGTCTCTTTAGATCGAAACGTGCGGTGACGTTCGCGGCGGGTGGAGCCGGCCAGATCTAGTGGCCGGGGTGAAGGGCATCGTTGAGGTAGATCGCCGTCAGCGTCGCGAAGACGTAGGCCTGAAGCGCCGCAACGAGGAACTCGAGAGCGGTCAGCGCGATCGTCAGGAACAGCGGGAGCGGCGATAGCACGCTCCAGGCACCCGCGAGAAGAAGCTGAACCACGAAGAACGCGAAGATCTTCATCGCGATGTGGCCGGCCAGCATGTTGGCGAACAGACGCACCGACAGGCTGATCGGGCGCGAGATGAACGAGATGATCTCGATCGGCACCAGGATCGCCAGAAGCGGCTTCGGCACGCCCGACGGGACGAACAACCCGAAGAAGTGGGAGCCGTGCTTCATCACGCCGTAAATGACCACGACGGAAATCACCAGCGCGGCCAGCCCGAAGGTGACGATCAGGTGGCTCGTCACCGCGAACGCGTAGGGGATCATCCCGAACAGGTTCAGCACCAGCACGAACATGAACAGCGAGAACACCAGCGGCATGAACCGCTTGCCGCCGTCGCCTGTGGCCTGGTGCAGCGTGTCCGCCATGAACTCGTAGAAGATCTCGGCCAGGGACTGCATGCGGCCCGGTACGACCGAGCGCGAGGCCGTCGCCACGATCGTGATCAGGGCGATCACGCCGACGGCGGCGAACATGTAGAGGGCGGATTGCGTGAACGCGAGTTGCTGATGGCCGATATGGCCAAGCGACACGAGCGGCTTCAGCTCGAACTGCTCGATCGGGTCGATCGTGACCGCCATTCCCGCTTCCGCCCCTCTTGAAACCGGCGCACCGACGGTGTCGGCTGCCTAAAACCCCTGTCGACCGGCGCGCCTTATGGCTCCTGCCGGTCGCGCCGTCCGGGACGCGCGCCGGCAAAACCTGACACCCGCATCACGTTGTAGATCCCCGCCACGAACCCCAGCATCAGGAGGACGATCAGGCCCCAGGGTTTCGTCCCGAAGACATGATCGACGATCCAGCCGAGAATGCCCCCGGCGATCACGCCCGCGACAAACTCCGTGGAGATCGTCATGGCCTGACCGAGCGAGGACGGCCCGGTACCCCGAGGCCGCGAGGAAGGATCGGGAGCGGCCTGCGGCCGCTTCCGTTCGATCTGCGTCTCGAGACGTCTGAGCCTCGCGGAGAGTTCGCTGTCCGTCGGCGTGCCCTCGGCCCCTTTCCCATCCCGCGCGTCGTCGCCGTTCACGGCTGAAACTCACAGGGCGGGTGGATCGGGAACCGGCTGGACGCCCCTTCAAGCGCGGCGCACCATAGTTTCGCCTATCTTGAGTGTCAAGGCGACCCGGATGCATATTAAGTCTTTGATTTCCAAATTGTTTTTCGGCCAGGGCCCGCAGGTCGGCGCGCGGCCCCGGTCGGGTGATCAGGCGCCCAGGATCGGCTTGATCACCTTCTCCATGCCGTCGATCGTCATCTCCCCGGTATAGCGCTCGCCGTTGATGAAGAAGGTCGGGGTCGAATCCACCTTCATGACGTCGAGCCCGCGCTGCTTCACGGCGTTGACCGCGCCGTAGACCTTCTGGTCCTTCAGGCACGCCTCGAAGCTTTCCTTTGTGTAGCCGGCTTGGCGCAGCATCTGCTCCAGCGCATCGACCGGCTTCTGGGTGAAGGCCCAGGCCGGCTGCTGATCGAACAGCAGGTCGGTGATCGGATAGTACTTGGCATCACCCTGGCAGCGCGCCAGCATGAAGGCCGCGGTGGCCAGCGGGTCGAGCGGAAACTCGCGCAGGGTGAAGCGGACCTTGCCGGTATCGATGTAGCGCTCCCGGAGCACCGGCCACGTCGTGCGATGGAAGGCGGCGCAGTGCGAGCAGGTCATCGAGGCGTACTCGATGATGGTGCACTTGGCGTCCGCCGGGCCGAGCCAGACGTCGCCGAGCGGGCCGGGCTGCATCAAGGCGGCGGCATCGGCGTTCTGGGCCGAGGCCGGGCGCGGCAGGTAGGGCAGCGCCAGGCCGGCGCCGAGCGCGAGACCTGAGAACTTGAGGGCATCGCGTCGCGTGGTCATGGGCAGGCTCCGCCGGCTTCATTCGGTCTTGGCGTCCCGGCTCGGGTACCTGCGCGAGACTGTCCTGGCAAGATGACGAAGGCGCCTATGCTGGAACGCGCGGCTCAGCGCTCCGGCCGCGTCGCCACGGCGGCGATCCCGAGCCGGTCCAGGGCCGCGCGCAGCCCGTCATCGTCGATGGTGGCCACCGCCCGCTTAACCTCGGTGGCCCGGGATGGGTCGACGCCGAGGCGCGGCGCCGACCCGCCGCCACGGCCAACCCGGTCCTGCTGCAGCACGATCCGGGATACGCAGGCCCAACCGTAGTGCGCATTGATGCGCTGGATCACCACCGGTGCGAGATGCTGGAGTTCGATGGCGAATACACCCTCGACGCGGACCACCAGCGTCCCGGATTCCGGCGTGTCGGCGTCCTTGCGACGGCGCTTCGGCCATTCGAGCTTCGAGGGCCGGCAGTAGCGCGCCAGCCGCTCGCCCACGATCTCCGGCCAAGCCGCCAGGATGTCGGTGGAGGCGAAGCCCTGCGCCGCGAAGGCCGGCCCGATGCAGGTCTCGATCAGCTCGGCCAGCGGTTTGACGCGCGCCATGGTGGTTCGGGCCTCGCCTCGGTGGATCGGGCATCGTTTTCACCGCCGAACGGGTGATCAATTCGGCGCAGGGCATTCAGCGTAGCGCAGGTCGGTCAACGAAGGGAGCACGCGCCTCGCGTTTCGCCGCCCTATGATCGGACGTTTCCTCCGGCTATGCAGCCTGGCCCATGCCGACCCGCACAGCCACGGATTCCCGGTCCGGTCCCGGACCGCGCGCCGACGACCTGCTCGCCTGGTACGACCGGCATCGCCGGGTCCTGCCGTGGCGCGCGGGCGCGGGCGAAGTGCCCGATCCCTACCGGGTCTGGCTGTCCGAGGTGATGCTGCAGCAGACCACGATCGCGGCGGTCCGGCCGTATTTCGAGCGCTTCCTGACCCGCTTCCCCGACGTGGCGGCGCTCGCGGCTGCCCCCGAGGAGGCGGTGATGTCGGCCTGGGCCGGCCTCGGCTACTACTCCCGGGCGCGCAACCTCCACGCTTGCGCGAAGGCGGTCGCGGCCGCGGGCGTCTTTCCGGACACGGCCGAGGGCCTGCGCAAGCTCCCGGGCATCGGCGCCTACACGGCCGGGGCGATCGCCGCGATCGCGTTCCAGCGGGCGGAGGCCGCGGTGGACGGCAATGTCGAGCGGGTGATGAGCCGCACCTTCGCGGTCGAGGCGCCGCTGCCCGGCAGCCGCCCGGAGATCCGAAGGCTGACGCAGGCCCTGGTGCCGCACGACAGGCCAGGCGACTTCGCACAGGCGCTCATGGACCTCGGCGCGACGATCTGCACCCCCAAGCGCCCCGCCTGCGCCCTCTGTCCCTGGATGCTGCCCTGCCGCGCCAGGGCGCTCGGCACGCAGGAGACGTTCCCGCGCAAGATCAGGGTCGCCAAGGGCGCCCTGCGCCGCGGCGCGGCCTTCGTGGCGATCCGCAGCGGCGACGAGGCGGTGCTGCTGCGGACCCGGCCGGCGGAGGGCCTGCTCGGCAACATGGCCGAGCCGCCCGGTAGCGCCTGGGAACCGGACTACGACGCCGCCGCCGCCCTGCTGGATGCGCCCCTCGACGCCCGCTGGAAGCGCCTTCCGGGCCTCGTGCGCCACGGCTTCACGCATTTCCCGCTGGAGTTGACCGTGTTCTCGGCCCGCGTCGCGCTCTCGACACCGATCCCGGACGGCATGCGCTTCACCCCGCGCGCCGCGCTCGACGACGAGCCTTTGCCCGGCCTGATGCGGAAGGTGCTGGCCCACGCCTTCGACCCGAAGCCGGACCCGGAAAAGAAGCCGCGCGGGCGCCCGAAGAAGGAACCGCCGCCGATGCCGCTGCTCGCGGCGATCGAGGCGCCGCTGTCGATGCCGGATCCGGATTGGCGCCCGAGCGTGCGGGCGGTGCCGAAGCCGCGGCCGAAGCCGGCGCCCGGTCCGCCGCCCGAGGCGGACGACCTCCTGGACGCGGAACCCGAACTGTCGACGGCCCCGGTCCGCGCCCGGCCGCCGACGCGCCGGGGGCCCGCCAGGAGAGGTTGATTTCCTGACGGCCTTACCCTGACGGCATCCGGGATGCGCCGTCAGTCCGGGGCCGTAAAGCGGGGCCCGGACCCCATATCCGCCGCGAGTCCTTCAACCGGCGACCGTATAAACCAGCGTGGTCTCAGCTGAACCGTGAACGGCGGTCCCCTCAGCCGTTGGCCATCGCCTGCCGCAGCCCGGCCCGGTAGCTGTCGATCACCACCGGTCGGCCACCCCGTTCGACGTGCCAGAACGTCCAGCCGTTGCAGGCCGGGAGCCCCTGGACCAGCGCGCCGATCTTGTGGATCGAGCCGATCACGAGGCCGTTGTCGAGCTGGCCGTCCGGGCGCACCGTGGCGCGGAAACGGCGGCGCTCGTCGGTGACGATCTCGCCCGGGCGGATATGCCCGGCCTCGATCACCGAGAGGAACGGTACCCGCGGCTCGGCGCGCTTGGTCGGCGCCACCATGAGGGCGGCCTTCGACAGGGGCTGGACGGCGGCGATCCGCTCACGTGCGGCCTCCGCGTAGATGGCCTCGCGCTCGATGCCGATGAACCGGCGGCCGAGGCGCTTGGCGACGGCCCCGGTGGTGCCGGTGCCGAAGAACGGATCGAGCACCACGTCGCCCGGATTGGTCGCCGCCATCAGGGTCCGGGCGAGCAGCGCCTCGGGCTTCTGGGTCGGGTGGACCTTGCGGCCCTCCGCATCCTTCAGCCGCTCCTCGCCGGTGCACAGGGGGATGAACCAGTCGGAGCGCATCTGGAGGTCTTCGTTGCCCCCCTTCAGCGCGTCGTAATGGAAAGTGTAGCCCTTCGAGTCCGCCGAGCGCGAGGCCCAGATCAGGGTCTCGTGAGCGTTGGTGAAGCGCTTGCCGCGGAAGTTCGGCATCGGATTGGCTTTGCGCCAGACGATATCGTTGAGGATCCAGTAACCGAGATCCTGCAACGCGCCCCCGACCCGGAAGATGTTGTGGTAAGAACCGATCACCCAGAGGGTTGCGTTCGGCTTCATCACGCGGCGGCAGGCGGCGAGCCAGTCCCGGGTGAAGGCATCGTAGGCCTCGAAGGTCGCGAACTTGTCCCAGTCGTCGTCGACGGCGTCGACGCGGCTCTGGTCCGGACGCAGCAGGGCGGCGTCGCCGAGCTGAAGGTTATAGGGCGGGTCGGCGAACACGCAGTCGACGCTGGACGCCGGCAGCGCGTTCATGGCCGCGATGCAATCCCCGACCAGCACT
Source organism: Methylobacterium sp. NEAU K (assembly GCF_030700285.1). Lineage (GTDB taxonomy): Bacteria > Pseudomonadota > Alphaproteobacteria > Rhizobiales > Beijerinckiaceae > Methylobacterium. The sequence continues at coordinate 165,565 of NZ_JAUYZJ010000007.1, read as the reverse complement.
TGGTCGAGGGGCAGGGGACGCTGGGCGGGTACGAGACCCATCCGTGGCGCCGACGCGAGCCGCCCGGCACGCGAGACCTGTTTCCGGGCGACGGCGTCGGCAGCCACGGTACGCGGGGAAGCCATGGCAAACACCGGTTACGCGACTGACCGGCAGACCATGCGTCGGATACGGTAAAGGTCACGTTGTCGAAATTTGCCGGCGTGCGTCCCGTTCTGGGGCTGCAGTTTTTGCCTACCGCCGGCCTGGCCGATCATCCCGCAGATAAAACCCCGATATTCCCGCGTGTCGACGCTCGGCGCATGGCGGCAAGACGCAATTTTGCTAGCGGCCGAACCGGGTGAAGGGCCCGTTGCTTGCCGCTTCGCGACATACGACAGGTATGGGCTTGCTGATGTCTGCTTCCCCCTCAGCGGGACACAGGGTCACGCCCGACGCAGGGCTTAGGACATTAAGCCGATCCTAAGACCGACATGCGCTTCGGCGTCAGGACTTGGCGATTACCTCGCGCGACTGCCGCTTACGTCATTCGGCGTTGATCCCGAAATAAACTGAAATAAAACCACATGTAATCTGCATGTCCAGATGAAAATTGGCCGAAATGTGACGTGATCACTGTCGAAACGCCTGCCATATTCCGGCCGACTTCCGAAACGACTGGCGCCACCCCGCAAACAACTCAGGGAATGCGCAAAGAATGTCGTCTGGTTTCGGAAAGTTCGTGGTCACCGTTGGAATGCTATCGACCCTCGTCGGAACGACCCTCCCGGCTTTTGCCCAGAGCGGCGCGGCCTCCTGGTATGGGAGCGGCCATCGCACCGCGAACGGCGAGCATTTCAACCCCAACGGACTGACCGCCGCCCATCGTAGCCTGCCGTTCGGAACCCGGGTCCGCGTCGAGAACCGTCGGACCGGCCGCTCGGTGGTCGTGCGCATCAACGACCGTGGCCCCTTCGTGCGCGGCCGCATCATCGATCTGTCGCGCGGCTCGGCCCGCGCCCTCGGAATGGGCGGCACCACCTACGTTTCGCTCCAGGTCCTGAACTGACCCTCCGGCACTGACGGCACTGCAGGCGCGGACGGCTCCGGCAGTCGTGCGGCCTCCCGATGTTGCCTGCGGCATCGGGAGGCCCCATCTGCTGCCGGGTCAGTCCGGATCCAGCCGCCCCATGCCCAAGCCTCTCATCGTCGACATCCCGCACGACCTCGGCCGCGAGGAGGCCAAGCGTCGCCTCGAGCACGGCACCGAGCAGGCGCGGGCGTTCCTGGCCAGGAGCGGCATCACCGTCGACCAGCTCGCCTGGACCGGGGACCGGCTCGATTTCGGCGTCTCGGCGCTGGCGCAGAAGATCGGCGGCACCATCGACGTGGGCGCCGAGAGCGTGCGCCTGGAGGTGAAGCTGCCGTTCCTGCTCGCCCTCTTCGCCGAGAAGATCCAGAAGGTGGCGAGCAAGGAGGGCAATCTCCTGCTGACCAAGAAGTAGCCGTCCGGAACCAGAGCGGCAGGGCCCCGTTGCCGCCCGAACGGTGCAGGACAGCGCCACAGGCCAGACGGAGGACAACCGTGCCAGACTTCACGCTCGCGGACCCGGGCCAGGTTCCCGGATCGCCCACAGAAGTGCCGCAGCCGATGCCCGCCCCGGACACGCCCTACGATCCGCCGCAGGCACCGACGCAGCCTCCGGGTCCGGAGATCCCCGGGCAGACCCCGTCCGAGGCGCCGGGCATCCAGCCGCCCGAGATACCGGTGAACGATCCCGGGCCTCCGGAGATCAGCCCGCCCACCGGGCCAGCCAACCCGATCGCCTGAGCGCGGGCACCGCCCCGCCCGACGGGGCGGCGCCGTTTGAACCGGGAGCCCGGCGCTGCCATAAGCCCGCCATGGCCGCTCCCCCGCTTCTTACCCTCCAGGACGTCGCGCTGACCTTCGGCGGCACGCCGCTGATCACCTGCGCGGACCTCACCATCTCGCCCGGCGAGCGGGCTTGCCTGGTCGGGCGGAACGGCTCGGGCAAGTCGACGCTGATGAAGATCGCCGCCGGCTTGGTCGAGCCCGACAAGGGGCGCCTGTTCGTCCAGCCCGGCACCACGATCCGTTATCTGGCGCAGGAGCCCGACTTCTCGGGCTTCGCCACCACCCTCGACTTCGTCGAGGCCGGACTCCCGCCGGGCGAATCCGTCCATCGCGCCCGCTATCTGCTGGAGAGCCTGGGCCTGACCGGCGACGAGGACCCGGGCAAGCTCTCGGGCGGCGAGGGGCGGCGCACCGCTCTGGCGCAGGCGCTCGCCCCTGAGCCCGACGTGCTGCTGCTCGACGAGCCCACCAATCACCTCGACCTGCCGGCGATCGAGTGGCTCGAAGCGGAGCTGAAGGGCACCCGCGCCGCGATGGTGCTGATCAGCCACGACCGGCGCTTTCTCTCCGCGTTGTCGCGCGCCACGATCTGGCTGGACCGTGGAGAGACGCGAAGGATCGAGCAGGGATTCTCCGGCTTCGAAGCCTGGCGCGACGCGTTCTTCGAAGAAGAGGAGCGCGACCAGCACAAGCTCGACCGCAAGATCGCCGCCGAGGAGCACTGGCTGCGCTACGGCGTCACCGCCCGCCGTAAGCGAAACGTCCGCCGCCTCGGCAACCTGCACGAACTGAGACAGAACCGCCGCGAGGTCCGCCGCCCGGTGGGCAGCGTCAGCATGCAGGCCTCCGACGCGGAATCATCGGGCAGCCTTGTGGTCGAGGCGCGCGGCATCGCCAAGGCCTATGGCGCGCGCAAGATCGTCGACGGGCTGTCCCTGCGGGTGATGCGCGGCGACCGGCTCGGCATCGTCGGGGCCAACGGCGCCGGCAAGAGCACGCTGATCAACCTGCTGATGGGCCGGCTCGCCCCCGATTCGGGCCAGATCGTGCTCGGCACCAACCTGATGCCGGTGGTGCTCGACCAGGCTCGGGCCACGCTGGAGCCCGGGATGACCGTCACCGACGTGCTCACCGGCGGCCGCGGCGACAGCGTCACGGTGAACGGCCAGAGCCGCCACGTGATCGGCTACCTGAAGGACTTCCTGTTCACTCCCGAGCAGGCGCGGACACCGGTCTCGGTGCTCTCCGGCGGTGAGCGTAACCGGCTGCTGATCGCCCGCGCGCTGGCGCAGCCGTCCAACCTCCTGGTGCTCGACGAGCCGACCAACGATCTCGACCTAGAGACCCTCGACCTGCTCCAAGAGATGCTCGGCGACTACCAGGGGACGCTGATCCTGGTCAGCCACGACCGTGACTTCCTCGACCGCGTGGTCGGCAGCGTGCTCGTTTCTGAAGGCGAGGGCCGCTGGGTCGAGTATGCCGGCGGCTACAGCGACATGCTGGTCCAGCGCGGGCAGGGGGTCGAGGCGCGCACGATCGCCCCGAAGGCGAAGGAGCCGCGTGCACGGTCCGCCGCTGCGGCCACCCTGCAGCCGGCCGGCAAGCCCAAGCTCGGCTTCAAGGACCAGCACGAGTTGAAGACGCTCCCGGCCCGCATCGAGAAGCTGGAGGCGGCGATCCGCCAGCTGAAGACGATCCTGGAGGATTCCGACCTCTACGCCCGCGATCCCGCCCGCTTCGACAAGGCCACCGCCATGCTGGCCCAGGCCGAGACCGAGCTGTCGCAGGCGGAGGACCGGTGGCTGGAGCTGGAGATGCTGCAGGCGGGATGACGTCAGCCGGGCGCGGCAGGTCGCTTCGGTCTTGCCGAGCGTCCGCGCACCACGGTTTTGCAAGGCCGCGCGCATCGCAAACATGTCGGGACGGATGATCACATGACCGCGTATCGGACACTCGAACAGCGCTTCGCCCGCCTCGCGGCCCTTGAGGGAGCGGCCGGGATCCTTGGCTGGGACGCGCAGACGCTGATGCCCGACGGGGCCGCGGAGGCACGGGGCGACCAGCTCGCGATCCTGCGCGGGATGGCGCACGAGATCCTGACGGCGCCCGAGACCGCCGGCGAGCTCGACGCCGCCGAGGCGGCCGGCGGGCTCGACCCGTGGCCGGCCGCCAACCTGCGGGAGATGCGCCGGGTACAGGCCCATGCCGGGGCGGTGCCGCGCGACCTGGTCGAGGCCAGCTCGCGGGCCGTGTCCCGGTCGGAGATGGTCTGGCGCGAGGCGCGGCGGGACTCGGACTTCGCCCGGCTGGCGCCGCATCTCGCCGAGGTGCTGAGACTCCAGCGCGAGATCGGGCAGGCCAAGGGCGCGGCGCTCGGTCTCGACCCGTACGATGCGCTCCTCGACAGCTACGATCCCGGCATGCGCCGGGCGGTGATCGACCCGCTGTTCTCGGATCTGACGGGCTGGCTTCCGGATCTGATCGCCCGCGCCCGTGAATTCCAGGGCGCCCGTCCGGAACCGCTGCCGCTCGCCGGTCCGTTCGACGTGGCTGTGCAGCGCGACCTCGGCCTGAGGCTGATGGCGGCCCTCGGGTTCGATTTCAGCCGCGGCCGGCTCGATATCAGCCTGCACCCGTTCTGCGGAGGGGCCACCGACGACGTGCGCATCACCACCCGGTACGACGAGGCGGATTTCGGACGCGCCCTGATGGGGGTGCTGCACGAGAGCGGCCACGCCCTCTACGAGCAGGGCCGGCCCGCACCGTGGCGCCACCAGCCGGTGGGCGCCGCACGGGGCATGAGCCTCCACGAGAGCCAGTCGCTCATCGTCGAGATGCAGGCCTGCCGAAGCCACGAATTCTTCGCCTACCTGGCGCCGCTGCTGCGGGAGGCGTTCGGGCGCTCCGGGCCGGAATGGTCTCCGGAGAACCTGCACGCCCTCAACACCCGGGTCCGGCCGGGCTTCATCCGGGTGGACGCGGACGAGGCGACCTACCCGGCGCACATCCTGCTCCGCTACCGCCTGGAGACCGCGATGATCGCAGGCGACCTCGCGGTGGCCGACCTTCCGGGCGCCTTCAACGACGGTATGCAGGAGTTGCTCGGCCTCGTCGTGCCGAACGACCGGCTCGGCTGCCTCCAGGACATCCACTGGCCGAGCGGGGCCTTCGGCTACTTCCCGACCTACACGCTGGGCGCCCTGGCGGCAGCGCAGCTGTTCCGGGCGGCGCGGGCGGCCGAACCGGCACTCCCGGGTTGCCTTGCGCAGGGCGACTTCGCGCCGCTGCGCGATTGGCTGCGCGCCAACGTCCACGAGGTCGGAAGCCTGCTCGGAACCGACGACCTGCTCACCCGCGCCACCGGCGCAGCGCTCGGCATGGACGCGTTCCGGGCGCATCTGGAGGCGCGGTATCTCGGGGCCTGACGGGCCATCCGCCGACGGGGATGCCGGCCCGCGCGCGCAAAGCCGTCGCGAAGCCTTGAAGACCGCCCAGCGACGTCAGGACACCACCCTTCCGCGCGTCCAGGGTGAAGGCGGAATCCGTGTGAGCCGGTATCGGGCGCGGCGATGAGCAGGCCGCGCCGGGCCCGCTTCAGCCCTGGCGCATCGCGGTCTCGGCCTGCGCGTCGAGGGCGGGGCCGTCCTCCTCGGGCAGGCGGATCGTGGCCGCCGCCTGGGCGGCCAGTCCCTCGGCCCGGCCGACGAAGCCGAGCTTCTCCGTGGTCGTCGCCTTGATCGAGATGGCGGTGAGGGGCACCCCCGCGATCTCGGCGATGCGCGCCCGGATCGCCTCCCGGTGCTGGCCGATGCGCGGCGCCTCGGCCAGCACGGTGATGTCGAGGTGGTCGATGCGGCCGCCGCGCGCCCGGACCAGGCTGCAGGCATGGGCCAGGAACTGGTCCGAGGACGCCCCGCGCCAGCGCTCGTCGGAGGGCGGGAAATGGGTGCCGATGTCGCCGTCGGCGATGGCGCCGAGCAGCGCGTCGGTGAGCGCGTGCAGCGCCACGTCACCGTCGGAATGGGCGAGGACGCCGCGATCGGCCGGGATCTTCACGCCCCCGAGCCAGATATGGTCGCCGGTCGTAAAAGCGTGCACGTCGAAGCCGGTGCCGAGGCGGGTGACGTAGGCGGTCATGGCGCGGGCTCCGGGCGCTGGCGTTTCGGTGGTCTCGGGCGCGAAGGCCCTGTCGGCCTCGATCAGGTCGGCGGGCTGGGTTATCTTGCGGTTGGCGATATCGCCCGCGAAGACGACCACCGGCAAGCCCGCCCACTCGGCCAGGGCGCCGTCGTCGGTGAAGCCGTCGAGCCCCTGTGCGGCCGCATCGCGGTGGGCGCCGAGCAGGGGGGCGAAAGCGAAGGCCTGGGGGGTCTGCACCGCGCGCAGGTGCTCTCGGGGCGGCGTCTCGTGCACCCGGCCGATACCGGGCGCGATCTCGGCGACGCGCTTGACCGTGTCGGTCACCGGCACGCCGGGGACGGCCGCGCCGTGGTCGCGACCCGCTTCGATCGCCCGGGCGATCAGCGCCGCGTCGACGAAAGGACGGGCGGCGTCGTGCACCAGTACGATCTCCGGCGCCTCGGCGGACGCCAGAGCCTCAAGCCCAGCCCGCACGGAGAGCTGGCGCGTCGCCCCGCCCTCGACCGGCGCGGCGATCTTATCGCGCATCTCCGGGGCGAGTTCCTCCAGGCAGGCACGGAAGAACTCGGCCGCGTCTGCGGCGATCACCGGCTGGATCCGCGCGATCATGTCCTGCGCGGCCAGTGCCGCCAGCGTACGGGTCAGCACCGCCTGTCCGCCGACCCGGCGGTACTGTTTGGGCGTGCCGCCGCCAATGCGTATGCCGCGTCCGGCCGCCACCACCACCGCGGCGACGCCGGCCCCCGCGCTCGCGGGTCCGATGGCTGGCGTGCCGATGGCGGACATGGGCGAAAAACTCGTGGATTCCTGTGGAGCGGCGGTCGGCGCGCGGGCCAGCCGTCCCGTCGACACCTCTGCCGCAGACGGTGCCCGTCGTTTAAGCGGGGGAGGGGCTGAAATCAACGCGCGGCCCCGCTTGCCAGCGGGCCGGCCTTGCCTCATTGTTGTGCAGAATGGTGACTGATCATTATTTGGGCGCGCTGCGCCGAGAACGTCCGGCCGGCAGAGCAACGGCTCCCGCTCCGCTCTGCCTGCTCGCGCCCCTATCCGGCGTGACCGACCTGCATATGCGGCGGATCGCCCGCCGCTGCGGCGCCGACGCGGTGGTCTCCGAGATGGTGGCGGCGCGCGAACTCGCCCGCGGCTCCGGCGAGGCGATCCTGCGGGCGGAGGGGTCCGGCGTCGACCTGCACGTGGTGCAGCTCGCCGGCTGCGAGGCCGCCCCCATGGCCGAAGCCGCGCGTCTGGCGGAGGCAAACGGCGCCCATGTGATCGACGTGAACATGGGCTGCCCGGCCAAGCTCGTGACCGGGATCGCCTCGGGCTCGGCGCTGATGCGCGATCTCGACCACGCCGAGCGTCTGCTCGCAGCCGTGCGCGGGGCCGTGTCCGTACCCGTGACCGTCAAGATGCGGCTCGGCTGGGACGATGCGACGCGCAACGCCGCCGATCTCGCGGTCCGCGCCGAGCGACTCGGGCTGAACGCCGTGACCGTGCACGGGCGGACCCGGCAGCAATTCTACAAGGGGGTCGCCGATTGGGCCGCGATCCGCACCGTGGTCGAGGCGGTGTCGATCCCGGTCATCGCCAACGGCGACGTGACCGATCTCGACAGCGCCCGCGCCTGCCTGGCGGCCTCCGGGGCGGCGGGCGTGATGATCGGGCGGGCTGCCACCGGGCGGCCCTGGCTCGTCGGGCAGGTCGCGGCGGCGCTGGCCGGCCGCCCGGCCCCCGCGCCGTCCCGGGCCGAGCAGGCCGGGATGGCCGCCGAGCATTATGCGGGCCTCCTGTCGCTCTACGGCCGGGACATGGGCGTGCGCCACGCCCGCAAGCACCTCGCCGCCTATGCCGAGACCGGCGGGGCTCTGGACGCGGCCGAGCGGTCGGCGCTCCTCACCACCACCGATCCGGAGACGGCTTCGGCCCTGCTGACCCGGGCCTTCACGGGCCAGGCCGACACGGTTCGGGAGGCCGCGTGAGCGAAGACGCGTTTCCGGAGCATCCGGGCAGCCTGCGCGACTCGGCCGCGGAGGCCGTGCTCAACGCGCTGCCGCTGCCGGTCCTGACCATCGGCGGCGACGAACAGATCCTCCACTGCAACCACGCTGCGGAGGCGTTCTTCGACTATTCCGCCCGCCTGATGCAGCGCCGCCGCCTGCGGGACATCATCCCGTTCGCGTCGCCGATCATCGCCCTGGTGGCCGAGGTGCGGCGCCGACGCGCCAGCGTGAGCGAGTATCGGGTGGAGCTGACGCAGCCCCGCCTGGGGCTGGAGCGCAGCGTCGACGTGTTCGCAACGCCGCTGGGCGACGACGGCGACGCCGTGGTGATGATGCTCCAGGAACGGACCATCGCCGACAAGATGAACCGCCAGCTCACCCATCGCGGCGCCGCGCGCTCCATGGTGGCGCTCGGCGCGATGCTGGCCCACGAGATCAAGAACCCCCTCGCCGGCATCCGCGGCGCCGCGCAGCTCCTGGAGAGCACCGGCGCCGAGGAGGACCGGATGCTCACCCGCCTGATCTGCGACGAATCCGACCGGATCGTGCGCATCGTCGAGCGCATGGAGCTGTTCGGTGACGAGCGCCCGTCCGATCGCGGTGCCGTCAACGTCCACGGCGTGCTCGACCAGGTGAAGCGCTCGGCGCAGTCGGGCTTCGCCCGGCACATCCGCTTCATCGAGACCTACGACCCGTCGCTGCCGCCGGTCCTCGGCAACCGCGACCAGCTGATCCAGGTGATCCTGAACCTCGTGAAGAACGCCGCCGAGGCGATCGGCCCGGATGCCGTCGAGGGCGAGATCACGCTGTCCACAGCCTTCCGCACCGGCCTGCGCCTCCAGGTGCCGGGCTCGCGCGAGCGGGTCAGCCTGCCGATCGAGGTGGCGGTGCGCGACAACGGGCCGGGCATCTCGGCCGACCTGCTGCCCGACCTGTTCGATCCGTTCGTGACCACCAAGGCGCAGGGATCCGGCCTCGGACTTGCATTGGTGGCCAAGATCGTCGGCGACCACGGAGGCATCGTCGAGTGCGATCCCGCCCCCCGCCGCACGGCGTTCCGCATCCTTCTGCCGATGTCGAGTGCCCGCGACGGGCGCGAATCGGCGGTCGACCCGTGATGTCGATCCGCGAGTCGGCCCCCCGTCGGAGGTCTGAGTAGAGAGTCATGCCGAACGGCCACATCATAGTCGCCGACGACGACGCCGCCATCCGCACCGTGCTGAACCAGGCACTGTCCCGGGCGGGTTACGAGGTCCGCTCGACGGGCAATTGCGCCACCCTCTGGCGCTGGGTCGCCCAAGGGGAGGGCGACCTCGTCATCACCGACGTGGTGATGCCCGACGAGAACGTGTTCGACCTCCTGCCGCGCATCAAGCGGGTGCGGCCGGAGCTGCCGATCATCGTCATGAGCGCGCAGAACACATTCATGACGGCGATCCGCGCCTCGGAGCGGGGCGCCTACGAGTACCTGCCCAAGCCCTTCGACCTGAAGGAGCTCATCGCCATCGTGGGCCGCGCGCTGTCACGTCCGCGCGGCGCGCCCGCGCCCGGCGGCCCGCCCGAGAACGAGGACATACCGCTGGTCGGGCGCTCGCCCGCCATGCAGGAGATCTACCGGGCGCTCGCCCGGCTGATGCCCACCGACCTGACCGTGATGATCACCGGCGAGTCCGGCACCGGCAAGGAGCTGGTCGCCCGGGCGCTGCACGATTACGGCCGCCGCCGCACCGGCCCGTTCGTGCCGGTGAACATGGCGGCGATCCCGAGGGACCTGATCGAGTCCGAGCTGTTCGGCCACGAGAAGGGCGCCTTCACGGGGGCGCTCCAGCGCTCGGCCGGCCGGTTCGAGCAGGCTGAAGGCGGCACGCTGTTCCTCGACGAGATCGGCGACATGCCGATGGAGGCCCAGACCCGGCTGCTGCGCGTCCTCCAGCAGGGCGAGTACACCACGGTGGGCGGCCGGGTCCCGATCAAGACCAACGTCCGCATCATCGCGGCGACCAACAAGGACCTGCGCATCTCGATCCAGCAGGGAATCTTTCGCGAAGACCTGTTCTTCCGGCTGAACGTGGTGCCCCTGCGGCTGCCGGCGCTCCGGGAACGGTCCGAGGACGTGCCGGACCTCGTCCGCCACTTCTTCGTGCAGGTCGAGCGCGAGGGTCTCACGCGAAAGATGCTCGACGGCGACGCCATGGAGCGGATGAAGCGCTACCGCTGGCCCGGCAACGTGCGCGAGCTGGAGAACCTGGTCCGGCGGCTCGCGGCGCTCTACCCGCAGGAGACGATCACCGGCCCGGTGATCGAGGCCGAACTCGACACCTTGCCGCTGGCCGCCCCGGCCTCCAGCGCGGGCAACGGCGCCGCCCGCAAGGGCGGGGGGGAATCCGAGACGCTCTCCAGCGCGGTGGAGCGCCACCTCTCGGATTATTTCTCCGGCTACCGGGACACGCTGCCGCCGCCCGGGCTCTACCACCGGATCCTGCGGGAGATCGAAGGCCCGCTCATCGGCGCGGCTCTGGCCGCCACCCGGGGCAACCAGATCCGCGCGGCGGAACTCCTCGGGGTCAACCGCAACACGCTGCGCAAGAAGGTCCGCGACCTGGATCTCCAGGTGTTCCGCACCGCCCGGTAGAGCCGGGCGGCCGGTCCCTCGGAAAGCCTCGCTCGCTTGCGGGGCTCAGCGGCCGGACAGGATCGGGTCGCCGCGCATCAGCGCGTGGAGCCGCTCCGTGTCGAAGCCGTTCGGGATGCTCGGCGCAGCCGGCTTCGGCGCCGGCGCGGCCTTGACCGGTGCCGGAAGCGACCCGGTGGCGGAGGGCTCGACCTGCGCGGCGCGCACCACAGGTGCCGGCGCCAGATGCGCGAGACGGTCGGCGCTGACGAAGACGACGATCGCCGTCGAAACCAGCACGATGACGCCGCCGAGGATAGAACACAGGATACGCACGCGACGACCCGGAACGCGACTTGAGACGGCAACAGATTACGGCACGCCCCGTTAACGAAGCCCCACCCCAAGTTTTCGGGGGGCGATATTGACCATCGCCGAGGCCACCGCGCGCGACAGCCGGTCCATCCAGGGCCGAAACGCGCGCCTGTATGGTGAGCCCGCGAGCGAATGTCCCTGTTCCGAGGGCTGCGAGGACCGCGCCGCCTGGAAGCAGGCCTACGCCGCGGCCGCCGCCTCCATTCCACCGGGGAAGTCCTGATCCCGGGCAATGATCCGTCGCGGATCCCCGGCGCGGAACATCCGGCTTGATTTCGCCGGGCGGGGGGAGCTTTCGTGCGCCGCAGCGCAACGCGATCTCCGAGCCCCGATGTCCCTGCCGCCCGAATCCAAGAAGACTTTCGCGCCCGCGACGCGCCTGGTCCATGCGGGCCGCGATCCGGGCGCACAGCACGGCTTCGTCAACACGCCGATCTATCGCGGCTCGACCGTGCTCTACCCGACCTACGACGCGATCAAGCATCGGCGCGGGCGCTACAATTACGGGACCTCGGCGACACCCACGATGGACGCGCTGACAGAGGCCTGGACGGAGCTCGCCGGTGCCGCCGGCACGGTGGTGACGCCCTCGGGCCTGGCAGCGCTCACCGTCGCCCTGATGTCCGCGGTCTCGGCGGGCGACCACCTCCTCGTCACCGATTCCGCCTACCGCCCCACCCGCCAGTTCTGCGACGGCGTGCTGGCCCGCTTCGGCGTCGAGGTCACGTATTACGATCCGATCGTCGGGGCCGGCATCGCCGCGCTGATGCGACCGAACACCCGCGCGGTGCTGGTCGAGGCGCCAGGCTCGCAAAGTTTTGAAATGCAGGACGTTCCGGCCATCGCGGAGGTCGTCCACGCGCGCGGCGGCACCGTGATCATGGACAACACCTGGGCGACGCCGTTGCTGTTCCCGCCCCACGAGCGCGGGGTCGACATCGCCGTCGAGGCCGGGACCAAGTACCTGAGCGGCGGTTCGGACCTGCTGATCGGCCTGACCTCCGCCAATGCCGAGCACTTCCCGGCTTTGCGGCGCACCTTCGACCATTTCGCCATGTGCGCGGGTGCGGAGGACATCTTTCTGGCCCTGCGGGGGATGCGCACCATGAACCTGCGCCTGCGCGAGCACGGCCGGGCCGGACTCGAGATGGCCCGCTGGCTCCAGGCGCGGCCGGAGGTGCTGCGGGTGCTCCATCCCGGCCTGCCGGAGGATCCGGGCCACGCGATCTGGAAGCGCGACTTCGCCGGCGCCTCCGGGTTGTTCGGGGTGATCCTCAAGCCCGTGCCCGAGGCCGCTGTCGCCGCCATGCTGGACGGGCTCGAGCTGTTCGGGATGGGCTTTTCCTGGGGCGGCTTCGAGAGCCTCGTGATCCCGTTCGACTGCGCCGGGTACAGGACCGCCACGAAATGGTCGCCGGGCGGCCCGGCCCTGCGCTTCCACATCGGTCTGGAAGATGCCGCCGATCTCAAGGCCGATCTGGACGCCGGGTTTGCGCGCCTGCGGGCGGCGTGCTGAGGGCGCACGGCCGAACACTAGCGAAGACGGGTGCGGAGCCGACGCCGACCGTTTGTCGTCGATCGAGCCACGTATTTGACCTTCCGGCCCGATCCTGATTGACCGGCCGGGCATGAGCACGAGCCTCTCCGCCGGCGGCGTCCCGCGCCTCGCCACCATCGACCGGATCGGCCGCGGGCTCGACGTGCTGAGCCTCAGCCACGCGCGCGTCGCGGCGGCCCTGCTGGCGCTCTGCCTGCTCCTGTTCCTGCCGGGCCAGGTCTCGCTGCAGCCGATGGACCGGGACGAGCCGCGCTTCGCCCAGTCCTCGAAGCAGATGCTGGAGAGCGGCGACCTCGTGGACATCCGCTTCCAGGGTGAGGCGCGGCACAAGAAGCCGGTCGGCATCTACTGGGCGCAGGCCGCCGCGGTGGCAGCCGGCGAGGCGCTCGGCGTGCCGGGCGCGCGCACGCGGATCGGCCTCTACCGCATCCCCTCGCTGGTCGGGGCCACCGCCTCGGTACTGCTCGCCTATTGGGCCGCGCTGGCGTTCCTGCCCCAACGATTCGCGCTGCTCGCCGCCGCACTCTACGGCGCCTGCCTGATGCTCTCGGCCGAGGCGCATCTCGCCAAGACCGACGCGCTGCTCGCCGCCTGCGCCACCGCGAGCCTGGGGGCGCTCGCCCGCGCGTGGCTGTGGCGGCCGAATTCCCATGCGCGCGAAGGGCTGCCGGCGCATCCCCTCTCCCCGCTTGGCGGGGTGCTGGGGGTACCCTCCGCCCCCGGCCGATCCGCCTTCCTCGCCTTCTGGCTCGGGATTGCGCTGGGAATCCTGGTCAAGGGGCCGATGGTACCGCTGTTCGTCGTGCTGCCGGCGCTGATCCTGTCCGTGGTGGCGCGGTCCGGCCGCTGGCTGCTCGCCCTGAAGCCCTGGGCCGGCCTCGCCCTGACGCTCCTGCTCGTGGCGCCGTGGTTCGCGGCGATCGCCTGGAAGAGCGGGGGCGCCTTCTACGCGGAGGCGGTCGGACACGACATGCTGGGGAAGGTCGGCGGCGCGGCCGAGCGGCACTGGGGGCCGCCCGGGGCCTACGCGCTCGCCTTCTTCGCCATCTTCTGGCCGGGGGCGGCGTTCGCCGCGATGAGCCTGCCGCTCGCGTGGCGGGAGCGGCGCAGCGCCGCCATGGCCTTCCTGATCGCTGCGGTGCTGCCGGCTTGGTTGATCTTCGAGGCGGTGCCCACCAAGCTGCCGCACTACGTGTTGCCACTGATGCCGTGGCTCGCGATCCTCACCGCCCTGGCGCTGTCGCGCGGGGCGCTGGATCCGCGGCGGCGAGGGGCGCGCCTGACGGCTCTGCTGGTGCCGGCGATCCCGGTGGCACTCACCCTCGGCCTCTGCCTCGCCGGCTGGCGCCTCGACAACCACACAATTCCCTGGGCCGCGCTGCCCCTGCTCGCGGCCGCCTGCGGGGTCTCGGCGCTCGCCTGGATGGCGTTCGCTCAGGGGAGAGCCGAGCGTTCGCTGGTGCTCGGCGTGCTCGCCTCCGCCCTGCTCGGGCCGGCGGTGCTCGGCGTGGCGCAGCTGTCGCTGCCGGCCCTCAAGGTCTCGCCGCGGCTCGCCGCCCTGCGTGACCGCATGGCCTGTCCGGACCCGCAGGTCGCGAGCCTGGGCTACCGCGAGCCGAGCCTCGTCTTCCTGATCGGCACCGGCCTCGCGCTGCCGGCGGACGGCCCCGCCGCCCGGGACTTCCTGGCGGGCGGCGGCTGCCGGCTGCTCTTCGTCGAAGCCCGCGACCGCGACGCCTTCAACGCGGCCTGGCCGGTGGGGCGCCCAGCGCCCGCGCCCCTGGCTGAGGTCGAGGGCTTCAACCTCAATACCGGCCGGCGCGTCTTCGTCACGGCCTATGCGGTGATCCCGTGACCGGCACCCCGCATCTCAGCGTCGTCGTGCCGGTGAAGAACGAGGCCGGCAACATCGCGCCCCTGGTGGCCGAGATCGCGTCCGCCTGCGCGGGGCTCGACTTCGAGTTGATCTACGTCGACGACGGCTCCACGGATGGAACGCAAGCCGCCCTGGCGGCGGCCCGGTCCGGCCGCCCCTGGCTGCGGGTGCTGCGACACGCCCGGAGCGGCGGCCAGTCGGCGGCGGTGCGCAGCGGCGTTCTGGCGGCCCGCGGGCCGGTCATCGCGACGCTGGACGGCGACGGTCAGAACGATCCGGCCTTCATACCGGCCCTGCTGACCGCCCTGGAGGCGGCCGGCGAGCGGGCCGGCCTCGCCCAGGGGCAGCGGCGCGGGCGCAAGGACGGGCGCTTCAAGATGCTCCAGTCGCGGATCGCGAACGGCGTGCGGGGGCGCATCCTCAAGGACGCCACCCGCGACACCGGCTGCGGCCTCAAGGTATTCCGCCGCGCGGTCTACCTCCGGCTGCCCTATTTCGACGCCCTGCACCGGTTCATGCCGGCCCTCGTGGTCCGTGAAGGCTTCGCGGTGGTCCATCGCGACGTGATCGACCGGCCGCGGCTCACGGGCGTCTCGAATTACGGCCTGTTCGACCGCCTCTGGGTCGGCCTCCTCGACCTGGCCGGCGTCTGGTGGCTGATCCGGCGCAAGCGCGCCGACCCACAGCCCGCGGAAATCGCGGCGCGAACCGCGGCGCCGGCAGACCAGGATGTCGGATGCTGATCCAGCTCGCCCACGACCTGCCGGCCTATTTCTACGACGTGTTCGTCACCCGGCTCGACTTCTGGTTGGTGTTCGGCATCGTCGCCCAGGTGGTGTTCGGCTCGCGCTTCATCCTGCAATGGATCGCCAGCGAGCGGGCGGGCCGGAGCGTGATGCCGCTCTCGTTCTGGTTCCTGTCGATCCTGGGCGGGCTGATGACCCTGGTCTACGGGTTCGTGCGCCGCGAGCCGGTGATCATCATCGGCCAGGGCCTCTCCACCGGCATCTACCTGCGCAACCTCGCGCTGATCTTCCGCGAGCACCGGCGTCGGCGGAGCGGCACCCCATGAGCCGCGCGCCGCTGCCGGCCTTCTACGACGACCTCGACGGCACGTTCGCCGAGCTGTGGCGTCTCCTGGCGGACGGCGCCGGACACGGCCGAAGCGGGTTCCATCTGCCGGCGCTGGCGACGGTCGGCCCGGACGGACCCCGGCTGCGCACCGTGGTGCTGCGCGCCGCCGACCGCGCCGCCGGCACACTCCGCTTCCACTGCGACCGCCGCTCGGGCAAAGCGGCGGATCTCCACGCGAACCCGGCCTGCGCCCTTGCCGCCTACGACGAAGCCGCAAAGGTCCAGATCCGCGTCGAGGGACGCGCCACGCTTCATACCGACGATGCCGTGGCCGAGGCCGCCTGGACCGGCTCTCGTCCGATGAGCCGGGTCTGCTACGCGGCCGAGCCCGCCCCCGGTACGGCGCTTCCCGCTGGGGGCGCCTACATGCTGCCGGACGAGACCTCGGCCGCCACCCTGGGCCGCCCGCACTTCGCCGCCGTGATGGTTCGGGCCGAGCGGCTCGACCTCCTCTATCTCGATCGCCGCGGCCACCGCCGGGCCGCATGGCGGCGCGCGGAGGCCGGCTGGTCCGGAGGCTGGATCGCGCCCTGACCCGATCGGGTACAGCATCGCGGACCGGATCCGCCGCGCGATGCTCGGTCATGGAGGTCCGCCGTCGGCCGCGGTCGTGCCCCGATTGCGGACAGGCGCACAGAAAACGTGAATATCGTCAACAAACCACTTCTAATAGATCAATGTCCGCCGATACACGGCAAACTTGAATTTTTTACATGATTTTGCGCTAATATATCAATAAACTTACTTTATCGATAGATTTTATTGACTCATAAACCGCACAATTTTACCTCTTGCAGGCGCGATGATAAATTAACATAGGCTATGCGGACGCGACGTCTATCGCGATACGCAGGTGCGGCCATGAAATTCATCTCTCATGCGAGTATTCCATCGAAGCTTGTAACGGTCATTGCTCTCATCAGCACAATATTCGTTGGTTGCGCTTTATACACATCCAATAAAATCTCGGACATTGACGCTTCGTATACGGTCCTGCTTGAGCAGGAGGCCCGGGCGGTCGTGAAGATGGCGCGCCTGAACCGTGTCGTCAGCCAGCTCGGCTACGTCGCCTTCCGCGCCCTGGCCGAAGCCGGCACGGCCGACGGGAGGCGCGTCGGAAGCACCCTCGACACATTTGTGCCGGAGGCCGCGAAGCTGCTCGACGGCGCTCGCCGGGAGTCGCCAGCCTTTCGTGAGCGCATCGACCGAGTCGCGGCGCAACTCGACGCCTATGTCAGGATCGTCGGCGACATGCGTGACCTCGCCGACAAGGGCTTGGGTGCCGAGGCCCTGTCGCTGGCACACCTGACGGCAGACCCCCTTCAGAATGACCTTAGCGCGAGCGTCCGTGCGCTCGTGGACGACATCGATGCTGCGGTCCAGAAGCGGTCCGACGCGATGACCGTCGAGACCAATGAGACACGCACCATGCTGCTGACCACGTCGCTCGCCGGCATCGCCGCGGGCATCCTCGGCGGCATCCTGGTCGTGGTTTTCGGCGTCACGCGGCCGATCCGCCGGCTGGCGGACGTGCTGAGGCGCATGGCAGCCGGGGAGATCGATGCCGACATCGCCGAGGCCCGGCGCGGCGACGAGATCGGCACGATCGGCAAGGCCGTGGAAGGCATCAAGGCGATGGTCGCCCAGAAGGCCGCCGAGCAGGCCGAGGTCCAGCGGCTCGCCGACGGGGCGGCCGCGCAGTCGCGCCGCCGGACCATGCTGGAACTCGCCGACCGCTTCCAGGGCACCGTCGGCCGCATCATCGGGGTGGTCTCCTCCTCCGCCACGGAGCTGCAGGCGACGGCCCAGACCATGACCGCCACCGCGACCCAGACCGCCAGCCAGTCCACCACCGTGGCGGCCGCCGCCGAGGAGGCCGCCTCCAACGTCAACACCGTGGCGAGCGCCGCCGAGGAACTCGGCTCCTCCGTCCGCGAGATCGGCCGGCAGGTCGACGGGTCGGCCCGGCTCGCGCAGAGCGCCGTCTCGGAGGCCGACCGGACCGCGGCCCTCGTGCAGGACCTCAGCGCCGCCGCCGCCAAGGTCGGCGACGTGGTCGGCCTGATCACCAACATCGCCGCCCAGACCAACCTGTTGGCGCTCAACGCCACCATCGAGGCGGCACGCGCCGGCGAAGCTGGCCGCGGCTTCGCGGTCGTGGCCGCCGAGGTCAAGGAGCTGGCCAACCAGACCGCCCGGGCGACCGATGAGGTTGCGGATCAGATCGGCCAGATCCAGGCCTCAACCGGTCAGGCCGTCGCGGTGATCGGCGCGATCACCGCGCGCATCCGCGAGATCGAATCCGTCGCGACCACGATCGCCGCGGCGGTCGAGGAGCAGGGCGCGGCCACCCAGGAGATTGTGCGCAACGTCGCCCAGGCCTCCACCGGCACGAGCGAGGTCACCGCCAACATCGTCGGAGTGGCGACGGCCGCCGAGGAGACCGGCGCGGCCGCGGGCCAGGTCCTGGAATCGGCGACCGAGCTGGCGCGCCAGTCCGAGCAGCTCAGCGGCGAGGTCGACCGCTTCCTCGCGACGATCCGGGCCGCATGACCACCGGGGCCATCCGGGATGGCAGCCCTGCGCCGTCCCCCCTGACGGGCGCGCGCCACCCGTCCTAAAGGACCCCGCCCGGTCCGCCCATCCGGGTCGACCGGGAGGACATCGTGGGCCTCGTCTACGCGCTCGCCGCCTACCTGAGCTGGGGCCTGCTGGTCCCGGTGCATTTCCGGATGCTCGCCGCCTTCAGCCCGAACCACATCCTGGCCGAGCGGATCGTCTGGTCGAGCCTGTTCGCGGCCGTGCTCGCCCTGGGGCTGGCCTGGCGCAAGCGCCTGCGCCTGCCGCTGCCCCTGCACCGGCGCCATGCCCTGCTGGTCCTCTCGGCCGCGATGATCGGCGTGAACTGGCTGCTCTACCTCAACGCCGTGAACCGCGGGCATCTGCTCGACGCGAGCCTCGGCTACTACATCAATCCTCTGGTCAGCGTGGCGCTCGGGCGGGTGGTGCTCGGCGAGCGGCTGCGGCCGATGCAGGCCGTGGCGGTCGGAATCGCCGCGGCGGGCGTCGCGGTCGCGGTGGCCTGGGCGGGCGAGTTGCCGGTCATGTCGCTGTCCCTCGCGGTGAGCTTCGCGCTCTACGGGCTCGCGCGGAAGATCGCCGGGGTCGACGCCCTTGTGGGCTTCCTGGCCGAGACGCTGCTGCTCCTGCCGGCGGCGATCGGGTGGCTCGTCCTCTCGCCCGAGCCGTTCCTGCCGGCCGGGCCCGCGAACCTCGCCCTCCTGATGCTCACGGGCGTCACCACGGCGCTTCCGCTGATCTGGTTCGCCGCCGCCGCCGTACGCCTGCGGCTCACCACCCTCGGCTTGCTGCAATACGTCGCCCCGACCTGCCTGCTCGGCCTGAGCGTGCTGGCCTACGGCGAGCGCGTGGAGCCGCACCGGGCCGCGATGTTCGCCATGATCTGGGTGGCGCTCGCCCTCTACACCGTCGATGCCCTGCGCGGCCGGCGGCCGGCCGAGCCTGTGGTTGAGGTGCGGTCGGATACGGGCGCGATGCGTGTATAAGGCATCCCGATGCGCCGCCGGGAGGCGGGCGACGGGGCACCGGCTGGCCGATGAGCGAAACCGAGGGCGGCAAGGACGTCGTCACCGACGCCGACTACAGGAACCTCGCCGAGACGCTGCCGCAGCTCGCCTGGATCGCCGAGGCCGACGGGACCATCGTCTGGTACAACCGGCGCTGGTACGATTACACCGGCACCACCTTGGAGGAGATGCACGGCTGGGGTTGGCGCAAGGTCCACCACCCTGATCACGTGGAGGCGGCGACCGAGCGCTTCCGGGCGGCGATCGCATTGGGGCAATCCTGGGAGGACACGTTCCCGCTGCGTGGCCGGGACGGCATCTATCGCTGGTTCCTATCGAAGGCGATGCCGCACCGGGATGCCTCGGGGCGGATCCTGCGCTGGTACGGCACCAACACCGACGTCTCGCGCCGCCGCGGCATCGAGGAGCGCCTGCGCCATTCCGAGCAGCGCTTCCGGGCGCTGGTCGACGCCTCCGCGGCGGTGATCTGGAACACCAATGCGGCCGGCGAGCTGATGCCGCCGCAGATCCGCTGGAGCACCTATACCGGCCAGAGCGAGGAAGCCTACCAGGGCTGGGGCTGGGTCGACGCGGTCCATCCCGACGACCGGGCCCATGCGGCCGATGCCTGGGCGGCCTGCGTCGAGGAGCGCAAACCCTACGAGGTCGAGTACCGCCTGCGCCGGTACGACGGGGCGTGGCGGGCCATGGAGGTGCGCGGCGTGCCCGTGCTCGCCGAGGACGGGACGCTGCGTGAATGGGTCGGCACCTGCGTCGACGTCACCGAGCGCAAGGAGGCCGAGGAAGCGGTGGAGCGCGCCCGGCAGGCGGCGGAGGCGGCCAACCGGGCCAAGAGCCAGTTCATCGCCAACATGAGCCACGAGCTGCGCACGCCGCTCTCGGCGGTGATCGGCTATTCGGAGATGCTCGGCGAGGAGCTCGAGGATATCGGCCAAGCCGCCCTGCTGCCGGACCTGCGCAAGATCGAGGCGGCGGCCCGGCACCTGCTGTCGCTGATCAACGACGTGCTCGACATCTCGAAGATCGAGGCCGGGCGCATGACCGCCTCGGCCGAGACCTTCTCGGTCTCGGACCTGCTCCGAGATGTCGGCGACGCGACCGGTTCCCTGGTGGAGAAAAAGGGCAACCGCTTCGTCATCGACGCCGGGGAGGCAGAAGGCGCCGAACTGGGGTCCATGCACCAGGACCAGACCAAGATCCGCCAGTGCCTCGTCAACCTGATCGGCAATGCCGCGAAGTTCACCGAGACCGGCACGATCACCCTGACGGTCCGCCGCCACCGGGAGGCGGAGGCGGACTGGCTGTCCTTCGCCGTGAGCGATACCGGCATCGGCCTCACCGAGGAGCAGATCGGGCGCCTGTTCGAGCGGTTCGTGCAGGCGGACGATTCGACCACGCGCCAGTTCGGCGGCACCGGCCTCGGGCTTGCCATCACGCGCGCCTTCTGCCGGACCATGGGCGGCGACATCACCGTCGCCAGCACCCAGGGGGAGGGCGCGACCTTCACGATCCGCCTGCCCGCGATGCTCAAGCCCGAGGACGAGCAGCCGGAGGCCCCCGAGGCCGCGGCGTCGGTCGAGCCGCACGAGCAGCACGAGACCGTGCTGCTCGTGGATGACGATCCGGCCGCCCGCGAGCTGCTCCAGCGCTTCCTCGAGCGCGAGGGTTTTCATGTCCGCACCGCCAATGACGGACGCGCCGGGCTCACCCTGGCCCGGGCCCTCAGGCCGCGGGCGATCCTGCTCGACGTCGAGATGCCGCGCATGGACGGCTGGGCGGTGCTGCACGCCGTGCGCAACGATCCCGATCTGGCCGGGACGCCGGTGATCATGACCTCGGTGGTGGCCGAGCAGGGTCTCGGCCAGGCGCTCGGCGCCACCGACTACTTCGTCAAGCCGATCGACTGGGACCGGCTCAAGGGCCTGATGGAGCGCTACCGCCCGGAGGACCCCGGGGAGGCTCGCGTTCTGGTGGTCGACGACGATCCGGACGCGCGCGAGCGCCTGCGCCGCTCGCTCGGCCGCGAGGGCTGGACCGTCGACGAGGCGGAGAACGGCCGCATCGCCCTGGAGCGCATCAGTCTGGCGCGGCCGAGCCTGATTCTGCTCGACCTGATGATGCCGGAGATGGATGGGTTCGGCTTCCTGCGGGCGCTGCGCGCCCGGCCGGACGGCGATGTGCCGGTGGTGGTACTTACCGCGAAGGAGATCACCACCGCCGAGAAGGCGAGCCTCGGCGCGCAGGCGGACCGGGTGATCGCCAAGGGATCCATGAGCCTGGCCGAGATCGGGCGGCAGCTGCGCGTGCTCTACGCCCGCTCGGCCGCCGAGCCGGTCCCGGGACGGCTGCAGGGCTTGATCGAACGGCTTGCCGAGAACGACGTGGGAGACAGACCATGAGCGACGATGGGATCGATCCGGACAAGGCCGTGGCGATTCGCCTGCGCGCCCGCTTGGCGGTGGTCGAACGGGCAGCGTGGTTCGGGCTCGTCCACGCCATGCGCACCCGCCCGGCCGAGACCGAGGCCTACATCGCCTCCGAGCGGGCGCGCTGCACCGAGGGTTTTGGCGGCGGCCTCTGGGCCAAGGACCTCACGGAAGCCGAGCGCAAGATGCTCGCCGATGAGGTCGATGCCGGGCTGGCGCAGCTGATCGAGGATGCCCGCGGAGAGGTGTGATACGGTTTCAGGCTCACTAGCTCGGCCTGTCGTCCCGCGCGTCGTCATCGCGAGCGCAGGGACGCGCTCCGGGGGCACGCCCCGTACGGCGACTGCGTGTTGCCCTGGATGCCCGCTCATCCACCCCGTCATCCCGGGGCCGCCAAGCGGAGCCAGGGATCTAGATACGCCGACATATCGACGCCTTGCACCGTCGGCGGCTCTGGATTTCGGGCTCGCCTGCGGCGCCCCGGAAAGGCGCGGCGGTCTACACAGGCGCCATCCGCATCACGGATGGCGGAATGGCTCTGAGAAATCACTGGCCTTCTTGGGACGATCCTTTCGCCTACGGCCAGCCTGACGGTGCCCTCCAGGGCGGTTCCTCGAAAGCCGGCGCCGATCTCAGCCCCCTCCAAAGCGATCGCGCCAGGACGGCGGCAGGCCCATCACGGAGAGCGGCTGCGACGGCGGCAAACCCGGCAGGCTGGCGGCGGAGAAAACCCCGATCGCCACGCTCCGCGCCAGCACCCGTGCGGCGGTGTCGCCGAGGCGCGCGAGGTCCGTCACCGAGTCGGCCAGGGGCACGGCGCCGGTCGCCACCGCGAAGACGAGGTCACCGTCGAGGGGCGTGTGTGCCGGCACGAGGGCGCGGGCCAGACCGTCCTGCGCCGCGACCGCGAGGCGCCGGCACTGCGCCTTGGTGAGCGCGGCATCGGTCGCCACCACCGCCAGGGTCGTGGCCGCGCCCGGCAAAGCCCGGGCCGGGAACGCGAGGGCGTCGGCGGACACCCGGCCCGGTGAACCCAGCCCGCCGAACTCGGCGCCCTCCTCGAAGGGCGCGGCCCAGAAATGCGGGCCGCCGCCGATTGTGGCGCAGCCGAAGGCGTTGACGGCCGCGAGCGCCCCGACCCGGAAGCCGGTGCCCGGCACGGCGGCCGCGGCCGAGCCGATCCCGCCCTTCAGGGTTCCGGTGCGCGCACCCGTGCCCGCACCCACGGAACCCAGGTCGAACTCTTCGGCCGCGGCGGCGGCGGCCTCGAAACCCAGCTCGCGATAGGGCGGGTAGCGGCCCCACGCCTTGTCGCCGCCGTTGAGGAGATCGAACAGGATCGCCCCGGGCACGATCGGCACCCGCATGGTACCCACGAGAAAGCCGCGCCCGGCCTCGGCGAGCCAGGCCGTCACCCCCGCTGCCGCGTCGAGCCCGAAGGCCGAGCCGCCCGAAAGCACGAGCGCGTCGATCCGCTCCACCGTGCGCTCAGGATCGAGCAGGTCGGTCTCGCGGGTGCCCGGGCCGCCGCCGCGCACGTCGACGGAGGCGACCACGGGTGCATCGAACAGGATCGCGGTGACGCCGCTGGCGATCTTCAAATCGCGCGCGTGGCCGACCCGAAGGCCGGGAATGTCGGTGATGCGGTTTCGCAGCATGGGTCGAGCTTGCCACGCTTGGCGCTCGGCGCAAATCAGGGCGGTCACCGTTGACGCTTGGCCGGGCGCGGCCAGTTTGGACCGGCGACACAGCGCGTCGAGGAGCACGGCATGGACGTCGGATTCATCGGGATGGGGCGAATGGGCCGGGGCATGGCCGCCAGCCTCGCGCGGGCGGGGCACCGGGTCAGGGCCTGGAACCGCTCGCCGGAGGGTGCTCGGGGCATCGATGGCGTGACCCCGGTGGCGAGCGCCGCGGAGGCGTTTGCCGGTGAGGCGGTGATCACCATGCTGGCCGACGACGCGGCCCTGGAGGCGGTGATCGTCTCGGGCGGCCTGCTCGACCGGGCCGAGCACCCCGGCCTGCATATCGGCATGAGCACGATCTCGGTGGCGCTCGCCAAGCAACTCGCCGCATTGCACGGCCAGGCGGGCGTTCCTTACGTCTCCGCCCCGGTCTTCGGGCGGCCGGACGTCGCCGAGGCGGGCAAGCTCAACATCGTGGCGGCCGGCGAGCCCGCCCTGCTCGACCGCGCGGCGCCGCTGTTCGATTCGATGGGAGCCAAGACGTGGCGCTTCGGGCGAGAGCCGGAGCGCGCCAACGCGGTCAAGCTCGCCGGCAACTTCATGCTGATCTCGGCGATCGAAGCCATGGGCGAGGCCTGCGCCCTCACGGAGGGCCACGGGGTCGCGGGCGCCGACTTTCTCGACCTGATGACCAACACGCTGTTCGCCTCGCCGGTCTACAAGGGCTACGGCGCCTCGATCGCCCAGAACCGCTACGAGCCGCCGGGCTTCGGCCTCAAGCTCGGCGCCAAGGACGTGCGGCTTGCGCTCCAGGCGGCGGAGGGCGCGGGTGTGCCGATGCCGTTCGCGAGCGTCCTGCGCGACGGCCTGATCGAGGCGATCAGCCACGGTGACGGCGAGAAGGATCTCGCCGCCCTGGCCCGGGTCTCGGCGCGCCGCGCCGGTCGGGAGTGAGACGGGGCGCGCGTCAGAGTCCGTAGCGGGCGAAGGCCGCGCGCTCCTCGATGGCCGCCATCGCGCCCTCGGCCAGCCCGATCCCGGCCGCGATGCCGCCCGGGGCGCCGCGGCGCAGCAGGCGGGACAGAAGCCCGCCCCGCGCCTCGGCGATGAGCCGCAGGTCGACCTGCTCGCCGAAGCGCGCGCGCATCGTCGTGCGGACGTCGCCGAGCGCGTCGACCAAGCCGAGCGCGAGCGCCTGCCGCCCCGTCCAGACCGCACCGGTGAACAGGTCCTCCGCCTGGGACAGGGTCGGGCGGCGGGTGGTGACGAGGTCCGTGAACAGGTCCTGGACGTCGGCCTGCAGGCGCTTCAGGCGCTCCACGTCGGCTGGATCCTCGGGCCGGAACGGGTCGAGCATCGATTTCGCCTCGCCCTGGGTGTGCACACGGCGCTCGACGCCGAGCTTCTCCAGCAATCCGTGAAAGCCGAAGCCGGCCGAGACCACCCCGATCGATCCGACGATCGAGGTCGGGTCGGCGACGATCTCGTCGGCCGCGCAGGCGATCATGTAGCCACCGGATGCCGCCACATCCTCCACGAAGGCGACCACGGGCAGGTGCTTCTCCTCGGCCAGCGCCCGGATGCGGCGGTGGATCAGGTGCGATTGCGCCGGTGAGCCGCCCGGCGAGTTGATGACTATCGCCACCGCCTTGATCCCGGGCATCGCGAACGCCCGCTCCAGGCTGCCCGCGACCCCGCCGATCGAGAGGCCCGGGCGGATCGGCGAGACCGCCCCGATGGTGCCGGAAAGCCGGACGACGGCGACGCGCGGGCGGCGGTCGCGGAAGCGGCGCGGCAGGATGGCCCGGAGGGTATCGGGAAGCGCGAACGGCATGGTGACTCGTGCGGGGATTCTTCGGAAGGACAGGGAAGGCGAGTGGTGCTCCCCCGAAACTGGGCTTTCCGGAGGCGCACGCAAGAGATCTGGGACAGCAGGTCCCGGCGGACGCAGCCGCCTGCGGCGTCATACGGTTTCGACGGAATGGCCGGCAGCGGCATTCACCATCTTTGCGAATGCAGGACGATCGGCCGCGCGATTCGACCGGAACAGTACCAGGACGGATCGAACCGATTGCCGACCTTGGCGGTTCCTGCCGACGGCGCGACGGTCGCGCCGGCCCGGATCGGCGGGATCCGTCCGGGCGCGTGCATGGGAGAGAAACGATGCGACCCTGGCCTATCCTGGTCCTGCTTGCCGCGCTGATCGGGGGATTTGCGAGCGCCCCCGCGCAGGCGGCGCCCCTGCCGGTCCCGGCCGCCGCAGAAGCGGCAGCGCCCGCCCCGACGGTGCAGCTGGCCCGCTGGCACTACCGTCGCCACTGGCACCGGCACCACCATTGGCGGCGCCATTGGCATCACCGTCGCCATTTCTGGCATCGCCGTCACCATTGGCACCGTCACCATGTCTGGAATCGCCGGCCTCTCGGCCACCGGCACGTCACGTTCTACTGATCGAGACCAACCCGCGTCCCGGCCGCATCGGCTCGGGGCGCGGCCTTGCGTGCGGGCGCGGAAAACCTTATTTAACCACCTGATATCACTGCTGTTCCGCGAGGCTGCTTCGGCGCATCGCGCGCCACCCGGGCAGCCGCCAGCACCGCCCTCCGGGCCTGATCACGGATAACCCCTTGGCCGAGACCGATCCGACTGGCGCCGCCCCGCCCGCCAGCGACATTCGCCCCGTCTCCATCACCGACGAGATGCGCCGCTCCTACCTCGATTACGCGATGAGCGTGATCGTGAGCCGGGCGCTTCCCGACGCGCGCGACGGCCTGAAGCCGGTCCACCGCCGAATCCTGTACTCGGCCTTCGAATCCGGCCACCTGCCGGAACGCAAATACGTCAAGTCGGCGCGCATCGTCGGCGACGTGATCGGTCTCTACCACCCGCACGGCGACCAATCGATCTATGACGCCTTGGTGCGGATGGCGCAGGACTTCTCCATGCGCCTGATGCTCATCGACGGGCAGGGCAATTTCGGCTCGGTCGACGGCGATCCGCCGGCGGCTATGCGCTACACCGAATCGCGCTTGGCCAAGCCCGCGACCGCGCTGCTCTCCGACATCGACAAGAACACCGTCGACTTCCAGCCGAACTACGATGAATCGCGGGAGGAGCCCAAAGTCCTCCCGGCCCGGTTCCCGAACCTGCTGGTCAACGGCGCCGGCGGCATCGCGGTCGGCATGGCGACCAACATCCCGCCGCACAATCTGGGCGAGCTGATCGACGCCTGCGTGGCGCTGATCGACGAACCCGGGCTGACCATCGAGCAGCTCACCGAGATCGTCCCAGGCCCGGACTTCCCCACCGGCGGCATGATCCTCGGCCGCGCCGGCACCCGGCAGGCCTACGCGACGGGGCGCGGCTCGGTGATCATGCGCGCCAAGTCGCATGTCGAGGAGTTGCGCAAGGAGCGCGAGGCGCTGATCTTCACCGAGATCCCGTATCAGGTGAACAAGGCGACGCTGGTCGAGAAGATCGCCGAGCTGGTGAAGGAGAAGCGGGTCGAGGGCATCTCGGACCTGCGCGACGAATCCGACCGCAGCGGCATGCGCATCGTGGTCGAGATCAAGCGCGACGCCATGGCCGAGGTGGTGCTCAACCAGCTCTACCGGTTCACGCCGCTGCAATCCTCCTTCGGCTGCAACATGGTCGCCCTCAACGGCGGCCGGCCGGAGCTGATGAACCTGAAGGACCTGCTCCAGGCCTTCGTGGACTTCCGCGAGGAGGTCGTCTCCCGGCGCACCAAGTTCCTGCTGGGCAAGGCCCGGGAGCGCGCGCACGTGTTGTGCGGGCTGGCCATCGCGGTCGCCAACATCGACGAGGTGATCCGGCTGATCCGCACCTCGCCGGACCCGAACTCGGCCCGCGAGGCCCTGATGGGCCGCGACTGGCCGGCCCACGACATCGCGCCGCTGATCGCGCTCGTCGACGACCCGCGCCACCGGGTCGCCGAGGACGGCACCTATCGCCTGTCCGAGACCCAGGCCCGCGCCATCCTCGACCTGCGCCTGCAGCGCCTCACGGCTCTGGGCCGCGACGAGGTCGGCGACGAGCTGAAGACGCTGGCCGACGAGATCGCCGACTACCTCGACATCCTGCGCTCGCGCGCCCGGATCCAGACGATCGTCAAGGACGAGCTGATCGAGGTCCGGCAGCAATTCGCCACCCCGCGCCGGACCGAGATCGTCGATTACGATTCGAGCGTCGACGACGAGGACCTGATCGCCCGCGAGGACATGGTGGTGACCGTGTCGCACGCCGGCTACGTCAAGCGCGTGCCGCTCTCGACCTACCGGGCCCAGCGCCGGGGTGGGAAAGGACGCTCCGGCATGTCGACCCGCGACGAGGATTTCGTGACGCGGCTGTTCGTGGCCAACACCCATACGCCGGTTCTGTTCTTCTCCAGCCAGGGCCAGGCCTACAAGGAGAAGGTCTGGCGCCTGCCGATGGCCGCCCCGAACGCCCGCGGAAAGGCGCTGGTGAACATCCTGCAGCTGCAGGACACCTCCGAGCGCATCACCACGATCATGCCGCTGCCCGAGGACGAGGCGTCCTGGGAGACGCTGGACGTGATGTTCGCCACCGCGAGCGGCAATGTCCGGCGCAACAAGCTGTCGGACTTCGTCCAGGTGAACCGCAACGGCAAGATCGCCATGAAGCTCGATCCGGGCGACCACATCGTCCATGTCGAGATCTGCCGGCCGGACCAGAACGTGCTGCTGACCACCGCGATGGGCCAGTGCATCCGATTCCCCGTGGAGGACGTCCGGGTGTTCAAGGGCCGGGACTCAACCGGCGTGCGCGGCATCCTGCTGGGCAAGGACGACCGCGTCATCTCGATGACGATCCTCAACGCGTTCGACGCCACCGCGGAGGAGCGGGCCGGCTACCTGAAGATGCGCCGCGCCGTGACCGGCGAGGCCGAGGAGGGCGCCGAGGCGGAGGCCGAGGACGGGGCCGAGGCCGCGTCGATCTCGACCGAGCGCTACACCGAGATGGGTGCGGCCGAGCAATACGTGCTCACCCTGTCGGAGCGGGGCTTCGGCAAGCGCTCCTCGTCGTTCGAGTACCGGACTTCGGGCCGCGGCGGAAAGGGCATCACGGCCATGCGGGTGAACGCCCGCAACGGCAGCCTCGTCGCCTCCTTCCCCGTTGAGGCGTCGGACCAGATCATGCTGGTCACAGACGGCGGCCAGCTGATCCGCGTGCCGGTGGACGACATCCGGATCGTCGGCCGCGCCTCTCAGGGTGTCACCGTGTTCAACACCGCCAAGGACGAGAAGGTCGTCTCGGTGGAGCACATCGAGGGTGAGGAGGAGGGCGGCGCCGAGGAGGTGTGACGCCCGGTCCATCAGGCCGCGAGGTTCCGTCCGGCGTGAAAATGCTCTAGGGCGGGCCTCGATGACCCGCACCGCCCTCTACGCCGGCTCGTTCGATCCGGTCACGAACGGCCATCTCGACGTGGTCCGCCAAGCCTGCCGGCTGGTGGACCACCTCGTGATCGCCATCGGCGTACATCCCGGCAAGGCGCCGCTGTTCTCCGCCGAGGAGCGCGCCGCTCTGCTCACCGAGACCTGCGGGCCGGTGGCCCGGTCCGAGGGGGCGACCTTGGCGATCGCCACCTTCGACGACCTCGCGGTCTCGGCGGCCCGGCGCTGCGGCGCCTCGATCTTCATCCGCGGTCTGCGCGACGGTACGGATCTCGACTACGAGATGCAGCTCGCCGGAATGAACGGCGCCATGGCGCCCGAGGTGCAGACCGTGTTTCTGCCCGCCTCGACGCAGGCGCGGCCGATCACCGCGACGCTGGTGCGCCAGATCGCGGGCATGGGCGGGGATGTTTCGCCCTTCGTGCCCGCGGCGGTGGCCGCCCGCCTCCGGCAGCGCTTCGCCGCCACAGCCTGATACTGGAAGGACACCGATGAACCGACGCCACGCCCTCCTCGCGCTCGCCCTCACGTTCGGATCCGTCACCGCGGCCCGGGCCGCCGACGCCAACACCGTCTATCTGGAGACGAAGGACGGGCGCATCACCATCGAGCTGCGGCCGGATCTCGCCCCGAAGCATGTCAAGCAGATCAAGACGCTGGTGAGCCAGGGCTTCTACGACGGCCTGAAGTTCCACCGGGTGATCGACGGCTTCATGGCTCAGACCGGGGATCCGAAGGGCAACGGCACGGGCGGTTCCAGCATGCCGAACATCCCGGCGGAGTTCTCGCGATCGGCCGAGTTCCGCCGCGGCACGGTGGGGATGGCGCGCTCGTCGGATCCGAACTCGGCCAATTCGCAGTTCTTCATCTGCCTCGGCGACGCACCGTTCCTGAACGGCCAGTACACCATCGTGGGCGTCGTCACCGACGGGCTGGACGCCCTCGACAAGATCAAGAAGGCCGCCCCCGGCGCCCCCGGCGGCGCGGTACAGGATCCCGACAAGATCGTCCGCATGACGCTGGCCGAGAAGGCAAAGTAACGCTTGCCGATGTGGGGCCGGCAGGCCGCCTTTGTGGTGCTCGCCCTCGCCCCGGCGGCGGCGGGCGCCTATGACGGCGGCCACTTCTACGGCGGCTACGACTATGGGTACGGGGGCGGTCCCGGCTACCCGCTGAGCTTGCCGCAGACCCTGCGGGGGACCGTCGCGGTGCCGGTGACGCAGGCCCCGACGACGCCCGCCGACACCCTCGCCGAACTCTATCCGGTGCTGGCGGCCTGCTGGCATCCGCCCACCGGTCTCGGCCGGCCGCGCGCCGGCTCCGACGACGTCGAGATCACTGTGCGGCTGTCGCTCCGGCGCGACGGCAGCCTGATCGGGACGCCGCGGATCACCTACACGGCCGGGTTCGCACAGGGGCAGCGCCGGAGCCTGGTGAACGCGACCCTCGACGCGCTGGCCGACTGCACCCCGGCCCGCATCACCCCGGGCCTCGGCCGGGCGATCGCCGGCCGACCCGTGGCCCTGCGCCTGGTCTACCGCCCGCCGGCCTGATTCCCACACGGGCGCTCGCCGGACGCGGCGCGGGCCGCTACAGTTCCATCAACAGGAAGGACGAACACATGGCCGACAACGAGACCATCGTACTGGAGACCACCAAGGGACGCGTGGTGATCGCGCTGCGCCCCGACCTCGCCCCGGGCCATGTCGAGCGCATCAAGACGCTGGCATCCCAGGGCTTCTACGACGGCGTGCCGTTCCACCGAGTGATCGACGGCTTCATGGCACAGACCGGAGACCCGACCGGCACCGGTTCGGGTGGCTCGGAGCTGCCCGACCTGAAGGCCGAGTTCAACGCCGAGCCGCACGTGCGCGGCACCTGCTCGATGGCGCGGACCAACTTCCCGCACTCGGCGAACTCGCAGTTCTTCATCTGCTTCGACGACGCGCGCTTCCTCGACAAGCAATACACGGTCTGGGGCAAGGTCGTGGAGGGCATGGACGTGGTCGACACGATCAACAAGGGCGAGCCGCCGCGCTCCCCGGACAAGATCGTGAAGGCGACGGTCGGCGCGGCCTGAGGCCTTTCGCAGGGGGCCGGCCGCTCGCCAAGCGCGGGCGGCCGGCCCTCAAGCGCCGGTCCAAGCGGCCCTGGTCGCGGCTTCCGCCACCGCCAGATCCTCGGGCGTGTTGACGTTCAGGAACGGGTCGATGGGGTCGGTCGGCCACGCCACCGCGCGGGTCCCGTGGCGCGCCATGAAGGCGCCGACGCGCCGCTCGCCCCGCTCCACCAGGGTGCTGCGAAGGTCCGTCCTCAACACGACCGGCCAGAGCGCCACCGTATAGTGCTCGCGCCCACCCGAGGCAGCCACGGCGACCGTGGCGCCGTCGAGCGTCCGGACGAGCCGAACGGCGAGATCGCCCGGCAGGAACGGGGCGTCCCCCGACACGCTCAACACGTGGGTGACGTCCGGACGGTGCCCGGCGGCGAAATCGAGCCCCGCGAGGATCCCCGCGAGCGGCCCCGGAAGGCCCGGCACGGGATCCGGCAGGACAGGCCCCGGGAAATCCGCGAACCGCGCGGGGTCGCCGTTGGCGCTGAGGACCAAGCCCGCGCCGCATTGCGGCGCGAGCCTCTCTGCGATCCGATCGAGCAGCGTACGTCCGCCGAGCCTGAGCAGGGGCTTGTCGCCCCCGCCCATCCGCCGCGCCAAGCCGCCGGCCAGGATCAGGCCCAGAACCCGTGGGGGCGTGGCCGGCGACGGCATGGCCTCACTCGATGACGATCTTCGGCGCGGTGCGTCCGGCCGGCGCGCCGGACAGGTTCGCCCAGAGCTTGGCGGCGATCTCGCGATAGATCCGGGCGTGCGGCCCATCGGGATCGGTCGCCACCACGGGCCGACCGGAATCCGAGGTCTCCCGGATGGTCATGTCGAGCGGCACCTCGCCGAGGAACGGCACGCCGAGGCGCTGCGCCTCGATCCGGGCGCCGCCATGCCCGAAGATGTGCGAGGCGTGGCCGCAATTCGGGCAGACGAAGGTCGCCATGTTCTCGATCACCCCGAGGATCGGGACCGCGACCTTCTTGAACATGGTCACGCCCCGGCGGGCATCGATCAGCGCGAGGTCCTGGGGTGTCGAGACGATGACGGCGCCCGACAGCGGCGTCGCCTGCGCCATGGTCAGTTGCGCGTCGCCGGTGCCGGGCGGCATGTCGACCACGAGCACGTCGAGTTCGCCCCAGATCACGTCGCGCAGCATCTGGGTGATGGCCGACTGCACCATCGGCCCGCGCCAGATCATCGCCGTCTCGGGCTCGATCAGGAAGCCGATCGACATGACCTTCAGGCCGTAGCCGACCATCGGCTCCATGGCCTTGTTGTCGACCACATTCGGCTTGCCCGACAGGCCGAACAGCTTCGGCACGGACGGCCCGTAGATGTCGGCATCGAGCAGGCCGACCTTCAGGCCCTGCGCCTGGAGGGCAAGGGCGAGGTTGCAGGCGGTGGTAGACTTGCCGACGCCGCCCTTGCCGGAGGCGACCGCCACGATGTGGCGCACGCCCGCGATCTGCGGGCCCTGGTTCGGGGGCGCACCGGGCCGTGGCGGGGCCACCGGCGGCGGCGTCACGGGGCGGGGCGCGGCATCGCTCTGGGCCGGCATGCCGGGGCCGCGCTCCGAGGTGAGGCTCGCGAACACACCCGAGACGCCCGCCATCTGTAGGACCCGGCCCTCCGCCTGACGCCGGACCGGCTCGAACCGCTCGGCTTCGCTGGGATCGACCAGGATCGAGAACATCACCCGGTTGTTGGGATCGACCACGACCTGGGAGAGCCGGCCCGAGCCGGGCAGGGTGGTGCCGGCGGCGTCGACGGTGACGCTTGCCAACGCCTTCAGCACGTCGTCGCGAGTGATGGCCACGGTTCTCGACTCCTGATGGGGCGACCCGGGACAGGCATATCCGGCCGTATTCGCCGACGGTCGCAGCCCCGAGATTTGAGCCCCTTGTAGCCCCGCGCACGGCAAACGCCAGTCTGACCGGCGGGCGTGACCGTCCGGGGCTGAACCAACGCAGCCCTCGTCCGTTGTGTCGAGACTCTTTCGGGTCGGGCACGCCAGGCAGGCGCGCCGCCCGCGAATGAAAAGCCAGGAGATCTTCGACGATGCATCAGGGCAACCACCGCGACCACGAGGGCGCGAAGAAGCTGTTCGAGCTGATCAAGGACGTGAAGATCGCCATGATGACCACCGTCGATTCCGACGGCACGCTCAACAGCCGCCCGATGTGGAACAACGATGCCGACGAGAACGGCGACCTGTGGTTCTTCACCAAGCTGCACTCGCCCAAGACCGCCGAGATCAGCAAGGACAATCAGGTCAACTTGGCCTATTCCGACACGTCGAGCCAGACCTACGTCTCGGTGGCAGGCAAGGCCGAGATCGTGCGTGACCAGTCCAAGATCGACGCCAAGTGGAACGAGAGCCTCAAGACCTGGTTCCCCAATGGCAAGAACGATCCAGAGGTCGCGCTGATCCGCGTTCATCCGGAGAAGGGCGAGTACTGGGACAGCCCCAACAGCACGATGCTGCACCTCTACGGCTACGTGAAGGCCTCTCTCACCGGCGAGAGCCCCAAGACCGACACCAAGAAGGTCGATCTCGCCTGATCCTCGTCGGAACCTGTCCGCGAAGGGAGCGAGGGCGGCGCGCCGGATCGGCGGGCCGCCCTTTGTCTTGACGCAGGACCGATCGGCATGCGCTCTGCGCCGGCGGAACGCGCGGTAGAGTTGCAAGAAGATGCTCGATCTGGCGAAGCGGGTCTACGATCACAGCTTCCGCATCGACCCGATCACACGGTCGCTGCTCGACACGGATTTCTACAAGCTGCTGATGGCGCAGACGATCCTGCGCCGGCATCCGGAGATCCGCGCCACCTTCGGGATCACCAACCGCACCCGCCGTATCCGCATCGCCGACGAGGTCGATGCGGGACTCCTACGCGAGCAGCTCGACCATGCCCGCAGCCTCCGGCTGAGCAAGGGCGAGGTGACGTGGCTGCGCGGCAACGTGTTCCGCGGGCAGGGACGGATCCTGGGCCCCGAATTCGTCGCCTGGTTCGAAGGCTTCCAGCTCCCCGAATACGAACTCGATGTCCATGACGGGCAGTACGAGCTGACCTTCCACGGTCCCTGGGTCGAGACCACGATGTGGGAGGTCCCGGCGCTGGCGATCCTCAACGAGCTGCGGGCCCGCGCCGTGCTGCGCGGCCTCGGCAAGCTGGACCTGCAGGTGCTGTACGCCCGGGCGATGACCCGGGTCTGGGAAAAGATCCAGCGGCTGCAGAAGCTGCCGGACCTGTCGGTGGCGGATTTCGGCACGCGCCGGCGCCACGGCTTCCTCTGGCAGGACTGGTGCGTCCAGGCGATGGCGGAGGGGCTGGGGAGCGCGTTTCTGGGCACCTCGAACTGCCTGATCGCCGCCCGGCAGGAGGTCGAACCCGTGGGCACGAACGCCCACGAGCTGCCGATGGTCTACGCGGCGCTCGCCGAGAACGACGCCGCGCTCGCCGCCGCCCCCTACGCGGTGCTGGCCGACTGGCAGGAGGATTACGGCGGCAACCTCCGGGTGATCCTGCCCGACACCTACGGCACGACCGGCTTCCTGGCGAACGCCCCCGACTGGGTGAGCGACTGGACCGGGATCCGCATTGACTCGAAGGACCCGATCGAGGGCGGCGAGGAGGCGATCCGCTTCTGGCAGGATCGCGGACACGATCCGCGGGAGAAGCTCGCGATCTTCTCCGACGGGCTGGACATCGAGGCGATCGAGCGCATCCACGCACGGTTCCACGGGCGCATGCGCATCGGCTACGGCTGGGGCACCCTGCTCACCAACGATTTCCGCGGCCTTCTGCCCGATGGCAAGCTGGATCCGGTCTCGATCGTCTGCAAGGTGACGGAGGCGAACGGGCGCCCCACCGTCAAACTCTCCGACAACCCCACCAAGGCTCAGGGACCGGCGGACGAGATCGCCCGCTATCGGCGGGTGTTCGGTGTGGATGAGCAGGAGATGGTGCCCGTGCTGGTTTGATATCGGCACACCGGCTCCATCTTGCGGACGGATGCCCCAGGGACCGGGACAGACGCGGTTTCGGATCCGGCCGCGGGTTCCTTATCCGGTCCGGACGGACGAAGGGGATGACCTCACCGCTGGAATCCTGTCCCTCACCCCAACCCACTCCCGAACGGACTGCGATGTTCGCACCTCGGTGAACGAGGCACGCTCTCCTTTCCGCTAGGGAGACGGGCGCGCCGGGCCGAAGGGAGCCAGGCCCGAAGGCCCAAGTCCTGGTGCGTGCGGGTTTCAGCCCGCATGGTGTGAAACCCGGCGGCTGACGCACAGCGACCACAGCGGGTATGGTGTCGACCAGAATACTCCGCTTTGCGCGGAGGCCCAGACGAGAGGACGCCATGACCCTGAACCGCCGTGCGCTCATCGGCGCCGCGGGCCTAGCCCTGGCGGCTCCCGCCCTGGACGGTGCGCATTCCGCCGACGCGCCCAAGCCCGCCGCGAAAGCGCCGCCACCGCCGGCGACGCGGATCCTGGCGGAGTGGATCCTGGCCTCGTCCTACGACACCCTGCCCGAGAACGTCCGCCGCGAGGGCGTGCGCAGCCTGCTCAACTGGGTGGGGGTGGCCATCGGCGGATCGCACCACGAGACCGTGGACGTCGCGGTCTCGGCGCTGCAGCCCTTCTCGGGTCCGCCGCAAGCCGGGCTGTTCGGCCGGGCCGAGCGGTTCGACATCATGAACGCCGCCTTCCTGAACGGCGTATCGAGCCACATCTTCGATTTCGACGACACTCATCTGAAGACGATCATCCACCCGGCCGGCCCCGTCGCCTCGGCGATCCTGGCCTATGCCGAGATGAAGCCGGTCTCCGGAAAGGACTTCCTCGATGCCCTGGTGGTCGGGATCGAGACCGAGTGCCGGATCGGCAATGCGGTCTATCCGAACCACTACGATGCCGGCTGGCACATCACCGGCACCTGCGGGCCGTTTGGCGCCGCCGCTGCGGCCGGCAAGCTGATGGGGCTCACCGAGCAGCAGATGGTCTACGCGTTCGGTCTCGCGGCCTCGCAGCCGGTCGGCCTGCGCGAATCCTTCGGCTCGATGAACAAGAGCTTCAACCCGGGCCGGGCGGCGGCGAACGGCCTGTTCGCCGCGATCCTGGCGGGCAAGGGCTACACTTCGTCGGACGGCATGATCGAAGCCAAGCGCGGCTGGGCCAACACCATCTCGACCAAGCAGGACTGGTCCGAGATCACCGACGGCCTCGGCAGCCGCTACGAGGCCCTGCTCAACACCTACAAGCCCTTCGCCTGCGGCATCGTCATGCATCCGACGATCGACGCGGGCGTGCAGATCCGCGACCAGGACCAGGTCAGGCCGGAGGACATCGCCCGGGTCGACCTCAAGGTTCACCCTCTGGTGCTGGAACTGACCGGCAAGACCGCGCCGAAGACCGGCCTGGAGGGCAAGTTCAGCATCTATCACGCCGCCGCGGTGGCCTTCGTCGAGGGGGCGGGCGGCGAGAAGCAGTTCAGCGACCGGGCGGTGAACGATCCGCGCGTGGTGGCCCTTCGCCAGAAAGTGGTGCCGGTGGTCACCCCCGGCATCGACGCCGCGCAAGTCGACATGACCGTGACCCTGAATGACGGGCGGACCTTCCACCGCTTCATCGCGCACGCGATCGGCAGCGTCGAGACGCCGATGTCCGACAGGCAGCTGGAGGCGAAATTCTCCGATCTCGCCGCGGGCGTGCTTCCGGACGCGCAGGCCCGCCGCGTGCTGCAGATGTGCTGGTCACTGCCCGAGCTGAAGGACGCGGGCGAAGTAGCACGGGCCGGCGTGCAGGGGGCCTGACGCGTCCCCGCGCTTCCCGGACGCTTCGGCGGCCGGGTCTGCGGGATCGTTTTCCGGCCCCGTGCCGTTCCCCGTCCGCGAGGCCCTCCGCGACCCCCGGCGGCGCCCGCGCGTGGCGTTCGGGGCGCGGATCACGGAATGGGCACGAACACCCCGGTCGGGGGACAACCGGCGGCGGCACAGTCTGCTAGGCCGCCGGTTTCGCCGCGTGCGACGCGCGTGGTTGCGGCCGAGACCCCGCGCGCCGCGATGGCGTCGCCGATCGTGGTCGGCGCCACCATCATCGCGGTTCTCTACTTCGGCCGCGAGATCTTCATCCCGATCGCGATCGCGCTGCTCCTGACCTTCGTGCTGACGCCGCTGGTGAACCGCCTGCGCCGGCTGCGCCTGCCGCGGCTGGTCGCGGTGGGCGTGAGCGTCCTGATGACCCTCGGGATCGTCGCCGCCATGGCGACCCTGATCGGCATCCAGGCGGCCGATCTCGCGGGCGATATCCCGCGCTATCGCGCCACCGTCGAGCGCAAGATCGAGGGCCTGCGCGAATCTCCGGTGGGCCACGTCACCGACTACGTGGCCAATATCGGCCGGGCGCTCCATGCCGGCGGCAAGGAGCCGGAACAGGGCGAGGCGCGGACGACGCCGCCCTCGCCGCAACCGCCCGGGCCGGCGCCGGGGCTCGAGCCGGACAAGCCCGCGCAGAGACCCATCGTGGTCGAGGTGGCGTCGACCCCGCCGGGGCCGCTGGAGACGCTCGGCACCGTTCTGTGGCCGGTCCTTCAGCCTCTGGCCACGGTGGGCATCGTCTTCGTGGTGCTGCTGTTCGTGCTGATGCAGCGCGAGGACCTGCGCGACCGCATGATCCGGCTCGCGGGCTCGAGCGACCTGCACCGCACCACCGTGGCGATCGACGACGCGGCACGCCGGCTGAGCCGCTACTTCGTGGTTCAGCTCGCCCTCAACACCGCCTTCGGCATCGTGATCGGCATCGGCCTCTACGTCATTGGCGTGCCCAACCCGGTGCTCTGGGCGATCTTCTCGGCGCTGATGCGGTTCGTGCCCTATCTCGGCGCGTTCCTCTCGGCGATCCTGCCGATGGCGCTCGCCGCAGCGGTCGATCCCGGCTGGAACATGATGATCGCGGTGGCGATCCTGTTCATCGTTCTGGAGCCGCTCACCGGCCAGGTGTTCGAGCCGATCGTCTACGGCCAGTCCACCGGGCTCTCGCCCTTCGCGGTGCTGGTCTCGGCGCTGTTCTGGACCTGGCTGTGGGGACCCGTCGGCCTGCTGCTGTCGACGCCGCTCACCGTCTGCCTCGTGGTGCTGGGACGCCACATGGAGCACCTGGAATTCCTCGACGTGCTGTTCGGCGACCGGCCCGCCCTCACGCCGGTGCAGAACTTCTACCAGCGCATCCTGGCGGGCGACGCCGAGGAGGTGATGGGCCACGCCGAGCTGATCCTGCAGCATTGCTCGCTCTCGTCCTACTACGACGAGGTCGTCCTCAAGGCCCTCGAACTCGCCGCCCGCGACGCCGACCGGGGTGTGCTCACAGCCCGCCAGAAGGGCGCGATGCGCACCGTCCTGGGCGAGCTGATCGCCGACCTCTCCGACCGGAGCGACGCCGTTACGGAGGCCGTGGGGGAGGGCGGCGAGGGCGCCTGCAGCCCCCCGCCGATGGGCCCGCCCCCGGACGCCCTGCCGGAGGGCTGGACGCGCCAGGGCGCGGTGCTGTGCGTGTCCGGGCGCGGCTTCCTCGACGAGGCCGCCGCGGCGATCCTGGCGCAGATCCTGGAGAAGCGCGGCATCGGCGTCCGCACGGTCCCGTTCTCCGAGGCGGCCTCGGCGCGGATCGGTCGGTTCGAGCCGGGCCCGGCGCGGATGGCCTGCCTCGTCTCCCTGGCACTCGGCGGCGAGCCGACACACCTGCGTCGGCTCATCCGGCGGCTGAAGGGGCGGATGCCCGGCGTGCCCGTCGTCCTCGGCCTTTGGCTGACACAGGACGACAGGCCCGATCGGGCCGCCCGCACGGCGGGGGGCGCCATGGAGGCCGACGGGCAGGTCGGCTCGCTGCGCGAGGCCGTCGAGGCGGTGCTGGCCGCCGCGCAGGCGGAGGTCGCACCGGGCCGTGTCCCGGTTGCCCAGGGGGCAGCCCGCGAGCCGGAGCGGGCGGAGGCATGAGCCGAGGGGGGCTTGACGGGTGGGGGGCGGCCCCGGTTTCGTCGCGCACCGGAGGGGATCCGGGCGATCAGGGAAGTGAGCCGATGAGCGTCGTCGAACTCGGACGGTTCATGGATGACCTCGCGGACGCGTCCGGCAAGGCGATCCTGCCGTTCTTTCGCGCCCAGTTCGGCCTCGACGACAAGGCTGGCGGAGGCGCGCCGTTCGACCCGGTCACCGAGGCCGACCGGGCGGCCGAGATCGTGCTCCGCGCGATGATCGGCCAGACATTCCCGAGCCACGGGCTCCTGGGCGAGGAGTTTGGCTCCGAGCGGGTCGACGCCGAGTGCGTCTGGGTGCTCGACCCGATCGACGGCACGCGCGCCTTCATCGCGGGCCTGCCGACCTGGGGCACGCTGATCGGGCTGACCCGTAACGGCGTGCCGGTGCGCGGCCTGATGCATCAACCCTATCTCGGCGAGCGCTTCACCGGCGACGGGCGCAGCGCCCGCCTGCGGGGGCCCGCGGGGACCCGCACCCTGCGCGGCCGCCGCTGCGCGGATCTGGCCCAGGCGATCCTAGCCTCGACCGACCCGCGGCTGTTCGCGGCCGGCGAGGAGGCAGAGCGCTTCCGGGCCCTGGAGGGTCAGGTGCGCATGTCCCGCTACGGCGCCGATTGCTACGCCTACTGCATGCTGGCGGCGGGGCAGATCGACCTCGTGGTCGAGGCGGGCCTGAAGCCCTACGACATCGTCGCGCTGATCCCGATCATCGAGGGCGCGGGCGGCCGGGTCACGGCATGGGACGGCGGTCCGGCCGCTGGGGGCGGGCGCATCGTGGCGGCGGGCGATCCCCGCCTGCACGAGGCGGCGCTCAGGGTGCTGAACCCGTGAGGGCCGGGCGTAAAACCCTCTCCGTTCAGCGGCGAAGGGGGGCCGCCGCGTCGGCAGGGGCCGGGACGGGACGGAGTCCCGAAAGGGGGGCGGCGCGACGATTCAGTCGCCTTCAAGCGTCGCCGCCATTCCGGACGCGGCGCCACCCTGTCCCCCACAGCATCGCAGGGTACTCTCCGGCGCGGAGGGAAGAGGGAACGCGCGCATCAGGCGGTGGCAAGGGCTCGCCTGCGTGCTGCTGACCGCGCTCATGCTGCTGGCAAGCCTGGTGCCGCGCGCCGAGGACGGCGCGGTCGCTCTCCTGCGTCCTGCGCCTGCGGCGACCGAGGCGGTCGCGCCGGCCGAAGCGGCGTCCCCGCGCTTCGACCCCGCCACCCGCTCGGTCTCCAACTGGCACGAACAGGCCGGCGAGAACCTGCTGCCGCGGACCCTGGCACTGACGGCCCGGCTGGCCGACGACGCGCCCTATGTCGCCCGCTGCGTCCGGCTCAACAACGGCTGGTGCATCAAATCGGCCCGCTGGCCCGGAGAGATCGGCGCCGATGCCGAGGGCCATACCGCCTTCGCCACGATGGCCGACGGAGCGGACGCTGCGGCGAGCCTGCTGCGCCGCTATGTCCGGGATTATGGCCGGCGCACCGCCCTCGCCATCGTGCGCCGCTGGGCCCCGGCCGAGTGCCGGATCGCGGCTGCGCCGGTCCGCGCGGGACGGTCGGTCGCGACGGCCGCCGTCTCGGCCACCCTGGCACCGCGGGGTATCGGCCGGACGTTGCGCGCCCGATTCCTGGCCTCCCACCGACCCGGCGGCGCGCCGCGGGGCCGGGTCGGCGCCCTGCGGGTGCAGCCGTGGTCACCGCTCGCCCGGATGGCGGCCCGGCCCGGCGCCCGCCTGGGCCAGATCCGCGTGCCGCGCGTGGCGTCGCTCGAGCCGGTTCCCGATATCGCCACCGGGATCGCGCCATCCGGGGAGACGGCGCGGCACGTCCCGAAACGGGCAGCCCGTGGCCTCGCCGACCCGATGGCGCTCCTCGACCGCAAGGTGCCGAGCCCCGATCGTCTTGTCGCCGAATCCGCGCTGCTGCCGTCCATCGCGGTCGGGCTGCCCCTGCTCGACCTGCGCCTGCCGGCCCCGCTCTGCGCCGGCGACGAGGGACGGATCCAGGCCTATGCCGCCCGGATCAGCGCCAGCGTCGGGCTGAAGCCCGGCGACGACCTCGACCTGTTCGGGCCGGACGGGGCGCCACGCCCGAATCTCGCGCCGGTGATGCTGGCGATGTCGGCGGTGGAACTCGGCACGCTCCGGGCCGGCCCGGAGCTCGTGGCCGGGGCGATCACCCGCCTCAAGCCGGTCACCCCCACCGCCGGGGAGGCCCCGCATTAACGGCAAGCCTTGCGGTTCCGCCCCGCCCGCGCCACCTGTGCGCGGCCTCTTTTCCTCACGACGAGCCCGCCCGTGCCCCTGACCGACCTTGCCGCACGCGCCGGCTCGGCCGTCAAAGCCTTCGCCGAAGCCTCGCACGACCTGCTGATCCAGCCGACCCTCCGGCTCGGCGTCACCGGGCTCGCGCGTTCGGGCAAGACCGTATTCACCACGGCGCTGATCCACCACCTCGTGGAGACGCACGCCCTGCCGGCCTTCGCGCCCGCGCAGGAGGGCCGCCTGCGCCGCGCCCGCCTCGTGCCGCAGCCGGACGACGACGTGCCACGGTTTCCCTTCGAGGAGCATTTCGCGACCCTCACCGAGGCGCGCCGCTGGCCGCGCTCCACCGACCGGATCAGCCAGTTCCGCCTGGAGATCGCCTACGAGCGCGCCGCCGGGTGGCGAACCGGCCCCGCGACCCTGATGCTCGACGTGGTCGACTATCCCGGCGAGTGGCTGCTCGACCTCGCGCTGATCGAGACCGGCTACACCGCCTGGTCGCGGGCCACGATCAACGGCACCCGCCGGCCCGGACGCGCCGCCGTGGCGGCGCCGTGGCTCGAGGCGCTCAAGGGCTTCGACCCCAACGGCCCCCTGGACGAGGTTGCCGCCGAACGCGCCAGCGACGCGTTCAAGGCGTATCTGGCGGGCCTGCGCGCCGGCCCGGAATCGGTCGCCACGACGCCCCCGGGCCGCTTCCTCATGCCGGGCGACCTCGCGGGCTCGCCCGCGCTCACTTTCGCACCCCTCGACGGGCTGACCGGACCCATCGCGCCCGACAGCCTCGCCGGGCTGATGGAGCGGCGCTTCGAGGCCTACAAGGCCAAGGTCGTGACGCCGTTCTTCCGGGACCATTTCCAGCGGGTCGACCGGCAGATCGTGCTGGTGGACGTACTCGCCGCCGTCGATGCCGGCGCCACGGCCCTGGCGGAGCTGGAGGAGGCGCTGGACGCGGTGCTGCTCAGCCTCAACATCGGGCGCAACACGGTCCTGTCGCGGCTGTTCGCGCCCCGGGCCGACCGGGTCCTGTTCGCCGCCACCAAGGCCGACCATCTCCACCAGACCAGCCATGACCGGCTGGACGCGTTGCTGCGCCTCTTGGTGTCCCGCGCCATGCGGCGGACCGAGGCCGCGGGCGCCCGGGTAGGAACCGTCGCGCTGGCCTCCGTGCGCGCCACCCGCGAGACCACGGTCCACGACGGCGACGAGATCCTGCGCGCGGTGGCCGGCACGCCGGAACCGGGAGAAACGGTGGGCGACGAGATCTTCGATGGCAACAGCGAGGCCGCGGTGTTCCCGGGCGAATTGCCGGCCCGAGCTGAGGCGGTCCTGGAGGGCGCAGTCGCGCCGGGCTCGCTGCGCTTCCCCCGCTTCCGCCCGCCGCTGATCCGGCCGGACGGCCTCGGGCGCCCCGGGCACCTGCCGCAGATCCGTCTCGACCGGGCGATGCAGTTTTTGATCGGCGACAGGCTGGCGTGATGGGTGTCGTGGGTTCCGAAGACGCTCCCGTGATCGGGCGCCCTGACGGGCACCGGTTCTCCCTCCCTCTTCTGCGGGCTCGTTCAGTCCCCTATCGCGGACCTCAACGCGCTCTCCCCCTGCCGGGAAGGAACGGGAGGGGGGCCTGTTGCCGGATCACGCTCCGTGGTGCCTCCAGCTCCACCCCCACCCCTGTCACCCCCTTTCGCACGCCGTCCCACCCCGCAGAGGGGGGCGAGATGATGCGGTCGCGTTCACGAGGAACGGTGAGCCATGTCCTCAGGTCAGAAGCCCCGCGCCTTCCGCATCACGCCCGAGCCGCCGCCGGCCGCGAGCGTGACCACCACGCCGCT
This sequence comes from Methylobacterium sp. NEAU K, assembly GCF_030700285.1. Classification (GTDB taxonomy): domain Bacteria; phylum Pseudomonadota; class Alphaproteobacteria; order Rhizobiales; family Beijerinckiaceae; genus Methylobacterium. Next base: position 122,639 of record NZ_JAUYZJ010000007.1, on the reverse strand, counting down.
CGCCGCCCGGCCGCCGCAAGCCCGGATCGTGGAAGACCCCTTCGAGATCGTCGATGCGGCCGATGGCGTCGCGGTGCCGGTGGCGCCGCGACGGCGCTCGCCGTGGGGGCCGCTGTTCCTGTCGGCCGCCGGCGGACTGGTTTCCCTCGGGATCGGGCTCTCGATCGAGCGGATGATCGCCGACCTGTTCCAGGCCGCGCCGTGGCTCGGCTGGATCGCGCTCGCCCTGCTGGGCATCGCCGCGCTGGCGCTCCTGGCGATCGTCGCCCGCGAGCTGGCCGGCCTGCGGTGTGAGCGGAAGATCGAGCGGCTGCGCCAATCCGCGGTGGATGCCTTGAGCAGCCGCGATCACACCGGCGCACAGGCGGTGGTGCAGGCGCTGTCGGCCTTCTACGCGGACCGGGAATCCCTGGCACCGGGCCGCGCCCGGATCGACGCCGCCGCCGACGCGATCCTCGACGTGGACGACCGGATGGGGCTCGCCGAGCGCGAGTTGCTGGCGGGCCTCGACCGCCAGGCGCGCAACGCCATCGCGACGACGGCCAAGCAGGTCTCGGCGGTGACGGCGCTCAGCCCGCGCGCGATCGTGGATGTCGCCTTCGTGGTCTTCGCTGCCGTCCGGCTGCTGCGCCGGATCGCCGCGATCTACGGAGGACGCCCCGGCTTGCTCGGCTTCCTGCGGCTGGCGCGCTCGGCCGTGGCGCATCTCACCGTCACCGGCGGGATGGCGGTGGGCGAGAGCGTGATGCAGCAGGTTCTGGGGCTCGGGATCGCCGCCCGCGTCTCGGCCAAGCTGGGGGAAGGCGTGCTCAACGGACTGATGACAGCCCGATTCGGGCTGGCCGCCCTCAATGTCTGCCGCCCGCTGCCTTTCGTGCGCGAGGCGCCGCCCCGGCTTGCCGACGTGGCGGGCGAGTTGCTGCGCTCAGCGGAACCCGAGTCGAAATAGGGCGGTGCTACGCCGTTGCGGCTACAGGAGTGCCGCTACTTGGCGGCGGTGGCCGTGCGGCGGTTGGCGATGCGCGAGAACATGTTGCCGGTGTAGTCGGCGACCTTCGGCTTCTCGGGCTCACCGACCTTCGCCTCGAACGCCTCGATGCGCTTCAGGAGCGCGGCGTCGTTGAACAACGAGCTGTTGAAGTTGATGTGGGCCCGGGGCCCGAGGGCGGCCTGGACCGCGTCGAGTCGTTCCAGAAGCTCTTTACGCGTCACGGTGCTCTCCAGGGGCGCCTTCAGGGCGAAGGACCGCCCGAGACGCCACTGGAAGGCGCGAGGGTAAACGGCGCGTTAACGGAGTGGCCGAGTCCCAGGGCTGAACGCCGCCGCCGCGTCCTCACCGGCGACGCCGCCGGCGCCGGCATCCCGCAGGGCAGCCGCGATCCCGGCACGCTGCCGGGCGTCCAAGTCGCGGGAGGCATCCACGGCGTCGGCGAGCACGTAGGCCGGTCGCCGGCGCGTCGACGCGCGTAGAGAGGGGCCCGACCACGCGGGTCGAGCGGCGAAAAAGCGGACGCGTCGCGATTCTCTGCGGCCATGACGGCCGCACAAGTGCGGACGAGAGGCGACGAATCCGGCCTGCGCGGCGCCCTACAGCCCCTTCATGAACCCGGCGAGCCGCATCAGCCCCTCCGGCCACGGCCCGTGCCCGCTCGCCACGTTGATGTGGCCCGATTCGCCGGCATCGACCGTCAGGGCACCCCAGCTATGGGCGAAGTCGTCCGCGCGATCGTAGCGGCAATAGGGATCGGTGCGGCTTGCGACCAGGAGCGATGGGAAGGGCAGAGGTTCCCGCGGCACCGGCGCGAAGGCACGCACCGCGTCCGGGAGCCCGGGGGCCTGTTCGACGTCCGGGAAAGCCACGAACAGGGCGCCGCGGACAACACCGGCGGGCAGGCGCGGCACCGCCTCGACGCAGGCCACGACGCCCAGGCTGTGGGCAATCAGGATCACCGGCCGGGTCGCCGCCGCCACCGCCTCGGCGATCCGCCCGCACCAGGCCTCCGGGCTCGGCGCATGCCATTCGTCCTGCACGACCACCCGGGCCGTGGCGAGGCGTCCCGCCCAGCGGGCCTGCCAGTGGTCCTCCTCGGAGCCCCCGAGCCCCGGGACGATGAGGATGTCGCAATCGGCCGTCTTCATGCCGGCTGACTAGCGCCGCGCGCGGGAGGCGTCGAGACCGTCTCGTCACGCCGCGGCGATCGGGGGCGCCCGCTCGAGGGCCGTGATGTAATCGGCGATCTGCGTCGAGGCGTGGTTCTTCGCCTTCGCCTCGATCTCGAAATCGGCCCAGGCGAGGTGGCGGGCCACGAGGTCGTTCACCGCCCGGTTCCACATCCTGTCGGAATGCGCGGCAAGGTCCCGGACCGCGTGGCCGGCGGCACGCAGGGCCGGGAAGTCGGGCAGCACATCGGGGTCGCAGTCGGAGGAGACGGCCTCGCGCGAGACGCTGATATGGGCCACCGGCCGCACCCCGCGCCAGGACTCCCGCACCCGGGCGATGCGGGAATCGTCCGGCTCGATATAGACACCACCGCTCTGGACCCAGTGGTGGTGCAGATCGAGCACCACCGGCACGAGGTCGGCGAGCCGGAGCACCGCCTCGAGGCCGAAGGCGTTCTCGTCGTTCTCCACGGTGACGAGATCGCGCGCCACGCGGCTCGCACGGGGCAGGGCCTCGCGGAAGCCGTCGACCCCGGGGTCGCCCGCCCCGACATGGATGTTTATGTGGGCGCCGAGCGGGTGCCAGCCGCCGCCATAGCCCATGCGGTCGAAGATCTCGGCGTGGTAATCGAGCTCCGCCAGGCCGTTCTCGATGGCCGCCGGATTGCGGCTCGCCAGGAGGCAGAACGGGCCCGGGTGGAAGCTCAGGCGCACGCCGAGCCGGCGCGCCAGCGCCCCCGCCTCCGCCAGCCCGCGCTCGACTAGGGCAGCCATTTCGGGCTCGGCATAGAGGCCCTTCGCGATCGGGTGGGTGTAGCCGGGCAGGACATTGCTCGCCATGCGCAGCATGCGCTCGATCGGAGGCCGCGCGCCGACCCAGGCGATCTGGCGGGCCAGCGCGTGGAGGTTGTGGGCGACGATGGCGGAGAGCTTCGCCCGCCGGGCGCCGGGATCCAGCTTGGCGAGATGGGCCATCGTCACGCTGGTCAGATTCAGGTGGAGCGTCGCATCGCGCGCCGCCTTCAGGGTGGCATAGCCGCCGGGGGGCTCGTCGAGGACGAACTTGCAGCAGAATCCGAGGCGGGGCTGATCGCGCATGGGATGCAGAACGCGCGTCGGCGCCGCACGTGCCTGCGTCAGGACGCGGAACGGCCGCGGTTCGCCGACGTTTGAGCTTCGAGCGCGGCAGTTCCGCGCGGACGGCCTCTTCGAAGACATGCCTGCGTCGCCCACCAATCCGAGCGGACAGCCGGGCAGCGGCTCGACCCTGTGGATCCTGATGCTCGGCTCGGCGCTGGTGGCGCTCGCGGTCGCGCCCGGGCGACGGGGTTTACCGGCCCTGCCTGCGCGAAACGGCCCGCCGGTCGATCCAGAACCGACCACCGCCGCGGAGCCGGCGCGCCAAGCCGTCAACGCCGGCGCGCGCTCGATCACCGGCCGGGCCGCCCAGCTCACGGCGGCGACGCAGCCCGAGCGCGGACGCGCCGCCGACAGCCCCGCCGAGATGACGCAGGCCGGCTGGAAGGACATCGCGGTCCGGGTCTATCTGGAATTCAACAAGGACCGGGTTCTGGCGGTGGCCGCCGGTGTGACCTTCTACACCCTGCTGTCGCTGTTCCCGGCCATCGCAGCGCTCGTGAGCTGCTACGGCCTGTTCGCGGACGTCAACGTCATCAACGATCACCTCGCGCAGCTGCACGCCGTGCTGCCCTCGGGGGCGGTCGAGCTGATCGGCGACCAAGTCAAGCGCATCGCGGCCAAAGGCAGCGGGTCGCTCAGCCTCACGTTCTTCACCAGCCTGCTGCTCTCGCTCTGGAGCGCCAACGCCGCCATGAAGGCGATGTTCGATGCGCTGAACGTCGTCTACGAGGAGGAGGAGAAGCGCAACTTCCTCTGGCTGAACCTCCGCTCGCTCACCTTCACGGTGGGCGCCCTGGTGTTCATCATCATCGCGCTCAACGCGATCGTGGTGGTGCCGGTGGTGCTGAATTTCCTCGGCCTCGGCTCGGGCGCGTGGCTGCTGGCGGCCCTGCGCTGGCCTGCGGTGCTGCTAGTTCTGCTCGCGGGCCTCTCGGTGCTCTACCGCTTCGGCCCGAGCCGGGAGCATGCCCGCTGGCGCTGGGTCGGCGTCGGCAGCGTGATCGCGGGCCTGCTCTGGCTGATCGCGTCGCTGCTGTTCTCCTGGTACGTCTCCAATTTCGGCACCTACAACGAGACCTACGGCTCGCTCGGCGCGGTGATCGGATTCATGACCTGGATCTGGATCTCCTCGACGATCGTGCTGCTCGGCGGCGAGATCAACGCGGAGCTTGAGCACCAGACGGCCCGCGATACCACCACCGGCGCCCCGCTGCCGATGGGACATCGCCAGGCGCGGATGGCCGACACGGTGGGCGCGGCGGCCTAGTGCCCGGATGCCGGCGTTTTCGAAGCCCCGGGACTGCCGTCGAACGGGTGCGATGCCTATATCCCCCCGCGAAAAGGGAGATCCTCATGGCCGATAGCGCGACAACCAGCCCCGAGGCCCGCAGCGAGGCCGAGTGGCGCGCGGCGCTCACGCCGGAGCAGTATCGGGTTCTGCGTGAGCACGGCACCGAACGCGCCGGAACGAGCTGCCTGCTCGCCGAGAAGCGGGCCGGCACCTTCACCTGCGCCGGCTGCGGACAGCCGTTGTTCGAGCAGGGCACCAAGTTCGAGTCCGGCACCGGCTGGCCGAGCTTCTTCGAGCCGATCGAAGGCGCCGTCGAGACCACGGTGGATCGTAGCCATTGGATGGTCCGGACCGAGGTGCATTGCGCCCGCTGCAAGGGCCATCTCGGCCACGTCTTCGACGACGGTCCGGCTCCGACGGGCCTGCGATATTGCATGAACGGCGCCGCGATGAACTTCGAACCGGCGGAGTGAGGCGGCACCGTCCAGGTTTAACCTGGATTGCGAAAATCGTGCCCAAAGGCGGGATATCGGGGACAGGAGGGGTTTCTGACGAATTACAACCCCATTCCGGTCTTGATTTCGTCGAGTTTTTGCTTAGCGCTTAACCGTCTCATGTTGTCGCCGTCCGGTATTGGCGGTGGATCCGGTGATGTGCGAGCCAATACGGCGTTGCGGTCCAGTTAATACGCCGTCGTCGCCGGCTCGACCTGCCCGATCCATCGGGCCGGCGGCTCTGAGGGCTGTCCGCCGGATCGGCGCACCGCCGACAAAGCGGGAGGGGTTTTGAGTTCATGAGCACCATTCGCCGATTTCTGGTCGCCCCTTCCCTGGTTCGCCTGATCCGCAAGGAGCGGGGCGGCGCCCGGATCACCGAGGGGCATTTCGCCCCGCAGGGCGGTCGCGCCTCCTACGTGCGCGTCGACGGCCAGGTCTGCCAGCTCGTGCTGGTGAACAAGGGGCCCGACGGCATCCCGGCCGAGGAGCGCACCGACGTGCCGCGCGCCCACGGCGACGCGCTGCTGGATGTCTGCCCGGGCAAGGCCGCCTACGACCGGACCACCCTGAACGTCGGCGGCCGCGAAGTCGCAATCGACCGCTACGTCACGCCCGGCAGCCTCGACCTGATCAGCATCCTCTTCGATAGCGACGGTGACGCGGCCGCCTTCCACGCTCCGACCTGGTTCGGGCGTGAGGTCAGCGGCGAGCCGGCCTACGAGCGGCACCTCCTCGCCATCCAGGGCGTGCCGGCCGCCGAAGAGGTGTCGCTGAGCAACGCGGCGCTCGACGCGGTCCTCGACCTGATCGAACCCCGGTTCGGCTTCGGCCGCTACGGCAGCAGCGCGCGGACGAGCGAGCCGGATGACGGCGCGGTGAACGCCATGCGCCGCATCGTGACGCCCCCCGCGGCCCCGGTTGCAGCGCCGCCTCCCGCGCCGGAGCCCGTCGAGCCGCCCCAGGCCGCGCCGGTCGCCGAGGCCCCCGCGGAGCCCGCGCCGGAGCTTCACGCCGAGCCGGAGCCAGCTGCTCCGGAGCCCGTTCACCACGCGGCTCCGACGGCGTACGAAGCCGGCACCGCACAGGCCGGAGCGGGCGAGACCGCGCATGGCGACGCCCGCATCGACGACGTGATCGAGAGCCTGTCCCAGGCACTCGGCGCGGCGATCCATCAGCAGCCGGAGCCCGCCTCCGAGGCCAAGGACGCCAAGGGCGACGACCCGTCGAGCATGTTCGAGCGCTGGACCGTGCGCCCGCGCCGGACGCAGCAGCAGAACTGATCGATCCAGTCACAGAAGAGGCCGCGGGGGCAGGGTGCCGCCGCGGCCTTTTTTGTCGGGCTTTCAGTCGCGGATGACCACCGTGGCGCCCCCGCGGCTGCGGGCCAGGCCGAACAAGGCGGCGGCGTGGGCCGGGGAGAGGCGAACGCAGCCATGGCTCGCACGGCGCCCGAGAGTCCCGGTCGCGTAGGTGCCGTGGATCGCGTAGCCGCCGCGGAAGAACATCGCGTGCGGCATCGGCGCGCCGTGATACTTTCGCGAGCGCCACATCGGCGCCATCAGCCCCACCCGGAATCTGCCCCTCGGTGTGACGTATCCGCGGCGGGCGGTAGAGACCGGCCAGTCGTAGGCGTGATATCCATCGACGAAGACCCGCATGCGCTGACGGGACTGGTCGATCTGCGCGACGACGCCGGCGGCGGCCGGGACGGCGGGCGCGCAGGCTAAAAGCCCGCCCAGGATTACAGTACCGACAGGGTTGAATGAGGTCACGCCGGCCTCCTGAACTGCCCTGACCGCCGATCGGCGGACGGCGAATTCCGGCGGATGCCCGGAAGAGCCGTGTTTATCGGAATGCGGGCAAATATCCGCCAAGAGAAGTCTCTCCGCCCGGGATCGACAGGTTTTTGTCACGCTCGCTTCGCCGTGGACTACCGAGGCGCCGTTGAGGCGAGGGACGATTATCGTTAGCGTGCCGGCACACTGGGAGGGTGCGCGAAACGCGTGCACGGGATGGACATGGCACACGCAACCCACGCGACGGTTCCGGCCGGAGCCACCCGCGAGCCCTGGTACAAGGTGCTCTACATCCAGGTGCTGATCGCCATCGCGCTGGGCGTGCTGCTCGGGTGGTACGATCCGGCCACCGGCAAGGCCATGAAATGGCTCGGCGACGCCTTCATCGGCCTGATCAAGATGATGATCGCGCCGATCATCTTCTGCACCATCGTGCACGGCATCGCGTCGATCGGTGACCTCAAGAAGGTCGGCCGGGTCGGCCTGAAGGCGCTCGTCTACTTCGAGGTGGTCTCCACCGTGGCGCTGCTGTTCGGCGTGCTGGTCGGCGAGGTGATCAGGCCCGGCGCCGGCTTCAACGCCGACCCGTCGAAGCTCGATGCCAGCAAGGTCGCGAGCTACGCCAGCAAGGCGGCCGCCGATTCCACCGTCGCCCACATCCTGGCGATCATCCCCAAGAGCTTCTTCGATCCCTTCGCCACCGGCGACCTGCTTCAGGTGCTGCTGATCTCGATCCTCACCGGCGTGGTGGTGACCGGCCTGGGCGAGCGGGCGGCGGCCGTGAACCACGTGATCGACACCGCCGGGCAGATCTTCTTCAGGATCATCGGCATCGTCGTGAAGCTCGCGCCCGTCGGCGCGTTCGGGGCGATGGCCTTCACGATCGGCGAGTACGGGATCCAGAAGGTCTACGACCTCGCGTGGTTGGTCGGCACCTTCTACGTCACGGCGATCCTGTTCATCCTGGTGGTGCTCGGGACCATCGCCAAGATCGCCGGCTTCTCGATCCTGCGATTTCTCGCCTACATCAAGGACGAGTTGCTGATCGTCGTCGGCACCTCCTCGTCCGAGACGGTGCTGCCGCAGCTCATGACCAAGATGCGTCGGCTCGGCGCCTCGGACTCCGTGGTCGGCTTGGTGGTTCCGACCGGCTACTCGTTCAACCTCGACGGCACCAACATCTACATGACGCTGGCTACGCTGTTCCTGGCGCAGGCGGTGGGCGCCGACCTGAGCTTCACGCAGTACGCGACGATCATCCTCGTGGCGATGCTGACCTCGAAGGGCGCCTCGGGCGTCACCGGCGCGGGCTTCATCACCCTGGCGGCCACGCTTTCTGCGATCCCGAACAGCCCGGTGCCAGTCGCCGCCATGACCCTTGTGCTCGGGATCGACAAGTTCATGTCGGAGTGCCGCGCGCTCACCAACCTCGTGGGCAACGGCGTCGCCTGCGTGGTGGTCAGCCGCTGGGAGGGTGAGCTCGACATGGCCAAGCTCAACGAGGTCATGGCCCACCCCCTCGCCATCGGCACCCACATCACCGACGAGGCGCCGCAGCCGATGGGGACCGAGCGCAAGGTCGCCGCGGCGGAGTGATGGGCCAACAGCCGGGACCGGCACCCGCGCGGGCGCGCCTCGGGATCGATCTCGGCGGCACCAAGATCGCCGGGATCGTGCTCGATCCGGACGGTGCGACCCTGGCCGAGGCCCGGATGCCCGCGCCGCGCGGCGACTACCGGGCGACGCTCGAGGCGGTGGCCGCCCTGGTGGCGCGGCTCGAGGCGGAGGCCGGTGCCCCCTGCAGTGTCGGCATCGGCATGCCGGGCAGCTTGTCGCCGGCGACCGGCTCGGTGCGCAACGCCAACTCCCACTGGCTCAACGGCCGCCCGTTCGGGATCGATCTCGCGCATCGGCTGGAGCGGCCGGTTCGGATCGAGAACGACGCCAATTGCCTAGCGGTCTCGGAGGCGGTGGACGGCGCAGGCGCGGGCGCGCGGGTGGTCTGGGCGGTGATCCTGGGGACCGGCGTCGGGTCGGGCATCGCCGTCGACGGCCGCGTGCTCACGGGCCGCAATGCCATCGCGGGCGAATGGGGCCACGGCCCACTGCCGGCACCCGGTGCCGACGAGCAGCCCGGCCCGGATTGCTATTGCGGCCGTCGGGGCTGCATCGAGACCTGGCTGTCCGGTCCCGGCCTCGCCGCAGACCACGCCCGGCGGCACGGCGCGAACCTCACCGCCGAGGCGGTCGTCGCGGCCGCCCGCGACGGGGACGCGGGCGCGCGCGAGACGCTCGCCGTGCATCTCGACCGGCTCGGGCGCGCGGCCGCGCAGGTGGTCAATCTCCTGGACCCCGACGTGATCGTGATCGGCGGCGGCCTGTCGCGGATCCCGGAGCTGATCGCCGGGCTGCCCGCGATGATCGCCCCCCACGTCTTCTCCGACGCCTTCGATACGCCGGTGCGGGCGAGCCTGCACGGGGATGCCTCGGGGGTGCGCGGCGCGGCGTGGCTGTGGGAGGCTCGGGCCGACTGAGGGATCGCCTCACGGACGCCGCTCTTGCCGCAGCCGGGGGAGCAGGGCAGGACAGCCGCGCCTCAGCCCCGAAGACCCGATGATCGTCCGCACCCGGCCCAACCTGCTGACCCTGCTGTTCACCCTGCGCGGCTCGATCCTGCCGCAGGTGGCGCCGAAGCTCGTCGGGATCGTTGCCGTCTCCTGCGCGGTGGTATGGGCCGAGGCGCGCTGGCCCGCGGCGTTCCCGGTGACCGCCGGGGTCGCGCCGTTCACGCTGGTCGGCCTCGCCCTGTCGATCTTCCTGAGCTTCCGCAACAATGCCTGCTACGAGCGCTGGTGGGAGGCCCGCAAGGCCTGGGGCAGCCTGATCGGTGAGGTGCGCAACCTCGCCCGTATCCTGCCGGCGCTGCTGCCGGAGCCGGAGGCGGCGGCCCAGCTTCGACGGCTATCGGCCTTCGCACACGGCCTGCACGCGCGCCTGCGCGGCCTCGACGAGGCCCTCGCGGTGGACGGGAAGGCGCCTGGATCGAACCTCTGCGGCCCCAATCCCACCGACTCGGTCCTGGCCACGATGACCCGAGACCTCGCCGGGCTGATGCGCGCGGGCCGCCTCACGGACATCCAGTTCGGCATCCTGGAGGCGCGGATCGAGGCCCTCTCGGGGGTGCATACCGCCTGCGAGCGGATCGCCAACACGCCGCTGCCCTTCGCCTACACGCTGCTCGTCTACCGGACCGCCTGGCTCTACTGCCTGCTCCTGCCGGTAGGACTCACGGGCTCCCTCGGGTGGGTGACGCCGGTGGTGGTGGCGCTCGTCGGCTACACGTTCTTCGGCCTCGACGCCCTCGGGGACGAGCTGGAGGAGCCCTTCGGCACCGAGCCGAACGACCTGCCCCTCGACGCGATGGTCCGTGCCGTCGACCGCATCGTGCACCACGCGCTGGGCGAGCCGATGCCCCCGCCGCTGGCGCCGGACGGGTACTGGCTGCGGTAGGGGCGGGGATCGCGGCTTCCAAGATCGCCCTTGCGCCCCGCTCGAAACGGACATAAACATATCTTTATGTCTATCGATCGCGATGAAGCAGTGGGATCGATCCCGTTCTCCGAGGCCCTGGGCGTCCTGCGCGCGGCCGCCGAAGAGACGCGCCTGCGCATCCTCGCGCTGCTCGCCGAGGGCGAGCTCTCGGTTTCGGACCTCACCGACATCCTGGGCCAGTCGCAGCCGCGGATCTCGCGCCATCTCAAGCTCCTGGTCGAGGCCGGCTTGGTCGAGCGCCACCGCGAGGGCGCCTGGGCGTTCTTCCGGCGTTCCGAGGCCCGCGCCGGCCTCGCCGACCCGCTCCTGTCCGAGCTCGACCGGACGGCGCCGCCCCTGTCGGAAGATCGCGCCAGGCTCGACGCCGTCCGGGCGCAGAGGGCTGAGACGGCCCAGACCTTCTTCGCACGGCTCGCGCCGAAATGGGACGAGCTGCGCTCCCTGCATGTCCCCGAGGCGACGGTGGAGGCGGCGGTGCTCGACGCGCTGGGCGAGCGTTCCCTCGGCAGCCTGATCGACCTCGGAACCGGCACGGGCCGGATGCTCGGCCTGCTCGCGCCCCGGGCCACACGCGCCACCGGCCTCGATTCGAGCCACGCCATGCTGTCCGTCGCCCGGGCCAATCTGGAGCGGCAAGGCTTGGCGCGGGTGGACCTGCGGCAGGGCGACATCCACGCGCCACCCTTCGCCAGGGCGAGCTTCGACCTCGTGGTGGTGCATCAGGTGCTGCATTATCTCGATGATCCGGCCCGCGCGCTACGCGGCGCCGCCCGGCTCGTGGCGCCCGGAGGCCGGCTCCTGGTGGTGGATTTCGCGCCGCACGACCTGGAATTCCTGCGGACCGGCCAAGCCCATCGGCGGCTCGGCTTCTCGGCCGATCAGGTCTCCGGCTGGCTCGCCGAGGCGGGGCTCGCCACGGTCTCGACCCACGACCTCGCACCGCGGGAATCCGGCCAGCTCACCGTCACGCTCTGGCTCGCCCAAGAGGCCGGCGTTCACCAAGTGGGCGTCGGACACGACGCGGCTCAGCCCCGGCGCGCGGTCGCGTGACCCCCGGGCCGAGCGACCTCCATGCAACCCTTCCCCGCCATCGTCTGAACCGATCGACATAGAGGACGAGACCCGATGCGCCGATCCACACACCGCGCCAGCCGCGACGGCTACCACCCGATCCGCGTCTCGATCGAGTTCTTCCCGCCGAAGACCGAGGAGATGGAGAGGATCCTCTGGACCTCGATCGAGCGGCTGGCCCCGCTCCAGCCGAACTTCGTCTCCGTGACCTACGGGGCCGGCGGCTCGACCCGCGAGCGCACCCACAACACGGTCGCCCGGATGGTCCGCGAGACCAGCCTTAAGCCGGCCGCCCACCTCACCTGCGTGGATGCCTCCCGTGAGGAGATCGACGCGGTGGTGCAGTCCTACTGGGACGCGGGCGTGCGCCACATCGTGGCGCTGCGCGGCGATCCGGCCGAGGGCGTCGGCCATGCCTACCGGCCGCATCCCGGGGGCTACGCCACCACGGCCGAGCTGGTGGAGGGGATCAAGCGCATCGGCGACTTCAAGGTCTCGGTCTCGGCCTATCCCGAGAAGCACCCGGAGGCGGCCTCGCTGGAGGCCGACATCGACGCCCTGAAGGCCAAGGTCGATGCCGGCGCCGATCAGGCGATCACCCAGTTCTTCTTTGAGAACGAGATCTTCCTGCGCTACCTCGAGAAGGTCCGGGCCGCCGGGATCACGATCCCGATCATCCCGGGCATCCTGCCGGTGCAGAACTTCAAGCAGGCGGCGAACTTTGCCCGCCGCACAGGCGCCTCGGTGCCCTACTGGCTCGCGGCCCGGTTCGAGGGGCTCGAAGACGACGTGGAGACGCGCCGTCTCGTGGCCGCCGCGGTGGCGGCCGAGCAGGTGCTCGACCTCGTGGACGAGGGCGTCAACGACTTCCACTTCTACTCGATGAACCGCTCCGACCTCGTCTACGCCATCTGCCACCTGCTCGGCCTGCGCGCGCAGGCGCCGAAGCTGGCGGCCGCCAAGGCCGCGGCTTAAACTCAGCCGCGCCCGGACGGCGCAACCCGATCCCACCCTCATCCTGAGCTGCCGGGCGATCGAAGATCGCGCGGCCTCTTAGGAGGGGCCCGGGGACCGACACGACATCTGGAGGGCTCCTTCGAGGCCTCCGCTACGCTCCGGCACCTCAGGATGAGGTGGCCGATGGGATTGCCTTGATGACTGATTTCCCACCCGTCGACGGCACCGAGATCGCACGTGCGCTGCGCCAGCGCGCGGGGGAGAAGATCCTCGTCCTCGACGGGGCGATGGGCACGGTGATCCAGCGGCTCGGCCTCACCGAGGCGGATTTCCGCGGCGACCGCTTCAAGGATCACGCGCACGATCAGAAGGGCAACAACGACCTCCTGATCCTGACGCAGCCGGACGCGATCCGGCAGATCCATCTGGATTACTTCCTGGCCGGCGCCGACGTCTGCGAGACCAACACCTTCTCCGGCACCACGATCGCGCAGGCGGATTACGGCCTCGAATCGATCATCCACGACCTGAACCGGGAGGGCGCACGCCTCGCCCGCGAGGCCGCCCGGCTCGCCGAGAAGCAGGATGGTCGCCGCCGCTTCGTGGCCGGCGCCATCGGCCCGACGAACCGCACGCTCTCGATCTCCCCGGACGTGAACAATCCCGGCTTCCGGGCCGTCACCTTCGATCAGGTCAAGACCGCCTACATGGAGCAGGTCCGCGGCCTGATCGCCGGTGGCGCCGAGTTGATCCTGATCGAGACGATCTTCGACACGCTCAACGCCAAGGCGGCCGTGGCCGCGGCCTGGGCGGTGTTCGAGGAGACCGGGATCCGCCTGCCGATCCAGATCTCCGGCACGATCACCGACCTGTCGGGCCGGACCCTGTCGGGACAGACCCCGGCGGCGTTCTGGAACGCGCTCCGCCATTCCGACCCGCTGACCTTCGGCCTCAACTGCGCGCTGGGCGCCCGCGAGATGCGCGGCCACATCGCCGAGCTGTCCCGCCTGTGCGACACCCTGGTCTGCGCCTATCCGAATGCCGGCCTGCCCAACGAGTTCGGCCTCTACGACGAGAGCCCGGAGGCCATGGGCAAGCTGGTCGGCGAATTCGCCGAAGCGGGCCTGGTCAACATGGTCGGCGGCTGCTGCGGCACGACGCCGGACCACATCCGCGCGATCAGCGACTCGGTCGCCGGCAAGGCGCCCCGGCAGGTCCCCGAGATCCCGCGCCTGATGCGGCTCTCGGGCCTGGAGCCCTTCGTGCTAACCAAGGAAATCCCGTTCGTGAACGTCGGTGAGCGCACCAACGTCACCGGCTCGGCCAAGTTCAGGAAGCTCATCACCAACGGCGATTACGCCGCGGCCCTGGATGTCGCCCGCGATCAGGTCGCCGCCGGCGCCCAGGTGATCGACGTGAACATGGACGAGGGCCTGCTCGACTCTCAGAAGGCGATGGTCGAGTTCCTCAACCTCGTCGCCGCCGAGCCCGACATCGCCCGGGTGCCGGTGATGGTCGATTCCTCGAAGTTCGAGGTGATCGAGGCCGGCCTGAAATGTATCCAAGGCAAGGCGATCGTGAACTCGATCTCCATGAAAGAGGGCGAGGCGAAGTTCATCGAGGCCGCTAGGATCTGCCGTTCCTACGGCGCCGCCGTCGTGGTGATGGCCTTCGACGAGCAGGGTCAGGCGGACTCCTACGAGCGCAAGGTCGCGATCTGCACCAAGGCCTACCGGATCCTGACCGAGCAGGTGGGCTACCCGCCGGAAGACATCATCTTCGATCCCAACATCTTCGCGGTGGCCACCGGCATCGAGGAGCATAATCCCTACGGCGTCGCCTTCATCGACGCGACCCGGACGATCCGTGAGACCCTGCCGCATGCCCACATCTCGGGCGGCGTCTCGAACCTCAGCTTCGCCTTCCGCGGCAACGAGCCGGTGCGCGAGGCGATGCACGCGGTGTTCCTGTACCATTGCATCCAGGCCGGGATGGACATGGGGATCGTCAATGCCGGCCAGCTCGCGGTCTACGACGAGATCCCGGCGGAGCTGCGCGAGCTGTGCGAGGACGTGGTCCTCAACCGCCGCGACGATTCCACGGAGCGCCTGCTGGAGGCGGCCGAGCGCTTCAAGACCGGCGCCTCGGCCCAGGCCAAGACCGCCGACCTGACGTGGCGCGAGGCCCCGGTGGCCAAGCGCATCGAGCACGCGCTGGTCAACGGCATCACCGAGTACATCGTGGCCGACACCGAGGAGGCCCGCAGCCAGGCCGAGCGCCCGCTCCACGTCATCGAGGGGCCTTTGATGGCCGGCATGAACGTGGTCGGCGACCTGTTCGGCGCCGGCAAGATGTTCCTGCCCCAGGTGGTGAAGTCCGCCCGGGTGATGAAGCAGGCGGTCGCCTATCTCGAACCCTTCATGGAGGAGGAGAAGCGCGCCAATGGCGGCGACGGCCGGCGCCAGGCCGCCGGCAAGGTGCTGATGGCGACCGTGAAGGGGGACGTCCACGACATCGGAAAGAACATCGTCGGCGTCGTTCTCGCCTGCAACAACTACGAGATCATCGATCTCGGCGTTATGGTCCCGGCCGCCAAGATCCTGGAGACCGCCAAGCGCGAGAACGTCGACATCGTCGGCCTGTCCGGCCTGATCACCCCGTCGCTGGACGAGATGGTCCACGTGGCGGGCGAGATGGAGCGCGAAGGCTTCTCCGTGCCGCTGCTGATCGGCGGCGCCACAACGAGCCGCGTCCACACGGCGGTGAAGATCCACCCGGCCTACGCCAAGGGCCAGGCGGTCTACGTCACCGACGCGAGCCGCGCGGTCGGCGTGGTATCGAGCCTCCTGTCCAAGGACACCCGCGACGCCACGATCGCGACGGTGCGGGCGGAATACGCCAAGGTCTCCGCCGCCCATGCCCGATCGGAGCTCGACAAGCAGCGCCTGCCGCTGGCGAAGGCCCGGGCTAACCCCTTCCGGATCGACTGGTCGGGATACGCGCCGAAGAAGCCGGCCTTCACGGATGCGCGGGTGTTCGGCTCCTACGAGGTCGCCGACCTCGTGCCCTATATCGACTGGACGCCGTTCCTGCAGACCTACGAGTTCAAGGGCCGCTTCCCGGCGATCCTGGACGACCCGGACCAGGGTCCCGCCGCCCGTGCCCTCTACGAGGACGCGCAGGAGATGCTGACGCAGATCGTGGCGGAGCGCTGGTTCAACCCGAAGGCGGTGATCGGCTTCTGGCCGGCCAACAGCGTCGGGGACGACATCGTGCTCTACACGGGCGAGAGCCGGTCGGACCGGCTCGCGACTTTCCACGGCCTGCGCCAGCAGCTGTCCAAGCGCGACGGGCGCGCCAACACCTGCCTGTCGGACTTCGTCGCCCCCAGGGAGACCGGCATCGCCGATTACGTCGGCGGCTTCGTGGTCACGGCCGGCCTGGAGGAGGTGCGCATCGCCGAGCGGTTCGAGCGCGCCAACGACGATTACCGGGCGATCCTGGTGAAGGCGCTGGCTGACCGGATCGCCGAGGCGTTCGCCGAGCGCATGCACGAGCGCGTCCGGCGGGAGTTCTGGGGCTATGCGCCGGACGAAAGTTTTTCCCCCGCCGAGCTGGCGAGCGAGCCCTATGCCGGTATCCGCCCGGCCCCGGGCTACCCGTCCCAGCCCGACCACACCGAGAAGACGCAGCTGTTCGATCTCCTGAAGGCCGAGCGCCGGATCGGGGTTAAGCTCACCGAATCCTATGCCATGTGGCCCGGTTCCTCGGTCTCGGGCCTCTATTTGGCTCATCCGGAGGCGCATTACTTCGGGGTCGCCAAGGTCGAGCGGGACCAGGTCGAGGACTACGCCCTCCGCAAGGGCATGGACATCCGCGACGTGGAGCGCTGGCTCGGGCCGATCCTGAACTACGACCCGGCGCGGTATCTGGCGGAGGCCGCGGAGTAGGGGGCCAGCGCCGCGTCCGACGACGACCCGACTCCGTTGGAGGGGCCGTCGCCGGATGCGTCATGCGATTCGGATCACCAGGATCAGCAGATCCCGGCGCCGCGCGTGTTGACGTAGAGTGCGTAGACCGAGTGCGAGGCGGCCATCAGCAGCAGGTTGCGGTTGAAGCCACCGAAGCACAGGTTGGCGCAGCGCTCGGGCAGGCGGATCCGGCCGATCGGCTTGGCCTGCGGCGAGAGCACCAGCACCCCGTCCTCGGCCTCGCTCATGCCCCAGCCGCACCACAGGTTGCCGTCGACATCGACACGGAAACCGTCCGGCGTGCCGGTCCCGGCATCGTAGAACACGCGCCCGTTGGCGGTCCTGGTGCCGTTCTCGACCACGTCGTAGACGCGGATCAGCCGGTTCGGCTTGGCCCGGGCCTCGATGACGTAGAGCTTCGACTCGTCCGGCGAGAAGCAGAGGCCGTTCGGGCCCGCGAGGCCCGCCACGGCGACGCTCGCCTGCCCGGTCGCCGGATCGAACCGGTAGACGCTGCCCGGAAGTTCCGGCGCCGCCATCGCCTCGTGGGGGTTCGGTCCGAAGGCCGGGTCGGTGAACCAGACGGCGCCGTCGGAATGGCAGACGAGATCGTTGGGCGAGTTCAGCGGCTTGCCGTCGAACCGGTCGATCAGCGTGGTGATCGCGCCGTCGTGCTCGGTCCGGGTGACGCTGCGGGTCTTGTGCTGGCAGGTGATCAGGCGGCCCTGCCGGTCGCGGGTGTTGCCGTTGGCGTAGGAAGACGGCTTGCGGAAAACCGAGAGCGCGCCCGAGGCCTCGTCCCATCTCATGATGCGGTCGTTGGTCACGTCGCTGAACAGCAGCGCGCCCATGTCGCCGAACCAGACCGGCCCCTCGGCCCAGCGCAGACCGGTGGCGACCCGCTCCACGGTTGCCGAGGCGAGGCGGTACTTGGCGAAGGACGGGTCGAGCACCTCGACGGCCGGGTCGGGAACGCGCTGCGACGGCTCCCATCCGGCCCGGGTCGCCTGTGCGGCGCCGAGCACGGCCGCACCCGCCAGCAGACCCCTGCGCGCGATCATCGCCATGTCTCCTCCCTGGAGTGTGCGTCCGCCGGATCTTTGCCGGCCGTGCGCAAGGCATTGTTTGGACAGGCTCCCTTGTGCCGGGCTGGGATGCCCGTGCGCGAGACGCGCTCCGCTCAGTGAATCTCGGGTTCGGGGATGCCGCCCGCGCCTTCGAGGAAGTCGAAGTCGCAGCCCTCGTGGGCCTGCCGCACGTGCTGGGCGAACAGGCGGTTGTAGCCACGCGGATAGGCGCGGTCCGGCGGCACGAAGGCTTCCACGCGGGCGGCGATCTCGGCATCGTCCAGGTGCAGGTGGATCCGCCGCGCGGCCACGTCGACCGTGATGAGATCGCCGTTGCGCACGGCGGCGAGCGGGCCGCCGGCCGCCGATTCCGGCGAGACGTGCAGGATGCAGGCCCCGTAGCTCGTGCCGCTCATGCGGGCGTCGGAGATCCGCAGCATGTCGCGCACCCCCTGCCGGAGCAGCACCTTCGGGATCGGCAGCATCCCCCATTCCGGCATGCCGGGCCCGCCGATCGGGCCGGCATTGCGCAGGACCATGATGTGATCGGGCGTGACGTCGAGGTCGAGGTCGTTCACCGCGGCGCTCATCGCGTCGTAATCGTCGAAGACCAGCGCCGGGCCGGTATGCTTGAGGAAGCGCGGGTCGGCGGCCGGCGGCTTGATCACGCAGCCGTGCGGGGCGAGGTTGCCGTACAGGATGGCGGTGCCGCCGGTGGCCACGATCGGCTTGTCCAGCGGGCGGATCACGTCGTCGTTGAACACCGTGATGCCGGCGAGCCCGTCGCCGATCGTGCCGCCCGTGACCGAGCGGGCGTCGAGGTGGAGGAGGGGGGACAGCCGCGCCATCAGCGCGCGGATGCCGCCGGCGATGTGGAAATCCTCCATCAGCCACCGGCCCGAAGGCCGGAGGTTGGCGATCACCGGCACCGTCTGGGCGAAGTCGTCGAACGCGGTGAGCTTGACCGGGATCCCGGCCCGCCCGGCCATCGCCACGAGGTGGATCATCGCGTTGGTCGAGCCGGCGAGCGCGTTGTGCACCACGAGCGCGTTGTCGATCGAGCGCCGGTCGAGGATGTCGGACGGCTTCAGGTCCTCCCAGATCATCGCGACGATCCGGCGTCCGCAGGCGCTGGCCATGCGGGGATGGTCGGCGTCGGCCGCCGGAATGGAGGCCGCACCCGGAAGGCACAGGCCCATCGCCTCGGCGATCGACGTCATGGTCGAGGCGGTGCCCATGGTCATGCAGGTGCCGGCCGAGCGCGCGATGCCGGCCTCCATGTCGTTCCATTGCTGCGTGGTGATGGTGCCGGCTTCCTTCTCGGCCCAGAACTTCCACACGTCGGAGCCCGAGCCGAGGATCGTCCCGCCGGAATGCCCGCGCATCATCGGGCCGGCCGGCAAGAAGATCATCGGCAGGTTCATGGAGATGCCGCCCATCACGGTGCCGGGCGTGGTCTTGTCGCAGCCACCCATCAGGACCGCCCCGTCAACCGGGTGCTGGCGCAGCAATTCCTCCACCTCCATGGCCAGGAGGTTGCGGTAGAGCATCGTGGTCGGCTTGACGAAGTTCTCCGAGAGCGAGAGCGCCGGCAGTTCGATGGGGAAGCCCCCCGCCTGCCACACCCCGCGCTTCACCTGCTCCACGCGCTCGCGGAAATGCAGGTGGCAGGGGTTGATGTCGCTCCAGGTGTTGATGATGCCGACCACCGGCTTGTCGCTGAAATCAGCGCGCTCGTAGCCCATCTGCAGCATGCGCGAGCGGTGGCCGAAGCCGCGCAGGTCGGCGGTGCCGAACCAGCGCTGGCTGCGCAGGTCGGCCAGGGTCTTGCGTGCGGTCATGGCGGCGCCTCCGGTCTCATGCGTTCGGCGGGGCGGAGCCGACCGGGCCGGTCGCGATGCCCGGATCCACCGCGCCCGCGCCCGGCCGAACCGCGAAGAAGGTGATGGCCGCCGAGGCGAGCGCGGACGCCGCCAGGAAATACAGGCCGGCCTCGTAGGTGCCGGTGGCATCCTTGAGCCAGCCCAGGACGTAGGGACCGACGAAGCCGCCGAGATTGCCGATCGCGTTGATCAGCGCGATGCCTCCGGCCGCGGCCGGCCCCGACAGGAATTCCGCCGGCAGAGGCCAGAAGGCGGGCTTGGAGCCGTAGAGGCCGACCGTCGCCACGGACATCACCGTGAGCGCCCAGAGGCTGCCGAGCAGCGGACCGGCCGCGATGAGCCCGCCGGCGGCGACCAAGGCGGCGGTCACGAAGTGCCAGCGCCGCTCCTCGCGCCGGTCCGACGACCAGCTCCAGGCAATCATGCCCGCTGTGCCCACCACATACGGGACGGCCGTCGCGAGCCCGGTCTCCCAGTCGGTGAGCTTCAGACTCTTGAGGATCGGCGGCAGGAAGAAGGTGATGCCGTAGGTCGCGGTGGCGATGGTGAAGTAGATCGCTGCGAGTGCGAGCACCCGGCCATCGGTCAAGGCCTGCCTGAGCGTGAAGTGCCCGTGCGCCTCCACGGTGCTGCGGCGCTCGGCCTCCAGCGTGTCCTCCAGCCAGGCGCGCTCGTCCGGCGCGAGCCAGCGCGCCTTGGCGGGCCGGTCTGTCATCTGCGCGAGCACCACAAAAGCCAGCAGGATCGAAGGCCCCGCCTCGATGAGGAACAGCCACTGCCAGCCGTGCAGACCGAGCAGCCCGTCGAGCTGAAGCAGCGCCCCCGAGATCACCGCCGTGAGGGCGTTCGAGCCCGGCACCGCCAGGAACAGGGCCGCCACAACCCGGGCCCGGTATCGCCGCGGGAACCAGTAGGTGAAGTACAGGATCATGCCGGGAAAGAATCCGGCCTCCGCCACGCCGAGCAGGAAGCGCATCACCAAGAAGCTCACAGGGCCGGTGATGAAGGCCATGCCACCCGCAACCAGGCCCCAGGTGATCATGATCCGGGCGATCCAGATCCGGGCCCCGGTGCGCTCCAGGAGAATGTTGCTCGGCACCTCGAAGAAGAAATAGCCGAGGAAGAAGATCCCCGCGCCCCACCCATAGAGGGTCGCCGAGAAGCCGAACTCCCGGTTCAGGCCGAACGAGGCGAAGCCCACGTTCGTGCGGTCCATGTAGGCGATGAAGTAGATCAGGACGATCAGCGGCAGGAGCCGCCACGAGACCTTGGCGACCGTGCGCCGCTCGATCTCCGGCGCCGCCGTGACCGCTGGTATGCCTGCCGACATGGCGCCCTCCGAACCGTCATCGTTGTCTTCGCCGGCCCGCTGAAGTCGCGCGCCGGCCAGCCCGGAACCGGCTCGGCCAAGCCCGGAATGGGTCGGGTGCGGGCCGTCTTCAGCGCCCGTTCTGCTTCCGCCAGGCGGCGAAGTCGGCCACGCTCTGCTCGTCGGTGGCAGGGTAGAGACCGAGGATTGAGCGGCCCTTGCGCACCTCCTCGGTGACGAAGTCCTCGTAGGCGGTCATCGCGACGGCCTCGTCCGCCAGTTCGTTGGCGAGGTGGGCGGGGATCACGGCAACGCCGTCGCCGTCGCCGACGATCACGTCACCGGGGAAGACCGGGGCGTCGCCGCAGCCGATCGGCACGTTGATGTCGATGGCTTGATGGATGGTCAGGTTGGTCGGCGCCGAGGGGCGGACATGGTAGCTGGGCATGTCGAGCCGGGCGATCTCGTCGGCGTCGCGGAACCCGCCGTCGGTCACGATGCCGGCGCAGCCCCGCACCATCAGCCGGGTCGCCAGGATCGAGCCGGCCGAGGCCGCCCGCGCGTCCTTCCGGCTGTCGATCACGAACACGGCGCCCGGCGGGCACTCCTCCACAGCCTTGCGCTGCGGGTGCGCCCGGTCGCGGAACACCGTGATCGGATTCAGGTCCTCGCGGGCCGGCATGTAGCGCAAGGTGAACGCCTCGCCGACCATGGTACCGCCGCCGGCCTTCAGGGGCCGGACCTCCTGGATCATCTGATTGCGGAAGCCGCGCTTGTACAGCGCGGTCATCAGCGTCGCCGTGCTGACGGTCTTCAGCTTGTCGCGTGTCTCAGGGGACAGCTCGGCCATCCGAATCTCCTCCCAGGGGTCAGTTGCCGCGAGACCGTGGCCGTCGAGAGGCTCCCCAGCGGCCGAGACGCGCGCCGTCTGAGCGCCGACTGATATCCCAGGCCTTGAGTAGGGCGTCGTTCGGCCCCATTGTCAACCGGCACGGATGGCGCCAAGGCCGGCTCCGAAACCGACGGAGAATGCATTGGCCGGATCGAGGATTGTGACGACCGGACCGGATTCAACCGGGGTGACGGCGGCCCCGAATCGGCCGCGGTCCCTTTCCGAGACCGCCTACGACGCGATCGAGCAGATGATCATCAGCCGGCGCCTGGCGCCGGGCGCGATGGTGTCGGAGGGGGAGCTCGGGGAAGAACTCGCGCTCGGACGCACCCCGGTCCGCGAGGCTTTGGCCCGGCTCAAGACGATCGGCTTCGTCGAGGTCCATCCGCGCCGCGGCGTGCTGGTGACTCATGTCGACATCATCAAGCACCTCGAACTGCTCGAGGTTCGTCGCCCGCTGGACGAGACGGTGGTCCGATGCATCGTCGAGCGCGCCACGGACCGGGACATCGCAGTCTTGCAGGATTGCGTCGCGAGGCTGCTTGCGGCCGCGGGTGCCCGCGACCGGGAGGTCTACTTCCGCTCGAAGCGGTCGCTCCACGAGGCGATGGTGGGGGCAGCGTACAATCAGACCCTGAGCGGCACGATGGCGTCGCTCCACGCCCAGTCCCGGCGCTTCTGGTACACCTACGAACCCACGGCCAGCTTCCTCGACTGCGCCGAGCTCCACGCGGCGATCGTTGCCGGGATCGCAGACCGCGATACAGAGCGGGCACTTGCCGGGATCGGGATGCTGTTCGACCTCCTGGATCAGATGACGCGCCGCGCCCTCGACCGCCGGCCTCTGGTGTGACAGGTTAATCGAGCCGCGCGCCTCTGTCCTCCGACTGACATATCAGTCGCACTCCAGGAGGCGGCGCGTAGTGGGCACGGCCGGGAACGCCGGCCCGCCGCCCGCCGAGGCGCATCGGACGCGGCGCGGTCACCAGGGAGGAACGGCTTGAGCGGATTGCCCCCACGCACCGGCGCGCAGGTGCTCGTCGATCAATTGCTCGCTCAAGGCGTCGAGCGCGTGACCTGTGTACCCGGCGAGAGCTATCTGGCGGTGCTCGACGCGCTGCGCGACAGCGGCATCGATGTGCTGGTGTGCCGGCAGGAGGGGGGCGCGGCGATCATGGCGGAGGCCGCCGGCAAGCTCACCGGCCACCCCGGCATCTGCTTCGTGACCCGCGGCCCCGGCGCCACCAATGCCTCGGCCGGGATCCACATCGCACGCCAGGATTCGACGCCGATGATCCTGTTCGTCGGTCAGATCGCCCGGGGGATGCGGGACCGGGAGGCGTTCCAGGAGGTCGACTATCGGCAGATGTTCGGCGGTCTGGCCAAGTGGGCGGTGGAGATCGACGATGCCGCCCGCATCCCGGAGATCCTCGCCCGGGCCTTCCGGGTGGCGCTCCAGGGGCGGCCGGGGCCTGTCGTGATCGCCTTGCCGGAGGACATGCTCGACGACATAGCCTCGGTCGCGGACGCGCCGCGCGTCGTCCCGGCCGAGTCAGCCCCGTCGCAGGGCGACGTGGAACGCCTGCGCGCGATGCTGGCCGCCGCGCAGAGGCCGCTTGTGCTGCTGGGCGGCTCGCGCTGGACCGCGCAGGCCTGCGCGGCGATGGCCGCCTGGGCCGAGCGCCACGACGTGCCGGTGGCGGTCTCGTTCCGGCGCGCGCAGCTGTTTGCCGCCGACCATCCGAATTTCGCCGGCGAGCTCGGGATCGGGCCGAACCCCGCCCTGGTCGCCCGGATCCGGGAGTCCGACCTGCTGCTCATGGTGGGCGGGCGCCTCTCCGAAATGCCGGCCCAATCCTACGGGCTTCTGGGCATCCCAAATCCGGGGCTGCCCCTGGTCCATGTCCATCCCGACCCGGCGGAACTCGGCCGTGTCTACCAGCCGGCGCTGGCGATCCAGGCGACTCCCGAGGCCTTCTGCGCCGCATTGCCCAGCTACGAGGCCTCCCAGACCGGACGCGCCGCCGAGGCCCACGCCGCCTACCGCGCCTGGTCCGAGGCGCCCGAGCCGAAGCCGGGGGCGTTCCAGTACGGCGCGGCGATCACGTGGCTGCGCGAGCGGCTGCCGCCGGACGCGGTGATCTGCAACGGCGCCGGCAACTTCGCCACCTGGATCCACCGCTACTACCGCTTCCGCGCCTTCGGCACGCAGCTCGCGCCGACCTCGGGCTCCATGGGCTACGGCCTGCCCGCGGCGGTGATGGCCAAGCGCAGCCTGCCCGACCGGGTCGTCGTGGCGCTCGCGGGCGACGGCGACGTGATGATGACGGTGCAGGAATTCGCCACCGCCGTGCAGTACGGCATCGCCATCCTGGTCGTGGTCCTCGACAACGGCATGTACGGCACGATCCGGATGCACCAGGAGCGCGAGTATCCCGGCCGGGTCTCGGCGACCGAGTTGCGCAACCCCGACTTCGCGGCTCTGGCCCGTGCCTGCGGTGGCCATGGCGAGCGCGTCGAGCGGACCGAGGAGTTCGCGGCGGCCTTCGAGCGCAGCCTCGCCGCGGGCCTGCCGGCGATGATCCACTGCCGCGTCGACCCGGAGGCGCTGACCCCGACCATGACCCTCGCGGGGATCCGCGCGAAGGCCCTGGCGGCGCGCGCGGGCTGAAGGCCTCCGCCGGCGTCTCTCGGTGCGGAGATTCCGCCGCCTTTCGAACTGGAGCAGGATATGACCGTGCGCGGCGAGAACCTGATCGGCGCCCAGGCCCGGCGCGGCACAGAGGCGACCTTCCGGGCCGTGGCGGCAGCCACCGGTGAGCCCCTGGAGCCCGACTTTCCCGGCGCGAGCCTCGGCGATCTCGACCGGGCCTGCGCCCTGGCGGACGCCGCCTTCGACACCTACCGCGAGGCCGCCCCGGAGGCCCGGGCCGGCTTCCTCGAAGCCATCGCCGCCAACCTCCTCGACATCGGCGACGACCTGCTCACCCGCTGCATGGCGGAGACCGGGTTGCCCCGTCCGCGGATCGAGGGTGAGTGCGCCCGCACCGTCGGCCAGCTGCGCCTGTTCGCCGGCGTCGTGCGCGAGGGTAGCGCGGTCGGGGTCCGCATCGACCCGGCCCTGCCGGACCGCAAGCCGCTGCCGCGACCGGACCTGCGGCTGCGGCGCATCGCGGTGGGACCGGTGGCGGTGTTCGGCGCGAGCAACTTCCCTCTCGCCTTCTCGGTGGCGGGCGGCGACACAGCGTCGGCCCTGGCGGCTGGCTGCCCGGTGGTCGTGAAGGCGCATCCGGCACATCCCGGAACCTCCGAACTCGTCGGGCGCGCCATCCAGCGGGCGGTATCGTCCTGTGGCCTGCCGGAGGGCACGTTTTCCCTGCTGTTCGATGCCGGCCAGTCCATAGGGCGGGCGCTGGTGGCCGATCCCCGGATCTGCGCCGTGGGCTTCACCGGATCGCGCCGGGGCGGGACGGCCCTGATGGACATCGCGGCCCGGCGCCCGCGCCCGATCCCGGTCTATGCGGAGATGAGCAGCATCAACCCGGTCCTGCTGTTCCCGGGCGCGCTGGCGGCGCGCGGCGCGGCCATCGGGCGGGCCTTCGCGGCCTCCCTGACGCTGGGCGCAGGGCAATTCTGCACGAATCCTGGCCTGATCCTGGCGCAGCCCGGGGCCGGCCTCGACGCCTTCGTGGCCGCGGCCACGGCCGCCCTGCGGGAGAGTCCGGCCTCGACCATGCTGACCCCGGGGATCCATCGCGCCTATCGCGAGGGCGTCGCGCGCCTGGCCGGGCACGCCTCGGTCACGCGGCTGGTCGAGGGACCGGAGGGCACCGCGACGCAGGGGCGGGCCGCCCTCTTCGCCACGGAAGCCGATTCGTTCCTGGCGGAGCCGGAACTGCAGGAGGAGATGTTCGGCGCGGCGGCGCTGGTGGTGCGCTGCCCCGACTTCGCGGCGATACGGGCGGTGCTGGAGCATCTCGAGGGCCAGCTCACGGCATCGCTGCACATCGCCCCTGAGGACCATGCGGCGTTGCGCACTCTGCTGCCGCTCCTGGAGCGCCGGGTCGGGCGCATCCTGGTCGACGGGTTCGGGACCGGCGTCGAGGTGGCGCACGCCATGGTCCATGGCGGCCCATACCCGGCGACATCGGACGGGCGCACGACCTCCGTGGGCAGCCTCGCGATCGAGCGCTTTCTGCGGCCCGTGAGCTATCAGGACGTCCCCGAGACCCTGCTGCCCGCCGTCCTTCAGGCCGACAACCCTCTGGGCCTGCCGCGCCGGATCGACGGCATTCTCGAACGCGGCTGAGCCACCGCCACGAGCGCGCGACCGGCTGCCGTCCGGCGCCCTCGCCCCCGGTCGGGCCGGGCACAGCACCATGGCCGCTGGACAGGGACCGCAAAGCCGATCGACGGCTTGCCACGCCGGGTCCCGGCGTCTAGACAGCCCGAGCCCACCTTGGGGCGTCGCCAAGTGGTAAGGCAGCGGTTTTTGGTACCGCCATTCCCAGGTTCGAATCCTGGCGCCCCAGCCAAGCCTCCGCTCAGTCGTTGACCTGATTGCAATCTGTCTCCAGCTGCGCTTGCGGCGGAGCCAGTCGTAGGCAGGGCCGTCGCACGCGCTTGTCCACAAGGTCGGCACGTCGACGATATGTTCTGATGTGTACCGTCGCGGTGCGTCGACCAAGCGCGACCGATGACAGTCGCGCTGCGCCTCGGCACGCCCGACCCGGCCAGAGCACGCAATCTCGGCTGGGCGCTGAACACGGACAACCTCTGCGTCCGGGAGGATGCCGTGATGCGCGAGGCCGGCTTACAGGCCGGGCATGACGCCCGGCTCGATGGCCTCCTGAAGCGGGAGGAATCTGCCCTTTCGGAGCGCGGATCCATCAAGCTCTTGACCGGAAAGCAGACCTTGGGCGTTCCCCCCATTGCCGTCGTTCACCTGACCGTGCTCGCGTCCCCGAAGCGGCCGTTCGTCTTCGCCCGGAGCCTGTGGCGTGACCGTTGCACCCGGAGATCGACTTCGGCAGAGAGCGCGCTGAAGTTTCGTCCGACCGCCCCGGAGTGGATCGCGACCGAGGGAGGACAATGACGGACCATTCCGCAGCGGCATCTGCAGCCAGCTCATATCGTCCTCGATGACGGCGACAGGAGATGGGGATCGCGTGGGCGCGATCTGCCAAGCCCTGCGACGCGCGATCGTCGAACGGGCGCTGGCCCCCGGCGACCGCCTGCCGGAAGATGCCCTCGGCGAGCGGTTCGGCGTCAGCCGCACGATCGCGCGGCAGGCCCTTGGACGTCTGGCCGGTGAAGGATTGGTCGACCTGCGCCGGAACCGGATCGCCGTCGTGGCGACGCCGAGTTGGGAGGACGCCCACGATACCTTCGACGTGCGCATCGGTCTGGAGCGGCTCGTGGTGCGACGCCTCGCGGGGCGGCTCAGCGCGGAGCAGCGCCAGACGCTGCTGGACCAGATCGCGCGCGAAGAGGCCGCTCGAAACGGCCCGGAAGCGGTCTCGATCCGGCTTGCCACCGAGTTCCACCTGATGCTGGCGGGGATGACCGGCAGCGCCGTGCTGACCCGATACGTCGCCGAGCTCGGATATCGCTGCGCCTTGATCCTCTCCCTGTACAGCCGGCCGCATTCCTCCGATTGTGCCGTGAGCGAACATCGCGACATCGTCGCAGCCCTGGTCGAGGGCGATATCGAGCACGCGTGCGCGCTCATGGGCCACCACCTCGACGCGGTGGCCGAGCGCGCGCGCATCGTTCCGCAGACACCGCGCGAGCGCGATCTGGGCCGGTTGCTGGCGCCCTATGTCGAGTCCGCCAGCGGCGGCGGAGCCTGATTCCGGTCGTCAGGCCTTGATGCCGTGCTTGGTCAGCAGGCGCTCGGCACTGTCGTTCCACACCTCCATGGTCACGATCATGCCGTCGCGCACGGTGAAGCGATCGACGTAGCGGTTGCCCTCGAACGGCGTGCCGTCGGGCCATTCCCCGTAGAGCGTACCGAGGCTGTAGACCGTGGTGACGCCGTCCCCCGGCACCACATCCAGCCGCTCCATCCGTTTCTTCACCCAAGCATAGCGATCGGCATTGAAGGCCGTGACCTCGGACGGATTGTCGAAGACGCGTGCCCCGGTGAACACGATCTTGGTGCCCGGCGCCATGTAGCGCGCGGCCGTCTCGGGATCCGGCACCATCGAGGCTTCGAGATAGGCGGTGACGTTGGCAGCGTCGCGCGCCGTCGCCGCAGTCTGTTTCGCGTCGGTCATGGGGTACCTCCAGTCCCCTCAAACTGCCGCAAAGACCGAAAAAGTGCATGCAACAAGTGTATGCACTTTGGCACGAGAACGGGCACAGACTGCTTGCGGACGTGCATGTCCTGATATGTCGAAGCTCCAAAGCCGCGGGATTTCAGTGGCATGGACGTTGCGGTCGACCTGCGGCGCCCTGCTCTCGGAGACACCCCATGTCCTCCTACACCCGTCCCTCCCTGCGCCGCATCGCCGTGACCACGAGCGCATTGCTCGGCTTCGCCATCGCGACGGCGCAGGCGGCCGATACGGTCAAGATCGGCCTGGTCACGGCATTGAGCGGGCAGTCGGCGAAGTCGGGCGAGGCGATCTCGCGCGGGATCGGCCTCGCCATCGATGAGATCAACGCCAAGGGCGGCGTTCTCGGACGGCCCCTCGAACTCGTGGCCCGCGACGACGAGGCCAACCCGTCGAAGGGCGTTCTGGCGGCGCGTGAGCTGATTCAGCGGGTCGGCGTCGTCGCCGTCGTGGGCGGTCTCGACACGCCCGTATCGATGGCGATCGTGCCCATCGCCAACCAGATGAAGGTGCCCTTCCTCGGCCCCTGGGCGGCCGGGACCGGCATCACCCGCAACGGCGCCGCCGACAACTACGCCTTCCGCGTCTCCGCGGTCGACGCTCTCGTCGACGAGGCGCTCGTCGCCTACGCGGTGAAGACCTACGGTGCGAAGAAGCCGGGCATGATCCTCGTCAACAACGCCTGGGGCGAATCCAACCAGAAGGGTCTCAAGGACGCGCTTCAGGCGGCGAACCTGCCGACGGCGGGCATCGAGAAATACGAAGCCAGCGACGTCGACATGGTGCCCCAGCTCTCGCGGCTGAAGGAAGCCGGTGCCGATACCCTGTTCCTCGTCGGCAATGTCGGTCCCTCGGCCCAGGTGGTGAAATCCCTCGACCGGATGGGCTGGGCGGTGCCCGTCGTCTCGCATTGGGGGCCCGCGGGCGGCCGTTTCGACGAACTGGCCGGCCCGAGCGCCGCCAAGGTGCACTTCGTCCAGACCTTCACCTTCGCGGGCAATGCCTCTCCGAAAGCGGCCGCCGTGCTCGACGCGCTCAAGGCCAAGTACCCGGCGATCAAGTCGATGGCCGACGTGACGCCCGCCGTCGGCATCGCCAATGCCTACGATGCGACGCATCTACTGGCGCTCGCCATCCAGGCTGCCGGCTCGACCGAAGGTCCTAAGGTCCGCGACGGCTTCTACAAGATCGGCACCTACCCGGGCCTGATCAAAACCTACGACAAGCCGTTCTCCCCCGAGAAGCACGACGCCCTGGGCCCGGCGGATTACGTGTTCACGCGCTTCAAGGATGGCGAAATCGTCGCCGTGACCAACTGAGCATCGGCGATGCTGACCTCCATCCTCGTCAGCGGCCTCGGGCTCGGCAGCATGTACGGGCTCGTGGCGCTCGGCTTCCACGTGACCTACGCGGTGTCCGGGACCGTGAACTTCGCGCAGGGGAGCGTCGTCACCCTCGGCGCGGTCCTGGCATACTGGCTCGGGGTCACCCTCGGCTGGCCGATGCCGGCGGCTCTCGTCCTCGCGCTGATCGGCTGCGCCCTGTTCGGTCTCCTCGTCGAGGGCGCGCTGGTCCGGCCCTTCGTCGAGCGCGGCTCGGATGCCTGGCTGCTGGCGACGGTGGCGGGCGGCATCGTGCTCGACAACACCCTGCTCTTCACCTTCGGCAAAGAGCCTCGAAGCCTACCGTCGCCGCTGGCCGGCAAGCCGGTGGAGATCCTGGGAGCAGGCGTCTACCCGCTACAACTCGTGATCCCCGTGGTCGGGCTCGTGCTCGCCTTCGCGATCCGCACGGTGTTTCGCAAGACCGATCTCGGACGCGTCCTGCTCGCTGTCGCCCAGAACGCCGACGCGGCACGCCTGATGGGAATCGACGTGCGCCGCACCGTCGCCTGCGCGTATGCCCTCTCGGCGACGCTCGCCGGCGTCGCCGGCCTGCTGATCGCGCCGCTGTTCTCGGTCTCGGCCGAGCTCGGCACGCTGTTCGGCATCAAGGCCTTCGCGGTGGCGATCCTCGGCGGCATCGGCTCTGCGACGGGGGTGATCCTGGCGGGTCTCCTCTACGGCCTCGTCGAGGCCGGCGTCACCGCGACCCTCGGCTCGACCTACACGCAACTCGTGGTGTTCTCGGTGATCATCCTGGCCCTGACCCTGCGCCCCGATGGCCTGCTCGGCCGCGCCGCGGTCAACAAGGTCTGACGCGATGCACCGCCTGCGCTCGGCCCTGGCGATGCGGCTCTGCATCGCATGCCTCACCGCCGCCGCGCTCGGGCTGATCGCGCTGACAGCCGGGTACAGCCATTTCGTGATCGCCCTCGTCGCGCTGACGACGGTGGCGGGCGTCGGCCTCAACGTGCTGCTCGGCCTGACCGGTCTGATCTCCTTCGGCCATGCCGGCTTCTACGCGATCGGCGCCTATGCCAGCGCGATCCTGACGCTCAACGGCGTCAGCTTCTGGCTGGCTCTCCCGGCGGCGGCGCTGATCGCCGCCATCGTCGGCGGCCTCGTCGCGGTGCCGGCGATGCGGGTGAGGGGACCCTATCTCGCCATGCTGACGATCGCCTTCGGCGTCATCGTCGAGCACGGCCTGATCGAGGGCGGCAGCCTAACGGGCGGCCAGAACGGCCTCGTCGTCACCGACGCGCCGAGCTTCCTCGGCGCGCCGCTCTCCGCTGGGGGCCTCGCCGCGTTGGCGGTGCTGGCCGCCGCATCGAGCCTGTTCGGATTCGATGCCCTCGCCCGCAGCCGTCTGGGCCGTGCGATGCGCGCCGTGCGTGATTCGGACGTCGCCGCCGCGGCGCTCGGCTTCGATCCGGTCCGGGTGAAGACCCTGGCTTTCGCGATCTCCGCGGCCTTGACCGGCCTCGCGGGAGCAATCCTACCGCCGCTGATGCTGTTCATCGCGCCGAGCTCCTTCCCCTTCTCGCAATCGATCCTGTTCGTGCTCTCGGTGATCGTCGGGGGTGCCGGCACCGTGCTCGGTCCCCTGTTCGGCGCCCTCGTCACCGTCCTCCTGCCGGAGGCGCTGTCGGGACTGGCCGAATACCGCCTGCTGTTCTTCGGGCTCGCGACGCTCGCTGTGCTCTGGCTGGTGCCGTCGGGTCTCGTCGGCAGCCTGGCACGTCTGCTGCCCCGCGGCGTCGACGAGCAGGTGCGTGGCGATGGGCGGGCTGCGCCGCTGCCCGAGGGTGCACCGGGCGAGGCTCTCGTCGTCGACGGGATCGGCATCCGCTTCGGCGGCATCACGGCGGCGGAGGGCGTCGGCGTCACCGCACGGACGGGGGCCGTCACCAGCGTGATCGGACCAAACGGGGCCGGCAAGACCACCGTGCTCAACATGATCTCGGGCTTCTACCGCCCGAGCGCCGGCGCGATCCGGCTGGGCGGGCGCGAACTCGCCGGCCGGCCGGCGCATGTCGTCGCCCGCGCCGGCATCGCGCGCACCTATCAGACGACGCGCCTGTTCGGCTCGCTGCCGGTGATCGACAACGTCGCCCTCGGCTTCGCGCCGGGACGTCTCTGGCGCCTCGGTCGAGTCGGCGATCGAAGGATGGCCTCGGCTCTCCTCGCCTTCGTCGGTTACCGCGGCTCGCTCGACCGCTTGGCCGCCGAGCTGCCTCATGTCGACAGGCGGCTCGTCGAGATCGCCCGTGCTCTCGCCGGCGGTCCGACGGTCCTGCTGCTCGACGAGCCCGCCGCCGGCCTCTCGCGGGCCGACACCGATCGGCTGGCCCAGCTGATCCGCAGGATCGCCGATCACGGCATCGCCGTGATCCTCGTCGAGCACGACATGCCGCTGGTGATGGGGATCTCGGATCACATCCTCGTCATGGATGCGGGACGCCCGATCGCGCAGGGGACGCCGGCCGAGATCCGCCGCGATCCGGCGGTGCTGCGCGCCTATCTCGGCGACGCGGATACACCGGCCCGGCCGCGCGGCGCCCCGTTGCAGGGGGCGGCCGATGCCGTCCTCTCTGTCCTGAGCCTCACGGCGGGCTACGGCGCCGCTCCCGTCCTGGACGGCATCGGTCTGGACGTCCGGCCGGGCGAGACCGTCGCCTTGCTCGGGGCCAACGGTGCCGGCAAGTCCACGGTGATGCGGGCCCTATCGGGGCTCCTGCGTCCGGTCGAAGGGGCGATCGTGCTCGACGATCATCGCGTGGACACGCTTCCCGCGCACCGGATAGCACGCCTCGGCCTCGTCCTGGTGCCGGAGGGGCGGCAGGTTTTCCCGGAACTCAGCGTCGTCGAGAACATCCGGCTCGGCGCCTTCGGGCGTGGAAGGCCGATCGACGACGCCGAGGTGGGGCGCCTGCTCGACCGGTTCCCAAGGCTGCGGGACCGGGCCGGAAGCCGGGCGGGTCTGCTCTCCGGCGGCGAGCAGCAGATGCTGGCCATCGCCCGCGGGCTGATGGCGCACCCGCGCATCCTGCTGCTCGACGAACCGTCGCTCGGCCTCGCCCCGTCGATGATCAACGCCCTCTATGCAACCGTAGCCGAGCTGCGCGATGAGGGTGTCACCATCCTCATCGTCGATCAGATGGCGGCGCTCGCCCTCACAGTGGCCGATCGCGGCTACGTCCTCGAGCAGGGTCGCGTCGTCGCAAGTGGAACCGCCGCCGAGCTGTCGGCGGACAAGGGACTGGAAGCCGCCTATCTCGGCGCAGCGTAACAGGAAAAATTCATGGACACGGGCTCGGGACATGGTCGCTACGCCTACAGCGCCCTCCCGGATCGGCCGGTCTTCGACTGGCCTGAAGGCAAGCGCCTCGCCGTTTATGTCGGATTGAACCTCGAAACCTTCGCTTTCGGCGAGGGCCTGGGTGCCGAGCTCGCGCCGGGCGGCCCGCATCCGGACGTGCTCAATTATGCCTGGCGCGACTGGGGCAATCGGATCGGCGCTTGGCGGATCGCCGACATGCTGGACGGGCTGGCGATGCCAGCGAGCGTGCTCGTCAACAGCAATCTCTACCGAGACTGTCCTGGACTTATCGAGGCGTTCCGAGCCCGCGGCGACGAGATCGTCGCCCATGGACGGAGCAATGCGGAACGACAGGGTCTTCTCGGCGAGGCCGAAGAACGGTCTCTGATCGCCGAGGCGACAGCCGTGATCGCGGCGCACGAAGGGCGTGCGCCGGCCGGCTGGCTCGGCCCCTGGATCTCACAGTCGCGGGTGACGCCCGATCTTCTGGCCGAGGCCGGCTACCGCTATCTGCTCGATTGGGACCACGACGACCAGCCGACCTGGTTCCAGACGCGTGACGGAGGCCGCATCCTCGCGGTGCCGTACCCGCAGGAGCTCAACGACATTCCCGCCATCGTCGCCCGCAAGGATTCCGGACGGCAATTCGCCGAGATGATCGTGGATGCCTTCGACGAGATGCTGGAGCAGTCGGTGCATGCGCCGCTCGTCATGGGCATCGCACTCCACCCCTACATCGTCGGGCGCCCGCACCGGCTGAGACCCCTGCGCCGAGCGCTGCAGCACGTCGCCAGCCATCGCGCCGACATCTGGCTGACAACGGCAGGAGCGATCGCCGACCACATCTTCGCGCAGCCGGCCGACCCAAGCTGACGCGGCTTGAAAGGTGTCTCGAGAGCGGCCGTTCGGCCTACGCTCAGCTCAAGGCGGCGGTTTCGCGCCCATCGCGGAAGATCGGGTGTAGGCACGTCCTCCCGTAGGCGGGTCTTCTGGCGTTGCCTTGAGCCCTGCGCACAATGCGATCCCGTGAAGGCAGACGACGGAAACCGGTCGATCGATCTGGGCAGGCCTGTCGCGGTTTGCGGCAGGCCCCTCCAGAGACGGGACGCTAGGCACGGCCGTCCGTGACGCCGCCGACGAGATTGAGTCCGAGAAGGAACTGCGCCGAGAAGTCTGTACGCAGCACCGGCTCGCGCGGCACGTCCTCTTTCAGGATCGCCGCCTCGGCGCGGCGGGCGGCGACCGCCTCGTCCACCGTCACCGCGGTGAAGGACAGGCGCGTGCCGCCCTGCGCCTGGGCGAGCCGGCCGAGGTCGGACCCGATGACGGTGGCGATCTTCGGATAGCCGCCAGTCGATTGCCGGTCGGCCATGAGCACGATCGGCAGGCCGTTGCCGGGGACCTGGATCGCCCCCATCGCGACCCCGTCCGACACGATGTCGTGCCCCCTCATATGGGTGAGGGGCGGCCCGTCGAGGAAGCACGCCATCCGGTCACCCCGCGCCGAAACGGTCCAAGGTCCTTCAAGGAAGGCCGCGATCTGGTCCGGGGAGAAATAGTCGTCCTGCGGGCCTAGCACGACGCGGATCCGGGCGGGATCCCGGTCGAGCCAGGGCGCGAGGAGGCGCTGCGGGGCATCGTCCCCGGCGCGGGCCTGCGCGACGGCGAGGCGGTCACCGGCCCGCAGCCCGCGCCCGTCGAGGCCGCCCAGTGCGGAGCGGGTGTGCGTCGCCGTTGAGCCGAGCACCGGGGCGACGGCGAGGCGGCCGCAGACGGCGATGTAGCCCCAGGCCCCGGTGGGGCCGGCCCGCACGGTAAGGGTCTGCCCCGGTGCCAGAGTCAGCGCGCAGGAAGGCGGCAGCGCCTCGCCGTCGAGGGCCACGCGGAAGCCCGCCGAGACCAGGGCGAGGCCGAGCGGCCCTTCCGGCGCGGCGAGGGTGAGGCCACCGGTGGATATCTCGATGGCGGTGGCGTCCGGCGGGTTGCCGGCGGCACGGTTGGCGGTGGCGAACATCAGCGAGTCCATGGGACCCGCCGCGGTGATGCCGAAGCGCAGGTAGCCCCGGCGGCCGCGATCCTGCAGCGTCACACCCGGCCCGGCGGCCTCGATGGCGAGAACGGTCACCGGATTCCCTCCTCCCGCCGCGCGACGCGTTCGCCGGCGGCCTCGCGCCGAGCGAGTTCGGTGAAGGTCGCGGCGTCCACTGGCTCGAACCGGATCCCGTCACCGGGGCTCACGAAGAAACTCTCGCTGCGCTCCGGCGCATAGAGCCGGCACGGGGTGGCACCGAGCACGTACCAGCCCGTCGGCATGGGCACGGTGGCGACCGCGGCGAGACCGCCGCCGATCATGACGGCGTTCGTCGGATGGGGCGGCCGCGGGCTCGGCCGCCGGGGCACCGCCAGCGCCTCGGGCAGTCCCCCGAGATAGGCGAAGCCCGGGGCGAAGCCGTACATGTAGACCCGGTAGGTCGCCCCGGCATGGAGGGCGGCGACCGTTCCCGGCGGTTGTCCGACCAGCTCGGCGACCGCTTCGAGATCCTCCCCATGGGGCGCCTCGTAGCAGCAGGGCAGGACCCACAGGGCGGGAGCGGCGGCGCGGCGGGGATCTCCGCGGGTAAGATCCAGGACGCGCCGGGTCAGCGTCCCCCGGTCGAGGACCATGGGATCGTAGTGGATCATCAGCGAGCGGTACGTCGGCACAGTCTCGGTGATTCCGGCCGGCTTGTCCGCCGCGAGGGCGTCGTCGAGGGCCAGCACCCGGTCGTTGATGGCCGGGTCGACCGCTACGCCGAACTCGACGACGAGAGCGGCCTCGCCCGCGTCGAGGATGCGAGGGGGCGCGCTCACGGGCGGAACGGCAGCAGTGTAACGCCCGCGCCCTCCAGCCGGGCCCGCACCGCGCGGGCGGTTGCGACGGCATGGGTGGAATCCCCGTGGACGCAGATCGATCGGATCGGCGTCGGCAGGCTCGTGCCCCCGGCCGTGAGGATGGCGCCCGCCGCGACCATCGCCAGCACCCGCGCGGCGGCCTCGTCCGTATCGGTGATGAGCGCCCCCGGCCTGCCTCGAGGGATGAGCTGACCGTCCTCGGTATAGCCGCGGTCGGCGAAGATCTCCTGATGGACGTCGAGTCCGCAGGCCGCGCCGGCCGCCACCTGGGCGGTGAGCGCGATGGCGAGCAGCGCCAGGTCTCGATCGACCGCCCGGACCGCCCGCGCGATGGCGTCGGCCACGGCGCGGTCCTCCGCGGCGAGGTTCGCGAGTGCCCCGTGGGCCTTCACGTAGGTGATCCGGTGGCCCGCATAGGCCGCCAGCCCCGCCGCCGCGCCGACCTGATAGGCGACGAGCCGCTCGATCTCGGCCGGGGTGAAGGGCATGCGCCGCCGCCCGAAGCCCCACAGGTCCGGGAAGCCCGGATGGGCGCCGACCGCCACGCCCCGCTCCCGGGCCAGGCGGAAGGTCGAGGCCATGATCTCGGGATCGCCGGCATGAAGGCCGCAGGCGACGTTGGCGGAGGTCACGACGGCGAGCATGGCCTCGTCGTCGCCGCAGGCATAGGCGCCGTAGCCCTCGCCGAGATCCGCATTGAGATCGACGCTTCCCATGTCCGTCACTCCGCTTGCCGTATGGCCCCCACGCGCACTCCCGCCGATCCCGCCGGGATGGCGCCGCCCTCCCGCCCAGCCGGCTCGGGCCGGACCGGGGCCTCGGTGCGGATATCGAGTTCGCGTCCCGCCGTCTCCGGCAGGAGAAGCGCGGCGACGATCACGAGGCAATAGGCGCTGGCCGCCACCGTCCCGATGGCGATGCCGAGTGTCAGCGATCCGCTGAGGTAGCCCACCAGCGCCGGGCAGACCGCCCCCGTGGCGCGGCCGAAATTGTAACAGAACCCCTGCGCCGACCCCCGCACCCGGCTCGGAAACAGCTCGCTCAGAAAGGCCCCCATTCCGGAGAAGACGCCCGACAGGAAGAACCCGAGGGGGAAGCCGAGGAACAGCATCGCCGAGTCGGTGATCGGGATCAGAGTGTAGCCGAGCACGAGGAGGGCGGCGCAGAACCCGAACAGAATGAAGCCCCTGCGGCGGCCGATGCGGTCCGAGAGATAGGCGCTCGTCAGGTAGCCGAGGAAGGACCCGAAGATCAGGATCAGCAGATAGCCGCTGGTGTTCAGCACCGAGAGGTTGCGCTCGGTCTTCAGATAGGTGGGCAGCCACGTGGTGACGGCATAGTAGCCGCCCTGCATCCCCGTCGCGAGGAGGCTCGCCAGGGCCGTCCGGCCGATCAGGTCGCGGGAGAAGATATCGAGGAAGCTGCCCTCGTCCCCGGCATCCCGCATCGCCGAGCGCGTCTGCCGATAGACCTCCGGGTCCTCGATGTTTCGGCGGATCCAGAAGATCAGCACCGAGGGCAGCGCGCCGAGCCAGAACAGGATCCGCCACGCGCGCGCAGGCTCGGCAAGGGCGAAGACCGCCCAGAAGGCGATGGCGGCGCAGGCCCAGCCCACGGCCCAGCTCGACTGGACGAGCCCCACCGCCTTGCCGCGGTAGCGGGCCTGGATCGTCTCGGCGATCAGCACCGAGCCCACCGACCATTCGCCGCCGAAGCCGAAGCCCTGCAGGGCGCGGGTGACGAGGAGCTGCTCGTAGGATTGCGTGAAGCCGCTGAGCACGGTGAACACCGTGAACCACGCCACGGTGCCCTGCAGGACCACGACCCGGCCGTAGCGGTCAGCCAGGATACCGGCGGCCCAGCCGCCGATCGCCGAGGTGACGAGAGCAGCGGTGGCGATGTTGCCCGCCTCGACCTTGGTCAGGCCCCAGACCATGGCCAGGGTCGGGATGAGGAACGTGTAGACCATGTAGTCGAAGGCATCGACGCCGTATCCGGCGAAGGCCGCCCCCAGGACCCGGCGCTCCGGCGGGCTCGTGTCTTTCAACCACATAGCGGATCTCCTCAGCGGAAGGGGTGGCACACGGCGCCGGGCCCTCACATGAAGGGCAGGTCGCGATTCAGGAGATCGGTCACCAGCATGTGGCCGGGGGCGTGGGTGATGCAGAGCGGCAGGCGCGCCGCCATCGCCACGGCCTGGGGCGTCACCCCGCAGGCCCAGAACACCGGGATCTCGTCGGGCTCGATCGTGACGGGATCGCCGAAATCCGGTCGCGCGATGTCGCGGATGCCGATCAGGCTCGGATCGCCCAGATGGACCGGGGCGCCGTGCACCGCCGGTACCCGGGCCGTCACCTGCACCGCCCGGATGGCGTCGGCAGCCTTCATCGGCCGCATGGAGACCACCAGGGGGCCGTGGAAGGGGCCGGCCGGCCTCGTGGGGATCGAGGTCCGGTACATCGCGACGTTGAGGCCCTGTGCCACGTGCCGGAGGGGGATGCCCGCTTCGATCAGCCCCGACTCGAAGGAGAAGGAGCAGCCGAGCACGAAGCTCACGAAGTCGTCCCGCCACAGGCGCGTCAGGGCGGGCACCTCGGCCACCATCTCGCCGTGCTCGTATACCCGGTAGGCCGAGATGTCGGTGGCGATGTCGAGGTCCTCGCCCAGGGCCGGCAGGTCGCGGGCGCCGGGCTGCGACACCGCCAGAACCGGGCAGGGCTTCGGGTTCTGCTGGCAGAAGCGCTGGAAATCCTCCGCCAGGGCGCGGGGCAGGATCATCAGGTTGCCCTGGACATGGGCCGGCGCGAGCCCCGACGTGTGCCCGCGCCAGCGGCTGGCGCGGATGGCCCGGCGAACCTCGCTCGCATCGGCGAAGACGGGGGCCGGTTCGATGGCACGGTCCTGCGGGCTCACGGCATCCTCCTGGCCGGCGACCGTGGATGGTCCTGGGCCGGCGGCTCGCGGCGGTGATTTGCCGCCTTATGAGGCACGATCCCACCCTGCCGCTTTGCACGCCAATCGTGATTGCGAATGGAGGCCGATAAACGGG
The DNA here is from genome assembly GCF_030700285.1 of Methylobacterium sp. NEAU K. GTDB lineage: Bacteria > Pseudomonadota > Alphaproteobacteria > Rhizobiales > Beijerinckiaceae > Methylobacterium. The sequence goes on along the minus strand of NZ_JAUYZJ010000007.1, from coordinate 84,073 downwards.
CCTTATCCCGGCCGCAGCGATCGCCGACCCGAGGCAGGACGAATCAGGCTTGGCGACCGCGGGCCCATCCTTCCGCGGCCTCCTGGGCAAGCTTGGCCGCCTCAGCCACGAACTGGCGATCCGGCCGCTTGGCGTAGGTAGCCGTGAAGGTCAGGTCCGAGAGCGTCTGCTCGGCCGGCAGGATGCGCAGCGCCCCGGAGGCCAGCTCTCCTTGGACGATGGCGGGGGGAATCACGCAGATGCCGAGCCCCTCGATGCCCATTTTCACGATGGTGGCGAGGGAGGCGCTCGTATGAATCTGGCTCGGCAGCAGGTTCGTCCGCAGCACGAGGTCGCGCAGCTCGACGTAGGGGCTGGTGTTCCTCGGATAGGTGATGAGCGGATGGGTCAGCAGGGCCCCCAGGCTGAGGGGCTCCTCCCCTGGCACGAGAGTGGGAGCGGCGACCCACGCCACGGGGGTGCTGAACAGGGGCCGGTTCACCAGGCTCGGGAGGGTAATCGGGCCGACAAGGAAAGCGAGGTCGATCTCGTTGGCGACCAGGGCCGCCTGCATGTTCGGCGAGATGTCGACGATGATATCGACGCTGATCCCGGGATAGGCCGTCCGCATCCGCTCGATGAAGCGCGACAGCCATAGGTGGACGATGGTTTCGGAGACGCCGAGCCTCAAGGTGCCCCTGGTTCGGCCGGTCTCGTTCAGGACCGCGCCCATCTCCGCTTGGAGGGCCAGGAAGCGTTCGGCGAAGCCGAGCAGGACCCGGCCCCTCTCCGTCAGCGCGACATCGCGGCTGCGGCGCTCGAACAGAGTCCCGTATTCGTGCTCCAGGGCGGCGATGCGTTGCGAGACGGCGGGCTGGGTCGTATTCACCTGCTCGCTCGCCCGGCGGAAGCTGGACAGTTTCGCGACCCAGTAGAAGACTTCGAGGCTTCGAAAATCGGCCATTGCGCGCCCGCCCCACGTCCCTGAGTCCATGGTGTCCGGTCGAGTGGCCCCGTTGGTCTGGCGGCGTTGCCATTATGAGCGGAGCTAATCGAGCCTGAGACACGCCACGTTCGGCGATCTCGCGCCATACCGGGTTGCTTCGCTCCACTGGAAATGACGGAGGGAGGCCAAGGCGAGTTATTCCGACAGGACCCACAAGATGCAAATCCGGCTCGGGATCGGCCGGGCCAGCGTCTACTACCGTCCCTTGAATGGGAAGGCCGCGTGCGAGGGGGCCCGTCGCCGCGTGCAATCGGTTGCACTGGCCGAGTTCGACAACCGGCAAACGACCGCTTGGGGTGAGGAACCGTCCGTCTGCATTCGCGTGGGAAAACGAGAGAGGCGGGCTCGGCAGCAGGAGTGGCTATTTACGCAAGAGAATGATTATGCCGGTAGCCTCTCGCCTGTTGACGATCAGAAAATACCCTCCGGCAGAGGCACTTGGCCGAATCCAGGGTAACGCGTGCGGTGATCAGCGGCCCTGATCGTTGCCCACCGAGCCTGGGCGGGACCGAACGTAGGCGCGGGCGCGCTCCGCCGTCAGCGGTCGGCTTAACAGGAAACCCTGGACCTGATTGCAGCCCTCGCGTCGCACGAGCTCGAGTTGCTCGGCAGTCTCCACCCCCTCGGCAACGATCCCCATTCCCAAGCGCTCACCGATACTGACGACCGCGCGCACGATAGCCGCCGCGTTCGGGTCGGCGATGTCGCGGATGAACGACCGGTCGATCTTGATCTTGTCAAAAGGGAAGCGGCGCAGATAGCTCAGACTCGAGTAGCCGGTGCCGAAATCATCGAGCGCCACCAGGACGCCGATCGCGCGCAGCCGGTGCAGGCAGGCAAGCACGTTGTCCGCATCCTGCATCAGGACGCTCTCGGTCACTTCAAGCTTCAGCCGTGAGGCCGGCAAGCCGCTCGTAGCCAGCGCCTGCATCACGGCCAGTTCGAGTCCGTCGCGCCGCATTTGGACGGCCGAGATGTTGACAGCCACACGGACATGCGGCGGCCAGTGTGTCGCCTCACGGCAGGCCTCCTGAAACGCCCAGCTGCCGAGGGGGACGATCAGCCCGGTCTCCTCCGCCACCGGGATGAAGGCGCTCGGCCCGATCTCGCCGTGGACGGGGTGTTGCCAACGCATCAGCGCCTCCAGGCTGACGACCGCACCGGTATTCGCGTCGATCACCGGCTGGTAGACGAGCCGGAACTCGCCGCGTCGGATTGCCTCCTTCATGTCGAGGCCGAGGTGACTGCGCGTCGCGATGCGACGCCCGACTTCCGGACAGAACGCCCGGTAGGTGTTGCGGCCGCTCGCCTTGGCCTCGTAAAGGGCTATGTCGGCCCGCTTGAACAATTCGTCCGCGCCCAGGCCATCGTTGGCCGCCACCACGATGCCGATGCTGACGCCGACCTCGACGATCTGTCCGTCGAGGTCGACAGGCTCGCTCAGCGCCGCGATCAGCCGTTCGGCCACGCATTCGGCAGAGTGGGCTTCGTCGAGAGACGTGAGCACGACGGCAAACTCGTCGCCGCCGAGTCGAGCTACGGTATCGCAGGACCGCAGGACCGCCCGCATGCGCGCCGCGGTCACCCGCAGCAATGCGTCGCCAGCGGGGTGGCCGAGGCTGTCGTTGATGGCCTTGAACCGGTCGAGGTCGCAGGCGAGCACGGCGAAGTGGCTGCGCGTGCGGGCCGCGTGCGCGACGGCCTGATCGAGGCGGTCGCGGAACAGGGATCGGTTCGGCAGCCCCGTCAGGACATCGTGCAGGGCTCTGTGACGGATCTCATCTTCCGCCTCGCGACGCGCGGTGATGTCCCGCAGGGCGGCCACGCAGCCGATGATCTGCCCGCTTCGCGGATCGTCGACCCCGCGTACCGAGGCCTCGATCCAGACGAAGTGCCCCTCCCTATGCCGATGGCGCACGCTGCACACCGTCCGGACTTCCGGACCGCCGAGGATCCCGGTCCAATGCTCGGCGAAGACGTGGATATCGTCCGGATGGATGAAGTCGACGGGGCTTGTCCCGACTAGGTCATGAGGATCGTAACCGAGCACGACGAGCGCAGCCGGCGAGACGTAGAGGCACTGCATGTCGGGGGCGCCGAGAACGATCACATCGTTCGTGTGCTCGGCCAGGAGGCGGAAGAGGCGCTCACTGTGCCCGACGATGGCGCCCAGGGACGGCCACGCGCAGGACGAGGTCGGCGCGGCGAGCGCATCCGCAGGACAATCCATGACGTGGTTGGGCATCGTCGGGCTGCCATGAACCAGCTGCGCGTCGGCGAACGGGGCGGATTGGGCGGGATAATGGCGAAGCGCCAGCGGATGCGGTTCGACGCTAGGCGATCTCTCCTGAGATCTTGCGCACGCGCTGCGTGATTTGATCCACTTGGAACATCGTGTCGGCGATCGCACCGATACTGCTGGCTATATGAGTCGTCCCCTTCGAGGCGGTTTGCATCGACCCGGAAATCTCGCGCGTGACAGTGGCCTGCTCCTCGACGGCAGCCGCGATTGCAGCCGAGACATGGTTCAGTTTCTCGATTGTCGCCTGGATCGTGCTGATGGCATCGACCGCCTTGCCGGTGGCGTCACGGGTCGCGCCGATCCTCGCGCGGATCTCGTCGGTGGCCTTCGCGGTCTGCCCGGCGAGCGCCTTGACCTCCGCGGCGACGACAGCGAAGCCCTTGCCCGCCTGTCCGGCCCGTGCGGCCTCGATTGTGGCGTTGAGGGCGAGCAGATTGGTTTGCTCGGCGATGGTCTGGATCAGGCTCACGACCTCGCCGATCTGTTCCGCCTGCTCGCTCAGGCCGATCACGATCGCGCCGGTCTGCTGTGACTGAACGACCGCCTTCCGGGACATCTCGGAAGCCTGGATGACCTGCTGGCTGATCTCGGTCACGGAGGCCGCGAGATCCTCCGCTCCGGAGGCCACCGTCTGGATGTCCCGCGAAACCCGTTCCACCGTGCTGGCCGCGTCGCTGCTCTGATTGGTGACGCCGCTGACCGCATCACCGATCCGGTTGAGCTCGCCGGTGATCACGCATCCCGCCTCGGCGCGGCGCTGCTGCTCGCGCACGCGCGAGGTGATGTCGGTGGCGAGCTTCACCACCCGGAATACGTGGCCGCGCGTATCGAGGATGGGATTGTAGGTTGCCTGAATCCAGACTTCGCGGCCCCCATTGCCGATGCGCCTGTACTCCGCCGACTGGAATTCGCCCCGCATCAGCGCTTGCCAGAACATGTGGTAGTCGGCGCTTCCGCGTTCGGCCGGATCGACGAAGAGGCTGTGGTGACGGCCCCGGATCTCGTCGAGCCGATATCCCAACGCGTCGAGGAAATTCGGGTTGGCGTCCTCGATCGTGCCGTCCGCGGCGAAGACGATCACAGCCTGTGAAAGGCCGAAGGCCGCAATTCGCTGTTCGGCGTCGAGGCTGCGCAGCTTCTGCTCGGTGATGTCCGTTGCGAACTTCACGATCTTCTCGACCCGGCCCCCGCGTCCGAGCACCGGGTTGTAGCTGCCCCGGATCCACACCTCGCGCCCGTCCTTGGCCACACGCAGGAACTCGGCGCTGCGGAAGGTGCCCCGGCGCAGATCATCCCACAGGGCTTGGTAGGCAGCATCGTTCCGCTCGGTGGGCGGCACGAAAAAGCTGTGGTGGCGTCCCCGCACCTCAGCCAAGCTGTATCCCATGGTTGTCAGGAAGTTGTCGTTGGCCGTCAGAACGGTCCCGTCCGGGCTGAATTCGATAACTGCCTGCGAGCGGTTCAGCGCGGCCAGCGTGGCGCGTGACGTACGGGATTGAAGATTCAGCATCGCAGAGGCCCCGCTCAAACAGCTAATCCGGACGAGGTCCCATTGTTGCACCTCGAAATCTTACGATATATCCTAGCTGCACGAGGTTATAGACTTGTTAAAAAGAGCCTCCGCGCAAAAATGATAGGCTTATGCGCAATTATTATAGAGAAACTATTGTATTATATCTCAATTTTTTCCTTCACGGGACTTGCGCAAACGTCCCGTCCGTCTACGAGGCGATAAGACGGTCGCCTGTTGGTCGAACCGGAAAGGTGTGTGTCTGGATATTGGATTGACATGACGGCAGGTCAGGAGCGCCTGGATCGGGCCACGTGGCGGTCACAGGCTCAATTCGCGGCGCGTATCGCCTCTTTGCGTCAGCTTCGCGCCTTCAACGACACGGGCGGCATCGCGGTTCATTTCGATGTCATGCAGTCCACGAAGCCGGACATCGAGATCTCCGGCAGTCAAAGCGAGGTGCTGAGCTTCTGGGAGACGCGCTCGGCGAGCGGCTTCATTACTCAACCCAAATTCGCCGCCCAGCTCGTGACTGTCCGGTTCGTCACGAGCGGCCACATCGTCTACGCGCACCGGCACGGAGACATCCTCGGTTCGACGACGCATGCGACGCTGGCCGGCTTCGAGGATCTCAACGAGGTTCGCGCTTCGAGCGCGTTCAGCGCGGTCAGCGGAACGATTGCGGTCAACACCCTTGCGGCCGCGAACGAGGCGCTGACGGGCAGCGACCACCCGGGGCTTCCCCAACTCGCACCGGTTGCCGAGATGAGCACGCCCGGCATGGCGGCCTTGTTCTGCACGGTCCGGCTGATTCAGCGCCGGATCCAGGAACTGGATCGAAGCGCCGATCTCGTCTTTCCCTTGCTTCAGGAGGTCATGAGCTATCAGCTGCTCTCGGCCTGGCCGAAGCGTGTTGAGGTGAAGGCTGCCGGCGCGCCACACGTTCCGTCTCAGCGGCTCCGACTGGCGATCGATTATATCGATGCGAATCTACAGAATAGACTTACTTTGTCTGAAATCGCATCCGTGACCGGAGTCAGCGTTCGATCGCTGCAGGAAAATTTCCGAAAGGAAATCGGGCGAACCCCGATCCAACTCATCATCGAGCGACGGCTGGAGCGCGCCCACACGGATCTGACTTCTACTGAAAAATCCACATGGTCCATTGCTGAAATTGCGCGACATTGGGGCTTTGTCCACATCAGCGACTTTGGGCAGCGCTATCGCCGGCTCTATGGCTGCACCCCATCCGACACACGCCGTGAATCTGGTCGCGGCTTCTGAGAATTGCGGAGCAAGCGGGGACGTCCCAGGGCGTGATGGTGGAGCAGCGGCCTCAATGAGCCTCGATCGGACCCGAGGACCGCTGCGGCTTCTTCAGGATGGCAACCACGGCCAAGCTGAGCACGAGGCTGACGCCGACGAGGTAGAATCCATCCGCGTAGGCCATGACATAGGCCTCGCGCCGGACCTGGGCGGCGAGCATGGCGATCGCGGCGCCCTTCGCGGCCGCCTGGTCGGCGATGTGGCCGTGCAGGCCCGCGGCCAGGGCGGAGACGCGCTCCTGCGTGCGCGTCGCGTTCACCGTGATCGCCTCGGCCAGCACCGAGAAGTGCATATGCTCGCGCCGGTCGATCATCGTCGACAGCATCGCGATGCCGATGGAGCCGCCGAGGTTGCGCATCATGTTCGACAGCGCCGAAGCGTCGGCGGTGTCACGAGGCGCGAGGCCCGCCGTCGAGAGCTGCGAGAGCGGGATTGTGAAGAGCGGCTGGCCGATGGCCCGCAGGAGCTGGGGAAGGATGAGCTGGTCGGCACCGACATCGTGGGTCAGCCCGACGTTGATCCAACAGCTCGCGATGAAGAACAGTGTTCCCGCGACGACCAGCAGCCGGGCATCGAAGATGCGCATGATCAGCGGCATCATCGGGAACAGCAGCAACTGCGGCAGACCCGACCACATCACGACGTAGCCGATCTGCTGCGCGTTGTAGCCCTGGATCTGGGCGCAGTAGACCGGGATTATGTAGATCGAGCCGAACGACACGGCGCCCAGCACGGTCATCAGCACGCAGGCCCCTCCGACCGAGCGGTTGGCCAGCACCCTCAGGTTAATGAACGGACGCTCGGCCAAGAGCTCCCGCGCGATGAAGCCAGTGATGCCGACCGCCGCAAGCATGCTTGCCTGGACGATCATGGGAGAGCCGAACCAGTCCTTCCGCTGGCCTTCCTCCAGCACGTAGGTCAGGGACGGCAAGCCGATCGCCATCAGGCCGATGCCGATCCAGTCGCCTTTGAGCAGTTCGCCCCAGCGGGCCGGGACGCTGTCGAAGGCGCCGAGCTGGATTGCCGCGGCCAGAGGGCCGAAGATCAGGTTCAGGTAGAAGATGTAGTGCCAGGACAAATTGTCAGTAAGCCAGCCGCCGACCGTGGGACCGATCGCCGGGGCGAACGTCGCCGTCAGGCCGAACATCGCGATGCCGATCGGTTGTTGGGCCTTCGAGAGCCGCGTGCGCACGATGACGATGGCGGTGGGGATCAGCACGCCCCCCGTGAAGCCCTGGCCGGCCCGGAACAGGATCATCTGACTCAAGGAGGTAGAGAGCGCACAGGCGAGCGAGAAGCCCGTGAACAGCATCGTGTTAACCGCGAGGTAGCGGCGCAGCCCGATCACCGAGGACAGCCACCCGGTCAGAGGGATCACGATGATCTCGGCCATCAGGTAGGCGGTCGAGATCCAGCTTCCCTCCTCGGTTGAGGCGCCGAGCGCGCCCTGGATATCGGCGAGCGAGGCGTTGGTGATCTGGATGTCCAGGATGGCCGTGAACGCCCCCAGGATGGCGCCGAACACAGCGAGCCAGTCGCGCCCGCTCGCCCTACCGGGAGCGGCCAAAGGCGCCGCAGCCGCACTCATCGCGGCAGCGCCTCGCTGACGAGCGCCGGGCGCGTCCTCCCGTGGCGTGGCTCGGCTCGCTCGACGGGATCCTGCGTGTGAACGGTCGCCTCGACCGAGAGACCGGGACGCAGCCGCGCGAGCATCGGGTCCGTGTCGTCCAGGGCGATGCGCACGGGCACGCGTTGCACCACCTTGGTGAAGTTGCCGGTGGCATTCTCCGGGGGCAGCAGCGCGAATTGCGAGCCGGTGCCGGGCGCGAAGCTGTCGACCCGCCCCCCGAATTCGTGGTCGCCGAACATGTCGACCGTGAAGGTGACCCGCTGACCCTCGACGATCCGGCCGGTCTGCGTCTCTTTGAAGTTGGCCACGAGGTAGAGGTCGCGGCCCATCGGAACGACGGTCAGCAGTCCGGTGCCGGCGGAGACGAACTGCCCGACACGCGCCGAACGGTCGCCGACCACGCCGTCGGCGGGTGCCGTAATGGTTGTATAGGTCAGGTTGAGCTTTGCCTGCTCAACCTTCGCCTGCGCGGCCTCCAGGCTCGCACGGGCGCTGCCCTCCAGCGCCTTGAAGCTCTCGACCTGCTTCTTGGCCGCTTCCAACGAGGCAAGCGCCTTGTCGTGGGCTGCCCGCTTTTGACGTAGGTCCGCATCCGCCTGCTGCTGCCGCTGCACCGTGCCTGACCCGGTCTGCAGGAGATTCTGGTAGCGCGCGTATTCCTTGCCGGCGAAGTCCAGGGCGGCGTCCGTGTTCTCGACCTCGGCGCGCGCTGACTCGACCTGCGCCATCTGCTGGGTGATGGCGGCGGCGGTGCCGAGGAGTTGGGCGCGGCTCTTCTCGACCTCGGCGTCGGCCTGCTTGAGCATGATGCGATACTCGCGGTCGTCGAGGCGCGCGACCACGTCACCGGCCTTCACAGGCTGATTGTCGCCGACCATCACCTCGGCGACGTGACCGGCGACGCGCGAGGCAACCGTCACCTTGTCGGCCTGCAGGTAGGCGTCCTCGGTCGTCTCCAGGAACCGCCCGACCGTCCACCAGTGCCAGCCGTAGGTGCCGCCGCCGCCCAGTGCAGTCAGGAGAGCCAAGGCAACGATCAGACGCCCCTTCCGACGCTTGCGCACCGGTGCGGTGATCAACACAGGGGTGGACGGCGCTTCCCCTTTGGTTTGGGCCACCGCCGGCCCGGACGCAGGATCAGGCTTGGGATTGTCGCCGGAACGAGGTTGCATCGGTGTGGCCAACAACAAAACGATACGGTATGGTTGTAATAAGCTGACCGAGCGCGGTCGACAAGGAGAAATTTCATGACGCCGGTTGAGGTCATGGAGACGAAGGAGCCGCCGAGGCGCGGCACCGGTGGGCGTCCGACACGTGAGGAGGCCGTGCGACGGGATGCGCGCATCGTCGAGGTGGCCACGCAGCTGTTCATCGAGCGCGGCTTCGACGGGACCTCCATCGACGCGGTCGCGGAGGTCGCCGGCGTGAGCAAGCCGACGCTCTACGCGCGCTACCGCGACAAGCGCGCCTTGTTCGAAGCGGTGCTGAACGAACGCGTCCGGGAGTGGCTCGCTCCGCTGTCTGCGGTGGCCGAGACGCAGGCGCTCCTGGCAGAACCCAAGGATGCCGCAACGGTGCTGGATGAGCTGAGCCGCACCTTGCTCGCCCGTTCGCTTGATCCTGGGGCGGCCGCGCTCACGCGTTGCATCGCCGCCCAGGCGCTGCAGTTCCCGGACCTCGCGAAGCTCGCCTACGAAGAGGGCTGGATGCGTGGCGTGCGGGCGGTCGGCCAGCTTCTGGACGTACTGGCCGCGCAGGGTCAGATCGCCGTCGACGACGCCGAGATCGCCGCCGACCTATTCCTCAACCTCATCCTCGGTCGCAGTTCGAAGCAGGCTCTCTACGGCATCGAGGTCGACCCGGAGGCACAGGAGAAACGTCGGCGCGCTGCGGTCGCGCTCTTCCTTGCCGGCGTCCACCCCGATCGCACGTGAGGAGCACGCCATCGCCGGCGCAATGACGCAGTGAAGGGCCCATGATGCATTCGGATGCTGTCAGGCGGCAGCGAGATTGTCATAGAGGCGTCCCTTAACGGGATCTCTCGTCGGCACCAGCGGGAATCCCGCAACAAGCCGGCGGGCACGCCGCGGGATCCGAGCCCGCACCCCGAGCAGGGTGGCCGAGGTTGCCCTCGGCTTGCGGATCATCCCACCGGGCCGAAGCCTCCGGGTACGATTTCGGGCGGCATCCCACCCGGGAAGCCGAGCGGTTCGTTCGGCGATGGCATGTTTTCCGGCTCCGGAAGTGGCACGGCGAGGGGCTCTGGGAGCGAGTCCGGAGCCGGCTCCGGCGGGCGCGAAGGGGAGGGGAGCGGGAAGGTCGGGCTTGGCGCCCCGGGGTTGAATGGGTCGGACATGAGGGATTCCGCGCGATTCAATGAGACATCAGGCAGCAAACCGGCGCCTTCGCCAGCAGGTCGCGCGTGACCCCGCCGAAGAACCACTCCCGCAGGCGGCTGTAGCCGTAGGCGCCGGTGACGATCAGGTCGGCGCCGAGCTCGGCCGCACGCTTCTGCATCTCGTCCGCGACGGTCCAACCCGAGGGAGACGCCAGGACCGCGCTCGCCTGGACGTCATGGAGGGACAGGTAGTGGACCACGTCCTCGACCTCGGCCCGGCTCTCGCCTTCGGTGACCCGCAGCACCTGGACCGCCTCGGCACGCCTCAGCACGGGCATCGCGTCGGATACGGCCCGGCGCGTCTGAGACGAGTTCTTCCAGCCGAGGATGATGCGCTCCGCCGCCACGTGCTCGACGCCGGGCGGAACGACCAGAACGGGCCGGCCCAGGCCCATCAGCACATCCCCCATCGCGAAGGTCACGCTGGGATCGACCCCTTCGTCCTCTTCGTGACGCCCGACGACGACGAGATCGGCCGCCAGCACCTGCCGCTCCAGGTAGCGGATGGGATGATCGAAGTCCGCGCGCCACTCGACGCGCCCATAGGGAAGCGCGGCATCCCGGAAGACCTGTTCGGCGCCCAGAAGCTTGCCGCGAGCCGCAAGACGGACCTCCTCGAAGATCAGGTCCATGGGAGCGGCCGTCTCGCCATAGTATTGCGGATAATCCGGCATGCAGGCGGCGACGCCGACAAGGCGCGCGCTGAAGCGTTCCGCAAGGTCCGCAGCGAGGCGGACCCGCGCCGAAGCATGGCGCCCGTCATCGACCGCGACCATGATGCTTGCATAGGACATGGGGCCGTCCCTCAGACCGGAAGCCGTGCGCGTCACGATGCGGCGCTCCCGGGAGCGCGGCCTTGATCTGCCTCAATCCCGAGTCGGTCCCTTCGGGGAACCGCTGGCAGGAAACGGGAAGACGCGATGAAGCGCGCACCTGTCGGACCGGGTCGGGCTTCCGGCCCCGGGGACGGCGAACCGGGCATCGGTGACACCGATATCGCCCAGAAGCATGGGATCGGGAGCAGGGGATCGGGAGCAGGGGATGGCGCAGTACCGCTTTCGCTCACCCGCACGCGGCCTCAAGGCCTCGCCGCCTCAGGGTCCTCGAGGCTGAGGATGTAGTCGATGACCGCATCCATCTCCTCGCGGTCCAGCTGCAGGCTCGGCATTCGCTGGTGGTGGCTCTGGAGGAAGACGTTGAGGGCCATGCCGGTCGTCGACGGCATCTTGGCGATCTCCACGAAGGACGGCCCGATGAACCCGCCCGCTTGCGGCTCGCGCCCGATCACGTGGCATCGGCTGCAGAGCTGCGAGGCCACGGCCCGGCCCCGGACACGATGGTCTTCAGCCGGGGTGGCGGCCGCAAGGGGGGTGCAGGCCGCAAGTAGGCCGGCGAGGACCATCGCGCTGAGGAAGCGGGAGGGCACCGGCGTCATCGCGTCCCTGCATGATTCAGGGAGGCCGCAGCCGCCGCGACGGTCGCGGCTCCGAAGATCGTGTGCACCCAGGTCCCGGCATCGTTCGCGGCGAATCCGAGCGCCCAGGGTGCGATGAGGGTCCAGGCGCCGATCAGCGCGATCGCCCGCTCGATCACGGCGCGGAACCGGAGCTGGCTCGCGGCCGACAGTCCGAAGATCAGCAGGCCGGGCAGGAGGGCCGACGAGGCGGCGCGGTCCTGGTCCATGATCGCGAGTCCCCAGGCCGCGAGGACGAGGACGGAGCCGATGGCGTGCTGGGCGAGGCCGAGAAGAACTTCGTCGCTTCCCGATCCCGACGGCGAGGGCCTCATGCGCAGTTCGATCCGGGACACGATCGGCCTCCGATAGGGTGGACGTTTTCTGGATCAGCCAGGGCCGACGGGCCGCCGCGTTGATCCGTGTCAAACACGGTGCCGCAGTCAGGCTTCACGCATGGACCTCGGCGATAACGCAGCCGGGATCGACGACCTCACGTGCCTGCGCCACGACATCCAGTCGGCCGCTCGTCGGGGACACGATCTCGTGCAGCGCCTCGCCGATCCTGACGGCAGCGACGGCCTGTCCGGCACGGACCAGCGTGCCGTCCTCGACGAGCCACTGCTCCAAGATGCCCTCGGGCAAGATGGCGGTGGCCCAGAGTTCCTCGGATACGCGAACGTCCGGCATGGCGCCCTCTCCCTGCGGGCGCCCCGCAGCGGGACGCCACGGCCACGCAACACCCTCCGGACGATGGCCACCTTGATCTGGATCACCCTCGATCCGGATCCGCCCTTGCGGCGCCGGTCTGCCGGGCGGCGGGGCGCCTTGAGGCATGTCAAGGAGGACATCCCGGCGGGGATGCAACCCTGTGCGCGACCGACCCTTCGGGACAGCGCCATGCTCCTCGCCATGACGGCCAGCGTCGTCCTCGTCGTCTCCACAATCCTGGTGCTCTACGAGACGCTGCGGCTGACATCCGAGCACCTGTCGGATCTGCCGATCCCGCCGCGTGCTCGCATCCTCGCCGTGGTGCTGGTGACCTTCGTCGGGCACACCGTCGCGGTCTGGATCTATGCCGGCGCCTACTGGCTGCTTGTGCTCCGGCTCGGCATCGGCGCCTTCGCCGGCACGCCGGTCACCTCCTTCGAGGACTGCCTCTATTTCTCCGTGGTGGCGTACACATCCCTCGGCTTCGGCGACCACTTCCCGACCTCGCATACCCGCCTGCTCGCCGGCGTCGAGGCGCTCAACGGCCTGCTCCTGATCGGATGGTCGGCCTCGTTCACATACCTGGCGATGGAGCGGTACTGGCCGCTGCACGGGAAGGCGCACGCCCATCGGTCCGCCAAGACCGGCCTCGACCTCGAACCTGGTCGGGAACGGCTCTTCCCGCCGCCCCCGGGAGCCTGAGCGCGCCGCGATCCTTGCGCTGGATCAAGGCCGCCGGTCCCGGCAGCGCCCACGGTCGACCGCCTGTGGGAAACGGAGCGCCGTGATGCGGAACTTCCTCGTCACCTTCCTCAAGATTGTTGCGGATGACAGCGGTCACGACCACCGCGTCCCGCAGTTGCAGGCCGTCGTGTCCGCCTGCTCCGAGGACGCCGCGGCCGATGCGGCCAAGGCGCTGTTCTGCGAAGCCGCCGGCATCGTCGACTGGCGGCTGCGGGCCGATACCTGGGACGTCGTCGAACTGACCGAACTGGTCGCCTGAGGAGATCGCGATGAGCCACGACCTGATAGAACCCGTGCATTGGCAGGGCCGGCAATGGGCCGTGACCGGCTACGGTATCGAGGCCTTGGACGGGATGTATCACATTCCGTTCTCCGAGATCCCCGATGGGAGCGAGGGGCGGGTGTCTTGGCTCGACGATCTCTGGCGGCGGTACGGCACCGACCGGGACGACCTGGCCGCGGCCCTGAAGGTGGCCCGTTCGATCCAGGCGGGATTGCGCGACGGACGACAATCAGCGGCATGAGTGCTCCGACGCCCACGCTCTCCGTCCCGCTGGAGGAGCAGGATCCCGAGGCGCCGAGCCCCGCGGTCGGCCCCTCGAAACCCCGCCTGCTGCGCGTGCTCGGTCCGGGCCTGATCACCGGCGCCTCGGACGACGATCCGAGCGGCATCGCCACCTATGGGCAGGCCGGGGCGCAACTCGGCTACGCCCTGTGCTGGACCATGCTCTACAGCCTGCCGCTGATGGCGGCGGTCCAGATGGTCTCGGCACGGATCGGTCGCACCACCGGCCACGGCATCGCCGGCGTGTTGCGCCAGCACTACCCGAACGCCCTGCTGCAGGCGGTGGTGCTGCTGCTGCTCGTCGCCAACATCCTGAACCTCGGCGCCGACCTCGGGGCCATGGCCGACGCCCTGGACCTGCTGCTGCCCGGTCCACGCTGGCTCTACGTCGTCCTGTTCGCCGGCATCTGCACGTTCATGCAGCTCGTCCTCCGGTACGCGCGCTACGTCGCCGTCCTGAAATGGCTGACGCTCAGCCTGTTCGCCTATCTCGCCGTGGTGATCTTCGCGCGCGTCTCGTGGTGGGAGCTGGCCCTGGCCATGGCGCTGCCGCGCATCGACCTCAGCGGACCGGGCCTGACCACGCTGGTCGCGCTGTTCGGCACGACGATCAGCCCATATCTGTTCTTCTGGCAGGCGGCCGAAGAGGCCGAGGACCTGCACGCCTATCCGCGCCGCCGCGACCTCCTGCATGCACCGGAACAGGGCAGGGAAGCCCTGCATCGGATCGAGGTCGACACGATCGTGGGCATGACCTTCTCCAACTTCGTGGCGCTCGCCATCATGGTCACCACGGCCGCGGTGCTGCATCCCCACGGAATCACCGACATCCAGACATCGGCCCAGGCCGCCGAGGCCCTACGCCCGTTCGCGGGCCCGTTCTCCGCGACGGTCTTCGCCCTCGGCATCGTCGGGACCGGCCTGCTGGCGGTGCCGGTTCTGGCCGGTTCGGCGGCCTACGCGGTCGGCGAGGCGCAACACTGGCCGGTCGGGTTCGGCCGCCGCATGCTGGAGGCCCGCGCCTTCTACGGCACCGTCGCCCTGGCCACGCTGGTCGGCATGATCATCAGCCTCGGCGCGGTCGACCCGATCCGGGCGCTGTACTGGAGCGCGGTGGTCAACGGCGTCATCGCGGTGCCGATCATGGCAGTGATGATGCTGGCCGCTGCACGCCCCGACATCATGGGCGCCTTCGCGGTGCGCGGGCCGCTCCGGCTGCTCGGCTGGGCGGCCACGGCCTGCATGTTTCTGGCGGTCCTCGCCATGGTCGGCATGGCCGTGCGTCCGTTGACATAGCGCAAGGCGCGCCTGTCTGCCTGGGCCATCCTGGCACCGTCGCAATCGGGAACGGGAGGCACGGGATGCAGCTGGATGGAATGGGAAACGGGCCGACCGTGCTTGTGGCGGAGCCGCAGGCACTGCCGGGCATGTGGCTCGAGGACATGCTGACCGATGCCGGCTGCGCGGTCAGCGGCCCTTACGCCAGCTGCGATGACGCGGCCGGGAGCCTGGACGACGTCCGGCCGGATTTCGCGATCGTCAGCATCGACCTGAACCGCGGCTCCTGCTTCCCGCTCGCCTGCGAATTGCGCCGGCGGGGCGTCCCGTTCGCGCTGATCTCCGGAAATGCGCAGGTCCCACGCGCCTTCGCCGACGTGCCCGTGTTCGATCGGCTCTTCGACGCACGAATGATGATCGAGACGGTCGCGGCCTGCTCGGTGAACCCGGGCTGCCGGGGCGGCCCTCGGCCCTGCCCGATACGGAGCCGCATCGAGACGGGAGAAGGTATTGCGCTGGATCAATGTCCGACGGCTTGCCGCGCCTAGCGTCCGCTCCGGGCCCGTCAGGGCCTCAACATGACCACAGGGAGAGTGAGATGAGCGACAAGTTCCTGCGCCAGAACGTCATCGACGAGCTCGATTTCGAGCCGAGCATCGACGCGGCGAGCATCGGGGTCGCCGTCGAGAACGGTATCGTGATCCTCACGGGCCACGTCGGCAGCTACTCGGAGCGGCTGGCCGCCGAGAAGGCGGCCAAGACGGTGCGCGGCGTGCGCGGCGTGGTGGAGGAGATCAAGGTACGCTTCGTCGGGGAGGCGCCGCCGCGCGACGAGGATCTCGCCCGGCGCGCGGTGCAGATGCTCGACTGGTCCGTGACCGTACCGAAGAACACCGTGCAGGTGCAGGTCCAGGACGGCTGGGTGACCCTGACCGGCCAGGTCGAGTGGCAGTACCAGAAGGAGGAGGCCCGCGCCGCGATCAAGCGCCTCTCCGGCGTCACCGGCATCATCAACAAGATCGAGGTGGCCCCGAAGGCGGACGCGGCCGACGTGCGCTCGAAGATCCTCGCGGCCCTCAAGCGCAACGCGGAGGTCGAGTCGGACGCGATCCAGGTGACCGTCAAGGATGCGAAGGTCACTTTGGAGGGCAAGGTGCACGCTTGGCACGAGCGCAATCTCGCCGAGAATGCCGCTTGGTCGGCCCCGGGGGTGCGCGCCGTCGTGGATCACCTGACCGTCGCCTGAGCGGCCGCGCGGGGTGCGCGGGGCCGCCGGCCTCACGGACCCCGCGGGACACCGCCGCCTTTCCTCCCTTCCGGCCGGAGCCCTTCCATGACCTACGCCAGCATCATGGTGGCAGTGGACCAGAACCCTCATGCGCGGGACCGCGTCCGGCTGGCCGCCCACCTCGCCGACGATTTCCACGCGGGCCTGATCGGCGTCTGCGCGGAGCAGCCGGCCTTCGCGGTTCCGCCCGTCGGACCGACGCCCGCGAGCGCCTACGCGCTGGAGGCGTCGAGCGAGATCATCCTGGACGACCTCAAGCGGGCCCATGCCGTCTTCGCGGAAGCCGTCGGGACGCGCAGTCGCATCGAGTGGCGCTCGAATCTCGACCTTCCGCTGCCCTTCCTGGTCGCGCAGGCCGCCGCCGCCGACCTCGTCGTGGTCGGACGCCGGACGGATCCCGGCTCCGGGCTGTTCTCGGTCGACGCGGGCGAAGCGCTGATGCATCTCGGACGGCCCGTGCTGGTGGTGCCGCCGGACGTCGACCACCTCGATGCCAAGCGGGTCGCGGTCGGCTGGAAGAACACCCGCGAGGCGCGCCGGGCCGTCCGGGACGCCCTGCCGTTCCTGAAGCGGGCGTCCCAGGCCGTCGTCGTGGCCATCGACGACGGCAGCGGGGCCGCCGACACGCGGGACATCCTCCGCTTCCTGGAAGCCCACGACGTGTTCGCAACCAGCGTCAGGCCGGGCGCCCTGGGTGCGTCGACCTCCGAAACGCTCGTGGACGCGGCCGCCGAGCACGGTGCGGACCTGATCGTCACGGGCGCCTACGGCCACGGCAGGCTGCGCGAATGGGCCTTCGGCGGCGTCACGCGTAACCTGCTCGCCGGCTCCCCCGTCTGCTGCCTGATGAGCCACTGACCCATGCCCGTACAAGCAGCCAGGATACACATCGGCGGCGGGGATCGTGTCGGCCTCGAACCCCTGATCCGCAGGTTGGAGCGACGCGATGTTCTGTCGGCCGCAGAGAAGGACGCTCTCTCGGGTGCGGTCTGTCGGACCGTGGAGGTCGCGGCGGACCGGGACATCCTGCGCGAGCACGACGTCCCGTCGGAGTGCAGGCTGCTGTTGGAAGGTTGGACGAGCCGCTACACCCTGCTTGCGGGGGGGCAACCGCAGATCCTCGGGCTTCAGATCCCCGGAGACTTCATCGACCTGCAGAGTTTTCCCCGGCGGCGCATGGACCACGCCATCTCGACGCTCACACCCTGCAGGCTGGCCGTTATCCCGCACAGGGCCCTGCACGAGATCATGGACCGGAACCCGCACCTCGCGCGCCTTCTCTGGCTCGATACGCTCGTCGACGGCGCCATCTCCCGCCGCTGGCTCCTCAACGTCGGGCACCGGCGGGCACGCGAGGCGATGTCGCATCTGATCTGCGAACTCTTCACCCGCTTGCGGACGGCCGGGATGACCAAGGCACGCACGTGCCAGGTGCCGGTCACCCAAACGGAGCTGGGCAGCGCTTTGGGACTGACGTCGGTCCACACGAACCGCGTCGTGCAGGAGCTTCGCCATGACGGGCTCATCACCTGGCGGGGCACGTCGTTGACCATCGAGGATTGGAACCGCCTGTGCCGGATCGCGGAGTTCGACCCGGCCTATCTCGACCTGGAACGGGCACCGCGCTGACCGCGTGCGGCGAGCGCGGGTGCGGTCTCAGTGGGCCATCAGCACAGGCAGGCGCGCGTTCTCGATCATGTGGCGGGTGACGCCGCCGAGCAGGAACTCGCGCACGCGACTGTGGGTGTAGGCGCCGAGCGCCAGCATGGAGGCGTTCCGGCGCTCGGCCTCGGCCAGGATCGCCGGACCGACCGGGGTGCCGTCCGGAGCCGGCAGGGTGACGGCCTCGGCCACCACCCCGTGCCAGCGCAGGTAGCCGCACAGGTCCGCAGCTCGCGCCTCGTCGAAGCGTTCGGTCCGCGCGTGCACGACCGTGACCCGCGTGGCCTCGTGCAGCAGGGCGATGGATTGGCCGATCAGGCGCGTCGCCTCCAGGCTGCCGTTCCAGGCGATCATGACGTGGCCCAGCAGGTCGTTCGGGACGGTTTCGCCGACCATCAGAGTCGGCCGACCGACTGAGAACAGCGCGGTGTCGAGCGCCCGCCCGGTGAAGGGCTGCCCGGGGTTGGGTCGGTCGACGAGGACGAGGTCGTTGACGCGGCCCGCGAGCGTCAGGAGGGGCTCGACCTCGCCGGAGAGTTCGGTCCAGGTCGCGAAGGTGGCGTCGAGGCGCTCCGCCTTGGCGATCAGCGGCACGTTCTCGCGCTCGCACCACGCGCGGAGGGCCGCCTTGCCCTCCGCGGCGGCCTCGCGCACTCCCCGCTCGATGGCCTCGATGGTCCTATCGTCGACGGGCACCAGGCTCGCCATGCCGGCCAGCACGTGTTCCGGCCCGGGCGCCATGAAGCAGACGCCGATATGGGCCTGAAGGCGGCGGCCGAGGCGCAGGGCGGCTTCCAGCCGGCGGGTCGGGTCGACGCCGGGCCCGGTGGGGACGAGCAGGCAGCGCAGGTACATCGGGGTCTCCGCCTCAGCGTTCCAACGATTTCAGGTATGCGATGAGGGCTTCGGCCTGGTCGGCTTCGAACCGGAACTCGGGCATGGTGGGATGTCCGGTGCGGATGCCCTCGGCGAGGGCCTCGCCGA
This sequence comes from Methylobacterium sp. NEAU K, assembly GCF_030700285.1. Lineage (GTDB taxonomy): Bacteria > Pseudomonadota > Alphaproteobacteria > Rhizobiales > Beijerinckiaceae > Methylobacterium. Next base: position 65,237 of record NZ_JAUYZJ010000007.1, on the reverse strand, counting down.
GGTCCTCGACCGGATAGCGTGTGTGAAGCTCGCGGAAGGGCGGGGCCTCGCGCAGGGGACTGCTCCCGATCCGCCCGACGGCGTGGCAGCGGGCGCAGTTGGTGCGAGCGAGCGTTTCGCCCTGCTGCACGCGGCGGTCCCAGGCGGTCGCGGGGGTGCCGAGGAGGGCGGTCAGGAGCACGACGGCGATGCTCATCGCGGGGGCTGAGAGGCGCATCAGTGGCACATCAGGCAGCAGACGGGCGCCGTCTGCAGAATCTCGCGGGTGACGCCGCCGAAGGCCCATTCGCGCAGGCGGGAATGACCGTAGCCGCCCATGACCATCAGGTCGGCCTCGTGCTCCCGGGCGAACCGCAGGACCGCATCGCCGTCGCCGGCCGCCGCCTTCAGGAGATGCGTGGTCGCGGAGGCGCCGTGGCGCGCGAGATGACCGGCCACGTCCTCGGCGCCCTCGAACCGTGCGCCGTCGCCGGCCGTGACCACGAAGACCTGATCCGCGTGCCGGATGAAGCCAAGCGCGCCCGAGACGGCGCGCCGTGCCTCCGGGCCGTCCTTCCAGGCCACAACGATGCGGGCCGCCTTCAGGTGCTCGATGCCCGGTGGAACGACCAGGACGGGGCGGCCGGCCTCCATGAGGACCGGGCCGGGCGGGACGCCGAGGCCGTCGGCGTTGTCGTCGTCCGGGCCGCGCCGGCCGACGACGACCAGGTCCGCCGCCCGCGCCTGCTCGACGAGGTGGGTGATCGGTCCCGCGAAGGCCGGGCGCCAATCGGTCCGGATGCCCTCGCCCGCGTTGCCCGCGAAGACAGCGTGGGCGCGCTCGAGAAGGCCGTGCACCACACGCTCGTTCTCCTTCTCCTGGATCGTGGCGTCGTAGACATCGTGGACCAGGATCGGGACCGGGACCGGATGGGCGGCCGCGCCGGTGAGCGTCGCCTCGAAGCGGTGCGCGAGCCCGGCAGCCAGGCGGATCCGGTCCGGCGCGGGGCCGTCCAGATCCACGGATACGAGGATGTTCGCGTAGTGCATGGTCGCCTCCGAAGGCCCGGGTACCGGTCCGACGGGAATCACTCTCGCGCGGGTCCGCGCGCGGGTCGTTGATCCAGCGCAAAGGGCGCCGGCCGGGCGGCCCGCTGGAGCGTGAGCCGGCGCAGGCCCGCGGTTCACGGCACGAGGACGGCAGCCCCCTGGAGGGCGCCGGACCGATGCGCCGCGATGGCGGCGTTCGCCTGCGCCAGCGGGTAGGTTCGCGTACGGGTGACGATTCCGGCCTGGGGCAGGACCGCGAAGAAGCTGCGTGCGTCGGCCCGGGTGAGATTGGCCACCGAGAGCACCGCGCGCTCGCCCCAGAGCAACGCGTACGGGAAAGCCGGGATGTCGCTCATGTGGATGCCGCCGCAGACCACGCGGCCGCCCTTGCGCACGGCCCTGAGGGCGGCGGGGACGAGGCGCCCGTCCGGCGCGAAGATGAGGGCCGCGTCGAGCGGCTCCGGGATCGCCTCGTCGGAGCCGCCGACCCAGGCGGCCCCGAGGGCGCGGGCGAAATCCTGCGCCGCCCGGTCGCCGGGCCGAGTCATGGCGAACACGCGCCGTCCCTGCCATCGGCAGACCTGGGCGACGATGTGGGCGGCCGCTCCGAAGCCGTAGAGCCCGACCGTCCCGGCGTCGCCTGCCATCCGCAGGGTGCGCCAGCCGATGAGGCCGGCGCACAGTAGCGGCGCGGTCGCGACCGGATCGAGGCTCGGATCGAGCGGCACCGTGAAGGCGGCCTCGGCCAGGAGGTGGCTCGCGAAGCCGCCGTCGCGCGTGCACCCGGTGAAGCCGGGCGTGTCGCACAGGTTCTCGCGGCCGGCCTCGCAATAGCGGCAGCGGCCGCAGGCGTGCCCGAGCCAGGCTACACCGACCCGCATGCCCGGTCGCCGGTCGGTCACACCCGGACCGGCGGCCTCGACGAGGCCGACGACCTCGTGGCCCGGCACGACGGGGTAGACGGCCTGCGGCAGCTCGCCGTCGATGACGTGGAGGTCCGTCCGGCAGATCGCGCAGGCCTCGACGCGGATGCGGACCTCGCCGGGGGCGGGCTCCGGGTCCGGGCGGTGCTCGGGCAGGAGCGGACCGCCGACCGACCGCAGCACCATCGCCAGCATCGGACCGGCCTCAGCAAGCCAGCGTCAGGCGGTCTTCCACGGCCCGCACCCCGGGGGCCGACCAAGCGGCGCGCTCGGCCAGCTCGCGCTCGCGCCACGCGTCGACGCATCCGTCGAGGATCACCGTATCGCCGTCCACCTGCACGCGGATGGTGTCCGGATCCTTGGCGCTCCGCCTCAGCGCCGCGAGGATCCGGGCCTTGATCTCTGCGGGCTGGGCCGGCGGCTTCACGGCGATGAGGTTCACGATGTCGGTGACGCCGGCGAGGCGGCGCAGGGCTTTGTCGATATCCGCCTTCTGGTGGTAGTAGGGCACGCTGCCCTGGAGGGTGACGCACCCCTTCTCGACCTTGAGCTCGACCGATCGCTCCGGGATCTGCACGTCCCATTCCAGCACGCGGGCGCAACGGTCGGCCAGAGCCTCGTCGCCGATGCGGATGTTGTCCGGGTAGCGGACCTCGATCTGCTCCACGACCGCGCGGACCCCGCGCACCCGAAGGGCGACATGTTCTGCGATGCCTTTCTCCGCGTAGTTGCGGACATGCCCGGTCAGGGTCACGACACCGTTCTCGACCGCGACGCCGATCTGTGCCGCGTCGATCATCGGGGCGAAGTTCAGCTCGTCGGTGACGTGCTGGCGCACGGTCCTGTCGTCCATCGCCTTGCCTCCTGCGCTCGGTCCGGGTGTCAGAGAGCCAGCCAGATCAGCGGCGGCGTGACGATCGAGGCCGCGATGGCCAGGCCCAGGGCCTGCAGGCTGCCGATGGTCCGGTAGCGGCCGATGTCCGTGACGAGGCCGGGCCTCGCGTCGTTGCGTGCCTCCAGCCTGACCGGAACGGCCACACGGCGCACCGTCCGGATGTCGGTGGATTGAAACACCAGGTTCATCGCCCGCTCCCATCTTGGCTGACGGGAGGCATCCTGCCGGGCCTGCCGACGGGCGCTTTGATCCACCTCAACGCCCTCGGCCCTGCGCACGGGCACCGTCGATGCCTGGATCTGCATCCTCCGAGTGGCCGATATGGACGTGACGCACGAGCCGAGGGACCGCCGCAGCGGCCATGGTCGGGATGATGGATACGATCTGCCGTTCGTGCCCGGCCCGCTCGGGCCGGACGGGCTCCGGCAGATCGACGCCTTCTGGCGCGCGGCCAACTACCTGTCTGTCGGCCAGATCTACCTGATGGACAACCCGCTCCTGCGCGAGCCACTGAAGCCGGAACACGTCAAGCCGCGGCTCCTCGGACATTGGGGCACCACGCCGGGCCTCAACTTCATCTACGCGCACCTGAACCGCGCCATCCGCCTGCGCGACCTCGACATGATCGCCGTCTGGGGACCGGGCCATGGTGCCCCTGGGCTCGTGGCGAACGCCTATCTCGAGGGCACCTACAGCGAGATCTACCCGGACGTGGCGCGGGATGTCGCCGGGATGGCACGCCTGTTCCGGCAGTTCTCGTTCCCGGGCGGCATCCCGAGCCATGCCTCGCCCGAACTGCCCGGCTCGATCCACGAGGGCGGGGAACTCGGCTATTCGCTGGCGCACGCCTTCGGCGCGGCCCTGGACAACCCCGACCTGATCGTCGCCTGCGTGGTCGGCGACGGCGAGGCCGAGACGGGGCCGCTCGCCGCCGCCTGGCACTCGAACAAGTTCCTCGACCCGCGCCACGACGGGGCCGTCCTGCCGATCCTGCATCTGAACGGCTACAAGATCGCCAACCCGACGATCCTGGCCCGCATCCCCGAGGCGGAGTTGCGCAGCCTGCTCGTCGGCTACGGCTACGAGCCGACCTTCGTCGAGGGGGACGCGCCCTCGACCATGCACCAGGCCATGGCGACCGCCCTCGATGCGGCGCTCGATGCGATCGCGGCGATCCAGAACTCGGCCCGGAACGGCGAGGTCCAGCGGCCGCGCTGGCCGATGATCGTGCTGCGCAGCCCCAAAGGCTGGACGGGGCCGAAGACCGTCGACGGCAAGCCGGTCGAGGGAACGTGGCGCGCGCACCAAGTGCCCGTGGCGGCCGTCCGCGAGAACGCCGGGCATCGTGCGATCCTGGAGCGCTGGATGCGGTCCTACCGGCCGGAGGAGCTGTTCGCGGAGGACGGCTCGCTCGTGGCCGACCTCGCGGCGCTGCCGCCGCAGGGCCCCCGGCGGCTCTCCGCCAACCCGCACACCAACGGGGATCGGACGCAGGCCTTGCGTCTGCCGGACCTGGAAAGCTTCGCCGTCGCGGTGGCGAGCCCTGGCGGCTCGCAAGCCGAGGCCACCCGTGCCCTCGGTGCCTACCTGCGCGAGATCCTGACGCTCAACACCGAGGCGCGCAACTTCCGCATCATGAGCCCCGACGAAACCGCCTCGAACCGGCTGGACGCGGTCTTCGCGGTGACGAACCGGGACTGGCAGGAGGCGATCCTGCCGGGCGACGACCACCTCGCCAAGGACGGCCGCGTCATGGAGGTGCTGAGCGAGCACCTCTGCGAGGGGTGGCTCGAGGGCTACGTCCTCACGGGCCGGCACGGCCTGTTCGCGACTTACGAGGCCTTCGTGCACGTGGTCGATTCGATGGTGAACCAGCACGCCAAATGGCTGAAATCCGCGCGCGACCTGCCCTGGCGCCGCCCGGTGCCCTCGCTCAACATCCTGCTGTCGTCCCATGTCTGGCGGCAGGACCACAACGGCTTCAGCCACCAGGACCCGGGCTTCATCGACTTCGTGGCGAACAAGCGCGGCGACACGGCCCGCATCTACTTGCCGCCGGACGCGAACTGCCTGCTCTGCGTCACGGAGCACTGCCTGCGCACCTACGACCGCATCAACGTGGTCGTGGCCGGCAAGCAGCCCGCCCTGCAATGGCTCAGCCTGCACGAGGCCGCCAAGCACTGCGCGGCAGGGGCCGGCATCTGGGAATGGGCCTCGAACGAGGGCGACGCGGAGCCCGACGTGGTGATGGCCTGCGCGGGCGACGTGCCGACCCAGGAGACGCTGGCGGCGGTCGACTGGCTGCGCCAGCACGTCCCCGAGCTGCGGGTGCGGGTGGTGAACGTCGTCGACCTGATGACACTCCCCTCGCGGGCGATGCACCCGCACGGGCTGGACGACCCGACTTTCGACAGCCTGTTCACCCACGACCGGCCGGTGGTGTTCGCCTATCATGGCTATCCGTGGCTCATCCATCGCCTGACCTACAAGCGGACCAACCACGAGAACTTCCACGTGCACGGCTTCATCGAGGAGGGCACCACGACGACGCCCTTCGACATGTGCGTGCTGAACCGCCTCGACCGGTACCATCTGGCGCAGGCCGCACTTCAGATTGTGCCCCGACTCGGAGCGCATGCCGAGCACGCCGAGCAGGCGCTCCGGGAGGCGCTCGCCGCCCATCGGGCCTACGTCTGCCGAACCGGGGACGACCTCCCGAAGGTGAAGGATTGGGTCTGGCCGGAGCGGCATGCGCCCGAGTCTCCAGACCAGCGCCGGATCGAGGGCGACATCATGCAATGCGGCCCCGCCGACACCGATGAGCCCCGGAAGGCCGAGACGGTGGATGATTGGACGATCCTGGGTTGATGATTCCCAGTCACCCTGGAGCGGGACGCCTCCAGGGTGATCCACCTGCGCTTCCGGCCGGTTGCAGACGGATCGAGGATGCCGGCATTCAACCCGAGGCGCCGCCTCGAAGTCCGAGCCCGCCGCGCATCGCAAGCCGTGTGAAGCCTGATCGCGACCTCGAGGACGCCGTGCCGCTGGTTGGCGATCGGGTGCGTCGGTCGTGGAGTGTCTCCCAGTCCGGGAGACCACCGGGCCGACACATCCGGGTCGTAACCTTGAGTTGGGTCAAAGGCCGGAGCGCGGAGCGGCGCGTTCCGACGCCATGATCCTCAGACTGCCGCGAGGGCGCCGCTGGCCGGGCGCGCCGGGAGGGTTCATGCTCGTTCCAAAGCCTCCTCGGCGTAGTCGCCGCAGCCGAGGCCCAGCGCGACCGCCTCCGCGGGCGTCCGCGCGGCACCGGCGTGCCGATCGGCGACGGCCGCCGGCCCCAGCGGCGTCCCCCGGGACAGGCAACGGTCGAACTCGCCAGCCCATGCGAGGGGCAGGTCGAGCCAGACCGTGCGCCACAGGGCGAGCCACGGGTCGCCGGACACGGGCAAGGCCGCTCCCGCCACGGTCGAAGGAACAAGTCTAGGCTTCAATGTCATGCATGGTCTCCCAGGAGCCCACTGCCGAGCCGGGTCACCTTGAACGTGTGGTAGGTCTCGTCGTCGGCCTCCCGGATGGACACGTACTCGCCCTCGACGAAGACGTGCGTGCCGAGCCGGTAGCCCGGCTCGTCGTCCTCCGTCGTCCGGTCGTCGTAGTCGATCAGCCAAGTCGCGCCGCCCTCGCCTCCGGCCCGATGCACGAGCCGGCCATAGCGGTCGGGCTCGCCGGTCCAGAAGCGGCGCACGCGGCAATGGTCGCGGGACTCGCTCCACAGCGCCGCGTCGAGGCGGCCGTCCGGCCCGAGCGGCGCGACGATCTCGTAGCCGCGCCCGGCGCTGCCGTCCGGATGCTCCGGGCAGCGCGCCAGCGTCAGGATAACCCGGTGCAGCATCGCGGGCGCGGCCGGCTTCGCGGCATGCTGTTCGCGTCGAGACGCGGTGGCGCCGGGATCTTGCGTTGCGTGCGGCATGGACATCTCCTCAGGAGAGAGCGACGATCCGGTCCTCGACGGACCGCACCCCAGGCACCGACCAGGCCGCGCGCTCGGCGGCGTCCCGCTCGGCCCACGCCGTCACGGCGCCCTCCAGGGTGACCTTGTCGCCCTCGACGCTGATCTTGATCGCGTCCGCCTCGAACAGCGCGCTGCGCTTGAACGCCTCCAGGATCCTGTCCTTGACCGCCATCGGCCGGACCTCCGGCTTGACCGTGATCAGGTTCGTAACGCCGTAGACGCCGGACAGCTTGCGCACGGCCGCCTCCGCGCCCATCGCTTGGTACTGCCAGCGCACCGAGCCGGTCAGCGTGATCCAGCCCCCGGCGACCTTGATCTGGATGGCGTCCTTGGGGAGGTGCACGGACCAGTCGATGATCGCCAGCGCCCGCGCGGCGATCTGGTCGTCCTCGACCTTCTTCTCGTCGGCGTAGCGGACCTGTATCTCCTGAGCGATCGCGCGCACGCCCTTGATGCGGCGGACGGCGCGTTCAGCCTCGACCTTCTCGGCATAGCTGCCGACATGCCCCGTCAGGCTCACGACTCCCTCGGAGACCGCGACACCGATATCGGCCGCGTCGAGGCTGGGATCGAAGTCGAGTTCGTCGAGCACGTCGCGGCGGAGATCCTTGTCGGTCATGGCAGTCCTCCCGTTCACGCCCGATGGCTGGGCCGGCGCGATGACTCTGCGCACCCTAGACGGCGGAGCCTTGATCCAGCGCAAGGCCGACGCGCCGTTCTGCATGGGCGAGCGCGGCACAGCGCTCCATCTCCTTCCGCAGGATCGCGGGCGCCACCGCGACGCCGGCCGCCTTCAGGTCCGCGTCCAGCCTGACGATCAGATCCTCGTCGTCGGTCACCACGGCGCCCTCGGTGAAGGAGGTGACGTAGCCCTCCGCCGCCGTGCCGGTGAGGCGCATCCGCTCGCACGCCCAGGTCGCCAGGAGCCGGTTGCGCCGATTGCGCGTGTGGAAGCGCAGTTCCTCCTCATGCGCGAAGCGGCGCTCGAAGGCCTGTTCGCGTTCGTCGAATAGCGTGGTCATGGGACGCCTCCGTGTCGGGGGGGCCGGACCGAACCGGCAGCGGATCCGGCATTCTCGGGTCGGCCGCCGCGGCGAACCTTGCGGCAGATCAATGCCCGCCGCGCCGTCACTGGCCCGCAGGGGCGGTTCGTAGGTGCTGCAGCGCGGCCCGCAGCTGCGGGTCGTGCGCGGGCGCGACGCGGGCGTCGTCGAGCGTGCCGCCCTGCAGGGATCCGCCGCCGGGCATCGACCGGCTCGGCGGGGGGGATGGACCGTCGCGGCTTCCGGTCTCGCCGGCCTGCGTCACCACCTGGTCGGGCTCGATGCCGTTCCCTTCCACCCGCCGGCCCGACGGCGTGACGACCCAGGCCGTGGTGAGGCGCAGGCCGCGCCCGTCGCGATGGGCGTAGGTCGTCTGGACCGCCCCCTTGCCGTAGGTCCGCGTGCCGATGACGGTCGCGCGGCGATGGTCCTGGAGGGCGCCGGCGACGATCTCGGCCGCGGACGCGGTGCCGCCGTCGACCAGCACCACCAGCGGCAGGCCGTCGATCAGGTCCGCCCCCGTCCTGTCCAGCGCGAACCGCTCGACGTTGCCCGGACCCCGGCCGACCAGGCGCACGATCTCGCCATGCCCGAGGAATGCGCCCGCAACGGCGACGCCCTGCACGACGAGGCCGCCCGGGTTCCCGCGGAGATCCAGGATGAAGCCGGTGAGCCGGTCGCGGCCGATGCCGGCCTTCAGGTTCGCCACCGCCCGGAGGAGCCGCCCGGTCGTGAATTCGTCGAAATGGTCCAGCGCGACATAGGCGACGGAATCCAGGACGCGCATACGCACCGGATGCAGAGGCAGCCACTCCCGAGTCAGGACGATTTCTGTCGGGGCGCGCTCGCTCGGGCGGACGACCCGCAAGTGCACTGTGGATCCCGGCTCGCCGCGCAGGCGATCCACGACCCGGTCCCGGCCCAGGCCTCCGACCGCGACGCTGTCGATCCGCTCGATGACGGTGCCGGGCATCAGGCCGGCCCGGGCCGCGGGGGTATCCGGAAGCGTATTCTGAACCCTTCCGCCCGACTCGATCTCGACGCCGATGCCGGCATAGCTCCCGGTATCCTGCTCATCGAGCCGGCGGAACTGGATTGCGGTCAGGTACCGCGAGTGCGGATCCAGCGAGGCGACCATCGCGGCGATCGCCGCGTCGACCAGCTGGCCATCGCTGCGCGCGTCGATGGCCAGTGTCCGGATGGCGTGGAACGCGGAACCGAAGAGGGCGAGGTCCCGATAGGGAGGTCCCGAGGGCCAGTCCGGCCGCGTGGCGATGTCCTGTGAGGCCGAGGTCGCCAGGATTGCGGCAACAGCCCCGACGAGCCCGCCAACCCCGGCGAGCCACCAGGATCCGATGCGGCCGGGTCCGGGCCTGCCGCGCGCCGCCGGCTGCTCTGGGGTTGGATCGGGCATCGGCCTGGCCTGGGGAATGCACACCCGTGCAACGGTCGCTTCCCGCGTCCGGCAGCGCCTTGAGATGCGTCAAGGCCGGCGGCACGGGGGAAGGGCCGGCGGCGCATTCGAGCGGGGCGCTCGCGCAACGGCGGGTCATCGTCCCACGCGACCACGGCGCTCGCCGCCCGGTCAGACCTCGTGGGCGGCCGACGAGTCGCGCAGGCGCCAGAGTTCGGAGCCGGCCGAGACGATCAGCGCGACGCCGAAACCCACATGCGCCCAGGTCGCGGCTGTCGCCTCCTGGAAGCCCAGCACCCACGGCGCCACGCAGGCCCAGAGCCCGGCGGCCGCGATGGCGTACTCCTCCCAGTCATAGGTCTGCATCAGCGCGAGAACCGCGAGGGCGATCACCGTCGCTCCGAACGTCCAGGCGTTCCAGCTGGCGACGGCCTCGGACGTGAAATTGAAGTACCAGGGCGCCGCGATCAGGCTCGCCCCAAGCAGCAGGTTCCAGCCGTTGAGAAAGAGGTCTTCGAGTTGGTTCTCGATCGTGCGCATCATCCGCTCCTCGCGGGTCCGGCGGGACGGACGCCGCCATCGATGAAGAGATGCGGCATGGCGGTTCGCCCATCCTTGCGTTGGATCAAGGAGCCTCGCGCGAACGAGCCCGGAGCGTCACGCCGTCGGGCGGGAGAGGGCTTCCAGGGCACTTCGGAGCAGGCCGTACTTCGCCTGCGTGACCTTGAGTTCGCGAAACCAGTCGACCAGACCACCCCAAGGGTCGTTGAGCTGCTTCAGACCCGCGATGACCGCGACGACGGTACCGAGTTCGGTCTCGCCCCTGATCACGAGATAGCCCCCGAGCCCCAACGTGATCGCGACGCCGAGATGATGCATCAGGTTCATCAGGAAGTTCATTGAAAACTTGAGCTTAAATATAGCCATATTGATGGAAAATATTCTATCGACGCGAGTCTCCTGCCGTCGCGGAAGCCTGGATCCGGGCTGGCCTATGATGCCGCCGCTGATCCGGCGCAAGACGTACGTCCGCAGCACGACGCGACGGTTGATGGCCTGCTGCATCACCGGCACGAAGATCATCTGAGGCGAGAAGACGGCCAGGGCCATGACCGCCATCAGGGGGTTGAGGAACAGCATGTAGGCGTAGGTCCCCGCCACGATGCCGCCCTGCAGAACGGGTTCCGATACGCTCGGTCCGACGAAGGCACCGACGGGCTCCACCTCCGCCAGGACGAGCGAGACCTGCACGCCTTCTTCCTCGGGACGGGCATCGGGCGCGAAATCGCGAAAGTCCTGGAGCAAGGTCCGGCGGAGCCAGCGAACCGCGTTCTCGCTGACGTAGCTCCGGTACACGTTCAGGCCGAGCTTGAGCGCGCCCATGGCGAAGGCGGTCGCCAGATAGAGGGACGCGAGCAGGACGATGGTCCGGGCGCTTCCGCGGGCTAAGGTCTCGTTGACGATGCGCCGTTGCAGCTCGAGGGGCGCCAGGTCGGCCACGAAGAGGGCGATCGACAGCATCACCAGAGCAAACTGGTGGGGGGCGCTCACCGTCCGGATGAACCCCGAAAGGGTCGGGGGCGGGACGACGGTGCTCCGCGTCCACGCTGTGCCGTGCACATCCGGGGCCGTGATCGTGAGAGCGGGCGGCATGTCCCTCCACCCCTCCCATGACATCACCGACGCAGGCGTCTTCTGCGGTCGATCATCCGGTCACGATCCGCCCCGAGCGGCGGGAGCGTTGCGAGTGCCTGCGGATTCGACCGCAGGCGCGATGGCGCCACATGCTGATGCGGACCGCACGTCGCCGGGGTTGAGCCGCCTCACGAGCCTCGGGACCCGCGCGGCGTCGCCCTTGGAGCGGCGAGAGCGTGGCCGCCGGCTCAATCCTCAACCATCCGCTGCAGGCGTGCGCGCTGGAGCGCGACCGTCCGGGTTCCGGACCGCTGCAGGGCCCGCTCGCCTTCCAGCTGCGAGACGGTGCGCGACACGGTCTCGATGGTCAGCCCGAGATAGTCGGCGATGTCGCGGCGGGTCATCGGCAGGTCGAAGGTGCCGGTGCCGCCCAGGCGCGCATCGACGTCCAGAAGGAAGGCGGCGACGCGCTCCAGGGCCGAGCGACGCCCGAGCAGCAGCATATGGTCCTGGGCGTGGCGAAGGCCGTTCGCCGCCATGCCCCAGAGCTGGCAGGCGACCTCGGCTCTCTGGGCCGCGGCGCGCTCGATCTGCCGGCGCCTGAAGATCAGGACCCGGGTGTCGGAGAGGGCCTCGGCCGTGTCCCGATGGTGCTCGCCCTGCTCGAAGCCAAACAGGCCGCCGGGTAGATGGAAGCCGGTGATCAGGCGGCGACCGTCGCCCAGTACCTTGTGCGTGCGCACCGCTCCAACGATCACCTTGTAGACGAACTCGGCGTCCTCGCCCTCGCCGTAGATCTCCTCCTCGCGGGTGTAGGAGAAGGGCGTGCCGATGAGTTCGGGGCAATCCGCGAAGAGGCCGCTCCCGAGGCGGGCGGGGCGCTGCATCGGAAGGCGGGCGGCCACGTCACCAGAGGCAGGCAGGGTCATCTCGCTCGACATCAGCTCGCTCCTCATCCCTTTGGATGACGGCGAGAATGACCGAGCCGAGACGCCGCTGAAATTCCGGGCGGTCTCTTACGAAGGCCCGCTTAAGGGCAGTTACGTAGGCACGGCGCCTGGGCTCGCCCCCCCCGCGAGCGGCAGGACCAGATGCCCGCCCGTGTGGTCCGGAAGCATGATCATGCCGTCGCGGGCGACCAAGACGGAACCGACCGTGGCGACGAGCCCGTAAGCCAGCGCGGCCAGGACAAGGGTGACCACGTCGGCATGGTGCCGCAGCGCATGGATCGACGCGCAGCCTGCCGTGAACGATGCGGCAACGACGAGGGCAAAAGGGTCGAGAGGCATGGCGTTGCTCCACGACGGGGGAGGGGCCGCTCCGCGGTTCGGCCGCGCCGGGCAGAGCGCACCGGCGCGACCGCGCTCCCGGCGGATGGGACCCGGTCAGATGGAGCGCGCCCGGGGGATGTGGATCTGCCTTAGCTCGATCCCCGCTATGGCAGCGACCGCCAAGCCGACGACGACGTGGATGCCCATGGCATACTGAACATCTGCGAAGCCAAGCGCCCAAGGGGAGACAGCCACCCAGAGGCCGAGGGCGACGTTGAGGTACTCCTCCCATTCGTAGGCCTTGTTGAGGGCGAGCACCGCGATGACGGCGATGGCGCCCCCGCAGATCCAGGCGTTGCGCGCCGCAGCGCTTTCGGTCGCCAGCCCCAGATACCAGGGCGCCAAGAACAGGGCGACGCCGAGGAAGACGTTGAGCACGTTCAGGACGACGTCCTCGGTTCGATTCTCGATGGTTCGCATGTGCTTCTCCTCACGCAAGGAGGCCCTGGCGGCCGGCAGGGTGGTTCCGGGGCCGAGCGGCAGACAGCCAGCCGCCTTCGATGGGCAGAGGATCCCGCGCATTGAACGCGAAGCATTGATCTGGCTCAAGGCTGGACGGTGTTGGCACATGCTCTATAAGCTTGAGCTTCATTTGAATTCGCTCAAGGTTCGCCAGAACCAAGACAGAATTTTTGCCGAATTGATTTGAATCAAAGCTTTTTACCCAGGGGAGAACCATCGATGCCGGACATCGCCTGACACGGAGTTCCCCATGCAATCCAAACACACGGCATACTCGGACGCCCAGATCTCGACCGACCCGGCCGAGGCCGTCGGTGCGGGCCTGAATGCGTGGCAGACCGTCGCTTTCGGCCTCCCGATGCGCCTTGCGGCGGAGACGCTGCGCTTCACGGGCCGACGTCTTCAGGCCCAGGCGGATCACCTCGCGGCCCTGGCCCGGTGCGGCTCCATCCAGAAGGCGGTCGAACTCCAGACGACGTTCGTGGCCGACGGCGTGTCCGATTATCGCGAGGAGGCGACGACCCTGTCGCGCGACATGACCCGGTCGGCCTTCCCGAAGGCGGCGTGACACGGCTCCGCGGGGGCCGTCATCGACTTCGGCGCGCCCATTCGCAACCGAACCCGGCTTGGCGCCACAGGAGGTTCCGATGCCGAACAGACGACCTTCGTCTTCCTTCTATCGGGTGTTCCAGCGCCGGCACGGGCCGGGGATGTGCTGCGCCGTGCGCCAGGGCATGCTGATCCCGGACTTCCTCCGCCCCGGCGAATGGGATTTCGGCGCGACCGTGCACGAGAACGGGAGCCTGCCATTCGGCTTCCAGCCGGCACCGGCCCGCGAGGCGACCGCCGCGTTCGGCTACTACCTGTTCCATCATCCCTGCGAGACCCTGTCGCCGACGTGTTCGCGGCGCTGGACGTAGAAGCCTGCCGGATCGGGGAGCGGCGACCTGTGGACTCGTCGCTCGGGAGAAGGCGCATCGCTTCGTCCGCCTCGGACCTGATCAGGGCGACCCAGCCGGACTGGGCGCGCCATGGACCTGGATGTCGTTCACGACGGCGCGCACCCAGGATACGCCACGCACCCGATGTTCCACCGCCGTCCTGGCATCGGACCGATCCACAGCGCCGGTGAGCGTCACGACGCCATCCGTGACCGTGACGCCGATCCTGGCGGGATCAAAGATCGGTACGAAGACCATCGCGTCGAGGATCCGCCGACGGAGATCCGCGTCAGGCGCGATCCGGTTTGGCGCGCCGTGCAGGTCCCAGTGCGTCCCGATGCCGGCCTCGCTCAATCGGCGCAGCATCTGGCGCACATGCCAGCGGATTGCGAGGCCGCGATCGAGCCGGCGACCGTCCGGCGCAGGCGCTGAGAGGGGGCTGGGGATGGGCACCGGTGGATCCTCCTCATGAGGGCAGGGACCGAACGCTCTGGATGGCGCAGCCGACGGGACGGATACGGACGTGCCGTCTCGATAAACCCCTCTCGATAAACCCGTTTGCGCCCTGTCCTCCGGACCGGAGGTCGCGCGGGCGCAACATCGAATCGGGATCCATGTCGCTGACCGCACGCAGATCCTCAGGCCCCTGCCGGAGCCGGGCCTTGATGTGAATCAAGCAGCCGGGCACCGCCGATGCCGGGTCGCCGCGGCCGCGCCCAAGCCCTTTGCGGCAGATCAAGGTTCCGGCGCACCGAGCCCCGCACGGTGCGGATACAGTCGGAACGGGGAAAGCGCATGTCGTGCCCCGCACGCTGCGCATTGGGCCGATCCGCGCGAGCCGCCGCGCCCGCGAAATCCTGCGGCGGGCTGTCCGGGAAGGTGCGCCTCTCAGGCCTGGAGGAACGAGGTCGTGCCGGCGCCGAGCAGATTGAGAAGCGCCTCGAACACGAGGGGCTTCTCGACCAAAGGCACACCGGCCGCGCGGGCCCGCCTGCAGATGGTCGGGTCGGGGTGCCCGGTGATGAGGACGACGGGCACGCGGTCATCGAGATCCCTCAGCCGCTTGAATACCTCGAGGCCGTCCATCCCCGGCATGACGTGGTCGAGGAGAACGCACCACGGGCTCGGCCCGGGGAAGGCGGCCAGCAGTTCCTGGCCGCCAGCGAAGGTCTCGACCGCGTGTCCCTCGCTCTCCAGCAGGAAGCGGGTCGAGTGCAGAACGGCCGGGTCGTCGTCCACGACATAGATGGTTGGTGGGTTCGCCGACATGATGTTCGTCGTAGACTAGGAACTCGGAGGCTCGAAAGATTCGACCCTGGACGGAGCAATAGCCCTCCGCCTTGACCTGCCTCAAGCCGGCGTCACGCGAAGCCGGCCAGAACGGCCCAACGCACCAATTCCTGCAGGGTTTCTGCCTGCGTCTTGGCCATGAGCTTCGCGCGGTAGATCTCGACCGTGCGCGGGCTGATGTCGAGCACGCGGCCGATCTCCTTGCTGGTGCCGCCCGCGACCAGATGGTCGAGGACCTGCCGCTCGCGCTCGCTCAAGGTGCCGACCCGCCGGACGAACTCCTGCAGGGAGGGATCGACCGCCACGACCGGACCGCCTCGCTCCAGGGCAGAGCGCAGCGCCTGGAGCAGCGCCTCCTCTTCGAACGGCTTCTCGATGAAGTCGCAGGCCCCGAGCTTCATCGCCTCCACCGCCAGCGGAACGTCCCCGTGCCCCGTCATCATGACCACGGGGAGCCTGTGCCCGGCCGCCCGCAAGCGGCGGAGCAGTTCGAGCCCGTCGATGCCGGGCATCCGGATGTCGGTGAGGATGCAACCTTGCGCGCACTTCGCGATGCGGTCGAGCAGGCTCGCCGCATCCTCGTAGAGCGCCACCGTGAAGCCGGCGGTGTCGAGCAGGAAGCCGACCGAATCCCGCATGGCGGGGTCGTCGTCCACCACGTGCACGAGCCTAGCCATGGGCGATGTCTCCCAGATTTGCGGCCGGCAGGGTGAGCCGGAAGGTCGCCCCACCGTCGCGGTTGCGCTCGGCGGTGAGGCGGCCGCCATGAGCCTCGATGATGGTCCGGCAGATCGAGAGACCGACGCCCATCCCGCTCGCCTTGGTGGTCACGAAGGGCTGGAACAGCCGGGTGGCGATCTCGTCGGCGATGCCGGGCCCCGTGTCCGCCACGGCGATCTCGACGGTCTCGGACCCCAGCGGCCGGGCCTCCACGGTCAACTCGCGTCGGTCGCTCTGCTGCATGGCCTCGCGGGCATTGCGCATCAGGTTGATCAGGACCTGCTGCACCTGCACCCGGTCGGCCAGGACCGCACCCGCGCGCGGGTCCAGCGCGACGCGCGCCGTGACGCCATGCTCGTGGGCGCCGACCAGCGCGAGGGCGCTGGCCTCCTCGATCAGCCGGGCGACGGGCTCGGTCCGCCGCTCGGTCTCGCCGCGGGTGACGAACTCGCGCAGGCGGCGGATGATCTGCCCGGCCCGCAGGGCCTGCTCGGCGGTCTTGTCGAGGACCGCCACGGTCTTTGCGATGGCCTCGGGGTCGGGCCGCTCCAGCAGCCGGCGGCAGCCCTTGGTGTAGTTGGAGATGGCGCCCAGCGGCTGGTTGAGCTCGTGCGCCAGGGTAGAGGCCATCTCGCCCATCGCGCTCAGACGGGAGACGTGGACGAGTTCGGACTGGAGTTCCTGGAGCCGGGCCTGGGTCCGCTGGTGCTCGGTGAGGTCGTTGATGAAGCCGGTGTAGTAGACCTGATCGCCCGAGCGCATCTCGCCGATGGAGAGTTCCATCGGGAAGGTCGTGCCGTCCCGCCGCAGGCCCGTCACCACCCGGTTGGTGCCGATGATGCGGCGCTCGCGGGTCCGCCGGTAGCGGTCGAGATAGGCGTCGTGCTCGCCGCGCATCGGTTCCGGCATCAGGATGCGGACATTCTGCCCGACCGCCTCGGCGGCCGCGTAGCCGAAGAGGCGCTCGGCTGCCGTGCTGAACAGGTGGATGAGACCCGCCTCGTCGATCGCCACCATGGCCTCCGGCACGGTGTCGAGGATGGATTGCAGGTGCGCCTCGCGGGCGAGCAGCTCCGCCTCCGCCCGCTTCTGCTCGTCGATGCTGAAGATGGCTCCGCGGTGCCGATAAGGTCGCCCGTTCGAGTCCATCAGCACCTGCCCGCGCGAGCGAAGCCAGCTGATGTGACCGTCCGGCCGCACGACGCGGTAGTCGATCTCATAACTCTCGCCCTCGCGCAGGGCGCGCTGGATGACGTCTGCCCGGCCCGGGCGGTCGTCCGGATGCACCAGGGCCTGGGACGCCGCGAAGGTGGTCAGCTGCTCGGGCGGGACGCCGAAGAGCCGGGAGCAGGTCGGCAGGATTTCGATGCGGCCGGTCCGGATGTCGAGCGACCAGATGCAGACGCCGACCTCGTCGAGGGTCTGTCGCAATTCGTCGACGGTCAGCGTGCCGTCGCCTGGGTCAGCGCTTGGCGGCACGACGGGATTCATCATCGTTCACACTCGTGATCGCCCGCGCGCCGAGGCAGCGGCAGTCATCGCCGCAATCGGCTGAAAGCGACACCGTTTTATGACCGGCATCCGTTCCTGAGTAGTAGATTTACTACTCCCGGAACCGACCAACGACTTCATTTGTCGACGCTACTCCGTGTGCCGCGCCGAGAACAGCCGTTGAACGGAATCCCGCCCCGTTATCGATGCCCCCGCCCGGTCACGGGCCGCGCTTGAGCTGGATCAAGGTTGCCCGGCCGCGCCAGGTTCACCGTCGAAGCCGGTTCAGCCCGGAGACGCGCCATGTCCAGAAACGCCACATCCCCGCTCGCGTTGATACGCGATATCCTGGTCGGAACGGCCGTGGAGGGCGAGCGCGAGGAACCGTCCTCGGCCATCGGCTACGGCCTGACGCTCGCCAAGGCCGCGGGCGCACACCTGACGGTCCAGTCGGCATCCTGGCGCCTCTCGGGCGACGATGCCTGGATCGGCGACTTCGCCTATGAGGGCATGGGGGTCATCGACCGTCGCCTCGACACGCTGGCCCGCTCCATCGCAGACCGCACCGCCGGGGATGCGGCGCAGGCCGGGGTGATCTGCACGACCGAGTCCCCGAGCCTGCCCTATCCGGAGGTCGTGAGCCGGCTGGCGGCACGGGCGCGCCTGCACGACCTGACCGTCCTGGATTCGGGGCCGCGGACCTACGATCTCGACCGCGAGATGATCGAGAAGGCGCTGTTCCTGAGCGGGCGCCCGGTCATCGCCGTACCGCCCGGACAGGGGGCGTTCGCTGCGCGGCGGATCATCGTGGCGTGGGACGGCAGCGCCCAGGCCGCCCGCGCCGCGAACGACGCGATGCCGTTCCTGCGTGCCGCCGAGGCCGTGGAGATCGTCTCGGTGGCCGACGAGGGGGAGATCGACGTCTTCGTTCCCGGGGCCGAGTTCGCGCCTCACCTGGCGCGTCACGGCGTGACCGTCACCGTCAACGACCTGCCTGCGACGGACGGCGTCGCGAACCTCCTCCGCACCCAGGCCGGGCTGTTCCGGGCCGACATGATCGTGATGGGGGCCTACCGGCATTCCCAAGCGCGGGAATTCCTGTTCGGCGGCGTGACCCGCTCGCTCCTGAAGAGCAGTCCCACCCCGCTGTTCGTCGCACATTGAAGGCGGGAGGCCCGATCATGGTCACGGTCACGCCAAAACTGCCCCCTACCGCCGCCATCCCGAAGGCGCGGAGGAACACGCAAGCCCGGCGTGTTCGACGAGAGGATCGAAAGGCCCAACCCGAAACCCACGAGGCTGAGCCGCAACCGCCCTTGCCGGCGGACAGGATGGAGTGGGCGGCACCGCTCGACGAGGACGAGCTGCGGGCCCTGAAGGCCGGCTGGGGGTTCATGGAGTGACGCGCCGGCGCGGGTTCGTCGGGAGGCGGGCCCAACAGGCACACGGCTCGGCGCTGGGAGGTGGCCGCGACTTCAATCGACGGCCCGCGCAAACTCCTGCATGATGTTGATCAGACGTCGCAGATGGTGCGGGTCCGGTTCGGATGAGGGCCGGTCCGCCAGGGCCCTGATCAGGCCGTCGACGAAGACCGAGGCGCCGGAATAGGCGAGCGACCAGCCCGGGAAACGACGCCGCTCGATGTCGTCGTACAGGAGCACGTCGACATCCGCGTGGCGCCTGTCGCGGGAGATGCTGTCCATCAGCGCGTCCACGCCGGGCCGCGGCCCCTCGAGGATCTGGGCGAACCGATCCTCGCAAGCGACGAGCGCACCCGTCACCTGCAACCGCGCGTTCCTGACCCGCGAGGCCGAGACGATGTCCTGGACGTCCGCGGGGCTCGCGAGCCGGCGGCTGACGTAGAGTAGCGAACCCTCCATGTACGGCCCTTACCGCCGGCGTCGCCATGCTGTTGATTCTTTTGATGGCAGGGTTCAACCGCCGAATCCCAAATGCAACTCTCAACGCCTCAGCGTCCGGAGATAGGCCGTAAGATCGGCTGCCTCGGCGGGAGCGAGCCGGAAGTCGGGCATGGCCGGGTGGCGCCGCTCGACGCCCTCGACCAGGACGTCCGCCAAGTCGTCGATGGGGAAGCGCTCGGCGAGGCTGCGGAACGGCGGCGCCTCACGCATCGGGCTCGCTCCGCGTGCGCGGATCGCATGGCACCGCGCGCAGATCGCCCGCGCGAACGCCCCGCCGCGTGCGCCCGAGGCGTCCTGGGCCATCGCGGGACCGGCCAGCAGGCAGAACCCGAGCGCCGCGCCGAGGGAGCGGTTGTGCGCGCCCATCAGTGGGACACCAGGCAGCAGACGGGCGAGCGGTCCAGGAGGTCGCGCGTGACACCGCCGAACATCCATTCTCGCAGCCGGGAATGGCCATAGGCGCCCATGACGATCAGGTCGGCATCCTGACGCGCGGTGAAGCTCACGATCTCGTCGGCCTTACGCCCGGATGCCCGCAGCAGGTGGGTGGTGACGCTGGCGCCATGCCGGGTGAGATGCCCGGCCGCATCCTCAACGCCCTCGGCCTGGGCGTTCTCGCCGACGGTGGCCACGTAGACTTGGTCCGCGTCGCGGATGAGGGGCAATGCGGCCGAAACCGCCCGCCGCACCTCGGCGCCGTCCCTCCAGGCGACGACGATGCGCGCGCCCTTCAGGCGCACGACCCGCGGCGGCACGACCAGGACGGCCCGGCCGGCCTCCATCACGACGGGCCCGGGCGGCACGCCGAGCGGTCCCGGATCCTCGTCGTCCGGTCCCCGGCGGCTCACGACGATGAGGTCGGCGGCGCGCGCCTGCTCGACGAGATGCGTGATCGAATCTGCGAAGTCCGAATGCCAGTCGGTGCGGATCTCGTGCCCTGCACAGCCGGCGAACAGCTTGCGCGCCCGTTCAAGGAGCCCGCGTATCCGACCCGCGTTTCGCTCCATGTGCTCGACGGCCTCGTAGACGTCGCTGACCAGGATGGGGATGGGCACCTTGTGCGCGGCGCCCCCCGTGAGGGTCGCCTGGAAGCGCCGGGCCAGATCGGCTGCGAGGCGTATCCGGCCCGGGGCAGCCTCACCGAGGTCTGCGGAGACGAGGATGTTCGCGTAACCCATGAGCGCCTCCCCGGCCCATCGATGCCGCGGAGCCGGAGACTGAGCCTGCGCGGCTCCCTTCACCTTGATCCATCGCAAGGGTCTCCGAAGGCGCCGGCTTGCCCGCTCGTCACGACAGCCGCAGGGGGCGCGGGCGCTTCCGATCCGCGCCCACTGGTGCCGGAGGTTCGAAGCACCCGCATGGCGTTCAGGATGACGGCGACGTCGATGGCTTCCTGGAAGAGCGCGCCCTGGAGCGGCGGCAGATACCCCAGCGCCGCGGCGACCATTCCGGCCAGGGACAGTCCAAGACCGGCCAGCACGCTCTGGAGGGCGATCCCGCGAGCCCGCTTGGCGATGCGGATCGCGCGCGGCAGCGGGTCGAGGCTGTCGACCAGCAGGACGAGGTCCGCCGCTTCGGCTGCGGCCGCCGCTCCGCGTGCGCCGAGCGCCACCCCGAGGTCGGCGGCCGCCAGGGCAGGGGCGTCGTTCACCCCGTCGCCCACCATCATCACGGGGCCGAAGGACCGCTCCGCCGCCACGATCGCCGTCTTGCCGGACGGGTCCAGGTCGGCGGCCACGGCATCGATGGGCAGGCCGGCGACGAGACTCTCCGCCACTGCGCGCCGGTCGCCGGTCGCGAGCACGACCCGCTCGATGCCGCAGGCACGGAGTTCCGCCAGCGTCCGCGCGCCATCCCTGCGCAGCGGGTCCGCGAAGGCCAGAATGGCCCCGGGGGCGCCGTCCACGGCCACCAGAACCGTCGCCGTTGCGGCGTTCTCCCTGAGGATGAGCTGCGTCTGCGGGAAGGCGATGCCGTACGTCCGCATCAGGCGCGGACCGCCGACCGCGACGCGCCGCCCCCCCACGAGGCCCGCGATCCCCTCGCCGGGCATGTCGGTCACGTCCGACGGCTGCACGAGCGTCAGGCCGCGATCATGCGCCTCATCGACCAGCGCCCGAGCCGTCGGGTGGCCGGAGGCTTGGTCAAGGGAGGCCGCAAGTCTCAGGATGTCCGTCTCATCGAAGGGAGCGAGGACCTGGACCGACTGCAGGCGCGCCCTGCCGTGCGTCAGCGTACCGGTCTTGTCGACCACCAGGACACGCACCTTGGCCAGCGTCTCGAGCGCCCCCCCGCCCTTGACGATGACGCCGATGCCCGCCGCGCGCGAAAGGCCGGAGACGAGGGCGACGGGCACGGCCAGGATCAGCGGACAGGGTGTGGCGACGACCAGAACGGCGAGCGCCCGCAGGGGATCGGCCGAGACGGCCCAGGCGGCCCCGGCGAGCAGGACCGTGACGGCAAGGAAGGCCAGGCCGTACCGATCGGCCATGCGCGCCATCGGGGCCTTCTGGGATCGCGCCGCCTCGACGAGCCGGACGATGCCCGCATACGTGCTCTCGGCCGCGCGGCGCTCGGCCACGAGCGTGAAGGGGGCGCCCACGTTCAGCGTGCCGCTGAGCACCGGCGCGTTCGCCTCGAACGTGACCGGCAGCGCTTCGCCGGTGAGGCTCGCCTGATCGAGAACCGCGCGGCCTGCGGCCACCCGACCGTCCACCGGAAGGATGTCGCCGACGCGGACGAAGATGTGGTCGCCTGGGGCGAGCACCTCGACGGGCACCTCGCTCACAGCCTCGCCCTCCTGGCGCAGGGCCGTGCGCGGCTGGCGGCTGATCAGCTCCGTCATCGCGCGTCCGGCCCGTCCGGCAGCGTAGGCCTCCAGCGACTGGCCGCCCGCGTACATCAGGGCGATGATGACGCCGGCCAGGGACTGAGAGAGGGCGAGCGCCCCTCCCATCGAGAGCACGGCGACGAGGTCGAGGCCGACATCCCCCCGCGCCAGGCTGGTCGCGACCTGGGTCAGCAGTACGGCGAGGACCGCCAGCGTGGGGAGCGTCCAGGCCCACGCCGCGATGTCCAGCCGTCCCAGCGCCTGCGCCGCCAGGCCGGCGCAGAGACCGACCAGGGGCAGGAGCGCGAGCCAGCCTCGCAGCCGTGACGCCAGTCCGGCAGTCTCCGGCGGCTCGGATTTGATCGGGCCCAGGAAAGCCGCTTCAGTGGTCATCCTTCCGGCCGCTTCCGTCTCTGCGAACATCCCCGAAGGCGAAGCGCCGCCTCGCTGTGAAAGTGGTCCTTGCCGGCGCCTGCCGCGAGCTGGCCTGCAGCGCGCCGAAACGCGGCCCCGTGATGCTCGCGGATGGCGTTCGCCTCGGATGTCATGGACGGAGATCCTTCCGGGACGGTGACGCGGACTGGGCCGCTACGGCGGCCACCTCCGGGACACGGCCCTCGAAGCCGCCCCGCTCGACGCAGGTCTCAAGTTCCACTTGACCACAGTTGAGCGAATGCATGAATCAGTACAGGAACCAATGCTTTGACGGAGATCAATGACGCGAAAGCAAGTGTGGAGGTAAATGGCCGAAACGCGATGAGGTTATGTCATGAAGCGCGATCTCGCCACGCGCCTGAGCGCGGAAGCCGACGCGGTCCGCGCCAAGATCGACAAGGCCTACGACAAACTGGCGGCCAAGCTGCGAAAGCGGGCCGAAAAGGCCAAGGCGGAAATGATCAGAAGCCGCACCTTCGCCAAGCGCGTGATCATGCAGCGCAGGTTCGAGCTTTACGCGAACGCCGCCAGAGAGCTCGACCGGACCGTGACGAACCGGCAGGCATCGAGTGGCGATCTGACGCCGGTCAGCACGGACACGCTGCGCGAGTCTGCGCAGCCCTGACGCGGACCGGCAGGTCCGGCGGCAACGCGAACCCGCGCCCGACCCGCCCGCACCAGACCGTCATTCCTCGTCGCATCCCGGCGGTGCGCCTCAGCGGGTAAGCTGCATGAGTCTCGTCACGATCGCCGAGACGACCGCCCAGGCGAACGCCGGGCGGCCGACGGCACCGCGCCGGTCGCGGTCCGCGATCCGGGCCTCGAGATCAGGCTCTTCCCGGCAGGCCGTCACCGCCGATCCTCTCGGCATCCGGGCCGTCCGCACCGTCGTCACGCAGCCCGCCCGCGCCGCCATCCGCATGTCCGCCTCCCGGTCCCGCCCCGGGCCGCATGATGCCGTGCGTGCGCAGGTAGGCCTTGATCCAGCGCAAGGCGAGGCCGCGGGGCGGGGTCCAACCGTGATCGCGATCGAGCCCTGTCCGCCAAACGCCGGCCGATCATTCACGTCGAGACAGGAAGGCGCACCCGATGCTCGCTCGTCAGATCATGTCTGCGCCTGTCGTCAGCGCTTGCCCCAAGACGACCCTCCTGCGGGCGATCGAACTCATGCTCGAGACCGGGGTCAGCGGCTTGCCGGTCATCGATGCGCAGGGCGCCCTCGTGGGCATCCTCACCGAAGGCGATCTGCTCCGTAGGGTCGAGCTGAACAGCGAGGTCCGGCGACCCCGTTGGATCCAGTATCTCCGCAGCCCCGGCACGCTCGCGGAGGAATACGCACATTCCCGCGGACGGATGGTCGAGGAGGTGATGTCGAGCCCGGTGACGACGGTCGCGGAGGACGCGTCCGTGCGCGAGATCATCGAGGTGATGACGCGCAATCGGATCCGGCGCGTGCCGATCGTACGCGCGAGCGCCGTCGTCGGGATGGTCAGCCGGGCGGATATCGTTCGGGCCCTCGGAACGGCATTGGCCGCTGAGGTGCCCCACCGGTCGCGGAGCGACGCCGAGATCCGTCGGGACATCCTCGCCGAGTTCGACCGGGCCGTCTGCATCCCGAAGGCCGCGATCGACGTCAACGTCCGCGGCGGCGCGGTCGAGCTGCGCGGCTGCATCACCGACGAGCGGGAGCGCGGCGCCGTGCATGCCGCCGTCGAGAACGTGCCGGGTGTCACGGGCTTGCGCGACCACCTGACCTGGGTCGAGCCGCTCTCCGGCACGGTGCTGCTGTCACCGGACGACGAGAAGGACCGGGGCGCCGGAGTTGATGCGCAGCCGGCTGCAGAGAATGGGGCGCCGGTCGAGGGCGGCCGTCCGTGACCACGGACGCGATCCTGCCCGCGGTGGGCACCCGCGACGAGACGCCGGGGGTCGTCCGGGGCGTGGCCGTCCCGTCTCGCGGCGCCCTCGTTCCATCTCCGGCGCGCACTCCGTCCATCCCAAACCGGCGGCGCACGGTGATCTCGTGGCTGGCTGCCGCCCTGGCGCTCCTGGCGCTCGCCGGCGGCGGCTACGGGTGGTGGCGGGCTCACCGGCCGCTGCTGCCGCCGGGCTTCGCCTCCGGAAACGGCCGCCTCGAGGCGGGGGTGGTCGACATCGACACCAAGTTCGCCGGCCGCGTCGCGCGACTGCTCGCTAACGAGGGCGACATGGTCCGCGCGGGGCAGGTCGTCGCCGTCATGGATACCCGTGACCTGGAGGCACAGCTGGGCCAGGCCGAAGCGCAGGTCCGGCAATCGCAGAAGGGCGTCGAGGAGGCCGAGCGCAACTTCGCGCAGCAGCAGGCGCAAGTCATCGGCACGCAAGCGGCGATCAGCCAGGCCCAGCGCGCCGTCGAGGAAGCCCGGGCCAACGTTCAGCAGCAGCAGAGCCACGTGAAGCTCACCAAGCAGGAGCTGAGCCGATCCAGCTACCTCACGTCCAGGGGCTACGCGACCGCCGAACGGCTCGACCAGCGCCAGCAGGAGGCGGATGCCGCTGTCGCGGCGCTGAGTGCGGCCGAGGCGCGGCTCGGCGGTGCGGACCAAGCCCTGTTGGTCGCCCGGCAGAACGCCGAGGCGGCCCTGGCGGCGCGGGAGGCGGCGGCCTCACGCATCGGCGCGGCCGAACACGCGCTCGAGGCCGTGATGCAGAGCGTCGCGTATTATCGGGTCAACATCGCCGACAATTCGCTGGTCGCGCCGCGCACAGGGCCGATCGAGTACCGCGTCGCCAACGTCGGCGAGGTCCTGGGTGCCGGCGGCAAGGTCTTCACGATGCTCGATACCGCCGACGTCCGCATGGATGTCTATCTGCCCACGCCGGAGGCAGGCCGGGTCCGGATCGGATCGGAGGCGCGGATCGTCCTCGACGCCTATCCCACGCACGTGATCCCGGCCAAGGTCGTCCTCGTCTCCAGCCAGGCGCAGTTCACGCCGAAGACTGTCGAGACGCACGACGAGCGGGACAAGTTGATGTTCCGGATCCGGGTTCGGATCGATCCGGAGCGCCTTCAGGGACGCGAGACCCTCGTCCGCAGCGGATTGCCGGGGGTGGCCTACGTCCGGACCGACGCGGCGGCCGCGTGGCCCGAGCAACTTCGCCCCAGCGCACCGCCGTCGGCTCCGCCCCCGGCGAAGCCCTGAGATCCGCCATGGAGCCGCAGGACCTCGCCGTCGCCCGGGTCGAGCGGCTCTCGCACCGGTACGGCCGGACCGTCGCGCTCGGCGATGTGACGCTCGCCATTCCCGGCGGCCGCCTCGTCGGTCTGATCGGTCCCGACGGCGTCGGGAAATCGACGCTGCTCGCCATCCTGGCCGGGGCCCGACGGGTTCAGGCCGGTCGCGTCCGCGTCCTCGACGGCGACATCACGGATGCCCGGCACCGGGCCGCCGTATGTCCGCAGATCGCCTACATGCCGCAGGGCCTCGGGCGGAATCTGTATTCCAGTCTCAGCGTTCGCGAGAACATCGACGTCTTCGGACGCCTGTTCGGGCAGGAAAGGCCGGAGCGGGACGCGCGGATCGCCGAACTCCTGGCCGGCACGGGCCTCGCGCCCTTCGCCGATCGCCCGGCCGGGAAGCTGTCCGGCGGCATGCGGCAGAAGCTGGGCCTGTGCTGCTCCCTGATCCACGACCCCGACCTGCTGATCCTCGATGAACCGACGACCGGGGTCGATCCGCTCTCGCGGCGGCAGTTCTGGGAGCTGATCGGCCGGATCCGGGATCGGCGCCGGGCGATGTCCGTGCTGGTCGCAACGGCCTACATGCAGGAGGCGGAGAGGTTCGACTGGCTCGTCGCGATGAACGACGGTCGCGTGGTCGCGACCGGCTCGCCGGACTCGCTGCGACGGAGGAACCGCGCCGCCAGCGTCGAGGCAGCCTTCGCGGCGATGCTGCCGCCGGTGGCGCGCCCCTTCTCTCAGGGACCGGCGGACCCCGCGCCAGCGCCGGCCGGTGGAAGGCCGATCATCACCGCGCGCGGCCTGACCCGGCGGTTCGGCGATTTCACCGCGGTCGATCGCGTCAGCTTCGAGATCATGCCCGGGGAAATCTTCGGCTTCGTCGGCTCGAACGGCTGCGGCAAGACGACGACCATGAAGGTCCTCACCGGCCTGCTGCCGCCGAGCGAGGGCGAGGCGCTCCTGTTCGGCAAGCCGGTCGCGGCCGGCGGCATCGAGGCGCGTCGGCGGGTCGGCTACATGTCGCAGAGCTTCTCGCTCTACGGCGAGCTCACCGTCCGCCAGAACCTCGCCTTGCACGCGCGCCTGTTCCACCTCCCGGCGGATGTCCGGCGGGCACGCGTGGCCGAATGCATCGCGCAGTTCGACCTCGCCCGCCACGTCGACCAGCGCGCCGAGGATCTGCCGCTCGGCATCCGCCAGCGCCTCGCCCTCGCGGTCGCCGTCGTCCACGCCCCCGAACTCCTGATCCTCGACGAGCCGACCTCCGGCGTCGATCCCCGGGCCCGCGACCGCTTCTGGGAGCTTCTGCTCGATCTCGCGCGCCGGCAGGGCGTGACGATCTTCGTGTCGACCCACTTCATGGGCGAAGCCGAACGCTGCGACCGGCTCGCGCTGATGGATTCGGGGCGTGTCCTGGCCATCGACACCCCCGACGGACTCGTCAGGAGCTGCGGTGCCGCCACCCTGGAGGACGCCTTCGTCACCCATCTCGAAAAGGCCGCCGCGTCCGGTGCCGGCCCGGCTCCGGTGGAGGCCGCGGGCGATCCGCCGCGCGAGACTCGACAGGCGCGCATCTCCGCATGGTTCAGCCTGCGCCGGCTCCTCGCCTGCACGGTCCGCGAGGCACTGGAACTCGCGCGCGACCGGATACGCCTCGCCTTCGCGGTCCTGGGCTCCACCTTCCTGATGCTCGTCTTCGGGTTCGGGATCTCGACCGACGTGAACAGCGTCGCCTTCGCGGCGCTCGATCACGACCGCAGCCACGAGAGCCGTGCCTATCTCGAAGGCCTCCGCGGTTCGCGCTACTTCGTGGAGAAGGCGCCGCTGTCGAGCTTCGGCGATCTCGAACGCCGGCTCGCACGCGGGGACATCGCGGCCGCGATCGAGATCCCGCCCGGCTTCGGACGAGATCTGGCCCGGGGGCGGCCGACAGCGGTGGCGGGGTGGGTCGACGGGGCCAGGCCGTTCTTCGCGCAGACCATCCGGGGCTACCTGTCGGGCGTGCACCGGCTCTACCTGTCCGATCCACGGCGGCATTCCACACAAGCGGCGCCGTATCCGCAGGCGCAGCTCGACATACGCTTCAAGTACAACCAGGATTTCGACAGCATTTTCGCGATGGTTCCCGCGCAGATCGCCCTGCAGCTCGCGCTCATCCCGGCGATCATGATGGCTCTGGCGGTCGTCCGCGAAAAAGAACTCGGCTCGATCACGAACCTCTACGTGACGCCCCTGACCCGCCTGGAATTCCTCCTGGGAAAGCAGCTGCCCTACATCGCTCTGGCGATGGTCAACTTCGCGTTCATGTTCCTGCTGGCTCAAGTCGTCTTCAGAGTCCCGCTCAAGGGCAGCGCGGCGGCACTCATCCTCGGAACCCTCATCTACGTCACGGCCACCACCGCCTACGGGATGCTCATCTCGACCTTCGCCCGGACACAGATCGCGGCCCTGTTCGGGACCGCGATCCTGACGGTGCTCCCCGCCACGATGTTCGCGGGCATGCTCGTCCCCGTCTCCGCGCTGACCGGGATGGGTCGCGTGCTGGGGCGGCTCTTCCCCATGAGCTACTACCTGCCCGTGAGCCTCGGCACCTTCACGAAGGGTCTCGGGTTGGCCGACCTCGCCGGCAGCTTGGCGATCCTCGCGGCCTTCATCCCGATCCTGACCGGCGCGGCACTCCTGATGATGCCCCGGCAGGAATCCTGAGACAGGGATACGCCCCCGCCCGTGACGGCCCTCGCGAACATCTTCTGGCTCGGCACGAAGGAACTGCGCAGCTTTCTGCGCGACTACGTCCTCCTGGGTCTGGTCGTCTACAGCTTCTCCTTGGCGATCATCGCGCAGGCGCAGAGCAGTTCGCAGGAACTGCGCAACGCCGCGATCGCCATCGTCGACGAGGACGGCTCGACGCTGTCGCGTCGAATCACGCAGGCGTTCCTGCCGCCCTACTTCAAGGCGCCCGTCCCCATCGCCGAGCGCGACATCGTCCCGGCCCTGAATGCCGGCAGGTACACGTTCGTGCTCGATATCCCCCCGCGCTTCGAATCCGACCTGCTCGGCCGACGGCCCGCGCGGCTCCAGCTCGACGTCGACGCGACCGCGATGGTGCAGGCCGGCCTCGGCGCGAGCTACGTGCAGCAGATCGTCGCCGACGAGGTCGCGGGCTTTGTCTCCCGGGCCGGGGCGGCGCCGACACCGACGCCGGTCGAACTGATCGCGCGCATCGCCTTCAACCCCAACGCCGAGACGGGGTGGTTCACGAGCGTGATGGGGATCCTGAACAGCGTGACGATGCTGGCGATCATCCTGGCCGGCGCAGCCGTGGTGCGCGAGCGCGAGCGCGGGACCCTGGAGCACCTGCTCGTGATGCCGGTCACGCCCTTCGAGATCGCCATGGCGAAGGTCTGGGCGAACGGCCTCGTGATCCTCGTGGCGGTCGGCCTGTCGCTCACCCTCGTGGTACGGGGCCTGCTCCATGTCCCGATCAGCGGCTCGATCCCGCTCTTCCTGGCCGGGACGGCGGCCTACCTGTTTTTCGCCACCTCGATCGGCCTGTTCCTCGGAACGGTCGCGCGCTCGATGCCGCAGCTCGGCCTGCTCTACCTTCTGATCTATCTGCCGCTGGCCATGCTGTCCGGGAGCAACACGCCGTTGGAGAGCATGCCGCCGTGGCTCGCCACGCTTCTCCAGGCCTCCCCCACGGTGCATTTCGTGGCCTTCGCGCAGGCGATCCTGTACCGCGGCGCCGGATTCGAAGCGGTCTGGACCCGTATCGTGGTGGTGAGTGGGATCGGCGCCCTGTTCGTCGCCGCGGCGATCCTGCGCTTCCGGAAGGCCACGGCCCTTTCCTGAGGCCGGATCGCAACGGCTGCGGCAACCGGGCCCCATCCGCCCGCGGCGACGCTTTGATCTGAATCAGGATCCCACGACACCGCACGGCGTAGCCTTCCCGGCGTCGCAGGAGGTCGCGCATGCTCGAATCGGACACGAGAGCCTCGGCCACGACGACCCCCGAGCCGGCGCCGACCCGGATGCCTCTCACCGCGGTCAAGGAGATCCGCAGCCCGGCGCCCCGTCCCGCTCTCCGCGACGAGGAGGACGATCTGGCGCCCGTCAGGCGCGCGATCGACCAGAGCGTCCACGCGTCCGTCGCGCGGATGACCGGGGGGCTCTCGCCGGCGGCGCTCGCCGAGGCGTGGTTCGACTGGGCGGTCCATGCGGGCTTCTCGCCGGGCAAGCAGGCGACTCTGGCGACGAAGTTCGTCCGGAAGGAGATGCGTCTCGCGCAGTTCGCCGCCCGGAATATCCTCCTGCAGGGCCGCGCCGCGCCGTGCATCGACCCGCTGCCCCAGGACCACCGCTTCGACGACCCGGCCTGGCGGGCATGGCCCTTCAGCCTCGCCTACCAGTCGTTCCTGCTGACCCAGCAATGGTGGCACAACGCGACCACCGGCGTACCGGGCGTCTCGCGCGCCCACGAGAACCTCGTGGCGTTCGTGGCGCGTCAGTTGCTCGACGCCGTCTCGCCCTCGAACCTGCCGTGGACCAATCCCGTCGTGCTGGGTGAGACACTCAGGACCGGCGGCGCGAACCTCGTCACGGGCCTGCTCAACGCCGCCGAGGATGTCGCCCGCGCAGCCGAGGGATTGAAGCCGGTCGGCGCCGACGCCTTCCCGGTCGGGCGGGCGGTGGCGGCCTCGCCCGGCAGGGTCGTGTTCCGCAACCGTCTAATCGAACTGATCCAGTACGCCCCGACCACCGCCGAGGTCAGGCCCGAGCCGGTGCTGATCGTGCCGGCCTGGATCATGAAGTTCTACATCCTCGACCTGTCGCCTGAGAACTCGCTGGTCCGGTACCTCACCGGTCAGGGCTACACGGTCTTCATGGTCTCGTGGCGCAACCCCGGCCCGGAGGACCGGGACGTGTCCTTCGACGATTATCGCCGGCTCGGCGTGTCGGCGGCCCTCGACGCGGTCTCGGCCATCATCCCCGGCGGCAAGGTCCACGCGACCGGATACTGCCTCGGCGGTACTTTGCTCGCCATCGCAGCCGCCGCGATGAGCCGGGACGGCGACGCCCGCCTGGCCTCGCTCAGCCTGTTCGCCGCGCAGCTCGACTTCACCGAGGCCGGGGAGCTGACACTGTTCATCGGCGAGAGCCAGATCAGCTTCCTGGAGAGCTTGATGCGCAGCCAGGGGACGCTCGACGCAAGGCAGATGGCCGGCGCATTCCAGCTCCTGCGCTCGAACGACCTGATCTGGTCCCGCATCGTCCGCGCCTACCTGCTGGGCCGACGGGAGCCGATGACCGACCTGATGGCCTGGAACGCGGACGCCACCCGCCTGCCGGCCCGGATGCACGCGGAGTACCTGCGCGGTCTGTTCCTCGACAACGACCTTGCGGAAGGGCGCCTGCAGGCCGGGGGCAGGCCGGTCTCCGTGACCGACATCCGGGTCCCTGTCTTCGCGGTGGGCACGGAGCGCGATCACGTCGCGCCCTGGCGTTCGGTGTTCAAGACCCACCATCTCGCCGACACCGAGGTCACCTTCGTCCTCGCCAGCGGCGGCCACAATGCCGGGATCGTCTCTGAGCCGGGCCACCCGCATTGCCGTTACCGGATCCGAACCACCGGAACGGTCGACCACTACCGCGATCCCGACGCCTGGTTCGCCCAGACGGCGCCCAGCGAGGGCTCTTGGTGGCCGGCTTGGGCCGCCTGGCTGGCCGAGCGGTCAGGGCCGCCCGTGCCGCCGCCCGCGACGGGCGCGCCGGCCGCCGGCTTCGCGGTTCTGGGAGACGCTCCGGGCACCTACGTGCTGGAAGCCTGAACGGGTGGCCTGATGGAACCGCTCCGCTTCATCGAGAACCGCACCTTCGACGAGATCGCGGTGGGCGACAGCGCCTGCCTGACCCGCACCCTGCGGGCCCAGGACATCAGCCTGTTCGCACTGGCCTCCGGCGACGTGAACCCGGCCCATCTCGACCGGGATTATGCCGCGACGGACCGCTACCACGGCGTGATCGCCCACGGGCTGTGGGGCGGGTCGCTGATCTCGGCCGTGCTCGGCACCGCGCTGCCGGGGCCCGGCACGATCTATCTCAGCCAGACCCTGCGGTTCCTGCACCCGGTCCGGATCGGCGACGCGGTCACCGCCCGCGTGACGGTGCGCGAGAAGGATGCCGCGCAGCACCGGATCCGCCTCGACTGCGTGTGCCTGAACGAGCGGGGCGAGCCGGTCGTTACGGGCGAGGCCGAGGTGATCGCCCCCACCGAGAAGGTGCGCCGGCCGCGGGTCCTCCTGCCGGAGGTGCACCTGCACGAGCGGGGCGTGCAGTGGAACCGCCTGATCGAGGCGGCGCGCGCCTTCACCCCGGCCGTGACGGCGATCGTCCATCCCTGCGACGCGGCCTCGCTCGCCGGCGCGCTCGCAGCCCGCGACGCCGGGCTGATCGTGCCGGTTCTGGTGGGTCCGCGCCCGAAGATCGAGGCCGCCGCGCGCGAGGCCCGCCTTGGACTCGACGGCATCGAGATCGTCGACGCCCCCCACAGCCACGCGGCGGCGGAGCGGGCGGTGGCGCTGGCCCGCGCCGGACAGGTGGCGGCGCTGATGAAGGGCGCCCTCCACACCGACGAGATCCTGACGGCCGCCATCGCGAAGGAAACGGGCCTTCGGACCGAGCGGCGCATGAGCCACGTCTACGCACTCGATGTGCCGAACTACCCCAAGCCGCTGTTCCTGACCGACGCCGCCGTCAACATCGCCCCAAGCCTGGAGCAGAAGCGCGACATCGTGCAGAATGCCATCGACCTGTGCCGGGCGCTGGGCCTCGCACAGCCCAAGGTGGCGATCCTGTCGGCCGTCGAGACGGTCTCGACGAAGCTCGGGTCGACGTTGGACGCGGCGGCCCTGTGCAAGATGGCCGAGCGCGGCCAGATCACAGGCGGCCTCGTGGACGGGCCGCTGGCCTTCGATAACGCGGTCTCGCGGGAGGCCGCCGCCGCGAAGGCGATCATCTCGCCCGTGGCGGGTGACGCCGACATCCTCGTCGTACCGGACCTGGTGTCGGGCAACATGCTGGCCAAGCAGCTGATCCACCTCGCGGGCGCCGACGCCGCCGGCCTGCTGCTCGGGGCGCGTGTGCCCATCGTCCTGACCAGCCGGTCCGACAGCCCGGAGGCGCGTCTGGCCTCCTGCGCGCTCGCACAGCTCTTCGCCCACCGCCCCGGGACGCCTCCATGACCCCGACGATCCTGGTGCTGAATGCCGGCTCGTCGAGCCTCAAATTCGCGCTTTTTGAGGCCGGAACCGCGAGGGTCCTGTGTCGGGGTGGTGTCTCCGGCATCGGCCGGGAGGCGAAGGTCGAGGCATCCGGGACGCGGGCGTCCTTCCTCGCCGCCTCTCCCGAGATCGCCCACGCCGATCATGAGGCGACGGTCGCCTGGTTGCTCGATGCGCTGGGCCGCGCGCCGGATCTGTCCCTGCGCGCCGCCGGGCACCGGGTGGTCCATGGCGGACCGGATTTCGCGGAGCCCATCGTCGTCGACGAGGCGACGCTGACCGCCCTCGATCGCCTCGCGCCGCTGGCACCCGCCCACCAGCCGCACAACCTCGCGGCGATCCGGGCCGCCGCGAAGGCGTGGCCCGGCCTGCCGCAGGTCGCCTGCTTCGATACGGCCTTCCACCGCACCCAGCCGCGGCTGGCGCAGCTGTTCCCGATCCCGCGGGCGCTCACGGAGGCGGGGATCGTCCGATACGGCTTCCACGGCCTGTCCTACCAGCACATCGCGGAGGTCCTCCCGGAGGTCGCCGGCGACAGGGCCGAGGGCCGCGTGATCGTGGCGCATCTCGGGCACGGCGCCAGCCTCTGCGCCATGAAGGCACGCCGCAGCATCGCGACGACGATGGGCTTCACGGCCCTCGACGGGCTGATGATGGGCACCCGCTCCGGTGCGGTCGATCCCGGACTGGTGCTCCACCTCATCCGCGAGCGGGGCATGGACCCGGGTGCCGTCGCGGATCTCCTGAACGCGCAATCCGGTCTCCTCGGGGTCTCGGGCCTGAGCGACGACGTGCGGGCGCTGCAGGGCAGCGCCGATCCCCGCGCCGCCGAGGCGCTCGACCTGTTTGCGTACCGCGCGGTACGCGAGGCGGGCTCGCTCATGGCTGCGCTGGGCGGCCTCGACGCGCTCGTGTTCACGGCCGGAATCGGGGAGAATGCGCCCGCAATTCGGGCCGCGATCTGCGCGGGACTGTCGTGGGCTGGGATCGTGCTCGACGAGAGCCGCAATGCCGCCGGGAACGCGCGCATCAGCCGGGACGGATCCGAGGTCGGCGTGTACGTGGTTCCGGCCGACGAGGAGGCACCGATTGCCCGGGCCGTCAATCGCTTGGTGCTCGGCGCATCGGACTGGGCGTGATCACGGGAATGGCGGCCCGGCCCCGATGCTCGGAGCGGCCAACGTCTCCGTCGCCCCGAGGCTGCCGCACAGCGACAGGACTGACGCGCGCAAAGCGTCCAGCGGCCTGTCGGCCGCGAGGCGGTGCCACGCGAGCGGGCCGCAGCCCCGGGCGACCTGGGCGGCCGAAACGGCAGCGGTCGCATCCGAGGGATCGTCGACCCGCCTGTCGACCCGACCTGCCAGCGTCGCGGCCGGCGCCTCCAGCCAGACGCCACAGAACGGGATGCCTCGCTCCCGGGCGATGGCCTCTATCGCCGTCCGCTCCTCGGGCCGATCGAAGACCGCGTCCGCCACCGCGCAATGACCTGCGGAGAGGGCGCGTCCGGCCTCCTGCCGCAGGGTCGCGTAGACCCGCTCGGACGTCGCCGGGTCATACGCGGAGGCCGGCAGGCGCGTCAGGGCGCCGACCCCGTGCAGGCGCTTGCGGATGCGGTCGCTCGCCAGGATTCGGGCGCCCGGGGCCGCACCGATCCAGGGCGCGGCCACCGCCGCGACGCTCGACTTGCCGGACCCGCTGAACCCGCCCACCGCCAGCAGGCGCACGGGCCGGTCGGCGAGCAGACGCCCCGCGAGATCGAAATAGGCGTGCGCCTCCGCGATCCTGGCGGCGGCCGTGACGTCGGCCGCATCCGCCGCCTGCGTCGCGGTCACGTGGGCTCGGATGGCGGCGCGCACCGCCATCAGGAACGGCAGCAGGCCGATGCCGTCGGTCTCGTCCGCAACGTCGAGGTACCGGTTGAACAGGAGGTTGGCGAGGTCGAAGCGCGCGCGGTGCCACAGGTCCATCAGCACGAAGGCGAGGTCGTACAAGACGTCGATCGTCGCGATGGTCTCGCTGAACTCGATGCAGTCGAAGGGGGTCGCCTTCCCCTCGAACAGGCAGATGTTGCGCAAGGTGAGATCGCCATGGCAGCGGCGGACCTTTCCGGCGGCACGGCGGGCGTCGAGGAGGCGGCCGTGCCGACCCAGGGCCGCGCGAAACCGCGCGGCGAGGGCCTCCGCTTCTCCCGCCGAGACCAGCGTCGAAGTTCGGAGCGCGGCGTCGTTCATGTCGAGGAGAGCCGCCATCGCGGCTGCGCCTCCGTGGTCGCGGCTGACCTCCGCGCCTTCGTGAAACACCGCGATGCGGTGCGCGAGATCCGCGATGTGGTCGGGGCCGAGACGCCCGTCGCGCGCCATCGCGTCGAACAGGTCCGCTTCCGGGAAACGGCGCATCTCCACGACGGCGTCGACGAGGTCGCCGGCTCCGTCGAAGGTCAGGCTGCCGTTCGGTTCGCGCGTGATCCGGCGGGCGCCGAGGTAGAGCGCGGGCGCCGTGCGGCTGTTGAGGGCGACCTCCTCCGCGCACGCGGCGAGGCGCCGTCGGGGCGTGGAGAAGTCGAGATAGGGGAAACGAACCGCGCGCTTCACCTTGAACACGCGGTCCCGCGCCAGGAATAGGTTGGAAATGTGGGTCGACACGGTCTCGACCGGGCCCTCGTCCGACAGCGCGTCCGTCAGGAACGTCGTGACCGCATTCTGGCTCTCGGGCGGCATGCGCGGCGATCCCCGGTGGCGGCTCAGGCGGGTCTGGGCCGGCCCTGCGGCCGGGACAGGGCATGTCCAGGGCCGGCCGCGGCGCGGCCAGCGAGCGCGAGGGGCTTCACCAGTTCGGCCAATCCCAGATAGGCGACCGTGATCGCGACGACGGCCATGATGACGGGGAGGGGGGGCACCACGAACCCGAACCAGGGGCCGACCGGCGTGAACGGCAGCGCGAGGGCGACCGCGAGGGCGGCGAGCGAAGAGGCCGCGAGCGCAGCGCTCGGTCGGTCCCGCCAGGAGCGCCCGTTCGTGCGGATGACGAAGATGACGAGGATCTGCGTCGCCATCGATTCCAGGAACCAGGCCGTGCGGAAGGTCTCCGGCCCGGCGCCGAAGGCAATGAGGAGGAGCGCGAAGGTCGCGAGGTCGAACAGCGAGGAGAGCGGGCCCATCACCGCCGCGAAGCGGATGAGGCTCCCCATGTCCCAGACCTGCGGCTCGGCGCTCGCGGCGGGCGGCACGCCGTCGAAGGGAATGCCGACCTCGGACAGATCGTACAGCAGGTTGTTGAGCAGGATCTGGGTCGGAAGCATCGGCAGGAACGGCAGCGCCACCGAGGCGGCGGCCATGGACAGCATATTGCCGAAGTTCGAGCTCGCGCCCATGCGGACGTATTTGAGGATGTTGGCGAAGGTCCGGCGCCCTTCGGTCACGCCGTCGGCCACGACCTCCAGGTCCGGGGCGAGCAGGATCATGTCGGCCGCAGCCTGGGCGACGCCGGTGGCGCCCTCGACCGACAGGCCGATATCGGCCTGCCGCAGGGCCGGGGCATCGTTGATGCCGTCGCCGAGGAAGCCCACCACCGCGCCAGTGCCCTTCAGGGCGCGGACCACGCGCACCTTCTGATCCGGCGTGAGACGCCCGTAGGCGTCGACCTCGCGCACGCGCACAGCGAGCGCATCGTCGCTCAGGGCCGCGACCTCGGACCCGGACAGCGTGGTCTCGGCGTTCAAGCCGACGAGACCCGCGAGGCGGCGCACCACGACCGGATCGTCTCCGGACAGGACTTTTACGCGCACGCCGGCCGCCGCGAGACGCGCCACCGCCGCGGCGGCGGTCGCCTTGGGAGGATCGGCGAAGGCGCAGAACCCGTCGAGGACCAGCTCCGACTCGTCCAGGGCCGCCGCTCCGGCGCCGGTTCGCGACGCGACGGCGATGCTGCGCTGGCCTTCCGCGGCGAGGGCGCGGACGCGGTCGAGGGCCTGCGCGCGCTCCGTATCCGTCAACGGCCGGTCCAGGCCGCCCTCGCGCCGCCACCGACAGAGCGGGACCACCACCTCCGGCGCCCCCTTCACGATCAGGAGCGCCCCCTCGGGACCCTGGGCCAGGACCGAGCCGGTGCGCCGGGCGAAGTCGAAGGCGCGACGGCCCTCGAGCCGCCAGCCCGCGGCGGACTCCGGAGCCGCGCGGACGAGGGCCGCATCGAGGGAGCCACGGTCCCCGCCAAGCGAAGCCGCGATGGCGGCGAGCTTGGCCGCCCGCGGGTCTTCGCGTCCGGCGCCGTCGAGGCTGCCGCTCAGGACGATCTCCGCGGAGGTCAGGGTCCCGGTCTTGTCGGTGCAGAGGATCGTCATCGCGCCGAGATCGTGGATCGCGGCGAGCCGCTTCACGATCACCTTCCGCTTCGCCATGCGCAGGGCGCCGCGGGACAGCGTCACGGTGGTGATCATCGGCAGAAGCTCGGGGGTGAGCCCGACGGCCAGCGCGACGGCAAACAGCAGCGAGTCGAGGACGGGACGGCCGAAGGCGACGCGGAGCGCCAGGACGGCGACGACGAGTGCGATCGTCAACCGCGCGACGACGAGGCCGAATTCGCGCAGATCTCGCTGGAACGGCGACGGGGCGGCGGTCTCGCCGAGGGCCGCGGCGGCGGCACCGAACATCGTGGCGCGTCCGGTGGAAACGACCAGCGCAACCGCCTCCCCGGTCTGGGCGACCGCGCCGCGGAAGAGGGCGTTGGACGCCTCGGCCGGGCTCGCCGCGTTCACGCTGCCGGGCCGCTTCTCGACCGGGTAGGGCTCGCCGGTGAGCGCCGCCTCGGCGGCTGTGAAGGCACCGGCCTCGATGATCAGGGCGTCGGCCGGAACGATGTCTCCGGCGCGCACGCGGATCACATCCCCCGGCACCACCCCGTCGACGGGGATCGTGACGAAGGCGCCGTCGCGCCTGACCTCTGCCTTGAGCGCCACCGAGCGGCGCAGCGCCTCCGCGGTCCTGACCGCATGCCCCTCCTGAACGGTGTCGAGGCCGATGGACAGTGCGAGGATGACCGCGATGATCGCGCCGCCGATCCAGTCGCCGGATGTGGCGGAGACCAGCGCGGCGACCAGAAGGATCAGCGAGAGCGGCTCGAGGAGCCGCCGCAGGACGGCGTTGAGGCTGCCCTCGATCGAGGGCGGGGCATCGACGTTCGCCCCGTAGCGGGTCAGCCGGCGGGCGGCTTCGTCGGACGGGAGGCCGCCGAGATCGCACCGAAGCGCCGTCGACAGCGCCTCCGGGGTCTCGGTCCAGAAATACGGGACGGGCGGCGGGACCCGGCCTTCGCGGGGATGCTCTGCGCCGAGCGTTCGCCGGATACGGGTCATTCTCGACATCGAAGCCTTCGTCCCCGCCGGTGCAGCGATCATCGCGAGCCTCGGAGGTCAGCCCTGGCCGAGAATCGGCTCCGGATGCGCAGGGGCTTCCATGAGGCGAGCATCGCCCGGCCCGGGCCGCCCCGGTCATCCTGACAGCCCTCGGACCTTGAGCGTTGATCCACCTCAAGGGCCATGGGCGGAGAAACGGCACCTGGACACCGGCACCTGGACCCTGTGGGCGGCCATCCGGCGCGGGCCGCCTCGGGCACCGTGTTCCGGCTGCCGACAGGGCGCGCCGGGCCGTCGCCGCGCAGGGCGTCGATGCGGCCCGAGCGGATCGGCGTTCATGGGGTGCAAGCTCGGCGTGGCCCCCGGTTCAGGTCCGGAGGCTGTCCAGCGCGCATCGGCGTGACGGGACGCCGGGTTCCGGGCGATGGCTCGTCAATACGACGACGCGGTCGCTCCAGCAGGCCAGCAGGCGGCCGAGGATGCGCGCAGCCTGACGGTCGCCGAGGTGCTCGCCGGGCTCATCGAGCAGGATCACCGGAGCCGGGCTCAGGGCGGCGCGGGCGAGGTCGAGCCGCCGGGCCTCGCCCAGCGAGAGGCTGCCTTCCGTGATCCAGGCATCGAGGCCTCCCTGCGAGCGGATGCGGGCATCGAGCTCGACCAGTTCCAGCGCCGCCCACAGCTCCGCCTCCGAGGCGCCGGGTGCGAACAGGTTCTCCCGGACGGTGTCGGCGAGGATCGCCGCGTCGTGCAGGCCGAGATACGTCAGCAGGCGTCGCTCGGCCGCCGAGCGTGGGGTACCGCCGAGCCGGATTGTCTCTCCGGACCGGTCGTTGCTCCAGCCTGCGAGCGCCTTGAGCAGCGAGGTCTTGCCGCAGCCGCTGGCCCCCACGAGGGTCAGGGCCGCGCCCGGCGCGACCGCGAGTTCCGGCACGGGCCCGAGGTCGCGGCCGTCGGGGGCCTGCAGCCGCAAACCCTGCACGGCGAGGGCGCCGGGACAGCGGATCCCATCCCGTCGTCCGATTTCCACCTCGTCGGCGCCCCCTCGGGCGGCGCGGTGCGTCTGGGCGAGGCTCGCTCGGGCGAGACGGGCACGGGCCGCCCCGAGAAGGGCACGCCCGAGGGCGAGCATCGGCTCGGCAAGTCCCAGCCACGCGAAGGCCAGGAATGCCGCCGGCAGGAATTCGGTGCCGCGCGCGCCAGCGTTCCACGCGGCGAGCAGGACGGCCACGGCAGCGGTGGGGCCGGCGAGCGCCAGGAGGGCCTCCAATCCAGCGAGCGCGCGCCGCCCTGCGGCCGCCTCCCGCTCGGCGGCCCGGATCGGATCGAGGGCTGCCCGCACGGCCTCCCAGCGGCGGCCTTCGGCGTCGAGCGCCACGGCGCCGGCGAGGGCGGCTCCGAGATCCGCGGCCGCGTCCCGACGCGAGGCCCGCACGCGCGTCTCGATCGCGGCGAGCCGCGCTGCCGTGAGGCGCGCGACCGGCAAGCTGGCCAGGGCGAGCCCGGCGACGGGCACGAGGGCGAGCGGCGCGGCGAAGGCCGTGAGGAGGAGGAGCGCCAGGACCGCGGCGCTCGTAATCGCCACCGGAAAGCCGACGCGCAGCCGGGCGTAGTCCACATCCGCGACATCGTCGATGAAGTCGGCGAGGCGCTCCGGGCGTCCGAGCTGCCAGCCCGCGCTGCGGCTCTCCGGCGCGCGGGCCAGCGCGGCGAAGAGGGCGGCACGGCGGCGGACTTGATCCGTCAGGGCCGCGCGGTGACCGGCCATCCGCTCGCCGTAACGCGCGCCGGTGCGCAACAACGCGAACAGACGCACCAGCGCGGCCGGATTGTGGAAATTGAAGGCGAGCGCCATCGGGCCGGCGCCCGCCAGCGCCACGGCAGCCAGGAAGGTCATGGCGGTCCCGGCGAGCAGCAGGTTCGCCGCCAGGGCGAGGGCCGCGAGCCCGAAGGCGATCCGCCAAGCGGGGCCGGACCCGCGGGATTCGGCCTCGGTGGAGGGGATCATGCCGCCTGCCTTTCGGGAATCGAGGCACCGAGCGCAATGCACCGGTCGGCCAGGGCCGCGAGGGCGGGATCGTGCGTCGCCACGATCACGAGACGGGTGCGGGCGGCGAGCCGCAGGGCCTGCCGGACCCGCGCGGCGTTGACCGCATCGAGCTTGGCAGTCGGCTCGTCGCAGAAGGCCGTGCCGGGCCGCAACAGCAGGCGCGCCACCGCGATCCGCACGCGCTGGCCTCCGGAGAGGTTCTCGCCGCCAGCCCGGACCGTCGCCTCGACGCCGCCCGGCCAGTGCGGATCGTCCGCGAGACCGAGAAGCCCGGCGGCAACCGTCACCGCCTCGGGCGTCGCAACCGTCCCGTCCGCGATCGCGCGGCTCAGGGAGCCGCCCGGGACGGGCGTGTCGAGCGCGACCCACGTCGACGGGCCCGCTGCCGGCAACCGGACCGCGCCGGCCAGCGGCGCCTCGACTCCGGCCAGCACCCGCAGCAGGGTCGACTTGCCCGCCCCGCTCGGGCCAGTGAACGCGACCAAGCCGGTCTCGGGCAGGTCGAAATCGGCAACCGGTCCGGCATGGGGCAGGACAAGGCCCCGGGCGCCCGGCATCTCCGGAAGCGGCCGCGTCCCGACCGCCTTCGGTCCTGCCGCGTCGGTGAACGCCCAGGTGAGGGCCGTCGCGGCGGCCTCGCCCTCAGCCTTGGCGTGGTACAGCTCGGCGTAGCGGCGGAAGGGGGCAAAATATTCGGGTGCGAGCAGCAGGATCAGCAGGCTCTGCCAGAGCGCGAGATGCGCGAAGCCCGGCACCTCGGCGAGGCCGAGATGGCCGAGACCGAGGAACACCGCCAGGATCGCGATGGCCAGAGCGGAGAAGAAGTCGAGCACGCCGGCGTTGAGGAAGGCCACGGCGAGCACATTCATGGTGCCGTCCGCGTAGGCTTTGAGCCGCCGGTCGAGCTTGGCCGCCTCGCGGTCGAGACCGTGCGCGGCGAGGATCGTCGGCAGCGTGCGCAGCCGGTCGGCGAACTGGGTGGCGAGCCGCCCGAGCGCCGCTTCCTGGGCAGCGGCCCGATCGCGGATCATCCCGCCGACCAGGGCGAAGAACACGATCATCG
Organism: Methylobacterium sp. NEAU K; assembly: GCF_030700285.1. Lineage (GTDB taxonomy): Bacteria > Pseudomonadota > Alphaproteobacteria > Rhizobiales > Beijerinckiaceae > Methylobacterium. Next base: position 23,904 of record NZ_JAUYZJ010000007.1, on the reverse strand, counting down.
CGGGGGTCGCGAGAAGGAGGGCGAGCGCCGCCTGCCAGGACACCACCGCGGCCGCACCGGCCGCCAGCATAGGCCCGAGCGCCATCATCCGGCGGGCCGCAGCGTGGCCGACGACCAGACGGGCGATCGCCCCGGGATGCCGTTGCAACCCGCTGATCGCCGCGCCGCGCGGGAGCTCCGCGACGGCCCGGGCCGGCATCGCGACCAGCCGCGCCTCCGCGGCGTCGATGAGCGCGGCGCCAACCTCCGCCTCCAGGTCGGCACTGAGCGCCTCGATCGCGGCGCCGAGCCCGGCACCCGCGAGGATGCAGGACGCAGCGAGGCCGAGCGCCGCGCCGTCGAGGCGTCCCGTCTCGACAAGCGGACCGGCGAGCCGGGCGAGCGCCACGGCGCCCGTGAGGGCCAGGACGCAGCGCAGGGCCTGGAGCGCGTGAATGCGGCGCAAGCCGGTTCGTGCGGACCGGCGGGCGAGGCCCAGGGCGGCAGCCCCGGGCAAGGCACCATGCGGACGGGCGCGCGTCGTTCGTCTCAGGATCATGCCGCCTTGTGCGGGGCGCGGCACGGCCGAGCTTTGATCTGCGTCAATGCCTTCCGGCCCTCTTGGAGCGACAGGCGCTAGCGGACCAGGAGGGCCCCATGACCGATCCGCTGCTCGTCGATCTGTCGCGCCTGCAATTCGCGCTGACGGCGATGTACCATTTCCTCTTCGTGCCCCTGACGCTGGGGCTCTCGATCCTCGTCGCCATGATGGAGACGGTCTACGTCATGACGCGCCGCCGGATCTGGCGCGACATGACGAAGTTCTGGGGCCTCCTGTTCGGCATCAACTTCGCGCTCGGCGTCGCCACCGGCCTGACCATGGAGTTCCAGTTCGGAATGAACTGGGCCTATTATTCGCACTACGTCGGCGACGTTTTCGGGGCCCCGCTCGCCATCGAGGGCCTGATGGCCTTCTTCCTGGAGGCGACCTTCGTCGGCCTGTTCTTCTTCGGCTGGGACAAGCTCAAGCCGCTCACCCACTGCGCGGTGACGTGGCTGATGGCGCTCGGCACGAACTTCTCCGCGCTCTGGATCCTGATCGCCAATGGCTGGATGCAGAACCCAGTCGGCTCGCTGTTCAACCCCGACACGATGCGCATGGAGGTGACCGACTTCGCCGCCGTGCTGCTGAACCCGGTGGCGCAGGCGAAGTTCGTCCACACGGTCTCGGCCGGCTACGTTTGCGGCGCGGTCTTCGTGCTGGGCGTCTCGGCCTTCTACATCCTGCGCGGCCGGCACCTGGAACTCGCCAAGCGCTCCTTCGCGATCGCGGCGGCCTTCGGCCTCGCCTCGGCGCTCAGCGTCGTCGTACTCGGCGACGAGAGCGGCTACGCCGTCACCGACCATCAGAAGATGAAGCTCGCCGCCATGGAGGCGATGTGGCACACCGAGGAGGCCCCTGCCGCCTTCACGGCCATCGGCATCCCCGACCTGGAAAACCGCACGACCCGCTACGCGATCCATATCCCGTGGGCGATGGGCCTGATCGGCACCCGCTCGCTCGCCACCGAGATCCCCGGCATCGCCGAACTGGTCGAGATCGCCAAGGGCCGCATCCGCAACGGACTCGTGGCCTATGCGGCGCTGGAGCGGATCAAGAACGACCGCCAGGATACCGAGGCCCGCACCACCTTCGCCCGGACCCAGGTCGACCTCGGCTACGCCCAGCTCCTGAAGCCTCTCATCGGCGATCCGCTGACGGCGAGCGAGGCCGATATCGCGCGCGCCGCCTGGTCGACCGTGCCGCACGTGCCTTCGATCTTCTTCACCTTCCGCGCGATGGCGGCCTGCGGCTTCCTGCTGATCGCCCTGTTCGGGGCCGCCCTCTGGTACACGGCGCGCGAGGCGGAGGCTCCGCGCTGGTTGTTCTGGGCGGCGCTGCTGGCCCTGCCGCTGCCCTGGATCGCGATCGAGTTCGGCTGGTTCGTCGCCGAGTTCGGCCGCCAGCCCTGGATCATCGAGGGCGTGCTGCCGACCGCGCTCGCCACCTCCGAACTCGGCATCCCCTCCCTGCTGATCACCCTCGCGGGCTTCACCCTGGTCTACGGCGTGCTCGCGGTGATCGAGGTGCGGCTGATGCTGCGGGCCATCGCCAAGGGCCCCGAGACACTCGCCGACGATCCGGCCTCGCTGTTCCCGGACACTGGCGCGAACCGGACCGGTCCCCGCCTCGCCGCGGCCGAGTAGGCCGGCTGCCGTTCCCTCAGACGCCGGTCCGTCCGGCCCGAACCGAGGATTTTCCGCGATGCTCGCATACCTGTCCGACTACGAATCGCTCCGCCTGATCTGGTGGGTGCTGCTCGGCGTTCTCCTGATCGGCTTCGCCGTCACGGACGGCTTCGATCTCGGCGTCGGCGCCCTGCTGCCCTTCGTGGGCCGCACCGACCTCGAGCGGCGCGTGGCAATCCATACCGTCGCGGCGACCTGGGAAGGCAACCAGGTCTGGCTGGTGCTCGGCGGCGGCGCGATCTTCGCCGCCTGGCCGGCGCTCTATGCGCTGAGCTTCTCCGGCTTCTACCTCGCCATGTTTCTGGTGCTGTTCGCCCTGATCCTGCGGCCGGTGGCCTTCAAGTACCGGTCGAAGCGCGAGGGGACGGCTTGGCGCTCGGCCTGGGACTGGGCGCTGTTCGTCGGCGGCGCGGTGCCGGCGCTGATTTTCGGCGTCGCGGTCGGCAACGTGCTTCAGGGCGTGCCCTTCCACTTCACCGGCGACCTGCGCCCGATCTACGAGGGCACGCTCTTCGGCCTGCTCAACCCGCTCGCGCTCTATTGCGGCCTGGTCTCGGTGGCGATGCTGGTCGCCCACGGCGCTGCCTGGCTCGCCTTCAAGGCCGAGGGGCCGGTGGCCGAGCGCGCCCGTGCCATCGGGCTCAAGGCGGCCCTCGCGACCGCAGCCCTGTTCGCGGGCGGCGGGCTCCTCGTCTGGGCCGGCGCCTTCGGCGGCTACCACGTCGTCACCCCGCTCGCCGGGGATGGCCCCTCGAACCCGCTGACCAAGGACGTGATCACGGATCCGGGCGCGTGGCTGGCGAATTTCCGGGCGACACCAGCCCTCGCCCTCGTGCCGCTCCTCGGGATCGCCGGTCCGTTGCTCGCTGCTGCGGGTTTCCGAGCGCGCCGCGAGGGGCTGACGTTCCTCGCTTCGAACCTCGGCATCGCCTGCATCATCGCCACCGTCGGCCTCTCGATGTTCCCGATCATCCTGCCGTCGAGCACGCATCCGGGCCACGCGCTGACCGTGTTCGACGCATCCTCCAGCCGGGCGACCCTGCGCAACATGCTGATCGCCACCGTGATCTTCCTTCCGCTGGTCCTCGCCTACACGGCCTGGGTCTACCGGGTGCTGTGGGGCAAGGTCTCCGAGCGCGACATCACCGCCCCTGGCTCGCCGGCCTACTGAATCCGTCCGGAGCCCCCGGCGCGGACGGGGCTCCCCCCGAACGCAAGGAAATGTGACGATGTGGTACTTCGCCTGGGTCCTCGGCCTCGGACTGGCCGCGACGGTGGGGGTGCTGAACGCGCTCTGGTACGAGTTGCGCCTGATCCGGGAGACACCACCCGAGATCACGCCGACGCTGCCCACGCCATGACACGCGCCGTGCCATCGGTGATCAGAGAGAGCAGCAATTTTCGGCGTCGATGCCAGCATTACGCCGCTCGGCCTGAGCCTCACGCGAGCCCACCGCCGCCACCGGGTGATGATGGCCCCAACCTTCGATGCCATCCCACCCGTGCGCTGTGGCGGGCGACGGCGCAGCGGGCATCTAGAGCCTCGGATCGCCCGGCCCGGATCAGGCCGTTCTGTCGGGCGCTCTGACCTTGATGATCCGGAGGCCACCCAGTGCGAAGGCGCTGAACGCTGCCCCCGCCAGGAAGGTGGCCGGCGCCCCGAAGGCGTCCCACAGCCAGCCGGCGACGACGCTCGCGACGAGCAGGGACACCCCCGTCAGGAGATTGAACACGCCGAAGGCGGTGCCGCGCAGATCCGGGGCGGCCGTGTCGGCGACCATCGCCGCGAGAAGGCCTTGGCTGAAACCCATATGCAGCCCCCACAGGGCGACACCCAGCCACGCCACGGCGAGGCTGGGGGACCAGGCGAGCACCAGATCGGCCAGCACGAGGAGGACGAGGCCGACCTGCAGGAGTGTCATCCGGTCCATCCGGTCGGAGAGCGCGCCGACCGGGTAGGAGGACAGGGCATAGACGACGCTCATGACCACCAGGACGAACGGCAGCAGGTAGGGTGCGACCCCGAATTCCTGCACGCGCAGCAGCAGGAACGCCTCGCTGAAGCGGGCCAGGGTCAGCACCACGGAAACCGCGACCACCTGCCAGTAACGCGCTCCGAGCCGAGCCAGGGCCTCGGACCTGAGTGGAAACCGGACGGGGTGCCGTACGGCCGTCGCACCGGGATCCTTCACGGCGAGCACGAGCACTGCGAAGGACAGCACGCCCGGCAGAACGGCGACCCAGAACACGGCCCGGAAGTCGTTCGCGAAGTGCCACATCAGGACGATGGCGAGCAGAGGGCCGGTGAAGGCGCCGACCGTGTCGAGCGTCTGGCGCAGGCCGAAGCTGGCTCCGCGCAGTTCCGGCGGCGCGAGGTCGGCCACGAGGGCATCGCGCGGCGCGCCCCGGATGCCCTTGCCGACCCGGTCGATGAAGCGTGCAGCGACCAGCCATTCCAGGGAGTTCGCCAGGGGGAAGATCGGCTTGGTGCATGCCGCGATCCCGTAGCCGACGGCCGCCAGGAGCTTGCGCCGGCCGAGCCAATCGCTGAGCGCCCCCGAGAACACCTTTACGATGGAGGCGGTCGCCTCGGCGAGGCCCTCGATGATGCCGACCGCCAGCGTCGAGGTGCCGAGCACGGTGACCATGTAGATGGGCAGGAGCGCGTGGATCATCTCCGAGGAGATATCCATCAGCATGCTCACGAAGCCGAGTGCCCAGATCCCGGCCGGGATGCGCCTACCGACCGGGAGAGGCGTTTTGTCCAAGGTCGTCACGATGCTCCCCCAACCCGCCGCCGCACGTTTCCCGATGGTCGAGCCCCATCGACCCGGATTTCCGGCAGCGTGCGAATGCTGCTCGCGTACCTTCCCGGCTTACGATTGGACCAGCCGGCAGCGATGCAGGCGTCGTGCTACCTCATGGCACCCGCGCATGCCATGAAGGGCAGGCAGACCGCCCCATGCGGCGCTTTACACAATCGCCCCGCGCGCGGTCGCCGACCGGGCCCGAGAGTGGCCGGCCTTCCCTTACTCCGCCGCTTGCAGGTGTCCGGACGCCGCGGCCGGTGCTGCCTCGGCTGGCCGGGCCGTCACCGTACCGAACCGCACGTACAAGGCCGGCAACACCAGCAGGGTCAGCAGGGTCGCGCTGACCAGGCCGCCGATGACGACGGTCGCCAGCGGACGCTGCACCTCCGCGCCCGTGCCCGTCGCCAGGGCCATCGGAACGAAGCCCAGGGCGGCGACCAGGGCGGTCATGACGACGGGTCGGAGGCGCGTCAGGGCGCCCTCTCGCACGGCTTCCGGAATACCCATGCCGTTCGCCACCAGCGTGCGGATGTGGTTGAGGAGCACCAGGCCGTTCAGGACCGCCACGCCCGAAAGCGCGATGAAGCCGACCGCCGCCGAGACCGAGAAGGGCATGTCCCGCAGCCACAGGGCAGCAACGCCGCCGGTCAGGGCCATCGGCACCGCACTGAACACGATGGATGCATCCCGGGCCGAGCCCAGGGCACCGAGCAGCAGGATCAGGATCAGCGCGAAGCAGGCGGGCACGACGATCATCAGGCGCTGGCGGGCCGCCGTCAGGTTCTCGAACTGCCCTCCCCAGCGCACCTCGTAGCCGGCCGGCAGCTTCACCTCGGCGGCGATCCGCTCCTGCGCCTCGGCCACCAGCGAGCCTATGTCGCGGCCGCGCACGTTCGCGGTCACCACCACCCGACGTCTGCCGTTCTCGCGGCTGACCTGATTTGGTCCCTCCGTGAAGGTGAAGCTCGCCAACTGCCGCAACGGCACGCTCAAAGCTCCGGCCGGCCCGGGTGCAGCCGAAACGCCCGTGCCCATCCGTACCTGCGCGGCCTGCGCGGCTGGTAGCGGCACCGGCAGGTTCTTCAGCGCCTCGACGTCGCCCCGGACGTTGTCGGCAAGGCGCACCACGATGCTGAACCGACGGTCGCCTTCGTAGACCAACCCGGCATCCTTGCCGCCGACCGCGGTACCGATCACATCCTGGACATCGGCCATGCTCAACCCGCGCCGGGCAATCTCGCGCCGGTCGATCTTGATCTCCAGGAACGGTAGCCCGACCACCTCCTCGACCTTCACGTCGGCGGCTCCGTCCAGACTCCGCAGGATGCCGGCGATCTTGCGGGCGCCCTCGACCATCGGCCCGAACTCCTCGCCGAATACCTTCACCGCGAGGTCGTCGCGCACGCCGGCGATGAGCTCGTTGAAGCGCATCTGGATCGGCTGGGAGAAGCCCAGCAGCGTGCCTGGGATCAGCTTCGCCTCCACCTCCATCCGGCCGATGAGGGCCTCCTTGGTTTCCTCCGGATCGGGCCACGCGCTCTGCGGCTTCAGGATGAGGTAGGCATCGCAGGCGTTCGGCGGCATCGGGTCCGCCGCGATGTCGGGCGTGCCGCAGCGCGAGTACACGAAGGCCACCTCCGGGAACTTGTTCATCGCCTCCTCAACGCCGAGTTGCATGGCCTGCGACTGCGAGATGGCGGTCGAGGGGATGCGCCGCGCCTCCATGACGATGTTCTTCTCGTCGAGCGTCGGCGTGAACTCCTGGCCCAGCCGCGTCGCGAGGACCCCTGCCAAGCAGATGATCGCGAACGCGCAGGCGAGGTAGGCCATCGGCGCCGAGATCGCGCCGGCCAGCAGCGGCCGGTAGGCACCCTTGAGGACCCGGATGAGAGCATTGTCGCCCTCGCTGACGCGGCCGGTGATCACGGTCGCGATCATCGCGGGCACGAAGGTCAGCGACAGGACGAAAGCCGCCGCCAGCGCGATCAGCACCGTCAGTGCCATCGGCGCGAACGTCTTGCCCTCGACACCGGTGAAGGTCAGCAGCGGCACGTAGACCAGGATGATGATGGCCTGTCCGTAGACACTCGGCTTGATCATCTCCTCGGCCGAGACTCGGACGGTCACCAGCCGCTCGTCCAGTGCCAGCTTCCTTCCGAGCGCGTGCTGGCGCTCGGCGAGGTGCCGCAAGCTATTCTCGGAGATGATGACCGCGCCGTCGACAATGAGCCCGAAGTCGAGGGCGCCGAGCGACATCAGGTTGGCGCTGATGTGTCCGGCCAGCATGCCGGTGGCCGTCAGCATCATGGTCACCGGGATGACCAGCGCCGTGATGATCGCGGCCCGGATGTTGCCGAGGGCCAGGAACAGCACCGCGATGACCAGCAGCGCCCCTTCCGCGAGGTTCTTGGCCACCGTCTTGACCGTGGCATCGACGAGGTCCGTGCGGCTGAGCAGCGTCCGCGCCTGGATGCCTGGCGGCAGCAGCCGGTTGATCTCCTGGATCTTGGCGGAGGCGGCCGCCGCGACCGTGCGGCTGTTCTCGCCGATCAGCATCAGCGCGGTGCCCAGCACCACCTCGTGGCCGTTCTCGCTGGCCGATCCGGTGCGGAGTTCCCGCCCGATTCCGACCTCGGCGACATCCCTTACCAGGATCGGAACGCCGTTGCGGGTCGCCACCACGATATCGCGGATCTGGTCGACGTTCTCGATCAGGCCGCCGGCCCGGACGACATAGCCTTCGCCGTTACGCTCGACGTAGTTTGCCCCGCGGGTCACGTTGTTGACCTCGATGGCCCGCGTCAGGTCGGCGAAGGACAGGCCGTAGCCGACGAGCTTCATCGGGTCGGGCTGGACTTGGTACTCCTTCACGAAGCCGCCGATGGCGTCGGCACCTGCGACACCCGGCACGCTCTTCATCTGCGGCCGGATGATCCAATCCTGGACCGTGCGCAGGTACACCGCTCGTTCGAAGTCCGAATTCAGCCGCTCGCCTTCCGGGGTCAGGTAGCTGCCGTCTGGCTGCCAGCCGGGCCGGCCCTCCCGGACGGGCGTGCCCTCACCGGGCGGCTGGTACTCGACCGCCCACCAGTAGATCTCGCCGAGGCCGGTCGAGATCGGCCCGAGCCGGACCTCGACCCCGGGGGGCAGGGTGCCACGCACCTCGACAAGCCGCTCGTTCACTTGGCTCCGGGCGAAGTAGACATCGACCTTGTCGCTGAAGACGGCGGTGAGCTGGGCGAACCCGTTGCGCGAGAAGCTGCGCATGCTCTCCAGGCTCGGCGTGCCGGCGAGCGCCCGCTCGATCAGGACCGTGACCTGCTTCTCGATCTCGACCGGCGTCAGAGCCGGCGCGATGACGTTGATCTGGACCTGGTTGTTCGTGACGTCCGGGACCGCGTCGATGGGCAGCCGTGCGAGCGACCAGGCGCCGAAAGCGGCCGCGATGAGCGTCACCAGAATGACCGCGTAGCGGTTGGTGACCGAGAAGGCGAGGATCGAGCGGATCATGGCTCAATCCTCCGCCGCGGCCTTGCCGAGCTCGGACTTGAGCGTGAAGGTGTTGGCCACCGCGATGGTTTCCCCTGGCTCCAGCCCTGCCGTCACCTCGACGCCGTCGTCGTCCGATCGCCCGAGCTTGACCGGGCGCGTCTCAAAACCGTTCGCCACCCGCACGAAGACGCTCGGCTTGCCCTCCAGGGTCTGGATGGCTGTCGCGGGGACGAGGACCCGAACGGGCTTGTCGGAAATCTCGATCTCGGCGGCCACGAACGAGCCAGGCCGCCAGGTCTCGTCCGGATTGGCCAGTTCCGCGACGACCCGCGCCGCGCGCGTATTCTGGTCGAGGACGGGGACGATGAAGACGATGCGACCGCGGGCCGCCTCGCCGGTCGCCTCCGCCCGCACGGCCACCGTCTGGCCCTCGCGGACCAGCGGCATGTCGCTGGGGCTCACCGCGAGATCGACCCAGACCGTCGACAGATCGACGACGCTGTAGAGTTCGGTCTCCAGGTTGTCCCGGCCGACCGCCGCCCCGAGGTCGACGCGCCGCTCCACCACCTTCCCACTGAGCGGCGAGCGGATCTCCTGGCGCTCGAACTGAGCCTCCGGCTGGTTCGGCAACGCCTGGATCTCGGCCTGGCCAAGGCCGAGGAAGGATAGCTTGCGGCGGGACGCGTCTTCCTTGACCTTCAGGTCCTGGTAGCTCGCCTGCGAGCGTAGGTACTGCTGCTCGGACGAGACGCGCTTATCCCAGAGCTCCTTGTCGCGCTCGTAGAGGGTCTTCTGCAACGCGGCCGACACCCGCGCCGCCAGGTACTCGCCCTTGGCATCGGCGATCTCGCGGCTGTCGAGCAGGGCGACCACCTCGCCCTTGGCGACCTTGTCACCGAGCCCCTTGCGCAGCTCGACCACAGTGCCGGTCGTCTTCACCGCAATCCGGGCGGTGCCGTTGGCGCTCGGGATGATGGTGCCCGGCACGTGCAGGTGGCGCGAGAGGCGCCCCTCGCTGGCGGGGGACACGCGGATCCTGGCCTTCGCGATCTGATCGTCAGTGAGGCGAACCAGCCCGGACTTTTCCGGCTCCGGAACGGCCGCCGGCGTCACGTCCGGGCGAGCGGTCGCGGGCTCGTGCCGGGAGCCTGCCAGTAAGGTCCGCAACGCGTCGGGTGCGGCAGGCCACCATGTCGCGACGAGAAAGCCGCCGGCGACAGCCAGCAGCACGGGGAGGAGACGCTTGAGCATGTCGGTGCCATGGGCGGCGGCTCACGCGCGAGCGTGGTCCCGGTGCCGGTGTTTCGAGGATAGTAGGCGAGGAACTGCTACCCTACCATCTAGCCGAGCGGCGCGGCGCGAAGACAGGTATGCCGGTCACGCTCGTGGTGCTCGGCTCACTGGGCCGAGTGTCCATCGCGGCGGCGACCAATCTCCGGCGGGCCTCCGACCCGGACGACTTCGAGGACGCGTACCCTCCGCTTCGATCCCGAACCTCCGTCCCCGGAAGGCGCCGGTCCGGGCGGGCACGCCCAAAGCCAATGTCAGCGACGACCTGCATCAGCGCTGGCCCACGGCCGAGCCGGGCTGAAGACGACGCGCCTCCGGCTCGTCCTGCTCCCGCGCATCCTTTGCAGGGTCGATGCGAGGCTTCATTATGGTTCTTCAAAGAATTTCCGAATCTCGTCAGGGGTTACTTTTCCATCCTTGTTGGCGTCGACCGCATTGAAGATACGCTTATGAATGGCCGTCACCTCCTCGAAAGAGAGGGACCCGTCTCCATCCGTGTCGGCAATAGCGAACATCATCCGCATTCTCAGCCCGCCATCCGTCATGCCCCTGTTCATCCCGTCCATCATGTGGCCCATCATTCCATGCCTGCCGCCCTGGCCCATCCCTCCCATGCCGCTCATCATGCCTCGCCCCATCATCCCTGACTGATTGGGCTGGGCGCTCTGGTCCGGCGGGCTCATCGGGCCCGTCGATGTCTGGGCGCGCGCGCTGGACAGCGAACCGGCAGCGAGGAGGGTGGTGAGTGCCGTCACGTGCATCAGTGTTGCCAGCGTCATGGGGGCCTCCTGAGCTATAGGTGGAGTACTTCATCACGACCGCTGCCGTCGGCGATGCGGTCGGCCGGTGGCGCAGCAGACCTTAATCTGACCCGGCCCGGATGATCCCACCTTGATGTCGATCAAGCGCCCGGGAGACTCTGCCCCGAATCTCACGCGGGTTTGCCCCACGCGGGCCGCCGTCACCAAACCTTACGCTGGGTGCGCGACCGCAGCTTCGCGGTGGTCTCCTCAGACTCGAGCCGCGTCTCGACACTGTTGGTGCCTCCGGCCCGAACGCTGGACCGAAGGGCGGCCGAGTCCTGCTGGGGCCGTATCGACATGGCAGGGATGACGCACCCCTGCACCCTTGACCTTACCATGATGGGAAGCCCCATCTGCGGGGGACACCATCAAGGGAGAGCATCATGTACCGCTTCACGGTGTCGAAGATGAGCTGCGGCGGCTGCGCCAAGTCGGTGACCCGCGCCGTCCAGGGCGTCGAGCCAAACGCTCGGGTCGGTGTTGACCTGGAGACCAAGCTCGTGACGGTGTCCGGCAGCGCGGAGCCTGCCGACCGGATCGCTCAGGCCATCCGCGACGCCGGCTACCCGGCCGAACAAGCCTGACGGGGGCGTGCAACCAACCTCGCAATCCAGCAATTCGAAATGGGGCGGGATGGACTTTCGTCCCCTCCCGGAATTTGGCATCCTGAATTCGTGACCCTCTGGCTCGCCCTACGGCGACTGTTACCGCTCCTGGCGGTCCTCAGCTTCGCCCTGACACCGGTCGCCGCTCCCGCGGCGACCGCGGGCATGCATGCCTCCGCGGCGCCGTCGGTGCACGCCCATCACCACGCCATGTCCGACATGGACATGACCATGAGCGTCGATGGAAGCAGCATGGCCATGGATGACATGCCCTGCTGCCCGCACGAGAGGGTCTCCAAGCCAGATTGCGGCAAGGGTTGCCCGCTGATGGCGCTTTGCCTCGCCTCCGTCGCCTCGCTCCTGCCTGCGTCGGTGACCGTTCCAGTGCCGGGCGCGACCCGGACATCGCCGACTTGGCCCACCGCAGCGGCCCTCGGCAGTCTGCGCAGCCCCCCGCTACCCGAGCCTCCCCGAGCCTGAATCGATGACGCCGGCGCCCCAAGCGCCGGCACGGTGAAGCGCGCCAGCGCTGTCCTTCCCATCGAGTTCAGGAGACGAAACCCGTGACCAGCAATCCACTTGCGCGCGCCTCCGCGGCCGCGATGCTCGGCGCTGCCTTGTCGAATCCGGTCCTGCCGGCCCACGCCGACGTCAAGGACTACCAGTTCCAGCTCGTCCAGCAGGAGGCGAAGGTCGGAGATGCGGTCCTCGCTGTCCGCCTCGTCGACAAACGCACCGGCAAGGCGGTGACCGACGCCGTGATCTTCGCCAAGCGCCTCGACATGGCCCCCGACGCCATGGAGGAGATGGCCACCAAGGTCGAGCAGGTCCCTTCGACCGAACCTGGCATCTACCGCTTCAAGGCCCATCTCGGGATGCAGGGCCGCTGGCGCCTGTCGCTGGCCGCGAAGGTCCAGGGCGAGACCGGCACGGTCGAGGACAAGCTGATCGTCCAGGCCGCGAAATGAGCCGGTCCGCATGGCTCGCCGGAGCCCTCGCCGCGCTCACGGCCGGGGGAGCCGGGTATTGGGTCGGGCACGACGGCCCCGCGGTGTCGGTTCTCGCCGGCCGGGTGGCCTCCGGCCTGCCGGCCGCGCTCGTGGAGCGGGCGCGTGACGGGTTCGCGCACCTGCTGCCCTCCGCTGATGGGCCGGTGCCGGCGAGAGTCGCCGCTCCGTCAGGCCCGGTCGTCTACTACCGGGACCCGAGCGGGAAGCCGGTCTACTCGCTCTCGCCGATGGTCACGGAGGATGGATGGGAATTCCAGGCCGTCCATGCCGGCGAGGACGTCCGCTTCGACGGCGAGGCCGCCGAGGGCGAGGCCATGCCCGCAGACAGGCCGGGTCACGAGATGGCCGGTCATGACATGGCCGGAAACGGCCTGAGCGAGGGCGGCCGGGGGGGCGTTGGCAGGGGAGGCGACGGCACGGCTGCCCGGTTGCCCGAGCCCGCCTCCGGCGAGCGGCGCATCCTGTACTACCGCAATCCCATGGGTCTGCCGGACACGGCGCCGGCGCCCAAGAAGGACTCCATGGGGATGGACTACATCCCCGTCTACGAAGGTGAGGGCGAGGATGGGAACACCGTCACCATCTCGCCCGGCAAGGTCCAGCGCACCGGGGTACGCACCGAGAAGGTCGAGCGTCGCGTCGTCGGACGCACCGTGCGGGTGCCTGGCACCGTCACCCTCGACGAGCGGCGCGTCACCGTGGTGGCGACCCGCTCGGACGCCTACGTCGACCACGTCGAGAACGTCACGACCGGCGACCGCGTCCGCAAGGGTCAGCCGCTGGTCTACGTCTACTCGCCCGAGATCAACGCCGCCGCCGCCCAGCTCATCGCCAACCCCGGCTTCGACGGCGCGCGGCGCCGGCTGCAGAACCTGAACGTCTCCGAGGCGGTCATCGACGAGATGGAGCGCACCCGGAAGGTCCCGATGGCCATCACCTGGTCCTCGCCGCGGGACGGTGTGGTCCTGCAGCGCGCGGTCGTCGAGGGCATGAAGGCCGCGGCCGGCGACACCCTGTTCCGGATCGGCGACATCTCGACCCTATGGGTGCTGGCCGACGTGCCCGAGCGCGACCTCGGCAGCGTGGGGGTCGGGCAGCCCGCGGTCCTGCGGGTGCGCTCCCTGCCTCGTCGGACCTTCTCGGCCAAGGTCGCGGTCATCTACCCGCAGGTGAACCCGGAGACCCGTGCCACGCGGGTGCGCATCGAGGTGGCGAACCCGGACGGCGCCCTGCTGCCGGACATGTACGCCGACGTCGAGATCGCGACGGCGCAGCCGACTCCCGTGGTCGCCGTGCCGGACGACGCGGTCATCGACACCGGCGAGCGCCAGGTGGTGCTGCTCGACCGCGGCGGAGGCCGCTTCGAGCCGCGCACCGTCAGGGTCGGCGTCCAGGGCGAGGGCTACACCGAGATCCGCGAAGGCGTGACCGCCGGCGACACGGTGGTGACGGCGGCGAATTTCCTCATCGACGCCGAGAGTAACCTGAAGGCGGCGCTCCAGGGCATGGCCGCCCCGAAGGCCGACGAGCGACAGGCCTTCAGCGCGGGGGCGACGCCATGATCGCGCGCCTCATCGGCTGGTCCGCCCGGAACCTCGTCCTGGTGTTCGTCGGGACCGCGCTCGCCGTGGCTGCCGGAGGCTTGGCGCTGCGCACGCTGCCCCTCGACGCCATCCCCGACCTCTCGGACGTACAGGCCATCGTCTACACCGAGTATCCGGGCCAGGCGCCACAGGTCGTCGAGGACCAGGTCACCTACCCGCTCACCACCGCCATGCTGACGGTGCCGAAGGCCAAGGTGGTGCGGGGCTACTCCTTCTTCGGGGTCTCTTTCGTCTACGTCATCTTCGAGGACGGCACCGACCCGTACTGGGGGCGCTCCCGGGTGCTGGAGTATCTCAACGGCGCGGCGAACCGCCTACCGGCCGGGGTGACGCCGACCCTCGGACCGGACGCGACGGGCGTGGGCTGGGTCTACCAGTACGTCGTCGTCGCCAAGGAACGGACGCTGGCCGAGCTCCGCTCGATCCAGGACTGGGTTGTTCGCTTCGGCGCCTCGCGCGCCGAGGGGGTGGCCGAGGTCGCGGGCGTCGGCGGCTTCGTGAAGCAGTACAACGTGGTGGTCGAACCGAACCGGCTGCGGGCGCAGGGCATCTCCCTCAACAAGCTGCGCGACGCCATCCGAGCGAGCAACGCCGACGTCGGCGGCCGCACCGTCGAGCTGTCTGAATTCGAGTTCATGGTCCGTGGCCGCGGCTACCTGCGGAGCGTGGCCGACATCGAGAACATCGTCCTGAAGACCTCCGGCGGCACGCCGCTGCGGGTCCGCGATGTGGCTCGGGTCGAGCTTGGGCCAGACGAGCGCCGCGGCATCACAGAGATGAACGGCGAGGGCGAGGTCGCCGGCGGCATCGTCCTGCAGCGCTTCGGCGCCAATGCGCTGACCGTGATCGAGGGCGTGAAGGCGAAGCTCGCCGAGGTAGCGAAGAGCCTGCCGGCCGGTACCGAGATCCTGCCGGTCTACGACCGTTCGCAGCTCATCGACGCGGCGATCGAGACCTTACGGCACACGCTGGCCGAGGAGAGCGTCGTGGTCTCCCTGGTCTGCGTCGTGTTCCTGCTGCACGTGCGCAGCGCCCTCGTGGCCATCCTGATGCTGCCGGTCGGCATCCTCATGGCGCTGGCCGCCATGCGCGGCCTCGGGCTCGGGGCCAACATCATGTCGCTCGGCGGCATCGCCATCGCGGTCGGCGCCATGGTGGACGCCGCCATCGTAATGATCGAGAACGCCCACAAGCACCTGGAGCGGGCGCCGTCGGGCAAGCCGCGGGTCGAGGTCCTGGTCGAGGCGGCGGCCGAGGTCGGCCCCTCGCTGTTCTTCTCGCTCCTGGTCATCACGGTCTCGTTCCTGCCGATCTTCACCCTGGAAAGCCAGGAGGGCCGGCTGTTCGGGCCGCTGGCCTACACCAAGACCTTCGCCATGGCGGCGGCGGCGCTCCTGTCGGTGACGCTGGTGCCCGCCCTGATGGTGCTGTTCGTGCGCGGGCGGATCATCCCCGAGCACCGCAACCCGCTGAACCGGCTCCTCATCTGGGTCTACCGGCCGCTCATCGCCGGCGTGCTGCGCGCCCGGATCCTCACCGTCCTGCTCGCTCTGGGCGTGCTGGCGGCGACCGCGTGGCCGGCCCGCCAACTCGGATCGGAGTTCATGCCGGACCTGAACGAGGGGACGCTCCTCTACATGCCGACGACGCTGCCGGGCATCTCGGTGACCAAGGCGGGCGAGCTGCTGGCGACCCAGGACCGGATCATCAAGTCCTTCCCGGAGGTGGCCTCGGTCTACGGCAAGGCGGGCCGCGCCAACACGGCGACCGATCCGGCGCCAATCGAGATGTTCGAGACTGTGATCGCCCTGAAGCCGCAGGCGGAGTGGCGCCCGGACGTGACGCTGGCGAGCCTCAAGGCGGAGATGGACAAGGCGCTGCAATTCCCGGGCGTGTCGAACGCCTGGACGCAGCCGATCCGCGCCCGCATCGACATGCTCTCGACCGGCATCCGCACCCCGGTCGGCGTGAAGGTGCTCGGCACCGACCTCAAGGAGATGGAAGGGGTCGCCCGCCAGGTCGAGGCGGTGCTCCGGAACGTGGCCGGCACGTCCAGCGCCTACGCCGAGCGGGTCATCGGCGGCTATTTCCTCGATATCACGCCGGACCGGGAGGCGCTCGGACGCTACGGGCTGACCGTCGGCGACGTGCAGGACGTCGTCGCCTCGGCGCTCGGCGGCCAGGCCGTCACCAACACCGTCGAGGGCCGGGAGCGATATACCGTGAACATCCGCTACCCGCGGGCATATCGCTCGAATCCGCGGGCCATCGCGGACGAGGTCCAGGTGCCGCTGCCGGGCGGCGGCACGGTGCCGCTGCGCGAGGTCGCCAAGGTCGACCTGACCCGAGGCCCGACCTCGATCCGCACCGAGAACGGCCAGCTCGCGGTCTACATCTTCGTCGACATTTCGGGGCGGGATCTCGGCGGCTACGTGGCCGAGGCGCGCAGGGCCGTCACCGACGCGGTGAAGCTGCCGCAGGGCACGACCCTGCAGTGGAGTGGGCAGTACGAGTACCTGGAGCGGGCCGAGGCGCGCCTGCAGGTCGTGGTGCCGCTGACGTTGCTCGTCGTGTTCCTGCTCCTCTACCTCAACTTCCGGCGGCTGACCGAGACTCTCATCGTCATGCTGTCGCTGCCGTTCGCCCTCGTGGGGGGCGTCTGGCTGCTCTGGTGGATGGACTTCAACCTGTCGGTCGCGGTGGCGGTCGGCTTCATCGCGCTGGCCGGCGTTGCCGCCGAGACGGGCGTGATCATGCTGGTCTATCTCGACCACGCCCTCGACGAGGTGCGGGTCGCGTGCGCCCGCGAAGGGCGTTCTCTGACCCGCGCGGACCTCGGCGGGGCCATCATGGTCGGGGCGGTCGAGCGGGTGCGCCCGAAGATGATGACCGTCACCGCCATCATGGCCGGCCTCGTCCCGATCCTCTGGAGCACGGGGGCGGGCTCCGAGGTCATGCAGCGCATCGCGGTGCCGATGATCGGCGGGATGGTGTCCTCGACCGTGCTGACCCTCGTCGTCATCCCCGCCGTCTACGGGCTCGTGAAGGGGTGGGGACTGCCGCCAGCCAGCGCGGTGCCGGCGACCGATGCCTCCGAACGTCCCGCCTACCGCGAAGCGGCGGAGTAGCCAGGCCTCCGGATCGTTAGCGGCTCGGCAGAGCCCTCGATCCTGCGAAAGGAACGGTCACGAGGCACGCGTCACAGGGACATCCCCCGGATGCTCCAAGCCGGCGAGGCATACCGGACGCGTGGCGGAACCGACGCCGCGTGGATCGGCCGGGCCGTCCCGCAGGGGCTACGCCGGAAGAGGAGATCGAAGCGGCGGCTGCCGAGGGGCGTCAGCGCTTCTTGGCAGCTGGCGCGGCGTAGCGCGGCATTCCCGTCGCGTGTTCCCGCAGTGGTTCCACGGCCGCAATACGTTACCGCCGGCTTTCGCTAGCCCAGCGCTAAGTCTTTGCTCTTTTAGGATAAAGATGGTGCTGCGAGAGAGGATTGAACTCTGGCATTTCCACTTATACGAGATATCAAAGGACAACAATGGCACCGTATTGTGTAAGAGTCCTGTGCAATCGTCAACGGGACCTAGGGGTATCGTTTGCTGAAAAAAATGCGACGCAAATGCCATTTCTTTTAAAGTAATCCATCAATGGACTTTAGTATCGAAACCAATGATTTCAAGTAATAATAACCGATATCACGCACGCAATGAAGAATGATCGAAATGTAACATTTGATACAATACAACCAACGTATCTCACACCGGCACGGAAGCTGCAGGAAAACTTGCGCGACTGTCTGCTCCATTTAAATAACTGTGATATGCGGTGAGATGGCGCATTTGGGTTGTCTCGCCGCAATCTACGGTTGGATCAAGGCTAAGAGCGTATAACAGTTGTTGAGAGGCGAGGTCAGAACAGGTCTAGTTTCCGTCTGACACTGAAAATGAAAACAAAAACGGATTACAAATATGCAACAACGGTAATATGTTAACAACAGCGTATTGACAAAAACGGTTTCCACTGTATAATCACAGTGTGACGAAAGAAATATTGTGTGTTTGTCATTTATTGCTTTATAATCTGACTATTGCAACTCGGTGAAAAGTCGTGTATAAATCGTATCATAGTTTCTGATCTAAGAGACTATGTAATCTGTGGTGTGACAGTGATTTCTGTTGCGCCAGTTCCGATCAACCCACATTCCCGTTAGATATGACCGCCTTCAAACGGGCGGTATTTTCACGCGTTTTTATAGGTAACTAACTTTCACATGCAGAATATATTGACTAGCGAGGCTCCAATAGGGTCCGGCAAAACGAGAACTATTGCCAAAACAGTAATAAGAGAGATTGATGATGGAGCAACATTCATCGTCATCCAGCCTACAAGAGAAGTCATAAGCCAAACAGCCGCTCAAGTTCGCTTGCTAGACCCGAATATAAATATCGAGATAATAAACAGCGATACTTGGCCCGGAAAGGTCGTTTATCGTCTCTCTGAGCATTTAAAACAGCCTCTAGACAGACCACATCTCATTCTTACTACCGCATCAGCTTTTGAAAACCTTCCATTCCTTGTCAAACCCGAGCGATACCATCTGGTTTGCGACGAGATACCTAAAGGTTTCAAGTCTCACAGCGAACAGATCCCGTGTAACCATAATCGCCTGACGGATGCCATCACGGTAGATCCACAAGGCTCATCATACGGCGAGATTCATGTTCGCGATCGATCTACGCTGAGAACTATTGCCGAGAACAGGAGAGGTGATGCGATCGATGCCATCCTTCAACCGTTCGCCAGGAGCATATTGAACAAGAACTACCGCACATTCGTCAATCTAGAACAATACGAAGCATTGCGGAGGGGCGACGTTGATGAACCTTTCCTCCGAATGTTCTCTCTCTTACGGCCTGAAACGTTCGCAGGCTTCCAAACAGTTAGGATGTTGGGAGCACGGGCGCATGAAACACTGCTATTCCGATGGTTTAAACGATGCGGAGTTCGATTTGAAGACGATGAGGAAATCTTGTCGCAGCTCCGGTATCGAGAACATACAAACGGGGACCTAATCGATTTTTACTATGGATCGGAGACAAACTGGTCCCTCTATGCACAAGAACAAGACCAAAACATACGGGATGTCATAACTAATGCTGCGATCGAACTTTTATCTGGGAAAAGTTTCTGTTGGCTCGATAACAAAGATTTCGAAGATGATAGTCCATTTGGGAGCGTGGCGGGAACTCACAAACTTCCACACGCATCTCATGGACGAAACGATTTTCAGCATCATGACAATGTCGTTGTATTAACAGCATTCAATCCAAACCCACATGATGCGCGATTTTTTGAAGATTTTACTGGAATAAGCTGGAATGAACAGAAGATAGCACATGATTACCACAACACGTATCAGACGATCGGCCGCATATCGATCCGCGATCCAAATAACAGTAATAGAAAGATCGTGGTTCTGCCTGACCGGCAGAATGCCGAGTGGCAGTCACGGCTCTTTCCAGGGTCTCGGGTTCATTCGTTAAATGTAGACTATAGAACGAAAAACAAGCCAGGACCGAAACAGAAACATGCCAACGCAAACGAACGGAAAAGAGCCAGTAGAGAGAAGTTACAACATGAACAGGAACAACTGGTTGAGAAGTATGATTTGGGCAGTCAACGCATCTTGGAAGCCGGATACCACATGTCTTGTCACGAAATCTCTTATTCATATATAAGGGAAAACGTGACAACATATCAAGGGTCTATAGTCAATAACAAGTTCGAAGGTATGTCATTTCCACTAACTATGAACAACGAGGATTTCGGCAAATATCTGAACGGATTGCACAGAATGTCCATTGCAGGCAAAGACAGTAACAACCTCATTATGCCTGCTCTATGTGTTCCGGTCCAAGAAATCGACACACAGAGGGCTGAAGAGAACGCATTATATGGACGTCACGTCTATCTTGATATCGAGAATGGAAAACTGACTCATCTCAAACTCAGCCGCATATTCCCCAATCAAGAAATGATCGTCTATAGTTCATACAACCATACGCCCGATTTACCAAGATATAGGGTTGTATTTCTGACCGACGACGTGATGAGGCCAACAGTTTATAAGTTCCTATGGCATCAGATCGTCCAAAGAATCGAGAACTCTGGATTCTATGACGCAAAGAGTAACCGACCGAAGGGCGAGCGCAAGCTTCACGGTATCGACAACAAGCCTAATATCGTCAATGCCTTTTACCTACCTTGCCAACCAAAAGAGGGAAAGGGATTCTATTATCATTATATCAAGAATAGAAAGCCTTTAAACGTTCAAACCTGGATCGAAAACGCCATTCCGACCAGATTTGACGTCGACACAGGACCAGGTGCAATAACAGTAAATGAAGTAGCAGCACAGCTTCGGGATCACAACCAGATTATCGATGCCGCGATGAACCGATATCGCCAAGTCATCAACTCTTATAATATCGAAACAGGGAAGCTCGGTGGGAGTAACGATGCCCTCTTCGTTCTCGACCAAACCCTCAAAAGGGCGAATGTAGACCTATGGGAGCGAGAGATAACACTTACACAAGCGGCAAATGAAAGTCGCTCCCCACAAGACCGACTCAGAGACAAGGACAGATACATGAAACGCCGCTAGAAATGTTTTACATTTAACATCAGATAACAAGTGGGCGGACAAATATTTCAGATCATACATAGGACTATTTTGGTCCGCCTATATTTTTTTAAATCCAAATAAAGGCACGAAGAAAATGTTTAATGATGACAACGATTATATCTTCAAGGATTTTCTTTCTGCGCACGGTGGGACAAGTAGCGATAATAGCTATGTTCTGCGTAAGATGTTGCTTCGGGGTATAGATGAAGCACACTACCAGGCTCTGATTAGTGAAGGTGACAAGGCCCATTTTTATAAGATCTTGTCATTCGAACTTGAAGACCTCTTGAATAGACTTAGCAGCATGATTGGCGGCGATGGTAGAGTCCTCACAGAACACCGTATGACTATGATGCGCGCGATCAAGTCCTGTCAATGTCTCCTAGCTATTTATCAAACCGAGACCAATGCGGACTATAATAACTTGGAAGTATATCTGACTGATGATCTTTGCGAGAAGTGCCGAGAAGAACTTAAAGCGGCCTAAACCATCGGGGAGGGCACCTCTTATGGGGTGCCCTTTTCCTTTCCCTGGTATGCCATCGTCTCCTCAGCCTCACAACAGTTATGGAAACCGTCAGTCTCGGCGACTTTTTGGAAATGGTCACGCTTCAATCGCGGTGAGCCTCATTCGCCCTAAACCCACGTTGCGATGTAGTTTTTGCAGCAGCGAGCCTTGGTTTTTTCAGTGACTCCTATCGGGGTTAGGCGCACTCTCAGCACCAAAACGGGAGGTTGCCATGAGTTTGATAACTCCGGGACGCAATCCATTTTTCAATGACACCAAAGGGACTCTGATCGCTAGCGCAGTAATCTTGACAGTTCTAGGATGCTTACTGCTCGGCTTGTTCTGAGGGTTTCGGCCCTGGACCGCAGGATCGTCGGTAGCAACGACGAACGGTCACGAACGATGCGGAAACGCCAGTGACGCATCCACAACGGCCGGTGGGAGCGTCGCCTTGAACTCAGCTACCGTGGAACAGCTAGACGCCTTGGGTGCTGGTATGATCGGTAAGAGGATTATCGAGTTGCGCCCCTACACGTCGCCTGATGAACTCTAACGCGACGTGTCCTCAAGCGTGCCGATTATGATGCCATCAGGAACTCAATCACCGTCCGATAGCCATCCCCATGGGCGAGCGAGGGCCTGCCTGATGTCCGATAAGCCGGCCCCTCGCAGATGACGGGGATGATTCAAACGCTCTGTCCGGCAGCAGTGAACAGGCGTCAAGCGATGGGCGTTGATCCGAGGGTCACTCACCAGAAGTGATCGTGGAACGCCTTAGGGAGTCTGTCATGAGGAAGATCGCTTTGATCGCGGCTGTCGGCTTGTTGTCGATGGGAACGGGCAGTTGGGCAGCCGAAAACTCTGGAACTGCTGGCGGATCTGGGAACACGCCTCGTATGCAGGGGTCGCCTAACGCCGCAGGCTTCGGGAAGGCTGAGACCACAGGCACTGCCGGTTCTCAGACGCCCGACAACACAGCAAGCCAAGACGGGAAGATGAAAGGTCCTCCGAACGCGGCAGGTTTCAAGAAAGATACCTCCGGCGCCCCCTCAGGACGTTAAGCTTAAAGGGCAGGGTGGTAGAATATTGGCCGCCCTGCCATTCTAGGGTCAAAATCTAGTCTGCTTGATCCTGAGAAGGCTCGTATACGACCCTGGTGCATGGAGGTCTGCCAATAAGAAATGGAGCGGCTCGCGTCCCCTTCATCGTTCCCGGCTGATTGATCCAACGCAAAGACCCTTTCGTATCTTTGGCCCAGCGTCGCCACGCTGTCATTCGGGGTGACAGCCGCTACCGCTGGCGTCTCGGTCGACTTTCCTCCCCCGGGGGGCCGGCGGTAGCGTCAACTGCCGAGGCCAGCAGCATGTCAGACGACAAGGGCGATCTACCCACCCCGCCGCCGTCGTTCATACCCCTGCGGTATACGATCGTCCTGCTCAACGAGCACGGCGAGTGGATCGATATTGGATCAATCTACGCCGTCGACGACGCCGAAGCTTTGGCCGCCTCCAAGATCCTGGCAGCGGGCCAATCCTTTGAAGTCTGGCTCGGCTTCCATTGCCTCGGCAGCTTCTCGGGCACGGAGCACTAGGGTCTGAACCCTATCATCTTGAACGTTCGAGCGGCAGCTTTCCACCCCAAACGCTCTTTATGTGGTCAGCTTGATTGGGTTCAGACCCTAGGCTTTTCCTTCGGTGATAGTGAAAGTCATTGGGGAACAGCGTCGGTTCATTTTTTCAATCGCCGACACGACGATTCTGTGCTACATTTTTGAATGCATGCTCACACTGTCATGGTCAGCCTTAAGAACGGTTCACCGGACCTTTCTGGGGATCCCTTGTCTGTCCTCCCTCCCGCTCTCATCCAGTGCGAGGAACTATGGAAAGATCGGGGAATGCGAACATCGTGGCTTCAGGATCAGTGGGCCTTCGTCAGGCGTGCTATCGAACCCTTGCTCTACGCCTGGATCGAACCGGAGCCTGAGCATTACGAGAGCGGCTTGCTGAACTCGAGAGGCGCGATCCAGGCTCAAGTTATCGAGTTGTCGTCCGTGAGCTTCGAGAATGGTCCGATCCCCATCATCTCGGCCTATGCGCAGTTTGAAATGACGTTCGACCGGGTGTTCGCATCTACGGCCGAGTTCTATGAATGGCAGGATCAGACAGACTGGCTTGATTGGGCCCTCTGCTTCGGCTTCCGCTTCGAAGATGGCGGTGAATGGGAGGCAACTTACGATCACTCGGGCATAGATTTCGAAATCGTCACGGCTTGATGCTTGCTCCGAATAGCTGTTCTGCAACTTCGGCCAAGCGTGCGTTCCAGGCTAACCGCTTGAACCATTCTTCAGGGATAGCCGATACGCCATAAGCCGCTCCTGCAATCTGCCCGGTCACTGCGCCTACAGTATCAGCATCGTCCGCGAGATTGACCGCCAGGAGGACCGCATCCCGGAAGCTGGTCGTTTCGCTCACCGCCCACAGTGCTGCTTCGAGCGTGTGGATGACGTAGCCTGAGGAACGGATATCGTAAGCGCTGTCTGGGCGGCACCTTCCGGCAGGCGGTGTGAAGGCGACATACGGAGCGGAATGGGAGCTCCGTCACATGTCGATGTCAGGGCGTATGGCTATGTCGGAGCCGATCCGGCGCCTGGAGCTGTTCACCGGGGCCGGCCGGCGGCGGACGTGGTCGGATGAGGAAAAGGCCGCCATCGTCGTCGAGAGTGATGGGCCGGGCACCTCGATCAGCGCGGTGGCACGCCGACACGGACTGAGCGCCTCGCAACTGTTCACGTGGCGGCGCCTGGCGCGTCAGGCTGGGAGGCACGACGAC
>NZ_JAUYZJ010000069.1 GCF_030700285.1 Methylobacterium sp. NEAU K | reverse complement strand
TCCTGCCTGCGGCGGGTCCGACGGCGGGCGCGATCGAGGCGGGCGCGCAGGTCGCGACCGCCGACGGCGGGCTGCTGGCGCGCTACGAGATCATCGACGTCACCCCGGCCGTGGTCGAGGCCCTGCGCGGGCGCCCGCTCGACAGCCTGCTCGCCTCCTTCGGCGACCACCGCCCGTCGACCGAGCCGGTGATCGGCGTCGGCGACATGGTCTCGGTCTCGATCTGGGAGGCCGGCTCCGGCGGCCTGTTCTCCGGCCCGCTGGTGGCCGACCGCTTCTCCGCCGGCTCCAAGTCGGCGCTCATCCCCGAGCAGCCGGTCGGGCGCGACGGCGCCATCTCGGTCCCCTATGCCGGGCGCATCAAGGTCGCCGGGCGCAGGCCCCAGGACGTCCAGGGCCTGATCGAGAACGAACTCGCCGGCAAGGCCATCCAGCCCCAGGTGCTGGTCTCGGTCACCCGGCCGATCTCGCAGGCCGTCACCGTCACCGGCGAGGGCGCGGCCGGCGCACGCCTGCCGCTCTCGGGCCACGGCGACCGCATCCTCGACGTCATCGCCGCCGCCGGCGGAAACCGCTCGCCCGTCTCGGAGACCTTCGTGCGCCTGTCGCGCGGGCCGCTCACCGCCACGGTGCCGCTGACCACGGTGGTGTCCAACCCCAAGGAAAACATCTACCTGCGGCCCAACGACGTGCTCACCCTGGTGCGCGACCCGCAGACCTTCATCGCCGTCGGCGCCCTCGGCAACAGCACCGAGCTGCCGTTCCAGGCCGACGGCATCACCCTGGCCCAGGCGCTCGCCAAGGCGCGCGGCCTGTCCGACTTCCAGGCCGACCCCGCCGGAACCTTCATCTTCCGGTTCGAGCCCGCCAGCGTCGTGCGCCGCCTCAACCCCGGATCGAGGCTGCTCGGCACGCCGCTCGTGCCCGTGGTCTACCGGATCAACATGCGCGACCCCAACAGCCTGTTCACCACTCAGGCCTTCCGCATGCGAAACCGCGACCTCGTCTACGTCTCCAACGCGCCCTTCACCGAGGTCCAGAAGGTGCTGACGGCGTTCAACGGCGTCACAGGACCACTTGCCTCCGCGGCCACGGCCTACGCCTACGCGAAATAGGCCGCGCAGGCCGCCGGCCTTCGGGCCGGCGGATCGGGCGAGGCGCCGGACCGGGATCCCGGAAACGAGACAGGGCGCGGATGCCATCCGCGCCCTGTCTCGTTTCCGGGTGTTGAACCGCGCCGGAGTCCCGGCGCGGCGGTATCTCAGCCGCGCTTGGCCAGGAGCTGCTCGATCAGCGAGCCGCCCTTATCGATCGCCGCCATCTCCTCCGCCACCGCGTTCACGGTGTCGCGGATCTGGTCCGCCGTATGCTCGGATGTGAGGAAGAAGCGCAGGCGCGAGGCCCGCTCCGGCACCGCCGGATGGATGATCGGCTGCACGTTGATGCCCCGGCGATAGAGCCGGTCCGACAGGGTCACGGCCTTCAGGGAATCGCCCACGATGATCGGCACCACGGCGAGGCCGAGGCTGAAGCCGGTGTCGAGGCCGAGCTTCTTGGCGGTCGTCAGGAACAGCGTGCCGTTCTGGCGCAGGCGCTCGACCCGCTCCGGCTCGGCATGCATCACCGCGAGCGCAACCTCGGCGGCGGCGGCGAGCGGCGGCGACATGCCGACGCTGTACACGAAGCCGCCGGCGGTGTGCTTCAGGTACTCGATCAGCGCGATCGGGCCGCAGATGTAGCCGCCGCAGGTCGAGAGCGTCTTCGACAGGGTGCCCATCCAGATGTCGACCTCCTTCGGGTCGACACCGCAATGCTCGAACAGGCCCGCGCCGGTGCGGCCGGTGACGCCGAGGCCGTGCGCCTCGTCGACCATCAGCCACGCATCGTAGCGCTTCTTGAGGGCGACGAGACCCGCGAGGTCCGGCGCGTCCCCGTCCATGCTGTAGAGGCCCTCGACCACGATCAGCGCCCGGCGATGCTCGTGGCGGGTGGCCTGGAGCAGGCTCTCCAGGGCGTCGAGGTCGTTATGCGCGAACGAGCGCCGCTGCGCGCCCGAGAGCTGCGCGCCGGTGACGATGCTGTTGTGGCTGAGCGCGTCGTGGAAGATCACGTCGCCGGCTTCCAGCAGGGCGCCGATGGTCGTGACGTTGGTGGCGTGCCCGCTCACCATCACGACGCAGCCCTCCGAGCGGTAATGCTTGGCCAGCGCCTGTTCGAGGCTGATATGGCCCGGCCGCTCGCCCGCGACCACGCGGCTCGCCGATGCGGAGGTGCCGTAGGCGTCGATCGCCTCCCGGGCCGCGTTGCTGACGCGCGGATGGCCGTTCAGGCCGAGATAGTCATAGGAAGAGAAGTTGGTGAAGCTGCGCTGGTCGATCCGCGTGGTCGCACCGGCCTTGGCGTCGTGGACGCGGAAGAACGGGTTGCCCAGGCCGATCAGCTCGGCCGCCTGACGCTGCAGCTTCAGCTCCCGGTAGCCCGGCAGGTTCTCGAAGTTCTGCGACGCAGACTTGCCCGTAGGGGACGCCGCCTTGACGGGGGCCGGGCGCGGCGTCGCGCGCCCGAGGCGGTTGGTCACGAAGCCGGCGAGCGCCGCGCGCCCGCCGTCAGGCCGTGCCGTATCGGTCATGGGTTGGTCTCTTTGATCTCGCTGGAGGTCTTCTCGATGAGTTCCCTGAGCGGCGCCATCATCTGCGCATCGATCTCACCGCCGATATGCTTCGAGACGAGGCTCATCGCGACGCCGGCCGCCTCATCCATGGGCGCGGAAACCGCCTGAATTAAGGATTCCGACAGCTCGTTCACCGTCATTCCGGACGAGAGACCGGCCGGCGGCGCGTCGAGGGCGAAGCGCTCCTGCAGGCTGGCGCCCAGCTCGACGCCCATCAGCGAATCGAGGCCGATCTCGGAGAGCTGGCGCACGCGGCTGATGTCATCCTTGGGCAGGCGCAGGATGCGGGCGATGTCCTCGACGATCGCATCCGACACGGTCTTGCGGACCGCGTCCACGTCGCCGCCCTTGAGGAGGGCCCCGATGTTGATCGCCTGGACGCCGCCGGCCTCGACCTGCTGGTCCGATCCGAGGTCGGCGTAGCTCGGCGAGCGCATGGTGGCGAGCCGCTCGCGCGCCTTGCCCCAGTGCATCGCCGCGATGGCGATCACCGCCTCGTCCGGCGACGTGCCCTGGGCCTCCAGCGCGTCGGCCATCAGCTCCAGGCAGCGGCGGGCCTCCATGGGGGTGACGCCGACGCGGCCGGCGAGACCTTCCATGACCGCCTTGTTGCGGGCAAGCATGCCGACATCGCCGATCGCGCCCCAGGCCACCGCCAGGGCGGGCAGGCCGCGGCGGCGGCGCTGCCGGGCCAGGCCTTCCATGAAGCCGTTGGCGGCGACGTAGGAGCCCTGGCCGGGATTGCCGATGAACGTGGTCGCCGACGAGAACATCACGAAGTAGTCGAGGCTCCGGTCCCGGGTCGCGGCATCGAGATGCTGCGCACCGATCACCTTCGGGCCGATCACCGCGTCGAGCGCCGCAGCGTCGATGTTGGCGATCAGGCCGTCCTGGAGCACCGCCGCGGCGTGGAGCACGCCGGCGAGCTTCCTGCCGTCCTGCTCGATCTCCGCGATCAGGCGATCCACCGCCGAGCGGCTGGTGATGTCGACGGCCTTGGCCTCGACCCTGACGCCGCGCGCGGAGAGTTCGGCGACGATCGCCTTGGCCTCGTCGGTGGTCGCGCCCTTTCGGCCGGCCAGGACGAGGTGCTTGGCGCCCCTGTCCACGAGCCAGCGCGCCGCTTCCAGGCCGAAGCCGCCGAGACCGCCGGTCAGGAGGTGGACGCCGTGGGCCGAGACCGCGAACGGCCGGCTGGTGTCCTTCATGATCGTGCCGGCCTTGGGCGGGCTGATCACGATCTTACCGATGTGACCCGATTGCTGCATCAGCCGGAACGCGTCCGAGGTCTCGGCCGCCGTGAACGGCTGGTACGGCAGGGGCTTGAGGCCGCCGTCGTTGAACAGCGCCATCACCTCGCGGAACATCCGCGCACCGTCGTCGCCCTGATGCTGGATCACCTGATCCAGATCGACGCCGAAGTAGCTGAGGTTCCGCCGGAACGGGCGCAGGCCGATATGGGTGTTGGCGACGTAGTCGCGCTTGCCCAGCTCGACGAAGCGGCCGAAGGGCCGCAGCGCGTTGAGCGAGCGCTCCATCGCCTCGCCGAACAGGCTGTTCAGGACGATGTCGACGCCGTCCCCGGTGATCGCCCGGATCTCGTCCACGAAGGCCAGCGAGCGGGAATCGAGCACGTGCTCGGCGCCCAGGGCCTTCACCAGGGCCCGCTTCTCGCGGGAGCCGGCGGTGGCGATGACCCGCGCACCCTTCAGCTTGGCGATCTGCAGCGCGGCAAGGCCGACGCCGCCCGCGCCGCCATGGACCAGGACCCACTCGCCGCGCCGCATCCGGGCGCAGGAGACGAGGCCGTAATAGGCGGTGAGGAACGCCACCGGCACGGTGGCGGCCGCCATCGGGTCGAGGCCCTGCGGCATCGGCGCGACCACGAGTTCCGGGACCACGATGTGGGTGGAAAAGCCCGACTGGGCGAACGCGACGACCGGATCACCGATCTTGAAGCCCTTGACGCCCGGACCGACGGCCGTGACCCGGCCGGCGCATTCGAGGCCGAGGCGGGGGCCGGCGAAGCCGTCCTCCAGGATCTCCTCGGGCAGCATCGAGAGCGCCCAGAGAACGTCGCGGAAGTTGAGGCCGGTGGCCTCGACCGCGATCTCCATCTCGCCCTTGCCGGGGGCGCGACGCTCGGCCGGTCCCCAGACCATCTCGTTGAGGCCGCCGGTGTTGCTGCGCTCCAGGCGCGCGGCCTCGGCGGGCAGGGCGTCCGCCGGATCCCGGTGCTTCGGCCGGCCGGCATGGAAGCGCACCACCTGGGTCCGCTCGTCGTCCAGCACGATCTCGGTCTCCGGCGTGCCGGAGAGGATGAGGTCGCGCAGGCGCTCGGAGGCGCGCTTGGACGACATCTCGGGCGAGAGATCGATGCGGCGCACGTCGAGGTTCGGCGCCTCGTTGGCGAGGGTGCGGGAGAAGGCCCACACGCCGGCCTCGATGTTGGTGGTCTGGCCGCCGCGGTCGCGGGTGGCGCCCGGCGCCACGACCCAAAGGCGGGTCTGGCGGGAGCCGAGATGCTCGGTGCAGCGCTTCAGGCTGAGGCAGCGGTCGCGCAGCCGCTCGGCCGCTTCGCCGCCCCGGGTGAAGGCGCCGGCCAGGAACACCACCGTGTCGGGGGTCTCCTTCTCCAGCTCCATCAGGGAGGTCTCGGAGTCGAGGATGATCGAGACGTGCACGCCGCCCGCGACCAGCAGGGTCGCCAGGGAGGATGCGGTCTCGGCCGCGAACTCGTCGTCCGAACCGATCACGAAGGCGAAGCTCTGGGCCGGGGCGGGACCCGGGCGCACCGGGGCCTCGGCCACCAGCAGCAGGTCGTCGCCGTTGGCCGACGCCGCGCGCTCGACCGCGACCTTGACCAGGCCATGGGCGCTGAGCGTGCGCTGCCAGCCCTCGATATCCTCCAGGCGGCCGACGGGCATGCCGCCCACGGCCTCCTCGAACCAGCCGCCGGTGAGGCCGAACACGAGGTCGCGGAACAGGGACGCGCCCGGCTCCACGGCCACGAGCAGGCCGCCGGTGGCGAGCGCCCCGGCGAGCTGGCCCGGCAGGGCGCGCTCGCCGCGATGCAGGCTGCCGGCCGCCAGGATCAGGTCGAAGCTGCCGGGGGCGAGCTCGTCCGCCGCCTCGACCACGGTGGCGCCGCGGGTGAGCGACAGGCGGGCGCGCTCGGCGAGCCTCCGGTCGGTCTCGAACACGGTGAGCCGGGCCTCGGCGGCGGCGGCGAAGCCCGCGGCCTGGGCCGAGAGCGGGCCGAAGCCGACCTGCAGGACGCGCAGCGCCCGCTCCTTCGGCAGCTGCCCGCGACTCTTCTCGATCAGGCCGGCGACCACGTCGGCCGTGTGGCGCGCGGTGGCCGAGCGCAGCACGAAGGCGTCGATGGCCCCCTGCGGCAGGGCCGGGGCCTCGGTCAGCTTGCCCGCGAGCAGGCGGTCGACCATGGCGCCGACATCGGCGATCAGAACCAGTTCTGCGGAGAGGTCCGGGTGGTCGCCCGCGATCCAGCGCATGATCTCGTCGGGCGGGGGCAGGGCGGAGCCGTCGCCCAGCGTCCAATCCGCGCCTGCGCGCTCGGCCAGGCCGCTGCTCTCGAGGGCGTAGAGGGCGTTCAGCAGCCAGGGGCGCAGGGCCTCCGGCACGCGCCGGTCGGTGACCGACACGGTCTCGCCCTGCGCCAAGCCGGAGGCGAGGCGGTAGGCGAGCGAGGTCGCCCATCCCTCCAGCAGAAGGTGGCCCGGCGACAGGGCGGCATCGGCCGGCCCCTTCGCCTCGGCGGTGAGCGGCCGCAGGCGCGCGGCCACGCTCGGCCGGCGCTCCATCGGGATCGCGGTCGGCTCGGTGGCGAGCTCCGGCACCTGCGAGATCGCGAAGGCCGAGAGGTCGCCGCCGCCCTTGGCGCGCAGGGCCTGGAAGCGGCCCTCGCGGATGGTGGCGACCACCGCGCCCTCGGCGTCGAGCAGGGTGAAGTCGGCCAGGATCGAGCGCTCGTTGCAGCGGCGCGTCCGGATCACCGAGCGGGTGATCACCGCGCCGGGGCGCAGCATCCGCACCTCGCCGAAGCGTACCGGGATGTAGGCCTTGCCGGCATTCTCGCCGAGCAGATCCGCGAACAGCAGGATCAGCCCGTGGAAGCAGGCGTCGAGCCGGGTCGGCACCAGCGCGAAGCGGGAATCGGGCTCGGCGGGCAACAGGTCCGACACGATCGTGGCGTCATCGAGCCGCGCGCTCATCGCGACCTGCTGGAAGCTCGGGCCGAAGCCGAGGCCGGAGGCGCGGGCGCGGGCGTAGAGTGCGTCGCCGGTCAGGACGTGCTCGCCGGCGGTCTCGAAGTCGAACCCGTTCAGGTCCGGCGCCTTCGGGGCCGAGAAGCTGCCCTCGACCACCTTGGCCTGGGCGTGGAGCTGCCAGGGGGTCTGCGTCAGCCGCGGACGGCTGAGGACCTGGATGCCGTTGCCGGAGCCCGACAGGCGCACAGCGACCTCGCGCAGGGCGTCCTCGGCGAACACCATGGGTGCGACGATCTCGAAATCCGCCAGCACCACCTCGTCGTGGCGCATCGCCTCGCGAACACAGGACAGCGCCATCTCGACGAAGCCGGCACCCGGCATGATCACCTGGCCGTCGACCCGGTGGTCCTCCAGCTCGGGCAGGGTGGCCGGATCGACGAAGCCGTTCCATTCCAGGCCGTCGAAGGTGGTGCGCGAGCCGATCAGCGGGTGATAGGGGCGGGGGCTCATCGCGCCGACACTCTCGGGCGTGTCGGCGAGGCGGAACGGGCGGCGCTGCCACGGATAGGTCGGAAGGCGCACGTCGCCCCGGGGCGCGTCGCCGAAGATCAGCGCCTCGTCGACCTGCGCACCCTGGACCAGGGCGGCGCTGACCGCCTTGGCGATCGGGTCGCCGCCGGAGGCCTTGCGGTGCATCACGCCGACCGTGGCGGTCTCGATGCCGAGCGGCTCGACCGCGTCGCCGACATGGGACATCAGGGTCGCGCGCGGGCCGACCTCGACGAAGACGCGGGCGCCCCGGCGGGTGGCGTCCTGCACGGCCTCGCAGAAGCGCACCGGCTCGCGGATGTTGCGCCACCAGTAGCCGGCCCCGAAATGCTCGCCGCCCAGCACGCTGCCGGTGACGGTCGAGACCATCGCGGTGGTGCCGGTGCGTGCCTTCAACCCGGAGAGATCGCGCAGCAGCGGCTTCTCGGTCGGGTCCATCAGCCTTCCGTGGAAGGCGTAGGCGAGATCGAGCTTGCGTCCGCGCCGGCGCTTGCGCGACAGGGCCTTGAGCGCGGCCTCGATATCGGCCACCGGCCCGGCGACCGTCACGGCCTTCGGGCTGTTGTAGGCCGCGATGTCGAGAGTCGGATAGTCCTTGAGGAAGGTCTCGACTTCCTCGGACGGCATCAGCAGCACCGCCATGGTGCCCTGGCCGTGCGTGGTCTCCTGGTGGTGGCTGCGATAGTAGATGACCCGGACCGCGTCCTCCAGGCTCAGGATGCCGGCGGCCTCGGCGGCCGCGATCTCGCCGACGCTGTGGCCGAGCACGTAGGAGGGGATCAGCCCCTTGGCCCGGAGCGCCGCCGTCGAGGCGCTCTCGATGGCGAAGATCAGCGGCTGCGAGACGCTGGTGAGGGCGAGGCGCTCGTCGAGGTCCTCGGCGTAGAGCGCCTGCTTCAGCGACCAGTCGGAATAGGCCTGGAACAGCGTGTCGATCCGGTCGAAGGCCGCCCGGAACGTCGCGTTCTCCTCGTAGGCCTCGCGGCCCATGCCGGCCCACTGGCTGCCGTTGCCGGAATAGACGAAGGCCACCTCGGCGGCACGGTCCACCGCGGTGCCGGTGAACGCGTCCTGCGCGTCCTCGCCTTCGCCGACGGCCCGCAGGGTCGCGGCGACATCGGTCTTGCCGTCCAGGGTGATGGCCAGACGGGCGGGCATGCGCTCGCGCCGGTGCGCCACCGCGGCGGCCACCGCGGCGACCCGGCCGGGCTGGGCCTCCAGGCGCTCGGCGTAGTCGAGGGCGAGCTCGTTCAGCGCGGCCCGGCTCTGCGCCGAGATCAGCAGCACCTGGGCGGAGGAATCCGGGACGCCGGCGGCAGGCTGCGCCTCGACGGCCGCGTCCGTGATGACCACGTGGGCGTTGGTGCCGCCGAAGCCGAAGGAGTTCACGCCCGCGTAGCGCTCGCGCGGACCGCGGGCGATCGGCAGGGGCTCGCGCACGACCCGCAGGTTCAGCTCGTCGAACGGGATGTCGGGATTCAGCTCGGCCGCGTGCAGCGACGGCGGCACGAGGTCGTGCTCCAGCGCCAGCGTCGCCTTCATCAGGCCGGCGAGACCTGACACGGGCTCGGTATGGCCGATGTTGGTCTTGATCGAACCGATCGGCAGCGGCGCCTGGCGACCGCGGCCGAGCTTGGTCCCGATGGCCGAGGCCTCGATCGGATCGCCCACCGGGGTGCCGGTGCCGTGGGCCTCCATGAAGGCGAGGTCGTCGAGGCGGATGCCCGCCTCGCGGTAGACCTTCTCCAGCAGCGCGCCCTGGGCGTAGCCCGAGGGCAGCGAGATGCCGGTGGTGCGCCCGTCGGAGTTGATGCCCGACGCCGCCACCCGGGCGCGCACGGTGGCGCCGTTGCGCCGCGCGGCCTCGGCCGATTGCAGCACGAACACCACGCCGCCCTCCGAGCGCACGTAGCCGTCGGCGTTCTTGGAGAACGCTTGGCACAGGCCGGTGCGCGAGAGCATCTGCGCGCTGGAGAAGCAGATGAAGTTGAACGGGCTCGCCAGCACGTTGACGCCGGCCACCACCGCCGTGTCCACGCGGCCCGACTGGATCGCCTGCACGGCGTTGTCGAAGGCGACGAGCGAGGACGAGCAGGCGGTGTCGACCGTGAAGCTCGGGCCCTTCAGGTCGAAGATGTAGGAGATGCGGTTCGAGATGATCGAGAGCGTGTTGCCGGTGGCCGCGTAGGCGTCGCCCGAGGCCGCGTCGAGGATGCGCAGGTTGCCGTAGTCGAGCGAGGAGGCGCCGACGAACACGCCGATGTTGCTGCCGGCCACACTCGACGGGCGCAGGCCCGCATCCTCCAGGGCTTCCCAGGTCAGCTCCAGCAGCATCCGCTGCTGCGGATCCATCTGCTCGGCCTCGCGGGGCGAGATGCCGAAGACCGCCGGGTCGAACGACCAGATGTCGTCGATGACACCGGCAGCCCAGGTGTAGCTCTTTCCGCGCTCGTGGGCGCGGGGATGCGCGAATCGTTCGAGCGAGAACCGGTCACCGGGGACCTTGCTGACGGCGCAGCGGCCCTCGGAGAGGAGTTGCCACAGCCCGTCGACGCTGGGGGCCCCGGGCAGTCGGCATGCGCGTCCGACGATCGCAATGTCTGTACGTTGTGTCACGTTCGGTTCGCACACGCTCGTTATCGGAAGTCGGCTCGGCTCGCGACGAGTGAGTACCCTCTCACCCCTTAGTATGGCACCATTGCGGTGTCCAACCTGGCCGGAGCCAAGGTCATCCCTGGCCGGCGAGATTGCGGGCCGCTGTGACATGTATTCATCAGGGCATAATCCAGTGCCGCCGGCCAGAATGCCAAGATTGCACGGGTCCACCGCCTGTTGAGACGGTCATCTGACCATGGAAATGCCACAGTTGCGCCTCGGGGGCCGGGCCCCGTCTAGCGGTGCCGCGGCCGTTTTCCCAAGAGATCTTCGCGGCAACCCGCAGATCTGACAGCGCAATGGCTCCGCGCGCCCCGGTCCGGCCGATGCTCAAGACGCGTCCTGGGCGGACCTATCCTTGGCGCTATCCTTGGATCGTCCGACGCCGAGGTAGGTGAAACCGTGCCGCTCCGCGGTCTCGGGATCGTAGATGTTGCGCAGGTCGATCAGCACGGGCGCGGCCCCGGATGGCGCCATGGCCTGGCGCAGCCGGTCCAGATCGAGCGCCCGGAAGGCGTTCCACTCGGTCACGATCACCAGCGCGTCCGCGCCCTCGGCGCAGGCGTACGGGTTCTCGGCGTATTCCACAGACGGCATCAGCGCGCGCGCCTGCTCCATCCCCTCGGGATCATAGGCGCGCACCGTGGCGCCGGCATCCTGCAGGCCGGCCACGATCGCCAGCGAGGGCGCCTCGCGCATGTCGTCGGTGTCGGGCTTGAAGGTCAGGCCGAGCAGCGCGACGGTCCGGCCCCGGACGCTGCCGCCGCAGGCCTTGATCACCTTGCGGGCCATGGCGCGCTTGCGCTGGTCGTTGACCGCCACCACGGTCTCGACCAGCCGCAGCGGCGCCCCGGCATCCTGAGCGGTCTTGACCAGGGCGAGGGTATCCTTCGGGAAGCACGAGCCGCCATAGCCCGGCCCCGCATGCAGGAACTTGGTGCCGATCCGGTTGTCGAGCCCGATGCCGCGGGCGACCTGCTGCACGTCGGCACCGACCGCCTCGCACAAATCCGCGATCTCGTTGATGAAGGTGATCTTGGCGGCCAGGAACGCATTGGCGGCGTACTTGGTCAGCTCCGCGGTGCGACGCCGCGTCACCAGGATCGGCGCGGCGTTGAGGTAGAGCGGCCGGTAGACCTCGCGCATCACCGCCTCGGCCCGGGCATCCTCGGCGCCGACCACGATGCGGTCGGGACGCTTGAAGTCGGCGATCGCCGCGCCCTCGCGCAGGAATTCCGGGTTCGAGACCACGGCGACATCCGCCCCGGGGGCGGCCTCGCGGATGATGCGCTCGACCTCGTCGCCGGTGCCCACCGGCACCGTCGACTTGGTCACCACCACGGTGAAGCCCGACAGCGCTCCCGCGATCGCCCGGGCGGCCTCGAACACGAAGCTCAGGTCGGCGAAGCCGTCGCCCCGGCGCGAGGGCGTGCCCACCGCGATGAAAACCGCGTCGGCCCCCGCCACCGCCTCCCGCAGGCTCGAGCCGAAGCCCAGCCGGCCCTGGCGGACGTTCTCGGACACCAGCGCGTCCAGCCCGGGCTCGTAGATCGGCATGCGGCCGGCGTTCAGGCTCGCGATCTTGTCCGGGTCGCGGTCGATGCAGACAACGCTGTGGCCGAAATCCGCCAGGCACGCCCCGGAAACCAGGCCGACATAGCC
>NZ_JAUYZJ010000068.1 GCF_030700285.1 Methylobacterium sp. NEAU K | reverse complement strand
ATTTCAATTTCTGGTGGCTTTAGAAACGGATCGTCAATCGCTTCGACCTTATTGTAGCCGGCGCGACGCCTGCCGAGGACGCAGGAGGCAGACGTTTGGGGCGACCGATGGGCCACGAGCCGGCACACTTGGCCGTCACTCGACGATTGCGAAATTGCCTGTGGGTCCTGCGGCGTTTCTACCGCGCGGGGGAAGGTGCGACAGCGGTAGAGTTTGGCCTGCTCGGGCTGCCATTCCTCGCTCTGATCTGTGCCTGCCTGGAGAATGGCCTGGTCTACTGGGAGCAGGAGATCCTTCAGCAGGCCGTCGTCGATGCCGGACGACAGATCTACACCGGTCAGTTCCAGACGACGAACGCCGGCATCACCAACTCCACGACTTTAATAGCCAACTTCCGAAGCGCAATCTGCACGATGCCGAATGGCGCGGTTCGGTTGACGATCTTCAATTGTGCCAACGTGCGCGTCAGCGTCACCCAAGCGGCGAGTTTTTCCGGCGCTTCTACAGTTTCCCCTGTAGCCATCGACTCGTCGACGCATATCAGCGATTGGAATCCGAGTTTTCAGGGCTACACCTGCGCTGGCGCTTCTGCCATCATGATTGTCCAAGCGGCAGTAGATGTACCAGTCTTCTTTCCCTTGCTCGGATCCACGGTGGCGACCTTACCGAACAAACGTCGCGTTCTCCAAGCCGCCACTGTGTTCAAGGTCGAGCCCTACAACACCAAGTCGGTATGCTCGTGAGCTGCGCCATGTTCACTCGCTTCCGCACAAATCAGCGTGGCGTGGCCGCGATCGAATTCGCAATGATCCTACCCGCCTTGGTGACGATCTATTTCGGAACCGTCGAGTTGACGCGCATCGGCGATACGACTCGCAAGCTGACCCTATTCGCCCGAGCACTCGCTGATCTCTCAGGCCGGGCTGACAACCCGAGCCCGTCAGCGTCCGACATGACGACCATCGCCTCCGCTGCGAGCGCGATCATGCAACCGCTCGATGTGTCCGGACTGCAGATCGTCGTCAGCGCGATGGGCGTCGAGAGTGTCGGCGGTACTCTTTTTGGCGGCGTCTGCTCAAGCTGGGCCCAGAACGCCACGGCACGCGCGCGTCTGGTGATCGCTGGCACCAACGGCGTGCCTGCCGCGCCCGCCACCTACCAGTTCGACGGCGCTCGCTACATTTTGGCCGAGGTTTCGATGACCTACACGCCGCTCATCGGGAGCAGCCTCTACAGATGGATCTTCGGGACGCGGCAACTGACCTTCACGCGCCAGATCCCCTGGGCCGAGCGCACTACGAACGAGATCGTCATGCCAGGCGGAGCCGCCTGTCCGAATTATAGCTGAGTTGCTTGAGGGGTCGTGCTGCGATTTTCAAGACAGGGCGCACGGCGCCTTCGCACCTCCACAGAACAGTTTGGACGTGCCCGATCGGGTCAGGTCGCGATCATGTTCGCGCTGATGTCCATTCCGGTCTTGTTCGCGACGGGCGCGGCGGTCGACTACGGCCGGCGCAACGCTGCAAAAGTTCAACTCGACGCCGCCCTCGACGGCGCGGTGCTCGCGGTGATGGCGCAAAAATCTAATACCATCGCTCAATCCAGTCTCACGGCCTTGGAGACGCAGTTTCGCACTGAGGCTGCGAAAGTGCCCGGCGTGACGGTCAACAGCTTCACACCCGGTCCGGTCGTGAATGGGGCCTCGACGTTGAGTTTGACCGCGAGCTACAAAGCCAACATCAAGACGACAATCGGCAGCATCATGAAGGTGCCAGCATTGTATTTTGACGGAGCTTCATCGAGCACGCGCAACCTGTTTCAGTACATAAATTTCTACCTGTTGCTCGACACTTCGCCATCCATGGGGCTCGCAGCTACCGATACCGACGTGAACAACATGAAGCTCGTTACAGGCGGGTGTGCATTTGCGTGTCATGAACATACCTACGACAAGAAGGGGAGAGTGACTGGCGACAGCACGACTGATAATTATCACATCGCACAGAAGAACAATATCAAACTCCGCATTCAGGTACTGAGAGATGCGGTTTCAGCGCTCGTAGACCAAGCCAATTCCAGTATGTCTCTCGCCCAGCAATTTCAGATGGAGATGTGGATTTTCAATGATTCGACCACGCAAACCCGGCTGCAGGCGATGACGCCGACGTTGAGCCAGATCAAAACAGCCGCTCCAAGTATTGATATTGCTTATGCGTACTACAACCAAGATGACAATCAAACTGATTTCGAGCGTGCGATTGCTAAGATGAACACGACCATACCCGCGAGCGGCACCGGTACCACTGCAGGTTCGCCGATCCGGTTTCTATTTTTTGTCACTGATGGCGTTGAAGATACTGGAGGAAGCGTCACAAATAAGAGTGCAGGTTTTCAGTATACGAGCAACCGCTTCATTGGTCCGTTCAGCCCATCGACATGCAATACGCTCAAAAATAATAATGTTCGCATTGGAATCATTTACACGCAATATCTGCCAATTTATGATAACGGTTTCTATAATTCCTATGTCAAACCGTATGAAAACAACATTGGTCCGATGTTGAAGGCTTGCGCATCGGACGGTCTCTATTTCCCAGTCGCATCAGGCGGCGATATTACATCGGCAATGCTGCAGTTATTTTCCACTGCCGTGGCTTCAGTTCGGATAAGCAACTAGGTGTATAGTCCCGGGATGGGGTGTGACGGATCCAGCCTGAAGCGTTCGGGCTCTTTCGTCCAGACCTGAAGGACATGCTCGTAGGGTGTGAGGCCGCGCAGGGACTTCAGCCGACGGGCATGGTTGTAGGCGTCGACGAACAGCTGTAGGTGCGCCCGGAGCTGTTCGTGGGTCTCGTAGTTATAGATTTGACCTTAGATATAGATTAAGATTTATTCGTTAACGTTGGTCCATCTTTGCAAGATCTTGCAAACAGCTCTGGATCACGACATGCGACCCTCGATCAAGACGACGTTGATTGGTCTCTTCGCTGCGCTCGCCGTCATCTCGGCCGTGCAAGGTGGTGTATCGCTTCGCAAGCTAAACGTGATCGGCAATCGAATCGAACTGCTGGACTCGAATGCCCTGCCGTCTGTGAACGCAGCGCACACGCTCAGTACCTGGGTGATGCGCGCACGTCTTTGGCAGTTCCGCTATTTGATCGCCGACGCCGACGCCGAGCGTGCCGTCAGCCTGAAGACCATAGACGATCTTTCTCAGAGCCCCGAAAAAACTAGAATTTCTTACATTTCCTTGATTAGCTCGCCAGAAGAGCAGGCAATATTTGAAGATTTCTGCAAAAAATGGAAAATACTTTCGGCAAGCTGGAACTCTCTCCGCCAGATTGATCCGACACAGCGGGACGAGATTTATGCCCAGTTTCGTGGCCCGATAAACGCCCAATACGTCGCAGTCACAGGCGCCGCTCAAAAACTTGTAGCCCTTAACGTGGCGGCGGGAGCAGCAGCCGGCGCAGCAGCACGCGAGGAGAAGGTACAGGCGGTGAGCACGACACAGGCCATGTTGGCTGTAGCCGCGGTGACGGCCTTGGGCGCCATCGTTTTTGCATTGCTGGGCATCTCTCGGCCTATCGAACGCATGACAGCTGCGATGCGTCGGCTGGCTCGGAGTGACACTGAAACCGCGATTCCAAGCGTTGGCCGCGGCGACGAGATCGGCGCGATGGCCGCAGCGGTCCAGGTCTTCAAGGACAACCTGATCCACACCCGCCAGCTTGAAGCCGACACTGCTCAGGCGCGGCTGGCGGCCGAGGAGCAGCGCAAGGCCGGCATGCGCCAGATGGCCGACGGTTTCGAGGCAGCTGTCGGCGGGATTATCGGCATGGTCTCGTCTTCGGCCACCGAGCTGCAGGCTACCGCCCAGACGATGACGGCAACGGCAACGGAGACGGCCAGCCAGTCGACCACGGTGGCGGCAGCGGCCGAGGAGGCCGCCAGCAACGTCAACACCGTGGCGGCTGCCGCCGAGGAGTTGGGCTCATCCGTCCAGGAGATCGGCCGGCAGGTGGCAGGCTCGGCCGAACTGGCGCAGCGCGCCGTGCACGAAGCCAACCAGACCGGCGCATTGGTGCAGGAGCTGAGCAGCGCCGTGTCGCGCATCGGCGACGTGGTCGGGCTGATCTCAACCATCGCCGGTCAGACTAACCTGCTGGCACTCAACGCCACGATCGAGGCGGCGCGTGCTGGTGCAGCTGGCAAGGGCTTCGCGGTGGTGGCGTCCGAAGTGAAGGCGCTCGCGGAGCAGACCGCCAAGGCCACGAGCGAGATCTCCGGGCAGATCGCGCGGATCCAAGCCTCGACGGGCCAAGCAGTCACATCGATCGGCGGCATCACCGGGCGGATCCGGGAGATCAGCGACGTGGCGACCTCGATCGCCGCCGCCGTAGAGGAACAGGGCGCTGCCACCCAGGAGATCGTCAGAAATGTCGGCCAAGCAGCGATGGGTACCGGCGAGGTGACGAGCAACATCTCAGGCGTGGCGAGTGCGGCGGAGGAGACAGGGGCGGCGGCGAGCCAGGTGCTCGGCGCCGCCTCCGAGCTGTCGCGCCAGTCCGAGCATCTCGCAGCTGAGGTCGGGCGCTTCCTCGCAACCGTGCGAGCGGCGTGAGATCAGCGACAGCGTGAAGGCGGCTGTCCCTCTACATTTCAAAGGGCTGCCTCATTAGATTGGGTAGCCCTTTGCGCTTGTCACAGCCGCTACGCCGTCCACGAGGCGATGGCGCTGGCCCGCATGAAGAAGAATGAGCATTTCGGGAAAATTGTACTGACGATCTGAGGGGTGTGCCGGTCTTCTTGCCAGGGTTGGGCTCGCCGACCTCGCGGACCCCATGGGGTTGCTGGTGGCTCCACCAACAGACCCGAGCGTCACGAAAAATGGGCGACTTCAATCTGAGATCGAACCAAGCATCTTGATCTTCGGTAAGCGCTGTCCTCAGGCCACGGCTTTGAGGGCTGGCGTTGCCTGGTAAGCCCATGGCGGCAGATCATCGAGGCGCCGCTGCCGATGCCCCTCGACGATGCGGGTGATGACGTCGGAAAGGTAAGCTTGGGGTTCGACGCCGACGAGCTTGCAGGTCTCGACCGACGAAGCGATCACCGCCCAGTGCTCGCCCCCGCCGTCGGATCCGGCAAAGAGCGCAGTCTTGCGATTCAAAGCCAGCGGTCGGATCGCGCGCTCGACGACATTCGAGTCGATCTCGATGCATCCGTCGTCGAGGAACAGGGTCAACCCCGCCCAGCGGCTCAGGGCGTAGCGGATCGCCTCAGCCAGATTGCTCTTGCGGCTCAAGAGGCCGAGCTTCTCCCGCAGCCAGGCTTCCAGCGCCTCGATCACCGCCCGGCTTCGCTCGTGACGCGCAGCGCGCCGCTCATCGGCCGAGCGACCGCGGATCTCGGTCTCGATCCGGTAGAGCGCGGCGATGCGGGAGAGCGTTTCCGTCGCAATCGGCGAGGAGACGGCGAGATCATAGAATTGCCGGCGGACATGGCTGGAGCTATGCGGGAGATTGGGTGACGAAGGAGGTGTGAAGGCGGCGTATCGAGGCGGGTGTCGAGCCTGCCAGAACCTGTCAGCGAGAGCGACACGCCATGGAGACACTTACCAACGTCGTCCGGCTTCGTCAGCCCGAGGACATCGACGATCTCCTGACGGAAGTGCTGCGCGCCGGGGCTCGCCGCCTGCTCGCCCAGGCCGTTGAGCTGGAAGCCGACGCATTCCTGAGCGCGATGCAGGACCTGCGGCTGCCGGACGGCCGCGCCCGGCTGGTGCGGCACGGCCACGGGCCGGAGCGAGCGATCGAGACCAGGATCGGTCCGGTCCCGGTGGCGCGCGTTCGCATCCGGGACCGCGGCGCGACGGGAGTGGGCGCGGCGCACCCGCAGCCTGGATGCGCTGCTGCCGGTCCTGTACCTGCGCGGCGTCTCGACCGGCGACTTCCAGGAGGCGCTCGCGGCTCTGTTGAGTCGTGATGCTCCGAACCTGCCGCCCGCCGTCACCGCCCGACTGACGGCGAGCTGGGCGGACGAGTACGCGCGCTGGCAGGGCCGCGCCCTCTCGGCCCGCCGCTACGTCTACAGCTGGGCCGACGGCGTATACCTGCAGGCCCGGATGGAGGAGCAGGCGGAATGCATGCTCGTACTGATCGGCGCCACACCGGAGGGCAGGAAGGAACTGGTCGGCTTCCAGGTGGGCGTCCGTGAGAGCGGCCAGAACTGGCGCGAGTTGCTCGTCGATGTGAAGCGGCGCGGGCTGTCGATCGCACCTGAGATCGCGGTCGGCGATGGCGCGCTCGGCTTCTGGCGCGCGTTGAATCGGGTCTTCCCTGGCACGGCTCACCAACGCTGCTGGGTCCACAAGACCGCCAACGTCCTCGACGAGGTGCCGAAATCGGTCCAGCCGGCGATGAAGGCCGACCTGCGGGAGATCCACGGCGCGCCGACCCGGGCGGCGGCCGAGGTGGCACTGGCCGCCTTCGTCGAGAAGTACGGGGCCAAGTATCCGCGCGCCGCCGACTGCCTGACCAAAGACCGGGAGGCGTTGCTGGCGTTCTTCGACTTCCCGGCCGCGCACTGGGACCACCTGCGCAGCTCGAACCCGATCGAGAGCGTGTTCGCCGCCGTCCGGCACCGCACGGTCCGGACCAAGGGCGCACTCTCGCCCACGACCGCCAAGCTGATGGTGTTCAAGCTCGTGATGGCGGCCTCGAAAACCTGGCGACGCTTGAAGGGCGAAAACCAGTTGCCGAAGGTCGTGGCCGGCCTCATCTTCCGCGACGGGACCGAGGTCATCGCCAGCCCAGATCACCGCGCCGCCTGACCACCTCCGTCACCCAGAATTCCGCATAGCTCTCACGCCGATCGAGCAGCCTTAAGAGATGGGAACGTCACTGACGCTGAAGTGCTATCCGACATGGTTTCCTTCGCGATGCGGGTCGAAACTCGTCGAGTGCGATCGGGTCTCTGATGGGGCTAACCCCTGGCGTCGCCAATTGGGTCCGAGATGATCCAAGCCACGTCCAGTACCAGGCCGTCGTTGCCGCGCCCCAAGCGCTGACCGACGCAGCCCGCGACCTGATGCTGTAGGGCTAGACCAAGGCTGCCGACTGAGCCGGCGCGGGTTACTGAGGCGGCCATCTCGTGCGCGGCGGCCGCATCATCACGAGACGGCGCTGGACGTCCCGGCGCGCTGCTCCCGTTTGGAGTTGACGCAGTGCGAAGCCCGCTTGGTGAGGATGCGTCCAGCCCTCATCGAGCCGCTCGTTGGCTGGCCCGCGCAGCAGGACGCCGCTCAGAACTTGTATCGGCCCGGTTTGATATGCCCAGCGTGCTTCACCGTCGCCGAAGCTGGAGCATTGTCAGGTTCCACGCGTTGGGACTGCAGCCCCATAACTCGGCAAATCATAGATATGGAAGAACACCGCGCCCACTCCTCCATGGAGCGCTCCCCCGGCTCCCGCATCTCGACCGGTATACCTGGCCTGGACGACGTCCTCGGCGGTGGGCTAACGGATGACCGCCTGTATCTGCTCGAAGGAACCCCAGGCTCCGGCAAGACCACCTTGTCGCTGCAGTTCCTGTTGGAAGGGGTAAAGCGCGGCGAGCGAGGTCTGTACGTGACGCTATCCGAGACTGCCGACGAGCTTCGCGCGTCGGCCGCGACCCATGGCTGGTCGCTCGACCAAATCGAGGTCTACGAACTCGTCAACGAACTCGGCCTGGACCCGGACAGTGAGCAATCCATCCTGCACCCCTCCGAGATCGAGCTCGGCGAGACCGTCAAGGAGGTCATCGCCCGCGTCGATGCGATCAAGCCGATGCGCGTCGTGTTCGACAGCCTCTCAGAGCTGCGTCTGCTAGCCCAGAACCCACTGCGCTACCGGCGCCAGATCCTGGCGCTCAAACAGTTTTTCGCTAAGCGCGACTGCACCGTCCTGATGCTCGATGACCGAAC
Organism: Methylobacterium sp. NEAU K; assembly: GCF_030700285.1. Taxonomy (GTDB): domain Bacteria; phylum Pseudomonadota; class Alphaproteobacteria; order Rhizobiales; family Beijerinckiaceae; genus Methylobacterium. The sequence goes on along the minus strand of NZ_JAUYZJ010000068.1, from coordinate 3,807 downwards.
CTCCGAGGTGGGCGACGTGCAGCTCCACAGCATCGCCCACGGCGTCATCTCGCTGGAGCAGGCGCCGCGCGAGTTCGGCTCTGAGCGACGCCGGCTGCGGATCATCAAGATGCGCGGCATCAAGTTCCGCGGGGGCTACCACGACTTCGTCCTCGACACCGGTGGCATCAGCGTCTTTCCCCGCCTGATCGCGGCCGAGCACCATACGTCCTTCGACCCGACTGCGGCCTCGACGGGTTCCGTTGAGCTCGACCTATTGCTCGGCGGAGGCCTCGTGCCCGGAACCAACACTCTGCTGATCGGTCCCTCAGGTGTCGGCAAGACCACGACCGCCGTCCGCTGCATGCTGACGGCTTTGGAGCGAGGCGAGACGGCGACCTACTTCCTGTTCGACGAGGGCTTGGCCACGCTTCTGACGCGCTCCTCGATCCTCGGCATGGACTTTACCTCTCATATCGATGCCGGACGCCTGACCATCACGCAGATCGACCCGGCCGAGCTCGCACCCGGAGAGTTTGCCGCTGAGGTCCGGACCGCAGTCGAGGACCGCCGCTCGACGGTCGTCGTGATCGACAGCCTCAACGCCTACCTGCACGCCATGCCAGGCGACGAGTTCCTGATCCTGCAGATGCATGAGCTGCTGAGCTACCTCAACCAGCAGGGCGTTACGACGCTCTTGGTACTCGGCCAGCACGGCATAGTCGGCGAGATCCGCTCCGACGTCGACCTGAGTTACTTGAGCGACTGCATCCTGTTGTTCCGGTTCTTCGAGGCCAAGGGCGAGGTGCGCACTGCCCTTTCCGTGGTGAAGAGCAGGGTCAATGCGCATGAGCGCACGATCCGGGAGATGCGGGTCGGGATGGGCGGCCTCCAAGTCGGCGAAGCCCTACACGACTTCGAGGGTGTGCTCACGGGCTTGCCTTCGTACCACGGCAAGGTCTCGATGCTCGCCAGAAACGCTCCTCAGAGCGATGCCTGATGTCCGAAACGCCAGATACGGAGAACCGGATCGTCATCCTGGCCCCTCGCGGCCGCGATGCATTCGTGATCGAGCAGTTGCTCGTCCGTGCAGGGACGCCGAGCTCAGTATGCTCGGACGCTTCGGACTGGGTGATCTGCCTTAAGGCCGGAGCCGCCGCGGCGCTCGTCACCGAGGAGGCGCTCGCCGACGCGGACGCGACCTCGTTGTTCGACTGGCTCGACGCGCAGTCGGCTTGGTCCGACTTCCCCTTCATCGTCCTGGCCACCCGGCAGGTTGGTCGCCGCCCCGCGCGCGCCGCCGCCATACTCTCGCGCCTCGGCAACGTCGTCCTGCTGGAGCGCCCGATCAACGCGGAGACATTGACGAGCGCCGTGGCATCAGCCCTGCGGGCGCGACGACGGCAATATCAGGCCCGCGGCCTCCTCCTGGAACGCGAGCGCACGCAGGAGCATCTGCGTCTTCTCAACGAGGGACTGGAACGGCGGGTGGCTGAGCGCACCAGCGAGGTCGAGGCGGCGCGCGAGACGCTGGCCTTCGCCCTCGATGCGGCTGGCCTTGGCTCCTGGGATCTCGACCTCTCTACCGATACGTCGCGTCGCTCCCCTCGTCACGACGCCATCTTCGGCTATGCCGAACCCCTTCAGACCTGGGGCCGTGAGAGGTTCCTGGCGCATGTCGTCGAGGACGACCGACCCACGGTGGAAGCCGCCTTCTCAACCGTGCAGGAAACCGGCGCCCTGGACCTGGAATGCCGCATCAGGCGCGCGGACGGCGCCGTGCGGTGGATATCCGTCCAGGGACAAGTCAAGCACAATCCGGGCGGTGTACCAGTGCGGATGGCCGGCATCCTGTCGGACATCACCGACCAGCGTATCACCGAGGAATCGTTGCGCCAGGCCCAGAAGATGGAGGCTATCGGCCAGCTTACCGGTGGCGTGGCGCACGACTTCAATAACTTGCTGACCGTCATCGTCGGAGGCCTCGACATGATGCTCCGCAGGCCCGAGCAGGTCGACCGGGTCAAGCGCTTGGCTGAGGCCGCCATGACGGCTGCGCGGCGCGGCGAGCAGCTCACCCAGCAACTCCTGGCCTTCTCGCGCCGGCAGATGCTGCGGCCGCAGACCTTGAACCCGAACCGGCTCCTGTTGGACTTCAGGCCGCTGGCGGAGCGGGCGGCGGGAGCTGCCATCGAGCTCGCCCTCGACCTCGATCCCGCCCTTGACCCGATTCGCATCGACCCGGCGCAGTTCGAGGCCGCGGTGCTGAACCTGATCGTGAACGCCCGCGATGCCATGGATGCAGGAGCGAGCGGTGCCCGCATCGCTGTGCGCAGCCGCAACGTCCGGCTCGACACGGCCTCGGTCGCCGACAAAGCCGTGCCTCCGGGACCCTACGTCGTGATCTCCGTCACGGATACGGGCGGCGGCATCGCCCCCGAGGCGCTCCAGCGCGTGTTCGAACCGTTCTTCACCACTAAAGAGGTCGGCAAGGGAACAGGACTCGGATTGAGCCAGGTCTATGGCTTCACCCGAAGCGCCAAAGGCTTCGTGGACATCGCTTCCGAGGTCGGGACGGGGACGACGGTGAACCTATATTTCCCGCGCTCCTCGGACTCTGCGGGCGAGGAAATCGGACAGGGACCGATCAGCGCGCTCCCGCTGCGCAAGGCTGGCGAGGGTGAAACCATCCTGCTGGTGGAGGATGATGCGCAAGTGCTCGACATGGCCGTCGAGAGTTTGGAGGAGCTAAGCTATCGGGTCATTGTCGCACACAACGCCGCCGAGGCGCTGGAGCACCTTCGCGGCGTCGAGCGGATCGATATCCTGTTCTCGGACGTGGTCATGCCGGGCGGCATGAACGGCTCTCAGCTAGCCGTGGAAGCGGGACGCATTCGCCCTGGACTGAAGATCCTGCTGACCTCGGGCTATGTCGCGAATCTCGACGAGGGTCAGGTCATCGGAGAGGGGATGCTCCCCGTGCTCAACAAGCCCTACCGGCGCGACGAGCTAGCCCGGTCGTTGCGCCTGGTCCTCGGTGGGGACGCCTCCGAAAGCCATTCCGGTCAGGCTTGAACTTGCTTGCCGGCCTATCTGTTTGGTAGCGGAACGTCATTAGGATGTGGCGCGATGGGCGATCCAAGCATAGGTTTGGCGTTTTGATCTTGTAGTCCGCCGTGCGCCTGTCCGGAGGGCCCGCTAACGCTCGCCCTCCATCCCCAAGCTCGCACAACCTCGCCTGTCCACGCCGGGATCGCCCGCTCTAACGAGAGATCCGGCGTACTGGCCATGATCCTCCCTCGGTTTCACGGTTCTCGTCGACCCCGCCACCGGCGTCGTGCGCGAGGCCGAGATCTTCGTGGCCGTGCTCGGCGCGTCGAGGCTCCCTACGCCGAGACGACCTGGACCCAGACGCTATGGCACCAAGGCCTGCGTGATCGCTGACGGCAGCGTACGCGCCATCGCCTTTGGGCTGGCGCCTGGTCAGGCCCATGAGCTGCCTCACGCGGTTCCTCTGCTCGACGAACTGCCGGGTGTGCCCAAGTGATCGTGGGAGATCGCGGCTACACCAGCCACGCCTTTCGCGAGCACATCTGGAACATGGGCGCCCGGCGATCCCACCGCCGCGCTACGAGGCACCTGTGACCTGCCCGGACTGGATCTACAATAATCGCAATCAGGTCGAGCAGCTCTGTGCCAGGCTCAAGGAGTGGCGCGGGATCGCCACCCGCTACGAGAGGACCGCCGTCAGCTTCATGAGCGTCCTCTGAGTGGCCGCCGCCCTCGACTGGCGCAAGCGATGACGCGCCCTGGCGGAAGTGTTCGGGC
>NZ_JAUYZJ010000067.1 GCF_030700285.1 Methylobacterium sp. NEAU K | reverse complement strand
CAGCCGTCTGTGCCAGGAGATCGATGAACGGGTCGGCGCGTTCCTCGACCGGCCGATCGAGGGCGAGTGGCCGTATCTCTGGATCGACGCGCCCTACGTGAAGGTGCGCCAAAACGGCCGCCTCGTCGGCGCGCTCCTGTTGGAGCAGAATGACGAATGGGCCGTCCAGCGGTCCGGCTACATCACCCTGGAAAGCATCGCCCCGATCGGCGATGATCTCCGCGTCAGCCTGCCCACCCTGGCAGCCTGATCGATCCGGCCCAGGCCGGTGATCGGGGTGGCCCCGCCGAAGCTACACCACGCTACGAGACACGACCTCGGCACTGCATACCTCTGCACCGGCATGACCCACCGCTCCGCTCTCACCGACCTCCCTGCCGCCATCGACTTCTGGCGCGACCAGTTTGGCGCCGAGGCGCACCGGTCTGGCTGGACCGCGGCGCAGCTGTTCGGCTTCGACTCGGAGCACTGTACGTTTCGAATCGATCGCTGCGGCGTGCCGATGATCGACGGCAAGCCCATGCAGGTGGTCAAGCCGAACCGGATCTTGTTCGAGCGGACAGCACCCTATCGGAACCGCCCGGTTCCGGAATGGGGCGAGTCGGTCTGGGATTTCGCCGCCAAAGGTGATTGATAACCATTCTGCCGCAAAACGGCCCTGTCCTCACGGCTGGGTTCGATGATGCGCATATTTCTCATTGCCGCTGTACTCGTCGGGCTCTCGGCACCCGCGTTGGCACTGGAAACGCGTCTTGAGGGCGCGGTCACGGGCGGCGGCTTCGGCATGACCGGGTCGGATTATTACGGAGACGCGCGCACCCGGATGCCGTTCACTCAGGAAGCAGCGCCGCGGTCGATTGGTATCGCCGATGTCGAACGGGTGCGAACTGCGCGGCGGCATGCTGAGGCGGCCTCTCCGCGGCTGGCGGCTCATCGGACCATCGCGAACCGACGCCATCCCCGCGGCTGAGCCCTGACGCCAGCACCCCCGCGCTCGGTACAACCCTGTTACCATTGGTCTTCTTCCGCTCGATCCACACCCGTCCACCGGCTGACCGAATAACTTTGTTGGTATCGGTCGAACCGGCGCTGCGGACGGGTCGGCCACTGGGATGTCCCTCATCCTATCCGCCAGGCTGTGCGGGTCATCCCGTGCAGAGCGAGGAAATCGATCACGAGATCCCAACTCGTCGCGCCAGCATGACGCTGAAAGCGATGAGCCCCCCGAGGCTGACGATCGACGTGGCGAAGTTGATACAGAACCGGACGGGACGGCTGGAGCCATCGATCCCGCTGGCGCGCAGTCTCACCCCGGTCACCACCTCGATACGGACGCATAGATGCCCTCGTACGCGTCGGAGACAAACAGTTCGACGCCGCGCAGACAATGCCGGGCGAGCTTGCGCAGGAAAGCGGTCCAGAACGTCTCGGTCTCGGAGAGGCCGATGTCCATACCCTGCACCTCGCGGCGGCCATCACTGTTGACGCCGAACGCCACGATGACGATGCGCCCGTCCTGCCGGACCTTCATGTAGGTCGCGTCGATCCAGAAGTAGGGTCACTCGCCTTCGATGGAGCGGTCGAGGAACGCGCCGACCCGCTCGTCGATCTCCTGGCACAACCGGCTGACCTGGCTCTTGGATACGCCCGTGCCGCCCATCAAGGGCCCCATCGCGGCCTGCCGCGATTGGGCCCGCCCAAGACCCGGTCGTCCACGGAGCGGGTCGAGAGGTCCTGGATGTAGACCTCCTGGATTACAGCAGTGTGCGTCATGACCGCATTTATCCTGCTGTATGAGATGTGACCCAATCGGGATGCCCGCCTAGTGAAGAATAGCCGGATGGATTTATGTCTTGGCGCGATACATCAGGATGCTGCGTAATTTGCTATCTAATTACCGGGCAAAGAAAATTAATCGTATTGTCTGTGATTATATAAATTCAAATTTACTGACCTTTTCAGCTATCTCCGCGATCAACGCTGGTAGTAAACTTTTTGAGTCCGCAGCGAAGACTGAGAAAAATTCTACGACCGGACCTTCTGGACAGGTTTCGAGGACACGCAGTGCCCCGGACGCAATTTCCGCCTGGTAACATTGTACCGGCAGGAGGCTGACGCCGACGCTGGCTTGAGTCAGAGAGGCGACGGCGCCCATGCTGTTGCAGAGATCGACGGCCCGAGGTTCGTCGCCTCGCTCGCTCAACCAGTGCTCCACGGTTCGGTGATGGAAGCTGTTTTTGCCGAGTGATAGAATACGGACCGATCGGAAATCCGCAGGCTCGATCCTCCTGTCTGGGAACTCGAGCGCTCGGCCCGCCATCCAGGCGAAGCGAACGTGTCCGAGAGAGCGCGTCGCGAAGTGTGCCTCGAAGCGCGTGCCGGGCATCAGAGCGACATCGAGCTCCCCGTTCGACAAGAGGTTCTGGAGGTCGGCCGTCAGGGAAACCTGCAATTCTAGCGTCAGGCGCGGATAGGAACGGTGGATGAGCTCCACAAAGTCTGGCAACCAAGTCACGGCGACAAGTTCGGCCACTCCTAGGCGGACGAGGCCAGTGAGAGCGTCGCCGCTGCCGACCCGCGTCCGTATCTCGGCGCAGGCCGTGATGGCGCGCTCGGCGTAGATCTGTAGCTCCCGGCCCTTCGCAGTGAGCCGGATCCGCCGCTGCGACCGATCGAAGAGGGTGACCCCGAGATCCTGCTCCAACTCCTGGATGCGAGCTGAAATCGTCGATGTGGTCGCGTTTAAGCGATCCGCGGCGGCGGTAAAGCTCCCGCACCGCGCGATCTCAAGGAAGGTCTCGAGCTGTTTGATGTTCACGAGCAACGGGCCTTGGCGATCATGCCGTCGTGGATGCACCTGGCATAGATGGAGGGCCGCTGCAGAGATCGAGCGGACGACACAGGGCCGATGCACAGGTAGCAAACCCTTTTCTGCCCTGCAAAAATTTTCTCATAAGCCGGCGCGCTTCCGACAGTTCGATGTTTTCGAACGATCATCAGCGAAATAATTCGCTTTTTTCCCGGATCGTGCCCGCTAACGTGGGTCATGCGTTGAGACCCAGCGGCTCGAGGGAGTTCTGCTGCACCGCCTGCCAGTGACGCCTCGAAGGCCAGGCCGCTCGACAGATTTGCTGTGTGAAATGTCCCGAATGCAAGCAAAGGATGTCACGAAATGACCACTTCCGGCAGTATATCGGGAGATCAATTCAAATCCGCCATGAGGCGCTTCGCTGCCTCCGTGAATGTCATCACCTCAATCGATGGGCACGTCATGAATGGCATGACTGCAACCGCCGTCTGCAGCGTTTCGGCCGATCCTCCGAGCCTTCTGGTCATCGTCAACAAGACCAATCGGTCTCATCCGGTGATTAGCCGATCCGGCGCTTTCGCCGTCAACGTCCTGTCGAGCGATCAAGAAGAGCTGGCGGGTCACTTCGCTGCCAAAAAACCGGACCCGTTCGCCGAGATTGACTACCGCATCGGTAAGACCGGCTGTCCCTTGATCTGTGAGGCGGATGCCACCCTCGAGTGCGAGGTGGTTCAGGAGACCGATTACGGAACGCACACGATCTTCATCGGGCGGATCGTGACCTGCGATGTCGCGAGCAAAGCCCCTCTCCTTTATCACGAGGGCCGCTTCTGCCGCCTGGAGGAGCACACCCTGCATTTCGCCTAAGGAAGGCGCGATACCTCTCTCGAGCCAGCCGGCGCGGCACGCCACCGCAAACCGGTCGGGAGCACGGACGGCACCAAAAAGAAGACGAGCGCAACCGCTCAGCACTCCAACACATGGGTGGAAACGATGGCATCTGTAGTGGATAGCCAGCCCGGACTGGATCTCGGGCAGGCCAAGCACGCGCGTCGCGCCGTTATCGCCGCCACGATCGGCACGATGATAGAGTGGTACGACTTCTACCTCTACGGTCTCGTCGCCGCGCTCGTCTTCGGGAAACTGTATTTCCCTTCCCACGACCCGTTCGCAGCGACGCTCCTCTCCTTCTCGACCTTCTTCCTCGGCTTCGTGGCGCGCCCCTTCGGTGCAGCAATCTTCGGACATTTTGGCGATCGGATCGGCCGCAAGGCCACGCTCGTGGTCACCCTGATGCTGATGGGCGTGAGCACTGTTCTCATCGGCCTAGTCCCGACATACGACTCGATCGGAATCTGGGGTGCCGTTGCCCTGACCGTCCTGCGGATCATGCAGGGCGTCGGTGTCGGCGGCGAGTGGGGCGGCGCCATCGCCGTCGCGACCGAGTGGGGTCAATTCAACAAGCGACGCGGGTTGGCCGGAAGTTGGCCGCAATTCGGCTCGCCCCTGGGCATGCTGCTGGCGGTCCTCGTCCTGACCATCGTCACCCATGCCGGCTCGGCCGAGTGGTTCGAGACGATCGGCTGGCGCATTCCCTTCCTGCTGAGCGCGGTTCTGATCGGCGTCGGTCTCTACATCCGCCTAGGCGTGCTGGAGACCCCGGTTTTCCAGGAGATGAAGGCCAAGAAGCAGGTAGCCAAGGCGCCGGTCCTCGACGCCGTGCGGTTGTACTGGAAGGAGATCCTGCTCACCTGCCTCATCCGTACCGGCCAGCAGGCGCCGTTCGTCCTCTTCACCACCTACCTGCTCTCCTACGGCACAAGCGTGCTGAAGCTCGACCGGTCGTTCCTGTTCAACTGCGTGCTGGCAGCCGCCGCGACGTCCCTGATAACGACGCCGCTGTTCGGCTACCTGTCGGACCGCATCGGACGGAAGCGCATGTATCTGATCGGCGCCTTCACGATGCTGGTCTTCGCCTTCCCCTACTACTGGCTGATCAACAGTGCGATCCCGGCCGTGATCGTACTGACGGTGATTGTCTCCCTTGTTGTCCACGACATGCAGTACGGGCCGCAGGCCGCCTTCATCGCCGAGAGCTTCCCGCCGAACGTCCGCTACAGCGGTGCCTCGATCGGTTATCAGCTCGCATCCCTAACCTCGGGCGGCCCGGCGCCGATCATCGCGACCTGGCTGATGCACACCTACGGCACTTCGACCGCGATCAGCTGCTACCTCGCGATCATCGCGGCGATCAGCCTGATTTCGGCAGCGCTCCTGAAGGACCGCTCGAAGGAGGACTACGTCTCGGTCGCGTTGCGAGCACCCGAGCCTGACGCCGAGGCCGCTCTGCCTCTCGTCGCGCCTCGCGCAAAGCCCACGCTCTCCTGAGAGAAGGTGACAACCATGCTCATTCAGAACCCGCTCGCGCCGCACGCGCATGAAGAGGTGGCTTCGCCGCTGGAGCGCCTCGCGCCAAACAAGCTCATCCTCGGCCTGTTCCTGCCGATGCAGGAGGGCGCCTGGAGCCCCTCCCGAGCTCCGCGTTCGACCTCCTGGACATTCGACTATCTCGCCCAGTGCACCAAGCAGGCAGAGGATCTCGGCTTCGACCTCGCCTTCGGCCTGGCCCAGTGGATGAGCAAGGGTGGCTACGGCGGCGAGATGCGCTTCCGCGAGCACGAACTCGACCCGATCATCGTCAACACCGCGCTGGCGGCGATGACGAAGCGGATCGTGCTCATCAACACGGTGCACATCCTCTATGCTTGGCATCCCCTGCATCTCGCCAAGTTCGGCGCCGCGCTCGACCACATCAGCGGCGGCCGCTGGGGCGTGAACGTCGTAACGGGCTACAAGCCGAGCGAGTACCGCATGTTCGGTCTCGATATGATCGAGCACGATCTGCGTTACGACATGGCCGACGAGTTCACGACGCTCCTGGAGCGTCTCTGGGCCGAGGATGACAACCTGACCTTCGAGGGGCGCTGGTGGAAGACCGAGAAGGCCTTCCTGGCGCCTCGGCCGGGTGCCCGCCGCCCCTTCCTGGTCAACGCGGCGTCGTCCGGCGCCGGGCTGGCCTACGCGGCCAAGCACTCGGATCTGATCTTCATCACGAGTCCCGGTGGCGCCGAGCCGGCCAAGGCCTACGAGACCCTGCCGCCGGTCAACGCCCGCATCAAGGACCTCGCCACCTCTTACGGACGGCAGGTCAAGACGATCATCAACCCTCACGTGATCTGTCGCCCGACCGAGAAGGAGGCCCAAGAGGCCTACCGCCGCATCCTCGACCACGAGGACCCCGTGGCAGCGGACAATTTCGTGCAGACCTTCGTGGGTGGGGACACCAAATCCTGGCGCGGACACAGCCGCGCCCAGTGGGTGATCGGCGGCAACGTCCACCTCGTCGGCACGCCCGAGCAGATCGTCGAGGGCTTCGTGAAGCTGCAGGCGGCCGGCTGCGACGGTGTCCAGGTGAACTTCTTCGACTACCTGCAGGATCTCGCCTATTTCGGCGAATCCGTCATTCCTCTGATGAAGCAGGCAGGGCTGCGGGCATGAGCCGTTTTAATAACGATGCCAAGCGTGCGGGGCCCCTTGCGGGTCTTCGCGTCCTCGAATTCGGCCAGATCGCCGCTGGGCCGTACGTCGGCATGCTGCTCGCCGATCTTGGAGCCGATGTCGTCAAAGTCGAGCGGCCCGACGGCGGCGATGGCATGCGCGACTGGCCTCCGCTCATGGCGGCGGAGGGCTCGGACGATGCGCCCCGGTTCAGCGGCAACTTCGCCTCCCTGAACCGCAACAAGCGCAGCATCGCCGTGGATCTCAAGGATCCTGGCGACTTGGAGCGTCTGCGCGCATTGTGCACGCAGGCCGACGTGATCGTCGAGAACTTCCGCCCCGGCGTGCTCAAGCGCCTCGGCCTCGGCTACGAGGCGGTCGCCGAGGCGAACCCCCGCATCGTCTACTGTTCGATCTCGGGCTACGGCCAGGTCGGACCCTACGCGAAGAAGGGCGCCTTTGACGTCACCGTGCAGGCCATGAGCGGCATGATGAGCGTGACGGGCGAGCCGGACGGGGCACCGGTCAAGTGCGGGGTTCCGGTCGGTGACTTCGCAGCTGGCCTTTACGCCGCCTACTGCATCTCGGCCGTTCTGCGCCAAGTTGCCGAGACGGGGTGTGGCGCCTTCATCGACTGTTCGATGCTGGGCAGCCTGCTCGGCATCTCCGCTCTTCAGACGAGCGAGTATTTCGGGACTGGGCGAGTGCCGCAGCGATTGGGATCGGCCCATCCCCGCAACGCACCCTATCGGGGCTTCGAGGCGGAGGACGGACCATTCGTGGTCGCGGCCGGCAATCAGGAACTGTGGCGGAAGTTCTGCGCCGTCACAGGCACCGAGGAGCTGATTGCGGACCCCCGCTTCCTCAACCAGGAACAGCGAGCGCTGAACCAAGGCGCGCTGTTCGACATCGTCCAGCCGATCTTCGTGCGCAGGCCGCGGGCGTTCTGGCTGACTGAACTCGATGCGCAGGGCATTCCTTGCGCGCCCGTGAACGGCTTCGACGCGATCCTCGCCGATCCGCACGTGGCCGCGATGGGGCTCCTGCACGATCTGGCTCTGCCGAACGGCGCCCGCACCAAGACGGTGGGCTTTCCGATCGCGATCGGCGGCTTCGACTTCGCTATCGATCGTACCCCGCCCGAACTCGGGGCACACACCGATGAGGTCGCCGCCGACTGGCTCGCGGAGCGGGCCCGATGAGCCTGCGCATCTCCGAAATCGGATGCGGTCTGCGTCTGACGCTGGATCGCCCGGATCAGGCCAACGCCGTCGACGACACGCTAGTCGGCGCGCTCCACGCAGCTCTGCGCGAAGCGGCCCAGGCAGGAGCCCGCCTCGTCGTCCTGGACGGGGATGGACGCAACTTCTGCGGTGGTTTCGACTTCTCGGCGCTTGAGAGCTGCTCCGACGGCGATCTGCTCCTTCGCTTCGTCCGCATCGAGCAGGTGCTCCAGCTCCTCTGGAACGCGCCGTTCGTCAGCGTGGCGCTCGTGCACGGCGCCGCCTTCGGTGCGGGCGCAGATCTCGTGGCTGCGTCGACCTACCGGATCGGAGCACCCGGCTGCCGCTTTCGGTTTCCGGGATACCGGTTCGGCATCGCGCTCGGTACGCGCCGTCTCGGCTGCGTCGTCGGTGAGCAGCGCGCGCGCGAAATCCTCCTGGCAAATGCCGTTCTGGACAGCGAGATGGCCCGAACTGCAGGTTTGCTGACCCAGATCGCGAAGCGGGACGACTGGGACGGCATAGTCGCGGAGATCGGAGATAGCATGGAGAGCCTCGACCGCACCGCGACCGCGGCGCTTCTGCGCAATGTGCGCGCTGACCCCGATGCAGACGCCCGCGATCTCGCGGCCCTCGTCCGCTCCGCCGCGGAGCCAGGTCTGCGCGGGCGGATCGCCGCCTACCGGGCCGCGGCGGCTCGGCAGCGGCACACTTGACCAGTCCTGGCCCCAACGTAGCACCATTCGCGGCCGCACCGGCTCCAGTCGACGGTGATACAGTGCGGCCATTGCCGATCCCGGCCCTCGCCGCCGGCTTCCTCGTGCTCGCAGTCGCGATCGGGATCGGTCGTTTTATCTACACGCCGATCCTGCCTGTGATGGCGGACGGGCTGGGCCTCACGCGGGCTCAGACCGGCCTGATCGGATCCGCCAACTTCGCGGGCTACCTCGCTGGAGCCTTGGCGGCAGCGCACCCGCTGCTGCTCGAAAGGCGCCGACTTTGGCTCGCCGGCGCGCTGGCCACTTGTGTCGCGACGCTCGTCGCCATGGGCTGGTGCTCGACACTTGGCGCTTTTGTCTCGCTGCGCCTCGTCTGCGGCGCCGCGAGTGCCGTCGGCTTCGTGCTCGCCACTGCCCTGGTGATGGACCGCCTGACACAGACCGGGCGGCCCGACCTCGCCTCGCTCCACTATGCGGGCGTCGGCAGCGGGATCGCACTCTCGGCGGTGACTGTGTCGTTCGCCGGGCAGTCCGGCTTCGACTGGCGAGCACTTTGGGAGATCAGCGGCTTGCTCGCCCTCGGGCTTGCCGGGCCGATCCTTTGGCTCCTCCCGGCCCCGGCACCGGCTGTGTCGCGCGCACCGCCGGGAGGCGCGATCTCCACCTCGATCGTGCGGCTCGTTCTGGCCTACGGGCTGTTCGGCTTCGGATACGTGATCACCGCCACCTTTCTCGTCGCGATCGTCCGGGATCTACCGCAGCTATCCTCTGCCGAAGCCTATGTCTGGCTCTGTGTCGGCCTAGCCGCAGCGCCTTCCGTCGGTGTCTGGGGATGGGTCGAGCGCCGCCTCGGATTCCGGCATAGCTTCGCCCTTGCATGCCTCGTCGAGGCGTCTGGCGTGCTCGTCAGCGTCCTGGCGATGAACGTTCTGAGCATTCTCTACGCGGCCGTCGCGCTGGGCGGAACGTTCGTTGCTCTGACATCGCTCGGAATCGAGGGAGCACGCCGGCTGCGTCCTGGAGATCGTCAGCGCATCGTCGCGGTGATGATGGCAGCCTTCGGCACCGGGCAGGTCATCGGTCCCACGGCCGCGGGCATGCTGGCGGATGCCACCGGCAGCTTCACCGCCCCGTCTCTCGCCGCCACCGCCGCCCTCCTTGTCGCCGCAGGCTTGGTTCAGTCGATGCCTGATGTGGGAACGGCTGGATGAAGTCGGCCGAGGCGAAACCGTGGAGCGGATCACCGAGAGCTCTGGCAATGACTGACGGACAGGGTCCCCGCTGGCCACAACCCTGATCCGTGAGGTCGTGATGGTCAGCGCCAATGTTCCCGCGAGGATCCCTCCGGATGCCGCCTCCCCTGGCGCCTGGGCGGGAGCGGCAGGGGACCTACTCCCAGGTCTGCTGGTGTGCTTGGCGGTGACCACGGTCGCGCTGGTTCTGCAGGGGCTGGAGGAGCACCTCACCGGCCACCCCTATGTCGAGGCCCTGGTGCTGATCATCCTGATCGGCATCGCGATCCGCACTGCCTGGGTGCCGGGCGAGCGCTTCAGAGCCGGCATCGCCTTCTCCGCCAAGCAGGTGCTCGAGGTCGCCATCACCTTGCTCGGCGCCTCGGTAAGCTTGGGCGCCATTATCGCCTCGGGCCCGACGCTCCTGACCGGCATCGACGCGGCGGTGATGCTGACCATCCTGGTCAGCTGTGCCATCTGCCGTGGTCTCGGCCTATCGGTGCGCATGGCCCTGCTGATCGCCTGGGGCAGCGCGATCTGCGGCAACTCAGCCATGGCCCCGGTCGCGCCCATGATCGGCGCCGAAAGCTGGGACGTGGCCGCCGCCATCGCCTTCACGGCCGTGCTCGGTGTACCGATGGTGCTGGGCCTGCCGCTCTTCGTGCCGCTCGCGGGCTTCTCCGAGCATCAGTACGGGATGCTCGCCGGGCTCACCGTCTACGCGGTGCCACAGGTGCTGGCCGCGACCGTGCCGATCAGCCTGCTCGCCACGCAGGTGGGCACCCTGGTTAAGCTGATGCGCGTGCTGATGCTGGGCCCCGTGGTGGTAGTGCTGTCGCTGATCGCCCCGCGCCTGCCCGCGGCGGCCGCGACCGCCGGCGCCGCCCCAAGTCGGCTCGGCTTTGCCTAGCTCGTGCCCTGGTTCATCCTCGGCTTCCTGGCGCTTGCCACCGCCCGTTCGCTCGGTCTGTTTCCGGATGCCGTCGTGGCGCCGCTCTCTTACCTCGCGGGCTTCCTGAACGTGGTCTCGATGGCAGCCCTCGGCCTCGGCGTCGACGTGCGGGTTCTCGCCCGGGTCGGCGCCCGGGTGACACTGGCGGTAACGGGCTCGCTCCTCGTGCTGCTTGCCATCAGCGTCCTGCTGATCCGCGGGCTCGGCTTGAGCTGGGACCTCGCAGCGGAGCACACGCCTTCCTGCCGGCAGCCCGAGCCGACTTCGACAATTTCAACAGTTAAACGGTCTATTATTAAATTTTTACGTGTCCTTCGGCTCTGCATATCCTGCTTCGGAGCCAAGGCCGCCCACCTTGATTCCATCCGGCGGACGAACGTCTTCAAGGGGTACTTGGGGAACGGGTATCCGTAGGCAATTTGGCTGCACCATAGGAACTTGCTTGGCTAAGAGCCTCTCACAAAACGCCCGCTGCACCGTCGCGATCAGTGGGAGGTCTCCTGCTGATCGGGAATATTGTGAGGAACTCTAAATCCGTACACGAGGCGAGAGCACCTGCAGCGGGAGATCGAGAGCGACCACTTCAGAGTGAGGCGGCCGATGCCAAGGGTCGGCGGCTTTCGCTGCTTCGACATGGCTCGGTGCATGATGCAAGGCTTCGAAGGGATAATGTGGCTGCGCAACGGCTCCGGTTTCGCCGGTGCCTGAACCATGGAGGAGCAGTACCTGCTGCCGACCTGCTGCTTCGGACTTCCTAGTTCGAACAAAACGTGAAAATAGGGCGGCCGAGGACGAGGGCCTTCAGCGGTCCTTAGCCGAGCTTTCGAGAGGCGCCCAAAAACGCCGAACAGATCGGCTTACGTTGTTCGCCGCCCCTCTAGCTGTAACGCTGGTTGAATTGCTTAAACGAAAATTCGGTGCCATATCTCGCCGATAATATAAAAAACGGGGGGAAACATGTTCGGTCATAGGCTGCCGCGTCGTGGGTCTAGCAAGCGCCAGTGGGCCATTTTCGCCGTTGCGGGATTAAGTGCCGCGCTTCTGGTCGGTACGGGCGCGAAAGCGTCAGATGTCGAGATCGTCAAGACCGACATGCAGATCGATGCGCTCGATCCTGGCATCAGGCTCTTCATGCGCGAGAAGATGGCAGAGGGGAACACAACATTTAACGACCAAAACGTGGTTCTCTTTCTTCACGGCGCCACTAGTCCTTCAACTTGCGACTTCGACCTTGCCTATCAAGACTATTCATGGGCTGATTGGCTCGTGAAGAAAGGCTATGTCGTCTATATGGGCGACTACCGCAACTATGGCGGGTCGACGCGGGAACCGATCATGGACGAACCCGCAAGCAAGAACCAGCCTGCGACGCGTTCCTACCTCGCGCTGCGTGACGTCGAAGCGATGGTCAATGCAATAAAGGCGAAGCGCGGTGTCAAGAAAATAAATCTGATCGGTTGGTCGTGGGGCGCGATGATGGCCGGCTATTATTCATCATTGCACTCCGAAGACGTTCGTAAATTAATCCTTTATGCGCCGCTCTATAATTTCAATGATCACACTAACCTCGGGCCCGGTAGCGCCCTGCAAAACAAGCGCAAGCCTTATGAGTTCAATTTCTCTCTCGGCGCCTATCGTGTCGCATCAGAGGCCGCCAATACGGGCCGCTGGAACGGCGAGATTCCTGTCGAAAACAAGGATGAGTACCGCGATCCGGCCTTGCCGGCCGAGTTCTGGAAGGCTTGCCTGGCCACCGATCCCACCAGCAACTCGCGGACGCCGCCAAGCGTGCGTGCGCCGAACGGCGTGCTTGAGGACTCGTTTTATCAGGCAACCGGTCGCCCGCTTTGGAATGCGGCGAACATCTATGTGCCTACACTTATCATCGGTGGGGACAACGACACTTGGTCTTATCGCGAGGATCGTGAGGGCCTGATGCGTGACCTCGTTCATGCGCCGGTGAAGAAGAACTTGCTCATCAACGATGCGACACACTTTGTTCTGTTCGAAAAGAAGCGGTTCGAATTCTTCAATCAGATCCTCGATTTTATGCGTGATTAGAGCCTAGAGCGCTCTCAAACACTGCGAGGGCAAGAGAGCGCCGGTAGAGAGCTCCGGATCCCCGTCTTTCGCTAGGCTTCGGGGTCGTATCCCTGGAGGTGGTTCAGCTCGACGGTAGCGAGGAAGTCCGCCCGCGCGCTCTCCCCCGCGCTGTAGCGGGCGGACTTCCTCGCGGGGTGGTCATCGGCGGTTGCCGGGTACGGGCG
>NZ_JAUYZJ010000066.1 GCF_030700285.1 Methylobacterium sp. NEAU K | reverse complement strand
GACGAAGGGCGGCCTGCTGCTGCAGGCGCTGGCCACCGACGCGCAGGACCGGGACCTGCCGCTGCGGTTTGCGGTCGTGGGCTTCTCCGACCCGGCGCTCGCCGGCGGGCTGGCGCGGGTCGGGGTCGCCCAGACCGGGCGCTACGCCAACGACGATCCGACACTCGACCGGGTTGCGCGGGCGGCCGTTCAGATAGCTGAGACCGGTCATCACTTTGAGGACGACGAGACGCTCGATCTCCTGCAGCAGGTCTCAGCCGACCTGGTCCTGCTGCCGGCGATCTGGCCGGAGACCTACTCGTACGCCTTAACGCTGGGGCTGCGGACCGGCCTGCCGGTGGTCGCCTTCGATCTCGGCGCGCAGGGCGAGTGGCTCCGCGCCGACCCGAACGGCCACGTCCTGCCCTACGCCCTGGCCTCCGACCCGACCGGCCTGAACGACCGGCTGATGGCGATCGACATCTCGGCGCGTGAGCGACAGTCCATCCCGATCCGAGCCGCCGCCTATGACGACCTGATGCGCGACTACTATGCGTTGACGGTGTGACGCCCGCTGCCACCGCGAGGGGTCCCCGCCGGTGTCGTGAACCCGGCCCTCCCTGAGGCAATCCGCCCGGAAGCCGGAGCAGGGGGGGAGCGGCCCAGGATCGCTACCGATCCGGTCAACGCACTTTAGCCCATTTTTTCGGCGAAGCATGCAGCGAACCGCAGAGGCCAATCCCGATGTCCGCTCTCCCGACGGCTCAGATGCAGAAGAGCCCGGCCGAGTCCTACCTGCACGTCCTGCACGCGCTGATCCTGCGCGACATGCGCACGCGCTTCGGAGCCTCGATCTGGGGCTACGCCGTGGTAGTCCTCTGGCCCTGCGTACACGTCTTCATGCTGATCGCCATCTACACCTTCCAGAAGCTGGCAGCGCCGCTCGGCGACAGCAGACCGTTATTCTTTGCCACGGGCGCCGTCCCGGTGCTGGTGTTTCAGTATATTTCCCGCGAAGTCATGAAATCCGTGATCATGAATCGGCCATTGACCTATTATCCTCAGGTCAAACTGTTCGATCTCGTCTTTTCCCGCATCCTGGTTGAAATTGTGACCGGATTCCTCGCCTTGTTGGTCGTTACGTCCGTCCTGATTGCGATAGGAACCAACCCGGTCCCTGCAGATCCGCTCACCGCCGTCTGTGGCTACGTGGCCGCGATCGTCCTGGGAATTGGAGTGGGGACAATCAACGTCGCCATCATCGGATTTTTTCCCGGATGGATGATCGGCTACGCGCTGTTCAGCATCATCATGTATGTATCCAGCGGCGTCATGTTCTTGCCGAGCTACATGCCTGATAAGATTTATTATTGGATGAAATTCAATCCCGCTCTCCAATGCGCGGAATGGGTGAGGTCGGCCTATTATCCTTATGCTGGAATCCATGTCGACTATTTGTACGTCATTATGTTCGGCTTGACCGCCGCGAGCATCGGCCTGTTTCTGGTGAAGCATGTCGTCAGCAAGATTCAGGGCTGAGCCGGACTTACCCGTTTCGCTTCGTCCATCTCAGGCTCACGACCGTGATTTGGACTGCGCCTTGAACGGTCAAGTCTATCGGCTGGTCTCTTGTAGATGACTTCAAGGATGGTCTGATGCCACTCAGGCGGGGCGGTGGTGCCACACGTTCGATGATGGCGGCCGATCGGCGATGCACCTCCTCCGTCGCCTCTGACAGCTCCCGATACTGTTGCTATCCTTCAGCTCAGGTTCTCGCATGACGGAAAACCTCATCGATGATGTCGGAACGAGATACATTCGTCAGATACAGCAGCAGAAAATCGAGCTGACTATCCTTAAATCCCAACTCGCGGATGCCCTACGCGATCGCGACGCGTCCCGCGATCAGGCGCGGGCGCAATCCGGAGCCATGGCGATCCTCTTGGATTCCCTGCTGGCGAGCTTGCGGCCCTACGGTTTCAGTCGCAAAAAATTCCTCGCCGCGGTTCGAAAGGCGGCCCTCGCTGTCCCTTCGCATGGGCCCGACGCGCTTCAACACGCCGTCCTTTTTGATGTCTCGAACAAGATTCTTCGACGGCCGGCCACTCGGTCCCATGCCTCAATCGCGGCTCGGCTTTCGTAGACCTCGGCGTACCACCTGCCCATTCGCACTTGAAAGCCGGACCCACGAATTATGGATGTCGAGCTTCTGACAGTTTTCAACGCTTTGATAAATTTGAGATCTAATCTACACGCGCGCCCCCATATTTTTAGCCGCGAGCTCGATTTTCTCTCCTTCGCCACGAAAATGGCCCCGTACTCAAATTCACAACTGTTGCAAGATATTTGGGTTTTGTTTGAATTGAAAGAGAAGCGGAACGGGTATTTTGTTGAATTCGGCGCCTGCGATGGCGTGAGCCTCAGCAACACCCTTCTTCTCGAGAAGACTTTCAGCTGGCAGGGTGCTGTCGCCGAGCCTGCCAGAGCTTGGCACGAGGCGCTATACCGCA
Source organism: Methylobacterium sp. NEAU K (assembly GCF_030700285.1). GTDB lineage: Bacteria > Pseudomonadota > Alphaproteobacteria > Rhizobiales > Beijerinckiaceae > Methylobacterium. Next base: position 11,460 of record NZ_JAUYZJ010000066.1, on the reverse strand, counting down.
ACCGCGACTGCTACATCAGCGATAAATGCGTCTACAAGACCGACGGCGTTGAAGTCCTGTTCAATGAGGCCGACATCGGCGAATTATCGGGCATGACAGATTTCGTTGGGAGCGATTTTCATTCGGGTTTTCGTCAAGACGGCTCGGAATATCCGGTTAAGACGATCTCGTTGGGAAAATTTCTCTCGGAGGCCCGCGCACCGAAACGGATCGACTACATGAGCATCGATGTCGAGGGCAGCGAGTTCGATGTACTCCAGAATTTCGACTTCGCGCAGCATGATATCGCTCTTATCAGCATCGAGCATAATTTTTCGGAGAGCCGCGAGAGAATATACGACTTGCTGACCGGTTTGGGATACCGTCGGCGATTCAGGCAACTTTCCATGTTCGACGACTGGTATGTACGACCCGATCTCTTGAGCCCAACTGTTTAGGGATTCGGTTCGGTGTCGGCAGAAAAAGCGCTCGCAATATTGGATTCGATGTTCGATCTGTTTAAGCAGATGGGCAGCGGCATTGCTCTTGACCTGCAATGGGTGGAGATATCGAGGCGTCTCGATCGGGTCCGCACAGAAGTCGTCTGGTCGGCCGACCTTGCCTTCGTCGCCACGAAGCTGAAAGCAAACGCCGCCTTTTATGCGACGACTTATCGGCCCCACCACGGATCAGACCGGATCAGGAGATCGAACGCCGACAAACTTGATAAAGTTGTTGCGCAGTATTCTATTCTCCGTGCACACTTGGAACAGCAGCTGCCGGTTCCCTAGGCCATCGCTTAAGCTATCCATCTCGAAGATCGATGGCTCTGCTCGGCCTCGCCCTGTGGTATTAAAATTAGGTTGTCTTCATTTTCTTGCATCGATTCTCGCTTTAATTTTCCGCTTAGCGGAAAACGGATCTGGGGGGCATTGCGTCGAGAGCAGTCAAAATTAAAATTTGGGCAAGCTGATAATTCCGGCAAGCTTCCCCTGTAAACTCGATTTCAACGTTGGCGGTACCGTTGTGATCGAATTGACCAACGGGGAGCTTCATATCCGATCGAGAAATGCCGCTATCTCCAGCGCTCGTAAGCTCATGCGCCAGCTCGTAACGAAGGCAGCAGCTTGTCCGACGAGTTGATCGCGGAGTGGCGTACAGAAGCGGCCCGCGAAGACCATCATGACTGCTCTCTACGCTCGGGAGGCTTTAGCGCTGCCGTGTCCTGTCTCATCGCGGGCAGATCGCCTCGGAAGCCCGTCATCGATTTTGCTTATCCAGCCGCTCGCCGGTGGCGCGACGGATGACGCCGCCGCCGATCAGCCGCTTGAACGGGCTGGCCTTACTGCCCGGCAGCGGACGCCGGTACGGATCCACGATGCCCGCGTGCCGGTCGCGCACCCGGCGCACCCGGGCGATCGTGCCGATATCCACGACCGTCTTGGCTGCGTGGCACGGCCGGCACAGCACCTGACAGTTCGCCAGTGAGGCGTCCTCCGTCAGGGCGGTCGGGATGATGTGGTCGTAGTGGAACCGGCCGACCTGCAGCGTGCACGGGCAGCGGCTGCCGTCCGTGAGCATCCCCTCGCAGCGCCCGTCCGCCCGGGCGAGTGCGGCCCGCAGCACCGCCTTGCTGAACTCCCGCCGGGCCATCACTCCGCTCCCGCAGAGGTTCTTGCGGTCGGGCCGCCCAAATCCGCCGCGATCACCGCGCGCTCGGCGGCCGTCTCGGCCAGACGGTAGGCGTGCAGTTCCCGCGCCCCGAGGCCGGCGCAAGCGGCGAGCCAGCCGAGAAAGCCGGGATCGCCCCTCTCGCAGGCGCGGGCGGCGACGATCGCACCCTGTCCCTGCGCCGCGCGAGCGACGGCGAGGACGAGCGCGGCGTCTTCGGCGACAAGATCAAGGGTGTCGAGCGGCTGGACCACGACGACATAGCGCCGGCCCGAGTGCCCCCGCCAAGCGCTCATGGCGAGGGCGGGCGCGCCGCGCAGGCCCGTGCTCGTGCACAGGCGCTCCTCGCGCACAGGGGAGGGGGCGGAGCGGTCAGCCTTCAGTTCGCGCAAGGCAGCGGCCCAGGAGATGCTGCGGTTGGACATGGCCGCCCTCATGCCGATGGAGAGGAGGACGGCGTGAAGCGCAGGCTCGATGCCGCACGGCAACGGGGTATCGGCGCCGGGTCGCCATCAAGCGGTGCGGGGAGGGGGCGGATCTGGACCGGATGTCGGGTTTGCATGACGCGCCTCGAGCTCGCGGCGGGATCAGCCCCGCCACTGCCCCGACCCCGCACGCGGCTCGATGAGCCTGCGGGGCGACGCGATCGTGTAGGTCCCTATGCCCGGCAGCCGGTGGCGAGCCTCAGTCCGCCGGCATCGGACCGCTGAACGCTCTCCGCATTCGGCCCCTCGGGCACAGGGCGCCATGCAGTGCGGCGGCCCCCTGCGGCAGAGCGTCGGTATCGAAGGGCGTGCACCCCGTTTCGGCCTCCGTGTCCTCGGCGGCGCAGGTCCGGATGACTTCCAACCGCGCGGCCACGTTGGTCGGGCGCACGTGGCTCGCGGGGGGACGAGGCGTCTGGCTCAGACTGGGCCTGCTCATAATCCTCTCGCCTCGACTCGCGGGAGCTCGCTATCCCGTGACGCGACCACTCACGCTCCATTCGTCGCGGCAGTCCAGTCGAATGTAGTCGGTGCCCTGATGGAGCTTCCCAGAGCCTAACAATCGTCATCACCACCGGAGCCAGCATCAGAGTGGCGTTGAACGCTGCGACACTGCTGGCCGCGCGCCAGGCACTTCTGGAGCGGCGAGCAGTGTCGCGGCGATGCAGGCCAGGAACGATGAGACGGGGGTGTCGGCCGGAATGTGCGAAGCCGGCCTATGCGGACTGTGTTGCGTATGGGCCACGTCCGTCCCGCAAACCGGAAGCGGCCTAGGCTCGACCCTGGGGTTCACGTAGCAGTTGCACTTGGCTTTCGATGGCCCGATTCGCGGTTGTCGGACAGGATCAGAGGACGACGGCCGATGGCGCGGCAATGATCGTGATGCGGCGCGGCCTGCGCCGGGCGTTGGCGGGTTCGACGGCACTGACGGTGGCATTCTCCCTCGGAGCGGGCATCGCACGCGCCGATGGCGGCCAAGGCGCATCGAATGGGCCCTATGCAGGCGGCACCGGTGGCGCCGGCTACATCGGCAATCCCGGCACCGCGGGCGCGGATGTTCCCAGCGGCACCTTTGGCCCTGGCGGCGGCGGTGGCGGCGCCGGCGGGGGCGCCGGCGGCCGGGGCGGCAACGAGGCGGCGAATGCCGGCGGGGCGGGCGGGGCGGGCGGCACCGCGAGCACGCCCGGCTCCCGCGACGGGTCCACCGGCGGCTCGCCGGCCACCGGCTACGGCGGCGGTGGTGGTGGTGGCGGTGGCTACAACGGCAATGGCGGCGGCACGGCGAGCCTCGGCATCGGCGATCTGACCGGCGGCAACGGCGGCAATGGCGGCACTGGCGGCAGTGGCAATGGCGGCGGCGGCGGCGGCGGTGCGGGCGGCTACGGCGGTTTAGTCACGGGGGCAACCGCGAGCACCTACGCCGGTACGATCGTCGGCGGTCTCGGGGGCAGCGGCGGTGCCGGCTTCATGGGGGGCAGCGGTGGTGACGGTGGCCTTGGGCTGTACTTCACAACGGCGGGGGCCAGTCTCACGCTGACGGCTGGATCCGTTGCGGGCGGTAACGGCGGCGTCGGCGGTACCTCTGCCGCCGGTGGCGCCGGGGGCACCGGCATCGGCGGCACGACTTTAACAATCACCAACAGCGGCACGATCGCGGGAGGCAACGGCGGCGCCGGCGCTTCATCCCCCTCCTTCGACGACGGCGGCAACGGCGGTGCCGGGGGCGCCGGCATCAGCGGCGCCAACCACACGATCACCAACAGCGGCACCATCGCGGGCGGCAACGGCGGCGCCGGCGGTGCAGCCGGCTTTTTCGGCAGCAGCGGCGGCGGCGGGGCCGGGGGCAACGGCATCGGCGGCACGAGTTTCACGATCACCAACAGCGGCACCATCGCGGGAGGCAACGGCGGCGCCGGCGGTACCAACTCCTTCGGCAATGGTGGCCCCGGCGGTGCCGGGGGCGCCGGCATCAGCGGCGCGAACCTCACGGTCATCAACAGCGGCACGATCACCGGGGGCGCGGGTGGGGCCGGCGGGAGTAACGCAACGAACGGCGCAGCCGGCAAAGCGATCAGCTTCACGGGCGGTGTGAACAGCCTGACCATCACGTCGAGTTCGGTCATCACCGGGACCGTCGCGGCCTTCTCCACCGCCGACACCTTCGGGCTCGGGGGTAGCACCAACGCGAGCTTCAGCCTCGCCCAGATCGGGGCGGCCAACGGAGCGACGCAATACCAGGGCTTCGGCATCCTCCAGAAGTCCGGCACGAGCACCTGGACCGTCACCGGCACGCCGGGGACGCCGCTGGCCTATCAGATCACCGCAGGCACCCTCGACCTCAACGGCGCCACGCAGACCGCCACGTCGCTCCGGCTCACCGGTGGCACGCTCGCCAACGGCACGCTCACCAGCACCGGCGCCTTCGACGTGCAGTCAGGCACGGTCTCGGCGGTGCTGACCGGCACCAGCGCCCTGACCAAGACCACGACCGGCACGGTCACCCTGTCCGGCGCCAATACCTACACCGGCGCGACGACGGTCAGCGGCGGTATCCTTAACGTCACCGGGTCGCTCGTCTCTGCGGCAACCGTGAACAGCGGCGGCACGCTCGCCGGCGCGGGCGCGGTCGGCGGCCTGTCGGTGGCCACGGGCGGCCTCGTCCATCCCGGCGCGGTCGCGGGCGTGCCCACGACGCTCCACGTCGCCGGCAACGTCACCTTCGCCGCCGGCTCGACCTACCGCGTCGCGCTGACCCCCACGGCAGGCGACCGCATCACCGCCACCGGCACTGCCACGATCAACGGCGGCACCGTGGATGTGCGCGCAGGCACGGGCACGTACACACCCACCACCTACACCCTGCTCTCGGCAGCGGGCGGTCTCACGGGCACCTTCACCAGCCTGCAGACCACAACCAACCTCGCCTTCCTGACGCCGACGCTCAGTTACGGCGCCAACACGGTCGGCCTCACCCTGACCCAGGCCGCGCCGGTCACCAGCGTGGCGACCACGATCAACCAGACCGGCGCCGGCACCGCCGTCCAGGCCGCCGTCACCAGCATGGCGAGCGCGCCGGCCGCCACGACGGCGCCGAGCGCCACCACGGCCACCTCCGCTGCGACGACCGCGACCACTACAAGCACGACCACCGCCAGCACGGCCACCGCCAGCACGGCCGCAGCCACCACGACCACAGCAGCACCGCTGACGCCGGCCGCACAGGTGGCGGTGGCGGTACTGAACCAGACGGCGCCCGGTGCGGTGCAGGCGCTCAACAGCCTGTCGGGCGAGGTTCAGGGGAGCGCAATCTCGGCCATCGCCCAGACTGCCTTCGTCGTCGAGGGGGCGATCCTCGACCACCTGCGCTTCGGCGCAGGCGACGGCTTTGCCCAGGGCCTCGGCTCCGGCGGTCCGGGCCTGACGGGTACGATCGGCCAGCGCTTTGCCCCCGGCACCACCCTCCCGGCGGCCTACTCGGCCGACCTCCCCGGCGGTCCGGTGATCGGCCTCGTGCCGGTGCGGCCGACGACGCCAAACTATGCCGCGTGGGGTCAGGGCTTCGGCGCCTTTGGCAGCACGGGCGGCAACGGTAACGCTGCCCGGCTCACCCGCCAGACCGGCGGCTTCGTGCTGGGTATCGAGACGGGGTTCGGGGCGCTGACGCTACCGGGCGTGTCCGACCTGCGCGTGGGCGTGGCGGCGGGCTACAGCTTCACCGCCCTCGACGTGGCGGCGCGGCAGTCCACCGCGCAGATCGAGAGCGGCTTCGGGGCAGTGTACGCCCGCGGCGCCCTCGGTCCGGTGCAGGTTCGCCTCGGCGGGGCTTATGCCGGCAACGCTCTCGACACCCGACGCACGGTGCTGTTCCCTGGCTTTAGCCAAGCCGTGACCGGCAACGCCGGCGGCGACACGGTGCAGGGCTTCGGCGAGGCCGGCTACCGGGTCGGCTTCGGCACGGGCTATGTCGAACCGTTCGTGGGCGGGGCGGCGATCCACATCCGCCGCGACGGATTTTCGGAAGTGGGTGGCGCCTCGGCGCTCACCATCTACGGCCGCTCCTACGATGTGCAGACGGCGACGGTGGGCATGCAGGGGCAGGCGCTGCTGTCGGCCCTGTTCAACACGGACATGCCGCTCGTGGCGCGGGGCCTGATCGGCTACCGTCGGGCGTTCGGAGACGTGGTCCCCCAAGCGCTGCTGGCGTTCGGGGGTGGTGGCCAAGCGTTCCTGACGGCGGGCGTGCCGATCGCCCGGGACGCGGTGGTGGCCTCGGCCGGGCTCGAATGGCAGGTGGCGGCCAACACGACCATCGGTGTGAACTACACCGGCCAAGTCGGCAGCCGCGCCCAGGACCATGCCGTGAAGGGCAGCTTCAACGTCCGCTGGTGAGCGACGCTATGGGCCTGCTCATCGCCGCTCACCCCGCACCGACCATGGTTCCCTAAGGCCGCCGTAAGCGGACGGTACGGATTAGAAGATCTGTCTGAAAAGTGGTCGAAACAACTCCACAGGCGCTGTGCGTGCGTGGACAGCGTTACCGCCTGCACCACCGGATTCCGCCCACATGGCATCTGATACCGACTCTCACTGATCAGAACTCATGGACCCAGGCGCGCAGGCCGAGGGACATGATGCGCCAGGGCTGGTCGATGAGCTTGTTCCAGGCGTCACAGCAGTGGTCGAGGATCGCCTCGTATGAAGCAAAAATCCGATTGCCGAACCAGTTCTTACGGATGAACTGCCAGAGGTTCTCGACCGGATTCAGTTCGGGCGAGCGCGCTGGCGGCGGCAGCAGGGTGATGGTGGCAGGGATCACGAGCTTCCGGGTGGCGCGCCAGCCAGCCTGATCGAGCAGCAGCACGGCTTGCGCGCCGGGGGCGACGGCCCTGGCAATCTCGGCCAGGTGCAGGCTCATCGCCTCCGTGGTGCAGCGAGGCATGAATAGCCCGGCTCCCGTGCCACGAGCCGGGCAGATTGCGCCGAAGAGGTAGGCGGAGGCGGTGCACTGGTCCTTGCGCGCTGAGGGCCGTGTCCCCCGGCGTGCCCAGCGGCGGGTGAGGGCGTTCTTCTGCCCGATCCGAGCCCCGTCGCAGAACCAGACCTCTATCGGCTTGCCGCCCGTGGCCTGCGCAATCTCTGCCAGGCGGGCGGACGATACGTTAAATGCGGGGATGGTGTCCTGATCCTGAGCGTGATGGCGCGGACGGGCTGAGAGCTTCCGGTAGCCCATGCTCTGCAGAACCCGGTTCAGCGTCTGCTCGGAAACCGAGACCCCCAGGACACACAGGGCCTCGGCTTCGTTGTCCGGCCGTAGTGACACAGGAGCGGCCATCCCATCCTCCCAGGCTCCAAACCCGAGGACAGAATCACCTCCCCTTCCGCACCGCTAACCTGCGTGAGTCCGGCTCAACGAGACTTAGTATTGTTGGCCGGACGGAGCCTCATACGCCTCAGACAAAGGCCCAATCACAAAAATGCAAACTACTCCTCGAAGGGATTTATCAACGGACCTGTGGAATGTGACACGAAAACTACATTCGCAGTCAGAAATCTGACGTATCGGTTTTATTGCATGCCTGACAAGAAGAGTGGGCGCGCGGTCGCTCGAGGAGAACACATTCGTTAGCAGCAAGTGCTTACTGAGTGCGTCGGAACTCCATCGGATGGTCCGCGCCAGTATATACTAGGTATACGCCTTCCAAGGGTCGTTCAAGCATTCGTCGAGCGTCACATGCAAGAGACCTTTCACTATAGCATTCCTGCAGACACTAGCATCAACAGCCCCGCCATAAGCGTTGACGCCATTTTGACGCTTAGCAACACACAGAATAGCGATAATTCATACAATATCACGGCTATTTCAGGAACACGGACCGTCGGTGGCACAGTCCAAACGATAATTGGCCTCGATCCATCTAAATCCGATGGAGCAGATGATAAATTTTGGATCGATCCAGCTCAAAATCTTAACTACCCATCATCGTATGTTACATTTGCAGGTCTAACATATCTCACCAACGGAACATCGAATGCGGCAGGTCCTGGGCCATCCAATGCCGTCAATTTTGGTTACACTCCGCCTCCGGGCGGCCCGTCTGGAAACGGGGGTTATGGTGAGGACAACGGATCGCACGTATTTGCTTCAAGCGTCACCGCCGCGCCGTACAATCCGACGCCACCCGCCACAAACCCCATACCACCGGCCAACAACGCACCCTGCTACTGCACCGGCACGCGCGTCCTCACCGACCGCGGGGAGGTTGTAATCGAGCGCTTGGCTATCGGCGACGTCGTCGTCACCGTCGCCGGGCAGCACCGCTCGATCAAGTGGATCGGCACCCGCCGCTACATCGGCCGCTTCGCCAACACGAACCCCGCCGTGCTGCCGGTTTGCGTGAAGGCTGGGGCGCTCGCCGACGGCATCCCAACCCGCGATCTGTGGGTCTCGCCCGACCACGCGCTCTACCTCGACGGCGTGCTGATCCCCGCCGAGCACCTCGTCAACGGCGTCACCATCGTGAAGGCCGAGCGGGTGGATAGCGTCACCTACTGGCACATCGAGCTCGACAGTCACGACGTGCTGCTCGCTGAGGGTGCGCCCGCCGAGAGCTTCGTCGATGACGGCGGCAGGGCGATTTTCCACAACGCCGCCAGCTTCCGCGCTCTTTACCCGCGGCAGGCGGTATGGTCGCCGGAGGCAGTCTACTGCGCTCCGCGTGTCACGGACGGGTACGTGCTGGAATCGGTGCGCCGCCGCCTCGCCATGCGCGCTGGCCTGCCGGTGCCGACCCCACGGGTGTTCGGCGCGCTGCTCGGTCACCTCGACCTGTGCGACGGGGTGCGCATCACAGGCTGGGCGCAGGACCTCGCCCACCCGAACGGCCCGGTCTGTCTGGATATTGTCGTGAATGGCGCAGTGGTCGCGTTGGCTTACGCCGACACCTACCGGGCCGACCTGCAGGCTGCCGGCATCGGTGACGGCTGCCACGCCTTTGACTTGGACCTGCCGCAGCCGCTTTCACCCTTGGCCGCATACACGGTCGAGGTCCGCCGCTCGGCGGACGGTGCACTGGCCGGCAGGCTGCAGATCGAGGCCGCGATCGCCGTCGCCGCCTAAGCCAAGCCGGCAACGCGCGGCACCGAGGGCGATCCATGGCGCTGCACGGGCACGTCGACTGGCTGTCCCACCGGCAGATGATCGGTTGGGCACGGGACGACGCTGCGCCTGACACCGCCGTCAGCCTCGTCGTCTCGGTCGATGGCCGCGTGGTCGGCCGCTGCCTCGCTGATCGGCCCCGCGATGACCTCGTGCGTGCGGGCATCGGCCACGGGCGGCACGGCTTCGACTTCGCTTTCCCCGCCGGTGCACTGCCGGCGCTCGCCCGCTGCACGGTCGCGGTGCGCCAAGAGGGTGACGGCGCGATGCTGCCGGGCTCACCCCGGGCCCTAGATCCGATTACAGCGTTCGACGAGGATCTGCAGGAGCGGCTGGCGCAGGCCCTGGCCGAGCCCGTCGATGACGTCGAGCGGGACCGCCGGCTCGCCTTCCTGCTGAACCAAGTGCAGCGCTTGCGGTCGGGGCACGCCGAGCGGCGCAACGTGCTGTCTTGCCAGAGCCGGCCCCGCGCTCTCGTCATCGACGCTGTGATGCCGGGCTTGGGCCGCGACGCCGGCTCGAACGCAATTCTATCGCACATGCGCTCACTGCAACGGCTCGGGTACGCCGTCACCTTCGTGCCGACCGACCTCTGGGCCGACGGTGCCGCCCTGGAGGCCGAAGGCATCACCTGCTGCCTGCATCCCTGGTACGCCTCCGTCGAGGAGGTGCTGCGCCGGAACGCCGGGGCGTTCGCGCTGGTGTACCTGCACCGGGTCGACACCGCAGGACGCTACAGCCAGCTCGCACGCGACACGCAGCGGAGCGCGCGACTAATCTACAGCGTGGCCGACCTGCACCATCTACGCATCGCCCGGCAAGCTGACGTCGAGGACCGGGCCGATCTGGCTGCCTACGCCGAGCACTTGCGGTTCCTGGAGCTGACCGCGGCCTGTGCGGCGGATGCGGTGATCACGCACTCGATCGTCGAGGCAGCGCTGCTGCGTCGGCACATTCCGGGCGAGCGAGTCCATGTCGTGCCCTGGGCGGTTTCCACGCGCCCGACTACGGTGCCGTTTGCAGAGCGGCAAGGCTTGGCCTTCATCGGCGGCTACGGGCATCGGCCCAATGTCGACGCGGCGCACCTCCTGATCGAGGCGGTGATGCCAGAGGTGGCGACGCTCAGCCCGGCGAAACCGTGTCTACTGGTCGGTAGCCGCATGCCCGAGAGTCTGCGGACGCTAGCCGCATCGCGCCCTCACATCGAAGCGGTAGGCCACGTGGTGGATCTCGAATCCATATTCGACCGCGTTCGGCTGACGGTGGCGCCGCTGGCCTACGGGGCCGGTGTGAAGGGCAAGGTTCTGGACAGCTTGGCGGCGGGGGTGCCGTGCGTGTGCACGCCGGCCGCGGCGGAGGGGATTGTCCTGCCCAAGCTGATAGCAGAGTTGGTAGCGGATACGCCTGTGGGCCTGGCGCGGTCGATCGCGGCGCTGCACGGGGACGAGCCTTTGAACCGAGCCTGCGCCAAGGCTGGTCTAGCCTTTGTCGCCGAGCAGTGCCGCGAGGCGCGAGTGGACGCGCAGATGCGAGCGGTCGTGGGTCTTCCAACCCTTACCGACCCCGCCCTCGAGGTCCCGTAGGCCGCCCTTATGCGAACGGTACGATTTGGAAGATCTGTCTGAAAAGGGGTCGAAATAACCCCACAGGGGTTGTGCGTGCGCGGACAGCAGAACGCCTGCACCACCGGAGTCCGCCGACATGGCATCTGAGCTGAGCATCGCCCTGCGCAGCCCGCGCAGGCGTAGCCCCCGATCGTACCAGGCCTACGCGGGCTTCTGACGCTGGCCGTGGTGCTCGTGGCCGCCCTGTACTTCAAACGCGAGGACTGATCCTCCCCCGACTTCACGGACAGGGGGTTTAGCTCGCGTTCCGTTCGGCTTGCTCGGGGGTGATGTAGCCGAGTGCCGAGTGGATGCGCTGCCGATTGTAGTAGCCTTCGATGTAGGCGAACAAGTCGCGTCGGGCCTCGTCCCGGGTCGCCCATCGTCGCGGGTGGACAAGTTCGACCTTGAGGGTGTGGAAGAAGCTTTCCATCGGGGCGTTATCGTAGCAGCAGCCGGTCCGGCTCATGGAGGGTATCGCCTTCATGCCGACGAGTTGCTTTCGATAGGCCTCGGCGGCGTACTGGCTGCCGCGATCGGAATGACAGATGAGCCCAGCGGCCGG
>NZ_JAUYZJ010000065.1 GCF_030700285.1 Methylobacterium sp. NEAU K | reverse complement strand
CCGCCTTTGTCGCTGAGGGGCGAGCGGTAGGCGGACGTGGATGGCCAGCCAAACGCCGGCGGCGCCGAGCTAATGTCTGAAAGTTGACACTTGGTTGCCAGGACCGGCCGGCCATCACGGATGGCGCTCATCCGATGTTACGAACGGCCCCAAGACTGGAGCGGATCAGGAAACCAGCGCGAGCCGCCAGCCCATAAAGCAAAAGAACAGCATGAACAGCGCGCCCCCGGCGAACCGCAGAACGTAGCGAACCCGCTGGGGTGTCAGCTTGATCATAAGGGCCCTCTAGCTAGCGAGAAGACCAGTTCTGGCGAGATCCTGACATACGGACGCTGCTCGCCCACCTCATGCGGATCCTGCCACGAGGCGGTCGGCGCCTTGCTGTAAGCGGAGGAGCCGGTGGCCGGTCGCGCAGACGTTGGCGCAGGCGCGAACACTGAAGCTCCCTTCTAAGGCTACGGCGTCCGAGTGATTGACGGCGCAACCGCGTGGGAGGAGGCTCAGCGTGGGGGCGGCTACGGAGTTAGCCACCATGAGCGACTTCGATCACATCCTGAACTGGAAGCTCCTTCGCGGTTCACACCCCTTCCCCGGCCCAGAGGGAGGCACCTGCATCAATGAGGCGGCCATTGTCGCGTGCGGGTTCGGCTACCGGCCCGTGCGTTCGGTACACGCCATGCCCGCATGCTTCTCCCGCCCGATCTGTGAGCTTGCCATGCAGCTGAATGACAACGCGACGAACACGCAGCGACAGCGCCTGATGCCGTTCGTGACGCGGCTGGCCTGTGCGGACAAGCCAGGGGTTGAGCAAGAGCGGGCCCGTTATATCGAGGCACATATCGGTTCCCCACTGTTCCCGGATTTTTTCAGCTTCGACAAAGGGCTAGAAGCTCTCGAAGGTGCGCTCGCTATTGGGCAGCAAGCGGATCCGCTCGGCCTGGATGAGGCCGCAAGCCGGCTGGACGCGGTGCGCTGTTCAGCCAAGCTGTCGAAGAAGCCCTCTAGCTCTTTGCCTGCGAAGGTGAAGGGATGGTGGGGCCTGCAACAGGCGCTTGAGAACGTAGGGTGATACCCAGCTGCGGGACGGTGCTGCGGAAACTCAGGCGTCAGATCAGGACGCCCGTAGGAAGGGCCTGTCGCACACAGGAACAGGCTCGCGTTCATGGGGTGTTAGGCATACCGACCCAGCTTGCCGCTCCGCTCCGGAGCCGCCCCATGATCCTCCTCGCCCTCAAGCTGAAGTGAGAAGCTCGCGGGGACTTCAACGGCCGGACTTCCTATGCGGCTAGTGTACCCAGCTCGCGGTCTCGACGGCGTGGAGCACGATGAACTCGGAGCACAACTGCTCCAGGTCGTTGCGAGGCTCCAGCTCCGGCTGATCGTGCTTGGCAGTTGCCCACGCCTCAACCGCGGCCTCGGCGCCCAGGTACACCGCCATCTCTTGCGTGAGCGAACGGGCTGGCCCGAAGCCGAGTCGGTCTCCAACCTCGCGCTCCACGGCGGCCATCGCCTCAAGGATGCGGAAATGGGTGATGTGCATCTCGGTCATGCTGACACTCCGCTCGACAGGGGTGTCTCGGATGCTCGCAGTTGGGCGCTCATGGCTTTGAACCGGCCGTCGACGCGATGCCAGACGTCCGAAAGCTCGCACGACGAGCATAGCATGAAAGCTGTCCGTCGCGCAGATGTGGATCGGCGTTGAAGTGGGACCCCAATCAAATTCGAAGTAGCGCGTTGAAGTTATTAGCAAAATCGAGGGTGGTGCGGGGTCCCGGTCGGCGCCGATTGGGACCCCACCATCTTCTCGATTATTTGAACGATATCAAAGCGATAATGCAGTTTCGGCCGGGGTCCCGCTTCGGAGCCGATCCATACCCTGCGTACACTACCGTACCGCGGCCGTGCTCTGCTGTTAGCAGCCTTACCCCTTCTGGAACCCGTCTCGGGAACCCACACCGGCGCTGACGGACCTGAGGGCATGCGTCGAGGCTCGGTGGGCACACTCGCCAGTTGCCCGAAAGCGGCCATTTAGCGCTTTCGGTAGTTCCGAGGACCAAGACCACAAAGGACCACAGGCTGCCGGTAAGCAATCAGAGGCGAGCAATGCGGACCGTGACCAGCCCTTAGACGCCGATAGCTTGCGCTGAGGCTTTCGATAGATCGATCACGCACCGACCGGCATAGGGACCGCGGTCGTTGATCCGCACCACGACCGACCGACCATTGCGCGTGTTGGTCACCCGCACCTGCGTACCCAGTGGCAAGGTGCGGTGCGCAGCCGTCAACGCGTTCATGTCGAAGCGCTCGCCATTGGATGTCTTCCGGCCGTGAAAGCCGGGTCCGTACCAAGACGCGACACCAGCCTGCTGAGCGGAGGACGCTTCGGCCTCTGCACAGGCGATCGGAAGGCAAAAGGTTGCGACGAGGGCCAAAAGCAACGGCCTGATTTTTGAAATCAACTTGCATTCCCGCTGTTGTTTTGAACGGGGCTGCTAAAGGAGATCAAATGTGACCACACTGAGCCACAACGTTGCATAGCTGATATGCGGGAGCGGTCGCCATAAATGCGACAGATCGGTTGGGCCGACGTCTGCCGATTGCGCCTCGCTGGAGGGTGGACTGGTGGCTGGTCGGGACCTCTACGGACACGTTGAATGAACTCGCATTCAACCTTCGCAATTCGGATGAGTCGAAAATATTTCCAGCCAAATTGCTCCTTTCAGAAGCCTAAATTTGATTTTGTTTCAAAATAGATTGTTGTTCAAACCCGAATGGATTATGCATAATTTCAATGCCGTATTAAAGATACGAAGGTAAGAAAATGATCGGAATTATTGACGGAGCGGCCCTGAGCTTGGCCGGCCTGACAGGCGAAATCGTTTGCGCCTACGTGACGAAGAATTCCGTCCCTAGCGCCGAGCTTCCAAAGCTGATCGAGGTCGTCCATGCGGCCCTAAAAGCTTTGCAGTCCGGCGCTCCAATTGCGGCACCTGCGCTTGAGATCGAGAAGCCGAGCCCGGCCCAGATCCGCAAATCGGTCCAGCACGACGGCATCGTCAGCTTCATCGACGGTAAGAGCTACAAGACTCTGAAGCGTCACCTGACCACCCGTGGTCTCGATCCGCGCAGCTACCGCGAGCACTACGGCCTGCCGACCGACTACCCCATGGTCGCTCGGGCCTACGCTGAGCGGCGCTCACAGCTTGCCAAGGCGCTCGGCCTCGGGCGGTCGGGTGGTCAAGCGGAGCGTAAGGATAGGACGCGCAAAGCTGCTTGACGAAGTTCAACAGCGTAGAAGGGGCCGCCCCTCTCCGATCGAAAGGAGCGGCCCCATCGCGATGACGCCGACGAGGCCGCGCGGCGCTGTCCAACAGCGCGCTGCTCTGAAGGCATTCGGGCTGTGGCCCGGTCGCGCATCGATGCTGCGGTCGGAGGGTTAACAGGGCGTCAATTGTAGAGGCGCCTCGTGCCCGACCTTGAGTTCTGGACCTTTCTCGCGATCGCAGTACCGGGGTTGTTCCTGCCGGTTGTGATCACGTGGTGGAAAGACCGTGCCATCGTGCCGGTCGCCGTGCTCAGCCTTGTGTTCTGGCCTGGCGCGCTGATCCTGGCGCTGCGGCTGAGACAGCGGCGTGACCTGTAGCGTTAGCCGAGCAGCCAGATCAGCGTTATGGCTCCTGCCATGAACACGGCGGAGGACCCGAGCACCGCACCACCCTCGCGGTTCTGGATGAAGAAGTTGCGGGCGGTAGCGAGCATCGCGAGGACCGGAGATGGCGTTCAAGCCGGTCAGTGTGGCAGCCGAAATGTGCCGGTTCGAGGCCCGACAACGGCGATGAGAATAAGAAATCGGACATGTAGCGGAGCCATCACACTCCACCAAACTGCTTAGGGTGGCGCTACCCGTTGCGGGCCTTAGGGCCGCTCACGGCACCGGCCGCAGCCGCGCTGAGTGCTGCACTGATTACGACCACGAGGCCGGCTGAGATCATGGAACGGGCTCCTTAGAACGAGGCGAACCAGCGCCAGAAATGGTTAACAGATCATTAACTGTTCTCGAATTTTGGCAGAACTGTGCAGCGAATGCAGTCTACGTATAGGCCTGATATTCGGCTTCGGCGAGCTACGTAGTCCATCCGTCAACAGCAAAGCGCAGGAAGCGCTGGAACCTAATAGCCTCGACACTCGCCCCAGCACCAGCCATCTTGAGCAGCATGCCCGGGCAGCACGGACAGACCTACGATCCGAAGGATGAGCCGGCGCTCCGGGGCGGCTGGTTCTACTTTGTTGAGCGTCCCTATCCCGCGACGAATTAGACCTGGCGAGAATTTACGTGAACGGTGGAGAAGGCCGAGCCGAACTAGGAGCGCTGACTGCGTCGGCGGCGCAGAGCCAAGAAGAAACTTGCCTCCGGGACGAATGCGGGGGCGAACCTCGCCACGGCGGAGATAGTTAAGCAACCGTTAAGTGATCGGATTGACGATCAAGGCCGCCGATGACTGGAGGCAGCTTTGATCGCGTCGTCCATCAACCGGGTTCGAACCGCCGCTCTCGCAGACTCAATCGCGACCGAGATGGCCCGTGCAGCCTGTCACCTTGGTGAACCGGGGCAGGCCGCAACCGCTAAGGCCTTGCTCCAGCAGGCACGGCATAACCGCATCCAGGCGCTGCGGCTGCGGGCGGAGGCCGGTGCCGAGCAATACATCAAGATGGTAGGAAGGGCCGGATTCGGGGGCCCTTTCGTTTCCTGAGCGACCCGCCCAGAGGAACTCTCGCTCAGATGCCAGCCGGCGGCAGGGCCGAGGACACCTTAAACAATCCGGGCTGCGTCAGGAGCAACTTCGAGAAGTCAATCGAGGGCGGCTCCGGCTCGATGAGCACAGGTACGGGTCCGGCACCACCGGCGGCTCGTCCTTCAGCACACCTGGCGCGGTCGCCGGCCGCGGAACGGACAACGCCGCCACCGCGGCGGTGCCGCTTCAAGCGGCAAGTAGCGGCCAACCGCCCAGCGGCTTTGAACCTGCGGGGCTCTTTCCAGACTCAATGCTTCGTCAGGCTATCGACAGTCTCGTTCGGCCCCAGCTTGCCCGAGAAACGCGCGAGATGGCTGATACTCGGCTCGCTCAAGCCGCCGGCGTTGGCAAAGTGATGATATGGCCGCCCGGCTGGCGCAGGTAAGGGGCCTAGGTCTCTGCTACTCGACGGGCCCGCCGGCGCACGCTACCCAGCAGTATGGCCAAAGAGATCCCTTCCGTCGGCGACCTGCGCCGCAAGTCCGAGATTACCGACGCTGAGATCGTGGCCGCGACGGTCGCCTGTCTGCAAGACGAGAACACCGAGCCGTTCGCCTCCAAGTCCGGCCACCGGGTCGATGTGGCCAAGGCGATCTAGATGCACCCGCAGGCCAAGAAGCTGCTGGCGGACCAAGCCACCACGCCGGGGCTGCGGCGCACGATGGTCATGACCGCCGTCATCATGGGCTGCCTGGTCCAGGGATGAGCGAAACGTCCGGCACGCCTGCGGATGCGGGCAGCACGGATCTGCGCCGCATCCTCGGCCATGGTCTGATGCATTGGGTGCTTTGATGCCAAGCACGCCTGAGGTGGTGGACGCTGAGACTAGGCCGCCAGGGTACCTCGATCGCTCGTGGTTCGGGCCATCTTTGGCCCGCTGGCTCACCGTTGCCAATTTTCTCACCGTCGCCAGCCTGATCAGCGTAGCTGCGCTTCTGCTCTGGCAGATGCGCACGGACGCAGAGCGTCGCAGCGAGCTAACTGCGAACAGCCTCGTGCAGGTGCTCGGCCGCGATATCGCGCGCAATGTCGAACTCTATGACCTGTCCCTCCAAGCGGTCGTCGACAGCTTCGGGCGAGATGACGTCGCACAAGCGGCGCCCGAGTTGCGCCAGCTGATCCTGTTCAACCGTGCTGCGTCCGCGCCCGGCTTCGCCTTCCTGCTGCTCCTCGATACGAACGGCGCTATCGTTTCGGGCTCAAACCCCTTGGTACCGAAAGGGCTCGACCGGTCCGACACCGAGTACTTTCGTCACTTCACTGCCCATCCAGAGGACGATGGCCTGCACATCAGCCCGCCTGCCATCTCGCGGGTGAGCGGCCAGCACATGATCATGCTCTCCCGCCGCCTGTCGAACCCGGACGGCTCCTTTGCCGGCGTTGTGGTCGGCGGCATCAAGATCGACTACCTGCGCAGCCTGTTCGCCTCGGTCGACGCCGAGCATGCCGGAACCGTGACGCTCTATGGACCGGACGGCGTCATCCTGATGCGCGAGCCCTTCGATCAGAGTGCGATCGGCACGAGCGTGGCTGAGACCCCGAGCTACCGCCGCATGATCGCGATGCGCGACGGCAGCTTTGTCGGGCCTGCGACGGTCGGAGACGGTGAGCGTCGGCTCACCTTCGCGCGGCTCGGCACGGAGCCCCTTATCCTCAGCATCGCCGTGGCACCGTCCAGGATCTACGCCGAGTGGTGGCAGCGAGCGCTCGGCCTCGGCATGGTGCTGCTCAGCCTCTGCGGCGTCACGGCAGGCCTGACTTGGCTGCTGCGCCGCGAGCTAGGCCGACGCGAGCAGGCAGAAGCGAGGCTGGTCGCCGCTAATGCCCACTTGGCGGAGCAGGCGACCACCGACGCGCTGACCGGCCTCGGTAACCGGCGGCGCTTCGACGACGCGCTGGCGCAGGAATGGGGCCGCGCAATGCGGGGCCGCTGGCCGCTGTCGTTGATCCTGATCGATGCAGACTGCTTCAAGGGCTTCAACGATACCTACGGCCATCAGCGCGGCGACGAGGCGCTTCGCCTGATCGCCGGCTCTATCCGGGCGGCTGCCAACCGCGCGAGTGATATCGCCTGTCGCATCGGCGGCGAGGAATTCGCCGTGATCCTGCCTGAGGTTGATATGGCGCGCGCGGAGATCGTGGCCGAGCGGATCCGAGCGACGGTGATGGGTTGGGCCATGTCTCATGCCGCCGGACCGCACGCGGTGCTCACAGTGAGCTGCGGCGTGACTAGCGTTCCTGAAGTCTTGGCGCACACCCCGTCAGCGCTCGGCGCAGAGGCCGACGCCGCCTTGTACGCAGCCAAGGGCGCGGGGCGGAACCTAGTCCGGTGCACGGAACCCAGCGAGAGAGCACTTTAGCTTGTGAGTTGACGCTCGATCACGCACCTGACGCGACGCCGCGTTTTTATTGCGGTCATTAACCTCTGTGCAATGCAATGTCGACTAGCATACAGACCGGCGTCGTATCCAAACACCACTCAGACCGAGCCAACCAGGAACGCTGATGACCGTGCACCCAGTTCGGGTTCGCAAGCCACGCACGGCCTCCGCCCGCAGCCCATCCATACTGCACCGGTCCGGTGCCTATGTCCGAGCCGCGTTCCAGCCGATCGAGAACCTGCAGACCGGCCAGATCGTCGGCTTCGAGGCTCTGGCCCGGCTGGCCCTCGATGATCGCTTGCTGAGCCCCGCAGCTTTCTTGCCAGAGCTTTCGCAGGAGGACCTCGCGGTACTCTTCAACGAGATGCTGGGGCAAGCCGTTGCCCTACGCCGAACACTCCCGCACGGTGGGGCCGGCTTGTACGTGACCGTCAATGTTGAGGCGCCGCTTGTACTCTCGGACGGATTTCTCGGACTTCTACGCCGAAATTTCGACAGCAACGGTTACGCGGCCGATGGTTCGCTCGTGCTGGAACTGCTGGAGCGACACGAGACAGCCGACATCGCGCGGATGTCCGAGCGCCTGTCGCGGGTGCGCTCCATGGGCGTCGCGGTGGCGCTCGACGACATCGGCAGCGCCTACTCGTCGCTGACGACGCTGCGCGATCTGCCGGTCGACATCATGAAGCTCGATCAATCCTTTGCCCGTGGATTGGCCTTGCGTCCGAGGGACCTAACCTTCGTGTTCAGCCTGCAGGGCTTGGCCCGCAGCATCGGTAAGCAGTTGGTGGTCGAGGGCGTGGAGACGCCCGAAATCTACGATGCCCTTCGTGTGTTAGGTGTCGATCTCGCCCAAGGTTATGCCATCGCCCGACCGATGCCGGCCGAAGCCGTTCCTGGCTGGCTGAGCGCACGCCTACCTGGAAAGTTGGAACAGGGACCCTGTACGCTGCTTGGTGCCTATGCTGGCCACCTGCGTGTCGTGGAAGCCTGCCGCATACTGATGGGTCAACGGCTCCCAATGGCTTGGAAGGAGGCAGCAAAGGATCCGCATGCCTGCAGCATCGGTACCTTCTTCGACCGACTAGGCGTCCACGACACCGCCTTCGGACAGGCACACAAGCGCTTCCACGAGGTCATGGCTTTGTACGACGCCGAGCCCGGGCGTTGGCAAACTGGAGCGGACGATTTCCGGAGAGAGTTGGAGGAGGCATTGGCTGATCCGTCTTCACGGTTTCACTGTGAAGCTGTTGCCGCCTGAGCAAGGGTGTCGCGACGATTCAGGTAACCCCGTTCTCGGTCGGCGGCTAAGATCTTTCTGGGAGAACCCCCCCGTTAATCCTATTCAGCTGCTGACGGGGCTGCCGGGAGCGCGGTTAAAGCACGGGCAGTCCAGCGTAGCACAATAGGGCTTTGTATTTCGCCGTGCGCGCAGGATTTGGCTCACCACCAGGCGTAGAGATAAAGAGTAAGTTTACTCGATGCAAACGCCGGCGTAATCACCCTTACCCGACGTCAGCTGCCTTGGACAGGAAAGGCTCCTGCCGTTTCTCCGGCCTATTCGTGGCCGGATCGCGGGCACGCTCTGTGATGACCGCCGTCATCATGGGCTTCCCGGTTCAGGGATGAGTGACGATCCCGAGGCCGCACACGAGCGCGCCGCGACCCAGCACATAATGAGGCGCCTCGACGGGTTCGCCCGCGGCCTCGGCCTCGACGAGGCGATCACGCGGCAGGTCGTCGAGAAGGTCGTCGCCGACATGCCGGTCCACACGGACGAAGAGCGCTTGGCCGAGGCGCGCGCACGGATGATCGTGGCCTCGGCGTAGCGAGGCGGCGGTCCGCAGGCCAGAAGCGGTGTGACCCCGAGGCACTGGCGACCCTCGCGTCAGCATGGCAGGTCGGCGCGATGCCAAGCCCCGACCCGCAGACCTGTGAAGTTAAAATCGAGGGCGCATGGCGTGCCGTCAGCCTGGACGAGGCTGCGTCTCACCACACCATGGCGGTCAAGCGCTGCCCCGCCTGCCACGGGAGGGTCATGATCCTCGGCGCCTACAGCGGCCCCAGCGTTCGCCGATTTATGTCCCACCGGAGGTCGCACAGCGGCTGCCCCTTGCAAGGCGAGACGTACAGCGGCAGGCCCTCGCCGCACCCGCAGGCGCTGTCCTGAGGCTCGGCTAGACCCCCGTCGCCCAATCTGATCACAGGCTGGCGGGGAGGTCGTCTATCTCAGGCTGAGGGAGCGTCCGCCCACGCTGGGTAAATTGCTGTGATTTGACATAGTGGTAGCTCCATAGTTCAGTTTACTACCCAAGTTTATATCTACGACGACAATGCGGAGCTGTCCGCACGACTACGAACTGGGGCGGACAACCTCCCTCCCCGCACCGGATGCGTGAGCGGCGTTCGTGAGGGACGGGCTGCGCAGAAACCCACATTGTTGCCGCACTGTTTCCCGAGCTTAGCCATATAGGCCGCTGAACGGTCGCTGGGCTGAGCTGATGGCTTCGATCAAGATCCGCGCTTCTGAGGACGGCACCTTCACAGTTTACCGCGATGGCGCCGCCGTCGTGTCCAATCTGACCCGGGCTCAAGCCGAGCGCCTCGTGACGGTGCTCAGTTGGATTGCACAGGCCGGGTAGGCTCGATCTTCTCGCCCGCACGGGATGCGCGAGCGGCGTTTGTTGGCGGACATCAACCGGCAAAGTCCGCCGGTTTGAATTACGTCGTCAGTGCCGCAGCTGACCTCCACGCTCGCCCGGCGAATCATATCCGACCGTACCGGGCGGGCGTGGATGCGGCCTGCTACCGAGACAAGAACTGCCGACCTGAGTTAACTTGGATTTGTCGGCATTGCGCCGACCTCCTCGCCCGTCCTGGGCACGCCCCCCTCTTTGCTTACGGGCGGGCGTGGATGCTTAGATCCATCGCGATATCACCGCATCGCTGCCAGCGACGGCAGGTCCGCGCGGTCGGCCAGGACTTCGGCCTGCCGTACCCGATCCCGCGACCTCTCGAAGGCCTCATCACCGTTCCGGTACCGCAGATCGGATCGGGCGAGCCGGATCATGCGGATGGCGAGGAAGGCGTAGATCAGGCACATAAGACCTCCTTCGTGAGCCGGCCAATGTCACCCATCGCGTCGTCCTCGTAATGTCCCAGTGTGATCCCGATCCGATGCTTGAGCAGGATCGCCGGCAGGCTCAGCATCGGCTCATCCATGAAAGGCGAGACGATCGCCTCAAGACGGTTGTCCAGATCGTCGGCCGGTCGCCGAGTAGTAAGGTAGACCCTCCACACGGGTGTGATCACGATGTTCCGGTCAGCCTCTGTCAGAGCGTCGAAGCTGAAGATCCGCGGCTCAGGCCGCGGATGCGCAGCTTCAGCGATCCCGTAAAGCCTGGTCGCCTCGGCCCAGAGCCTGTCGTACTCTGTGAGCACCGGCAGCAGCGTTGGGGCTAGGGCGAGGAATCGGACCTGGTGCTCCGGCAGATCGTGGGGCACGGCAGCCACAGCCGGCACGGATGCCAGCGGAGCCGCGAGGATGGCGCCAAGGGCTGCGCGGCGGGTAGACGGGTTCAACATCCATGCCGAGCCCGCCCGCCAGTCGCAGCCGACCGCGCTGAGCACCAGGGCGGCCCTGGTCGACAGGAAGGACACCCCGTCGCCCGTCGGCTGGCCTTCCGAGTCGAGACGGCGCTCCCCGCGGGCGAGATGCCAACTTCAAGCCGCGCCTCGGACGCTGTCTGGACCAAAGCGAGATGGCGTGCCGCCCTCAATCTCGCGCGTCAGGCAACTACGCTCGAACATCAGCCAGTCGTGATACTCGCGGAGCAGCCGAGGTGTGATTGGCTCGGCGACCGCGGACGGGGCTCCGATCAGGGTGACGCCGCCGCCGATCAGCGGAAGCGCGGTCAGGCCGCGAAGGAATCCACGGCGGGAGGCGGGGCCGGTCATCGTGCATCCTCCTCGCTCAGATGAGACAGGTGGAAGCAGCGCTCCCAATCCTCCTTCACGGTCCTGGCCTCGGCAAGCAGCCCGCGGCCCATGACGTAGATCGACCCGGGGTGGACCATGGAATTGATAGTACCGAGCGCGCTGATTGCCTCGCCCCAGCGAACGAGGTTGCAGACCTTCTCCTCCATGTCGGAGAGGAGATCTGCGAGGTTGTCGCGGTGGGATGCGGACGCGCTCATGCCGCCCTCCCGACGTTGAAGCGGTGAGCGCCGCAGCCGGCCCACTCGGCCGCCGAGGCGTCCAACACCTCCGGCTCCAGGTCGGCATCGCGGTCAAAGGCATCGAGGAGGTCGATCAGGCCCTTGATGAGGGTCTCGACCTCGGTGCGGGATACGGCGGGGATGTCGTGAGTGAACTGCGCCCCACCTTGGGGCACGGAACGTTGCACGCGCAGCGTGCAATGATCGGCCGCCCGCATCGCGCGGATGGCCTGTGACCGGTCCTACCTGTGCTGAAGGCAAGCGCGGGCGTTCACCGCCGCCAAGGGGCGGTGTAGGGTGGTGGATAGCCATGTGACGGTTCCCAAGGCGTTGCGTGGTCAGGCCCGCGCGGTGGTGCAAACACCGTTGCGGGCCGTTGCGTTGTATGGCGCACCGACATACAATCACGGTAAATCCACGGCTGTCCATCGGTCCGACATACAATGGCGCTGGAAGAGAAAAAGACCGCTGTCTTCCAGGTACGGATGCGTCCGTCGGTAAAGGCTGCCGCCGAAAAGGCCGCCGCCGATGACAACCGCTCACTCGCGGCGCTGATGGAAATGCTCGTGATCGAGCACCTAAAGGCGAAGGGATACCTTCAACTGCCTGCCGGCCACGATATCGGGAACGGCTAGCGATTTCGCCAAACCAGTCTAACTCAGTCGAGCGTCACTCGTGAGCCAGCTCAGATCCGATCTCGCGAACGCATTCAAGGCAGCCGTCCAGCGGGTAGAGAGCTTTGCAGCCGGGGACAGCGACCTACTCGAAACCGTTCGGCGGCTGATCAACGCTCCGATGCGTTTTGTCGAGCCGAACGGCGACATTCAAGACGCTCAGACCCACATGGCCGAGCGCCTCGACGCCCTGCAGGAACTCCTTACCGCACCCAATGAAGCCAGCCTGAGGCTCCTTGATCAGGCCAGACGCTTGGCCTGCGAGGCCCTCTCAGGGCTGGAAACCGCCATCTTCGAGCACGGCTGCGCTTCTGCTGCGGCTGATCGCGTCGGCCTTGGTGTGCAAGGGAAGCGGATCTGATCCCATCCGCCGCCTCGTGGAAGAGG
Source organism: Methylobacterium sp. NEAU K (assembly GCF_030700285.1). GTDB lineage: Bacteria > Pseudomonadota > Alphaproteobacteria > Rhizobiales > Beijerinckiaceae > Methylobacterium. The sequence goes on along the minus strand of NZ_JAUYZJ010000065.1, from coordinate 1,812 downwards.
CGCTGAGGGCGGCTCGGACGTGACAGCGACGCGAAGTGCCCTAGGTCTCTCGCCCACAGGTTGAGAGGAGAGCGCATGTCCTTACTGCCGAGCCATGTTCAAGGGCATCGTGAGACCATGCGGGCGAGGAAGGAAGCCCAGCAGGAGAACGCTGACAGAGTGTGGAGGCAGGTCGAGGCTGAGCGCCGTGCGGTCGACGAACGGACAGCGAAGCTGCGAGCGATGCGGCTGGCGCGAGAGAGCATCGGACCCTAATCCGCTCACCGCCAGGGCTACGTGCGGCACCGCGAGGATCCTGAGGGGGCCAACTTATGCCCCTCATCGAGCACCTGAAGGCGAAGGGCTATCTGCAGTGAGGGGAGCGCCCTTTTGACGCTCTAGCAGCGCTCCGAAGCCTCTGCCTCCAGGTGCCTCTTGGCTCTGCTAAGCACTGAGCAGGGGTCGTGTCCCTTGGCCTTCGCGAGTAGCAGGAGGTCCGTGATGAGATCCACAACATCACAGGCTGGCACGCCACCAACCCAACGACGGTCGGCACCCTCGGCATGGATGTAGGCGTCGAGGGCAGTTTGGGCGAACTCGATCCGTTCTGACTTCGTAGCCATGGGCGCTCTCCTCGCCGCCTGGCTTTTTGGAATGATGAGCCAGTCCGGCTATGCGCTTGACGCGCTTGAACCGAACCCCTCGCCAGCGGGCGAGTTCAAGCTGGCATGGTTCTGCTGGTTACAATCGGGGCTAGCTATCGTCTGCCCGCCCATCCCACCCCCCGCCTCGTGGAAGAGGCGCTGAAGGAGGGGCGGTTGTGGCAGTTCGCACGACAGTCTACGGGACCGCGAGCCCCCTACAGCGTCACCGACTGAGGGTTCGGAAGCGCCAGATCGTGCATCCGGCCGAAGGTGCCCGGCAGCTCACCAGCCGGGACATGCGTTGAAGCAGAAAAGGGCGGCGCACCCAAGAAGGAGCGCGCCGCAAGTCAGCTCGCGGTCTCATCGTCGAGCCATTCGCCGCCCCGCAAGCTGCAGGCCAGGCGCACGACCGCTGAAGCATGCTCACAGGGCATCAGGACGGCGAACTCGTCGCCGCCGAGCCGCGCCATCATCTGCGTACTGTCGAGCTCGTCCGTGACGATCCGGGCCACGTTCTCCAGCATAGCATCGCCGGCGGCGTGCCCGAACAGGTCGTTGACCTCCTTGAAGCGGTCGAGGCAAAGCACCGCAAGCTTGCGGTTGCCCGCGTCCGCCGCCCGCATCTCCTGCTCCAGCCGCTTGCCGAAGCTCGCGCGGTTGGCCAGTCCGGTCAGGGCGTCATGGTGGGCGAGGAACTGGATCTGATTCTCGGCTTGGCGGCGGCCGCGCAAGTCGCGGACCGCCACGGCGTAGTGGGGCCGGCCTCGGACCGCTACACCGCCCAACAGGGCCACGCGGCTGAGCACCAGACCTGCCTGGCCCATCTGGCCCGCGATATCGCCTACGGCGTCGAGGCCAGCGACGATCCCGTGCCCTGGCGTCTGCACCTTTGGCTGCAGGCCGTGTTCGCCCTGGCCGAGCGCGTCACCGATCTCGCCGCCTCGACGCTCTCCGCCAAGCGCCGGAGTCTGGACCGGCAACTCGGCGCCATCCTGGCCACGCCGAGCCGCTGTGATCTGACCCGCGATCTCCAGGCCAAGATCAGCCGCGCGCGCGAGCAACGTAACCGATCGGCTGGCACCACGCCCGGTCTGAGCGCGGCGTGCTAATCTGCTCAGATGGCGGTCGACGAGGAGCGCATCGACGAGGCGGTGCTCGCCCTTTTGTGGCTGACGCTCCACGATGGGCG
>NZ_JAUYZJ010000064.1 GCF_030700285.1 Methylobacterium sp. NEAU K | reverse complement strand
GGGGTGAACTGGTAGTTGTAGCCGACCTGGCCACCGCCCGAGAAGCCGTCCTGGCTGCGGTTGCGGAAGGTCGCGGTGGTGCCGGGGGCGGCGTACGGGAACGGCACGCCGAAGGTCGAGCCGGTGTTGTTGTTGCTGCTGGCGTCGAACGCGTAGCCGGCGTTGATACCGAAATAGGCGCCGGTCCAGGTGAACACCGGGACGGGGGTGAACACCGGCGGCGGCGCGGCGCGGCGCGGCAGGTCGGCGGCCGAGGCGGCGCCGGTCAGGAGCGCCGTGGCGGCGGTGGCGAGCAGAAGCTTCTTGATCATAGGGTCCTCAGTCTCCCGTTGTGCGGGATGTGTGCCGGGGGACAGGACGTGAGGACGGACCGCCGCGATAGTGCATCGCTGCAACAGCAGCCCCCAACGCCCCGGACCCCCCGCCAGGAAGGTGCGTTGGAGCACATCCCTCTCGCATTCGCGCCGCGGGCGAACGAAGATCGGTATCTCGATGGTTCCGGCAGCAAAAAACCCCGCCGCACGGTGGCGGACGGGGTTCCAGTTTGCTCGTGAACGTTCCCAGGACCAACCAGGAAGCTTCATGTCTTCTTAGATCCTACTGCTGTGCGGCCCGCAAGCCCGCCGGACGGTGGAGATGGCGGTTAGGATTAATTCATGACGGCTGTCCCCTGCGTTGCCCCGGGCATCGGCCCGCCGGGCGATCCGAACCACCGGCGCGACGTTCGGCCTTCGGGCGCGGGGGATGTCGCGTGCGCGGTCGGCCGGACCCGGCGGAGCGGCCGGGTCTTGTGCGACGGATCCTCGATGCGCAAAAACATTGCGCCGGGACGCTGAGGCGCCCTGCCCTGCCGCGCGACCCGGCAAGCCACACCAGGCCGGGTTCCCGGGAGATCGACGGATGTGTCTCGCCGAACACCCGAACACCCGCGGGCGCCTGACATGAAGGGCGTGGTGCGCGGCCCGCTCCTCGGTCCTCGCCCTCGTCCTGGGCCTCCCGCGGGCCGCTCGTGCCGTCGCGGCCGGCGCGATCGGCCCGGAGCGCGCCGGCCGCCTTCGTCACGCAGGCCCGCCACGCCGCCCGACGACGGCGCGGCGCATCGGACAGGGCCGGATGCGGCGGCCGGATCCCGAGAGGGCGCATCCCGGGAGGCGGGCGTGAACCCGGCCGTGCTGCTGATGTTGGCCGCCCCGCCGGCGGTGTGCATCGGCGTCGCCGCCAGAGACTGCGGGACGCCCCCGGGGGACGCCGCCTGCAGCCCCGCCGGCGGCGCGACGAACCCGCGGGTCGGGAGGCTCCGGTGACGGACGCCCCGGCCCCCAACCTCACGGTCGCGGTCATCGCGGCGCTGCTGTTGCTGGCCGCCGGCTTGCACGCGGAAGGTCTCCTGTGGTGACCCTCCCGGCATGCTGTGTTCGACATCCTCTGCCGCCGCGCCGGGCGGTGCCGAAGCCCTTGCGATCCTGTCGTCCCCATGGCCGCGAGCGTAGCGCGGCCATGTTCGGATTCTCCCTCAACGCGACCGAGCCCGACAGCGTCGCGCACATCATCCAGGTCGCGCTCGCCCCCGCCTTCCTGCTGTCGGCGCTCGCCACCCTGCTGAACGTGTTCTCCACCCGGCTGGGCCGGATCTCCGACAAGGTCGACGCCCTCTCGGCCGAGGCCGCACGGGCGACGCCGGCGGAGGCCGCGCGCCTGTCCCGGCGCCTGACATACCTGCGGCGGCGCTCCTTCATCCTCGACGTGGCCGTCGTGCTCGCCTCGCTCGGGGCCTGCCTGATCGGGCTGGCCGTGCTGACCCTGTTCGTCGGGGCGCTGCGCGACGCCGCGACCGCCTCGGTCCTGTTCGCGTGCTTCGGTGCGGCGCTGGTCTGCACCGTCGCGGCGATCGGTTCCTTCATGACCGAGATCCTGATGGCCGGTCGCGGCGTGCGCGACGAGGTCGCGCACCAGCAGGACAAAGTCCCCGCGCAGCCGTGAACCCGTCCGCCGCGTCGGTCGCCGGCGGGATCCGCGTTGCGCCGAAAAGGAACTTCGTCTTAAGCTGAGCGGTGCTTGATTCCGCTCGTCCGCTGCGTCCGAGTGTTCCGCATGAGTGTCGCGATCCTGGTTGCCCTCGTCGCCGGAGCCTTGTGCCTCGGGATGCTCTCGTCCCTCGTGCCGCTGGGGCGGCGGGACGAGGAGGACGAGGCGGCCACCCTCCTTCACCGTGAAGGCGAGTTCTTCGATGTAGGCGGGCCGATCATCGACCTGGAGCCGCTCCTTCCGGTCCTGGATTCGCTCGCGCCGAATCGGTGAGCCTCTCGGCGCCGCGGGCACGGTGCGGGGAAGCGGGAGCCCGGTCTCCCGGATTTGCCGGGCCGGCACGCGAGGATGGAGCCTGCTGACGGTCCCGTGAAACGGCAGCGGGCCCCGGAGGGGCGCCTGCGCCGCGGCCTGCCGAGCGTCCGGCCGCGGCCCGGCGCGGCGGCGCGCCCGGTCTACCGGCCGCGACCGGTGTGTCGTTCGATGACCCTCTGCCGATGCGTCGGCACCTCCGGCAGGGCCGCGGGGAGCCCGAGGACCTCTCGGCGCTCAGCGGGCCCAGGGGCGGGCAGAAGCAGCTGCGGCGTTCTGGGCGTCTCGACGATGACGGTCTTCAGACCCATCGGCCGGGCCGGCTTCGTCAAGGGGAGCGGCTTGCCCGGCTTCGACGCCAGCGTCCCGAGGGCCCACAGGGCGAGACACGACAGGCCGATCAGGACGCCCTCCCGGGACGGCTCGGATCGGTACATCAGGACCGCGGTGCCGGTGAGAGCGGCCGCTGCCGCGAAGAGCCGGGGTGTCGGATCGCCGGAGATCATACCTGAACGTCGGCGATGCCCGCTGAAGACCCATGAACTTCAGCGCGACATTTGTATTCAATCGGCCAATTCGCTGAATTGCCAACACGGCACCCCGTCAGATGCGCTACGTTCGGGGTCGGCCCGCCACGCTGGACGGCTGCTGGCACGCGACGCCGGGATGTCGCCGGCCGGGGATGTCGCCGGTCCTGGAGCCGGTATCCGCGTCGCTCGCCCGGGCGCTTGGCTCGGCCATGCGCGCGATCTCCGCCTCCGGCACGGCTTGACGGATCCGGAGCGGCGTCCGTCGCCCTCATATCCGCAGCCCGGGAAGCCCGGTCGCGCACGGCTGGAATCCCCTTCAGCCACACCTGTGGCAGCCGAGATACAGCTTGAGTGTGGAAAACCGGGTAGTTTGGTCGCCGATCGGAACATTCGCTGGGGAAAAGACCAGTCATGAAAAAGCTTCTGGCCTCGTTGGCCGCGTTCACTGCCCTCACCGCCGCCGCCTCGGCCGCCGATCTGCCGCGCCGCGCCGCGCCGCCGCCGGTGTTCACCCCCGTCCCGGTGTTCACCTGGACCGGCGCCTATTTCGGTATCAACGCCGGCTACGCGTTCGACGCCAGCAGCAGCAACGGCTCGACCTTCGGCGTGCCGTTCCCGTACGCCGTCCCCGGCACCGCCGCGACCTTCAGCCAGCGGAACCAGGAAGGTTTCTCGGGCGGTGGCCAGGTCGGCTACAACTACCAGTTCACCCCGGGCTCGGGCGTGGTCGTCGGCATCGAGGCCGACGCCCAGTACCTCGACTTCGGCCGCATCCGGAACAACGCCTTCTTCATCGGCGCCCTGGCGCCGGGCTACTACGTCACCGACCCGCGCGGCCTCTCCAGCCTCGACTACTTCGGCACCGTGCGCGGCCGCCTCGGCTACGCCTTCGACCGGGTCCTCTTCTACGGCACCGGCGGCTTCGCCTACGGCTCGGGCAGCGCAGACCGCTCCTTCGGCGGCTTCGCCGGCAATGACAGCTTCCGCACCGGCTACGCGGTCGGCGGCGGCATCGAGTACGCCCTCCCCACCGACTCGTTCCTGAACTTCTTCCGCTCCAGCGCCGTCACGCTCAAGGTCGAAGGCCTCTACGTCAACCTCGACCGCGGCACCCGCAACCAGGGCGCGTTCGTCATCAACGCCGCCAACAACTTCCCGGTCGTCTACAGCGCCGTCGGACGCCGCGACGACGAGTTCGCCGTCATCCGCGCCGGCCTGAACTACAAGTTCGGCTCGTACTAAGACCCAGCCGGGAGTGGCGGCGGGCGAGCGGGGAGTCCCGGCTCGCCGCTCCGATCGCACCGGTCGATCACATCGCAAGCGCCCCGGGAGCACACGCTCCCGGGGCGCTTGCCGTTGGGTCACGCCTCCATCCGCCGGTCACAGGAACGGCCTGCGCGGGAGCCGGTTAAGGGTCCGACGCGCAATCCCCGCTCGGAGCGACCCGAGAAATGTCCCCCGTCGTCCGCTACGCACCCGGCCTGGAAACCCCGCAGCCCGACGAGGACGAGGTTCACGCCGGCATGATCGCGCAGTTTGCCAAGATCCAGGGCACGACGCTCAAGGATTACGGCCACGCGGTCCGCGGCGTGCACGCCAAGGCGCACAGCCTGCTCACCGGCAGGCTCCGCGGTGCTGCCGGACCTGCCGCCCCATCTCGCCCAGGGCGTCTTCGCGACGCCCGGCAGCTACGACGTGGTGCTGCGTCTCTCGACCAATCCCGGTGATGTCCTCGACGACAGCGTGTCGACCCCGCGGGGTCTCGCCATCAAGATCCTCGGCATCGCGGGCGAGCGCCTGCCCGGTTCGGAGGGGACCACGCAGGACTTCGTCCTGGCGAACGCGCCCGCCTTCACGGCCCCGGACGGCGCCGCCTTCCTGAAGAACCTCAAGCTCCTGGCGGCCACCACCGACACGCCGCAGGTGTTCAAGAAGGCGTTCTCGGCCCTGATGCGGGGCGTCGAGAGGGTCCTCGAGAGCCTCGGCACCAAGAGCCCCACCGTGATCGCGCTCGGCGGCCATCCCGAGACCCACATCCTCGGCGAGACCTTCTACAGCCAGGCGCCCCTGCGCTAGGGGGGACTACGTCGCCAAGGTCGCGGTGGCGCCCGTCTCGCCGGAGCTGACCGCGCTCACCGACGCGCCGCTGAACGTCAACGGCAAGCCGAACGGCCTGCGCGAGGCGGTCGCGGCCTTCTTCGCCGCGCACGAGGGCGTCTGGGAGGTGCGGGCGCAATTCCTGACCAATCCCGCGACGAGGCCGGTGGAGGATGCCTCCGTGCCCTGGCCCGAGGCGGAGAGCCCCTACGAGGCCGTGGCGCGGATCACGGTGCCGTGCCAAGCGGCGTGGAGCGACGCGAAGGTGAAGGGCATCGACGAACGCCTCGCCTTCAGTCCGTGGCACGGCTTGGCGGCGCACCGGCCCCTCGGCGCGATCATGCGGGCGCGTCGGGCGGTCTACCCGGAATCGTCCGGCTTCCGGGCCGCGCAGAACGGCTGACCGATCCACGAGCCTGCCAGCGCCGCCGCATTGCGGACGTGACGCGGACGCTTCGGGCCGAACACGCCGCCCGCGCGCCCGCGCCGAACGGACGGTAACGCCGCCTTAACCATAGGCGGCGGAATCGTCGGCCCTCGAACGACCGTGCAACCTCCAGCCCCGCGGCCTTCCGGTACGCGGGGTTTTTTGTCGTGCGGCGTCGGACGCCGCTCCGCAGGCCCGGATCCCCTCGGGCGGCGCGCCGACGCGCGCGCGGAGATGATCGGTCACAGCCGGAATCCCTGCGCGAACGGGCCGTGCCGATCGCAAAAGCTTGACCATTCGCTTCAAAGACACCACCTCCATACTATGCGCGCTTGGCCGTGCACTGAAATCTCTGATTGCGTGGCGCAAGTGATCCGGGCGAATTCAGTCTTGGATTTGGACGAAGAGAGGCCAGGTCGGCATCAGGCCGTGGCTTGGCGTGATGCCGTCGCGCCGTTCTGGGATTTCACAATTCGAAGTGAGAATATTTCCGAGTTCCGCGGGCAGTCGAACGTCCGGCACCTCGGCAATGCGATCCTGTGTTCCGCGCGCGTCTCGGGACTCCGGTTCGAACGCAAGCCCGCCCTCATCGCCCGCATGGGCGTCGATCACATCCTGGCGCATGTGCGGATCTCCGGACAGTCCAGGGTCGAGATCGACGGCCGCGAGCACGCTTGTGCGCCGGGCGACGTCTGCCTCTTCGACCTGTCGCGGCCCCTGGCCGCCCGCTCGACCGACTACCAGGCCATCACGGTGGTGCTTCCGCGGCCGCTCTTCGGCGCGAATCAGTGCGATCTCGACTCCTTCCACGGAGCGATCATTCGCGGCACGACCCCGTTCGGCCTGTTGCTCACCGACCATCTGCGGTCCCTCAACGTCCACGCGGCCGGGTTCTCGGAGCCTGAGGCCAGGGCGGCCGCGGAAGCGACCGCGGTGCTTCTCGGGGCGGCTGTCCGGGGCCTCTCCGGCGACGACCGGATCGACGACGCGGCGGAGCGGCCGCCGCTCCTTCTCGCCATGCGGCGTTTCATCGAGACCGAGCTGGCCTCCCCGCACCTGACCGCCGACCAGCTCTGCCGGCAGTTCGGCGTCTCGCGCAGCGCGCTCTATCGCCTGTTCGCCCCGCTGGACGGCGTGGCCGGCTACATCCGCCAGCGCCGGCTCGCCCGGGCCTACCGGGAACTCGCGGCCACGGGCGACGATCGATTCTCCCGGATCTCGGAGGTGGCGTATCGCTGGCATTTCGGGAGCCCCGCGCGCTTCGCGCAGGCCTTCAGGGCCGAATACGGCCGCTCCCCCCGGGATGTCCGCGCGCAGGTCCTGGCCGATGACCGGGCCGCCAGGGCCGCCGCATCGGCCCCGTCGTCCCGGAGCGAGACCTGGACCGATTTCTACGACTGGATCCTCCGATTGACGGCTTGACCCCCGTCCTCACGGATCGCGGCCGATGGTCGGGATCCGTGAGGTCCGGCGGACGACCGCGGCCGCCCGGGCCGGCGCCGTCCCGGGCGTGTCCGGCCCGGGCCGATCGCGGCGACGGGCCTTGTGCCGCTGCGCCCGGATCGCCCATAACGCCGCGATGGGTTTTTGCGTTTGGCATGGGCGCTCGGTGCGCGGGTGGTGGGCGGTCGCCGTCCGCATGCTCGCGCTCGTCCTGACTTTGTCCATCGCCGGCCCGGGCACCGGCCTCGCCGCGGATCTCGCGTTTCACGCAGGCAGCCATCACGGCCGGAGCGAGGGGCCGGCCGTCGAGTCCGCCTCCGCCCGCACCGTGGTGGATCCCGGCGTTACCGAGCATCTCCATTGCGGCTGCCATCAGGCCGCGCCCCTGGAGACCGGCAGCGTCGCCCCGCCCGCGGCGCCGGGCCGGCCGATCGCGGCCCGGATCGCGCCGGCGCGCGCCTCCGTCGTCGGCGACCGGCTTCCCCGCCCTCCCCGCGCGTGAGCTGACGCCGCCGCTCCCGGCGCGCGTCCTGCCCGCGGCCCCCTGGGCTCCGGGTTCGCCCCCACGCGTCATCTGAACGGGACCCTTCGGAGGAGCCGCGCGCGGCCCTCCGGCATCCCGGCCGAGCAGGCCCCCCCATGCGCTTCGTCCTGTCCGCGGCCCTCTTGGCCGCCGGCATCGCCATCGGCGCTGCCGTTCCCGCCGTGTCCGCGGTCACGCGCACCATCCTCGCCGCGATCGGCCTGCCCCGGCCCGCGGTCCCGCCCGGTCCCGAACCGGCCGGCGGCCCCGATCACGACCCGACGGCCGCCGCGGTGGCGGACAGGCCCGAGGCCGCGCCCGGCGGCCACGGGCCCGGGGCCGGCGAGGCGCATGCCGACGAGGGCCAGATCCGGATGCCGCCCGATCAGGTGACGGGACAGGACATCACGGTCATGCCCGTGGAGGGCGGGATCCTCGCGCGCCACCTCCTCGTCCCCGGCACCATCACGCCCGACACGGACCGGATCGCCCGCGTCCCCGCCCGGGTCGTCGGGACCGTGGCCGAGATGCGCAAGCGTCTCGGCGACGCCGTGCAGAAGGACGAGGTCGTCGCCGTGCTCGACAGCCGCGAAGTCGCCGACGCCAAGAGCGAGTACCTCACCGCCCTGGTGCAGGCCGAACTCCAGACGATCAACTACGAGCGCCAGCAGAAGCTGCTCGCGTCGCGCTCGGCCTCGGAGGCCGCGTTCCAGAGCGCCCGCGCCGCGTTCCTGGAGAACCGGCTGCGCGTCGACCTCGCCCGCCAGAAGCTGTCGGCCCTCGGCCTGAACGCCGCCGAGGTCGCGGCCGCCCAGAAGCGCGACGAGGCGACGCCGAACCTCTCCACCCTGCGCCGCTACGAGCTGCGCGCGCCGTTCGCCGGGCGCGTCGTCGAGCGCCGGGTCGATGTCGGCTCGGCGGTGGGCAAGGAGGGCGACCCGGCCGACCTCTATATGGTGGCCGACCTCGCGACGGTCTGGATCGAACTCGCGGTGCCCATCGTCGACCTCGCCCAGGTGCGGGAGGGCGCGCGCGTCGCCGTCACCCCGAGCCGGGAGGGCGGCGACCGCCGCGCGGTGGGCCGCGTCATCTTCGTGAGCCCGTTCCTCAATCCGGACACGCGCTCGGCCCGGGTCGTGGTCGCCCTGCCCAACGCCGACCTGGCGTGGCGGCCCGGCACCTTCGTCACCGCCGAGGTCGAGATCGCGCGGGATTCCGTGCCGGTCCGGGTCCCCAAGACGGCCGTCCAGACGCTCGCGGGCCGGCGCGTGGTCTTCGTGCGCATCCCGGAGGGATTCGAGCGGCGCGCGGTCGAACTCGGACGCTCCGACGACGTCGCCTATGAGGTCACCGCCGGGCTCCAGGCCGGCGAGGCGATCGCGGTCGGCAATGCCTTCGTGCTCAAGGCCGAGCTCGGCAAGGCCGAAGCCGGCCACGACGATTGAGGGGACCGGACATGATCAGCCGCATCCTCGCCGTCTCGGTCCGCCAGCGCTGGCTGGTGCTGCTCCTCGCGCTGCTGGCGGCGGGCTTCGGCGGCACCGCGCTGACGAAGCTGCCGATCGACGCGGTGCCCGACATCACCAACAACCAGGTGCAGATCAACACGGTCGCGCCCGCGCTCTCGCCGGTCGATGTCGAGCGCCAGGTGACCTACCCGGTCGAGACCGCGCTCGCCGGCATCAAGGGGCTGGACTACACCCGCTCGCTCTCGCGCAACGGCTTCTCGCAGGTCACGGCGGTCTTCGACGAGCGGCTCGACGTCTACTTCGCCCGCCAGCAGGTCGCCGAGCGCCTGTCCCAGGTGAAGGCGGAACTGCCGCCCGGGGCCGAGCCGCAGATGGGCCCGATCTCGACGGGGCTCGGCGAGATCTACATGTGGTCGGTGCACTACGCGAAGCCCGGCGACCGGACGGTCTCGCCGGCGGGCGAGCCCGGCTGGCAGCCGGACGGCAGCTACCTGACCCCGGAGGGCCAGCGCCTCCGGACCGAGCTGGAGCAGGCCGCCTACCTGCGCACGGTCCAGGACTGGATCATCCGGCCCCAGATCCGGACCGTGCGGGGCGTGGCCGGCGTCGACGGGATCGGCGGCTACGAGAAGCAGTACCACGTCCAGCCCGACCCCACGAAGCTCACCGCCCTCGACCTCTCCTTCGGGGACGTGGCCCGGGCGCTCCAGGCCAACAATTCCAACCAGGGGGCGCGCTACCTGGAGGACAACGGCGAGGGCTACGTCGTGCGCGCCTCCGGCCGCCTGGAGGGCATGGAGGCGATCGCCGACGTGGTCGTGGCCACCCGCGGCGGCGTGCCGGTGCGGGTCCGGGACATCGCCGCGGTGCGCATCGGGCGCGACCTGCGCACCGGCTCGGGCAGCGAGAACGGCCGGGAGGCCGTGATCGGCACCGCCCTGATGCTGATCGGCGAGAACAGCCGCGCGGTCGCCGCCGCGGTTGACGCGCGCATGAACCAGATCCGGCGCGCGCTGCCCCCCGGAATCGCGGCGGAGACGGTGCTCGACCGGACGCAGCTCGTCGAGGCCACGATCCGCACGGTCGCCCGGAACCTCGCCGAGGGCGCGGCCCTGGTGATCGCGATCCTGTTCCTGCTGCTCGGCAACATCCGGGCCGCGATCATCACGGCGCTGGTCATCCCGGTCGCCATGCTGATGACCCTGGCCGGCATGGTCGAGGCGAAGATCTCCGCCAACCTGATGAGCCTCGGCGCCTTGGATTTCGGGCTCCTCGTCGACGGCGCGGTGATCATCACCGAGAACGCCCTGCGCCACCTCGCGGAGCGCCAGCACGCCCTCGGGCGGCGGCTCGACCTGGAGGAGCGCCTGGAGACGGTGCGGGCCTCGGCCGAGGAGATGATCCGGCCCTCCCTCTACGGTCAGGCCATCATCATCCTGGTCTACGGGCCGCTCCTGACCTTCACGGGGGTGGAGGGCAAGATGTTCGCCCCGATGGCGCTGACCGTCATCATCGCGCTGGCCTGCGCGTTCGTCCTGTCGCTGACCTTCGTGCCGGCCCTGATCGCCATCGGGGTCACAGGCCGGGTCACGGAGACCGACAACGCCCTCGTCCGGGGGCTGAAGGCGGCCTACCGGCCGGTCCTGACGGCGGCGGTCCGTGCGCCCGGGGGGGTCCTCGGCGGGGCCCTGCTGCTGCTGGCCGGGGCCGGCCTGCTGTCCACCCGGCTCGGGACCGAGTTCATCCCGCTTCTCGACGAGAAGAGCATCGCGCTCAACGCCACCCGCATCCCGTCGACCTCCCTGACCCAGTCGCAGGCCATGCAGCTCAAGGTCGAGCAGGCCGTGAGCCCGTTCCCCCAGGTGGCCACTGTGTTCTCGAAGACCGGCACCGCCGAGGTCGCCACCGACCCGATGCCGCCGAATTCCTCCGACACCTTCGTCATCCTCAAGCCGCAGGCGGACTGGCCCGATCCCGGCCTCTCCAAGGCGGCGCTGCAGGAGCAGATCGAGGCGGCGGTCGGCGCGCTCGCCGGCAACGTCTACGAGTTCTCCCAGCCGATCCAGCTGCGCTTCAACGAGCTCCTGGCCGGAACCCGCGGCGACCTCGCCGTGAAGGTGTTCGGCGACGCGTTCGAGCCGATGCTCAGGACCGCCAACCAGATCGCCGCGATCCTGCGCGGCATCGACGGCGCCGACGACGTGAAGGTCGAGCAGACCGCCGGGCTGCCGGTCTTCGAGATCCGGATCGACCGGACCGAGGCGGCGCGCCTCGGCCTGAGCACGGGGGCCATCCAGGAGGTCATCGGGGCCGCGATCGGCGGCCGGGAGGCCGGTTTCGTGTTCGAGGGCGACCGGCGGTTCCCGATCGTGGTGCGCCTGACCGACGCGGTCCGCCAGGACCGCGAGGCCCTGGAGAACTTGCCCGTGCCCCTGCCCCCGGGGCCGAACGGTAAGGTCGCGTCCGTGCTCCTGCGGCAGGTGGCGCGCTTCTCTGTGACCGAGGGGCCGAACCAGATCTCGCGGGAGAACGGCAGGCGGCGCGTCGTCGTCACCGCCAACGTGCGCGGCCGCGACATCGGCTCGCTGGTGGCGGAGGCGCAGGCGAAGGTCGCCGATCGGGTGCCGCTGACGGCCGGGGCCTCCGTGACCTGGGGCGGGCAGTTCGAGAATCTCGCCTCGGCCCGGCAGCGCCTGGGTGTGGTTGTGCCGGTGTGCTTCGGCCTGATCTTCCTCCTGCTCTACGGGGCGCTCGGCAGCCCGCGGGACGCGCTCCTGGTGTTCAGCGCCGTGCCGCTGGCGCTCACCGGCGGTATCGCCGCCCTGTGGCTGCGGGGCATGCCGCTGTCGGTGCCGGCCGCCGTCGGGTTCATCGCGCTCTCGGGCGTGGCGGTGCTGAACGGCCTCGTCATGCTGACCGCCGTCAAGCAGCTGATCGGCGCGGGCCGGCCGCGGCTGGAGGCGATCCTGGAGGGGGCCATGACGCGGCTGCGCCCGGTGGCGATGACCGCCCTGGTGGCCTCCCTCGGGTTCGTCCCGATGGCGCTCGCCACCGGCACGGGCGCGGAGGTGCAGCGGCCCCTCGCCACCGTGGTGATCGGCGGCCTGATCTCGGCGACCCTGCTGACCCTGGTGGTGCTGCCGGCGCTCTACGGGCGCTTCGGACGGGCCGCGCCCGTTGCGCCTTCGCGTCCGCCCCAGGCGCGAGCCCGGCCGCGGCGGCTTCCCGCACCGCCGGCCGCTTGCCGCAAACAAAAGGATATGGACATCCGATGATTATATCGGTCAAAGATCTCGCTTTCGGAATTTGCAATCGTACATGTCAATAGATTTTTATAATAATTTATATTTTCAAACAATTATTATAGAAAAAGTGAAATTCAGTTTGAAAACATTTAGAGATTTGGGTTTGCAAGACAAGAAAAAATTTATAATTTCGATTCTGACATGTGTTCATCGCGAAGGAAGGTCGTATTTCGATGAATATCGGAATTAAAACGAAAATCTCTGCCGGTTTCAGTCTGCTGATGTTGGTGGCGGCGTTAATCGGCGCATATTCGCTTTATCAGCAGGGTGTCATCAACGAGCAATACGCGGCTCGCGGCCGGCTCGAGGCGGTCGCGCGGACGATCTTCACGGTCAACAGCCTCGCGTCGCGCCTCACCGGCGAAGCCGAGCAGAGCCGGCTCGCTCCGAAGCCCGAGCAGATCGCCGCCATGGAGCAGACGCGCCGCGCGGCCGAGGAGGCTGGCGACAGGCTGATCACGATGGCGGTCTCGGACGAGCGGCGCAAGATCTACACGGAGGTGCGGGACCATGCCCGGGCCATGAGGCCGGAGCTGGATCGCCTCTTGGCGGCCGGCGTCAGCCTGAGCGCGGCCAAGGAGGCCTTGTTCACGGGCGGCGACACGCTGACCGGCTCGACGAACATGCTGGTGGCGGCCGTTCGCGGGCAGTCGAATGAGACGACCCTCCGCCGGGCTCAGTCCGTCGAGAGCGCCATCCTGCTGGTCCGCGTCGCCAACTGGCGCTTCCTGGCCGTCCTCGACCCGAAGGGGCCGGCGACGTTCGCGACGAATGTCGAGGCGGCCAAGGCCGTCCTGGAGGCGTTCAAGGGTGGCGACGGAAGCGCCGCCTTCGCGCAGCAGACCAAGGCGGTCGTCGAGGCGCTGGAGGCCTATGCCCGCAACTTCAACGTGACCACCCAGGCGATGGCCACCGCAACGGCGGCCTTCGAGACCGGCATCAAGCCGCATGCGGACGCGATCGAGCAGGCGAGCCGGACCGTGCGCGATCAGATCAATGTCGCGGTCGACGACGTTACCGAAGCGACGACGGCCGCGGTGGCACGCGCCCAGCACTTCCAGATCGGGCTGGTCGGCCTGGCCCTGGCGATCGGCGCGGTTCTGGCGTTTGTGATCGCCCGCAGCATCGTCCGGCCGATTGCCGGGATGACGCACGCGATGAAGCGCCTGGCGGAGGGCGATACGCAGGTCGTGGTGCCCTCGCGGGACGCCACCGACGAGATCGGCGCGATGGCCAAGGCGGTGGACGTGTTCCGGCAGAACGCCATCGCCCGCGCCGATCTGGAGGCCGCGCAGGCCGCCGAGCACGCTGCCCGCGAGCGTCGGGCCGACCGGGTCGACCGGCTGGTCCGGGCGTTCCAGCAGACCGTGGCCGCGTCGCTGGAGGTCGTCACCGCGGCCGCCACCGAGCTCGACGCGACCGCGCGCTCGATGACCCGGGTCGCCGACGACACCAACAGCCAGGCGGTGGCCTCCAGCGCGGCCGCCGAGCAGACCTCGGCCAACGTCCAGACCGTGGCGTCGGCCGCCGAGGAGATGGTGTCCTCGCTGCAGGAGATCGAGCGGCAGGTGATCCGCTCCAACGAGGTCGCCAGCCATGCCGCCCACGAGGCGCAGACGAGCAGCGCCGCGATGGCGAGCCTGCGCATGGCCGCCGAGCAGATCGGCGCGGCGGTGACGACGATCTCGGGCATCGCCGGCCAGACCAACCTGCTGGCGCTCAACGCGACCATCGAGGCGGCGCGCGCCGGCGAGGCGGGCCGGGGGTTCGCCGTTGTGGCGGCTGAGGTCAAGGAGCTGGCGGGTCAGACCGCCAAGGCCACCGAGGAGATCGGCGGCCAGATCGCCGCGATCCAGGCGGCGACCGGCCAGGCGGCCGACGCGATCGAGCAGATCGGGCGCACGATCGGGATTGTGAACGAGATCAGCGGCTCGATCGCCTCGACGGTGGTGGAGCAGACGGCGGCCACGAGCGAGATCTCGCGCAACGCCGGCCAGGCCGCGCGCGGGACCCAGGACGTGTCGGCCAACGTGGCCCGCGTGCTGGCCGCCTCGGGGGAAACCGGCAGCGCCGCCGCGCAGGTGCTGAACGCCGCGGCCGCGCTCGCGACGCAATCCCTGACGGTCAAGCAGGAGGTCGACGGATTCCTGCGCGACATCCAGGCCGC
>NZ_JAUYZJ010000063.1 GCF_030700285.1 Methylobacterium sp. NEAU K | reverse complement strand
CTAGGGTCTGAACTCAATCAGCTTGGCCGTGATGATGTCCGAGAAGGGTGGCGAGCGGACGCTCAAATGCTACGGTTAGCCAGTGATCGTCCCGATTGGGTATCTGTCATGTTACTGTATCTAATTCCATATGTCGCGCTTTTGTTGCTAATATTTGGTTTCGCCGTTGGCTATCGTAAAGGTAAGCAGCGACCAAGATTAGGGTTAAAATCGCCGCTGAGTTTATTTTTAATCATATTAGCAGCAATAATATTTACTAAGGCTATAGACAAGAATGGATTTTCTGGCAATGCAGGGCATATCATATTCTTGATAAGCTCTTGCCTACTTTATGCTTCTCTTTGGATCGGAGCTTCAATCGGAGGCTGGGCAAGTAAATTTGGTCACCGAAAAGTTTCCTGAGTTGCAACGTCCATGACAAGGCCGCAATTCTGCTTCCACACTCAACCTGACCGTCCGCAATGGGTCGAAAGCGGGCGGCCCTCCCAGGGTCAAGCTGATTAGGTTTTGACCCTAGCATAAAGTCAAACTACGTAGGCGGTTGCGCCAGTCGCCCCTCGTGACGACCGTGCATGAGGGGGACTGACAGTGGCACCTCGCTTCTTCTTCGACGTATCGAGCGACGAGGAAACGATCTTAGATCTTGAGGGCGTCGAGGCTGCGGACCTCGATGAGGCACTCGCTGAGGCACGCGGTGTCATCGCCGAAATGGCCGGTGCGGTGATCGAAACCGATCCGGACCGATCCTGGACGATGATTGTGCGGGATGAAGCGGGATCAGTTGTGGGCCGTCTGCCGATCAAACGATGAGGCGGTTTCCGCTCGATAGCCTACAGAACCCAGACGACCACTACGGCAAGCGCCGCCTCCGCACGATGCAGCTGCCGCGCGGGTCGGCCTGGGCGCGGTAAGGGTCTGCGCATCGTGGCGCATCCAGAACTGCGGTAGGATCGCCCGCAGCAGGGAGGCGTTGACGATGGCAAGGACCGAGAGAGGCCAATACCGGTTCACCGCAAAGAAGGACGCCGACGGGCGCCCTCACCTCGTCCTGGAGTCAAAAGGTGAGCCGATCTCAGCTTTCGGGGGCGCGCTGCTGAGCTTCGATCTGCGGGATAGCGTGAACTACGCCCATGCTCAGCAAATCGCGGAAATCCTGAACGACCAGGTGACCGGCCTGTCGGTGACGTTCTTCGACAAAGCGGCGGATGCCTAAGGCCAGAACGTCCGCATCACTGCCAATCCTCCGGCATCTGAGCCCGCGCGACCCCGAGTTGGCGCAGCACTTCGTCCTCGCGTTCCCGGCTGATCGCCATGGCCTGCATGCTCACCGTGCGCTTGATGCTGGCGATGGTCGACGACAGCACCTCGGCGAACAGCACCGGCAGCGGCAGGTTGCGGTAACCGAGTTCGCGGTATCGGAAGCTGTGAGCCTGATGCGCCGGGCCGAGCCATTCCACCATGTCGGCAAGCCGGTCGTCAGTGGCCTTGAACCCTTGGGCCACCGCCAGCCCGTAGAGGGCGACGAGGTTGTGCCCGATGGCGGGGTTCTTCAGACCGCCGACCTTCGCCCCAGGGTCGGCACCGTGGCTGAGTAGGTACGCCTTCAAGGCCAGTTCAGTCGCGTGGCACAGCAGGAACAGCGCGGGCGCCATCAGCGCGACGTCCGAAACCATTTCCCGGCTGGAGTGAACGAGCAGCGCCGCGCGGTGGTACGCCTCGGCCTCCTTGACGTAGCCGACCGCCATTTCATGCGGCGGGCGCGGCAGCGGTGGCTTAGCGGGCAGCAGTTCCTCGTCTTCACTCACAGGAACCCACTCCCTGAGTGCCCCTTAAAGGCGTTCGCCCGCCGGATGTACCCGACCACCGTCCGCGGATCCCGGTGGCCGGACTGATCCATGATCCAGGCGATGTCGGCCCCGCGCTCGGCAGCCACGTTGCCACGTGACAGCGTGGTCACGTCAGGGGCGGCCCTGCATTGGTCTGCTTCGCCAGCGTGCCCTTCCCGGCCTTGATGCCGGCTCGGACGCCCATCAGAAACGGCGTCATCCCGCCGGGAATACCCGGCTCGCCAGGGACGGCCGGGATAGTGTTGTTCACGCCCTGCACGGTTTGAAATCCGATTTTGAAGCCCTCAGAGAAATCGTCGTGCGGAACCTTGTCGCTGGCCGTCGTCATCGTCCCTCCCGCGTTGTCACGTGACCACGTGGCTACTCGCCCCGGTTCAGAGCGTCGAAATCCCGCCCGTGCTGGCGCAGCACCATCCGAAGACCCTCGATGTAGAGGTCATGCGGCTTGCAGTCGGTAGCCGCGGCAATCTCACGGAGCGCCTTGAACACCTTCGGGTGCGCGTAGATTGAGGCATGAGGTTTCTCATACCGGACCCGGCGCTTGTAACCCTCCGGACCGGCTGGTTCATCCGCCAAGCGTTCGGCCGCCACGTTGCCCCGTGGAAGCGTTGTAACGTCATCACGCTGTAACGTGGCCACGTCTTCACGTTGGCTCGTGATAGCGGGGTCGCGTGGCGCTTCGACGGCTGGCGCCTGGGCGGCGAGCCGGGCGAGTTGGTCGTGGATGGACGGGCGGGGTTTTTTGCTCATGCCTTCGCGCCTCCGAGCTGCGCCTTGATCCACTGCCACAGCAGGCGGACCTCGACGGCCGCCTTGCCCTTGGGCGCCAGTTCGGTGACGCCCTGCCCTGTTGTCATTGAGTCCAGGAAATCTGAGCGCGTCGCCACCATCGAGGGCGCCAGCGCACCGGTGCTCACGAGCGCCGTCGCCGCGTCGAGCGTACGGGCCTGCGTGGTCGGGTTGCACTGGTTGAGCACGAAGGCGAACGGCCTCGACAGAAGCCGAAGTTGCTCCACCGTCGGCCGTGCCGCTTCGACATCGAGGATCGACGGTTTCACCGGCAGGAGGCACAGGCTCGCCTCGCGCAGCACGAGCGCCACGTCGGGACCGAACCGACCGGGCGTGTCGACGATCACCAGCGAGACCGCGCCGGCCTTCCGGATCCGGCCGAGCGTGCCGGCGAACGCCGACGGCTCGACCCGCTGCACGTCCAGGCCGTTCGCCTCGCGCCGCTTCCCCCAGCCCGCAAGCGACGCCTGCGGATCCGTGTCGAGCGCCACAACCATCTCCCCGTCCTGCATGGCCGCGACGGCGAGCGAGGCCGCCAGCGTGGATTTCCCGCTGCCGCCCTTCTGTGTGGTCAGAGCCAGAACGCGCATTACAGGCCCGCCATCCCGGCCGGGTTCTGTTTGAAGAGCTGCCCGGACCGGATGTAGCCGCTCGTCGTGTCGAAGCGCTTGTGCCGGAGCTGCCGCTGGATCGCGTGCCCCGGCGCGTCATTGGCCGCAGCCGATGTGGCGAGCCCGGACCGGAGCGAGTGCCCGGCATAAGCCGTCGCAAGCCGCCGCGCCTCCTCCGGGGAGTGCCCTTCCGCTAGTGCTGACGCCTCGACCGTACGCTGGACGATCCGAGCCACCGCCCGATCTGTCACCGCCTCGGTGCCGATACGGCCGTGCCGGTCGATTGGTCGGAACACCGGCCCCTCTTTCAGGTGGGCAGCCTTGATCCACGCGCGATAGCTGCGCACCGGGCAGGTCTCCGGGTTCGAGCCATAGGGTACGCCGATCTCGGCGCCCTCGGCCTGCTGGTCCGTCTTGCTGCGGGAGAGGTGGATCACGAGGCCGTCGGGTCGCTCCTCGATCCAGGCGCCGCCATCCTTGCGGGTGACTTCGAGCCCCGCGAGTTCGGACCGGCGCAGTGCCGCGGCAAAGCCAACCAGGATCAGCGCCCGATCGCGCTTTCCGGCGAGTGTGTCAGGCAGGATCGCCACGGCGCGGCGAAGGTCCACCGTCATCAGGGGGCGCTTCTTCACTGCGGGCTGACCGTGCGCCCTCTTGATGCCGCGCCACGCGTCCCGGAACGCCGCCGAGGCGGTATCGAGCTGGAAGCCCGCCGCGGCATGCTGCTCACGGATCGCGGCGAGCCGACGTTGCAACGTGACAACTTTCAACGTGGTAGCGTGGTCGATCAGGTAGGACAGCACAGCCGCTGGGCTCGCCGGCAGGGCGCATTCGCGCCGAGCTTCGCACCAGGACGCGAAGGCTCGCACGTCGCTGGCATAGGCCCGACGCGTGTTCTCGGCTCGCGCTTGACCGGCGTACTCACGCGCCCGATCGGCGAACGCCTGCAGGCCAGTCGGTGAGGGGAGGGTGACTTCCGTGCTCAAGGCTGAGTTTCCTCGGCCAGCGGTTCGCCTTCGTCGACCGCCGAGGTGATCTGGTTCCGCACGAGCTTCAAGGCGGCTTGCACTGGATCAGCCCAGTCAGGCCGCTGGGCCTTCTGGATGGCTTCGGTCGGCACGAGGACGAAGAACCGCGTCCGCCCCCTTGAGCGAGCATGCCAAAAGCCACGAACCTCGACGCCATCCGCCGTCGGGCGCGCCTTGATGATGAAGTCCTGCCCGGCGTGTGAGAAGGGAAGGCGAGGTGGCTTCTGTGGCATGCTGTCTTCTGGTGTCCGATAATCTCTTCTTATCGGACCTTAGACCCCCACGCGGAAACTGGCAACGGGATCGCGCTACCACGTTACAACGTGATCACGTGTAGACGTGACAGATAGGATGTGAGTTCACTATCTCCGGCGAGACCAGCCGCGAACGCGATCGGGATGTGCGCGAGGCCGAGATACAGGCAGTCGCCTAGTCCCGGGCAGGCGCGGACCACCTCTGAAGCTGACACACCCCTGCAAAGTTTCGTGCTGAGCATCCGGCCCGTGCCGATGGCACACCACCAGGGCCCGCACTAGCTCAAGCCAGCCCTGATAGTGGGACAGCACCAAGGAGGGAGATCACCCGATGAAGATGACCGCCATGATCGTCACGGCCGCCGTTGCGCTCTTTGCGGGGGGCGCGGCACAAGCGATGCCCGTCGCGCCCTTGGCTCGGGGCGACGCATCCCTGACCCTCGTGCGTGGCGGCTGTGGTTTTGGTGAGCATCGCGGCCCATTCGGCGGCTGTCGTCTCAACCGCGGGCCGCGTGGCGCCATCCGACGCTCGCTGACCGGTGCGCCCCGTGGCTGCCCGCCCGGAATGATCCGCGGCCCGCGCGGCTTCTGTCACCGCTGACGATCGCGCCTGACATGCGCGAGGCCGGAGCGAACTGCGATGATGCAAAGGCTCCGGCCAGCTTCGCTCTGGCTAAGCCACTGATGATTGGGGAAGATTCTCGGTGGGTACGCGCCAAGCTGGTGGCAGCTGCCATGCTGCTGTTGTTCGCGTTGCTCATCGTCGTGGCGCGTGGGATCGCGCATCTGTCGTGATCAAGCCTCAAAGCGAACCAGGGTCATGGACGGGGCAGGGGCTCCGCGATAGCTCTCCGGCATGGCCAAAGAGATCCCTTCCGTCGGCGACCTGCGCCGCAAATCTGAGATCACCGACACGGAGATCGCAGCCGCGACGGTCGCCTACCTGAAGGATGAGAATGCGGAGCCGTTCGTCTTCGAGTCCGGCCACCGGGTCGATGTCGCCAAGGCGATCGAGATGCACCCGCAGGCCAAGAAGCTGCTGGCTGACGAGGCCACCACGCCCGGCCTGCGCCGCACGATGGTGATGACCGCCGTCATCATGGGCTTCCCGGTTCAGGGATGAGTGACGATCCCGAGGCCGCACACGAGCGCGCCGCGACCCAGCACATAATGAGGCGCCTCGACGGGTTCGCCCGCGGCCTGGGCCTCGACGAGGCGATCACGCGGCAGATCGTCGAGAAGGTCGTCGCCGACATGCCGGTGCACACGGACGAAGAGCGCTTGGCTGAGGCGCGCGCACGGATGATCGTGGCCTCGGCGTAGCGAGGCGGCGGTCCGCAGGCCAGAAGCGGTGTGACCCCGAGGCACTGGCGACCCTCGCGTCAGCATGGCAGGTCGGCGCGATGCCAAGCCCCGACCCGCAGACCTGTGAAGTTAAAATCGAGGGCGCATGGCGTGCCGTCAGCCTGGACGAGGCTGCGTCTCACCACACCATGGCGGTCAAGCGCTGCCCGACCTGCCACGGGAGGGTGATAATCCTTGGCGCCTACAGCGGCCCCAGCGTTCGCCGATCCATGTCCCACCGGAGGTCACACAGCGGCTGCCCCATGCAAGGTGACACGTACTCCGGCAGGCCGTCGCCGCATCCGCAGGCGCTGGCATAGCCCTGGATCTGCCCCGCAGCCCGATCTGATGAGAAAAGCCCGCCCTGGTATTCCAGGTGCGGGCTTGTTGCGACTGCGCCGACGAGGCCGCACTGCGAGACCGTACCTCCGGGTCTCGGTGCTGCTCTTCCGACGCTCAGCCCCCAGCCGATCGCTGACAGCAACCTCGACCTTTATGGTTAATAGATCGTTGCGGCCGGTCGGCACCCGCACCGCGTTGTCAGCCCCGCCGCACGATCTGATCGCGGGCTCGTGGGAGAGGTCGTCTATCTCACCGGCGTGCTGGCAGGATCGCCGCCCGCGGTTGGGCGAGCATGAACGATCACGCGTGGAGGTCGCCGCCGCTTGGCACGCGCGGGTCGCGCGGGGCAGGGCCTGCCCATCATCGCCAATTCCTGCGCCGTCCCGACGAGCGCATAACCGGGCATTGGAAGCGCCGGAGGGCAGCATTGCCGGAGAGCGAGCACCCGCCCGTGTCAGCGTGATCAATGGGCGGAGAGACCTCAGCCATCCATTTACGAACTAGCCACTGCGATGAAACCACTACTCTTCTACCGAGAGGCTTGGGGGTGGTCGCCCGTTTTACCTCGCTGACGCGTTGGTCATTAGATCCAACGTTGCCTCTCGACCGTGACGGTGAAAAAATGAGCGAAGACAGCGATCCGATCCCGGAAGCGGCGGCAGCGCTCGCTGACCCAGGTAGCCTCGGTAGGAGCGCCCGCTACGAGGCTGGCCAGGTCCAGACGCTGTCCGGCTTCGGTGACCGTTTAGCGCGTGAGGTCGTCCAGGGCCTCGTGCGGTCAGCTATCGCCCGAGGAGGCGATCCCGCCGCTCGGCTTCAGCAATTCCGCACGTTGCAGGAGGCAGCAATCGCGATGTCGCGAGACCCTGCCGTGGCTCAGACTGCCGAGCAGCTTGTCCGTGCGATCGACCTGAGCCTGCAGGAACTGGCTGTGGTGAAGTCGTAGGCTGACCGGGCCGATTGTGTGGGCACCCATCGACTGCACATGGAGGTGGCGCGATGCGGGGAAGCGACCACTGGTGAATGCCCAGTAGGGGATAGCCCTACGTTTACTATGTGCCCCGGCAAAATCCGTAAGGCGCCGATGCCTGAACCTTAAAATTGAATATCAGAAAGGTAAATAAAAACGTGATTTAAATAAAGATCTCTGAAAATGCCCCCTCTGTGCCTGTGAGGTCAGCTTGCGTCCGCGCTCCTCATGCTAACGGCAGCCCATGAACTTAGCGAGCGCAAAAAATCCCCCGGCCCTGAAACCCGCATCGACTCAGCTGCGTACCCGCGGGCTCAGGAAACTCCAGCAAGGATCTCCAACCGTGAACAACTTCGCATGGCTCCGCAGAAAACGGGGCCGCAGACCGTCTCTGGCTCTCGTCGTGGCAGCAGGCATCGCGGCGGTAGCAATCTGGCTGCTCATCTACCAAGTCTCCGGGCGCATCATCTGGTTATGGTAGTCGGAGTATTCAGGATTTGTATTCCTCTGGCTCAGCGCCAAGATATGCGCCGAGTAGATAGCCCGTTTGATGTGTGAAAAGATATCCAAATAATATAAGCAGATGCAGCATCCTTGTTTCTGAAAATATCATAAAAAATGTAAAAAAACCAACGAATATCAGCGATGATGATAGATACAAAGCAATGACGTTGCAAAGCCAGCCGATTATAATACCAATTGTCAATAGGATAGCGGCGACGATCACGACTTGACCCTTGTTTTGGTTAATAGATAAAATCTTATGATTTATTCCTGTCCGTTCTTATCTCTATATATGCTGTGGAATCGGCAATCTACCCCTGTCTTTGATCTTGACGACTTGCACGGATGAGAGGAGCGCGACGAAGAGGGTGCCGCTTCGGCAATCGCTATCCAGCGCGGTTCGAGGAAGCGGCGATCACGCAGCCAAGCTGCTGCAGATCATCCGCCGGACCATCGGCCCTCACGGGCCTGCGGTGACATCGCCTACATCGCGGTCGGCTTGGGCGTGAAGCGGGGCCGCAAGCGGTTCGATCCCGAGGACATCGCGCGGTTTCGGGATCGGCAGCGACCGGTGGAATGGCCACCTAAGCCGACGCAAAACCGGAGACGTGCTCCCGCGGCGCCCGCGCAGAAGGTCATCGACTTCAGGGTCTTGCTGAAGGACCTGCGTGCCAAGAAGCGGGCGGCTCGGGAGAGCGGGCGGCAGACGCCGTGAGCGTCCTCCTTAAGGAGGCGGCGGGCGTATCACCACGACCGCGGGCGGACTGACGATCCACTTCGGTGCGGTCGTCTGATGGGATGGATCGCGCCGCGGGAGCCTGTCGCTCGCCGCATAGACGAGGTCAGGGCCGAACCGAACCAGCACGATCAAGGCGATGAGGGCTGTACGCATGGTAGGGGAACGACCGGGGCCGACGAGCGCTCCCGCCAGGGCAGCGTCAGCGCCCCTTCCGGGCGAACTCCCACACCGGCACTCCCCACTCCTGACCCGGCTTGGTCCGGTAGGCCGAGCCTCGCTCGAACACGAGCCGATCCGCCTCGACTGCCTGCACTCGGTCACCCGTGACCATCAGCGCGCCGCAGAAGTCGAGCCGGAGCGTGCCGTGCTCAGGATGGACAGCAAATAGCTGCGCTGCCGTCCAGCCGAGCCCGTGCGCCTCGGCGCCGAGCCGGGTGATGAAATCGAGGCACCCCTCCCGCATCGGGCTCCAGCGAACCGGCGAGAGGTAGCGGCAGGGCGAGGCGTGCGGGGAGATCGCCTCGATGGAGCCGTGCCAGAGCGCGACGGGGTTCGGAAGCAGGGTAGGGGCGAGACCGGCTGACATGCCGCCGAGCTACGGCAGGATGGGGTCGCGAGCCATGCGGCCAGAAGCGGAGTTGCCGCGCGGTGAGCCAACCCGCCCTTCGCCTCGACCCACTCGCAGGCGGACGTGGGGCCACCCACTTACAGGAGATGATCACCTTCAAGCCGAACCCCCACAAGCTGCGGGTCACCCCATCCTCGAAAGAGCCCGGCCGGTTCGATTGGTCGGTCACGCGGGACGATGTGGTGGTGCGCCAGTCGGCCCGATCCTTCGGCTCGGAGGAGGCCTCGGAGGCGAACGGCGATGCGGCGTTCCGAGAGATCACGTCGCGTTGGCAGAACGGACGATAGAACGCGAGCGCAGGCGGGCATTCTAGCCGCCTTTCGCATCGTCAAAGCCTAAACGGCAGCCTCCGAGGCAATCCTGACACGGGAGCGCCCGGTGACGGCCAGTCGGCAGTGACAGTCCGGAATGGCGGTCCGTCCAGTCCAGACCACTCGCCGCCGTTCCAGTTCCGTTCTATCTGCTCGAACCTGCGGTGCGGGGTCGGCGATATGGCAAGGCGAGGCGTGCTCGTGCGGGCCGAAGAGGTCGCCTTCCTGGAGGAGGCCCGGAGCTGGCGGCAGCAATGCGTCCTGGTCCTGACCAGGGCCAAACCGCAGGGGCCGCTCGACAACGCGACCTCGAAGGTGATCAAGGCGATCGATGATGTCGCTGAAGCCGTGACCGGCGACCGGCGGACCTTCTACCAGCGGGATGCGACGACGCCCGGCACGGCACTGCCGCCTGTGAAGTGGCGCACCGTCGAGTAGATCAGTGCCGATCAAAGCGCCGCGCTCGGCTCCTGGCGGGCATCCAGCCGAAGCAGCGTGAAACTCTCACGGGCGATCTCCCCGTCTCGAAGGACGCGCCTCACCTTCAGCGTGGCAACGGCGTCCACGTTGACGAGAGTGCGGTTCAGCTCGGCAAGTTCAGAGGAGGGGATCGCTCGGTCGATGCTGCCCTTTACGGGCCCCCGACTTACGCTGCGGAACTCGAATTGGTGGGCATCGGGCAAAACGCCGCCTAACTGCCCTTCGATCTGCTCCTCCGTCTCGGTGACCCGCGTAGAGGAGGCACGTTCCGCTGCCCGCGAGACAGCCTCAGGCCCGAACGAACGATCCTCGTCTCCTGCGAGCAGCCGGAACGTGGCGCCGCTCGTCCTCATAAGCGAGAAGAACTCCTGGGCCGTCGTCAGGACACGCTGGTCGATCTTCTCGACAGCGGCGCGGAATTTGTCCTCGCTGGTCTCACCGAACGCGCTTAGGAGCTGCGCGGCGTTATCGACGGCGACCTTGAGGGATGTGTCGATCGCTTCGCCTTGTGGCTCGACTTCTTCGAGGAGGAAGCCGAAGGAGCCGCGAACGACGTTGGTGATGTGCAACGTGGCCGCGCCCTTGTTCGGCACGATCCCGCGCTGGCCCAGCGCCCCAGCCTCGTCAGCCATGAGCTTCGCGACGAGATCCTGGAACTTGGTGACAGCATTGCCGCCGAACTCGGACTCAATGCCACGCGAACCGGCCACCGGCTTGCCGCCGAAGAACAGGGCCGCCGATGCGGTCGGAACCTTCGGTTCATCCGTCATCCCCGCAAGGGCGGCTGCGATTTCGTCGCGGCGCGCCTCAAGGCCCATGCGGGTGATGATGTCGCTGGCCGTGAGTTGATCGAGCAGCGCCGTCACGGCGGCGAACTCGGCCGCGTGCTGATCCCTCTCGATCTTCTTCAGGGCGCTCATGGCATCACTCCCGTCGTAGAAGTTGCCGCTGGGGCGAGGGCCGCAAGCGCGGCGGCATCATCCGCCGCGTCCTCTAAACGAACCTGCAACATCCCTTTCCAGAGGCCGTCCACCCTGCGGTGGGAGAACAGGCCCAGCCAATATCGAGACACGCTGACGATGCTCTCGGCGTCGCCACCGAGGTCAACCGGGAATGCATCAAGCAGGAAATTCGTCTTGATGCCAACTCGATCAAATAGGTGACGGCGCGCTCCCGCCCACAAGGCAAGATCGGTATCTGACTGCGCATGCGCTGGGCGCCGGAAGAAGGTCACGACATCCATGTCGTTCGGCTCCTTCTGCTCCACGAAACTCCCGTCCAGCCACTGAAAACCGTGGGTGACCCCCGCGGCCCGCAACTGCGCTCTATAGCCGAGCCAGCCCGTTAGGATGGCCCGCCGCCGATCTGACCCGCCAAGGGTGTGCACCACCTCCAGGGCGCTCGCGACATAGGGCGTCATATCCTGCG
The DNA here is from genome assembly GCF_030700285.1 of Methylobacterium sp. NEAU K. Taxonomy (GTDB): domain Bacteria; phylum Pseudomonadota; class Alphaproteobacteria; order Rhizobiales; family Beijerinckiaceae; genus Methylobacterium. The sequence continues at coordinate 5,534 of NZ_JAUYZJ010000063.1, read as the reverse complement.
CAAGACCACCGGGACCATGCGGCCCAATGAACGGCGGGATCACACCATCAATGGTGAAGCCGGGGATCGGCATCTCAGATCCTCAGTGCTCGTCCCGCGTGCCGTCCTTCCGCTCCCGGAACCGGATCCCGGCCCCACCGCCGTTCTCGGGGATGAACTCCAGACCCGCAGCCTCGAAAGCGGCGATCAGCGCACGCATATTGGCGCCCATCATCCTGGCGCTTTCGGGCTTAGCCTCGAATGCCTCAATCGTCGGCGCCGGCACCTTCGACGCCTCGAACAAATCTGCCTGCCGCCACCCCAGCATCGCGCGCGCGGCGCGGCACAGCCTGGGTGTCAGGCGGATCGGTTTTTCCGGCATCGGTCACAATCTCCGACACCAATAATACGGGGGGAGGGCAGGAAACTCAATGGCTGAGCCATAGGTCTATTGACAGGCCAGACCCTGCTGCTAAGCCTATGGCTGTTCCCTAGGTTGAGGGTTAGGCCATGGCCCACCGCACCGTTTCTTGGACCAAGCTCTCCCGCAGCCTGCATGACAGCCGCCCGGCGATCCCCGTCGGGCTGCTCAGCGCCCGCGCCCTCTGCCAGGGCTTTGCCCGGTTCCAGCGCCGCCCCTTCGTTGTCGCCGGCAAGTTCGATCGCTCCGCGATCATGGCCGCAGCCGCGGTCGCCGCGACCAACCTGCAGGAGCGCTACGGCCTCACCCGCGCCGCAGCCCTGTCCACCGCCCTCAAGGCCGCTTGGCAGGCCGCCAAGATGGCCCGCACCGCCGCCGCGCACTGAGGCTCGCGTCATGACCGCCCGCATCAACCGCCGCGCTCTGGCCGCCAGCCTTCTCTCCGCCACGGCCGTCCCCGCCATCGCTGCCGACCCCGCCCTGCGCGGCGACGATACCGCCCGGCTCTCCGACCACGCCGCCCTCTGGTCCCGCATGCCGCTGCCGTTCACGCCCGCCGAGGCGTGGCACCTGTTGTCGCCCGCCACGCAGGCCGAGATCGGCGCCGCCGTGATCGGCATGGCGCTCGCCGACTACGTGTCCGGCGACATGCACGACGCGGCCGACCACTTCCACGACGACGCTCTGCGCGGCGACTGCATGGAGGCACGGGACGCGCTGCTGAACCGGATCAGCGACCGCCTCTGGTCCCTGTTCCCCGACCTCTACGGCCCCGATGGTGATCATCCGCCTTGGGCCCTCGACAGCGGGTTTACGTCGTGACCGCGCCTCTTACCCGCCGCTCTGCGCTGGCCGCCGCCATGGCCCTCGCCGCCTACCGCTCCACGTGTGCCGCCGCCGACCCGTTCCCGGTCGCGATCCGCCGGGCTCAGTCCGCCGATGCCGCCTGCCGCGAGGCCGGGCGCTTTGCCCGCGAGATCCAGGCCGCCGGCCTCGCCCTCCCCGCTGACTGGCGCGTCTACCGCATCGGCCTGCAGCAAGCCCGCACCGCCGCCCGGTCCGAGCTTCACGCCCTGACACCCTCGACGCCCGAGGCCGCCGTGGCGCTCGTCGCCTACTACCGCGACCGTGCCGAGGCGTCCGGCGATCCCATCGCCTTCCGTGCGGCTCGCCGTCGGCTCCGCAAGGTCGCCCAGCGGCAGGGTTCGGCTGCCCTTGATGTCACGCCACTAGCCCGCGCCTCGCCGGACTAGGGCCGACCAACCCGACGCCCCGCGTCGGCTTCCCCCTCCACCACCGACCCACCGCCACGAGCCCTCACCGGAGCCCGAACGATGACGCACGTCCGAATTCCCGATTTTAGCCAGTCCGCCCCGGTCCGCAGCACGGCTGCCCCCAGCGCCGCGCGCCGCCGGCTCTCGGTCGATGGCCGCTACCTCATCAACCTCCCGAACGAGCGCCTGCCTGGCGAGGACGAGGTCTGGGAGATCGTCGAGCCCATCCGGGCCGAGACCCCACACAGCCGCGGCTTCCGCTTCCTCGAACTCGCCGGCGAGCTGCTGGCGGCCGTCGCCATCATCGGTGGCGGCATGGTGCTCACCGGCCTCGCCTCGCTCCTCTGACCCAACCCGCAACCCGAGCGGGCCGGCTGCCCGCGTACCTCACCCGAGGATCCCGCGATGTCCTTCCGTGCCTCCCTCAAGAACCTGATCCGCCGTGATGCCGAGCGCCCGAGCCTTCGGGAGCGTGCGGCCGACCTGCAGGCCGACCTCTCGCGCGTCGTCCGGCAGCCAGTCGCTCCCGAACCCACTCCCGACTTCGCCAGCCAAGTCGCGCAGGCCGCCCCCGATCACGATGTGCTGGCGTCCAGCGGCATCGACCACCGCGACGGGACCGTGTCGTACTGCGACGCCACCGGGAAGGTCTCACGTCGCCCGATGGCGCACTGGATCTGCTTCAACGCCCAGCAGATGCACAGCCGCGTGCAGGGCGAGATGGGGCGCCGGCGCGTCCTTGAGGCCAACCACCTCTCGGCCGGCGAGCATACGGATTGGGAGGCTCGGATCCGTCGTGAGCTGCGCAGCGACGCCGTGCATGCGCTCGCATTCCGGCACGACCGTGCGTTCAAGGTCGCCCAGGCTCTCCGGAATGGGACCGAGCCTGCCACGCCGGCGCTGCGCGCGCAGGGCGACGCCGAGCTTCTTGCGCTTGCCCCGCTCTGGGAGGCGGCGGTGGACCTCTATCAGCAGCGGACCGACGAGGAAAACGCCATCGACGCTGCCGCCAGTGAGGACGGAGGGCCCGGCGCCGCGCCGGAAGGCTCCGGCCCGGAGTGGCAGGCATGGTTTCAGCAGAAGGAAGATTGGCGCGAGCGGACCGGCATGGCGGCGGCCGAGGAGGCAGTGCGCGAGGCCGGAACCGCCCTCTACAGGGTCGAGACACAGATCGCAGAGCTACCCGCCGCCTCTCTGGCTGGGCTCAAGCTCAAGGCCCGCGTCGCCCAGCGCAGCGACGACATCGGCGTCGACTGGCCTGATGGTCTTGGCCCTGGCCTCGCCCGGGACATTCTGACGTTCACCGAAGCCGAGGCATCTCCGCCGAAACCCGTGACCTGCATCGCGGACCGGATCGACTTCGCGTCCGCTACGCTCAAAGAGTTGCAGGCCATCCACGACACGGCGCAGCTCGTCGGGGACGTGGCCCAAGCTGCGGTCTGGCAGGGCCGGTGTCAGGCTCCTGCCGCTCAGAAGCGTCTGGGCGTGGACTACAACGCGGCCGGCGACCTGATGGCGTGGTTGTCTGACGAGCTGACCAACGTCGAGCACCTCGCCATCAAGCAGGTGAAGAAGCGCCAGCCGGACGACAGGTGGGACCGGGGCTCGCGCCTCGCCTGGATCGCACCCTCGATCATCCAGAACGAGGACACGGCCGAGACTGCCGCCTTCATCGGAGAACTGGCGACCTTCCTCGCTGACGAGGCGAAGGGCTGACCGCCCCGCCCTTTTCCATGGCCGTGCGTACCGCCCCGGCCGAACCTGCCGGGCGCCCCCTCACATCCCGAGACTGACCATGGGCGACGTGCTCACCTTCACCCCGCGTCCGAAGCCGGCCGCTCCTGAGGACATGGAACCGCTGGCCGGGCCTGCACTCCGCGCCAGCCTGGAGGAGGCGGCCCAGACCGCCCTCGACGCGGCGGACCGCATCATCACCGTGCTGAACCGCCTCGACGGGGATCCCGACCTGGAGGACGGCGGAGACGACGAGCCGTCCCTGGCCGCGCCCGAGCACGCCGCCAGCTCTCGGCTGGTCTACATGCGCGGGAACGACCAAGACCGCGAGGCGGAGGCGCCTAAGACCGCGCGGTCGGAGGTGGCGACTGGACCGCAGCCCGAGCCGATCGTCCTTCCGTGGCGTGGTCAGGGCAACGTCATCGCGGCGGTCGGTGTGGCGTTGCTGGAGATGGTAGGCGTAGCCGGCCGCTAAACTAGCGGTTGAGCGGATCAGAGCATCCACGGCCGCCTTTGTCGCTGAGGGGCGAGCGGTAGGCGGACGTGGATGGCCAGCCAAACGCCGGCGGCGCCGAGCTAATGTCTGAAAGTTGACACTTGGTTGCCAGGACCGGCCGGCCATCACGGATGGCGCTCATCCGATGTTACGAACGGCCCCAAGACTGGAGCGGATCAGGAAACCAGCGCGAGCCGCCAGCCCATAAAGCAAAAGAACAGCATGAACAGCGCGCCCCCGGCGAACCGCAGAACGTAGCGAACCCGCTGGGGTGTCAGCTTGATCATAAGGGCCCTCTAGCTAGCGAGAAGACCAGTTCTGGCGAGATCCTGACATACGGACGCTGCTCGCCCACCTCATGCGGATCCTGCCACGAGGCGGTCGGCGCCTTGCTGTAAGCGGAGGAGCCGGTGGCCGGTCGCGCAGACGTTGGCGCAGGCGCGAACACTGAAGCTCCCTTCTAAGGCTACGGCGTCCGAGTGATTGACGGCGCAACCGCGTGGGAGGAGGCTCAGCGTGGGGGCGGCTACGGAGTTAGCCACCATGAGCGACTTCGATCACATCCTGAACTGGAAGCTCCTTCGCGGTTCACACCCCTTCCCCGGCCCAGAGGGAGGCACCTGCATCAATGAGGCGGCCATTGTCGCGTGCGGGTTCGGCTACCGGCCCGTGCGTTCGGTACACGCCATGCCCGCATGCTTCTCCCGCCCGATCTGTGAGCTTGCCATGCAGCTGAATGACAACGCGACGAACACGCAGCGACAGCGCCTGATGCCGTTCGTGACGCGGCTGGCCTGTGCGGACAAGCCAGGGGTTGAGCAAGAGCGGGCCCGTTATATCGAGGCACATATCGGTTCCCCACTGTTCCCGGATTTTTTCAGCTTCGACAAAGGGCTAGAAGCTCTCGAAGGTGCGCTCGCTATTGGGCAGCAAGCGGATCCGCTCGGCCTGGATGAGGCCGCAAGCCGGCTGGACGCGGTGCGCTGTTCAGCCAAGCTGTCGAAGAAGCCCTCTAGCTCTTTGCCTGCGAAGGTGAAGGGATGGTGGGGCCTGCAACAGGCGCTTGAGAACGTAGGGTGATACCCAGCTGCGGGACGGTGCTGCGGAAACTCAGGCGTCAGATCAGGACGCCCGTAGGAAGGGCCTGTCGCACACAGGAACAGGCTCGCGTTCATGGGGTGTTAGGCATACCGACCCAGCTTGCCGCTCCGCTCCGGAGCCGCCCCATGATCCTCCTCGCCCTCAAGCTGAAGTGAGAAGCTCGCGGGGACTTCAACGGCCGGACTTCCTATGCGGCTAGTGTACCCAGCTCGCGGTCTCGACGGCGTGGAGCACGATGAACTCGGAGCACAACTGCTCCAGGTCGTTGCGAGGCTCCAGCTCCGGCTGATCGTGCTTGGCAGTTGCCCACGCCTCAACCGCGGCCTCGGCGCCCAGGTACACCGCCATCTCTTGCGTGCGCGAACGGGCTGGCCCGAAGCCGAGTCGGTCTCCAACCTCGCGCTCCACGGCCGCCATCGCCTCAAGAATGCGGAAATGGGTGATGTGCATCTCGGTCATGCTGACACTCCGCTCGACAGGGGTGTCTCGGATGCTCGCAGTTGGGCGCTCATGGCTTTGAACCGGCCGT
>NZ_JAUYZJ010000062.1 GCF_030700285.1 Methylobacterium sp. NEAU K | reverse complement strand
CGGCATCCTCAGCGCTTCAGCGGCCCGGCCTCGATCACGTCCTCGACCGTGCGCAGGCCGGCGCGCGGGGAGTTGACCAGGCAGGCCATGTTGCCCGGCGGGTGCTGGTTCTTCCACATCTTGGTGTGGGCCTGGGGGATCTTGTCCCAGGGGAACACCTCGCTCATGCACGGGTCGACCCGCTGATCCAGCACGAACTGGTTCGCCGCCGAGGCCTGCTTGAGGTGGGCGAAGTGCGAGCCCTGGATCCGCTTCTGCCGCATCCAGACGTAGCGGGCGTCGAAGGTGATGTTGAAGCCGGTGGTGCCGGCGCAGAACACCACCATGCCGCCGCGCTTCACCACAAGGGCCGAGACCGGGAAAGTCGCCTCGCCGGGATGCTCGAAGACGATGTCGACATCCTGCTTGCCGGTGATGTCCCAGATCGCCTTGCCGAACTTCCGCGCCTCCTTGGTCCAGGCATGGAATTCCGGGCTGTTCACCTTGGGCAGCTGCCCCCAGCAATTGTAGTCCTTGCGGTTGATCACGCCCTTGGCGCCCAGGCTCATGACGTAGTCGCGCTTCGACTCGTCCGAGATCACCGCGATGGCGTTGGCGCCCGACGCCGCGCAGAGCTGCACGCCGAACACGCCGAGGCCACCCGAGGCGCCCCAGATCAGCACGTTCTGGCCGGGCCGGACCGTGTGCGGCGCGTGGCCGAACAGCATCCGGTAGGCGGTGGCCAGCGTCAGCGTGTAGCAGGCCGCCTCCTCCCAGGTGAGGTGCTTGGGCCGGTGCATGAGCTGGCGCGACTGCACCCGGCAGAACTGCGCGAAGGAGCCGTCCCCCGTCTCGTAGCCCCAGATGCGCTGGGTCGGCGAGAACATCGGATCGCCGCCGTTGCACTCCTCGTCGTCGCCGTCGTCCTGGTTGCAGTGGACGATGACCTCGTCGCCGACCTTCCAGCGCTTCACCTTGGCGCCGACCTTCCAGACGATGCCGGACGCGTCCGAGCCCGCGATGTGGTACTCGCCCTTGTGCACGTCGAAGGGCGAGATCGGCTCGCCGAGCCCCGCCCAGACGCCGTTGTAGTTCACGCCGGCGGCCATGACGTAGACCAGCACCTCGTCGTCGCCGATCTCCCAGACCGGCAGCACCTCGAGCTGGTGGGACTGCTCCGGGGGCCCGTGGCGCTCGCGCCGGATCGCCCAGGCATACATCTTGGCCGGCACATGACCCAGCGGCGGGATCTCGCCCATCTCGTAGAGGTCCTTGACCTCGCCGTCCGCCGGACCGACCGCAGCGCTCGCAGCCATCTCGCTCTCCTCTCGTCCCGCGCGGTTCTCGAAGGCCGCGGTTCTCGCCTCGCGCTATAGCGGTGATATCGGAGGCGTCCAAGTGGGCCGAAAGTCGAAACCGGACGGTTTCGGACCTGAAAAAGGCGCCGGCCCAAGGCCGGCGCCCACGTATTCAAAATCGGCTTTCCAGGCGGCCAAGTATTATTCTGCGGCCGCCTTGCGGGTTTCGATCCCGAGACCTTCCGCCACGCCGCGGCCGAAGTCCGGGTGGACTTTATACCAGTGACCGATCATCCGCTCCTGGATGTGGCGCGGGGAATCGCCCATCGAGGTGACGATGTTCTTCACGAGCCGCTCGCGGGCGCCCGCGTCGAGCACCTTCGACCAGAGCTCGCGCGGCTGGCCGTAGAGATCCGCCTCGTCGTTCGGCCAGCCGTACCGCGCGGCGTCGCCCTGGACCCGGAACGGCGGCTCGGCGAAGGACGGATCCTCCACGGGACCGCCGAACGAGTTCGGCTGGTAATCGACCTGCGCGCCGTGGTTGCCGTCGGTGCGCATCGTCCCGTCCCGGTGATAGGTCTGGACCTTGGCGTTCCTGGCTTGGTTCACCGGGATCTGGTGGTAGTTCACGCCGAGCCGGTACCGGTGCGCGTCCGAGTACGACAGGATGCGGTTCTGGAGCATCTTGTCCGGCGAGAAGCCGATGCCCGGCACCACGTTGGACGGCTCGAAGGCCGATTGCTCGATCTCGGCGAAGTAGTTCTCCGGGTTCCGGTTCAGCTCCATCTCGCCGATCTCGATCAGCGGGTAGTCGCCGTGCGGCCAGACCTTGGTGAGGTCGAACGGATTGATCCGATAGGTATCGGCGTCCATCTCGGGCATCAGCTGGACCTTGACGGTCCATTTCGGGAAGTCGCCCGTCTCGATCGCCGCGGAGAGGTCGGCCGAGGAGTAGTCCGGATCCTTGCCGGCGATCGCGTCGGCCTCGTCGGCGGAGAGGTTCTGGATGCCCTGCTGCGTGATGAAGTGGAACTTCACCCAGTGCCGCTCGCCCTTGTCGTTCCACAGCGAGAAGGTGTGCGAGCCGTAGCCGTTCATGAACCGGGCCGATTTCGGCGTGCCGCGGTCGCTGTACAGGATCATCACCTGGTGGACCGCTTCCGGCGACAGGCCCCAGAAGTCCCAGCGGCGCCAATGCGGCTTCAGGTGGGTGCGCGGGTCGCGCTTCTGCGTGCGGATGAAGTCTGAGAACTTGATCGCGTCGCGGACGAAGAAGATCGGCGTGTTGTTGCCGACGAGGTCCCAGTTGCCCTCTTCGGTGTAGAACTTGAGGGCGAAGCCGCGGGGGTCGCGGGCGGTGTCGGCGGAGCCGGATTCGCCGCCCACGGTGGAGAAGCGGGCCACCATCGGCACCTCCTTGCCGACCTCGGTCAGCACCTTGGCGCGGGTGTACTCGCCGAGCGACTTGGTCAGCCGGAACGTGCCGTAGGCCCCGTAGCCCTTGGCGTGCACCACCCGCTCCGGGATCCGCTCCCGGTTGAAATGGGCCATCTTCTCGATGAGGTGGTAGTCCTGCATCAGCACGGGTCCGCGCGGGCCCACGGTGACCGAATTCTGATTGTCGGAGATCGGGTTGCCGAACGCAGTCGTCAGGCGCGGGCTCTGGTCGACCATCGCAGTCGCTCCTTAAAGGCGCTCGCTGCCGAACCGGAAGGCGGTTCGGCAAAGGAGTGCGCGTTGAAACAAGGACTTAGACTCGTGCGAGGATTGGCGCAGGCGGGCGGGACGGAAGCCTGCGCGAAGGTCTCGATGCCGGCCAACGCGCAGGATCCCGATGGGAGCCATTAAATTCCGTCTCGGTCTCGACACCGTGACGCCGCCGGACGGGCGACGGGGACCTCAAATCCCGCTGTCCGCGCGGACAAGTTTTTTAAAGTCCGCCCGAGCCCCACCAGCACGCGTTGCACTTCTGTGGCGGATGACGCGCCCGGCGGCCTTCGCTACGGTGCCGTCAAGGCTGCGCCCCGCGCGCGGACAGTAAAGAACACCATACGGAGGCGAGGGATGGGCGCGAGCGTCGCAGAGACCAAGGGCGACAAGACGCCCCGCGATAAACCCTGGATCATCCGCACCTATGCGGGCCATTCCAACGCGGCCGAATCCAACGCGCTCTACCGGGGCAACCTCGCCAAGGGCCAGACCGGCCTGTCGGTGGCCTTCGACCTGCCGACCCAGACCGGCTACGACCCCGACCACGAATTGTCGCGCGGCGAGGTCGGCAAGGTCGGCGTCTCGATCGCGCATCTCGGCGACATGCGGACCCTGTTCCAGGACATCCCGCTCGCCCAGATGAACACCTCCATGACGATCAACGCCACGGCCCCGTGGCTGCTGGCGCTCTACCTCGCGGTGGCCGAGGAGCAGGGCGCGCCGCTCGATGCCCTCCAGGGCACCACCCAGAACGACATCATCAAGGAATACCTGTCGCGCGGCACCTACGTGTTCCCGCCCGCGCCCTCGCTCCGGCTCACCAAGGACGTGATCCTGTTCACCACCAAGGCGGTGCCGAAGTGGAACCCGATGAACGTCTGCTCCTACCACCTGCAGGAGGCGGGGGCGACGCCGGTCCAGGAGCTGTCCTACGCCCTGGCCATCGCCATCGCGGTGCTCGACACCGTGCGCGACGACCCCGAATTCGACGCGGCGAGCTTCCCGGAGGTGTTCGGGCGGATCTCGTTCTTCGTGAATGCAGGGCTGCGGTTCGTCACCGAGATCTGCAAGATGCGGGCGTTCGCCGAGCTGTGGGACGAGATCGCCCAGGAGCGCTACGGCATCGACGACCCGAAGAAGCGGATCTTTCGCTACGGCGTGCAGGTCAACTCTCTCGGACTGACCGAGCAGCAACCTGAAAACAACGTCCATCGCATCCTGATCGAGATGCTGGCGGTGACGCTCTCGAAGCGGGCGCGCGCCCGCGCGGTGCAGCTGCCGGCCTGGAACGAGGCGCTCGGCCTGCCGCGGCCCTGGGACCAGCAATGGTCCATGCGCATGCAGCAGATCCTCGCCTTCGAGACCGACCTTCTCGAGTACGACGACATCTTCGACGGCAGCCACGTGATCGAGGCCAAGGTCGAGGCGCTGAAGGCCGAGACCCGGGCCGAGCTGGAGCGGATCGGCGGGATCGGCGGCGCGGTGGCCGCGGTGGAGACCGGCGCGCTGAAGCGCGCCCTGGTGGAGTCGAACGCCCGGCGGATCTCGGCCATCGAGGCCGGCGAGCAGATCGTCGTCGGCGTCAACAAGTGGCAGCAGGGCGAGCCCTCGCCGCTCACCGCCGGGGAGGGGGCGATCTTCTCCGTCTCCGAGACGGTCGAGATGGAGGCGCAGGGGCGCATCCGGGAGTGGCGCAGCCGGCGCGACGACCGGGCGGTGGGCGAGGCCCTCGAAGCCCTGGAGCAGGCTGCCCGCTCCGGCGCCAACATCATGCCGGTCTCGATCGCGGCCGCCAAAGCGGGGGTCACCACGGGCGAGTGGGGCGAGCGCCTGCGGCAGGTGTTCGGCGAGTACCGGGCGCCCACCGGGGTGACGGTCGAGACCGTCTCCTCCGGGGCAGCCGAGGAGGCGAAGCTGCTCATCGCCGATCTCGGCGAGCGCCTGGGCGAGACCCCGCGGCTGGTGGTCGGCAAGCCCGGCCTCGACGGCCACTCGAACGGCGCCGAGCAGATCGCGCTGCGCGCCCGGGATGTCGGCTTCGACGTCACCTATGACGGCATCCGCCAGACGCCGGCCGAGATCGTCGCCAAGGCGAAGGAAACCGGCGCCCACGTGGTCGGCCTGTCGATCCTGTCCGGCAGCCACGTGCCGCTGGTGCGCGAGGTCCGCGCCCAGATGCGCGAAGCCGGGCTCGACCACATCCCCGTGGTGGTCGGCGGCATCATCTCTCCCGAGGACGAGCTGGTCCTGAAGAACATGGGCGTGCGCGCGGTCTACACGCCCAAGGACTACGCCATCGACGCGATCATGATCGGGCTCGCCAAGGTGGTGGAGAAGAGCCTGGACCGGGGCGGCCCGTCGGAAGCGCCGCGTGAGGGCGCACAGGTCTATTGAGGCGACGGCGCCTCTGATGGACTCGAACCGGACCCGGCGCCGGGCTCGACCGACGGCGAATGGGACCGCCCTCGACCGATATCGGCGATCGAGGAGGAAGGCGCGGCCAAAGGTGCGGGCGGCCTAGGGGCCGCCCCCTCACGATCGCGCGCGGGATCGCGTAGGACGGCGCGATGCCGTCCGCTTTCGCCACCATCGTCCTGCTGGCCGTCCCGCTCGCCGCCGCCCTGGCGGCCGGCCTGATCCTGCGCCTGCGCCCGTTCCTGCAGCGCTACGCCCTTGCGCGGCCGAACGCCCGCTCCAGCCACACCGTCCCAACCCCCCAGGGGGGCGGGATCGCCGTGGTGACGGCGCTGGTCACGATCTCCGGCCTGCTCATCGCAGCGCCGGAGATCGGCGGGCGACCGGACTGGATCCGGCTCGCCGGCTGCACGCTGGCGCTCGCGCTCCTCGGTGCGGTGGACGACCTGCGCCCGCTGCCGGCTTCCCTGCGGCTCGCCGTGCAGGCGGCCGCGGTCGGGCTGCTGGTCTGGCACCTGGACGGGCGGCTGCTGCCCGGAGCGCCCCTGTGGCTCGAACGCGGGCTCGCGCTGCTGGCGGGCGTCTGGTTCGTGAATCTGACGAACTTCATGGACGGGCTCGACTGGATGAGCGTGGCCGAGATCGTCCCGGTGGCCGGCGCGCTCCTGCTGCTCGGGCTGGCCGGATACCTCCAGCCGCTGCCCGCGCTGGTGGCCGCCTGCCTGCTGGGGGCGATGCTCGGCTTCGCGCCGTTCAACCGGCCGGTCGCAAGGCTCTTCCTCGGGGATGTCGGCTCGCTGCCGATCGGGCTCGTCACCGCGTGGCTGCTCTGCCATCTGGCCCTGGCGGGCGGCCTGGCGGCGGCCGTGCTGCTGCCGCTCGTCTACCTCGCCGATGCCAGCCTGACGCTGGCCGCCCGGGCCGCCCGGGGCGAGCGGGTCTGGGAGGCCCATCGCGGGCATCACTACCAGCGCGCCACCGTGAACGGCCTGACGGTCCCGGGCGTCGTGGCGCGGGTGTTCGCGGTCAACACAGCGCTCGCCGCGCTCGCCGCCGCGACCTTGCTTTGGCCGTCCTGGCCGGTCACGGTCGGAGCCCTCGCCGCCGGGCTCGCCCTGGTCGCCGCCCTGCTCCGCCGCTTCGCCCGCGCCCCGGCGCCGGCCCCAGCCGAAGGTGCCGCCCGCCCGTGACCGGACTGATCGCGCTCACCGGGGCGACCGGGTTCATCGGCCGCCATCTGCTCGCCGACCTCACGGCGCGGGGCTACCGGGTGCGGGTGCTGCTGCGCCGGCCGACGGCCCTGCCGGAGGGCGCCGCGAGCGCGGTGGTCGGGGACCTGACCCGCCCGATCAACATGGCGGCGGCGCTCAGCGGCGTCGACGCGGTGGTGCACTCGGCCGGCCTCGCCCACGCCATGTCGGGCGCTCCGGAGGACGATTACCGCACCCTCAACACCGAGGCGACGCGCAGGCTCGCGGAGGCGGCGGCCCGGGCGAAGGTGCGCCGGTTCGTGTTCCTGTCCTCGATCCGCGCGCAGGTCGGCGCGAGCGCGCCGGGCGTCGTCACGGAGCGCGATCCTGCCCGGCCCACCGATGCCTACGGCCGCTCCAAGCTGGAGGCCGAGCAGGCACTCGCCGAGACCGGGCTCGACTGGGCGGCGCTGCGCCCGGTGCTGGTCTATGGCGCGGGCGTGAAGGGCAACATGGCCGCACTCCTGCGGCTTGCCCGCAGCCCCTACCCGCTGCCGCTGGGCGGCCTCGCGGCGCGGCGCTCGCTGATCTCCCTGGACAGCCTGTCGGGCGCCGTGGACGCGGTGCTGCGGGCGCCGGATCCGGTGCGGGCCGCCCTGATCGCCGCCGACCCGGACCCGCTCAGCTTGGCGCAAATGATCGCGGCGCTCCGGGCGGGGCTCGACCGCAAGCCCGGGCTGGTCCCGGTGCCGGCCGGGCTCCTCGGTCTGGCCTGCCGTCTGACCGGGCGGGAGGCGCTGTTCGCCCGGGTGGCCGAGGGTCTGGAGGCCCGCGCCGACGGCCTCGCGGCGCTCGGCTGGCGACCGGCCGCGCCCACCCGGGACGGGCTGGCACGGCTGGCGCGGGAGGGGAGCTGACGGCGACGGCGCGGGATTGGGGTTTGCCGCCTCGCCCGAAGGCGCCGCTGGCCTCGTGCGATGCGGGAGAAGACCGGAGCTCGATTGAAAGGGGCGGCACGTCGAACCGCGCGCCCTTGGGTGGGGCGAACGATCAGCCGAGCGCGGCGGGCGCCGGACGGGTAAGCGGCCCGGCCTCGATCGTCGCCCCGGCGGCGACCGCCTGCCCCCGCCCCGCCCGCTGCGCGTCGCGCTCCCGGAAATGCGGCACCGCCGCCTCGAACACGGCCTCCGCGGCCGCCCGGTCGCCCGCTTGTACGGCCGCCCGCAGCTGCGCGACCCAGGCATCGAGGCGGGCCCGGTCGGCGAAGACCGGCCGCGCCGCCATCACCCCGTCGATACCCGGCAGGGCGACCCGGGGCTCTTCGCGGGCGAACAGGATCTCGTTGAGCCGCTCGCCCGCCCGGGCGCCGGTATAGGCGACCTCAATCTCCGCCCCCGGCTCGAACCCCGCCAGCCGGATCATCCGCTCGGCGAGGTCTGCGATCCGCACCGGCTGGCCCATCTTGAGCACGTAGACCGCGGCGCGCTCCGTCTCCGGGGCAGCGCGCCCCTCGCCGTCCGCATGCGAGGCCGCCGTGAGCACGAGGTCGCAGGCCTCGCGCACGGTCATGAAGTAGCGCACCATGTCGGGGTGGGTGACCGTGACCGGGCCGCCCCGGGCGATCTGCGCCTTGAACACCGGCACCACCGAGCCGACGGAGCCGAGCACGTTGCCGAAGCGCACGGCGATCAGCCGGGTGCGCGGATCCGGCTTGGCCGATTGCTCCGCGTCGAGGGCCTGGGCGACCATCTCGGCGAAGCGCTTGGTGACGCCGAGCTGCGACACCGGCTCGATCGCCTTGTCGGTGGAGACCATCACGAGGGCCCGGGCATCGGCCGCCACCGCGGCCTCGGCGACGTTGATCGACCCGAACACGTTGGTCTTGATGCCCTCCTGCCAGTCCCGCTCCAGGTAGGGCACCTGCTTGAGCGCGGCGGCGTGGATCACGCAGTCCGGCCGGAACGCCGCGATGACCTGATGGGTCCGCTCCCGGTCGCGGATATCGGCGAGCACGCCGGTCACAGCGGCCTCCGCGGCCAGGATCGCGGGATGGCTGAGGATACCGTGCAGCGCCGGCTCGGAGGATTCGAGCACCAGCACCGCGGCGGCCCCGAAGGCCACGGCCCGCAGGCAGATCTCGGATCCGATCGAGCCGCCGCCCCCCGTCACCACCACCCGGCGACCAGCGAGGAACGCCTCCAGCCGCTTCCGGTCGATCGCCACGGTGGGACGCAGCAGCAGGTCCTCGATCTCCAGGGGCGCCAGCTCAGGGCCCTGCGCACCCTCGCCGAGGCCGACCACGCGGGCGAGCGGCAGACCGAGCCGGCGGGCGCGGGCGATGAGGTCGTCCGGGGCGGCCTCCGGGACAAGGGCGCTCGGGGCGGCCACAAGCCGCCGCACCGGCTCGCCGCGCGCGGCGAGGTCGGCCACCACCCGCTCGAGATCCGCGAATCCGCCCAGCACGGGCACGCCGCGCATGAACTGCCCGGCCTCGTCCGCTCGCGGCGACAGGATGCCCCGGGGCGCGAGCTTCCGCACCGAACCCGCCTCGATCGCCCGGATCAGCACGTCGATATCGGCGCCGCGCCCGAGGAGCAGCGTCGGCACAGTGGCGGCGCGCGCGCTCGATTGCCGGGAGCGCGTGTCCTTCAGGTAGCGGAACGCGAGCCGCGTGCCGCCGAGGAAGAAGATCTGCAGGACCCAGTACAGCAGGATCGCGATCTTGCCGAAGAAGTAGAACCCGTACAGGTCGGCGGAGACCAGGATCCAGTCGATCACCAGCAGCGCCAGGGCCAGCACGCTCGCCGCGCGCACGATCCCGGCGAGATCCTGCAGGGAGGCGAAGCGCCACTTGGTCCGGTACAGCCGGAAGCGGCCGTAGACCAAGCCGGCGAACAGGAGGAAGGGCGGCAGCAGCAGGGGCAGGGCGTGCAGGCGCTCGTCGAGCAGGCTGCCCTGGAAGCGGAACAGGAAGGTGAGCACCACGGCGGCAGCGGTCGCCGCGAGGTCGTGGGCCACCATCACCGCGGTCTTGTAGAGGCGCTGCTGCATCGGGGGCCGGATGGGGTGCCGCGCGGTATCCGCCGCGGCACCCGCCCTGTCAACGCAGGGTCGGTATCGCGCGCCGCACGGGGCGCGCGACCGTGCGGTCGTCCTACTTGACGATCGAGCCGGAGAAGCCGGTCTTGAAGTTCTTCTGGTAGATTCGACCCTTGAGCGGATAGATCTTGTCGACCAGAAGGATCCGGACGCGTTCGTTGAAGTCCTCGGTCGTCACGGTCTGTGCCCGACCTGTAATCAAGGTTCTGGCCATCATCGTCTCCGCATCGTCGCCCAGGGCACGGGATTGCGCGGAGGGTCCGCTCAACATGGGGTGCGGGCGGCGGATTACAATCGATGTCTGTCAGGTCAGGGCCCGGACCGCCGCACCGGCCGCGTCGTCCACCCGGTCGATGTCGGGGGCGTCGATGTGCCGATAGCGGGCCTGGATCAGGCCGAAGGCCCCGAAGGCGGCGTGGCCGGCGCCGACCAGGCCGAGCAGGACCCAGCCGTATGGCTGGGCGCGCAGCAGCGCGAAGGCCTCAGCCAGCCCCTTGGCCTCAGACGAGCGCTGGTGCCATGCCGCCGCCACGAGAAACCCGCCGATGATCAGGAACGCCAAGCCCCGCGCCGCGTAGCCGAAGCGGCCGATCGGGCCGGCCCAGCGTGTCCGGGCCCGCGCGTCGAGGGCGAGCCGGTCGGTGACGTCGCCCCGCCACGCCTTGCCGAGGAACCCGAAGCCGCCGCCGATCACGCCGAGCCCGACCAGGGCCACCAGCCAGCGGCCGAAGGGCTTGGCGAGAAGCCACGCGGTCCCGTCATGCACGCCGTCGCCGCCGCGCATCCCGAGGCCGAGGCTGAGCGAGGCCGCGCTGGCGGCGAGCCCGAGATAGAGGGCGGCGCTGATCAGGTGGGCGCCCCGCACCGCCAGCCCCTTGGCCGACGTACCCCGCCGGTCGGCGTCGGTCACACCCTCGACGAGGCGCCAGATCGCGAAACCGAGGAGCCCCAGCGCGATCAGCCCGACCAGAGCCGCGCCGAATGGTCCGCCCAGCACGGCGCGCAGGGCGTCCTTGCTGTCGCCGGCCCGCCCGCCCTGCCCGAGGGACGCGAGCAGCGCCAGCGCGCCGACCACGACGTAGACCGTCCCGCGGGCGCCGTAGCCGAGGCGGGCGATGCGCTCGATCGTGTTGCGTCCGCCCGGTAGGGCCGTCATGCGCGGGACCGGGAGGCGTGAGATTCGGAATCGGGCACTGGAGGGATCCGGAGCGAGAGGGGACCGGTCAACGCCCGGAGGCCCGCACCCGATCCGTTGCCGGCTCCGCGATCGGTCCCGGCCCGGCGGATCACATCGGGGTCCGCTCGCTCCGCCCGGAGAGCGCCACGTAGAAGCCGAGCCCGTCCTGGGCCGGCAGGGTCTGCAGGCGCTCGATCAGGCCGCGGCGCTTCGCGTCGAGGAGCAGCCGGCCTGCGGGCTGGAACAGGGTCTCGCCGCCGCCCTCCGGGGGCGGGTCCAGACGGATCGCCACGGTCTTGCCCTTGGCGAAACGGCTGCGCTCCAGCATGTCCTTCAGCGACGCCTCCGCGGTCGCCCGGTTGGCCCCGCGCAGGTCGAGCACCGATTCCGCGTCCGTCACGCCGAGGGAGCCGCGCAGCTTGGCCGCGTAGAAGTCTTCGAAGTGGGGCAAGTCGATGCCTTGACGCTCTGCTGGGCCTGGAGGCCGGGCCATTGAGATCGGGTGCGGCCGCTCAGATGGCGAGGCCGCGGTAGATGTCGCGCACCGGCACGGCGCCGTCGAGCCCGGGCGCGTGCATGGTCCAGTCGTCGGCGCCCCGCCGCCAGACCTCGTCGGAACAGATGATCGGCAGGACCCGCAGGCTCGGCACGGCCCGATAGAAGTCGATCTTGAGGCCGCCGTCCAGGCTCATCGTGGAGGGCGAGAGCACCTCGGCGACCCGTCGCGGATCCTCGGCATGGGCGTCCGGCAGCGGCGGGCCGCTGGGCACCACCACCTCGCGGACAGGCGCGACATCGTCCCGTGCCGCGCTCGGAATCCCGAGGCCCGGCATGGCGCGCCAGCCTGTCCCGTCGGCGAAGTCGCCGATCCGGCGGATCAGGTTGGCGACGATAGCCTGATGGCCCTCTCGCGGCGGCGACCTCGGCACGGGCTCGCCGTCGAGCAGCTCCCGGGGCTCCTCGTCCGGACGCGCCTCAAGCCAGCGCCTGTACTCGGCGACGCCCATGCGCGCGTCGCGTTTGACGGCCAATGCCATGGCGGCCTCCGATCAGGAATCCGAGGCTACCATGGACCGGGGATCTCGGCGACGGTTCAGTCGGTCCCGAGCCCGGCCGTCCTCTCGAACGCCGCGCCGGCATCGAGGAAGCGCTGCGGATCGACCGGCTCGCCGTCGATGCGCGTCTCGTAGTGCAGGTGGGCCCCGGTGGAGCGGCCGGTCGAGCCGACTGAGCCGATCACCTCGCCGGCGGCGACCCGCTGCCCGGGACGCACGGCGATGCGGGAGAGGTGACCGAACCGGGTGGTCAAGCCGTGGCCGTGATCGATCTCGACCATGTTGCCGTAGCCGCCCGCGGCTTCCGCGGTCGTTACCCGGCCGGGCGCGGTGGCGCGGGCGGGCTCGCCGGACTCGGCCTTCAGGTCGAGGCCGGTATGGAGGGCGAGCCCGCGGGTGAACGGGTCGAGCCGCGTGCCGAATGGGCTCGACACGATCGGCTCGGCGCGGGTCGGCCGGCCGAACGGAAGCGCGGCGGCGAGACGACGGAGGCGTTCCGCGTCGTCGCGGGCCCGGCGAGCCAACGCCAGGCCGCTCTCGAATCCGGCCCCGTCCAGGATGCGGGAATCGAGCGGAACCAGCGGTCCGCCGAGCCCGGCGGCGGGGCCGGCGGGATCGATGCGCTCCGGGTCGAGGCCGGTGCGGCCGATCAGACTCCGCAGGCGTCGGACCGTCTCGCCGGCCCGCTCGGTCAGGCCGGCGAGGCGCTCGGCCTGCGCCGCCCGCAGACCTTCGAGGCGCGCCTCCAGCCGGATCAGGCCGGTCTCGGCGTCGATGGCGCTCCTTCGGGGAAGGGAGCGGGAGCGGGAACCAGGCCGGGGGAGCGCGCCGTCCTCGGCGGGACGCAGGGTGAACCCGTCCTCGGTCTCATCCGGACGCGGCGACAGCGCGCCGGTGGTGAGCGGATCGGACGGGCTCTGCGGCCCCAGGCCGGCCAGGGCCGCCTGGCGCCGCTCCAGCTCGGCCTGACGCTCCAGCGCCGCGGCAACCCGCTCGGCCAGGCTCGACTCGGTCCCGGCCCGGTCACGCCTGTCCCGGTCGAGCCGGTCCTGCAGCTCGGCGATCCGCGACTCGTAGGCGTTCCGCATCGCGCCCTGGCGCGCGACGAAGCCGGCGAGCACGTCGTCGTGGAACACGATCAGGTAGGAGGCGCCGAGCGCCCAGAACAGCGCGAGCGCGGATCCCGCGGCGAGCCACGGCGTAGCCCGCCGCGGGCTGAGACTCTTCAAGAACGTCGGGTGATGCATCGGGACGGCCCCGTGGGAGCCGTCATTCAGACATCAGTAGGGTTAAGGATCCGTCGAGCGGCCGCGCCGCGCAGGCCCTTCCCGTCGGGTCAGGGCAGCGCCCGGGCGGCCACCAGCACCGCCTCGGCATGGCCGGGCACCTTCACCTTCGGCCAGATCGTCGCGATGCGCCCCTGGCGATCGACCAGCACGGTGGTGCGCTCCACGCCCATGTACTTGCGCCCGTACATGCTCTTCTCGACCCAGACCCCGTAGGCTTCGAGCACCCCTTTGTCCTCGTCGGAGGCGAGCGGGAAGGCGAGGCCGTACTTGCCGCAGAACTTGTCGTGGCTCTTCACCGGGTCCGGCGACAGGCCGATGACCCGCGCGTCGGCCTCGGCGAAGGCCGGCAGGAGGCCGTTGAAGTCCTGCGCCTCCAGGGTGCAGCCACTCGTGTCGTCCTTCGGATAGAAATAGAGCACGACCTTGTGCCCCTTCAGCGCGGACAGCGCGATCCGGCCGCCGCCGGAGGCCGGGAGGTCGAAATCGGGAGCCGGATCGCCTTCTGACAGCGGCATCGTGCCTTCCTTTCGGCCGATTGATGGTGTGCAGTCCCATCGTGCGCGGCAGCACGACAAGGTTGCGCCGCGCACGCCCGAGCCAAGCCCGGAGTCAGGCCCGTTGTAAAGCGCGGCCGTGCTTCGATCCACCGGCCGCGGAGCCGCAAGCTCCGCGCACCGAGCCCCCGGAACAAGGGTCCCGATGGCGGACGAGACAACCTCGGCAGGCAAGCCTCGGGGGAGGGCGCGGCGCTGGGGCGGATTCTGCCTGTTCGGCGTCCTCGGACTGGTGCTGCTGTTTGGCGGCGGGATCGGCCTCGCGGCCCTGCGCCTGTCGAACGGACCGCTGCAGATCGACGGCCTGTCGCGCCGGGTCGCCGCGGCGGTGGCCGAGCGGATCGGGCCGGGCTGGAGCATCGGGATCCGCGGCAGCAGCCTCGAACTCGACCGCGAGAATGCCCTGAGCCTGCGCTTCTCCGGCCTCGACATCCGCAACCCGCAGGGCGCCCTGGTGGTGCGCGCGCCGCTGGCCCTGGTCAGCCTCGATCCCTGGGGGCTCCTGCGCCTCAACCTGCAGCCGCGCTCGATCGAGTTCCGCGAGACGCAGACCACAGCGCTCGTGCACCGGGACGGCTCCATCGCGTTCGCGGCCTCCGAGGCCAACCATCCCGCCGACGTCGAGCCGCTCACGCCGCCGAGCGTGGACGATGCGCGCGGCAAGGTCTCGCCGCTCTCGGCCACGCTGGCCTCGATCTTCGGCGTGGTGCTCGATTCCAGCGGCGTCGTCGGCGCCCTCGACCGCGCCCGCATCACGGATGCGCGCCTGAGGCTGATCGACGAGGACGGCCATGAGCGCGCGGTGTACGCGCGGGTCAACGGGCTGTTCGGGCGCGACCCGGTGAATGGCACACGCAACTTCGAGCTGCGGCTGGACGGCCCGC
This sequence comes from Methylobacterium sp. NEAU K, assembly GCF_030700285.1. Taxonomy (GTDB): domain Bacteria; phylum Pseudomonadota; class Alphaproteobacteria; order Rhizobiales; family Beijerinckiaceae; genus Methylobacterium. Next base: position 3,918 of record NZ_JAUYZJ010000062.1, on the reverse strand, counting down.
ACGGGGAGTGGCGCTTCGGCGGCTCGCTGCGCGACACTGGCGAGGGGCAGGAGCGCTCGGGGGTCATCACCCTGGACGACCTGCCGGTGCCCGACCTGCTGCTGCTCTCGGGACAGTCGGGCATGCCGCTGACCACCGATCTCAAGCTCTCGGCCCGCGCCGACGTGAGCCTCGCGGCCGGGCGCATCACGACGATGAATGCCAAGGTCCATACCGGGGACGGCACCTTCCTGATCGAGGAGAAGGACTTCAACCCCGTCACCGTCGAGAGCCTCGACGCGTCCCTGAACTGGGACGAGGCGGGCCGCGTCATGTCGCTCACCGGCCTCGACTATCGCGGCGCCGGCAACGCGGTCCACATGACGGGCGCCTGGAAGGAGGGCCCTCCGGATGGCAGCACGGCCTGGACCGCCACGCTGGCGAGTCGGGACGCGACCCTGCGGGGGGCGACGCCACAGGACGTGCCGGTGAAGATCGACGCGATGGACGCGCAGCTCACCGGCCGCGACGGCGGCATCGCCATCGATGCGTTCACCATGTCGGCCCCGGGCGTGCAGGGGACGATCACCGGCACGATCGGCACCACGGCGGACGATGGCGGCCTGACGCTGCATCTGGTCGGCCATGACGGCGAGGTCCGGACCGGGCTGCGCCTTTGGCCGGAGCATATCGCGCCGCCGGCCCGTACCTATCTCGTGGACCAGCTGCGCCGCGGCCGCATCGATTCCGTCGATATCCGCGTGAAGATGTCCGGGACGGTGCTGGCCGCCGCGACCCGGGGCGAGCCGGCGCCCGACGACGCCGTGCATATCGACTTCCACGTCTCGGATGCGTCCCTCGACGTCACCGCAGACGCGCCGCCGGTGGTGAAGGGCAACGTTTCCGGGACCATCACCGGGCGCTCCACCACCGTGCGCAATGTGACCGCCGAGGTGCGCGGGCCGGACGGCCGCGGGCTCGCGATCTCGGACGGCAGCTTCGTGATCCCGCAGATCACGCCGGACCGGGTGGTGGCGCAGATCGGCATGCGACTCTCGGGCGGCGCGGACGGGATGGCGTCCGTGCTCCAGGCGAAGCTGTTCAAGAGCCTGATGAGCGTCGATCTCGATCCGGCCACGATCAAGGGCAGCGCGGACCTGCGCGTCGACTTCCCCCTCGACCTCCGGCACATCCTCGACCTGCCCGACCTTCCGGTGACGCTCGTGGGAAGCCTGTCCGACCTGTCGGTCGACAAGGTGATGGGCAAGGACCGCCTGGAGGCGGGGAAGTTCACCCTGTCGTACGACCGCGGCGCCTTCGCGTTGAAGGGCGACGGCAGGGTCGCGGGCGCCCCCGTCTCCGTCGACCTGCGCCAGCCCAAGGTCGGCCAGCCCGGGGAGGTCACGGTCAATCTCGCCCTCGACGACGCCCTGCGTGGCCGGAAGGGATTGCCGACCGCGCCGCAGCTCACCGGCACGATCCCGGTGCGCGCCGTGGTCCCGATCGGCCGGCCCGGTTCGGGCAAGCCGCCGATCAAGGTCGAGGCGGACCTCGCGAAGGCCGGGATCGACGGGCTGTTGCCGGGGCTGACGAAGCCCGCGGGGCGGCCGGGGCGCCTCACCTTCACCCTGGTGGACAGCGGCCAGACCCTGGAATTGCGCGACCTCGTCCTCGACGCCGCCCCGGCGACCGCGCGCGGCAGCGTGTCGATCACCCCGGAGGGCGGCCTCGAGCGGGCGGAGCTGACCAGCCTCAAGCTCTCGCCCGGCGACGACCTGCGGGTGAGCCTCGACCGCAACGGCACCGGTTACAGGGTCCTGGTCCGGGGCGCCGTGGTCGACGCGCGGCCGTTCCTGAAGTCGCTGGGCGGCCCCGGCGCCAAGGAGGCGAAGGAGTCGAGCCCGAAGGATATCGACGCCGACATCCAGCTGCCGATCGTCACGGGCTTCAACGACGAGGCGCTGACCAACGCGAACCTGCGGCTCTCGCTGCACGGCCGGACCTTGCGGGCTGCGAACATCACCGGGCGCTTCCGCGCCTCTCCGTTCGCCGCCACCGTCACCCGGGGCGAGCGCGGCGTGCCGACGCTGACCGTGGAGGCGGTCGATGCCGGCGCGACCCTGCGCTTCGTCGACGTGTACCGGCGGATGTATGGCGGGCGGCTCAATGCCGGGATCGGCCTCAACGACGGGCCGCAATCCGGCGTCGTGCAGATCCGCGACTTCACGCTGCGCAACGAGCCCGCCCTGTCGAGCATCATCGCGCAGGGACCGGAGCCGGCGGAGACGGATGCGGCCCGAGGCCGCCGGATCGCCCCGGGCCGGGCCGCCGGCGACGTCACCTTCGACCGGATGCGGGCCAACTTCGTGCGCAGCGGCAGCCGGGTCGATTTCAGCGACGCGGCGATCTCGAACGCCGCCATGGGCTTCACCCTGTCGGGTTGGCTCGATACCGGCCGCGAGCGCACCGACATGAGCGGCACCTTCGTGCCGCTCTACGGGCTCAACAATGTGGCGTCGCAGCTGCCGCTGCTGGGACCGCTGCTCGGGGGCGGCCACAACGAGGGCCTGTTCGCGGTCAATTTCCGCGTCGCCGGCAAGCTCGCCTCGCCGGACGTGAGCGTGAACCCGCTCTCGGCCATCGCCCCGGGCTTCCTGCGCAAGCTGTTCAGCGCCGGGGGCGGCCCCTTCGCGGACGGTATGCCGGCGGTGCCGCAGGGCGAGCGGTAGCTCCCCGGGTGGCCGCCGGTGCGGCCGTGCGGGTCAAGCCGGAGCCCTCGGATCCGCGATCACTCCCAGGCGCGGGGCAGGGCCTCGACGCGGTAGGCGACGCGGCTGACATTGCCGGCGCCGTCGGCGAGCGCGACGCGCCGTCCGTCGGCGAATTGATCGACTCCCGCCCGCATCGGGATCGTACCGCTCAAGAGCGGGGTGCCGGGCCGGAGCAGGCCGTCTGCGCGCAGGCGCTCGATCCAGTAGCGCAGCGACAGCAGCTGCACCGGCGCGCCGTCCTGGATCGACGCACGATCGCTCCGGCCGCCTCGGTCGATAAAGGGGCGGAGGACGGCATTCCGACCGCTCCGGCTGCGCGCGCGCTCAGTCCGGTGCCGCTGCGGAGCCTATCGGCGCGCGGGAAGCCGCGTGGCCGTTCGGGGAGGGGGCGTCTACTTCTCGACGAAGGCCTTTTCGATGACGTAGTGGCCGCCCTCGCCGTGGTTGCCCTCCTCGTAGCCGCGGCCCGAGAGCAGCTCGCGGGTGTCGCGGATCATGTCGGGGCTGCCGCAGAGCATGAACCGGTCCGCCTCGATCGACATCTCCGGCAGGCCGATATCCGAGAACAGCTTGCCAGAGACCATCAGGTCGGTGATCCGGCCGCGGTTGCGGAACGGCTCCCGGGTCACGGTCGGGTAGTAGATCAGCTGGTTCGAGATCATCTCGCCCAGGAACTCGTGCTTCGGGAGGGCCTCCGTGATCGTCTCGCCGTAGGCCAGTTCCTGCACCTGACGGCAGCCGTGGACCAGCACGACCTTCTCGAACCGGTCGTAGGTCTCCGGATCCTTGATGATCGACAGGAACGGGGCCAGCCCCGTGCCGGTACCGAGCAGGTAGAGGTGCCGGCCCGGAAGCAGGTTGTCGAGCACCAGCGTGCCGGTGGGCTTCTTACCGACGATGATCGGGTCGCCGACCTTCAGGTGCTGCAGCTTGGAGGTCAGCGGGCCGTCCTGGACCTTGATCGAGAAGAACTCCAGTTCCTCCTCGTAATTGGCCGAGACCACCGAGTAGGCGCGCAGCAGCGGCCGCCCGTCCACCTCAAGGCCGATCATGGTGAACTCGCCGTTGCGGAACCGGAACGCCGGGTCCCGGGTCGTGCGGAACGAGAACAGGTTGTCGGTCCAGTGATGAACCGACAGAACGCGCTCCTCGTAGAACTTGCTCATCG
>NZ_JAUYZJ010000061.1 GCF_030700285.1 Methylobacterium sp. NEAU K | reverse complement strand
AGACGCGCGGGATCCGATCCCCGCGGCGTCCCGCGGCATCGGACGGGCCTGGTCCCCGGCCGGTGCCGTCTTTCTCGTCGCGATGTCTTCGCGGCGCCCCGATCCTGCGACTCCGTGTTAGCGGTCTCGGACGAGGCTTTCGGCCTCCGGAACCCGCATCACCGCCGTGGCCTTCCAGCCGCCCCCCGCCTCGTAGTGGGCGGGTCCGCAGGTCGCTCAGGGTCGGCCCAGACCCGGGTCGGCGCGGGGGCATTTCCGCACCCCGCCGGGCAAAGGGCCGCCCGGTCTCACGCCCGCATCCGAGACACGCCCCGTACCGGCACGCCGCCCGGGGCGATGGCGGCTGAGAGCCACCGACGCGGGCACCGCCCTGTCGCCCCGAGCCCGCCCGGTCAGCCACCGGGACGGCCCCGAACCGAGCGCTGCGGGATCACCCCCGCGGCGCCGGGGAACAGGTGGCGGCTAATGAGCACAAAATAGGAACATTGTCAAGAGGGCGGCGTCGGTCCGGAGTATGATCGCAGGGGAACCTATGATCCGCGCGAGGCCTTTGGACTTAAACCCACGCCTGATCATCCACCCCGGCTTCCCGGGGACCGGCGAAGCGGCGCCCCGGATCCGGAAGTGCCGTCGGATCGAAGCGTTGCACCGTCCACGCCTCTGGATCGCCGACCTCAGGCGGCCCTGCTGCCCCGGTCTCGCCTGCCGCGCCTTCGAATCACGGGGGCCGGTCTATCCGCCGCACGCGTCACGGGAGAGGCACAGACCCTCTGGCGGCGCGGCTCACGCGCCTGCGAACACGGCCGCCACGTCGGCTTCCGTCATCACCCGATAGGCCCCGGCCGCCAGATCCTGCGGCAGGTCGAGCCCGCCGACCCGGTCCCGGTGCAGGGCCGTCACGTGATTTCCCAAAGCCGCGAACATCCGGCGGACCTGATGGTAGCGGCCCTCCGTCAGGGTCACCGCGCAGTGCGTGGCATCCTCCGCTTCGAGCAGCACCGGCAGCAATGGACGGTCTTCGCCCTCCAGCATCAGCGTCCCCGACGCGAAGGTCGCGGCCTCGTCGCCGGCGAGCGGCCGGTCGAGCGTGACCCGGTAGCGCTTCGCCACGTTCGCCTTGGGCGCGATGATCCGGTGCAGGAGCGCGCCGTCGTCGGTGAGCAGCAGGAGACCCGAGGTCTCCTTGTCGAGGCGGCCGACCGTCGAGAGCGGCGGATCGCGCCGCCGCCAGCGCTCGGGCAACAGCCCGTAGACCAGCGGCCCGGCCTCCTTGTGCGAGCAGGTCACGCCCAGCGGCTTGTGCAGCATGAGGCACAGGCCCGGCAGCGGATCGACCGGCGCGCCGTCGATCGTCAGCCGTGCGGCAAGATCCGGGTCGAGGGCGATCCGGTCGCCCGCATCCGCCAGCTCCGCGCCGTCGAGGCGGATCGCGCCGGCGCGGGCCAGACCCTGGATCTCGCGACGCGAACCGTAGCCGAGATTGGCGAGCAGCTTGTCGAGGCGGACGGATTTCGTCGCCCTCATCGGCGCGCCTCGTAGACCCGGTAGCCGCCCGCCTGCACCGTCACCGACACGCTGCGGAACGCCTCCCGCAGGGCGCCTTCATAGGGCAGATGCGCGTTGGCCACGAGCCACAGCATGCCGCCGGCGCGCAAAGCCTCCGCGGCCCGGGCGATGAAGGTCCGGCCGAGCGCCTGGTCCTCGGTCCCGCCGTCGTGGAAGGGCGGGTTCATGACGACGAAGTCGAGGCTGCCGGGCACCGTCCCGGGCGTCCGGACGTCGGCCCAGAGGATCGCCGCCCGCGGGTCGGCGATGTTGCGCCCCGCCATCTCGACGGCGCGGCGGTCGATCTCGACCAGCGTCAGCGCGGTCACCGCGGAGGAGCCGAGAACCGCCCGCGAGAGAATCCCGAGGCCGGCTCCGAGATCGGCGCCGCGCCCCTTCAACGGCGGCAGGTTCGCCAGCAGCAGCGCTGTGCCGGGATCGAGCCGGTCCCAGGAAAAAATGCCGGGCTGCGTGCACAGGGCGAGGTTGTCGACATGGCGCGGGCCACCCGCTTCGATCGCCGCGGCGATCCCGGCCGGCGCGGGCGGCCGCACGAGGGTGCAGATCCGATGGTGGCGGCGCGGCTGGTCGGATGCGGGGCAATCGAAGGCGGCCAGCTCCTTCGCCAGCCGGGTGCCGCCCCGGTCCTTCGGGGCGAGCGCGACCATCCGGCCGCCCGGCACGAGGGCGCGCAGGATCTGCGCGAGCACGTAGCGCCGCTCGACCGTTCCCGGCGGCGCCAGCACGGTCGCGACATCGAGGCTGCCCTCGGACAGGTCCTCGAGCCGGGCAGAGCCGGGAATCAAGGGGGAGACCTGGACGGCGTCACCGGCGACCTCGGCGAGGTCGACCGGCGGCAGGCCGTAGACGGCTTGGCGCATGAACGATTCGGGATCTGGAGAACCTGCACCCGAACACGAATCCGCTGCGGAGCGGGAAACCCGCGCCCGACTCGGATCATCCGGGGGAATACTGCCTGTTACACCGGAATGATCCCGAAAGCCCAGCCTCCGGTCGGTCCCGATCGAGGTTCGAGCCGCCCGGGCCGTGCGCCACCTGCCCGGGGCAAGGGTCCGCCAGGACGGCTTCGGCAGCGTTCGCGAAGCTGCAGATTCTGCTCCACGCTCTCGGCCCTAAGCGCTCCGAACGAGCCGCGACCGACGCTACGGCAAGGACAACGGTGAGGCGGCCTCGTCCGGGGCGCCGGGCCGGAACGTCCCGCGCCGTTCGAGCGGGTGGTACGCGCCGGGCAGGCGGACGCCTGCGGAGTTCAGCCGCTCCCCCAATGCGTCAGCCCCGCGGGAATTCGAGGCCCATCTCGCGGTAGCGGGCCGGATCGTCGGCCCAGTTCTCGCGGACCTTCACGTGCAGGAACAGGTGCACCTTGGCGTCGGCCGCCTCGGCGATCTCGACCCGGGCCGCCTGCCCGATCGCCTTGATGGTCTGGCCGCCCTTTCCGAGCACGATCGAGCGCTGGCTCTCGCGCTCGACGAAGATCGTCTGCTCGATCCGCACCGAGCCGTCCGGCCGGATCTGCCACTGGTCGGTCTCAACCGTCGAGCGGTAGGGCAACTCCTCGTGGAGCCGATCGTAGATCTTCTCCCGGGTGATCTCGGCGGCGAGCATGCGCAAAGGCGCGTCCGAGACCTGATCCTCCGGGTAGAGCCACGGGCCCGCGGGCATCCGGGCGGCGAGCGCCCGGCGCAGGTCGCCGACGCCGTCGCCCTTGAGGGCCGAGATCATGAAGGTCTCGGCGAAGGGTACGGCCGCGTTGAGCTTGGCGGCGAGGTCGAGCAGCCGTTCGCGCGGGATCAGGTCGATCTTGTTGAGGATCAGCATCTTCTCGCGCTTCACCTCGCCGAGGCGGCCGAGGACGGCCTCGACCTCCTCGTCCATGCCCTTGCGCGCGTCGACCAGCAGGCAGACCGCGTCCGCGTCCGCGGCCCCGCTCCAGGCCGAGTGCACCATCGCCCGATCCAGGCGGCGCTTCGGCGCAAAGATGCCGGGCGTGTCGACGAGGATGACCTGGGCCGAGCCCTCGATCAGGATGCCGCGCACCAGCGCCCGCGTGGTCTGCACCTTGCGCGAGACGATCGAGACCTTGGTCCCGACCAGACTGTTCAGGAGCGTCGACTTGCCGGCGTTCGGCACGCCGATCAGCGCGACGAAGCCCGCCCGCGAGTCGGCGGGCGTGCCGGGCAGCGCCGATGGGCCACCCTGTGCGGCCCTCCCGGTCGGGGTCTCGCCCTGGTCGTCTTGATCGTGCTCGGTCATGCTGTCTCCGTCGGCCCCGCCTCGGGGGCGGCACCGATCCCCTCGCGATCCAACAGCGCGCGGGCGGCCTCCTGCTCCGCGATGCGCTTCGAAGTGCCCTCGCCGAGGCCCGGCTCGAGCCCCTCGACCTGCACGGCGATGCGGAAGCGGGGTGCATGGTCCGGGCCGGTGCGCTCCACCACCGCGTATGTGGGGATCGCCAGGCTGCGACTCATCGCCCATTCCTGCAAGGCGGATTTCGCATCGCGGCCGCGCGGCGCCGCCGTCGGCTCGGCCGGGCGGAAATGCGCCGCGACGATCGCCCGGGCGGCTTCGAAGCCGGCGTCAAGATAGACCGCCCCGAGGAGCGCCTCGCACACATCGGCCAGGATCGTCTGGTTGCGCCGGCCGCCGCCCATCACCTCGCCCTGGCCGAGGATCAGGTGCGGCCCGACCTCCCAGGAGGCAGCCACCGCCGCGCAGGTCTCCCGGCGCACGAGGCCGGCCAGGCGGCGCGACAGGTCGCCTTCGTCCGCGTCGGGAAAGGCGGCGTAGAGCTGGTCCGCCACCGCGAGCCCGAGCACGCGGTCGCCGAGAAATTCCAGGCGCTGGTAGCTGCCGCCCCGGCCGGTGGCCTTGCTGGTATGAGTCAGGGCCCGGGTCAGCAGGCTTCGATCGGCGAAGCTGTGGCCGATCCGCTCCTCAAGGACGGCGAGCGGCGGCCGCGGCTTGTGGGCGCGCCGCGCCCGCGACGAGGGCCGGGCCTGAGCTTCCTCGTCCGAATCCGGGCCGGTCAATGGATCGTCGAGAACAGGCGCGTCCAGCGCACGTGGGCCGGCCAGTTCCAGACCTGCCACGCCGGCGTGCCCTCGTCGATCGAGAAGAAGATCATCTCGGCGCGCCCGACCAGGTTGGCGAAGGGCACGTAGCCGACATTGGCGAGATCGCGCGAATCCGTGGAATTGTCGCGGTTGTCGCCCATCATGAAGAAGTGACCGGCCGGGACCGTGTACAGCTCGGTCTTGTCCCAGAAGCCGTTGTCGCCGTCGCGCTCGATCACCCGGTGGACGACGCCGTTGGGCAGCGTCTCCATATATTGCGGGACCTTGGTCGCCTGGCCGTAGGGATCGGTGGTCTCGTAATCGGCGATTCGCTCGCGCTTCACCGCCTTGCCGTTGATGTTGAGCACGCCGTCGATCATCTGGATCTTGTCGCCCGGCAGGCCGATCACGCGCTTGATGTAGTCGGTGGCATTGTCCTTGGGCAGCTTGAACACCGCGATGTCGCCGCGCTTCGGCTCGGCCGCCCAGACCCGCCCGTCCGCCTGGATCGGAATGTATTCCGACAGCGGCAGGGAGTATTTTGAGTATCCGTAGGAATATTTGGAGACGAACAGATAGTCGCCGATCAGCAGCGTCGGGACCAGCGAGCCCGAGGGAATGTTGAACGGCTGGAACAGCAGCGTGCGCACCACCAGCGCGATCAGGAGCGCCTGGATGCCGACCTTGAGGGTCTCGCGGATGCTGGCCCAGGTGCCGGTGTCGGCGGGCTTCGTGAGCGGCTTGCCGTCGTGATCCACGCGCGCGCGTTCCATCTTCAGACTCAGGTTCCGTCGCCAGAGCAGGCTCTAGCTCATTTGTTGTCGCATGATGGCTTCGGAAAACCGGATTCCCCTCTTCCGCATCATGCTCCGGCCGCCAGCGGGGCGCGGCCCCGCCGTTTGCAGCCTGATATGCGGTTGTCCCGAGGAATGCGCCGCAATCGTGTCCGCTGCGTGCGGCGGTCTAGACCAAGCGCGCGTACCCCGCAACGCACGAGGGTGGCGGCCTAATCCGTAAGCCCCGATCTCACCCGGCCCGGGCAGTCGGCAGCGCCTCGATGATCACGAAAGCTTGCGCCATCGGCGGATCATCCGTGAGGCTCACATGCAGGCGCGCCTCATGGCCGGGTGGCAGCATCTCGGCGAGGCGGATCCCGGCGCCGCCCGCGAGCCGCAGGGTCGGCTGGCCGGAGGGCAGGTTCACCACCTCCATGTCGCGCCAGAACACTCCGGCGCTGAAGCCGGTGCCGAGGGCCTTGGCGCAGGCCTCCTTGGCGGCGAAGCGCCGTGCATAGCCTTCGGCCCGGGCGGCGCGCCGGTCGCAGCGCGCCCGCTCGCCGTCCGTGAACACCCGGTGGGTGAAGCGGTCGCCGTGGCGCTCCAGGGTGCGGGCGATCCGGCGGATGTCGCAGAGGTCGGACCCGATCCCGATGATCATGCGCGCCGCGCGCGATCCATCGCGGCCCGCATGTCGCGCACGGCCTGGGCGAGCCCGACGAAGATCGAGTCGGCGATCAGCGCGTGGCCGATATTGAGCTCCCGGATCTGCGGCAGGGCCGCCACCGGCCCGACGCTGTCGACGGTGAGCCCGTGGCCGGCATGGATCTCCAGGCCGAGCCCGGCGCCGTGCTCCGCGGCCCGAGCGATCCGCGCCAGCTGGTGCGCGACGCGCGCGGCGTCACCCGCCACGGCCGCCTCGCAGTAGCTGCCGGTATGCAGCTCGACCACCGGAGCCCCGAGGGCGCGTGCGGCCTCCATGACCGCGGGCTCCGGCTCGACGAACAGCGAGACGCGGATGCCGGCCGCGGCCAGGGCCCGGATCCGGGGGCCGAGGTGATCGCGGCCGCCTACGATGTCGAGGCCGCCCTCGGTGGTGCGCTCCTCGCGCTTCTCCGGCACGAGGCAGGCGGCATGCGGCCCGGTGGCCAGCGCGATCGCCACCATCTCGTCGGTGGCCGCCATCTCGAAGTTCAGCGGGACGGTGAGACCGCGCTTCAGTGCGGCGATGTCCGCGTCGCGGATATGGCGGCGGTCCTCGCGCAGATGCGCGGTGATGCCGTCCGCCCCCGCCTCGACCGCCATCAGGGCCGCCCGCACGGGATCGGGGTAATGCTCGCCACGCGCGTTGCGCAGCGTGGCGACGTGGTCGATGTTGACGCCGAGGCGCAGCTTTTCGAAGCTCATCCGCTCACTCGTCCCGGGGCCGGCGCGGTCCGGCAGGCTTCCTCGGATTGCCGATATGCTGGCGTTGCGCCCCACCGGCAAGATGGGCGTTCCGCGCCCTGCGTCGCACGCCGGTCCCCGGACCGGCGCGGGGGCGCCGGACTTGCCAGCGGCGGCAAAACCGATTATGCGCCGCCCCTCGCGTTCGCTCCGGCCGGGGGCTGAACGGACGGTGCCGCTCGCGGCATAGGGCCTTCACAAGCCCGTCGTCCCGTGTCTCCGCCTTCGATCAACCGCTCGGGCCTGCAAAAACGGCTCGAAGGGCTTGGCGCCGAGCGTCTCGCGAAATGAACCGGCCCGAACCAACCGCCTCCGGGCGGCCGGGCCCCTTTTGACGCTGAAAGGCCCGACAATGCCTCTCTATGAGCACGTGCTCTTGGCCCGGCAGGACGTGACGTCCCAGCAGGTCGAGACGATGATCGACACCTACAAGGGTGTGATCGAGCAGAACGGCGGCCGTCTCGAGAAGATCGAGATGTGGGGCGTGAAGTCCCTCGCCTACCGCATCAAGAAGAACCGCAAGGCGCATTTCGCGCTCCTCAACATCGACGCCCCGCCGGCCGCCATCGCCGAGATGGAGCGCCAGATGCAGATCTCCGAGGACGTGCTGCGCTTCATGACGGTCCGGGTCGAGGAACTCGATTCCGAACCCTCGGCGATGATGCAGAAGCGCGATCGCGACGATCGCAAGGACCGCGAGCGCGGCCGGCGCCGCGATGACGACGGCTTCGGTGGCGGCGGCGGCTTCGGCGATCGCGGCGATCGCGGTGATCGCGGCGAGCGCAGCTTCGGCGGGGAGGGCTGAACCATGGCTTTCGGTGCTGGTGCAGGCGGCGGACGCCGTCCCTTCTTCCGTCGTCGCAAGACTTGCCCGTTCTCCGGCGCGAACGCGCCGAAGATCGACTACAAGGACGTCAAGCTCCTGTCCCGCTACGTGTCCGAGCGCGGCAAGATCGTGCCGTCGCGCATCACCGCGGTCTCGGCCAAGAAGCAGCGCGAACTCGCCCAGGCGATCAAGCGCGCCCGCTTCCTCGGCCTGCTGCCCTACGTGATCAAGTAGACGATCGCATCCGGCCGGCCCGGCACGAGCCCGGGCCGGCTCTCACCGAGAGCGATCCGCATCGCTCGATCGTTGGGGCGGACAGACGCCTCTAACCCTGCCGGACCGGCAGCGGGACAGCGGAATCCATGGCACAGCACATCGGCATCGGTATCGGCGCGGGCCTCGTCTCGGCACTCCTGTTCGGCGTGCTGCTGAAGGCGACCCCGCTGGCGATCCTGCTCTACCTCGTCGCGCCGCTGCCGATCCTCATCGTCGGCCTGGGCTGGAGCCACAAGGCCGCCCTCGCGGCGGTCGCCGCCGGCAGCCTCGCCCTCGCGCTGGTGATCGCGCCCTTCATGGGCCTCGCCTTCGCCGCCTATATCGCGCTGCCTGCTTGGTGGCTCGCCTACCTGACGCTGCTCGGGCGCGAGACGCCCGCCGGCCTGGAATGGTACCCGACCGGGCGCCTGCTCGGCTGGACCGCCGCCACGGCCGCCCTCGCATTCATCGCCATCGCGGTCCTGTCCTCGCCGAACCACGCGGCCTTCGACGCGCAGCTGCGCGGGCTTGCCCGCACGCTGGTGCAGGTGCGCGACCCCGCATCTCGCCCGGCGATCGAGCCCCGGCGCAGCGACGCGCCTCCGGCCGAGACCGACGACGCCAACCCGGGCTCGAATGCCGAGCCGGCGCCGCAGAACGGCCCGGATCAGGCGGACGTGACCCGCGCCGAAGTGGCCGACGCCCTCGCCCGGGTCGTGCCGGCCTTCGCGGCCAACGGGCTGGCGCTGCTCCTGACCTTCTATCTCTGGGCTTCGGCCCGCATCGTGAAGATCTCCGGCCGCCTGCCCCGGCCGTGGCCCGACCTGCCCTCGACCGCGATGCCGCGGGCGACGCTGGCCACCCTGGCGGCGGCGATCCTGATGTGCTTCGCACCCGGCTATGTCGGCGTGTTCGGCGTCGCGCTGGTCGGCGCGTTCAGCGCGGCCTTCGCGCTCCAGGGGCTCGCGGCCTTCCACGACCGCTCCCGCGGCCGGCCGGGGCGCGGGCTGATGCTGTTCGGCATGTACCTGATCCTGTTCGTGACCCAAGGCGTCGCCCTGGTCGCGCTCACCCTGTTCGGCCTCGCCGACACCGCCCTCGACCGCCGCCGTCCCAAGGACAACCCGGCGCCGTGAGACCCCGGCCCGAGAGGCCGACCAACCGAAGGAGAAGACCCATGGAAGTGATCCTGCTTGAGCGCGTGGCCAAGCTCGGCCAGATGGGCGAGACCGTGAACGTCCGCCCCGGCTTCGCCCGCAACTTCCTGCTCGCCCGGGGCAAGGCCCTGCGCGCCACGGAGGCCAACAAGAAGCACTTCGAATCGCAGCGCGCCCAGCTCGAGGCCCGCAACCTCGACCGCAAGAAGGACGCCGAGGCCGTCGCCGAGAAGCTGAACGGCCAGAGCTTCATCCTGATCCGCCAGTCGGGCGAGACCGGCGTGCTCTACGGCTCCGTCTCCACCCGCGACCTCGCCGATGTGGTGGCCAAGGACGGCTTCACGGTCGATCGCGGCCAGTTCATCCTGAACCAGCCGATCAAGACGCTCGGCCTCCACACCGTCCCGGTGGTGCTGCATCCCGAGGTCGAGGTTCAGATCACCGTCAACGTCGCCCGCAGCCCCGAGGAGGCCGAGCGTCAGGCCCGCGGCGAGTCGGTCACCGAGCGCGAGGCGTTCAACCTCGACGACCTGGGCCTCGAAGTCGGCATGGCGCTGGCCGATGCCGGCGAGGGCGCCGACGATCGCGGCTGATTTTCGGCACGTCGGGCCGGCGCGCCGCTGCGGGCTTGCGGCCCAACGATGGTCGCGCCGTCGCGCCGGTCCCCTCGCCCGCCCCCGCAGAGGAGGAGGAAGGGGCGCGGTGCTTCAGGCGCTCGTTGCCGACCCCGATGTGCGAATCCGCCGGCCCGCGCGGGACAGGGGGCGGGTCACGGCCGGTCAGGATGGGATCGGGCAGGACTCCCTGTATACCGGTGAACACTGGGGATGATCGGTCCCGAGACTTGACACGTTCCAGTTTTGTTCCAGCATGGACGCCCGCCCCTCACGCGAGTCGGCGGGCGTCCGCGTGTCCGGGCCGAGGCTCGGACGAACCGGCCGTCGGCTAAGCTTCGGTAACCATACCGGGGCCAAGGTCGCGCGGTGTGATCCTGGTGCGCCCGTCCCGGCGCCTGATTCGGAGTCGTCCGCCGATGGCCCTGCCCAATGCGCTCACGGCCAAGCTCGAGGCCGTGCAGGCCGAGTACCGCGTCGCCCCCCACAACATCGATGCGGAGCAGGCGCTGCTCGGCGCCATCCTGGTGAACAACGACGCCTATTACCGGGTGTCGGACTTCCTGCTGGCCGAGCATTTCATGGAGGACGCCCACCAGCAGATCTTCTCGGTGGCGGCGTCCCTGATCCGGGCTGGCAAGCTCGCCACGCCCATCACCATGAAGACCTATCTGGGCGATGCCGATTTCGGCGGCCAGACGGTGATGCAGTACCTCGCCCGGCTCGCCGCCGACGCGACCACGGTGATCAACGCCGGCGCCTACGGCCGCACCATCTACGACCTTGCCATCCGCCGCCGGCTGATCACCATCGGCGAGGACCTGGTGAACGGCGCCTACGAGGCGCCTGTGGAGCAGGCGCCCCGGGACCAGATCGAGGAGACCGAGCGCCGGCTCTACGAGCTCGCCGAGGCCGGGAAATACGACGGCGGCTTCCAGAAGTTCTCGGACGCGCTCACCGCCGCGGTCGACATGGCGGCCAAGGCCTACCAGCGCGACGGCAAGCTCTCCGGCATCGCCACCGGCCTGTCCGACCTCGACGCCAAGATGGGCGGGCTGCAGCCCTCCGACCTGATCATCCTCGCGGGCCGCCCGGCCATGGGCAAGACCTCGCTGGTGACCAACATCGCCTTCAACATCGCCAAGGCCTATCGCGGCGAGAAGCAGGCCGACGGCACGATGCAGACCGTCAACGGCGGCATCGTCGGGTTCTTCTCCCTCGAAATGTCGGCCGAGCAGCTCGCCACCCGTATCATCGCCGAGCAATCGGGCGTGCCCTCGTACAAGATCCGCCGCGGCGACATCCGGCCGGAGGATTTCTACAAGATCACCGACGCGGCCCGGGAGATGCAGACGATCCCGTTCTACATCGACCAGACCGGCGGCATCTCGATCGCGCAGCTCGCCGCCCGTGCCCGGCGGCTCAAGCGCCAGAAGGGCCTGGACCTGCTGATCGTCGACTACCTGCAGCTGCTGTCGGGCTCGGGCAAGCGCAGCGACAACCGCGTGCAGGAGATGACCGAGATCACCACCGGCATGAAGGCGCTCGCCAAGGAACTGGCGGTGCCGATCATCGGCCTGTCGCAGCTCTCGCGTCAGGTCGAGAACCGTGACGACAAGCGTCCCCAGCTCTCGGACCTGCGCGAATCCGGATCGATCGAGCAGGACGCCGACGTGGTGATGTTCGTGTTCCGCGAGGAATACTATGTCAACAACAAGAAGCCCCGCGAAGGCACCGAGGAGTTCTTCGCCTGGGAGGCGGAGATGAACCGCGTCCACGGCAAGGCGGAAGTGATCCTCGGCAAGCAGCGCCACGGACCCACCGGGACGGTAGAGCTGCAGTTCGACGCCAACATCACCCGGTTCTCGAACCTCGCGCAGAGCGAGCGGCTGCCCGAGCAGATGTGATCGGCGGAGCCGTCGCGCGGGACGCGTCGTTCTCACCGGCCGCGCCGGATGCGGAAACTCGCCGCCGCGCGCCACGTTGGCACCTCGTCCAAACCTTGCAAGGAGCGACGATGAGCGAGCCGACCCCGCCGAAGATGCCGTACTGGCACGTCTACACCGACGCGGAGGGGGTGAGCCGGCAGGCGCTGTTCCACCTCGAAGGCTTCAAGCTCGAGGGGATCGACCCGCAGACCGCACCGCAATGGAACGACAAGATGGACCCGGCACCTTCGGTCGTGACCTTCACGGTCCTTCCGGTGGGCTGGGTCGGCGAATGGCACGAGAATCCGCGGCCGCAATGGATCGCGATCCTGTCCGGCCGCTGGTTCGTGGAGACGATGGACGGCCACCGGGTCGAGATGGGTCCGGGCGAGCTGATGATGGGTGAGGACCAGAACACCCGCGCGCGCGACGGCAGGAAGGGCCATCTCTCGGGCACCGTGGGCGACCAACCCTGCACGATGATCGTCACCGGCCTCCAGGTCGAGCCGACCGTGAACCAGCCCGGACGCTTCAGGTAGGGGCCGGACCATGGAGGGCTTCGAGTTCACGCAGCCGCGCTTCAAGGCGTATGTGCTGCCGAACGCGCCTCTGGAGAAGCTCGCCGAGGGGTTTCGCTGGACCGAGGGCCCGGTCTGGTTCGGCGACCGCGACGAGCTGCTGTTCTCGGACCTGCCGAACAACCGGGTGATGCGCTGGTCGGGCCCTGGCGGCCTCAGCGTTTTCCGCGAGGCCGGCGATTACGAGAACGGCCATGCCCGCGACCGCCAGGGGCGTCTGCTCTCCTGCTCGCATCGCGCCCGGCGCATCCACCGGACCGAACTGGACGGCAGCATCACCAGCCTGGTCGCGCATTACCAGGGGCGGCGGCTGAACTCGCCCAACGACATCGTCTGCAAGTCGGACGGCACGATCTGGTTCTCGGACCCGCCCTACGGCATCCAGACCGACTACGAGGGCGGCAAGCAGGAATCGGAGCGGCCCGCCGCGGTCTACCGGTTCGACCCGCGGGACGGCGCGCTGCGCGTGGTGGCGGACGATTTCCAGGGCCCGAACGGCCTGTGCTTCTCGCCCGACGAGCGCAGGCTCTACATCGTCGAGACCGGGCTGCAATTCGCCGCCGATCCGCTCCAGCACGTGCGCGTGTTCGACGTGGCCGAGGACGGCAGCCTGTCGGGCGGCGACGTGTTCTGCACGATCGCGCCGGGCAACGCCGATGGGATCCGCTGCGACGAGCACGGCAATCTGTGGTCGAGCGCCGGGGACGGGGTCCACTGCATCGATCCCGGCGGGGCGCTGGTCGGCAAGATCCTGGTGCCCGCGACGGTGGCCAACCTCACCTTCGGCGGCCGCAACGACAGCCGCCTGTTCCTGTGCGCCTCGCAGGCGCTCTACGCGATCTACGTCAACGTGCGCGGGGCGCGGCTGCTGTGAGCGCGGTCCGGGCGATCGCGGGCTTCGGCCGCACCGTCACCGATCTCGCCGTCACGGAGGCGTTCTACCGCGACGGTCTCGGCTTCGCGCGGGTCGCCCCGCCCGAACCGGTCCCGGCGGCACAAGCCGAGGCGATGGGGCTGGCGGGTCCCGATGCGACCCAGCTGCGCATGCGGCTCGGCGAACAGGTCGTGACCTTCCTGGCCGTGGATCCGCCGGGCGCACCCTACCCGGACAATCCGGTCGCAACCGACCCGTATTTCCAGCACCTGGCGATCCCGGTGCGCGACATGGCCGCCGCGATGGCGCGGCTCGGCCGTCTCGGCCCGACGCCGATCAGCCGTGGCGGCCCGCAGGCGCTGCCCGCCACTTCCGGCGGCGTCACCGCCTACAAGTTCCGGGACCCCGACGGCCACCCGCTGGAGCTGATCGTCTTCCCCGATGGGCCGCCGGCCGAGCGCTGGCGCAACGCGCCGGGCCTGTTCCTGGGTATCGACC
Organism: Methylobacterium sp. NEAU K; assembly: GCF_030700285.1. Classification (GTDB taxonomy): domain Bacteria; phylum Pseudomonadota; class Alphaproteobacteria; order Rhizobiales; family Beijerinckiaceae; genus Methylobacterium. The sequence continues at coordinate 5,427 of NZ_JAUYZJ010000061.1, read as the reverse complement.
ACTCGGCGATCACCGTGACCGACCTCGATGCGGCCCTCGCGTTCCTCACCGGCCCCCTCGGCCTTACGGAGGCGCAGCGCGGCCTCAACCAGGGCCCCGAGCAGGCACGCCTCGACGGCCTGGACGACCCGCTGGTCGACGTGATCGCCCTGGAGCCGCAGGCGCCCGCCCCGCACGTGGAGTTGCTGCATTACCGGAGGCCGGCCAGCCGGCGCCCGTCCCGCGCCCCGTTCGGCCCGGACGACCGGGCCTCGACCCGTTTCGTCTTCACCGTGGCGGAGCCCGCCCGGCTCGCCCGGGACTTGGCCGCGGCCGGCCTGGCCGCGCGCGCCGCCGCGGATGGCTCCGCAGCCTATGCGGTCGGCCCGGACGGACACGGCTTCCTGTTCCTGCGCGTCGATTGACGGGGGCGGTCGCTCTCAAGACCGGTTGTCGCAGGAATGAAATCGATCCAGTGCGAGTAACCCCGGCCGCGAACTTGCGTAACGTCGGGGCGCCCGCGTGGTGTCGGGCCGTACGAATCGCACGGGACTGCGCCGGCCGGGCGCGTTCGGAGGATACTCAATGCAGCATCGCGACAGGATTCTGGGGACGGCGCTGGCCGGGCTGGCATGGGTCGCGGCGGCGGGCCTGCCGGCGGCGGCGCAGGATACCTCGACCGCCGAGCAGACGGTCGACGTGATGAACACGCTCTGGGGCAAGCACCCGGGCTTCCGGGCGAATCACGCCAAGGGCGCTGTGGTCGAGGGCAGCTTCACCCCGAGCAAGGAGGCGGCGACCTACAGCAAGGCCTCGCTTTTCGCCGGGCCGCCGGTGCCGGTCACCGCGCGCTTCTCGGACGCCACGGGCATCCCGACCATTCCGGATGGGTCGCCCAACGCCAACCCGCACGGGATGGCGGTGAAGTTCAAGCTCGCCGAGGGCGGCGAGATGGATATCGTCGCCAACGCGCTGAAATACTTTCCCGTCGCCACTGGCGAGGAGTTCCGCGACCTGCTGACGGCGGTCGCGAAGACGAAGCCGGACAGCCCGAAGCCGACGCCCGTGGAGGCGTTCGTCGCGACCCATCCCGCCGCCGGCACCGCCGGAGCCAGCGCCAAGACGCCGTCGAGCCTCGGCCGGCAAACCTTCAACGGCGTTGACGCCTTCGTGTTCGTGGACAAGGCCGGCAAGCGCCAAGCCTTCCGGTGGCGGTTCGTGCCGGTGGAGGGCGAGGACCTGCTCGCCCCGGAGGCAGCGGAGAAGCAGCCGCCGGACTTCCTGATGGAGGAGATCCGCACCCGGCTCGCGAAGGGGCCGGTGTCCTATCGCGTTCTGGCGCAGCTCGCCCAGCCGGGCGATCCGACCGCCGACGCCACCAAGGCTTGGCCCGACGACCGCCCGACCGTCGACATGGGCACGCTGACGCTCGCCAAGCCGGTGGCCGACAGCGCGGACGCCGAAAAGGCGCTGCTGTTCATGCCCAACGCCCTGGCGGACGGGATCGAGGTCTCGGACGACCCGCTGATCGACGCCCGCGTGCAGGCCTACGCGGTCTCGTTCGGGCGGCGCCAGCAATGACGCGTGCGTGAGGGCGGCGGGCGGCCCGCTTGACGTCCGGGGGCCGGTGGCTCCAAGCCCGCCGGTCTATCGGAGGTAGACCGATGCCGCTCCTCGCCCTGCCGTTTCCGGCCATCGACCCGGTCGCCCTCGCGATCGGGCCGATCACGATCAAATGGTACGCGCTCGCCTACATCGCCGGCCTGATCGGCGGGTGGTACTACGCGCGCCGCCTCGTCATGGCCGACAGCCTGTGGGGCGTGGTCAAGCGCCCGCAGGTGGTCGACATCGACGACCTCGTCGTCTGGGTCGCGCTCGGCGTCGTGCTGGGCGGGCGGATCGGCTACGTGCTGTTCTACAACCTCCCGATGTACATCGCCGATCCGATCGAGATCCTGGCGATCCGCAACGGCGGCATGTCGTTCCACGGCGGCTTCCTGGGCGCGATTCTGGCCTTCCTGCTGTTCGCCCGGGCCAAGAGGCTGAACGGCTACACCCTCCTCGATATCGGCGCCGTGGTCGTGCCGATCGGGCTGTTCTTCGGGCGCATCGCCAATTTCGTGAACGGCGAGCTCTGGGGCCGGGTCGCGCCGGACTTCCCCTACGCGATCGTGTTCCCGACGGGCGGGCCGCTGCCGCGCCACCCGAGCCAGCTCTACGAGGCGGCCACCGAGGGGCTGCTGCTGTTCATCGTCATGGCGCTGAGCGTCCGCCGATTCGGCTTCCGCAAGCCCGGATTGCTCGGCGGCATCTTCGTCCTCGGCTACGCGCTCGCCCGGACGTTCTGCGAGTTCTTTCGCGAGCCGGACCGGCAGCTCGGCTTCCTGTTCGGCGACAATCTCGGGCCGATGGGCGGCGGCGTGACCATGGGCATGCTGCTGTGCGTGCCGATGATGATCGTCGGCCTCACCTACATCGTGCTGGCGGCGACCGGCCGGACCCGTCCGCGCAACCCGGTCGCCGGGTCCGGCCCCCGGGAGGAGGCGCGCGAGGCGCCCGCCGAGGCGTGACCCCGCTCGGAGCCGAGATCGCGGCGCTGATCCGCCAGAACGGGCCGATCGGGATCGACCGCTACATGGCGCTCTGCCTCGGCCATCCGGTGCACGGGTACTACCGCACTCGCGACCCGCTGGGCGTGCGGGGCGACTTCACGACGGCGCCCGAGATCAGCCAGATGTTCGGCGAGCTGATCGGCGCCTGGGCGGGCTACGTCCACGGCCGCATGGGCCGGCCGGACCCGCTGGTGCTGGTGGAACTCGGCCCCGGCCGCGGCACGCTGATGGCCGACGCCCTGCGGGCCCTGCGCGGGGCGGCGCCGGGTGTGCGGGTGGCGCCCCACCTCGTCGAGACCAGCCCGGTGCTGCAGGCCGTGCAGGAGCGGACCCTCGCCGATGCCGGTGCAGTCTGGCACGCGGACGTCGAGACTCTCCCCGGGGGACCCGCGATCGTCCTGGCGAACGAGTTCTTCGATTGCCTCCCGGTGCGCCAGTTCGAGCGCCGGCCCACCGGCTGGCACGAGCGCCAGGTCGGGCTCGGGCCGGAGGGCCACCTCGTCTTCGGCCTCGCTCCCGAGGCCGCCCCGGGACTCGAGGCGGAGGGCCCGGACGGGGCATTGCTGAGCGTGCCGGGCACCGGGCTCACGCTGATCCGGGCGCTGGCGCGGCGCCTGAGCGCGACGGGCGGCGTCCTTCTGGCCATCGATTACGGCCATGCCCGCCCGGGCTTCGGCGACACCCTCCAGGCGCTGTCGGGGCATCGCTTCGCCGACCCGCTGGCGGCGCCGGGCGAGGCGGACCTCACCCATCACGTCGATTTCGCCGCCCTGGCCCGGGCCGCGCGCGCCGAGGGCGCGGCCGTCCATGGGCCGGTGGAGCAGCGGGATTTCCTCCTCGCCCTCGGGCTGCAGGCACGGGCCGAGCGCCTCAAGACCCGCGCCACCGAGGCTCAGGCAGCGGCGATCGATGCGGCTCTCGAGCGGCTCACGGAGGCGGGTCGGGCGGGCATGGGCAGCCTGTTCAAGGTCCTGGCGGTCAGCGGCCCCGATCTCGGGCCGCTGCCCGGATTTGCCGGAGCCTGAGCCCCCGCGTCCAAGGCGGCGGCTCGGGGTTCCACTCAGCCGAACGAGCCGAATCCGGCATCGGAGTCACTCAGCGGCCGTGGCGTCGGGGGCGCCGGCGGGTTCGGATCGGAGGGATCGAAGGCGGCGGGCTGGCGCGTCTCACGATGTTCGGCCGCACCCTGGATGCGGGGCTCATGGGCCTCGGGCACGGTGGTCTCGATCGGGGAATCGTTCTCGTTCCGACGTGACATTGCGATCCTTCTCGGAATGAATCCGGAACCCGGACCCATGCTGCAATGCAGCAAGAATCTGACGGTTCCACGACATCGTCAAGGGGCCCCTCTTCCGGTATCGGGGCGCGACATCAGGACCGCGATGGAGCCGACCGTGACCGCAGGCATGTATATCGAGGCGCCGGAACTCTCATCGCACTCGGGCGTGCGTCACGCCTTCTTCACGCGCGCGGGCGGCGTGTCGGAGGGCGTCTACGCCACGCTCAACGGCGGCCTCGGCTCACAGGACATCCCGGAGCGCGTCGCCGAGAATCGGGCGCGGATGTGCGCGCAGCTCGGCCTGGCGCCAGACCGGCTGGTCAGCCTGTATCAGGTCCATTCCGCCGAGGTTGTCACCGTCGAGGCGCCCTTCCCGGCTGCGGAGCGCCCGAAGGCCGACGCGATGGTGACCCGGGTTCCAGGCCTCGCCCTCGGCATCGCCACCGCCGATTGCGGTCCGCTCCTGTTCGCGGATCCGGAGAACGGCGTCGTGGGAGCCGCCCATGCCGGATGGAAGGGCGCGCTCACCGGCGTGATCGACGCGACGGTGCGCGCCATGGAGGCGCTCGGTGCACGGCGGAAACGGATCGTGGCCGTGCTCGGGCCGACGATCGGCCAAGCCTCCTACGAAGTCGGCCCGGACTTCGTCGCGCGGTTCCGGGCCGAGGCTCCCGGCATGGACCGGTTCCTCTCCGCCGGCGCGCGGGAGGGTCACGCCCAGTTCGATCTCCCAGGCTTCATTATGGCGCGACTCGACGAGGCGGAGGTCGGCGAGGCCGCCCAGCTCAACCTCTGCACCTATGCCGACCCGGAGCGGTTCTACAGCTACCGGCGGACCACCCATCGCGGGGAGCCCGATTACGGACGCCTGATCTCCGCGATTGCCCTGACACCGTGATCGGCTCATCCCCTGATGGTCGCCGTCCAGGGGGTGCGACAATCTGTCAGGCCGCGCCTGCCGAAAAAAGCGTGGCCGCAATCGAACCTTGACCATTCGAGCGCGTTTAGACGCTCGAGGTGCCGGGGAAAAACGGCGGATTGCCATAAGGGGCCGCGATGAGCGGTCGGCGATACCGCAGAGCGTAAAGCAGCCCTGGAACCGCTGGAATGCAACCAGATCCGCGTTCCGCGGCCGGCCCGACGACGGGGCGGCGCGGAAACACCAGTGAGGACCAGACTATGAAATCCCTGCTCCGCGTCACCACGGCCCTCACGGGCGTCGCCCTCGCCGGCTCGGCCTTCGCCGCCGATCTGCCGCGCCGCGCCGCGCCGCCGCCGGTGTTCACCCCCGTCCCGGTGTTCACCTGGACCGGCGCCTATTTCGGTATCAACGCCGGCTACGCGTTCGACGCCAGCAGCAACAACAACACCGGCTCGACCTTCGGCGTGCCGTTCCCGTACGCCGCCCCCGGCACCACCGCGACCTTCCGCAACCGCAGCCAGGACGGCTTCTCGGGCGGTGGCCAGGTCGGCTACAACTACCAGTTCACCCCCGGCTCGGGCGTGGTCGTCGGCATCGAGGCCGACGCCCAGTACCTCGACTTCGGCCGCAGCCGG
>NZ_JAUYZJ010000060.1 GCF_030700285.1 Methylobacterium sp. NEAU K | reverse complement strand
TGCGGGTGCGGCTGGAGCTCACCAGCGACGCCTCGCTGACGATGCGCTCGCTCGGGCACTCGCGCTGGATCTTGGTTGCCAGCCCCCAGGTCGCTAGTCGCCTCGGCGCCGATATCGCGTCGCTCGGCGCCTTCCCGACGCTCGGCACGAGCGACGACCCGGGCGAGGTGGAGTGGCGGTTCGAACAGGCAGGCGGGGCAACGTACAGGCTGCGCCACGAACCGCGCATGACGTGCAGCGACTTCGCCGTCCTGTGTGATGCGGCTGCCGAGGGCATCGGCATCGCCTATCTGCCCGACCATGTCTGTGCCGGTCACATCGCCTCGGGCAGGCTCGTCCACGTTCTCCGGGATTGGCGCAGCCAAGCCGGCATCGTCCACATCGTCTTCACGACCCGGCGCGGCCTGCCGCCGGCTGTGCGTGCCCTGATTGACCACCTGGCGGCAGCCTTTCCGAAGCTCTGAGAGCGAAGACGCCGCCTGCTCGTATCATCAACCCGGTGTCGATCCGTTGATCCCGCCGATGTCCGCTTCCGAGACCGAGGGATAGCAAGTGAAGCGGCCGAGTTGGGTCGGGAGTTGAATGTCCGCTTCGCCGCTCCACCGGCACGGAAGCGGACAGGCGGCTTTCGGCCAGATCCGGTTCTTCTGGGCCGCTAAACCGAACTACCCGGAAGCGTGCGTTACCAACTTCCCTACGGGTCGGTTTCGGAGGTCGAGGCGGCGCCCGGTTCACGTCCGACAATCAGCGCGTCAGCACGATGTGGGTCGCAAGCTCCGTTGGGACCGTCTTCGTCACCCGATAGCCGAGGCCCGGTAGGTCGATGCCCGAGAACAAGTGCTCCCCTCGGCCCAGGATAATGGGCGACACCGCCAAGTGCATTTCGTCGATCGCGCCCGCGAGCAGATACTGGCGAACCGTCGACACACCACCACCGACCTTAACATCCAAGTCGCCAGCTGCGGCCTTGGCCTGGGCGAGCGCCGCCTCGATCCCCCCGGTGACGAAATGGAAGGTCGTCCCGCCCTCCATCACGATCGGCGCACGGGCGTGGTGGGTGAGGATGAAGGTCGGTGCATGATACGGGGGATTGTCGCCCCACCAGCCCTTCCAGTCGGGGCCGCCCCAATCGTTGCCGGCCGGTCCGAACATATTGCGGCCAAGGATGAAGGCACCGAAGCCTTCCGCCGTGGCGCGGGCGAAGCGATCGTCGGTCCCGCCGTCTTGCCCGATCATCGATCGAAAGGTCCGGGTCGGGAAAAACCACTCGTGCAGCTCCCGGCCCCCTCTGCCCATCGGATGCTCTAGGCCTTGGTCCGGGCCGGCCCCGAAGCCGTCGACAGAAACTGCGAAAACTCTTACGCACACCTTGCCCATGACAGTCAGACTTTCGCGTCCAGGCTGACGATCAGGTCGTCCAGCTGTTCGAATTGATTGCCCCACCCGCTTGTGCTTCCAGAGGCCACAGCGGCATCGAGCGCTTCTTTCGAGGGGTAGAGCTCGCGCACGACGACCCGGGTCGCGCTGCCCTTTTCCTCGAAGGTTACTGTGGTGACGGCCCCAGCTTCACCTCCTTCGTCATTGGTCCAGACCAAGTGGGAGTGTGGCGTCACTTCGATGTATCGACCGAAGAACGCCATGGGCTGCTCCGAGGAAGCATGACCCATCACGAAACGGTACGCGCCACCTGTGCGAACATCGGCTTCGAATGAGATCAAGGACACGCCGAACGCTTTGGGCGCCCACCATCGCTGGAACAGCTCCGGCTTTGTCCACGCTTCGAACACGATGCGCGCCGGACCGTCGATGATCCGCGCAACCACAAGCTCCCGTTCCGATGTCCGCTCCATGATTGTGCGGGCCCTCCCGGCGGTGGCATCACTCTGTCTGCCTGCGTTCATCGGTGTCCCTTCTGCTTCAGTTCCTCGACGATCTGATCCAACGCGTCGAAATGTCAGGCCTAAAGCTGGCGGTATTCCTCGCTCCACGCTGTCTCTTCCGCCAGTCGGCTGCGGGCGAGATTACAGGTCCGCACGCGCCCGATATTCTGCGTCGTGACCTCCTCCGGCCCGCCTGATGCCTGGAGCACGCCGTCGAGCGACTGGAAGAGGGAGCCGGTGATCTTACGCATCGGCCATGTCTCCTCGGACGGCAGCCTCGATCCGGGCGATGTCGATCTTTCGCATTGTCATCATCGCTTCGAATGCGCGCCGGGCCGCGGCTCTGTCGGGATTGCTGTTGGCGCGCAGGAGCGCGCGCGGCGTGATCTGCCAGGAGAAGCCCCAGCGGTCCGTGCACCAGCCGCACTGGCTTTCCGCTCCGCCATTGCCCACGATGGCCTCCCAGTAGCGGTCGGTCTCCGCCTGATCTTCGGTCAGCACCATGAAGCTGACCGCCAGATTAGCCTTGAAGTTGGGTCCGCCATTCAAGCCGACGAACGGACGGCCGAGCACGGTGAACGCGACGGTGAGTTCACCGCCCTCGGATCCGCCCGGAAAATCCGACGGGGCGTGCATGGCGTCGCCGACATGGCTGCCCGGGAAGGTTTTGGCATAGAACTCCGCGGCCTTGCGGGCTTGGCCGTGGTCGAACCACAGACAGGTCGTCAGCTTCTCGCTCGTCATCGCTAGCGTCCCTTCACGCGCCTTGGCGCGGGCCGGCAAGGCCGAACCTGTTGCCCGCTGGATCGGCGATGTTGGCCGAGTAGCTGCCGCCGGGGATTGGATCGGGCCCCTGGAGCACCGTGCCGCCCCTCTCGCGGACCGTCGCGAGCGCGGCATCGATATCGGCCACGTGGACGTACCAATTCCATCGGGCCGGCGTGCCGGTGGCTGCACTCGACATCACCGCGCCAGGGCGCAGGTCGCCCCGCCCGATGAAGGCGTACTCGCCCATCCCGCCCATCGGCATGGCCCCGAGCTTCTCCCAGCCGAACAGCGCCCCGTAGAACGCGAAGGCAGCCTCGGAATCGGGGGTTGCGAGCTCAATCCATACGCCGTGGCCGAGGGTTTGCTCCGTCCCGAGGGGAACCGGCCCAAAGGCCCGGCTCTCGCCGGTGCTCGGTGTATCCATCAGGGCGAAGACCACGTCCTGCGGGTCGCTGACCATGGCGAAGCGGCCGACATGGGGGATGTCGACAGGCCCGAACCGGATCCTGCCGCCGAGCTCAACCACCCTGGAAGCCATGGCGTCGACGTCGCGGCTCGCGAGATAGACCGCCCAACCGGGAAGGCCGGGAGCTTCGGGCATCGACCGCCGGATCCCGGCCACGGGCTTTCCGTCAGCCTCTGCGATTCGGTAGCCGCCATGCTCCGGCATCGGTGATGGCGCGACGCACCAGCCGGCGACAGCCTCGTAGAAGGCTTGTGCCGCGTCCTGGTCGGTCGCGTTCAGTTCGAACCAGACGGGGGTACCCTCGACAGTTGGCATCGGGTGCATTCCTCCGTGACAACGGGCGCCTCGGCCGCGTCGCGGCGCCGCTTAAGGCCCCGCTTTGCCCAGGCTGGCATTCTCGGTTACACAAAGCAACCATGAAGTCAGAAAAAATAACTATCGAGGCATCTGCGCCGCGGGAGCGTCGGTACGACGACGCTTGCGGCACTGCGCTCGCGCTGGAGTTCATTGGCGAGCGTTGGTCGCTGCTGATCATGCGCGAACTGGTCTTCGGCCCCCGCCGCTTCGGCGAGATTCGGGCAAACCTTCCAGGCATCAGCGCCAACGTGCTGACGCAGCGCCTGGCGAGCCTGGAAGATGCAGCCATCGTCCGCCACTTTCGGCTGCCGTCACCGGCCAACGTGCAGGTCTACGACTTGACGGATTGGGGCCGCGAGGCCGCGCCGCTGATGCGCGATATGGGGCGTTGGGCGGCTCGCTCGCCGCGGCATGACCCGAGCCTGTTCATGTCGGCGGCTTCAGCCATGATGTCGCTCCAGGCCCTGATCGATCGGAAGCGTGCCGCGGAACTGCCTGTATCGGTCGCCTTTCATTTCCCCGGCGAGGACTTTATCGCGACAGTGGCTGGCGGTGAGATTTGCGTGAGCCGTGGTGTCATGGAGGCACCCGACCTCGCCTTCACCGGCGATACGATGGCGATGCGCCGCACGATCTATGGCAAGGCGCCTCTGGCCACAGACGGTGCGGGCGGAACGCTTGCCTACGCTGGCGAGGCCGATCTCGCACAGTCCTTCGTCGATCTCTTCGCCCTGCCCGCTAAAACCGCCTAGGGAGCGACTTAGCGGTCGGGTCGGTATTCGGCGTCATGCCGGAGTGCGGAGCAAGCTACGCGACAACAGTCCAGAACGCACCTTCGTCGAAGCGGACGTACCGCTGCCACTCGGAGGGCCGAAGATTGTCGAATGGCAAGATTGGGTCGGCAAGAGTCTGTCAGCTTTTCTGGCAAACCTTCTCCGAAGCGGACCTGCGGGTTCCGGCCAGATCCCGCTGCTACCGACGGCCATCTGAGCGTCTCAGACGGGTGGTAAGCGGACGGTCTGCTCTCTTGGTTCTGGGCGATTGAGCAGGCCACCTAACGGGCGCCGATGCACCTACGCCGTTTCCTCGTGCAATGATTGTAGAGGCAACGGTACAAAGGATGATCCAGATGACCTTGGACAAGGGGCATGGGCTCGCCTGGGCAGGCGTCGGAAGCGTCATCGTAGCGGGCGTTATCATCGGCTGGTTTCTCAACCTGACCGCATTCTTCGGGCCGCCGCTCTGGTTGGGCGTGACAGGGATGGCCGTAGGGGAAATCCTCAACGCGCTCGATCGCATCCGTACCGACCTCCAGGCAGGGCGTGCCCGGATCGATTGACACGGCGACGGCGATGCGTTGCCCTGCCGGACGTGTCCAGACGAATGGGAAGGCGCAAGCCGTCCGGGGAACGAACCCGCGACGACCGGGAGCGATGCCGTGCTGCGATTGACAGCGTGTCTTGGTGCCTGTCGGACTCTGCTCGTGGTGGCGCTCTGCGGCCTCCACGGCACTTCCCAGGCTTGTACCCGTGCCGTCTACCTCGGCGCGAACGGGCAGGTGATCACGGCCCGCTCGATGGACTGGCGTAACGACATCGCCACCAACCTTTGGATTTTCCCGCGCGGTATGGACCGATCCGGGGAGGCTGGCGCGAACTCACTGCGATGGACGTCGCGGTACGGCAGCGTCATCGCCTCGGGCTATGAAGTCTCGACCACGGACGGCGTCAACGAGGCCGGGCTGGCTGCCAACCTGCTATGGCTGGTTGAGGCCGACTACCCGAAGCCGGACAAGGACAAGCCCGGCCTGACCGTCGCGGCCTGGGCACAGTACGTCCTCGACAGCTTCGCCACCGTCCGCGAAGCGGTCGCAACTCTCCGAATGGAGCCCTTCACCATCGTCACCGACAAGGTTCCGGGTGAAGATAGGCTCGCCACCGTGCACTTGTCGCTATCGGACGCCACGGGTGACAGTGCTATTTTCGAGTATATCGGCGGACGGCTCGTGATCCACCACGACCGTGCCTACCAGGTGATGACGAACTCGCCTGTGTTCGATCAGCAACTCGCGCTCGATAGCTACTGGAAGCTCATCGGTGGGACCGTCATGCTGCCGGGCACCAATCGGGCGGCCGACCGCTTCGCGCGCGCTTCGTTCTACATCAACGCGATCCCGCAATTCGAGGACCCGAACCTCGCGGTTGCGAGTGTCTTCAGCGTGATCCGGAACGCCTCGGTCCCCTATGGCATCACCACGCCGAACGAGCCCAACATCTCCTCGACGCGCTGGCGCACGGTCGTTGACCACAAGCGAAAGCTTTACTTTTTCGAGTCGGCTCTGACGCCCAACACCTTCTGGGTCGACCTGAAGGCCATCGACTTCAACGCGGTCACGGGAAAGACCCAGAAGCTCGATCTCGGCCCGAATCAGGATCACACGTTCTCGGGCGACGCGACGGCCATGTTCCGCGAGACCAAGCCGTTCCCGTTCCTGGGGCTGCCCGAGTAGCGATCCCCAACGAACGTCCGCTAAGAGTCGGTCGGGGGCCGTCCGCCTTTGCGGTGGTCCCTCTCCGAAGCGGACCAGCTGCTTTCGGCCAGACTACGCCACTCCGGATCGCCACGGTGCGCAAAACCGGACGTTCGGCTTCGCGCCCATCTCGGCCGCTCTTGCAGGTTCGTCTACTCCCCACAAGCGGACATCCGTCGACGGCCCATCTACGACGCCCGCTTCGGATAGAGATCCGGTTTGTTGCCCATTCCGAACGCGGGGGTCTGCACGCGTTCCCTCGGCCGCGCCGCAAGATTTTTGTGCAAGGCATCGATGCTCGTTTGCCGCGGAGCCACGCTGCATGTTCAAGATGCAGCGATGATGGCCGTCTATATCGTCGGGCCACGGGCCATGTGACCGGCATCGACCGGGAGGTGAGCGTGCTCGCTCGCGCCGAGACAAGGGCTGCGTTAACGGGGTGGACGCGGATCCAGTAGCAAGCGACCTCCATCAAGACGTTTGATGCGTCCGAGACGTTCGACCCTGTGGCCAGCCGCTGGGTCTTTGTGCATCAGGCCAACCCGGCCCCCGTTTCGCGGACGGCGATTTCTCATGGTAGCCGCTGCGGCTGGATCGCACGCGTCTTCACAGATACGCCGGTCCGAATGACCGGGCGATATGCATCCTGCCGCTCGGGGTATGAGAATGACCACGGCCTCGTACGACGCGGTGCTGGCCTCGACTGGCGTCGGTGCGTTCCAGAAGCGATTGTTCGCGGTGTTCGGCCTCGTCTGGGCGGCGGACGCGATGCAGGTGCTCGCCATCGGCTTCACGGCCCCCTCGATCGCAGCCTGCTTCGGCATCCCCGTCCAACAGGCACTGCAGACGGGAACCACCCTCTTTCTCGGCATGCTGGTCGGCGCCTTCCTGTTCGGCCGCCTCGCCGACCGTTTCGGGCGCCGACCCATCCTGATCGCGACCGTGCTGATCGACGCCGCCTTCGGCCTCGCCTCGGCTTTCGCACCGAGCTTCGGCTGGCTAGTGGCCTTGCGGTTCCTGACCGGCCTCGGGGTCGGCGGCACGCTGCCAGTGGACTACGCGATGATGGCCGAGTTCCTGCCCGCCGATCGGCGGGGCCGGTGGCTGGTGGCGCTGGAAGGCTTCTGGGCGGTCGGCACCGTGGTGCTCGCGCTCGCTTCGCTCGCTGCGCAGGGGACGCGACCGGAGGACGCGTGGCGGGTCGTGTTCATGGTCACCGCCGCGCCCGCGCTGGTGTGTCTCGGGCTCCGCTTCCTGATCCCCGAGTCGCCGCTTTTCCTTCTCCGGCGTGGCCGCACCGTGGAAGCGGACGCCGTGCTCGCGAAAGTCGCGCGGACGAACGGACGCGCTGACATCGCCGCAAACCTGTCGCAGGCCGCGCGATCGCTCGAGACACCGAAGTCCGCCGGCTCAATTTTCCGCCCAGACCTCCGGCGGCGCTCGGCGTTGATCCTGGCCGTCTGGCTGCTCGTGTCGGCCTCGTACTACGGCGTTTTCGTTTGGCTGCCGGTGCGGTTGGCGGGACAGGGCTTCGGTTTCCTGCGCGGCGAGGCGTTCCTCGTCCTGGTAGCGCTCGCGCAGTTGCCGGGCTACGCGCTCGCCGCATACGGGGTGGAGCGCTGGGGGCGGCGTCCGACCCTCATCGCCTTCCTGCTCCTCAGCGCGATCGGCTGTTCCGCCTTCGGCATGGGATCGTCGGTCGGCTTCCTCGCGGCGGCGACGCTTCTGATGAGCTTCGCGCTGCTCGGTACATGGGGCGCGCTCTACGCCTTCACGCCTGAGCTCTATCCCACGGAACTCCGCGCCACCGGCATGGGCAGTGCCGGCGCGGCGGCACGATTGGGGGGGCTGCTCGCACCGTCCGTCCTGGCTCCGGTGATCGCGAGCGGCTTCGGCCTCGCGCTCGGTGCCTTCGCTGCGCTGCTCGCGCTCGCCGCCGCGCTCACGCTGATGATCGAGGTCGAAACCAGACGGATGCCGCTCGGGTGACGCTTGTGCTTCAAGCTGATTGGATCGCGCTCTCGTCGTACAGGTGCCTCTCTCGGGTACGGTCGTGCGTGCCGCTCCGATCAGGCCTCGCTTGCAGATTTGTCTTGCGAAACACCCTGACCACCGCAGCTGCCTGCCGCTTCGCCGCCGTCACGCTAGGTTATGTCAACCGAGAATTCGCTCGCACCTTTTGAACCGACGAGTTGAGGCGCCCCATCGAGGCGGCCAGCCGAATCATCCTGCCGCAGGTGACGGCGCTGCTGTGGCGCGCCCATGGGGAGGGGAAGGTCACGGAAGCGGAGGCCGAAGCGCTGTCCGGCCTCATTGAGGCGCGGACGGACGCCCCAATAGCCCAGCGGCTCCCTACAGCCGGTGCCAGCAGGTTCTAACCTAGGCAATAGCCCGGCCGTCCAGGATCGCGCAGTAGCGCCTAGGAGGGCCGTCGGCTCGCGCCCGCGCAGAGGGATGCCTCGATGGAGTGCCGTAGCCGCTGGGCCGCCTCGGGGCGGCTTCCACCGGGGCTCGCGGCTCGGTTCACGCTGGCCGAGCAGGCGGTCCTCGCTCTCGTGGCGGCCGAGGTCGTGCGCCGGAAGAACTTCCGGTTGTCGATCGAGAACATGGCCGCGGTGACAGGGGTCTCGTGCACGACCGTGAAAAACGCGATCCGCGAGGCGAGGCGCGGCGGCTCGGCCTCGTGACCGTCGAGGAGCACTAGGTCACCGGCTGGCGCAACGATACCAACATCGTGCGCATCGTCAGCCGGGAATGGACTGCCTGGCTGCAGCTGGCACGGACGCGCGACCCACTATCCAAATCTGGATCGTCCCTGCCTGCAGCGCGTGGCCTAGGGTGAGGGGTCAAAAGCGTGACCACCACGAACACTCAGGTTCTAGATCCGGGAGAATCGAGGAAGACAGAACCATCGCAGGGCTGCTGAAAGGCAGCGCGCGACATCAGCCGATCAGATAATCCGAGAATCCGCGCGGATCGTGGAACTGACCGAGCCATGCCTTAGTCTCATGCAGTCGGTCGCTTTAACGAACACGACATGCCTGCATTCGGAGCTTGCAAGATCGACAAGGTCAGTCTCTCATGCGGGCGATTCGCGTCGAGAATCAGTCCTCTGGAGCCTGTGATGTCAGGCAAAGCTTCAACGCTTTCTGCCCTGCTTCTGATTGGAAGCGTGGCAGGCTCGCCGGTTCTGGCTTGTGGAGATAGCGAAGCGGGACTGTCATGCGACGACAGTGGCTCGGGCGCGGAGATGAGTGCGAAGTGGATGCTCAAGCGGGTTGTGGCGGCCATCGATCGCGATGAGGCCGCTGCGCTGAGCATATTTACCAAGGGCACGGACGGCTTCCGCACCGCCGACACCTACGTGTTCTGCGTCGGTCCAGACGGCGTGATGAGCGCCCACCCCAATCCGATCCTGCAGGGCCACGACGTGCGCGACCTGCACGATAAGACCGGTAACTACTTCATCCGGACGATGGTCGACGCGGCCAAGCCCGGGAAGGTTTCGATGATCCGGTACCTGTTTCCAAAGCCCGGTAGCACGGTCGAAGAGCCGAAGACCACCTACTACACGAAGGCTGGCGACCAGACCTGCGGGGTGGGCGTCTACGATAGCGACATGCTCGCTCCTAAGGCGGCCACGCCCGATGCGCGAGTAGCGCAACTTCGGCAGAAGCTCGACAGCCAGATCCCGGCCTCCGCGAAGGCCGATTGGACCGCGTTTCTGGAGGCGCTGAACGCTCAAGCCGCTGCGAAGACCGCAGTCGTCGCTGAGGCTCGACGAAATCTGAAGGCGGCCGCAGCGGCTCTCGATCCGGCCGACCAGAAGACTGCGGGCACCGAAGGGGCTGACTAGGTCTGAGGGCAGAGTCGTGGGTTTGATCAGCATCGGGCCGCTGACGGAGGCGGCAACGTTCACCCTCGGCTGTATACTGCTGCGAACCGTCAAGCTGGATCAGGGCTGCGTCGGCGCTGCGCTTGGATCCACCATGGTCGTGCTGTTCGTATGCCTGTTGATTGCGCTCACATCAGAAAGCATAGAGATCGATCCAAACGCTCTCGATCCAGCCGGAGCTTGGCAGGTTCTGTCGGACGGTATCGGAGTCAGGTAACGCCGAGCCGCGCCGGCTGCTGGCAACCGCCTAGGACATGCTCGTTGAAACCGCGATCGACGCGGGGAACAAGTACGCCCTCGTCGAGGCCATGCGGACCGAGCGCGATGCGTGGCGGGTGGAAGCCGTGCGGTTGCGAATAGGCATCATGCGGACTGCTTGATCGGCGGCCCGACTCCCACTCGCTGCTGGACGAGTCGTGGACCGCGAAAGGGTTCGCTAACCGGTGGCTATCACCGTCGTGTGCATGTCCAAGAGAACAACTCGAACCCTGAGAGGCGCCCTCTGGATCGCCGCCCTCGCGCTCTGCTGCTTCTCAGCCCTGATGCTGATGGAGGCCAACCGGCCCGCCGATCCAGCTATGGCGCATCTGCCATCTGGCGATCCTACAACTACGGGAGCTATCAATAACGCCCCGATCCGGTGGTGTGGGGTCGCCTCATGGTGCCGCTGATACCTATAGATTGGTCTGCAACCGTGCGGGGCTCCGCACGTTCTTGAGGAAGCTGCGCCAGTCGGCACTCAAGGCTTCCATCATGCTTCTGCTTTCATCCATCGTGGCGGGCACGTTCCTGCGCGCCGGATCGTTTTCGCTCATAGCCGTATTGGTCGATTGCAGCAGTACAGGACACCGTCTAGTCTCTGATTTACTGTAGGCGATAGCCGGCAGTGTTCGCACGGATCCAGCCGGGCGCCAAAATATCGCCGGCCTCCGTGATGATCCACGGCTTTGCCTTCTCCGCGTCGATCGCCTGAGCTGCGGCAGCGAGTGCCTCTCGAAGCGTCGGGAAGCTGCGCGCATCGGCTACCTGGGCCGGCCTATAACCGGGCCAGAGGGTCAGTTCGGCGGGCTTGTCGAGGTCGGACAGCGTCATCGGTGCGCTTGGGTTCGAGGGGGGCGCGGCCTATGCCGCGGACGTGCTGAGGTTGATAGGCGTCAGTCCACGCGGCCTCGGTGCCGGTCATGCGCGGGGGGCCTTGTCGGGTGCAGCCTGTGGCCCAGGCGCGCTCAGGTGTTCTTGGGCTTCGGCCGAGGCACGCGCACTTCAACCATGTGTCCGGTCAGCGGATTTAGGATCAGCATGGCTGCACGTCTCCGGTGGAAGTGCCCGTAGAACGCTGGCAGATCGCGACTGGATCGAGGCGATCGGCACAATTGCTTAGGTTCGGCAAACCATCCGTTTACCCTGGCGGCGCGCTGGCTAATGAGCCGCGCGTACCCCGCCGCCAGGATACCCAGAGCTGGCGCGTTGGCTGATGCCTCTCCAAGTACCACTTCAGCCGTAGGGCGCACTAAACAGGTCGCCGAGGGCTTTGCGCCGGAACAGCGTCACCCACCGCCGCCGCTGATGCTCTGGCCGATCGTGGATCATGTGGCACCGCTGGCAGAACGCCGCGAGGTTGGCGTCCGGGTTGTTGGCGGTGTCGTGGTCCCGATGGGCGGCGGCCAGCACCACCCGTGTCATCCGCACGATTGCGGGTGCGGCTGGAGCTCACCAGCGACGCCTCGCTGACGATGCGCTCGCTCGGGCACTCGCGCTGGATCTTGGTTGCCAGCCCCCAGGTCGCTAGTCGCCTCGGCGCCGATATCGCGTCGCTCGGCGCCTTCCCGACGCTCGGCACGAGCGACGACCCGGGCGAGGTGGAGTGGCGGTTCGAACAGGCAGGCGGGGCAACGTACAGGCTGCGCCACGAACCGCGCATGACGTGCAGCGACTTCGCCGTCCTGTGTGATGCGGCTGCCGAGGGCATCGGCATCGCCTATCTGCCCGACCATGTCTGTGCCGGTCACATCGCCTCGGGCAGGCTCGTCCACGTTCTCCGGGATTGGCGCAGCCAAGCCGGCATCGTCCACATCGTCTTCACGACCCGGCGCGGCCTGCCGCCGGCTGTGCGTGCCCTGATTGACCACCTGGCGGCAGCCTTTCCGAAGCTCTGAGAGCGAAGACGCCGCCTGCTCGTATCATCAACCCGGTGTCGATCCGTTGATCCCGCCGATGTCCGCTTCCGAGACCGAGGGATAGCAAGTGAAGCGGCCGAGTTGGGTCGGGAGTTGAATGTCCGCTTCGCCGCTCCACCGGCACGGAAGCGGACAGGCGGCTTTCGGCCATCAACCGGCGATGCTGCCGCGTTCGCTCGTACGTCTCGGTCGGGTGGGAAGCCGTCGGTCCGGTTTGAAGCGCGCATGCGCGCAAAGCGGACATGTCGCATGGGAGATGCGCCCAGGTGCACTCACAACAGAAATTCGTGGTGCGAAGGATGCGCTTGATCAGCAAGCGGATGCTTTTCACGATCGGATCGATGGTAGAGTGAATGCGGTGAACGAACAGCCCATCCGGATCGCGCTGCGGGACGCCGGGATCGAGCCCGCCGCCCCGCCCAGTGCGGCCATCTCCGCCATGCTGCCGTTGCGAGCGGCCTTTACCGGGGCCGCGCTCGCCCAGGTGGAGACGCGGCGCATCACCGTTGAGCGGCGCTTCCCGGACTTCGACGCCTATTGGACGGCGGCGCTGATGGCCGGCGGCCTGGGCGAACGCATTGCAGCGCTACCGTCCGACGCGGTGGATGGGGTGCGCGCCCGCACCCGCGTGCAGTTGCATATCGATGCGGAGGGCGCGGTGCTCGCATCCGGCACGGCCAACGCGATCAAGAGCGTGGTGCCTGCCTAGACCAGCAGCATACGCCTGGTGGTGCCCGCAGTAAGCAGCCGATGAGAACAAAATGGGAAGTCACGAATGTTCGACCTCAACCACTATCTCGGCCGCATCTTCTGGCGGGGCGGGCCCCCTCATACGAGACGCTCGCCCGCGTCTTGGACAGCCATATCCGCCACATCCCGTTCGAGAATTTCGACGTCCTGCTCGGACACCCAATCCAGCTCGCCGCTTCTGCCCTACAGACGAAGATGGTCGAGGGCCGGCGCGGCGGATACTGCTTCGAGCACGCCACGCTCATGGCGGCGGCTTTGGAGGCGCTCGGCTTTGCAGTGCGCCGCCACATCGCCCGCGTCGTGCTGTTCCAATCCTATCATGAAGCGCCGCGGGATCACATGTATCTCACCGTTTCGGTCGATGGCGAACGGCTCGTCATCGATCCCGGCTTCGGTCCGTTCGCCCCGCCTTTTCCGATCCCGATGGATGGGACGGCAACGCCGGACGGGCATCGGATGACGCATGACGGTGCCCTATGGATGCTCCATGGACGGCGCCGCCATGAGGATTTTACTGGCTGGGCCTCCACGATGGCGGACGACAACCCGGTCGATTTCGAAATGTCCAACCATTTCAAGTCGACCCACCCTGGTTTGCTCTTCCGGCAACAGATCTTTGCCAGTGCCGTCACGCCCGCGGGGCGGGTCAACGTCATGAACCGCGACGTCACCTGGGTATCGGACGACACCGAAACCAGCTCGGAGCTGACTGATCGGCCGGGGCTTCGGACCTTGCTTGCACAGCATTTCGGCTTTGATCTCCCCGAAGCCGAAAACATCAAGGTGGCTGCGATTCCTGATTGGACGTGACGACGTGCGCCCATTCACCCTTACAGCTGGTGGCCGCCTACGAAGCGGACATGCGCGCCTGACATCTACATCTAGTCGGTCCTTGTAGAAACAGACCCTCTCGTTGGCATGAGAGGATCGAGCAGATATTAGAAAAATTCTACTTGATCCGTTCGAACTCCAGGTGAGGTTCAAAAACACCACCATTGGGATCGTTGATCGGCGCCGACACCACCTTCAGCGTGGTTGATGAGAGTTCCTCGATTGTCCGCTTAAGAGTCGCACCGTTCCACTGCGGCCAACTTGAGCGCTGCACATGGGCTTCAAAGAACCTACCGGCCGCGTCAACCGTGTAAGTTCCGAAATAGGCGTTGTAGGGACCCACGGGATCGGTCGGAACTGTGCCGGGATGCGCTGGCCTCTCTCCGCCCGAAAGCTGGACACTCATGATGCCGTTAGCAGTGAACTGCAGGATACCCTGTGGCGCAGACCCCCAAGTCTCGCGCCGCCGACCGTCCGAGAACTGGTCATACACCTTCGTCAACTTCCAAGATCCGACAAGAAGCGAGGGATCAAGCGGCTCTGCAAGGGCCGAAACCGCTGTCGTGGCGACAAGGGACAGCACACACGCAACGAAGCGGGTCCTCATTTGCATCAATCTCCGCCTGACAAACAGCCACTCAATCGATTGACGATTCGATATCATCTAAAATTCCATGTTGCAAACATTTCTAGGCGAATATTTTGATCAATTGTATTTGTGTTCGACAAAAATTTAATACTGCATCGATTTAAGTTTACAAATAGAATTATTTTAAATCATCAACAGTTCGGATGTCTGCTTGCGGTATTCGCTCAAATTGTTCTAATGGCCAAGATAGTGCGTAGCTGTCACCAGACCCGCCCTGTTGGACGGCCGCTTTTGGCAATGCTCGATCCGACTGTGACCGTCTGGGTTGGGTCGGTAGGGGCCTGCCCGCTTTCCCGGCCGACCTTTTCCGAAGCGGACCGGCGGATTTCGGCCAATCCTGCTGCTGCCGAAGGCCTCGCGAGCGTCTCGGTCGGGCGGAAACCGGTCAGGCAGCTTTTGGAATTTTGCGTCCGTAAACAGCCATTGCCTCACATTGCCGGCTTAAGAGAATGAATCATGAGCTACGGAAGCTATTGACTAGATGTCTGCGTGCGCGGCCAAGCCAGTAGAGCAGCGGATGCAATAGCCTGCAAGGAGGTGCGGGTCATTCCATCGCGCGCTAGGACCGACAAGCCTTGCATCACCGTCATCACTAGCCCGGCCAACGCAGAGGCGTCCGTCTCCGGTGGGACGACGCCGGTCGCAATGTCGCGTTCAATTCGCGCACGGAGACGGTCGATGACCGCCCTCCGAATGTCGGCGACGGCAGCCTGCACCTCGAGCGAAGCTTCCGAGCCGCTTGCCGTCGCGCTTGCCAGCATACACCCCTTGGGCGTTGTCACGCCGGTGAAGGCGATGACCGCACCAGTCAACATCGCGCAGGCTGCATCATAGGCACAAGCTGCGTCATCGATCGCCTGTCCGGTTACGGCAGGATCACCGGCGTAGCGTCGCACAGCTTCCAGGAACAGACGCCTCTTGTCTCCGAAGGCCGTATATAGGCTAGGGGCCGTAATCCCCATCGCGTCGGTCAGCTCGGTGATCGAGGTTGTCTCGTAACCGTGCCGCCAGAACGCCAGCATCGCTTGCTCCAGTGCAGCATCACGACTGAACGAAAGCGGGCGGCCAGTTCGGCGGCGTGGCGTGCCCTTTGTGTTTGTGTCTTCCATAGCGATCGTTCTGATATTGCTTGACGGCTGCGAGCCACCGTAGCACACCTCCGTATCGATCACTACGGAAGTTGCACCGCATGTCCCTTACCGCCTTTCGCGCGCTCGGCCGGTCTGGCCTGATCGTCAGCCCGTTAGCTCTCG
This sequence comes from Methylobacterium sp. NEAU K, assembly GCF_030700285.1. Lineage (GTDB taxonomy): Bacteria > Pseudomonadota > Alphaproteobacteria > Rhizobiales > Beijerinckiaceae > Methylobacterium. The sequence continues at coordinate 3,563 of NZ_JAUYZJ010000060.1, read as the reverse complement.
GCACCATGACCTTCGGCCCTGGCGAGTGGGGAGCTGACGAAGCGACCTCGCAAGCGATCTTCGACGCCTACCGAGCCGCTGGTGGCAATTTCATCGATACGGCCGATATTTACACCGATGGCGAGAGCGAGCGATTGGTCGGCAAGTTCATCACAGAGAGCGGTGCGCGGGATGAGGTCGTGCTGGCGACCAAGTTCGCGTTCAACGGCTCGGCGAGCCCGTTGACGGCGACTCAGGCAGGTGGCGGCAACCCGAACGCGGGCGGGGCTGGAGCTAAGAACATCCACCGTGCGCTCGACGCCTCGCTCAAGCGGCTCGGCACCGACTACATCGACCTGTATTGGATGCACGTCTGGGACGGCGTGACCCCGATCGAGGAGATCGTCCAGACGTTGGGCGACCTCGTGCGGGCTGGCAAGATCCGTTACTACGGCCTGTCGGACATGCCTGCTTGGCTGGCGATGAAGGCGGCCACGATCGCAGCGGAGCGGCGCGTGCCAGGTCCGATCGCGATTCAGGTCGTATACTCGCTGGTGGACCGTGATGTGGAAAGCGAGCACTTCCCGGCCGCGCGCGAGGGCGGGATGGGCATCATGCCGTGGAGTCCGCTTGCAGGGGGGTTCCTGTCAGGGAAATACCGCCGGGAGAACACTGCCGACACAGGGCGATTGAGCGGTGCAAACCCTTTCGGCAACAGCAAGTTCACCGATCGCAATTGGGATATTCTCGACGTGCTGCGAGCGATCGCCACTGAACTCGATCGTCCGATGGCACAGGTGGCGCTGGCCTGGACCTTGGCGCGTAGGGGTGTAGCCTCGACACTGATCGGAGCGAGTAAAGTGTCTCAGCTCGAAAGCAACATAGCCGCGACCGACCTACTGCTGAGTAAGCAGCAGATGAAACGCCTTAACGACGCGAGCGCACCGCCCGTCGGGTTCAGCTCCAGCCTAGCAGCTCCTTTTATTCGCCGCATGATCTATGGCGGCCACGATGTCGTCGGTTGGGACGATTGATTGCTCTTCTACAAGGTGAGACAGACCCGACACAGCGACTGAGATCAGCAGCTTCTGACGAACGTCTGCTTACGGGCGGCGCAGCCAGCGCCGCCCCCTTCCGGTATGAGTCGGTAAGGGCCGGTCCGCCTTTCCAGCCGACCGTCTCCGAAGCGGACCTGCGGGTTCCGGCCAGATCCCGCTGCTACCGACGGCCATCTGAGCGTCTCAGACGGGTTGATTTCTGCCGGTCTGCTTCCGGGCGGCGCAGGGAGGAAAGCGGATATTGCCGTCCCACCCGCTCTCCGCCCGAAGTGACCTTCTACGCGGCAGCCGCCTTGGCTGCCGCGATAAGGCCCGCCTCAGGGCTGTTGAGAGACCGTATGTCTGAGTTGATTAGGCCACATGCTCCGGCCATTGAAGCCTGGGCCAGCGCGACCCGCGTCGCGCCCGCCTGCGCCGCCGCAATGGCGGCATGGGCGATCTTGGCGAGATAGGCATCGCGGTCACCAGCCTTGAATGCGTCCCAAGCTCCGGGAACTACCCTCACGACCACTTCTGCACCGGTCGCGCGCGCTGCCGACTCGAACAGGAGCCTTGTCGGCTCGACGGTTGTTCTGACAGCGCAAAGCGCGACGACCTTGCCTCCGCCTTTCACCGCCTCTGTCGCCAGCGCCGCATCGACCCGCATGACGGGAACTGGGGCCTCCACAGCCGCAGCCTCGGCGGCTGGTCCGAGCGTGGAACAGGTCAGGAGCACGGCGTCAGCCTTGACGCTCAAACCTCGGAGCTCCGCGGCTGTCCGGGCAGCGATCTCGGGCGTAAGCTGCCCTTCTCGCTCCGCTGCCGCGAGAAGATCCGCCCGCACCTCATGAAGCAGTTCCGCACCTGTCAGGCCGATCACACGCAAAGCATCATCGAAGACGGCTATGTTGCTCTCGGCCGTGTGGAGGCAAGCTATCCGGACCATACGATGTCCTCTTCTGGTGGGCGGTCTTCTTATCCATCACGCCAAGCGGTCCGCCAAATGACTGCTATTGGAATGCTCAGGCGATTTTCGGAATGCCCGGTATGGGTCGGAAGCAGTCCGTCCGCTCTTCCTCGTCCTGCGCCCTGCCTTCGGTTCAGGTGTCATCTCTCCTCGTCGGCACGGGCCGGCGAGGAGACAGACGATGGGACATTCCGCATACGATCCAGCCACGAAGGGGCGGTAGCCTTTGAACGCTGGCCGCAAGCTCGGCGCCAAGCGAGCGCTCAAACCTCAGCAGGTCTGGGCCATCCGTTTCTGGCTCGACCGAGAGCAGCGCGTGCGTGACCGCGCGATGTTTGATCTCGCCATAGACAGCAAGCTGCGAGGCTGCGACATCGTCAAGCTCAGGATCGGATACCTCGTCAGCGGCGGCCGCGTCCGCACACGGGCCATCGTCACCCAGCGCAAAACCGGGCGGCCGGTGACCTTGCCCCCTGTTTGCCCCCGTTCATAACCAGAGTCCGTTCTGGTTCTGGTCCTGTCGGGACCGGGCTGCAAACGCGTTCGGGGTGAGCCCGCCGAGGCTCGTGTGAGGGCGGCAGGTGTTACAGTCGACCCGCCAGGCCTCGATGATGGTCCGGGCCGCCGACAGGCTCCGGAACAGATGCTCGTTCAGGCACTCGTCGCGCAAGCGCCCATTCAAGCTCTCGACAAAACCGTTCTGCTGCGGCTTGCCGGGGGCGATGTAGTGCCACTCGACCGCACGCTCCTCCTGCCAGCGCAGGATGGCGTGCGAGGTCAGCTCGGTGCCATTGTCCGAGACGATCATCAGTGGCTTGCCCCGGCCAGCGATGATCCGGTCGAGTTCGCGCGCGACCCGCCGCCCGGACAGCGACGTGTCGACCACCAGCGCCAAGCACTCCCGGGTGCAGTCGTCGACCACGACGAGGATGCGGAAGCGCCGTCCATCGTCGAGCATGTCCGAGACGAAGTCGAGGCTCCAGCGCTGGTTCGGCTCCTGGGGCACGGCGGCCGGCGCTCGCGTGCCAAGGGCCCGTTTGCGACCACCACGCCTGCGCACCGACAGCCGCTCTTCCCGATAGAGGCGGAAGAGCTTCTTGTGGTTCAGCGTGAGGCCCTCCCGGCGCAGCAAGATCAGCAGACGCCGATAGCCGAAACGGCGGCGCTCGCCAGCCAGGCTGCGCAGGCGTGCCCGCACGGTCGCATCGTCGCCGCGGGTCGAGGCGTAGCGGTACGACTTCGGCTCCAGGCCGATCAGCCCACAGGCGCGACGCTGCGAGTAGCCCTTCTCCTCAATGGCCCAGCTCACGGCCGTTCTCCGTGCGCTGGGCGTCAGAAGTTTTTTCCCATCGCCTCGCGAAGCGTGGCCACGTCGAGCATCGCCTCGGCCAGGAGCTTCTTGAGCTTGCGGTTCTCCTCGTCGAGCGCCTTCAGACGGCGCGCGTCCGAGACTTCCATGCCGCCGAAACGCGAGCGCCACGTGTAGAAGGTCGCATCGCTGATGCCGTGGCGGCGACAGATCTCAGCCACTGGCAGCCCAGCCTGCTGCTCCTTCAGGATGCCGATGATCTGTTCTTCGC
>NZ_JAUYZJ010000006.1 GCF_030700285.1 Methylobacterium sp. NEAU K | reverse complement strand
TAGGGTCTGGACTCGATCAGCACCAGAAAGCGATGACGGCGGCGAGGGCGACGGCTGAGGCATAGTTGCGGGCGAGCTTGTCATATCGGGTCGCGACGCGGCGGAAGTCCTTGAGGCGGTTGAAGGTCGCCTCGATGCGCCAGCGCTCCCGATAGCGCCGCTTGTCGTGGCGGATGCGTCGTTTGCGACTGCGCTTGCCCGGGATGACCGGCGTGATGCCCTGCGCCCGCAGATCGGTGCGCAGCCAATCGGCATCGTAGCCCTTGTCGGCAGCCAGCCGCCGGATCCGGCCAGGCGCTTCGGCCAGCACCGCAGGCGCGGTCGTCACGTCGCTGGCGTTGCCGGGCGTCAGCAAGAGGACGCCGGGGCGGCCGAGGACATCGGTGAGCGCGTGGATCTTGGTCGTCTGGCCGCCGCGCGACGGGCCGATGGCCTGTGTCCGCGCCCCCCTTTGCCGCCGTGGGCCGAGCGGTGGGCCCGCACATAGGTGCTATCGAGGGCGGCCGCATCGCCCGCCCACCCGGCCTTGGCCAGGTCCGCCAACATGGCCTTCCAGAAGCCGCGCCGCGACCATCTGTTGAACCGGTTGTAGACGGTGGTGCGCGGCCCATACTCCGCCGGACAATCACGCCAGCGGCATCCCGATGTGAGCACGTGCAGGATGCCGGAGATGATCTGCCGGTCGTCCTTGCGCTCGGGGCCGGGCTGGTCTCTGGGCATGAACGGCTCGATCACCGCCCACTGCTCATCGGAGAGCCAGAACAGGTCCGCCATCGCCACCTCCAGGCTGCAAAACAGTCGCCTGGAATCACAAACTGGCAAACCCGGCAACAGCTTGGTTCGGTTCACACCCTAGGCTGAAAGTTTGATGTTTCCAGGCGGTTCTGGCGCCTCTAGAGCCATAAAAATTTGTCGAGAGGTGTTCGGGCATCCGCGAAAAGTAGCCCTGAGTTTGGAGTAAAGACACGCTCCTGTGTCCGCTGGCGGTAGCTCGATACCGCCAGCGGACAGCAGATCCCTGAAGTTCCTCAGTGAGGTCCACTGTGTTCAGCTCTTCACGTTTGACCGGTCATCCGCGGACGTCAGGAAGACGTCCCTGATCCTCCCCTGATTTCGCGGACACGGGGAGTTTAGCTCGCGGTCCGTTCGGCCTGCTCGGGCGTGAGATAACCGAGTGCTGAATGGATGCGTTGCCGATTGTAGTAGCCCTCGATGTAAGCGAACAGGTTGCGTCGCGCCTCATCCCGGGTCGCCCATCGTCGCTGATGGACGAGCTCGACCTTGGGTGAGGAAGAAGCTCTCCATCATCGAGGACGGCGGCCAGGTAGAGCTAGCCCTCTGCGGTCGGCAGGTAGGGGATGTCGGCCAGCCAGACCGTGTCGGGCCGCGCAGCCGAGACGTCCTGCTTCAGCAGGTTCGGGGCGATCGGGAGATCGTGACGGCTGTCGGTCGTGCAGGGCCGGAACCGACGCCCCGCCAGTGCGCGGATGCCGTGCCGGCGCATGAGACGCTACATCCGCCCGCGGCTGACTGAACGGCCTTCCGCCCGCAAGGCGGCATGTACGCGTGGGGCACCGTAGCGCCGATGGTGGGCGGCATGGATGCGGCGGACATCGTCGAGGAGCTGACGACGGGTGGAGGCCGAGCGGGCGCTCTCAGGCCGTGACCGCCAGCCATAGAAGCCGCTGGGGGAGACGTCGAGCACGCGGCACATGAGACGCACCGGCCAGGTCCGCGCATGCAGCTCGATGAAGGCGTAGGTCACTTGGGCATCTCCGCGAAGATGCCGATGGCGTTTTTTAGCACGTCGCGCTCCATGCGCGTGCGGTCGAGCTCACGCCGCAGGCGGGCGATCTCGGCGGCCTGATCAGACGGCGATGCGACCGGAGTTGGTCGCAAGGCCCCGGTCGATCCTGCCGGCCGCGGTCGGGGTGGGGCTCCATCCAGCGTTGCACGCCATTGCCGCAACATCGAGGGCTGGATCCCGAGCTCGGCCGCGATCTGCATCTGCGGCCGGCCGCGGCTCTCCAGCAGGGCGACCGCTTCGCGCTTGAACTCGGGCGTGAACGCCCGTCTCGTCTGCGCCGTCCGACACCTTCCCCGCTCCGCCAGAGCGTATCAGAGGTGTCCGTGAAACCGAGGGAGGATCATTGGAACTGCTGCGCGGGAATCCGGCCGTGCCTGCGCATAACGGCGGGTTGAGATAGCGCGGTCCCCGCTTGACATCACGCTCTCGACGGCGGTGAATAGAAACTCGGGAAGCGATCTCCCGACGAGGCTCCGGCTGAAGAATCGCGTCCATTCTGCATTCGATGCAAGGACGCGTCATGCCTACGCCTACTGCGATCCCCGTCGACAAACTCGCTCGACTCGTCGGCACGCCCGCTTGCCCGGTCGTTGTCGACGTCAGGCCGGACGACGCTTTTCGCGATGATTCGCGCCTAATCCCAGGTAGTATCCGCCGCCCCGTCGCCGACATCGCGCACTGGTCCGCCGACCTTGCGGGTCGCGGCGCAGTCGCGGTGTGCCGCCACGGGCGCGACATCGGCCACGGCGCCGCTGCTTACCTGCGCCAGGCAGGCGTAGCAGCCGAGACCCTGGACGGCGGCTTCGATGCCTGGGAAGCTGCAGGCCTGCCACTGGTGCCAGAGGCCAAGCTGCCGCCCCGTGACGCGCGCGGCCGGACCGTCTGGGTCACCCGCGCACGCCCCAAGGTCGACCGCATCGCCTGTCCCTGGCTGATCCGGCGCTTCGTCGACCCGGACGCGGTCTTCCTCTTTGTGCCGCCGCCCGAGGTGAACGCCGTGGCCGAACGGTTCGGGGGCGCACCCTTCGACATTGACGACCCGGGTGCCTTCTGGAGCCACCGGGGCACGCTCTGCACCTTCGACGTCATGGTCGAAGAACTCGGCCTCGCCATGCCGCCGCTCCTGCATCTGGCGACCCTGGTGCGCGGGGCCGATACCGCGCGGCCCGATCTCGCACCGGAAGCGGCGGGTCTGCTCGCGGCGTCGCTCGGCCTGTCGCGCATCTACGCGGACGACCTGGAGCAACTCGACGCCGGCATGCTCCTCTACGACGCCTTCTATCGCTGGTGCCGGGATGCGACCGAGGAGACCCATAACTGGCCGACCAACAAGCCCAAGGCAAGGGCTTGATCATGGCCGGCGCCATGCTCGCCAGCCCTAGGGTTCCACACGAGCCCGACCCCCGCGCCCTTCCGCCGCCGGTGGCGCTCAGTCAGGCCCTGCCGGTCTGGCTGCGCGTCGCCGCTCTCTCCTTCGGCGGCCCGGCCGGGCAGATCGCGGTCATGCACCGCATCTTGGTCGAGGAGAAGCGCTGGATCTCCGAGAACCGCTTCCTCCACGCCCTGAACTTCTGCACCTTGCTCCCCGGCCCCGAGGCGCAGCAACTCGCGACCTATGTCGGCTGGCTGATGCACGGCACACGCGGCGGACTCGTCGCGGGCGGCCTGTTCGTCCTGCCGGGCATCGTCGCCATCATGGTCCTGAGCTGGGTCTACGCGCTCTACGGCAACGTCGGGTTCGTTGGGGGCCTGTTCTTTGGCCTGAAGGCGGCGGTGCTCGCCATCGTGCTCCAGGCCGTGCTCCGCATCGGCAAGCGCGCGCTCAAGGGCCCGGTCATGGTCGGCCTCGCGGCGGCGGCCTTCGTCGCCATCTACTTCCTCGACCTGTCCTTCCCGCTGATCGTGCTGACGGCCGGAATGATCGGCTATCTCGGGGGCCGTCTCGGTCTGCCTCAGTTCCGGGCAGCGGGAGGGCACGGTGCGGGTAAGGTCGTCGATGGCCCCTTCCTGCTCGGCGACGACGAACTTCCTCAGGACCGCGCCGCCATCAAGCACACACTTCGGGTGCTGCTGACTTGGAGCGCGATCTGGCTTGTACCGGTCGCCGCCATCCTCATCGCCTTCGGGCCGGATCACGTCTTCATCCACGTCGCGGTATTCTTCTCCAAGATGGCGATGGTGACCTTCGGGGGGGCCTACGCGGTACTCTCCTACGTCGCCCAGCAGGCGGTGGAGCATTACGGCTGGCTGAAGCCGGGCGAGATGCTCGACGGCCTCGGCATGGCCGAGACCACGCCCGGTCCGCTCATCATGGTCACCCAGTTCGTGGGCTTCATGGCGACCTTCCGCCATCCGGGCACCCTGCCGCCGCTCGTCGCCGGCACGCTCGGGGGGCTCCTCACGACCTGGGTAACATTCGCGCCCTGCTTCCTCTGGATCTTCGTCGGCGCCCCTTATGTCGAACGCCTGCGCGGCGATCGGGCGCTCGCCGGCGCGCTCTCGGCCATCACCGCTTCCGTGGTCGGCGTGATCCTGAACCTCGCCGTGTGGTTTGCACTCCAAACCATCTTCGCCGAGACGCGACGGTTCACGGCCGGGCCAATCCACCTCGACGTACCGGTCCTCGCCAGCCTCAACCCCTGGGCGCTCGCCCTAGCGGCCGCGGCGGTCCTCGCGGCGTTCCGGTTCAAGGTCGGCATGGTCCAGGCGCTCGCGGCCTGCGCCGCGGCCGGCGTCACCCTCCGTCTTATGGGGCAAGTGTGATGGGCTCCAGCACTCTGGTTGGGGCAATCGCCCTTCTTGCCCTGGCAGGCGCCGGCAGGCCCTGAGAACGCGAAACGCGAAAACAACCGAGGAGACGACCATGCGTCACTTGCTGGCCCCGTTCGCCGTGTTGAGCATGGTCGCGCTCGCACCCGCTGCGTCGGCGGCCGAGCCCTGGCAAGACGCCATAGCCCAGGGACTCGGCAAGGCTGGTACGGTGATGCCGGGCGGCGTCTACCGGGTCGGGCTGCCACGCACCGACCTCGCGGTCACACTCGACGGCGTCCGGGTCAAGCCAGCCCTCGCTCTCGGCTCATGGCTCGCCTTCACGAAGTCTGGCGACAACGACGTCATGGTGATGGGCGACCTGGTCCTGACCGAGGACGAGATCAATCCAGTGATGACGCGCCTGATTGAGGGCGGTGTGGAGATCACCGCCCTGCACAACCACCTGCTGCGGGCTTCGCCTAGCACGTTCTACATGCACGTCTCGGGTCATGGCGAGCCAAGCAAGCTGTCCACGACCCTGATGGGCGCCCTGGGTGCCAGTCGGACGCCGTTCGGGGGTGAAACGGCGGGCGGCGAGCCGTCGTCGATAGTCAGCACGAGCCCGGCCGCGGCCGGTGAAGGACCGGTGCCGGCGACGACGAAAACCTCTGACCAGGCGCTCGACCTTGATACGGCCGCCATTGATCAGGCGCTCGGCCGCAAGGGCAAGATCAACGGCGGCGTCTACGCCGTCAGCGTGCCGCGCTCGCAGACCCCTAAGGACCACGGCATGGCGGTGCCCGAGGCCATGGGTTCGGCCATCGCCATCAACTTCCAGCCGACCGGCGGCGGCAAGGCTGCGATCACGGGCGACTTCGTGCTGACAGCCGACGAGGTAAATCCGGTGATCAAGGCGCTCCGCACGAACGGCATCGAGGTGACGGCCCTGCACAACCACATGCTCGACGACGAGCCGCGGCTGTTCTTCATGCATTTCTGGGCCAACGAAGACGCGGGCAAGCTTGCCAAGGGCCTCCGTCAGGCACTCGATCGAATGAAAGTTGCCAAGGGCTGACGGACGGGAGCGCGGTCATGATCGCCGGAAGCCGGAACCATCCCCTCGTGATTGCAGGGTTGCTTGCCCCCTTCCTGGCGGCGGCGATACCCGAAGCCGACGCTGCCGACTGCGCGACAAAATCCTGCTTGCCGAACAAGCCGGGCCCCACGTCGGCCGAACCTGGAAAGCAGCCGGCGGGTCCGGTCGACATCCGGGAGAGAAGGACTGCCGACCTCTACCGGGCGTGCCTTGCCGAGCAGGGGGAGGCCTCGGGTTGGTGCAGCGCCTACCTCATGGGCATCGCCGACACGCTAACGGCATTCGGCAACGGCGGCGATCGGGGCGGTCTCTGCGATGTCGACTACAGCATCGAGCAGCTGTCGGACACATTTCTCACCTGGGTGCGGGCGCATGATACCATGTTGCAACTCGACATGCTGGCCGGAGCCACACTCGCCTTCCGACAGCGGTGGCCTTGCCGGTAGAGCGCCGCGCGCCGAGATCGGGACCTCACTTCGACCGACGGGCCTGGGTGCCAACCATCATCTCGGGCGATAGAGGTGCGGACTTGCTTCGGAGAAGTGGCGAGCTTCTTCCGTGATGGATGGGGTTTCCGATGGCAGAACCCAAGAAGCAATTCACGCCTGAGTTCCCGGGGGAAGACGGTACGGCTCCCCCAGACAAGCGGCCGTTCCCGCCGCGAGATCGCCGCCGATCCCGAGATCGGACTCTCGACATCGTGCACCTGGATCGACGGCCGGCGTGATCGGAAGGTCGACGTGCTGCCAGCGGAGCGGCAGGAGGACATGGCCGTCGAGCTGAAGCGCCTGTGGCGCGAGCACGAGGTGCTGCGCCAAGAGCGCGAGATCATGAAGCGGGCCACGGCTTTTTTCGTCAACGAAGGACGTCGATGAGGTTCCAACTCATCGATGCGGCGAAGAAGGATTTCCCCGTCCCGCGTCTGTGCAAGGTCCTCGACGTCAGTCCGAGCGGCTACTTTGCTTGGAAAAACCGGCCCGCGTCGTGCCGTCAGCGCGAGGACCTGCTCCTGCTCGCTCATGTCCGCTCGGCCTTCGCGATCTCGCACGAGACCGATGGCAGCCCCTGCAGGGTCGGAAGCTTCGCCACTCGGTCCTCCGCGCCGCTGGCCTTCTCAGGACGCGGCGCGTATGCACCCCTGCTCCAGGGGATCGGCTCTCGCTTCCGCACGACCTACGGTTGAAAGGGCCTTAACTCTGCAAAGATAAAGGCGGCACAGCTCGCACCGGTCAGCCATGCTGACCGTCTCATCCCTCAGGGGGAAATCCATGACGCCAGGCTCCTCGCAGATTGAGCCCAAGATTCTCCTGAAGTGCCTGCGTGCCTTCCGGAAAGGCGATTTCACGGTCAGACTACCCCTCGATCTGACCGGGATCGAGGGCGAGATCGCGCAGGCCTTCAACGACATCGTCGAGTTGAACCAGGGTCTGGCGCGCGAACTCGACCGTGTGGCCCGCACGGTCGGCAAGGACGGCCGTATCGGCGAGCGCGGAAAGCTGCCCGCGGCAACCGGTGGATGGGTCGAGTGCGTCGACTCGGTCAACTCCATGATCGGCGATCTCGTTCAGCCGACCACCGAGGTGGCGCGGGTCATCGGTGCAGTCGCCAAGGGCGACCTGGGACAGACCATGCAGATCGAGATCGAGGGCCGCCCATTGCGGGGGGAGTTCCTGCGGATCGGCAAGGTCGTCAATACCATGGTGGACCAGCTCAATTCCTTCGCCTCCGAGGTGACTCGCGTCGCCCGTGAGGTCGGCTCGGAAGGGAAGCTCGGCGGCCAAGCCCAGGTGAAGGGCGTCGGAGGCACTTGGAAGGACCTCACCGACAACGTGAACCTGATGGCGGCGAACCTGACGGGTCAGGTCCGCAACATCGCCGAGGTCACCACCGCAGTCGCCAATGGCGATCTTTCGAAGAAGATCACCGTCGACGTGAAGGGTGAGATTCTCGACCTCAAGTCGACCTTCAACACCATGGTCGATCAGCTCAACTCCTTCGCCTCCGAGGTGACCCGCGTCGCCAAGGAGGTGGGGACCGAGGGCAAGCTCGGCGGTCAAGCGCATGTGAAGGGCGTCGGCGGTGTCTGGAAGGACTTGACCGACAACGTCAACATGATGGCCGCCAACCTCACCGGCCAAGTGCGCAACATCGCCGAGGTCACGACCGCGGTGGCGCGGGGTGACTTGTCGAAGAAGATCACCGTCGACGTGAAGGGCGAGATCCTCGAACTCAAATCGACCATCAACACGATGGTGGACCAGCTCAATTCCTTCGCCTCCGAGGTGACCCGCGTCGCCAAGGAAGTGGGCTCAGAAGGGAAGCTGGGAGGACAGGCTCAGGTCGAGGGTGTCGGCGGCACCTGGAAAGATCTGACCGATAACGTGAACATGATGGCTGCCAATCTCACCGGTCAGGTGCGGAACATCGCGGACGTCACCACGGCGGTCGCGAATGGCGACCTGTCGAAGAAGATCACCGTCGACGTGAAGGGCGAGATCCTGGAGCTGAAGAACACCATCAACACCATGGTCGATCAGCTCAACTCCTTCGCCTCCGAGGTGACCCGCGTTGCCAGGGAGGTGGGCTCGGAGGGCAAGCTCGGCGGCCAGGCCCAGGTGCGAGGGGTCGCCGGCACGTGGGCGGACCTGACCGACAACGTCAACCTCATGGCGGCCAATCTCACCGGTCAGGTCCGGAACATCGCCGATGTCACCACGGCGGTGGCGAACGGCGACCTGTCGAAGAAGATCACCGTCGATGTGCGCGGCGAGATCCTGGAGTTGAAGAACACCATCAACACCATGGTCGATCAGCTCAATTCCTTCGCCTCCGAGGTGACCCGCGTCGCCAGGGAGGTGGGCTCGGAAGGCAAGCTCGGGGGCCAGGCTCGCGTGGAAGGCGTTGCCGGGACCTGGGCGGACCTGACCGACAACGTCAATCTCATGGCTGCGAATCTGACGGGCCAGGTCCGGAACATCGCCGACGTGACGACCGCAGTGGCGAACGGCGACCTTTCCAAGAAGATTACCGTCGACGTGAAGGGCGAGATCCTGGAGCTGAAGTCCACCATCAACACCATGGTCGACCAGCTCAACTCCTTCGCCTCCGAGGTGACCCGCGTCGCCAAGGAGGTGGGGACCGAGGGCAAGCTCGGCGGTCAGGCGCAGGTGAAGGGCGTCGGCGGCGTGTGGAAGGGTCTGACGGACAACGTCAACATGATGGCGGCGAACCTCACCGGCCAAGTCCGTAACATCGCTGAGGTTACGACGGCCGTCGCCAATGGCGATCTCTCGAAGAAGATCACCGTCGCGGTCGAGGGCGAGATCCTGGAGCTGAAGTCCACCATCAACACCATGGTGGATCAGCTCAACTCCTTCGCGAGCGAGGTCGTACGCGTCGCACGCGAGGTCGGCATCGAGGGCAAGCTCGGGGGCCAGGCACAGGTGCGTGGGGTCGGAGGTACCTGGAAGGATCTCACCGACAACGTGAACATGATGGCAGCGAACCTGACGGGGCAGGTCCGCAACATCGCCGACGTGACGACCGCAGTGGCCAACGGCGATCTATCCAAGAAGATCACCGTGGATGTGCGCGGCGAGATCCTGGAGCTGAAATCGACCATCAACACGATGGTCGATCAGCTCAACTCATTCGCCTCCGAGGTGACCCGCGTGGCCCGCGAGGTGGGCTCGGAAGGCAAGCTCGGCGGTCAGGCGCAGGTGCGGGGTGTCGGCGGAACCTGGAAGGATCTCACCGACAACGTGAACATGATGGCAGCGAACCTGACGGGCCAGGTCCGCGGCATCGCGGACGTCGTGACCGCGGTGGCGCAGGGCGATCTGAAGCGAAAGCTGTCGGTCGATGCTAAGGGCGAGATCGCGGCCCTCGCCGACACCGTCAACGAGATGATCGAGACGCTCGCCACCTTCGCCGACCAAGTGACCAACGTCGCCCGTGAGGTGGGCGTCGAAGGCAAGCTCGGCGGTCAGGCCCGGGTGCCCGGCGCAGCAGGCCTGTGGCGCGATCTGACGGACAACGTGAACCAGCTTGCGGCGAACCTGACGACACAGGTGCGCGCCATCGCCGATGTCGCCACTGCGGTGACCAAGGGCGATCTCGCCCGCTCGATCTCGGTCGAGGCCTCCGGCGAGGTCGCCTCGCTGAAGGACACGATTAACGAGATGATTCGTAACCTGCGGGACACGACCCTCAAAAACGCCGAGCAGGATTGGCTGAAGACTAACCTCGCCAAGTTCACCCGCATGCTGCAGGGCGAGCGCGACCTCGCGACGGTGTCGAACCTGATCCTGTCCGAGATCGCCTCGCTCGTGAACGCGCAGCGGGGCGTGTTCTACATGGTGGAGGCCGACGGCACTGAGCCCGTGCTCGACCTGATGGCGAGCTATGCCTTCACCGAGCGGAAGAACCTGTCGAACCGCTACCGGATGCGGCAGGGTCTCGTGGGGCAATGCGCCTACGAGAAGAAGCGCATCCTGCTGACCAACGTGCCCGGCGACTACATCACGATCGGCTCGGCGCTCGGCGAGGCCCCTCCCCTCAACATCATCGTGCTGCCGGTCCTGTTCGAGCAGGAGGTTCGGGCGGTGATCGAGCTGGCCTCCTTCAACCGCTTCAGCGAGACCCATCAATCCTTCCTCGACCAGTTGACCGAGTCCATCGGCATCGTGCTGAACACGATCGCGGCGAACATGCGGACCGAAGGCCTTCTGAAGCAGTCGCAGCTTCTGACGAGCGAGCTGCAGAGCCAGCAGGAAGAATTGAAGAAGACGAACGATCGCCTCGGGATGCAAGCCGCGTCTCTTCAGCAATCGGAGGACCTTCTCAAGAATCAGCGTGAGCGTCTGCAGCAGACAAACGAGGAGCTCGAGGAGAAGGCGCGGCTTCTGGAGATCCAGAAGAAGGAGGTCGAGGGCAAGAATCGCGAGGTGTCGAATGCCAAGCTCGCCCTGGAGGAGAAGGCAGAGCAGCTCTCGTTGACCTCGCGCTACAAGTCGGAATTTCTGGCCAACATGAGCCATGAGCTGCGCACGCCGCTCAACAGCCTGCTGATCCTCTCGAAGCTGCTCACCGAGAACAAGGGCGGGAATCTGAGCGACAAGCAGCGTGAATTCGCCAAGACCATTCACGCCGCTGGCTCGGACCTACTGGCTCTGATCAACGACATCCTCGATCTCTCGAAGATCGAGTCTGGGACGGTCTCCCTTGAGCTGGGCGATGTGAGGCTGGCTGACCTGACAGAGCACCTCGACCGAACGTTCCGGCAGCTGGCCGAGGAGCGGCAGGTCGCATTCAGGGTCGAGGTCGCACCGAACCTTCCCCAGGCGGTCCGAACGGATTCGAAGCGCCTGCAGCAGGTTCTGCGGAATCTCCTCTCCAACGCTTTCAAGTTCACCGAGACCGGCAGCGTCACCCTGACGCTCGCCTCGGCAGACGGCTCGCCCCTGCGCGCCGGACGTCGATGGATGGCCCTGTCCGTGACCGATACCGGCATCGGCATCGCCGAGGATAAGCAGCGGATCATCTTCGAGGCCTTCCAACAGGCGGACGGCACCACGAGCCGGAAGTACGGCGGTACCGGCCTCGGCTTGGCGATCAGCCGCGAGATCGCGCGGCTCCTCGGCGGTGAAATCGTCCTGCAGAGCCGGCTCGGCGAGGGCAGCACCTTCACGCTGTTCCTGCCTCTCGATCCGCCGGCTGTCTCGGCGACCGGGCCAACGTCCCCATCGATGGACGGCACCGGCACGCCGGCAATCATCGGACGACAGCCCTCCGCGGCGATGGCGCTGTCGGCCTCGGCGGATGATCGCCACGCGATCCAGCCCGGGGACCACATCGTTCTGATCGTCGAGGACGACGCCATGTTCGCCTCCGTCCTTCTGGAACTCGCGCGCGAACGCGGATTCAAGGGTCTGATCGCCCAGGACGGGGCGTCCGCCCTCGCGCTCGCACACCGCTACAAGCCGCACGCCATTACCCTCGACATCGGCCTGCCGGACATGGACGGTTGGGCACTGCTCGACCTGCTGAAGAACGATTCTCAGACGCGTCACATCCCGATCCACGTCATCTCGGTGAACGATGAGAAGAAGCGCGGGCTGAGAGCCGGGGCGTTCGGTTTCCTGGAAAAGCCCGTTGACCGCGACGGGCTGATGCGAGCGCTCGCCCGCTCGAAGGACTTCATCGCGCGGCCGGTCCGCAGATTACTCCTCGTCGAAGACGATCCCAATCAACGCGCGAGCATCTCGGCGCTCCTCGACGACGCGGAGGTGACGGTTCTGGGTGTGGGCACGGCGAAGGAGGCGCTTGAAGCACTGGCGGCCGATCCATTCGACTGCGCGATCGTGGATCTGGGGTTGCCCGATCTCGGCGGCTCCGAGCTGATCGAGCAGATCCGTGCCAGCGACGGCGGCGGCGAGCTCCCGATCATCGTCTACACCGGCCGAGAGCTGACTCCCATTGAGGAGCAGCAGCTCAGGCAGACCGCATCGACGGTGATCCAGAAGGATCCCGGCTCGCCGGAGAGGCTCATCGACGGTGCCGCATTGTTCCTGCATCGCGCGATCCGCCGCACGCCGGCCGAGAGCCCGATCCAAGTTGAGCTGCAGGATCCGCGTTCGTTGCACGGTCGTCGTGTCATCCTGGTCGATGACGACGTGCGGAACATCTTCTCGCTCACGAGCGCGCTCGAGCAGCACGACCTCGACGTCCTATTCGCGGAGAACGGCCACGACGGCATCGCGCTCCTCCAGGCCAATCCTGATGTCGACGCCATGCTGGTGGACATCATGATGCCGGGAATGGACGGATACGAAACCATCCGTGAGATCCGTCGGCACGAGCGCTTTCACCACCTTCCCTTGGTCGCGGTGACGGCAAAGGCGATGAAGGGCGACCGCGAGAAGTGCCTCGCGGCGGGGGCATCGGACTACGTGTCGAAGCCCATCGACATCGACCAACTCCTCGCCGTCCTGCGCGTCCAGCTTGAGCGACGTCACACGGCGCTCAATGGCGCCAGCGCTTCGGTGTTGGAAACAGGGGACGGAACGGATCTCTCGATATGACGAGAGCCTCGCCTATCGAACCGACGTCCGATGAGGTTGCGGTCGCTGGTCGCCCCAATGCGAGTTTCGTACCTTCGCGGACGAAGATCCTCGTCGCCGACGATGACCGCCGCAATCTACTGGCGGTCTCAGAGATCCTCGACGATCCCATGCTTGAAGTGGTGCTGGTCGAGTCCGGCGAGGACGCGCTTCGGCAGACCCTGCTCGCTGACTTCGCGCTGATCCTGCTCGACGTTCAGATGCCGCGCATGGACGGATACGAAGCCGCGACGCTGATCCGCAGCCGTCCGCGCTCTTCACGCGTGCCGATCCTGTTCCTGACGGCTTTCAACAAGGACGACGCGCACGTCTTCCAGGGGTACTCGGCCGGAGCGGTTGACTACGTCTTCAAGCCAATCCAACCCTTGATTCTCAAGTCGAAGGTCGAAATCTTCGTTGATCTTTATCGTAAGACAGAAGAAATCAAACAGAAAGCTGCGGCCGAGAAGGAGCTCCTTCTTGAAAATCTGCGCGTTCGGGGCGAGAAGCTCGAGGCAGAGCGGGCGCTTCGACGTCGTGACGAGCATCAGGCCGCTGTTCTGCGGGGATTGCCGATCGCCCTCTATACGGCGGTGCCGGGGCAGTTCGATCGCAGCCTGCACTTCACGAGCGACAACATCGAGCGGATCACGGGCTTCTCGCGGGAAGCCTTCTCTCAGCCCGGCCTGTGGCAGTCGCGTGTGAATGCGGACGATCTCCAGCGCGTGCGCAGCGAGCTCAACCGCGCGAGCCAGACCGGATCTGTCACGCTGGAGTATCGCTGGCGCACGGCAGATGGTGTGGAGCGCCATATCCTCGACCAAGTGGTGCTCAACCGCGACGCGACCGCCGAAGCCCCTGAGATCTTCGGGATGTGGTTCGATGTGACCGAGCGCAAGGAACTCGAACTCAACGTCCACCATGCCTCGAAGCTTGAGGCGGTGGGACGCCTGACCGGCGGGATCGCGCACGACTTCAACAACATGCTGAGTATCGTCATCGGCAATCTGGAGCTGGTGCAACGCACGCTCGGCGATAACCCGAAGGCGCATCGGCGTTTGCAGAGCGCGATCATGGGTGCGCAGCGCTGCGCGGAACTCACCAGTCGATTGCTGGCATTCTCACGTCGCTCGCCCCTGCAAGCCACCGAGCTGGACCTCTGCGTCTTCATGCCGGAGTTGGTCAAGCTGCTCCAGCGCACCTTGGGCGAGCGGATCAGCGTTCGGCTCGATATGGCTGAGCCTCTCCCGCCGGTCCGTGTCGACGCGTCGCAATTGGAGGCCGCGCTGATCAATCTCGCGGTCAACGCACGCGACGCCATGCCGGAGGGCGGTGAGCTCGTGCTCAAAGTTGCCGTCGTGAACAGCGGCTCGGGCTCTCCCGACGACACAGCCGATCGCATCCAGATCACCGTGTCGGACACGGGGACCGGGATGGAGCCTGCGCTACTCGGACGGGTGTTCGAACCCTTCTTCACCACAAAGGAAGTGGGCAAGGGCACCGGCCTCGGTTTGAGCATGGTCTACGGCTTCGCTCAGCAGAGCGGGGGCGAGATCACGATCGACAGCACACTGGGACAAGGAACGACGATCAAGCTATCTCTTCCCGTCTTCACGGATGAGGACAGCTCCACGACCGCTACTGCGGAACATGATTGCACAGACCGCTTTAGCGCCGCAGGCAAGACGATCCTCGTCGTCGAGGACGAGGCAGACGTCCGGCAGGTTACCACCGCCACGCTGCAATCCTTGGGCTTTCATATCAGAGAAGCCCGATCCGGCGATGACGCGCTCGAGATGCTGGAAGCAGATCCTACGGCGACGTTCCTCTTTACAGACGTCAATATGCCGGGCCGCGTCTCTGGTATCGACCTTGGGAGCATCGTGCGACAGCGATGGCCGCAGATCCGCGTTCTCCTTACCTCCGCCTATATCGGCGAAGACCGGGATCTGGACGGCTTCGAGATACTCCTCAAGCCTTTTCGAGCTTCGGATCTCGCAGCCAAGCTTCAAAAAATGTTCCTGACAGACGAAGAGCCTCCTGGCAAATCGTAATCCCAGGTGTGCAGTCCCGGAGTGGGATAGTGCATCATCGACGCTGAGACGTCAGTCGGAGGATTTTCCGTGGCAGGAGTTCGTCGCGGGAGCGCCCGCACGACGCCGCGTGTTCGAGCCGGGCTCCAAGCGCCGCAAGAAAGTAGCCGCGCCCTAGCCGCTCAATACGGCCTGAACCCCATGACGGTCGCCAAATGGCGCGGGCGAACGGTGACGACCGATGCACCGATGGGACCCAAGGAGCTTAAGAGTGTGATCCAGAGTGCGATTTGGACCGGATCGGCGCGCTGAGTGTCTGACCTACAAGGGATCGGGTGGGTCCCTTTTGGATGCTGATCACATCCGGAACTTGCGCCCGTCATGGGTGCGTGCCTCGACGAAGTCGTAGGACCAGACGTGGTTGGGGTACTTAGGGCGCAGCTGGAGGCAGGAGCCATCCCCATCCCACAGCCGTCCTCGCCTGGGCTGCTTGGCCGGCACCTTCAGCCCCTCCTGCCGCCAGAGGCGCTCGACCCGCTTGTCGTCGACAGCCAGCCGGCCGCTTCCAGCAGGGCGGCGACCTTCCGGTAGCCGTAGCGCCCGTAGGTGCGGGCGAGTTCGATCAACTCGGCGACGAGCGCCGCCTCGTCACCTTTGCCCCGCGGCAGCTTGCGCTGTGTCGAGCGGTGCTGACCGAGCGCCTTACAGGGCCGACGCTCGGAGATCTTCAGCACGGTCTGGACATGCTCGACAAAGCCCCGGCGGCGCGCGGGGCTCAGATGGGGTATTCGGTGTGCCTTGAGCGGCGGAAGCAGCGGCATGATGGCGCTTCGATCCAATCCCGGAGCCTCACCATGGCGAGACGCGATGGCCCCAGCGTGGGCCTCCACACGCTGGGGCGCCTGCACCCGCAAATGCTGGTCGTGCCGTTCCCCGGCCATGCCGAACGGTCGCTGCCGGATGCATGGAGGAAGCAGCACGCGGGCGCGCGGACGCCCGAAGGGCTGCAGCGGGTTCGGACGGTGTCCCTGATCCGCGGGCGCCGCTCGGCGGCTCATGTCGCCATGAAGTGGGAGATCCGGGCGAATTACTTCCAGCTGCGCGAGATGGTGAAGGCCGCCAACGCGGAATGGCGCGAAGAGCAGAGGCCGCATCGGGAGTTGCTACGGCGGTTCGGGCGGTAGGATTTTCGTGATCCCGTGCGTGCGCGTGAGGCTGATGACGACAAACGATGACGCGCCGGCTCAGTCGGCCGCCACAGTCTCGCCCATCAGCATCAGGTCTCGGCTGGCCTCGGTCAGTGCTTGGAGCGCGGCACCGACGGCCTCGTGCTGGACGTGACTTGCATGATCTCGGACCCAATTGGCGACACCAGGGGTTAGCCCCATGAGAAACCCGATCGCCCTCGACGAGTTTCGACCCGCACCGCGAAGGAACCCATGTCGGACAGCACCTCAGCGTCAGTGACGTTCTCATCTCTTAAGGCTGCTCGATCGGCGCGAGAGCGGCTGGCGCGCGCAGGGTTTGCCCGCAACAGCATCGAGATCGATCGGTATGGCGATGCGTTCGACGTCTCCATCAACACCCGTGAAGAGAACCGCGCCAGGGCGGAGCGCATCCTGACCGGGTCGCCGCTTGGAAACGATCTCCGCCAAGCCGGCGAGCAAGCGGCCGACTTTGTCCAAGCCAATCGCTCCCTCGCCTTGGGCCTCGCGGCACTGGCGGGGCTCGCACTCTTCAGCCTGACAAACCGCCGGTAACGGCCTCGATCGTTTGGGAGCAACACGCCATGAAGCACTTGTTCGCCGGTTCGTTAATCGCAGCCGGCCTGTTCGCCATCCCAAGCCTGCCGGCCTCGGCGCAGAGCATCGACATCGGACCAGGAGGCGTGCGGGTTGATCCGCGCTCGCCGCGGGAGCGGGGCCGGGACGAGATCCGTCGTGAGGAGCGTCGTGAGGAATTCCGTGAGGAGCGACGTGACCCGATCCGGCGTGAAGAGCGCCTACGTCGCGAGGACGATGACGAAGATTGATCTCCATTGGGAGTGGACCAACGAACTGTGTGCGGCGGGGTGCGAGCCCCGCCGTTTTGATGCGTCCTACCGAGAGAACGTCTCCATCGGATCGGCTCCCGCCCATCAGCCATCGGATCGATGAACGAGCGGACCAGAAGTGGTTCAGGACGCCGGTTGCATCCTCGCCAAATCCGGTCCGGCAAGCTCATGCCGATGGTTTCAAAGGGTCGTGTCATGGTGCGCTTCAAGGTACTCGGGATGACCGCGGTGCTCGCAGTGGGCCTCTCCACCGCCACGGCAGCGAACGCCGGTCCGCTCGGTTATGAGCCGCCTGCCGGCGAGATGCTGATCGAGCGCGTGGCCGGTGGTTGCGGTCCTGGCTTCCACCCGAATCCGTGGGGGCATTGCCGCCCTAACTACCGGGGATGGGGCTATGGCGGCCCCCGCGGCCCATATGGCGGTCGCCCAGGCTACGGATACGGTGGCGGCTACGAGCGCGGCCCCGGCGGCTATTATGGGGGCTACGACGGCCCGCGCCGGTTCTACGGCGGCTATTGACCTGCGAGGCTGGTTAAGGCTCCGGGGAACCATCCCGGCAGCCCTGTCCAAGCATCACTTCGAGATCGCTCCTCCTGTCGAGGTCCGGCGCATAGCCTTGCGGAAGTCTTTCGATCACCTCTGCGACCACGTTGGCGTTGCGAGCCAGTGCGAAGGGCAGCACGGGCGTGAGGCTCAGATCTCGCGGCCGGTCCCCACCCTGCTGCGCTGCCCGGGGCTCAGCGGGCCCCGTAGGCCGCGGCCGCCCATCACGCGGTCCGCTTCCGCATTCTCCGCCGGTGTGGGCTTCCTGGGCCTGCTGGCGCGCTTGCGCTTGGGCTGCACGGCCTCGGCATCGACGGGTATGCCGGCGGCGGTGAACAGGTTGGGCGGATCCGCCTTGGGAATGGTGAAGCTCACCAGCTGCCTGTGCTGAGTCTCCGCTCCGAATGCGCCAAGAGGAGATCGCATACCATCCACAGGAGAAGCGGGCCCCCGCATCACACTGCTGCCGCGTTCGGCGCGTGTCCTTCGGCATTGGCGGTGGCGGACCGCCAAGCGCACTCCGTTATGGAGTGCACCGCGTGCTGAATACCCTCCTGGCCCTCTAGACCTGGTAGCGATGGAGCGGTCGCAAACGCACGCACAATCCGTCGTTGAGCCACAGCCGGCTGCGCGGCCGATGCTGCTGCGGGACCGTCAGCCCCTCGCGAAGCCAGATGCGCCGAACCCGGACTCTGCCCATGGACGAGCCGACTGCCTGCAGCAGCGCGGCGACGCGGCGGTAGCCGAAGCGCCCATACTCAGACGCCAGGGCCACGATGACACGGGTCAATGCATCCTCGTTGGCCGGCACCGTTGGCACGGTGCGCTGCGTGCCGCGATGCTGGCCGACGATCCGAGAGGGGTGACGTTCCGAGAGGCCATACTTCTCCTGGATGCCGATCGCCGCCTGCCGGCGTCGCTCGGGGGCTGTGCGTTTCCCGAGGCAACATCCTTCAGCACCTGACTCACCAGAGACAGATCCGCCACGAGCCGACGCAACCGAGTGTTCCCACGCTCAAGATCCTTCATCCGGCGCGTCCGATCGACCATCAGTCCGCCGTACTCCTGACGCCAGCGGTCATGGAATTGCATGGATACGTCCGCCTCCTTGCAGGCCAGGGCCAAGCTCTTGCCCTATGCCGTCTGCGCCTCGATCTGGCGCAGCATCAGCACCACCTGCTCCGCGCTCGGCTGCTGTCCTCGCTCCATCTCCGACTCCTCTGGTCCTGGCCGATCCTCTCAATCAGCCCGGTTCAAAGGCGGCCGGTCAGATCTGGGCCGCGACGATGGCCTGGCGTCGGGCCATGGCTGAGTGACATCGGTGGGCTGCCCATGCAGCCTCGTCGGCGCATTTCAGCCACCGATCCGGACGCGCTTGACTCCGAAGACGGGCATTGTGCAGGCACAGGGCGCATCAAGTCTAGAATCGGGGACCATGCGCGTGAGCGGGCCGCCAGCCAGAGGAAGGTACGACGATCGGGGGACATGGGATGCGGCAAATCCAAGGATCGCCGAAGTGTGATTCCGCTATTACCGCCAAGCTATCGAGTTGTCTTCAGACGACGTGAGGTCTGCGCCGCCATTCAGCCTTCCGACAGAAACGGGTGCTTAGGCTGCGACACGCTGGGTTGAGGGGCGGACGCCATCGAAGCGTTCGGACAGCATTCTGAGGCGGCCGTATTTGCGGCTTCCAGTCAGGTCCCGGCAAGGAGGTTTCGATGGATAAGACAATCGCAGGCGTGGTCGGTGCCGTGACAGCCCTGGCTGCGGCTGGGCCGGCTCAGGCCGCAGTCTCAGCCCCCGCGAACCTGGATTCCGTGATGCAGGTCTCGTCCTACGCCGATCTGGTCAAACCGATCCCGAACGCGGTCGAACTGCTCAAGGCTGCGGATGCCCGTGCGGCGGAGGCTCGGAAAGAGGGCTTGGTCCAGAAGGCGCAGTTCTACTACCACCATCACCATCACCACCATCATCACGGCTATTGGCGGCGTTTCTACCATCATCATCACCATCATCACGCCTATTGGGGCCCATTCTATCATCACCATCATCACCACCACCACCACCACAACTACTACTATGGCGATGGGTGGTAGGCGATGAAGCGGCATCAAGCGAGGGCGGTGCCCCGATCGACGCCCTCGGATGCTGTCTCGACCCGAAGCCGGTGGAAGGCCGAATACCACGCCGCCCCGTACCGGAGCGGTCATCCTCTCAGGACGGCGCTTGTCAGGCCCGACCCGTCGTAGGCGCTCCTCCGGCCCTGCTACGGTGAGAAGCGGCAGAGCCGACACGATCAAGTTTGCGGGAGGACTGCCATCCCGGTGAGATCAGCCGCAGATCGGACGAGATCGCGGCCGAGATTTCCCCAGTCCGGGAGATTGCGATGCCGATGGCGAGGCCGAGAGGGGTGGTCAAGAAGATCCTGCGTGGGACCATCCTGGCGGCCGGCTCGCTCGTCCCGGCCCAGATCGCAGCCGCCACTCAGGTCAAGGCGCCGGCGGCGGACGTGGCGTTTCTCGACGCACTGACCTGGGGCGCAAGTCCGTCGAGCGTCGAGGCGCTGCACAGCCAGGGGCGCGAGCGTTGGCTCAAGGACCAGCTCCATCCGCACGATGAGCCCCGCTTGCCTCCGGCGGCCGCGGCGCAGCTCGCCGCCCTGGCACCGCGCGGAACACTCATCGAGCGCGTACGGGCCTTCGAAGCGCAGGCGAAGGCGGCCAGAGCGGAGCTTGGTCCGGAGACGAAGAATGCGGCCCAGCAGGTCTATCAGGCCGCGCTCACCGCCGCCGCCCGCGACGCCGTCGCCGCGACGGTGCTGCGCGCGCTCTACAGCCCCGATCAGCTGCGCGAGCGCCTGACTTGGTTCTGGTTCAACCGCTTCAACGTTCATCAAGGCAAGGCGAACCTGCGAGCACTGGTCGGCGATTACGTCGACACGGCTATCCGCCCGCACGCGCTCGGCCGCTTCCGCGATCTCCTCGCCGCAACGTTGCGCCACCCGGCGATGCTGCGCTACCTCGACAACGCCGAGAACACGGCCGGCCACATCAACGAGAACTATGCCCGCGAGATCATGGAGCTGCACACGATGGGTGTGGGCTCCGGCTACACCCAGGCCGACGTCGAGGCGCTTGCCCGCATCCTCACCGGCGTCGGCATCGACGCGCAGCCCGCGGCCCCGAAGCTGAAGCCAGAGCGACAGGCCGACCTCGTCAGGGACGGATTGTTCATCTTCAACCCGAACCGGCACGATTACGGCGACAAGCTCTTCCTCGGTCACACGATCCGCGGCCGCGGCTTCGCGGAGGTCGAGGAGGCGCTCGACCTCCTCTGCCGTCAGCCCGCCACGGCCCGTCACGTGTCGCGCGCCCTCGCGACCTACTTCATGGGGACTGAGCCACCCGAGGCCCTGGTGCAGCATCTCGCCGGCGTGTTCGCGCGCAGCGACGGCGACATCGCGGCGGTGACGGAGGCCCTGGTTCGCGCGCCGGACTTCACCGCCGCGATCGGCTCGCAGATCAAGGATCCGGTTCGCTACGTGCTGTCGGCCCTGCGCCTCGCCTACGACGAGCGGGTGATCCTCAACACCGGGCCGGTTCAGAGCTGGCTGAACCGCCTCGGCGAGGCCCTGTTCAACCGTTCGACGCCGGACGGCTACCCGCTCCTGTCCGCCGCCTGGTCGGGGCCCGGCCAGATGATCACGCGCTTCGAGGTCGCGCGGCAGATCGGGTCCGGCCCGGCCGGGCTGTTTTAGCCCCCGGGGCCGGACACGGTCGAGGAACCGGCTTTCCCGCTCCTGCAGAACGGTCTCTACTTCTCGACCCTCGCCGCCAGCTTGAGCGAGCCGACCCGCGCGGCGCTCGCCCGCGCGGTGTCGCCCCAGGACTGGAATACCCTGTTCCTGTCATCTCCCGACTTCATGCGCTGAGGACAGATCCCATGGATCGTCGCTACCTTTTGCGGGCCGGCACGGCGCTCGGCCTCTCAACCATCGCGGGCCGGGTGTGGGCCGCGCCGCAGGCGGATGCCCGCCTGCTCGTGATTTTCCTGCGCGGTGCCTACGACGCGGCCAACGTGGTGATCCCGACCGGCAGCGATTTCTACTATCAGGCGCGGCCCCGTTTGGCGGTGGCACGCCCGAACCCGCAGGACCCGGCCGCCGCCCTTTTTCTCGACGCGGACTGGGGCCTGCACCCGGTCCTACGCGACACGATCCTACCGCTCTTCGCCAAAGGACAGGTCGCCTTCGTCCCGTTCGCGGGCACCGACGATCTGACGCGCAGCCACTTCGAGACGCAGGACACGATCGAGCTCGGCCAGGGCGTCGGCGGCGTCCGCGACTACAACTCGGGCTTCATGGGCCGGCTGGCCGCTGAGCTGACCCGGGCGCGTCCGGTCAGCTTCACCGAGCAGATGCCGCTGGTGTTCCGGGGCACCGAGACGGTGCCGAATGTCGCCATCAACGGCATCGGCAAGCCCGGCATCGACGAGCGACAGGCGCGACTGATCACTGCCATGTACCGGGACAGCGTCCTGCGGCCTTCCGTCGAGGAAGGTTTCCGCGTGCGCGACGAGGTCTACCACACGATCTCGGACCATCAGGCCCAGGCCGACCGCGGCGCGGTCTCGCCGAAGGGGTTCGAGTTGTCGGCCCGCCGCATCGGCCGGCTGATGCGCGACGGGTTCAACCTCGGCTTCGTCGATGTCGGCGGCTGGGACACGCACGTGAACCAGGGCGCGGCGAGCGGCTACCTCGCTGATCGCCTGGGCGAGCTAGGACGCGGGCTCGCTGGCTTCGCGCAGGAGGTCGGCCCGGGCTGGGACAACACGGTGGCGGTGGTGCTCTCGGAGTTCGGCCGCACCTTCCGGGAGAACGGTAATCGCGGCACGGATCATGGCCACGGCAGTGTCTACTGGGTGCTGGGCGGCGGGCTGAAAGGCGGCCGAATCGCTGGGCCGCAGGTCCGCGTGGGCGAGACGAGCCTGTTCCAGAACCGCGACTACCCGATACTGACCGACTACCGAGCGATGCTCGCCGATCTGTTCAGCCGGCTCTATGGTCTCAGTCCTGCGAGCCTCGGACGCGTCTTCGCGCAGGTGCGTCCGACGAACCTCGGCCTCCTGTGAGCGGAACGCGGCTCGTTAAACCCGCAGCGCGCAGTCCAGGCCGGTACGGTCCTCCCGCCCGGAAGCGGCTTGTCCGCTCCATCGTCTCACGTTGTCCGAAGCTGACCGGCGACTTTCGGCCAATCCTGCTGTTGCCGACGGCCTCGCGAGCGTCTCGGTCGGATGGTTTTCTGCCCGTCCGCTTCCGGACGGCGGATGTATCGAAGCGTACATAGCCGCGGGGACCGCTCACGACCCATTGCAGAAGGTCGGAAGGTCCGCTTCGAAGCACTTGATGAAAAAGAGCACTACGACTGGGTCCGGTGGAAAGTGGTCGTTGCGGCCTGTCCAGCGAGAATGCCCTATCTCTCCCCCCGGAGGAGATGAGTTATGCCGACCCAGACAGTCCTAGCCGCCGCAACGGCCCTGGCGCTTGGACAAGGAACGCCGCAGCCACTTCCCTCCACCCAGGCCACGACGACTTACCATCGGGTCGAGGTAAACGGTGTTGGCATCGTCTACCGCGAGGCGGGGCCGCGTGATGCGCCCACGATCCTGCTGCTGCACGGCTATCCGTCGTCGTCCCGGCAGTGGGACCCGCTGCTACCGCTGCTCGCCGACCGCTATCACTTGATTGCGCCCGACTACCCCGGCTTCGGCCAGAGCGATGCGCCGTCGCTGGCGCAGTACACCTACACCTTCGACAACCTTGCTGTGACGATGGAGAGGTTGGTCGCCCACCTCGGCATAGAGCGTTACACGCTCTTCCTGCAGGATTACGGCGGGCCCGTGGGTTTTCGCATGGCGCTGGCTCATCCTGAGCAGGTCAGCGCGCTCATCGTTCAGAACGCCAACGCCTATGCGGAAGGCCTCGGTGCCAAGTGGCAGGGCATCGCCCGGTACTGGGCTGATCCCGCAGCCCATCCCGAGCAGGTCGACGCATTCACGTCGCTCGAAGGGGCCAAGCAGCGCCACCTCGGCACCAGCCCCAACCCCGAGCGCTACAACCCGGACACCTGGGCTGACGAGTACGCTATCCTGGCGCGACCAGGCGAGCGGGAGATCCAGGCGGCACTCCTCTACGACTACCGCACGAACGTTGCGTCCTACCCGGCCTGGCAAGCCTGGATGCAGGAGCATCAGCTTCCGACGCTCGTGCTGTGGGGCCGCTATGACCCATCCTTCATTGTGCCAGGCGCCGAGGCCTACCTGCGCGACGTGCCGAAGGCCGAGCTGCATATCCTCGATGCCGGCCATTTCGCGTTGGACGAGGCGACGGATGAGATTGCCCGGCTCACACGCGACTTCCTCAGCCGCGTCGAGACGACGGCGCTCCCATCATCGGCCCCGCGTTGAGACGTGGATCATCTTCGAACGCCCGCCTTGGCCATGTCTGCTTCGGCGATGCAGCCGAAGTCTGCCGAATGGCCAGGATAGGCGCAATGCGGAACGTCCGCGAAGGGCGGCGTGCCGCCTTCCGCAATCGACCCCTCTCGGATGTTTGAGCTTGCATCTCGCAATGTCCGGAGTTGAGGGGAATCCGCCGTTTGGCCGTGAATTTTGATCGAGACTTCCGCGAATTTTAAGCGCCCGAGCGACTAGCCATTCGATCACTCCACGGAACCCTTGAAATTGCTTATTCTGAGTCATAATTGTGTTCTAAATTGTATTCATACTTTAATTTAGGAGAATATACGGATGTTAAGCAGATTTCAGAGAATGGCTTATGAGGCAATGATGAACCGCGGTTATCTGCGCAAGTTTTGGTATCCCCGATATCAATTCGAATATTTTCCGCGACAACTATGTTATCTTGCAAGTTGCATTGAGCGCACATCTTCGATCGAAGGAGATGTGGTTGAAGTAGGATGTGCTCATGGACTGACAACGACGTTCTTGTATGAGTACATGAAAGACTCTGGGATAGAAAAATCCTACAACTGCTTCGATACATTCTCCGGATTTACGGAAGCCAATATTTCTGTGGAATTAAATAAACGCATGAAAATTTATAATTATGAAAGGGAATATAAGAACAACAATGTAGATTGGTTTAAAGAAAGTCTTAGCAGAAGAAATATTACAGACATAAACGTCGTGCAAGCAGATATCTGTACTATTGATGAGTCGAAGCTGCCATCAAAGATCGCCTTTTGTTTGATAGACGTTGACCTTTATGAGCCGGTTAAGATTGGTTTGGAAAAGATATACCCGCGCATTTCGGCTGGCGGAATAATTGTTGTGGATGACTGCTGGACAAAGAAAAAGCATATGTGGGTTGAGAGTGTTGGATCGGCGTATGACGGCGCAATGCAGGCTTATAAAGAATTCACCTCAAGAGAGAAATTGCCCGAGAAATTCGTCGAGACGAAATTGGCCATCATAGAGAAATAAATTTGATCTTTTACTTCCGCAATTTACGTTCTTGAGAGAGGCCTTCAATTAAGCGGAGATGTTTCCATCAGTAGCGTTGTAGGACGCTCTTGAATTTTGAAGACTGGTCGAATGACTGGATCGTCCGCTCCAACTCTCGATCCGGACGTTTGGTCCGCGATTATCGGACGACAGCTTCCGACCCCGAGCTGAAGTTGCCGGACGGCTGACGATCGGCCGCTTTGGAGAAGCGTCGAAGACGGTCCAAGCGGCTGGCATGGGTCGGTAAGGGCTGGTCCGCCTTTCCGGCCGACCTTTTCCGAAGCGGACCTGCGGGTTCCGGCCAGATCCAGCCGCATCGCACCTTCGCGGCCGTTCAGGCGACATCGATGGCACGGCAAAAGAGAGGGTCTGGCGGTCGTGTCTCTGCTGGTGGTTCAGCTCGACGGTAGCGAGGAAGCCCGCCCGGGCGCTCTCCCCCGCGCTGTAGCGGGCGGGCTTCCTCGCGGGGTGGTCATCGGCGGTTGCCGGGTAGGGGCGGGTTGCGACAGCCAACCCTGAACCGAGAGCCCCCCGATGACCGACGAGATGATGGCCCTGCGCGGGCTGCTGGAGAAGTGCGCCGACACGGATGTCCTGCGCGAGCTGATCGGCTTTGCGGCCGAGCGGCTGATGGAGCTGGAGGTGGGCGGCTTGACCGGCGCGGCCCACGGCGAGAAGAGCGCCGAGCGGCTGGTCCAGCGCAACGGCTACCCTGACCGGGACTGGCAGACGCGGGCGGGTACGGTCGCGCTGCGCATGCCGAAGCTGCGCAAGGGCTCGTACTTCCCTGTCTTCCTGGAGCCGCGCCGGATGGCCGAGAAGGCGCTCACCGCGGTGATCCAGGAGGCCGACATCCCGGGCATCTCGGACCCGCTCGGGCGATGCCCTCGTCCAGGAAGGGCCCCATAGCGGCAGGCCGCGATGGGCCCCTCGATGGGTGGCACGGGCGTGTCGAAGAGCCAGGTCAGCCGTCTGTGCCAGGAGATCGATGAACGGGTCGGCGCGTTCCTCGACCGGCCGATCGAGGGGGGAATGGCCGTATCTCTGGATCGACGCGACCTACGTGAAGGTGCGCCAAAACGGCCGTATCGTCGGCGCGCTCCTGTTGGAGCAGAATAACGAATGGGCCGTCCAGCGGTCCGGCTACATCACCCTGGAAAGCATCGCCCCGATCGGCGATGATCCCCGCGTCAGCCTGCCCACCCTGGCAGCCTGATCGATCCGCCCCCGGCCAGTGATCGTGGTGGCTCCCAGAAAGCTACACCACGCTGTGGGACACGATCAGGCGCTCTTACGGAACCACCTCGAAGCGGACCTTCGCTGTCTGAGTGTTATGGAGCCCAACCCGTTCTCCCCAAACCCATCGCAATGACCTGTGTGAAGGAGCTGGCCGTCCTCAATGGGCTGCGATCGGTCCGGCTGCCCGCTGCCTCTTCTTCAGGATCGCCACGATACCGAAGCTGAGGATGTGGCTGACGCCACGAGCCGGAAGCTTCCCGCATAGGCCGTTACGTACGCCTCGCACCGCACTTGGCTTGCAAGGAGGCCAGGGCTGCACCTTGCCGCCGGATCGGCGATGTAGGCGTGCATCACGGCCGCCAACGCGGCCAGCCCGCTCCTGCGTGCGGGTCGCGTTTTGGGTGATCACCTCCGCCAGAACTGAGAAGTGCGTGTGGCCGCGCCGATCGATCATCGTCGAGAGCATGGCGATGCCGATCGAGCCGCCGAGGTTGCGCATCATGCTCGAGAGCCGCGACGCATCGGCCACCGAGGCGCTACGGGGCGCAGTGGAACTCCAGGTAGAAGCGCACCGGCCCAATTGGCTCGACATGGTGCCGGACCTGTGGCTCGATCACGCCGGGCTGGCCTGGCTCCAGGATGCTTTCCGATGGTGGCGTTTCGATGCGGTAGCGCAGCTTGCCTTCGAGAACATGAATTACGGCCCATGCGCCGCCCTTAGTTTCGTGCGCACTCAAAAGGGCGGGTGGCACCGTGTCATGCGTAAACACTGGTGTCCGGCGGGTCACCACGTATCCTGCTGGAATGGGCCATTCCACCTCGGTCACCGGTACCCCACGTTCATCACGTAGTCGCGGAGCAGGGCCTCGTCGCTCTCCACCTCGCCCAGCAGGCCCTGTAGGGCATCCCGTGCATAGATGATCCCAACCGGCTTCCCGCCCTGACTAATGACCGCGATACGCTGAAGGCCGCGCGCCTTCATCATCGACCAGATATTCTGCAACAGCTCGCCGGGCTGGCAGGACACCACGTCCCGCGTCATCATTGCGTCCACCCTGGCGGTGCAGCCGCTTCCGATGCACCGGGTGATCTGCCCGACGATATCGGTTTTCGTGAGCACGCCCACCATCCCGCCATCCTGGCCGCACACGACAACGAGGTCTGTATGCGGCTTGGCCATAAGCGCGGCCGTGTCCTTGACGGTGGCCGCCCCGTCAATCGTAACCAGTCGCTCGCATGCCCTGAGCAGCATCCGCTCGGCAAACATCCCGGCCCTCTTCGTGTGTGTATCGCGCCACACCCAGGCTGCGCGTCAAATCGGCATACGGTAGCCGTAGAACTCGTGGTCCTCGTTGTACCCGCCTTCCCCGGCGCCAAGGTTGGCGAAGTCGTGCACGAACTCGATCGCCGCGATCCATTTGACCATCTTGAAGCCCAGCTCGTTCTCGCATCTCAGGCGCAACGGCGCCCCGTGCAGCACGCTGACCGGCCGGCCGTTCATCTCGTGGGCCAGTATGGTCAGTTCATGGCGCATATTGTGCAACTTATGCACATCGTAGTAGCGGCCGCCGTCGCCCCCGTCGGCCAGCGAGTAGAACACGGCGTAGCGCGCCTCGGCAGCCGGCTTCACCAAGTCTAGAATGTGGCGCATCGGGACGCCGCCCCACTTGGCGACGCCGGACCATCCTTGGATGCAGAAATGGGTCGTGATCTGCTCCTGCTTCGGCATGGCCTGCAGGTCGGCAAGCGAGAAGTCGCGCGGGTTTTCGACCAGGCCGCCGACCCGTAGCCTGTAATGCTCGAAGCCGTCAGCCACGAGGCGGTCGAACTCCGCGGAGCGCGGCATGGTCCCATTCAGCCAGAAGTACGGCGAGATGTCTCTCTCCGAAAGCTGGGAGCGCGGGTCCCACCATTCGGCCAATCCCTTGATCCAGCCAATCATGAACGTGCCGGTGTGCTGCACGAGGCGGGCGTGTCGGATCGTCAGTGGCGACGCCACGGCCCAGGCGACCCCTACCACTGCCATGGCAAGAAGGAATGGTAGCAGCCCGGCCCACGAGCTGCTCTCCACCCCGGCGAACATGTGGTTGGTGTTCTCCCGCAGGCTGGTCACGAACACCATGATCCCGTGCGCCAGGATGAACAGCACGAACCAGGAGAACGAGATGAAGTGGATGGACCGCGCCACTTGCCGGTTCAGTACGCGCCCGGTCCAGCCGAGCCGGTTGGAGATCGCCGGGCTTTGCAGCAGGCCCGTGGCGATGGACACGGGCGCTGCCACGAACACCGTGATGAAATAGGAGAGCTGCTGCAGGGCGTTGTAGCGTGTCCAGCTGTGGTCAACCGGAAAGTTCAGCGAGGCATACTGGATGGCGGTTGAGAGCGCGTTCGGGAACACCTCCCACGTTACGGGCACCAAGCGGAGCCACTGGCCGGTCGAGAATATCAGCGTGTAGAAGGCGATCCCGTTCAGCGTCCACAGCAGGGTGACCGAGAAATGCCACCAGCGGGCCAGCCCGATGGTGTGGCGCAGGCCCGGGATGCCCAGCCACTTCGGGAGCGTGACCGAGTCGTCCTTGGCAGTCCAGATGCGCCCGGTTGGAACCGGACGCTGGAAGCGGAACCACTCCGTTCCCGGCGTGCAGTCCCGCTTCCAGTACAGCCGCGGGTGGTCGGCCAAGATTTGGATGCCGGCGCGGATGATAAACATCATGAAGAACATGTTCAGGAAGTGCTGCGCCCGCAGCCACCACGGGAAGCCGGAGTCCACCGACGGCGCGGCCTGGGCGATGCCGGGGTAACGCGCCACGAACGCCTTGACGGCGGCGAACTCCAGCAGCCCCTGTGCCAAAGCGACTGCGAGGACAAGGCCGGCAAAGCTTAGCGGCAGCGCCCACAGCACGCTGACCCAGCGCGTCCCCACCCGGACCCGGGGAACGATGCCCTCCTGCGGCGGGAGCCAGTGGTTCAACAGGATGCGGTCGTCCGCGGCGCTGAGCTTTGCCGCTAGAGGATCTTGGGACGGCGCAGCATTCAAGGGGGTGGCCATGGACGTTGTCCTTATCTGACGCAGCGCACGCACCGCGTCCCCTTACTGAGCCACGCCCGACCACAGTGGTCATCGTGCCATGGTCCCCGCGGCTACATCAACGGCCCAGGAAAAGGTCCGGACGCTAAAGTAGAGAAAGAAATCCAGTCCAACGCGCACAGGGTCGCTGCGGCATTCTCCAGTGTCGGGGCCGCCATCGCAGCTAGGTCCGAAAAACGACCGCTTTCCTGATGATCTCCGGACACGCTTGTCGGGCCGGCCAAAACGTCAGCCGCCCTGTCGGAAAACCGTGGCGGCTATTTAAGCGTCGGCGAAACGCTCATCCCTTTAGGGCGGTAGCAAGACTGCTGCGATGTCCGGTTTTTTGCATCCCGCGGCCGAAACTGGCCAGACGGCTTACGGCCACCTCCCATCATTTGAGTTGTGGTGCGGTGGAATGAGCATTCCGCAAACGGAGCCGATGCGCTGCGACGCGGTATTCGCCAAGCCGCCCGGCTTTGTGATGATCGACGTCTGTGCCATCGTACAGATGCGGCACTTTGGGCTCCTACACTAGGCGTCCGCCGAGTTCTTTCTACACTCGTCCTCAATTCACGGTTCGGGCACGAGCTGTCGAGCTCAGCGCGGTGTTCGGCCCAGAGGCATGCCCAACGATGACTCAGGACCTGCCGAGCCTGCCACCGGAAGCTTTCGCGAAGCACGATCGTGATCCCGATCCGCTGTTCTACGCTGAGCCGCGCTTCGTGACCCATATCGATGCCGCTGCGATTGCTGCCGTGACGAGCTTGTATAGGACGATCGTCCCTGCAGGCGGTGTCGTCCTCGACCTGATGTCAAGTTGGGTCAGCCACCTGCCGGATGAGGTCGCCTACGCCAGCGTCATCGGTCACGGCCTCAATGCCGCGGAACTCGCCGCAAACCCGCGCCTGACCCGGCATTTCGTGCAGGACCTCAATGCCGAGCCGCACCTGCCCCTCGACACTGCGAGCGTTGACGCCGCTCTGATCTGCGTCTCGGTGCAGTACCTGCAGCGACCCGTGGCCGTCCTGTCCGAGATCGCTCGCGTAATGCGCCCCGGCTCCCCGGCGGTGATCAGTTTCTCGAACCGCTGCTTCCCGACCAAGGCGGTCGCCATCTGGAACGTCCTCGACGAAGTGGGACACGCACAACTCGTCAGCCTTTATCTGCAGCGTGCCGGGTTCGCCCGCATCGACGTACGCGTCCTGAAGCCCGAGGGAGGCTCCTGCGACCCCATGACGGCAGTGACCGGCTGGACCGTCGCGGCGTGAGGCGCCCGCGATCGGCCGGTCCTGGTAGAGGGTTCGTACAGGATCCCGTTCGCCGATAGCCATGGCTACAAGGTGCGCCTCACGATCCCGCGTCGGTGCAATCCCCGAGGGCACCACAGTCGGCTTTTCCAGCCGGGTCGCGCGCCGGGAACCAGTTGCCGTGGAAGCCCGGCGGGATCCGGTGCCCGAGGCGAACCGTGGCGACGGGCGGCGCCTCAAACGATCGCGCGTCGAGGACGGCAAAGTCCGTCGTGTCGCTCGCTGTGTCGATGACGAGCCCGACGAGCCAGCCTTCGTCCTCGCCGGCCCCGGCGCGGGCCGGCACGAAGACGAACTCACCCGGGACGCGACTGGCACCGAACTCGTGCACGTGGCGCGCGCCGGTCTTGAGGTCGTGCTTGTAGAGCTGCGTCGCACCGGCGAGTTGCGTATTGCCGTCGGCGGGGACGCTGACCGTGTAGACGTAGCGGTGACGCTGCCCGCAAAGCCGCTCATCGATGCGGGGGAACTCCTGCGCCGCGGGGTCAATCACCCGCCGCTCGACCCGCTTCGTCGAAGGGTCGATCGTCCAGCGTTCGAGCCGGCCCGGCGTGTCGAGCCCGCCCCCGGCCGAGGCGAACACCGTCTCGTAGGCGATCACGTCAAGGATCACCCGCCCGTCCGCGTCGTCGTAGGCGTTGGCGGCGTGGAACACGAAACAGGGCTCGACGTCGCACCATAGGATGTCGGCGCCGTCGCCCTGCCGGGGGAGTAGGCCCACGCGGGCCCTGTGGTCGGGCTTCCAGCGGAACGGGAAGCGGTAACCGGATAGCAGGGCCTGCAACGAGAACGTCACGGGCAGGTCCAGCACGATCGCGAAGCGCGCCGTGAATGCGCAGTCGTGGATGCAGGGGCCGTGCTCGACCGCGACCGGCACGTCCCGCACGACCTGCCCAGTCGGCGCGACGACGACATGGCGGACGCTGTCCCAGACGCGGCCGTCATAGGCGATCGCGTGGGTCTCGCCGGTAAGCGGGTCGCGGTGCGGGTGTCCGGAGAAGGATCCGGCGAGCGTGCCGTCGAACGGATTGTAGCGTTGCGCCTCCAGCGTCTCGGAGAGTTCGACGGGGAAGCTGCCAGCCTCCACCACGGCGAAGATCCGGCCGCCGATCTCGACGACGTTGGTGTTGACGGTGTCGTTGCCGCCCCGCCGCGGTCCGGATGCCGCTGGCCGGCCAAGCGCCGCGGCGGCCGTGCGCGAACCGATCCAGCGGTTGCGATACCAAAGCGCCTTGCCGCCTTTGACCGCAAGACCGTGCACCATGCCATCACCGAGGAACCAGTCGTGGCCTCGCGTCGCCGGGCGGACGGGGTTGGCCCCCATCTTGAGGTAGAAGCCGTCGAGCCCAGGCGGGATCGACCCGGTCACAGGCAGGTCCCGCAGCGTCAGTTCCTCTCGCATCGGTTCGTGAACGCCGACCACAAAGGGGTTCGGCGTGTTGGGCAGGCGCAGCCGGCTGCAGGCGGCCACCAGAGCGACACCGCCCTCGACGGCAGCGCGGAAGGCCGACTGGACTGGGTTCAGCATCGGCAGCGATCCCCGGGTAAGCTGGTAGGCAGGGGCTCCATTGAGCCGGCAACGCCCGGTTCCCGGTAGTCGAAGGAGGGCCCGAATGCCAACGCGTCTCTGCTTTGATGAGACGTTCTCGTGGTGGCGCGGGGGGCTGAGCCCTCACCATGGCTGTCTCGATGTTGGTTGCCAGACATTGAGCGCATCAATCCTGAGGGGGCCTCCGTCCGCTGTGGGTCTGTCGCCGGTGATGCGCAGGAACCGGGGTTGACCATAGAGATTGGCTTAGCGCGCCGGCGCTCACGCCGGTCGGGAGGATGACATGTCGAGCGATACCGAGAAGCACCGCGCCCTGCTCAGGGCCCTTAAGGACGCTCAGGGGAAGGGCGATAGCTCCTTCGAGCAGGCCGTAATGAACGCGTTCGAGCACGTCTTCGAACACTTAGGACGCTTGAACGATCACGTCTCCCTCGGTGGTCCCGATGGTGGAGATCCCCACCTGGAGCCTGGCGAATCGCCGACCCTGCGATAGGGGCGGGATTTCCTACCCATGCAGTCAGGTGAGGAGCGTGCGATGATCACGCTGTACACATGGTCGACGCCGAACGGTCGCAAGATCCCGATCATGCTGGAGGAATGCGGACTGCCCTACACTGTGGTGCCGGTGAACATCGGCAAGGACGAGCAGTTCGCCCCCGAGTTCCTGAAGGTCTCACCGAACAACAAGATTCCGGCCATTGTCGACGACGAGGCAGAGGGCGGATATGCTCCGGGATGCCGTGTAGGCCTATCGCGTCGGCCAGTGCCCCGATGACGCCCACGCTGTTGATGCGCCGGGCGACCTTCAGCGCCAGGCCGGCTCGACTATGCGCGTCGATCAGCGTCAGGATACGCAGGCTCCGCCCGTCGTGCGCCTGTGCCTGGACGAAGTCGAAGCTCCAGACATGATTGCGATGCAGCGGCCGCAGCCGCACGCATGATCCATCGTTGAGCCACAGGCGACTGCGCGGCCGGTGTTTTTGCGGGACCTTGAGGCCCTCACGACGCCAGATGCGCTGGACCCGGGCCTTGCCCACGGGCCAGCCGGCCGCCTGCAGCAGCGCGGTGACGCGGCGGTAGCCATAGCGCCCGTACTCGGAAGCCAGGGCGATGATTGCGCGGGTCAGTGCATCCTCGTCGGGCGGGCCCCGGGGGCCCCGGGGGCCGGGGGCCCCGGGGCCGCCCCCCCTAACGCCGGGGGGGGGCGCCAGCGGGGGGGTTGGGGGGGGGGGGCGGGCCCCCCGGGGGGGGGGGCGGGGGGGGCGGGGGGGGGGGGGGCCCCGGGGGCCGCCCGACGATACGGCAGGCGTGGCGCTCCGAAAGGCTGTACTTCTCCCTGATGCCGTCGACCGCCTGCCAGCGTCGCTCGGGAGCTACAAGTTTCCCGCCGCGACGTCCGCCAGCACTTGCTTCCTCAGAGACAGATCCGCCACGAGATGCCGCAACCGAGCATTCTCGCGCTCGAGATCCTTCATCTTCTTGGCCTGATCGACCTTCAGGTCGCCGTACTCCTTGCGCCAGCGGTAATGGCTCTGCTCGGAGACATCCGCCTCCTTACAGGCGACGGCGATGCTCTTGCCCTGTGCCGTCTGCACCTCGATCTGGCGCAACTTCGGCAAGACCCGCTCCGCGCGCGTCTTCTGACCTCGCCGCATGTCCGTCTCCTCTGATCCTGGATGACCCTCTCAACCAGCCCGGTCCAAAGCCAGACAGTCAGGTCAATTACGCTGAGATCGCTTCCGAACCCATTTGACATGGATCAATGCGCCTCAGGATTGGTCGGGAATTTAGTTACTGATTGTTAGATTAAGATGAGACAGCCAAAAAAATCGATGTGATCTACAGGAGGTGTCGTATGAACGGAACGGCAACCTTTGGCACTCTGCACGCCGACACGGGGCGTGCCCGCGGATGGTTCATCGCGGTCGGCAGCTTGCTCCTGGTCCTCGGCATCGTGGGCCTGTTCATGGTGGTGACCCTCACCATTGCCAGTACGCTCTGGTATGGCATCCTCTTGATCGCGGCCGGCATCGCCGAGATCGTCGAATCGCTCGTCAAACCCGCCGAGGTCGAGGTCTGGCGCTCCCGCGCCGTTCGGTTCCTCGCGGGTCTGCTCTATCTCGTCGGCGGGCTCTGGGCGGTCTTCCGTCCCCTCGAAGCGTCGCTCGCGCTCACGCTCGTGCTCGGCCTGACCCTTATCGCCTCGGGCGTGGCGCGCGCGATCTGGGCCATCGTCCATGAGACGCAGATGTCTCGCGCCACGGTGATCCTGTTCGCCCTGCTCTCGATGCTTCTGGGCGCCGCCATCATCGCGCAATGGCCCTATTCGGGCCTGTGGGCGATCGGCCTCTTCGTATCCTGCGACCTGATCGCGGCGGGGCTGTCATGGGCCTGGATCGGCCTCTTCGGCAAGCCGCCTGTCGCGCCGGCGGTAGCACCGCCCGGCATCGGCTCGGCGGCCCGATGAGGATCGGCGGCCGACACGGGGATGTCCAACGGCCAACGACGTGAGAGCGCATTGATCAGACTGCGAAGCGGAGAATGGCAATGGGACCGATGCATCGTCGCGCCTTGCTCGGCGGCTTCTCGTCCGCGGCCCTGGCGGCCGCGGGCCTGATCGCGGCGCCGGGCGCCCTGGAGGCTGCGCTCCTCAGGGTGGAGCCCCTCGGTGATCCGAACACTGGCGCACCCGTCGAGAAGGCACAGGCCGTCGTCGTCGTCCCGCGCCGCCGCCGCCGCCGCAGAGTTTGCTGGTGGCGGCGCGGACGCCGGGTCTGTGCTTGGCGCTAGCGAGGCGCGCGTGAGCGGGACAGGCCGCGGCCGTCGCGGCCCAGCGGCTTCCGCAGCCCGTTCGTTCCACCGCAATCCACCGCCTCCGGGATGGAGCTGACCGATGTCGACGCGACGCGCCTTCATCAAGACCCTCCCAGCTGTCGGAGCCGCGTTCTCCGCGGCCGGCTGCCTCATGGTTGAGGCGCGTGCCGCAGACGGCACGGAGCCCCGGGCGGGAGTTCCCTTGCCGAAGCACTTCCGCCCGAAGGGCAAGCCGCCATCGGCTTTCACGCGCGAGGTGCTGCGTCAGGCCCGGATGCGCCTGCCTTTCGCGGACGACACGGACTTCGAGGAGCAGAGACGCGGGCTGATCGCCCCCATGGCCGACATGACCATCCTGGCCGATGGCAGCCACGTGGCCTGGGACATGCAGCAGTTCCGCTTCCTCGAGGAGCAGGACGAATTCGACAGCATTCACCCGTCGCTGCTGCGCATATCGCGTCTCAACAACAATTACGGGCTCTATGAGGTCATTCCCGGGATCTATCAGGTGCGGGGTTTCGACCTCTCGAATCTCACCCTCGTGCGGGGGCGGACCGGGTGGATCGTGTTCGATCCACTCGTCAGCCAGGAGACCGCGCGCGCCGCCTGGACGCTGTTCCAGGATCATGTGGGCGAGGGGCGGCCGATCTCGGCCGTGATCTACTCCCACACCCACGGAGACCATTGGGGCGGCGTGCGCGGCCTCCTCAAGGAGGAGGATGTGCGGTCCGGCGCGGTGCCGGTGATCGCGCCGGCCGACTTCCTCGCCCACACGGTGGCGGAGAATGTCTACGCCGGCAACGCCATGAACCGGCGGCTCTTCTACCAGTACGGGCTGCTCCTGCCGGCCGGGCCGCACGGCTATGTCGGTCAGGGCCTGGGGCAGCGCGTCTCGGCCGGCACCACCGGTTTGATCGCCCCGACGCGGTCCGTGGAGAAGCCAATCGAGATTTTCGAGGTCGACGGCGTCCAGATGGTCTTTCAGAATACGCCGAACACCGAAGCGCCGCGGGAGATGAACACCTACATCCCTGACATGAAGGCGCTCTGGATGGCGGAGAACGTCATCGCGTCCCTGCACAACATCTACACCCTGAGGGGCGCCCCGGTGCGCGACCCGCTCAACTGGTCGAAATACATCAACGAGGCGCTGCACCGGTTCGGCCTGGAGGCCGAGGTGATGTTCGCCTCCCACCATTGGCCCCGCTGGGGCAACGCGCGGATCCAGGAGGTTCTGCGGGCGCAGCGCGACCTCTACGCCCACATGAACAACCACGTGCTCCACCTCGCGAACCAGGGTGTGACGATCAACGAGATTCACACCGTCTACGAGCTGCCGCGGAGCCTGCAGCAGACGTGGCATTGCCGCGGCTATCACGGGTCGCCGGAGCACAACAGCAGGGGCGTCATCCAGCGCTATCTCGGGTTCTGGGACTGTAACCCGGCGACGCTGATCCCGCTGGCCCCGTCCGAGAGCGCGCCCCTCTACGTCGACTTGATGGGCGGCGCGGAGGCGATCCTCGCCCGGGGAAGACGCCTGCACGACGCGGGCAAGTACCTGCTGGCCCAGGAGATCCTGAACAAGCTGGTCCAGGCCGAGCCGGAGAACCAGGCCGCCAAGGAACTACTCGCCGACATCTTCGAGCAGATCGGCTACCAGCAGGAAAACCCCGGCCTGCGCAACAGCTTCCTGGCCGGCGCCTACGAGCTTCGTTCCGGCATCCCGGAAGGGGCGACGGCAAGTTCGAGCAGTCCCGACGTGGTGCGGGCGATGACGACCGAGCTGTTCCTGAACTTCCTCGGCATCCGCA
The DNA here is from genome assembly GCF_030700285.1 of Methylobacterium sp. NEAU K. Lineage (GTDB taxonomy): Bacteria > Pseudomonadota > Alphaproteobacteria > Rhizobiales > Beijerinckiaceae > Methylobacterium. Next base: position 176,681 of record NZ_JAUYZJ010000006.1, on the reverse strand, counting down.
TGGACAGTCGGAAGGCGGAGGGGATGCGCTTCACCATCAACCTGATCACGCCGGACAACGGCGAGCGGTTCATCGTCGAGCTGGAGAACGCGACGTTGACCACCATCGCGGGCTTCCAGGCCGAGAAGCCCGATCTGACCCTGACCATCAACCGGTCGGATCTCGAGCAGACGATGGTCGGCGCCAAGACCCTGGAGGCGCAGATCGCCGACGGGACGGCGCAGGTTCAGGGCGACGCGAGCATCCTGACCCGGCTGGCCGCCACGATGGTGGATTTCGATCCGCGCTTCGAGATCCTGCCCGGCACCAAGGTGCGAGGCGCCTCGGGCCTGGTGCAGGCCGACCCGTATCGGGCCGATCCTGGACGGGCGGTCGCCGAGTAGCCGGAGGCGACCGCCCCCTCTTCGGCAGAGGGTCGCGTTCCGGCCCGTCCGAATGACGCTGGAATGAATGGCTCTCGGGATGGGGTCTCGATCCTATGGCGAACGACGCGATCACACCGGGGGAGTGCGAGCGGGACCAGGTCCCGATCGACCTGGCTCTGCAGGGCGGCGGCGCCCACGGTGCCTTCACCTGGGGCGTTCTCGACCGCCTGCTGCAGGAGCCATGGCTCAGGATCGACGGCATCTCCGGAACGTCGGCCGGCGCCATGAACGCGGCCGTCCTCATTGACGGATACGAGCAGGGCGGGGCCGCCGGCGCGCGCGCGGCGCTCCAGGCCTTCTGGGACGCCGTCTCGCGCGCGGCGCAGTTCAGTCCGCTCCAACGCAGCCCGCTCGACGTGATGCTCGGCCGCTGGACCCTCGATTACGCGCCCATGTACTTGGCCGCGGACATGATGGCGCGGGTATTCTCCCCGTACGACCTCAATCCGCAAGGCTTCAATCCGCTGGGGCGGATCCTGGGCACGCGGCTCGATTTCGGACGGATCGCGCGCAGCCGGATCAAGCTCTTCGTCACCGCCACGAATGTTCACACGGGCCGGGGCCGGGTATTCCGAAACGCCGAGGTCACGGCCGACGTGCTGCTCGCGTCCGCGTGCCTGCCGACCCTGTTCCAGGCGGTTCAGATCGACGGCGCCTACTATTGGGATGGGGGCTATTCCGGAAATCCGACGATCACGCCCCTCGTCTGCGAGTGCGAGTCGCAGGATACGATCATCGTGCAGGTCAATCCGGTCGAGCGCGCACAAGCGCCGACCTCGGCCCGGGAGATCCTCAATCGGCTGAGCGAGGTCTCGTTCAACGCGGTCCTGCTCAAGGAACTGCGGATGATGGCCCTGCTGCGGCAGGTCGCGCCCGCGGATAACTCGGAATGCGCCAGATGGGCCGCCATGCGCATGCATCACATCGCCAGCGACGTCGTCGCGGGCCTCGGTTCCTCGTCGAAGCTCAATGCGGAATGGGCGTTCCTGACGATGCTGCGGGACGAGGGACGCCGCTGCGCCGAGGCTTTCCTGAACGACCATGGGGCGGATCTGGGCTGCCGCCCTTCGTTCGAGCTCGACCGGCTGCTCGAAGGCGTTTGACGCGACCGGCGCCTGCCAGGAAAACCTTCGAGGCAGGCTTGACTGCTCCAGTTGAACCTTGATCATGATCAATGTGCGATTGTTAAATTGTGAGATTGTCGAGCTTCGGGTCGATGCTGAACTGAATTTTCGATAGATTCCGGACTCAGGCGTCTGCAGGCTCCGTTGAGCCGGCCAAGCGGCTGAAGACCAGCCCACGTCTCTTCAGGCCAGTGCGCTCGGGAGGTGGCGCTGCACACCGTGTTCAGACCGTCCCGATATCGGGGGCGCCCTCAAGCCCCGAACCGCCGTCGCGTCCGGCCGCCGTCGGTGATGGCCCGGCCCGGCGCGCATGGACAGAGGAGTGAATATACATGGACAAGATCCGAGCTCTTCGGGGGGCGCTGTCCGCCCTCCCCCTGCTGACCTGCGCCACGTTCGCGGACGCAGCGCCCGCCGGCCCCACACCAGACAGGGAATTGGCCGGCCCGACGGTGTCGAAAGCCGGCGTCACCATCGGCCGTCATCGGGCGCTCCCGAAGAAGAAGCGCATCCATCACGAGCGGAAGACGTAGGCTCGGTCGCGGGCCGGGCTGTCGCGACCGCGTGCAGATCCCTGAGCGCTCGCCCACCGACGGGACGGACCATTCGGTGGGCGAGCGCGTGAGACGAGGGCCCGGATCGGACCTTCGACACGCCGTACCCCACCCGAAGGCCCGGGTAGCGTTGGCTCACTCGGCAGGTGAATACCAGATCGGCGACGTATAGGCGCGTTCCTGAATCGATTTCGGCACGTCAGGCGCGAGTTTCAGCCCGTAATATTTGGCGTCGTATGCTGTCCAGCGGGGCGTCGGAATCTCGAGGACGCGACCGTAGTAGAAGGCTCGCTGTCTCGGGTCGAAGTCGGGGTCTTCCCAGACGGCGATCAGTTCGGGGCTCCCGATGGTGTTGCTCCAGGTTGCGCTGGCGAGATCGACCGTGTTGCCGACGGGCGGCAGCTTGCCGTCCTCAGTCGGTTTGCGCGCGCCCGACCACGCGACATCGTGGACCTTCTCCTGCATCTCTCCCCGCTCGTCCAACCAGCCCTTGACGATCTGATAGCGGTCGAGATTGGCCCCGATCGGATCCTTCAATGCCGCCACCAGGAAGGTCGGGGCCTTGCCGGCTGGCGCGGGGCCGAGATCGCCGCCCATCGGGACGCCCTTGGCATAGCCGGCGCGCGCGGGGCTCCTGCTCCGGGCGTCTGCCTGCTCGAACGCATACCCGCCGAAGAAGCGCACCAGCATGCGCGAGCCCGTCGTCGCGTAGGTCTCTCGGCGCTCCATCGCGTCGAAGAGGGCCGCGCGCGTGTTCTCCGTCGCCCACACGGCCGCGTAGCCGGAGGCGGAGGTTTCCCACTCGTAGAGCGTTCCAGCCGCGCCCTTGACGAAGATGCGGCTGCTTCGTTCCGCATTCGGCTCCATCGCGGAGGTCTTGCCGAAATAGTTGTCTTCCTCGACCGCGCTCAGCCCGGTATGGGCGTCGGTCGAGCCGATAAGGCCGAACTTGTAGGGGTTGATCCCCGTCTCGGCCTCCAGCTTGAGACCGAGCTTCAGTCCTGAGCGGGCGTACTCGTGCTGGAGCATGGGCGGCGTCTTGGCGACGCTGAGGTCGAGATTGCCCTTGTCCCAGCGCTCGAAATTGGCGAACTCGTCGTTGGGCGAGAGATAGGGGTGGGTCTCGCCGTCGCCTTTGATCTGCGTCGCCTCGTAGAGGCGCTCCCACTTGGCCCTGATCTCTGCATAGGCGCGATCGATCCTCCGATCGGTGCCGGGCTCGATGATCGGAAACATGCGGCCGTTGGAGAGATTGCCGTTGTGCGCGATCGCCAGCAGCCGGCCCCCCGTCCTGTCCTCATAGGCGGCCATCCATGCCCAGAGATCGCGCGGGTTGTCGCTGCCGAAGGGCGCCATTGTCGTGTAGGGCGCGGCCCGGCCGGCGGTTTCCCCGCCGTCGCGGAAGATGACGTTGCGGTGGAGATTGTTGCCCCCGGTGTTGGAGGTCCACTCGTAGCCGATGAGGGCCGTGAACCGGCCAGGATCGTTGGCCTCGTCCGCCGCCTTCACGATCTCACCCCAGGCCGACCGATAGGCCCCCCCGTCCGGCCGGTAGACCAGCGCCGTGGGGAAGGTCCCCTGGGAGAAGGCCGAGATGATCTGGATGGCCGCCGCCGCACCCTGGCCGTTGACGATCATGTCATGCCACGTCCGGCCGATCGGATCGGCCAGGATGTTCGGCTTGCCGGCCAGCAGGTCCGGGAAGAAGCCCAGATTGTCCGAGTGGTCGGCAACGACCAGGAAATCGAGGGGCCGGGACAGCTTCGCGGGCTGGCCGGAGGACGCGGTGACCTGCTCTCCCTTGGCGAAGCGGTAGGCCTCCCTCGGTCCGAGCCGGGCACCGAAGGCGCCGGCGTCGAACGAGAAGGACGTGTGCAGGTGCGTGTCGCCGAAGAACGGCCGGCTGGGGAAGGTGCGGTCGGCGTAGGGCGAGTAGGCGCGCTTGGCCGGGTAGAGCCTGTCGGCGGCGTCCTGGGTCAGCGTGCCGACATCGGCCGCCGTCTCGTCCACGGCCCGTGCCGGATGGGCGACGGGCATGACCGTCAGGCCGAGGAGCGCGAGCTTCCGGATCACACGCTGAGCCAAGACAGCCTCCCAGAATCGAGCTTCAGAACGTGGCGACGCGCTGGATGGCCCAGGCCATCGCAAGGCTTCCGATAAGGTAAGGGGCAACACGGGTCGTCCAGCGTGGGAGCGGCCCCCGCAGGCGCCGCGACAGGGCGGCCAGCGCCAGGACAGTGCCGACGAAGAGCAATTGGCCCGCCTCCACCCCGAGATTGAAGAACAGCAGCGCGACCGGGACGTGCCCGGCGGGCATGCCGATCTCGCTCAGCGCGCCGGCGAAGCCGAAACCGTGCAGCAGCCCGAACGCGAAGGCGACGAGCCAGGGAGCCCGGGCGGCGAGCCCGGCCCGACCCTCGCGGGTCCGCAGGATCTCGGCCGCCACGAACACGATCGAGAGGGCAATCACCGCCTCGACCGGCTTGGGCGGCACGTGGACGAAGCCGAGCGCCGCGGCGGTCAGGGTGATGCTGTGCGCGGCCGTGAAGGCCGTTATCGCCCAGACCAGCTGACGGGCCGACGGCGTGATCAGGATCAGGCCGAGCACGAACAGCAGATGGTCGAACCCGAGCAGGATGTGCTCGATGCCCAGGGAGAGATACGTGCCGGCGACACGGATCCGGCTCGGCGAACCTGCGATCGTGGCCTGCGGTGCCGCGGGTGTGAGCCGATGATCGGCAGAGCGTCCGTCCGCGAAGGTGACGCGCAGCAGGGCGTCGGACACCGTGTTCTCGAGGCCGACGACCCCGATGCTCTGACCGGCCAGGCCATCCTCGGCGCGAACCTGCCAGGTCTGCACAAGTGCATCCCCGGTATTGCGGGCGAGGACCGGCGATACGGGTTCGACCCGGCCCGAGAACCTGACCGTCAAGGCCAGCCTCAGGTTACCCCGCATCGGCGTCTTGAACAGCACATCGAAGAGACCGGGCGCCCGTTCCTGCACTTCGAGATAGGCGGGCCGGATCTCATGCGCGAAACCGACCGGGCATGTCAGCAAGCTCAGCGCAGCGAGAAGCGCGACGCGGGCCGACAGGCGGGTCGGGCTCCAGCGACGGTGCGTCATCGGGCTCACGGGCCGGTCTGCCGATCGGGCGCGTCCATGAGGACCGGTCGCGCGCTCACGTCCCAGACGATGCCGTACTTCGCGCGGAGCGTGCCGAGGTATTCCTCTTTCAGCGCGCGCTGCCTCGCCCCGTACCACGCCTCCGTGACCGCGCCCTTGACCTCCGCGAAGGGACGTACCGCACCCTGCGTGCGGCTAGAGATCCGCACGAGGTGCGGGCCGTAGGCGGATCGTACGGGCCCGCTCCACGCTCCCACCGGCAGGGCGAAAACGCTCCGGGCGAAGTCGGGACCGAACAGGCTGGACAGGCTCTGGGGATCGATGTCGGTGAAGGCGTCATCGAGGGCCAGGGGATCCCCGACCGTCGGCCGCGCGTCGCTGCCGACGGACGAGAGCAGTGCCCGCGCCGCGGTGGCCTCCGCGGCGGCGTGGTGCCGGCGCGCAGGGCTGAAGAAGACGTGCCGGAAGGAGATCCGGGGCGCGCTTCGGTAGCGTTCGGCATGCTCCACGTAGAATTGCCGAATCTGGTCTTCACCGGGCTCGGCGAGACGGACTGTGTCCTCGACGAGGAAGCTGAGCTTCTGCGCCAACCGTCGCCGCACCACCGTATCGTGCTGGTCGAGGCCGAGGGCTCTGGCCTCCCGCGCCAGGAGTTCCTCGTCGAGCAGCGTCGTGAGGAGATCCCGCATCTCGTCGGGGGTCGGATCCCGCCGCCACTGGCTGGAGAAGGTCTCCCGGACCCAGCGCGCCTCGCCCTCCCCGATCCTGATCGGCTCCGGCATTGGCTCGGATTGCGCGCCGCGGTTCAGCCAGGAATAGCCGCCGAACAGGACGGCACCGGCGAACAGGAAGTGCACGAGCGGCTCCCTCACCAGGGGGGCAACCCAAGACGCAGCGAGCTTGCTCTTCGCCGAGCCGGCGTGCTCCGCCCCGGCCGGAGCGCTCGCCGCCGAGGCGGGAGCCGGTAGGGCGAGCGGAGGCATGGCCCTAATCGTAGCGCCGGGCGACGCCGGCGACGCTCGTCGCGGTCGCCGGACGTCCGATCCGGGCCTCGGCCTGGGATACGGAGGGGCGGCCGTTGAACAACCCGGATGGCGGCGCACCGGTCATGAGGCCTATCCCGAACGCGGCGGCGCCGATCAGGCCGCTCCGTGCAAGCCGCCAGCTCATCCAAGTCATGGCTCGATCCTCGCTCGGGCCAAGGTCCTGTCGCCTGGCCTTCCACCGTGGCCCTCGCATTATGATTGAATTCGTCCCGCGCGCTTGATTGCGCGAGACAACCCGGCACGAAGCATCCCCGAACATGGCGAGAGAAGTGCGGCTTCGTGTTCTCGGGAAATCTGGTCCGCGGCGCGGTTTGCGCAGTCCCTGTCCGATTCGGTCAAGGACCGCCCGTCGATACGGGCTAGGATGAAGTGGTTTCGTCCGTTCGGGGGCTGCCGAAAAGGCCGTCATGACGATCTCACGGGCCTGCGCTGCTGTCCTGATGCTCTCCCTCCCAGCCTCGGTCGCGGTTGGGTTCATCCGCGCGGATGCGCGTGTCCGCCTCGCGCAGGGCAGCGTCACCATCCCCAGCGACGCGCAACTCAACCGTCTCGAACGCGAGGCGATCACCACGCCTCCGCTCGATGTGGGCGAGGGTCTACCGGGCGGCGAAAGAGGGGCGCAGGAGCGGCATCGGGATCGGCGTGATCATCGCATTGATCGAAGGCTCCCTGAGCGTGGTGGGGCTTGCGACGATTGCTAGGCGGTTCCGGACGGCGCACCCGCGCGTGGGCCGGGCCGGTGCCGCTCTCAGGGGAATCCGCGTGGTCGTCCGAAGTCCCGGCGTGAGATGGTGATGCAGGACACCATACCCGCTTCTGTCGATCCCGACCGGGCTGGACCGGGCAATGTCGCACGCCGCGCGCCGCGGCGTGGGCGGTGGATCCGGGCTCTCATGGCGGGCGGCGTGTTCCTCGTCGCCGCCGCCGGCTTTGCCCTTGCCCATATCTGGTCGCCGCACGCCAACCTGCGCATCACGCTGGGCCCACCCGGCAGCACGGCCGAGCGCTTCATCACGGCCTTTGCATCCGTCTCCAAGGTGCAGCATCCCCGCGTCAACCTGGACCTCGTGCGGGTCGACGACCTCGCGGGGAGCGCCAAGGCGCTGGAGGAGCGCCGGACCGACCTCGCCATCTTGCGCAGCGACGCGGCGGCGCCCGCCAATGCCCAGACCATCGTGATCCTGCGCAGGGACGTCGTCGCCTTCGTCTTGCCCCCGCACAGCCCCGTGAAGTCGGTCGCCAACTTGGCGGGGAAGACGGTCGGCATCGTGGCCGGGCGGCTTCAAGACACCAACGCGCGCGTCCTCGACACCGTGCTGAGTTTCTTCAACCTGCCCGAGAAGGATGTCGGAAGGACGTTTCTTCCGGTGGACGAGCTGGCCCAATCGATCCGGCAGAAGAAGCTGGCGGCCATCCTGGCGGTCGGTCCCATGGCGCCGGGCGAGGTCGTCGACGTGGTCGCCGCGGTCGCGCGCGCCACCAAGGGGACGCCGGGCATTCTCGGACTCGACGAGGCGGAGGCGATCGGCAAGCGGTTCCCCAGCTTCGAATCGATCGACGTGCCCATGGGCGCGTTCCGGGCGCGCCCCGCCACGCCGAGCGACTCCGTTACGACGCTGGCGGTCACCTATCGGTTCGCCGCGTCGGAGCTGATGCCCAACGTCGTCGCGGCAGCCATCGCCCGGTCGATCCTGACAACCAAGGCCAAGCTCGCGGCCGTGACGCCGCTCGCCACCCAGATCGAGGCGCCCGATCCGGACAACAAGAGCCCGATCCTGCCCGTCCATCCGGGCGTCGCCGCCTACCTGAGCAACGGGGACCAGAGCTTTTTCGACCAGGCCCAGCAGTATTTCTATCTCGGCGGCCTGGTTATCAGCCTCGCCGGATCGCTCCTCGCCGCCGCCTCGGCGGGCTGGGCCCGACGCCGATCGGAGGCAGAGTGGCGCCCAGTCCGGCGGCTGGTCGAGATCGCCGACGCGGCACCCTGTGCCGACCGCGCAGGGCTCGCCGCCCTGGAGGGCGAGTTCCGGGAACTCGTCTCGGCGATGCTGGGCTGTTCGTCAGGCGCCGTCGGCCACGATTGCCTGTCGGCCTTTTCGACGGCCCTGGCGCACGCGCGCCATGCCCTCGACCGACGTCGGGCGAGCCTCGGGCCGGAGACAGCGCTCCCGTCCGCGCCGACGCTCGTGGTCGCCCATTGACGACAGGCCAGGATGGGGCACACGGCGGCTGCCGCCGGCTCTTCGGGAAGCCGCGGCCTTTGCGAGCGGTGCTACCCTGCCTCCGGCGCGCGGAGGAGCAGGGCGCGCAGGCGACCAGCGCCCAGCACGCGGCCGATCTCCCGGTAAGTGAAGTACGGGAGTAGCGCCACGAACATCACCCAGGCGAAGGTGAGCACACCGCGCGGGCCGCCGGCCATTTCCGGCAGGACGGCGCCCGGTCCCTTCCCATGCCAAGCGCCAACCAGCACCTCTTCCAGACCGTAGGCCGCTACCAGGACGGCCGTGAACAGGAGAGAACGGTACAGGATCACGTAGACGAGGGGCCTTCGCCTGATGCGCCGACCGAGGCCGAGCGATCCGAGCTTCGCCGCCTCGGCGATCAGCATGAACTTGGCTAGAACCAGGGCGTTGATAAGCCCGAGCGCGTAGAAATGGTAGCTCGGATAGTGCGGGATATCCTGGTCGATCCGTGCGTAGATGTTGATGCTGAAGAGGATCAAGGTGCCGAAGACGACGATCAGGTAGATCGCAAAGGCCAGGTAGCGCTTCGCCTCGGCAGCGGCCCGTCGCTTCAGGGATCGGACCGGCATGCTTGCTTCGGCACGTGACAGATCCCCGGTGCCAGGGGCGCCGGAAGCAGTCTCTTGAGACAAGACTGGGGGCATGGCTTGTCCTCCGCGGCTCCCGTCAGCTCACGACCCGGGGCGCGCATCCGGGCTGTTCCTGCGGGTTGTTCCTGGTGGCTTCCGGCAAGCGCCCGGGCGCTCGCCGAACGCGGTTTCCGGCCGGCGTCACGTCCGATCCGCCCCTCGCACTGGGGTGTCGATCGTCCCGCTGAAGGGCGCCTTGAAGCGGACCTGCGCGCCGAACCGATCCGCCGGTGTACCGAATCCGCTCCCACGCTTGAGGCCCCGGATCGGTTGCCCGATTCCGGGCCTGACAGGCCGCGGTCAGGCGGCCAGCATGACGGCGTGTTTGCTCTCGATCGTGCGTCGGATCAGGCGGCGGGTCCTCTCGGTGAAGGCCAGCTTGTCCGCCAGGCAGCTTTCCAGCAGGACGCCTACCCCGAAATGCCCGCTCACGTCGGCCATGGCCACGAGGGCCACGTATTCGGCGATGCGCAGATGCATCAGGTGATTGGCCTTGATCAGGATGAACAGGGCCTTGGCCGCCGGGGTCTGGATCTCCGCCAGTTCGCGCCGAAAGTCTTCGAGGAAGACTTCCTGAAGCCGGCCGTTCGCCGTGATTGGCTTCTCGCCGATCAGCTCGAAGCAGCGATCGAGCGACTTGATCGTCTTATCCTGGATGAAGGCGCGTGACTGAAGGGCCTCCTGGATGGCCGGATCCTGCGCGGCCTGCCCCAGCTCTTCGTAAATCTTCGTCGCACGTTCCGCGTGATGCCGGGCATCACTCAGCATGCGCACGAACAGCTCCTTCGGTGTCTTGACCGGCATGGCAATCTCCTCACGCTGCATCATTTCCAACCGTGGCATCTCTCGAATGCCCAGACCGCTTCGCGCACCCTTGGCCTGACCGGAGGCAGCGCTCTGCCGGAAGCGGGGAAGAGCGGAATGCGCCGACCGCCGTGAAGCCGGGATCGGTCCCGCCCTGATCGGGCGATGCAAGGTCAGCAATCTACCCATGCATCACCGCACCGAAGCGAAGGACGTAGTATGCGTCCGCGGCGATCACATGCTTGATCGGGCGAGACACCGGCCGAACCGGGGATCGGCCACGCCCGGGCGGCCCGGGCACCGTGCAGAAGCGGCGGGCAGGATGGAGATCTGCGGGCCCCGTTTCGGGTACGGATGCTCGGGCAAGACGACCCGCGGCCGCAGGAGCGGCACAGGTTTGCCGCGCCCGTTCACCGGGGCGCGTCCTCGCGGATCAAGCGGCGTCAACAGCTCGGCGTTACCGTGCAATCGATCGTATCCGAGGGGCCAGAGAGCTTCGCGCCTGGCTCTGGCTCCCCTCGGCAGGTCGTCCGCCAGAGCGGAGACCATCCCATGAGAACTCTCCGGATTGCGTCAGTGGCCTGTGCCGCCCTGATGATGAGCGGTGTGGCGGCCGAAGCGCGCGGCTTCCACGGCGGAGGAGGCTTTCGAGGCGGCGGAGTCCGCGCCGGCGGCTTCCAGGGCGTCCGGGTCGGTGGGGTCCGCGGCTATCGCGGGGCGGTGGCAGGGGGCTATCGCGGCCGTTACGGCGCAGTCGGCCGTTACGGTGGGGTCGGCCGTTACGGGTACGGATATGGCCGCTACGGTCGCTACGGATACGGCGTCCGTCCCTACGGCTACAGCCTGGGCGCGGCTGCTGTCGGAGCCGCCGCCGGCTGCGGCGCCACCTACGGCCGCTGCGGACCCTACGCCTACTACGATGCCTATGCGGGCGTCTGCCGTCCGTACTGACGCCCTTGCGACAGGGCCGAGGCGAGAGAGGCCCCGGCCCCCGATCATCCGGCCAGAGCTGGCGGCCCGAGCGGCCCGTTTCGGCAGACCGGCCTCAGAATGGGTTCGGTGAAACGCCATGACCTTTCGAATCGTCGCCCCGCTCCTTCTCGCAACCTGCTTGAGCGCGGCGGCGCTCGTGCAAGCGTCCGGCCTGCAGCAGCCCGCGGCGCTGATCCACGGCAACTATTGCGGCCTCGGCAACAACGCCCCGTGGCCGCCCGTCGATGCGCTCGATGCCGCCTGCGCGCGCCACGACGCCTGCACCCCCATCGGCGGCTTGCCCTCACGGGCCTGCAACCTGCGGCTCCAGTGGGAGACAGACCGCATCTCGCGCGATCTGCGGCAACCGGACGATATCCGCGCGCTGGCGGGCTTCATCGCCGCCGGGGCCGCCCTTCTGCCGTTCGACCCGAATGCGCCGATCGCCGTCAGGATCCCGGCTTCCGTCCGCTACGGCGCTCCCCCGGCCCCATCCCATCAGCCAGTCTATCGCGCCTATTAGAGCGCGCCATCAAGGACTCGAAACCGTACCCGGCCGCGAGGCGCCCGGGTACGGCGCGCGCGCAGGTCACCCGGAGCGGCGGACAGCCGACGCGGTCAGCGGCGGAAGCCGCCCCGCCGGAACCCGCCCCGGTACCCGCCGACGCGGCCCCCGTAGACGGCCCGGCCGCCCCGATACACGCGCCCACCCCGATAGACGGCCCCGCCCCGGTACCCGTAACGGGGGCCGCCACGGTATCCGTAGACCCCGCCGCCCCGGTATCCGTAATATCCCGGTGCGCCGTAAACGTTCGGTCGGCAGGCGCCATAGGGGCCCCGATGAAAGCCGGGCCCACACCCGCCGGCGGCTTGAGCAGGCGCGATGCCGAGCCCGCCCGAGTCGAGAGAACTCAATCCCAGCAAGACAGTCAGCGTGAGGGCCACGAGCGAGATCAACCGCGTCGTTTTCATCGGGTGCTCCTAAATACGACTCTTGAGATGATATAATTCAGCGATTTTTATTGGATCCGCGCGCCGATATCGGGCCTTAGATTTATAAAATGACTGTGGTACGGTGTCCGTTAGAATGCATCCCAGACATGGTCTGAAAGGCTGGCCCGTTCATCCCGTTCACGATGAGGGAGGGGAATAGGCCGCGTCGGATCGGCTGCCGTTTCCGGATGCCGGCTCGCGTGCCGCCAGATGCTGGGCGTTGTGCCGGACCAGCGTCGGAACGCGTGCGTGAAGGCGGCCGCCTCGGAGAAGCCCAGACAGGCTGAGATATGCGCCAACGTCATGTTGGTATCGGCCAGGAGCTGTTTCGCCCTCTCGAACCGGATCTGCGTGGCAACCGATCGGAAGCTCGTGCCTTCGGTCCTCAGGCGGCGGCTGAGGGTGCGCCGATGAACCGCCAGGTGACGCGCGACGGCATTGCCGGACCACGGGTTCTGGAAGAACTCCTCGCGCAGCAGCCGCCGCAGCTGCTGCGACATCTGGAGCGGAACTGCTGCCCCGAACTGTCGGATGCGGTGTTCCGCCGTCCGGTGGGCCGCTCGATCTGCACCCGCGATCGGCTGCTCCAGAAGGCGTGACGAGAAGGCGATGGCCGCCCATTCCTGGTCGAACCGGACGGGCGCGCGGAAGAAGTGCCAATAGGGGCCCGTGTGGTCCGGCGGCGCCCGCGGCAGCAGAAGTTCCGACGGGGACCAGTGAGCGCCGCACAGCCCGCGGATGATATTGACGACGGTGGCGAGCGCCCCCTCCGATTGGAGGCCGACCGCCGTCGCGCCGGCCTCGTACGGAAAATAATGAAGCAGCGCCAAGTCGGCCTCGACGCAGAGTCTGACCGCGGAGCCGCACGTCCACGCCCAGGGCCAGGTCTCTAGCACATGCAGCGCGTCGCCGACCGTTTCCGCGTTCCGGATCAGGACGTTGCTCGGCCCGAGCTTGGAGAGGGCGATGCGCTGTCCCACGAGCAGGCCGAGATGGCCGCACTGCGTGCGGCTCGCACCCAGTTGAAGCAATCGGCCGAGAGCGGCATTCGGGATCGGCCTGCCATCGTCCCTGGACGCCCACGGATCACAACCTGCCTCGCGCAGGAGGCGAACGGGATCTGCGCCGAGCTCTGAGAGAACGGCACAGGTTGCGCTCGTGACGACGCCATGGACGCTGTCGGCGGAGGGGGGCTGGTCGGCATCCTGTGGCTGCAAGGAATCGAGGAAATCACAAGGACCGTCGAGCGCGTGAGCAAGGCGATTGGCCATTGCAGAAATCCCATTCTCCCCCAAGCTGGGCGAGTTCACGGGATTGCCCGAGCGATCACATTGCGCTGGATCAATGTCCTCTTTCGCATGAAGAATTGATTGTAAATTTGAGCGGTAAATATAATATTTGTTATTGCCTTTTCGCCTAGCACCCCCTGTGGATTGCCACTTCGGCAATCGAAGACCTGCTATTTCCTTCCTCCGGATCTCGGTAGAATGATTGGGATCGAACCCGGCTCCGAATCGACGGACGCCCAATGCGGGGCCATCATCTCGTCGGTCATCGGGGGGCTCTCGGTTCGGGGCTGGCTGTCGCAACCCGAACCTACCCGGCAACCGCCGATGACCACCCCGCGAGGAAGCCCGCCCGCTACAGCGCTGTGGAGAGCTCGCGGACGGGCTTCCTCGCTACCGGCGAGCTACACCACCACCAGGGACACGACCAGGAGGGTCCGCGCACAAGGTGCGTGGATGCCGTGCGGTCGAGCACGGCAAGGGCAGGTCGAGAAAGCGAAGGGACGGCTCCGAAGGTCAGGGTTCGGTGTCCACTACGCTTCTACGTTGGCATAGTTTGGCGACCTAAGCTGCAGGCTAACTTATTGTATATACATACGGATATGCTTGGCCTCATATGATTTCCAAGGCAGTACGACGGGGTGTCATTAGGGCAATATGCCTAATGCGATGTGTCGTCCGAGCGGCGACTGCGCCTGAAAGCACCGCCCCGCCCCTCGTCCCCGGCGCGAGGATCGCCCGCCGATGTTCGCTCGGCCTGCGCGCTGCCGCACCAGACCTGCGGCAGAGCGTGCGTGACGCACCAGTTGCGCGAGCAGGGCCTCGAGGCGGGGCGGCGACGCGTGGCGCGGCGTGCGAGAGAACGGCTCGAAGCCCGGAAGCCCCGACGCTTCCGGCATACGGCCGACATGCTCTTCCGGCGGCGCCACTCCGCGCGCGGCTTCGTCAGCCCCGTCCACGTCCAGACGCGCATCGCCGACCAGACCGCTCCTCACTGAAGCGAAGCAGGTCCACGTCACGTCAGAGCACCCGCGCCAGCCCCGGCACCAGCGCCGCGAGCCGGGTCGGTGCCCCCGGCTCCGGCGCAGCGTCCGGCTCCGCCACAGCGGCGATCCGGCAGCCGCCGTCCAGAATGATCCCCAGCACCAGGCGGCCCCCAGGCTCGAGCGCCGCGCGCCAGTGCGGTGGGATCGCGTCCACGCTGCCGTGCACCAGGATCCGGTCAAAGCCGCCGTCCGGCAGGTCTGGTGCGAGCCCGTCCGCCTGGACCACCCGCACCTCGGAATGTGGGACCAGCCGCGCGGCGGCGTCCTCGGCGAGCGTCGCGTAGCGCTCCAGGCTCAGAACCGCGCCGGCCCCGAGCTTGGCCAGGAGCGCCGTGACGTAGCCCGAGCCCGTGCCAATCTCCAGAATGCGGTGGCCCGGTTCGACGCGCAGGAGCGCCAGCATCTGTGCCACTGTCGATGGCGCCGTCATCGAGGCGCCGCAGGGCAGCGGCAGAGCGATGTCCCGCCGGGCTTGGGCACGGTGGGCCGCGGGCGCGAACTGCTCCCGCGGCACCTGCTCCATCGCCCGCAGGATCGCGGTGTCCCGGAGGCCCCGGCCCCGGAGCGCCATGACGAAGGCGGCGTTGCCGGCAGCCTCCTCAAGGCTGCCCAGGTCGATCACTCGGCGAAAGCCTGCGCGAAGCGCGTCAGCGTCGGCTCGTCCGTGAGGTCGAGGCGGAGCGGCGTCACCGAGATCCGCTTCTCCGCGATGGCCTTCAGGTCCGAGCCGTGGCCTGGCTCGAACCGGGCCTTGGCGAAGGCCAGCCAGAAATACGGGTTGCCGCGCCCGTCCACCCGGGCGTCGATCGACAGCAGCGCCTGATTGCGGAAGCCCTGCGCCGCCACGGCGACGCCCTGAACGGCGTCGGGCTCGCAATCCGGGAAATTCACGTTGACCAGGATGCCCGGCTCGATCCCGGTCTCTAGGATCTTCCGGACCACCTTCGGCCCATGCTCGCGGGCGCAATCCCATTTGAGATTGCCGCGCCCGCCTGCCCCGTAGGCCTGGCTCATCGCGATGGAGCGAATCCCCAGGATCGTGCCCTCCATGGCGGCCGCGATCGTGCCGGAATAGGTGACGTCCTCGGCGACGTTCTGGCCGCGGTTGACCCCCGACAGGACGAGGTCCGGCCCGTGCTCGCCCAGGATGTGGCGCACGCCCAGGATCACGCAGTCGGACGGCGTCCCCTTCACGGCGAAGCGCTTCTCCGACACCTGCCGCAGGCGCAGCGGGTCGTTGAGGGAGAGCGAGTGCGACACGCCGGACTGGTCGCTCTCGGGGGCCACCACCCAGACATCGTCGGACAGCTCCCTGGCGATCTCCTCAAGGGTGGCGAGCCCCGGTGCGTGGATGCCGTCGTCGTTGGTGACAAGAATGCGCATCAGCGGGCCCCTTCGATCCGGTTGAGCCCGCCCATGTAGGGGTGGAGCACCGACGGGATCGTGATGCTCCCGTCCGGGTTCTGGTAGTTCTCCATCACGGCGATGAGCGCGCGGCCGACCGCGACCCCAGAGCCGTTAAGGGTGTGGACGTAGGCCGGCTTGCCATCCTTGCCGCGGTAACGCGCGTTCATGCGGCGCGCCTGGAACTCGCCGCAGACGGAACACGACGAGATCTCCCGGTTGGTGCGCTGGCCTGGCACCCAGACCTCGATGTCGTAGGTCTTCTGGGAGGCGAAACCCATGTCGCCGGTGCACAGCGTCATCACCCGGTAGGGCAGATCGAGTTTTTTCAGGACCGCTTCCGCACAGGTGAGCATCCGCTCGTGCTCGTTGGCGGAGTCCTCCGGCGTCGTGATCGAGACCAGCTCGACCTTGTTGAACTGGTGCTGGCGCAGCATGCCGCGGGTGTCCCGCCCCGCCGCCCCGGCTTCGGCGCGGAAACAGGGCGTAAGCGCGGTGAAGCGCAGGGGCAGCTCTTCCTCGCGGAGGATCGACTCGCGCACGAGGTTGGTGAGCGGCACCTCGGCGGTGGGGATGAGCCAGAAATCCTCGCGCGTCGGAGCCGCCTCGATCGCTCGGTCGACCACATCGGTGAGCCCCAGCGCGCCCTCGCGGAAGGCTGCCGTTTCGGCCGCTCCGGCGTGCGCCAGGGCCTCGTGCAGCATCTCGGCTCGGCTCTGGATGTTCGAGGAGAAAAACTGGTCATCGGCAAATTTCGGCAGCTGCGCGGTGCCGAACATCGCCGCGTCGCGCACCAGAACGGGTGGCGCGACCTCCAGATACCCGTGCTCCTGCGTGTGCAGGTCGAGCATGAACTGGCCGAGCGCCCGTTCCAGCCGGGCGAGCTGGCCCTTCAGAACCACGAAGCGCGAGCCTGAAAGCTTGGCCGCGGCCTCGAAATCCATCAGTCCGGTGGCCTCGCCGAGTTCGAAATGCTCGCGGCCCTCGGCGAGCCGATCGCGGGTCGAGGCGTGGCTGCGGTAGAGGACGTTGCCGTGCTCGTCGGCGCCCTCCGGCACGTCGGGCTTGGGCCGGTTCGGGATCGACGCCAGCCTGTCGGCGAGCGCCCGGTCGGCCTCATCCTGGGCCTTCTTCAGGCCCGGCTCAGCGCCCTTGAGCGCCGCGACCTCTTCCATCAGCGCGCTCGCGCGGGCCTCGTCCTTCGCCTTCTTGGCGCCGCCGATCTCCTTGGCCAGCGCGTTGCGCCGTTCCTGGTTCGCCTGCGCCGCCGAGACCGCGGATTTGCGCGCCTCGTCGAGGGCGATCAGATCGGCCGCGAGCGGCGCGAGGCCCCGGCGGGCGAGGTCGCGGTCGAAGGCGTCCGGGTTGTCCCGGATGGCGCGGATGTCGTGCATCGAATCGGCTCTGGTCGTAGGTGCGCGGCGTCGGAGCGCCATCCGCTTTGCCGCATCGCGTCGGGAGGGACAAGCGCGGGGGCGCGCGGGCGCACCGTCAGTCCTTCGGGGGCGCGATCTTCAACTGGTCGATCGCCCAGAGCCATGTCCCGTCCGGCTGCTCGCGGGCGACCTCGACCGAGAGCGTGCCGTCGGGCAGCCGCGCGAAGGTCAGGGCGAGCGGGCCGCTGCGCAGGGGCGGAAGCGCCTCGGCAGCGGGAAAGTCCGACTTGCGCGCCAGAAGCTTCGCGTAGAAGGCCCGGATCTCCTCATGCCCGGTGGCGACGACCCGCCCGGCCGCCAGCACGGCCTCCGGTTCGTAGAGGGCCACCAGCCCCTCGACATCGCCGGCATTGGCCCGCCGGTTGAAGAGGCGGGCCAGAGCGCCCGGCTCACGGGCGTGATCGCGTTCGTCAGGGGGCATGGGAACCTCGATCCGGTGGCGGGTGCGCGTGCAGAGAATGCGCCGGGCCGCCGATCTTTCCCGGCGCGGGTCATTTCAAGCGCGTGCCGCAGCCATCCGCCAACGAGACGGAGACCGGGATCCCGGCCTTGACGCTCTCCGAGACCGTGCAGAACCGCTCGAACTGCTCTAGAACCCGGTCGATCCGGGGCATCTCGGCCGCCGCCGCGCCGAGGCGGATGCGCACGTCGATTCCGGTGATCCGCAGGCGCCCTTCCGGGTTTCGCTCCACTTGGCAGGTCGCCTCGGCCTCGACGCCCTGCGCGTCCTGCCGGAATTTTCCGAGGGCGAAGACCAGGCTAGCACAGAGGCAGTTCGCCACCCCGGAGATCAAAAGCTGCTCGGGGACCGGCCCGGTGTCGCCGCCGATCGGGAGCGCCTCGTCGGTCATGAGCTCGGGCCGCGCTCCGCCGAAATCCACCGCGAACACGTAGGCGCCGGCTCCGTTCCCGACTTGCCTGATGCGGATCGTCGATCCCGCGTCCATCGACGCCCTCCCCTTGTGTCGGCCGATCCGGCTCGTCCTCGCGGAAGATCAAACGCCCGATCCCGGAGCGCGTTCAGCGCTCGGGACCTCGTCAACGGAGGCGGATGATTTCCGCGGGCGAACGCCGTAGGACGATGGCTCGATCGACCCGGAAGCGAACCCCCGATCCGATGACGAGCCTCGAGACCCTGATGCCGCTCCTGGAGCGCATCGCCACCGCGCTGGAGCGGGCGGCCCCTCTGGCCCCGCCGGCCTTCGACCCGGACGCGGCCGACGCGTTCCTGTGGGGACCCGAGCGGCGACTGAGCCCGGTGCCGCAGGTGGCGCGGGTGGAGATGGGCCTGCTCACCGGCATCGACCGGGCTCGCGACATCCTCATCGAGAACACCGAGCGCTTCGCCCGTGGCCTCCCGGCAAACAACGCGCTGCTGTGGGGCGCCCGGGGCATGGGCAAGTCCTCGCTGGTCAAGGCCGCCCATGCAGAGATAAACGCCCGCCGGCCCGGCGGCGCCCTGCCGATGAAGCTCGTCGAGATCCACCGCGAGGACATCGAGGCCCTGCCCGACCTGATGGCGGTCCTGCGCCCAGACCCGCATCGCTGGCTGGTCTATTGCGACGACCTCTCCTTCGACGCCGACGACACCTCGTACAAGTCGCTCAAGACCGCGCTCGACGGCGGCATCGAGGGCCGGCCGGGCAACGTCCTGTTCTACGCCACCTCCAACCGCCGGCACCTCCTCGCCCGCGAGATGGTCGAGAACGAGCGCTCGACCGCGATCAACCCCGGCGAGGCGGTGGAGGAGAAGGTCTCGCTCTCCGACCGGTTCGGCCTCTGGCTCGGCTTCCACAAATGCAGCCAGGACGAGTTCCTGGCGATGATCCGCGCCTATGCCGACCGCTACGGCCTCGACCTTCCGCCGGAGCAGCTGCGCGCCCAGGCGCTGGAATGGGCCACCACCCGCGGCTCCCGCTCGGGCCGCACCGCCTTCCAGTTCATCCAGGATCTCGCCGGGCGGTTGGGCAAAACGCTGGATTGAGCATCGACGCCCCGGCGCCCGTTCACCCTACCGGGCCCGTGCCAGGATGGATCCGGCCGGGCGCGCCTAACGCCCGCTCGACCCGAACCCGCCCGATCCGCGCTCGGAGCCGGGGCCGTCCTCACCCTCCAGCACGGTCAGCGCCGGCCGGGTGATCCGCGTGAACACGAGTTGTGCGATCCGTTCGCCCGGCTCGATCCGGATCGGCTTCGCGTCGTCGCGATTCCAGGCGGAGACCATCAGGGGGCCCTCGTAATCCGCGTCGATCACCCCGGTTCCGTTGCCGAGCACCAGCCCGTCGCGGTGGCCGCGCCCGGACCGGGGAAAGACCAGCCCGCACCAGTCGGAATCGCGGATCAGCACGCTGAAGCCCGCCGGGATCAGGACGGCCTGTCCCCGGGGCGACAGCACGAGCGGCGCGTCGAGGCAGGCATGGAGGTCGAGGCCCGCCGCCGCCGCGGACCCCCAGCGGGGGAAGCCCCAGCCCGGGAGCCGAGGGTCGAGCAGGCGCAGGCCGACGTCCGGCAGATCGCTCACGCGCCGAGCCGCGCGATCGCCTCGGCCACCGCCAACGTGCGCCGGGCAGCCTCGACATGGAGGCGCTCCACCATGCGCCCGTCCAGGGCGATGACCCCGCGCTCGCGGTTCTCAGGTGCCGCGAAGGCCTCGGACACCCGGCGCGCCTGAGCGATCTCATCGGCGTCGGGCCCGAAGGCGGCGTTGGCCGGGCCGATCTGGCTCGGGTGGATCAGCATCTTGCCGTCGAAGCCGAGATCGCGCCCCTGCCCGCACTCGGCCTCGAACCCGGCCGCGTCGTTGAGGTCGGTGAAGACACCGTCGATCGCCTCGATCTCGTAGGCCCGGGCGGCGGCGAGCACCGTCATCAGCCAGGGGACCAGGGCGGCCCGCCCCGGGGGGCGGATCCGGGCCGCCTTCAGGAGGTCGTTCGGGCCGATCACCAGGGCAGCGAGGCGTCCGTCCACGTCCCGGGCCACCCCGGCGATCTCGGCGGCGTTCACCACCGCCATCGGTGTCTCGATCATCGCCCAGATTCGTGTCGCGGGCGGTGCTCCGAGCCGGCGCAGGCGGGACCCCACGGCGATCAACGTGTCCGATGTGCGGACCTTCGGAACCAGGATCGCGTCCGGACCGGCCTGAGCCAGCGCCTCCAGATCGGCCTCGCCGTCCTCGGTCTCGGGCGGATTGATCCGCACCACGACCTCGCGCCGTCCGAAGCCGCGCCCGGCGACCGCTTCCGCGACCCGCGCCCGGGACGCATCCTTCATCTCTGGGGCGACGCCGTCCTCCAGATCGATCAGGATCACGTCGGCTGGAAGCGCCCGCGCCTTCTCGAGGGCCCGGGCGTTTGAGCCGGGCATCGCGAGCACGCTGCGGCGGGGACGGATCTCGCTCATCACGCTTCTCCCGGGCGGGCGGCTGTGCCCATCCGGTCGCCGATAGCTTTCCGCCGCGTCCCGAGCAAGAACGCATCGCGGGGCGGACCCGCCTCGGAGGACGCGGATGGCGCGCTGGGTTGCTGGCCTCGACGGTTGCCGGGGCGCCTGGGCGGGCGCGCTGATCGATCTCGACGATCCCGCCCGGCACCGCTGCGCCGTGTTCACCGACGTGGCGGCCCTCCTCGATGCGCCTGAACAGCCGCTGATCGTCGGCATCGACGTGCCGATCGGCCTGCCGGACCGGATTCTTGGGGGCGGTCGGGGTGCCGACCGGGCCGCCCGCGCCCGGCTCGGGCCGGCGCGGTCCTCGGTCTTCCCGATGCCGCCCCGGGCCGCCGTCTACGCGCCGGACTATGCAGCGGCCAAGGCCGCCTCGCGCGCGGCGAGCGATCCGCCCTTCGCGCCATCGATCCAGGGTTACAACATCTTCCGGTACGTCCGGGCGGTCGATGGACTGCTGCGCGACCGGCCGGAGGTCCGGATGCGGGTCCACGAGGTCCATCCGGAGGTCGCCTTCCACGCTCTCAACGGCGGCCGACCGCTGGGCCTGCCGAAGAAGGGACCGCGCGCCCGGGAGGGATTGGCCATGCGGCGTTCACTCCTCGCCGCGGCTGGCCTTCCGACGGCGCTGCTCGACGCCCGTGCCGCCGGCGTCCCGAAGGACGATCATCTCGACGCGCTGGCGGCCCTGGTGGTGGCCCGCGATCTCCTGTCCGGATGCGCCGTGCCGCTGCCGGAGTTGCCGGAGCGCGATGCGCACGGACTGCCGGTCGTGATCTGGGCACCGGCACTGCGCGAACCGATGCCACTTGTGTGAGGTCGGAACGCGCCGCCCGAGACGCGGCCCGCAAGGGGTGGCGCCGTTCGACATCGTCACCCGGGGCTCCCGCCCGCTCGACAGGGCGGGCGGCTCCGTTCGCCTCTGCTCACCGGCTCGATGGCATGGCGAGCGGCGGCTTGCCATTGCCCTTCCAGACGGTGGTCCGATCCGTCGGCGCCGAGAACGTCGCGGCAGCCGAGCCAGTGCTCTTCAAGCCCTCGAAGACACCGGTTGCCTTCGCGACCTTAAACCTCCCGACGGCCGTCATGCGCCCTTGTGCGTCGGTCGTGACCCTGCCGGTGCACCGACTGCTCGTGTTGCCGTCCGGTTTCGTGAACGCAATCGCGGCCTGGAGGGGCCCCGGCCGCGAACAAGCACTACCGTCTCCGTCATCGTGCCCCGGGCATTGCCGAGGCCTTCCCAGGTATTTTTATCGATGACGGAGCCAATGTAATCGAAATTTATCCAATTATTGACTGTTGATTGCGGCTTTGTTCATCGTGGTATGTCTTAATAAAAAATATATAAATATTATCCATGGCATTGATGCGGCGCCGTCTCGGGGCTGTTCTTTGTGTCGGTCCGGGCGCCTGCCCGTACAGACGCAGCCGCAGCCCTCGGCGTAGCCATATCGTCTGTGCTGCGCGGCCGGGCCGTGAGGTCGGCGGCTGCGGGCGTGGCCCTGAGTATCGAATGCGCGTGAGGTTGTAGAACCTGCTTGGGCCGCGCGGGCACGGTGATGGTTCTCCCATCGCTGCGACAGGGCGTTCGAGAACCGGATCGAACCAGCGCGTGCACATCCGAGTACTGGCAAATGACGCGTGACGTGGCGCGTGCTGACGCTTCCCGTCGAGGCGGCGCTCGATCGTGCCCGGATGGACGGCCATATACCCGCCCGGCGGCCGGTCGCCCGAGTCCGGGACCCCGTTCCAGCCGGATAAACCCCTGAATAAATCGATCTGTCGAGCCCGACCGGTGTTCGTCCGGGACGCAACGCTCTAGCTCAATCCCCATGAGCGCAGACACTCCTCTTCCGGTCCGCCACATCGCCCGGGCCATCGTCCTCGATTCACAGGACCGGATCCTGCTGATCGCCTACGCGTCGGTCCACGCGAAGGGGCCGGACGGCGAGCCGTTGCGCTTCTGGTTCATGCCCGGCGGCGGCCTGGAGCCCGGCGAGGACCACGTCACCGCCTGCCGGCGAGAACTCGAGGAGGAGATCGGCCGCGGCGATGTCGAGATCGGCCCGCAGGTCGCCGCCTGCGACGGTCCGTTCCACCTGTTCCGCCAAGCGCGGGACGCCCGCGAGCGCTACTTCCTGGTCCGGCTCGCCGACGATCGGGTCGACACCAGCCGGCTCGCCGAGACCGAGGACAACCCGGTGATCGGAACCCGCTGGTGGCCGATCGCCGACCTCCGGGCAAGCGGCGAGCGGGTCGAGCCGGCCGGCCTAGCCGACCTCGCGGCCGACCTCGCGGCGGGGACTATTCCTAGCCTTCCGCGCGTTCTGACTTGGCGCGACCATTGAGCCGGGCCTCGCAGCTACGAGGATCCCGAAACACGAGGAGATCGCATGTTCCCTGAATTCCTGACCAAGGGCTATCAGTCGTTCTTGTCGGATCGCTTCCCCACCGAGCGCCGCCGCTTCGCGCAGCTCGCCCAAAGCCAGGATCCTCAAATCCTGGTGATCAGCTGCTGCGACAGCCGCGTGGCTCCAGAGGCGATCTTCGATGCCGGCCCCGGCGAGTTGTTCGTGATCCGCAACGTCGCCAACATCGTGCCGATCTACGAGACCGACGGCGACTATCACGGGACCTCGGCGGCACTCGAGTTCGCGGTCCAGGCCTTGGAGGTGAAGCACATCGTCGTGCTTGGGCACGCCACCTGCGGGGGCATCAAGGCCTACGCGAACAAGGCCAAGCCGCTCTCGACGGGCAACTTCATCGGCAAGTGGGTCTCGCTCGTGGCACCCGCAGAGGCGAAGGCCGGCGATTCGAGCGCGCCCGACTACCTGACCCGGATGGAGCACGCCATGGTCAGCCAGAGCATGGAGAACCTGCTGACCTTCCCGTTCGTGAAAGAGCGGGTGGATGATGGAAGGCTCAAGATCCACGGCGCACATTTCGGTGTCGCCAACGGGGTGCTTCTGGTGCGCGATCCCGAGACGGGCGATTTCCATCCCGCGGTCGATGCCGCCGGCGGCCGGATCCTGCCCAGCGCCGCGATCTCCTGCGACTGAGCGCGGGGCGCGACCGAACCTGAAAACGGCGCCGGGCTCGCACCCGCCGCCGGTCTGTCCGGGTGGCCCGGCCGAGGCCGGGCCGACACGTCCTACATGGCGCCCGGCAGGCGCTGGGCCTGATCGTAGTGCATCTGGAGGGCCGGCAGGGCCTGCTGCGCGTAGTTCCGCAGGGCCGGGTTCGGGCCGCCCTGGGCGTAGCCCTGGGTCATCGCGATCGTCATCCGGTGCGCCTGGATCTGCTGGGTCGCGTAGAGTCGATCGAAGCGCGGGCCGGGCGGGGTCGCAGACAGCTCCGCGAGCATCGCCTGCTGCTCGGGGCTCGGCGGAACGATCGTCGCGGCACCGGTGCTCATGGCGTCGCCGCGGCCGATACGGCTGCCCGCCGCCGCCCCGCTGGCGGCACCCGCACCAGCACCCTCGAGCCCGCCGATCGGGCCGCCCGACAGCGTGCCGCCGACAACGCCCGTCGCCGCGCCGACACCGGCGCCGACGGCGCTGCCTGCTACCGCAAGCGGAGCCCCGATGACGCCGCCGAGGCCCGGGTCATGGGCGGCCATCACGTTGCCCTCGCCGCCGGCCAGGGCCACGTTCGCGGCGCGGTGGTCGCGGATGGCCTCCTGGGCGTAGGAGCGGACCCTCGGGTTGCGCGACTTCGACAGCGCGATCTGGGAGGCCTGGATCTCGAAGGCGTTCGCCTGCATCGACTGCAGGCGGAAATCGTTCGCCCCCTGCGCGAAGGCGGGGGTCGACAGCGCCAGGACGAGCGCAGACGCGGCAGCAGAGTTCTTCAGCATTGTGACCTCTTATCCTAATTGAGACGCGAACCGGCAGGGTAGCCCCGTGCGGAGGCCCAAGACCTCACGGCAAAAGATTCGCGAATTGGTGCGTCAACGGAGCCATCGGCCTATGGTTCCTGCCGTTTTTTGCTGTGAGACGAGGACGATGCAGGCTCTCGATTGGTCGAAGGCGCCGTGATTCTCATCGCGGTCCAGATCCTGCGCGCCGCCGCGGCCCTTATGGTGGCGTGGCACCATGTGCGGCACGAGGCGGGGCTGCTGGCCGAACGCGGCGCTGGGCCGGCGCTCGATCCCGGCGCGCTCCTGCCCTGGTGGGGCGGAGTTGACCTGTTCTTCGTGATCTCGGGCTTCGTCATCGTGCACGCGAGCGGGCGGCTTTTCGGGGCACGGGGCGGGCGGGCCCGCTTCCTCGCCCACCGGATCGCCAGGGTGGTGCCGCTCTACTGGCTGGTGAGCCTGCTCTACCTGGCCCTCGCCCTGGCACGGCCCGACCTCCTGGGGGATGCGGCGGCCCTGGTGCACGACCCGGACGCGATCCTGGCCGGGTTCCTGTTCTGGCCGGCGGCCAGGCCGGACGGTACCGTCCAGCCCCTCTACGGGCTCGGCTGGACCCTGAACTACGAGGCCTTCTTCTATGGTCTCTTCGCCTTCGGGCTCGGCTTGGGACAGCGGGGCGCCGTGGCGTGGCTCGCCCTAGCCCTGACGCTGCTCGTCACCGCGGGGGCACTGGCGCCGGGCATGCCGCTGCCGGTCCGGTTCTGGGCGAACCCGATCGTGCTCGAATTCGTGCTGGGCGCCGGGCTCGCCCTCGCCCGCCGGGAGGGATTTCAACCGGGCCTCCCGTATCGCCTCGGGCTCGCGGCCCTCGGCCTCCTCGGCCTCGCTGTGGCCGCCCGCCTGCTCGCCGGCACGGGCGAGGCCGACGGGTTCCTGCGCCCGCTCCTCATCGGTGTTCCCGCGGCGCTGCTCGTGGCTGCGGCCCTCGGGCCGGAGCGGAATGCCGCCCAGGTCGCGGCGCTGCCCGCCCCCGTGCGCGGGCTGGTGATCCTGGGGGACGCGTCCTACGCCCTGTACCTCGTCCACCCCTTCGCGCTGCGACTCGTGCGCGAGGGGCTGCTGCGGCTCGGCCTCGCCTCGGCCCTTCACCCCTGGGGCGGGATGGTCGTGATGCTGGCCGCGAGCGTCGTGGCGGCTGTCCTCGTCCATCGCTACGTGGAGCGGCCGCTGACCCGGACCCTGCGCGCCCGCCTCGATCCGGGCGGCACGCAAAACCGTGTGCGTCCCGCGCCCGCCCCGGTTCCCCCTGGGCCGCGCGCGGATTAGCCTTGGGCACCGGAGGAGGACGCTGCGATGAAGACCTTGCTCGTACCCGTGGCGATGCACGACGCGCTGCCCTCCGTGTTCGAGACCACGCGGCTGGCGGCGACGCGCTTCGGCAGCCTGATCGAGGGGGTCTCGCTGCGCCCGGCGCTGGCCGAGTACGTGCCCGTCGACATGGTCGGCGGCATGACCTGGCTGCGCGAC
The DNA here is from genome assembly GCF_030700285.1 of Methylobacterium sp. NEAU K. Lineage (GTDB taxonomy): Bacteria > Pseudomonadota > Alphaproteobacteria > Rhizobiales > Beijerinckiaceae > Methylobacterium. The sequence continues at coordinate 150,771 of NZ_JAUYZJ010000006.1, read as the reverse complement.
GAGGAGGCCGACCGCGCCGAGGCCGAGGAGGCCGGCGGCCGCTTCGTCGCCTACATGGATGCGGCCGGCATCCCGCGGCACGCCCGCGACGGGCTCTGCATCCCGGAGCGGGTGCCGGATGCCGGGCCGCGCTATCGCTGGCGCCAGGACGTTCCCCCCGGAGACGCATTCCTCGGCCAGTACGCCCGGTTGTTCTCGGCCACCGTGGTCGGGCGCCCGGGGACCACCGACAACGCCCCCCGCATGACAACCTTCGAGACCGCGCTGTTCGAGGGCGGCCGCCCGATCCTGCTGGCGCCCCCCGCCCCGCCCGCATCCCTCGGCGAGGCGATCCTGATCGCCTGGAACGGATCCACCGAGACCGCCCGGGCGGTGGCCTTCGCCATGCCGTTCCTGCGGCGGGCCGAGCGGGTGCTGGTGCTGAGCGTCGAGGGCGGCATGGTGCCGGGTCCGAGCGCCCAGGACCTCGCCCAGGCGCTGGCCTGCGAGGGCGTGGCGGCCTCGCACCGGGCCCTTCCCGCCGGCCGGCGCGTGCCCGGCGAGACGTTTCTCGCCGAGGCAAAGGCCTTCGGCTGTGATCTCCTGATCAAGGGTGCCTATACACAGAGCCGCCTGCGCCAGATGATCTTCGGCGGCGTCACCAGCCACGTGCTGGCCCATGCCGACATGCCGGTGCTGATGGCGCATTGAGCGCACCGGGGTCCGTCGCGCCGGGAACCGCCGCGCTTGCCTCGCGTTCCGCCCCCGCAGCCGGATCAAGGATCTCCGTGACGACGCCCGTGACCCGTCTCCTCCTCGCAGCCCTGCTGGCGGCCGCCGCGACCTCCGTCCGTGCGGAGCCGACGAGTGCCCGGTTCCGCGGCACGGTAGAACGGGCCGAGGCCGACATCCTGGAGATCCGCCAGGCCGGCGGCGGCACCCTCAACCTGCGGATGAACCCGAAGACCCGTGTCTTCGCGGTGACCCAGGCGAGGCTCCGCAACATAAAGCCCGAGAGCTACGCCAGCGTTCTCGGCGCGGCCGGCTCCGACCCACGGCAGGCGGAGGCCGTGACCCTGTACTCCCCCTCCGAGCGCGGCTTCGAGGCTGGAACTCAGGTCTGGGACACCGCACCCGGCGCGACGCTGACCGCCGGTTGGGTCGCTGACCTCCGAGGCGATTCCCCGCTCCGGCTGACGCTGGCCTATGGCGGCGGGCAAACGTCCTTCAGGATACCGCCGGATACCCCCGTGACCCAGATCGCGCCCGGCGAGAAGGCGCTGCTCGAGCCGGGCGCGGCCGTCACGGTGTTCGCCCGGCCCGGGCCGGATGGGACCTTCGATGCCGGCACGATCGCGGTGGGACGGCAGGGCGCCGTGCCGGCTCTCTGACGGCTCGGCATGTCCGCTGGTGCGCTCCGTCACCCGCCGCGGCATTGAGGCCACGCGCGGGCCGCGAAGCTGCGCTACATCGGTGCCCGATGACCGAGTCCGCCTTCGCCCTCGACCCGCGCCTGGCTGCCGACACCGTCGAGGTGGGCGACCTCGCCCTGTGCCGCGTGCTGCTGATGGACGACGCCCGGTTTCCCTGGTTGATCCTGGTGCCGCGTCGCCCGGACGTCTCCGAGATCACCGACCTCGCCGAGGCGGATTCCGCGGCCCTGTGGCAGGAGATCCGCCTCGCCACCGGGGTGATGCAGGGACTGTCGAAGCCCGACAAGATCAACGTGGCCGCCCTCGGCAACGTCGTGGCGCAGCTCCACGTCCACGTGGTCGGCCGCTTTCGCTCAGACCCGGCCTGGCCCGGCCCGGTCTGGGGCTTCGAGACCCGCAAACCCTACCCGCCCCATGCCCGCGCCCAGCTGATCGAACGCGCCGGCGCCCTATTCTCCGCGGCCTGACCCTCGCATGACCGATCCCCGCGATACCCTCGGCTTCGTCAGGAGCCGTCTCGACCGGCACTCGGCCGAACAGCCCGAGGAGGCGGTGCCCGCCTTCGACGCACCGGAGGCGCGCCTCGTCCTGCTCTGCGGGGACCGGATCGTGCTGCGTGGGGCCACCGCGCTGATCGCGCCCGCGGACGCGGACGGCCTCACCGACGGCATGCGGATCTTCCTCGGGCACCGGGACGGGCAGCCGGTCTTCGCCGCCGCGGCCCCCGCCGAGGCGGCAGAGCGGTTCGCGGACGACAGGACCCGCACCCTCGACCTGCGCGCCATCGCCACCGAATCTGCCGTCGAGGCCGAGGAACTCGGCCTGCTGGCGGTGGCCAAGTCGATGCTCGACTGGCACGCCCGCCACGGCTTCTGCGCGAATTGCGGCACCGCCACCGTGTTGAAGGCCGGCGGCTTCCGGCGTGAATGCCCGGCTTGCGCGGCCCACCATTTTCCCCGGGTCGATCCGGTGGTGATCATGCTGGTGCGCCGGGCCGATACCTGCCTGCTCGGCCGAGGGCCGCATTTCCGGCCGAACATGTATTCCTGCCTCGCGGGGTTCCTGGAGCCCGGCGAGACGATCGAGGACGCCGTGCGCCGCGAGGTGTTCGAGGAGACACGGATCCGCGTCGGTGCCGTCGGCTATCGGACCTCGCAGCCCTGGCCGTTCCCGTCATCGCTGATGCTCGGCTGCGCCGCCGAGGCCCTCGACGATGCCATCGTGACCGACCCGAGCGAGCTGGAGGATGCCCGTTGGTTCGATCGTAATGCGGTCGCCGCCATGCTGGAGGGCACGCATCCCGAGGGCATCCAGGCCCCGCCGCCCATGGCGATCGCCAACTACCTGATGCGGGCGTTCGTGGCGGGGGAGACGTGATCGATCCGTTCGAGACCCGACCAGCCTCCGCCCACGTCCGGATGACGCCTGACGAGCCTTCAATTCCGGTTATCGCTCGCGGGCCGTCCGGCACACGGTCTCCCGGTTGGGCCTGCCCACGGCAACCCCGGTCGTGGTGATCGCTGTGTCGTCGACCCGGTAGACCAGCTTCAGCTCTGGAGGATGCATCGAAACGCGTCGATCTGTCGGTGAAATTCAAAACCGGGTTGGGTGTTGAATTTAGATTCGGCGAGCGCCGAGGCCGCGTGGGCGCGTAGCGCCTATACGCCCGCGATCCTCGAGAGATTTGCCGCTCAGATCGCCACCCGCGCCGGTGTCGCCTCGACCGCGGCCGCGCTCCTCAGCTCCGAGAAGGCTTCGCCCACCATCAGCAGGGCCGGCCCGTCTAGGCCGGCCGCTTCCACGCGGTCGGCGAGGTCGGCGGCCGTGCCGCGCAGGCAGATCTGGTTCGGGCGCGTCGCGTTGAAGACGAGAAGCGCCGGGGTCGACGGTGCCAGCCCCTCCGCGACCGCGCGGGCGAGCAGCGCCTGCAGGGTGCGCTTCGGCATGTAGACCACCGTCGTGACGCTCGGGTCGGCGAGCGCCCCCCAGTTCAGGTCATCCGGCAGCGCGCCCCGGCGGTCGTGCCCGGTGACGAACTGGAGGCGGCGTGCGGCGTCGCGATGGGTCAGCGACACGCCGAGTGTGGCTGCCGCTCCCTGCGCGGCCGAGATGCCGGGCACGACGGTGACGGGAATACCGGCTTGCCCGCAGGCCTCGATCTCCTCACCGGCCCGGCCGAACACCAGCGGATCGCCTGATTTCAGCCGCACAACCTGCTTGCCCGAACGGGCGAGCTGCACCATCAGCGCGTTGATGTCATCTTGGCGGCAGGACGGGCCGTGGCCGGTCTTGCCCACCAGCATCGTGCGCGCCTCGCGGCGGGCGTAGTCCAGGATCTCGGGGGCGACGAGGTCGTCGTACAGGATCACGTCGGCGTTGCGCAGGGCCCGCAAAGCCTTGAGGGTGAGCAGCTCCGCGTCACCGGGGCCTGCCCCGACCAGGGTGACCGCGCCGCCCTTCGGTGCGGCCTCGGTCTCGCCGAGCAACTCGGCGAGGTCCTGCTCAGAGGGCGCGCGGTCGGGTTCCGCGAAGGCGCGGTCGGTGAAGCGTTCCCAGAAGCTGCGCCGCTCACTGAACCCGTGGAAGCGGGCGGTGACGCCGTCGCGCCAGTCGCGCGCGGCGCCGACCCAGCGGGCGAACCCGCGCGGCAGCATCGCTTCGATCCGGGCGCGCACGGTCTGGCCGAAGACCGGGGCCGCGCCTTCCGTGGAGATCCCGACCACCAGCGGCGACCGGTTGACGATGGCGCCGAACTTCACGTCGCACAGGTGCGGCCGGTCGACGGCGTTTACGATGGCCCCGGCCCCGCGAGCTGCGGCCACGAAGGCGACGCAATCGGACTCGTCCTCCATAGCGCCGATGCAGAAGGCCGCGCCCCAGAGGTCGTCGGGGGTCCAGTTCCGCGCGTGCAGCGCGACGCGGCCGTCGACGATCTCGCCCGGCACCGCGCGCAGCTCCTCGCTGGGCTCGGGGGTGTAGACGTCGACATGAGCGCCGGCGGCGGCCAGGACCTTCACCTTCCAGGGCGCCCCGCCGGATGAGCCGGCGAGCACCACCCGCTTGCCGCGCAGGGGCACGAACACGGGCAGCACAGCCAGCGGTTCGAGGCCGGCGGACTTGGTCTCGCGGGGGGCGCGGGCTGCGCGCAGGGGGACGGGGGAATCGGTCACGGGTCTGTCCTGAGCCTACATCGTGCCGATCATCCCGCCAGACAACCTCATCCTGAGATGCCGCGTAGCGGCCTCGAAGGAGGGCTCCAGGCTTCGTCGTGAGCGCTGGAGGGGTCCTTCGAGGCGTCCGCTCCGCGTCCGCACCTCAGGACGAGGGGGTTGGTGGGACGGGCCGATCTGTCTTCGATCAGGCGTATACCAAAAAATCACGCGGCGCGGGCGGTCTGGCCGGTGAGCATCTTGCGGATCTCCGGGATGCAGGAGCCGCAATTCGTGCCCGCCCTGCAGGCCGAGCCCACCGCCTCCACGGACCCGGCGCCCGCCCCGATGCTCGCGGCGATCACGTCGGCGCCGACGCCGTGGCAGGCGCAGACCAGAGGGCCCGCCGAAGCGGCAGCGGCGCGGCCCGAGAGCAGCGCCCGGCGCTCGGCCGTCTCCGGCTCCTCCACCGCGAACAGGGCTTTGGCCGCCTCCCAGTCCGGGCGGCCCTGCGTGGGCGCGTAGGCCAGGCAGGCGATCAGCCGCGCCCCGTCGTAGACCGCGCAGCGGTAGCGGTCGCGGGCGTGGTCTGCGTACTCGGCCAGCTCGCACCCTGCGAGCGCCTCGCTCTGGATCAGGCCGCGCACCATCAGCGCCACGGCGCGGGAACTCGCCTCGGTGGCGAACTGGACGCCCCAGCCGCCGGTGATCGCCGCCCGCGCCCAAAACCACCCCTCCGGCAGGGCCACCTGCCGGCGCGACAGCAGGAAGCCACGGGCCCGGTAGGCGATGGGCGCCACCGAGGCCGGCGTAGCCTTCAGCTCGGGCTGGCCCGAGACCGGGTCCGGCAGGCCGCGCGCGAGGGCGCCGACCCGGGCCTTCGACGCGTAGGCGCTGCCCCAGTGCATCGGCATGAACAGGCAGCCCGGCACCACCGTGTCGGTGATCACCACCTCAAGTTCGGCCTCGCCGTGCTCGGTCCGCAGCCGCGCGATGCCGCCGTCGATCAGGCCGTGGGCCGCCGCATCGTCCGGGTGCACCTCCACGAACGGGACCGCCCGGTGCGCCGAGAGGCGCTGGCTCTTCCCCGTGCGGGTCATCGTGTGCCAGTGGTCACGCACGCGGCCGGTGTTGAGCACGAAGGGAAAATCCGCCGAGACCGCCTGGGCGAGGCTCGGCGGCTGCACGGCCACGAAGCGGGCGCGCCGGTCGAAGGTGTAGAACCGCCCGTCCCCGAACAGCCGGGCCTTGCCCTGCGGCGCCCCCCGGGGGCCTGAGCGCTTCGGGATCGGCCACTGCACCGGCAGGGTGACCGCGTAGGTGGCGTCGCTGATATCCGTCAGCGCGCCGAGGTCGAAGTCGCGGGTGCCGTTGTTCTCGAAGGCCGAGAGCCCGGCATGCTCCCGGAATACCGCGGCGGCAGAATCGAACGTGAAGGCCCGGTCGTGACCGAGTCGGCGCCCGACCTCGGCCAGCACCGCCCAGTCGGCGCGCGCCTCGCCGGGGCTGGCGAGGAAGCGGCGCTGGCGCGAGATCCGCCGCTCGGAATTGGTGACCGTGCCGTCCTTCTCGCCCCAGGCCTGCGCGGGCAACAGAACCGTGGTCTTGCCGAGGCCCCGCGCGGTATCGGAATCCGCCATCACCTCGGAGACAGCGTAGAGGTCGAGGCCTCTCAGCGCCTCGCGGATCATGTCGGCCCGGGGCATCGAGACCAGCGGGTTGGTGCCCATCACCCACAGGGCCTTGATCTTGCCCCGCGCGATGGCCTCGAACATAGCCACGGCCTTCATGCCCTCGCCAGTGACGATCCGGGGCGCGCCCCAGAACCGGCGTACCCGGTCCACCTCTTCGGGGGCGAAGTGCATGTGGGCGGCGAGCATGTTGGCCAAGCCTCCGACCTCCCGCCCGCCCATGGCATTGGGCTGGCCGGTGAGGGAGAAGGGTCCCATCCCGGTCTCGCCGATGCGGCCGGTGATCAGGTGGCAGTTGATGATGCTGTTGCCCTTATCGGTGCCCTGCGCCGACTGGTTCACCCCCTGCGAGAAGGCGGTGACCACCCGGCGCGTGCCGGCGAACAAGGCGTAGAATGCGACGATATCGGACGCCGGCACGCCGGTGGCGGCGGCGACCGCGGCCACGTCCGGTGCGATGCTGCGGGCACGATCGAGGGCGGCTTCGAGCCCGGCGGTGTGGGCCTCGACGAAGGCCCTGTCGCGGAACCCGTTCTCGGCGAGGTGCACGAGCAGTCCCGAGAACAGCGCCACGTCGCTGCCCGGCCTGATCCCCAGGAACAGGTCGGCTTCCTGTGCGGTCTGGGTCCGGCGCGGGTCGATCACCACGAACCGCGTGTCGCGCCGGGCCTTGGCGTCGGCCATGCGCCGGAACAGAACCGGGTGGCACCAGGCGGTGTTCGATCCGACCAGCACGATCAGGTCGGCTTCGTCGAGGTCCTCGTAGCAGCCCGGCACCGTATCGGAGCCGAAGGCCCGGCGGTGGGCCGCGACGGCGCTCGACATGCACAGCCGCGAGTTCGTGTCGACGTGGGGGGTGCCGATGAAGCCCTTCGCGAGCTTGTTGGCGACGTAGTAATCCTCGGTCAGAAGCTGCCCCGAGAGGTAGAAGGCGATCGATTCCGGCCCGTGCGCCTCGGCCACCGCGCGGAGCTTGTTCGAGACGGTGGCGAGCGCGACGTCCCACGAGACCTGCGCGCCGTCGACCTGCGGGTGGAGCAGCCGGTTCTCCAGCGACAGGGTCTCGCCCAGAGCCGAGCCCTTCGAGCACAGGCGGCCGAAATTGGCCGGGTGCTCGGTGTCGCCCGCGATCGCCGCGCCCCCGGCCCCGTCCGGGGTCGCGAGCACGCCGCACCCGACCCCGCAATAGGGGCAGGTCGTCCGCACCGTCGGCTCCGCCACTGACAGGGGCATGGCTGGGTCCTCGAAAGTCTGTTCTCGGCGGCAGCAAGAGGCGCGCCGCTGGTTCCCTCCCCCGACTGCGGGGCAGGGCGGCTCCCGCGTCAGCAGGGGTCGGGAGTGGGGAGCGACGCATTCGGGCATGCCGCTGCAGGCGATACATCCTGAAACGTCGCGCTGCCCCTCGCCCGCCTCTCATGCGCGGGGCACCCTCCCCCGCATAGGGGGCGGGTTTGGTCCCTCAGTACACGTCCGCCTGGTAGCGACCGGCCTTCTTGAGGGCGGCGAGATAGGCCACCGCGTCCTCGGGACTTTTGCCCCCGAACTGTGCCGCCACGTCGATGATCGCCCGCTCCACGTCCTTGGCCATGCGCTTGGCGTCGCCGCAGACGTAGAAATGCGCGCCGCCTTCCAGCCACTTCCACAGGTCGGCCCCGTTCTCGCGCATCCGGTCCTGGACGTAGGTCTTCTCATTGCCGTCGCGGGACCAGGCCAGCGACAGCCTGGTGAGCACCTTGTCGTCCTTCAGCGTGTTGAGCTCGTCCTTGTAGAAGAAGTCCGAGGCTTGGCGCTGGTGGCCGTAGAACAGCCAGTTGCGGCCCGGCGCCTTCGTGGCGGCGCGCTCGCGCAGGAAGGCTCTGAACGGCGCGATGCCGGTGCCGGGGCCGCACATGATCACGTCTTTGGACAGATCGGCCGGAAGCCCGAAGCCGTGGGCCTTCTGGAGATAGACCTTCACCCGGGTCTGCTCGGGCAGGCGCTCGCCGAGATGCGTTGAGGCGACGCCCAGCCGCAGCCGCGAGCGGTGATTGTAGCGCACCGCATCCACGGTCAGGGAAACCCGACCGACATCCATCTTCGGCGAGGACGAGATCGAGTACAGCCGCGGCTGCAGTTCGTCCAGCGCCTCCAGGAACACCTCCGCGTCGGGCCGGGCGCCCGGGAACTTGTGCAGGGCGCCGAGCACGTCGAGATAGGCGGCGTCGCCGTCCGGGTCCTCGCCCGAGGCCAGGGCCTGCGCCTTCTTCCGGGCTGCGCCCGAGGTCAGGAGCGACAGCAACTGGTACAGGTTGTCGGGCGCGGCGCCGAGCGCATAATCCTTGAGCAGGTGGTCGCGTAAGGTCTTGTCGCCGACCATCCGCTCGGGCCGGGCGCCGAGTTCCGCGATCACCGCGTCGACCAGGGCCGGGGCGTTGGCGGGGAACAGGCCCAGCGAATCGCCGGCCTCGTAGGTGATCGGCGTCCCGTCCAACCCGATCTCGATGTGCCAGGTCTCCTTCTCGCCGCCGGGGTCGTTGAGGCGGCGGCGGGACAGGAACAGCGCTTCCACCGGGTTCTCGCGGCAATAGCCCAGCGGCCCGAGATCGGCCGCTGTCCGAGGCGCGTCTCCCTCCGCCTTAGGAGCCGCGGGTGCGCCGCCCGAGGAGGCGCCGAAATCCTCCTCCAGCTTCTTGAGCATCCGCAGGGTCTCCTTGCCGCCCGGCTGGCAAAGATTCAGGCGCGCCTCGTTCTTCAGGAAGATCGCGTTGGCATAGTCGGCGCAATTGTAGCCGCATTGGCCGCAATCCTGCTGGGCCATGGCGGCCATCAGCTTCTGCGGTTCGGGCCTGTCCTTGGCCATCTCCATCCGGTCACCGATGGGGACGGAGGGATCGTGCCAGGGCGCGTCGTCGTTGTCGGCGAGCTTCGGGCCCGTCGACGGCGCCGCGCCGGGCGCGAGCGCCGTCGCGCCCTCGACGGCGGGGCCGAGCAGCGCCGCGAAATAACCCGACAGCCAAGCCCGCTGGTCCTCGCTGAAGGGAGCCGTCTCGGGAATCAGGACGAGGGGGGGTGAGACGTGCTGGGTCATGCGGCGGCCTTCAGGGCAGGCTGATCCTCGGCGGCGTCGCGGAGCGCCTCCGCGCCGGTCCGGCTGGTGAAGGCCAGGAAGCTCTCCTCGGGTCCCTGGCGACGGGCTAGGTAGGTCCGCAGCAAGGCTTCCACGCGGGACGGGCAGTCCTCGGCCTTCACGGCCTTCCAGATCTCGGTGCCGATCTTCGGAGTCTCGGCGAAGCCCCCGCCGACCACGATGTCGTAGCCTTCGACCGTGTCGCCCTCCTCGGAGACCACGACCTTGGCGCCGATCAGCCCGATGTCGCCGATGTAGTGCTGGGCGCAGCTGTGATGGCAGCCTGTGAGATGCACGTTCACCGGCACGTCGAGCTCCCGGACGGTCTTCTCGACGTGGTCGGCGATGATCAGCGCGTGGCCCTTGGTGTCGGAGGCCGCGAACTTGCAGCCGCGGGCCCCCGTGCAGGCCACGAGTCCGGCGCGGATGCCGGCCGCCTTGGTGGTCAGGCCGAGGTCGAGCACGCGCTGCTCGACCTCGGGAACGCGGTCATCCGGAACACCCGAAAATATGAAGTTCTGCCAGACGGTGAGGCGGATCTGGCCGTCGCCGCAGTCGCGGGCGATCTTGGCCAGAGCCCGGACCTGATCGCTGGTCATCTTGCCCACCGGCAGGACCACGCCGACCCAGTTGAGGCCGGGCTGCTTCTGCCCGTGCACGCCGACATGGGCGAACCGGTCGGTGGTCTTGCGCGGCGCCACGTGGCCCGGATCGACCCGGTCGAGCTTGCGGCCCAGCTTCTCCTCGACGGCGGCGAGGTACTTGTCGAAGCCCCAGGCGTCGAGGACGTACTTCATCCGGCTCTTGTTGCGGTTGGTCCGGTCGCCGTTCTCGATGAACACCCGGATGATCGCATCCGCGACCGCGTTGCAATCCTCGGGCTTGAGCACGATGCCGGTGTCGCGGGCGAGGTCCCGGTGGCCCGAGATGCCGCCGAGCACGAGCCGCATCCAGATGCCCGGCGCCACGGAGGCGCCTTCCAGCACCTCGATCGCCTGGAATCCGATGTCGTTGGTCTCCTCCAGGGTCGGCATTACGCCGCCGCCGTCGAAGGCGACGTTGAACTTGCGCGGCAGGCCGTAGAGCGAGCGGTCGTTGAGGATCCAGCTGTGCCAGGACTTGGCGAGGGGGCGCGTGTCCAGCAACTCCTGGGTGTCGATGCCGGCGGTGGACGAGCCGGTGACGTTGCGGATGTTGTCGGCTCCCGAGCCCCGCGCCGTGAGACCGATATCCGCGAGCCCGTCGAGGAACGGCTGGGCGTGCTCCGGGTGGATCTCGCGCACCTGGAGGTTGGCCCGCGTCGTCACGTGGACGTAGCCGCCGCCATGCCGGTCGGCGAGGTCGGCCACCCCGGCGAACTGCCAGTGATGCAGGATCCCGTTGGGGATCCGCAGCCGCGCCATGTAGCTCACCTGGTTCGGGGCGACCCAGAACAGGCCGTGATAGCGCCAGCGGAAATTGTCTTCGGGCTTGGGCTGCTTGCCGGCGGCGGCCTCCTGGATCAGGCGGTTGTGCCCGTCGAACGGGTTCTCGGCGCGCTTCCATTTCTCCTGCTCGCAGAGCTTGCCGCCCGCCTTGACGGTCCTGTCCTGCGCCTTGATGTGGATCGCGTCCGGCCCGATGGGCTCGGCCGCCGCCGCCGGCCCCTGCCCGATCGCCAGGCCGCCGGTCAGACGGGCTGCCGCGACTCCCGATGCGAAGCCTTCCAGGTAGCGCCTCTGCTCGGCATCGAAGCCGAGCGAATTCGTCTGTGTGGGGTTCTCGGCCATCGGCGCCTCCCTAAGCGGCCAGCGGTTCGGGCACCGGGCGCCCGAACATCAGGTCGTCGACGTTTTCGACCGGATCGCCGGAGCGGATCAGGCCCTTGCAGGCACCCTGCTCGGCGATGTCGCCCACGAACACGGCGCCGATCAGCTTGCCGTCCCGCATCAGCAGCTTGCGGTAGAGCCCGGCGCCGGGATCGGACAGGACGATCGCCTCGGCGTCCTCGGGCGTATCCACCAGCCCGGCCGAGAAGACCGGCAGGCCGGAGACCTTAAGGCTCGTGGACAGGGCCGTGCCGCTGTAGCCGGCCGGCTGGCCGGCGAGATGGCGGGCCAGGGTGTCGGCATGCTCGTAGGCCGGCTCGACGAGCCCGTAGATCATGCCCCGGTGCTCGGCGCATTCGCCCAGCGCGAAGATGCGGGGATCCGAGGTGGTCATCTGGTCGTCGACCTTGATGCCGCGGCCGATCTCCAGTCCCGCAGCCTGCGCCAGCGCCACCGATGGGCGCACGCCCACCGACATCACCACCAAGTCGGCCTGGAGCACGGTCCCGTCCGCCAGGACGAGGCGCTCGACGCGGGTCGCGCCCTCGACCCGGGCGGTGTCGGCCTCGAGGACCACGCGGACGCCCCTCGCCTCCATGGCCCGCTTCACGAGCCCGGCGGCATGGTGGTCGAGCTGGCGCTCCATCAAGCGGTCCATGACGTGGAGCAGCGTCGTGTCGACCCCGAGGCGCGCGAGGCCGACCGCGGCCTCGAGCCCGAGAAGGCCGCCGCCGATGACGACCGCCCTGGCGTGCTGCACGGCGGCCCTGCGGATCGCCGCGACGTCGGCGAGGTCGCGGAATGTGATGACCCCCGGGAGGTCCATGCCGGGCTTCGGCAGGCGGATCGGCAGGGAGCCCACCGCCAGAACCAGCTTGTCGAAGGGTAGGACGTCGGTCTCGCCCACGACCACGAGCCCCTTATCGCGGTCGATCCGCGTGACCGGGGCGCCGGTGATCAGGCGGATGCCATGGGCTTCGTACCAGTCGAGGCCGCGGAACGCGCAGGCCGCTTCGTCGATCTCGCCACCGAGCAGAGAGGAGAGCAGGACCCTATTGTAGGCAGCCGTCGGCTCGGCGCCGACGCAGGTAACGTCGAAACGGCCGGAGGAGCCCTCGGTCAGGCGCTCAAGGAAGCGGAGCGAGGCCATGCCGTTGCCAACGACGACGAGCCTTTCGCGCGGCAGCCCGTTCTCGTCGCACGCTTCGTGTGCGCTGGTATCCATGGAGTATGTCGCCATCTCTCGATCGCGTCTGAAACCTCGATTGCAGGATCGTTGGCGGACCGCCCACGAAAAAGCCGCTGCCGGTCGTCTCCCAGGCAGGCTTCTGCCCCAGGAGAACCGGATCAGCGGCCTCGCTGACGGCGCTGCCCGTCGCCGTTGACGGACGGACACCTCATGGCAGGTTTCGTGCCAAGCCCGTGATGAGTTGATAAGATGTTGGAGAATATGGTGGAATACCGATTGCGCCCACGAGCTGGGCGAGCCACGGCATCCGGGGGTGCGCTGCACAAAAAGTGGGCGGGAGGTCGCCAAATAGTCAGGGTGCCGGGCTGAGACGCGTCGCGGCGCACGCACTCATGGTCGCGCGGAGGGTGCCGGGTTCCGCGATTGCGTCTGACCTTCGTGCTGACCCGATCGCACTTGTCGATGCAGGGGCGCTACCGCGACGGCCACGGAGTCAGACGCGATGGACCATCTCACCGCAGGTGATCGGGCGGGCCGACAGCTGGATCAGATCAGTGTCGAAAGCACCGCCAGGAGGCCCAGGGTCGGCATCGCGCCGACGACGAAGACCCAGTACCAAGCGTGGATCCGACCGGGACGGCGATTGTCATTGCTGGCGCGCGGCGCCTTTGCGCTGCGGCGGACATAGCGTCGAAGCTCGATCCGCATGCGCGGCTGCGACGTCGACGATTCGGTATCGAGTTTGCGGCATCCGGGCATGGCGGAGACGTAACGGCCGAAGCGCCGCGACGTTCCCCGCCATCCGGCGCCGCCGTCGCGGGCCGATGACGGAATCGCGGGTTTGTCTATCCCCTCAGGAGATGCCGGCGGCGCTGTAGATGTCGGGCCTGTATATCGACGCCACTTCCGCCGCTGCGCCGCTCTCGTGAGGGATCTGCCGCGCGGCGCGCATCTGCGAAACGAGCCAGTGCGCGTCCTTCATGCGCGGCTCCTGCACCGGAGTGCCGAGGCGCAGATGGCTCGGCACCGGCCTGCTGGCGCCGAATGCGTCGAGAATCACGTCGCCTGCGAAGGCCCGGCCGATCAGCTCTGCGTCGAGGTTGAGGTAGTTCCGGCGTGCGAGGCGGTGGGCGAGTTCGGTGCGGTTTGCCGGGTCGGCGCACCACGATCCCGATCTCGCTATCGCCCGAACCAGGGGCAGCGTCGCGCCGTCCAGCCGCTTGGACACGGCAAGGACCTTCTCGGGGGCGTCCGGGGCGAGCTCACAGCCGAGCGCCGCGATCCGCCCGTGCCCCGCCGCCACGGCCACGTCGTTCCAGGGAGCGCCGGCGCAGTACCCGTCGACGAGGCCGCGCGCGAGCGCCTCGACGCTGTGCTGCGGCGGAACCACCACGGTTCGGAAGGCCGACGGATCGAGCTCGCCGGCCTCTGCGAAGAGCCTGAGCTGGTAGCTGTGGCACGAGAAGGGATGGACAGTCCCGAGCGTCAGCGGCCGGCCCGCGGCCCGGCGTTCGGCAGCGACCCGAGCGAAGGCGCGGGCCACCTCCGCCAGCGCCTCGCTTTCCGGGCGCATCGCCTCCCAGAGGGCCCGCGAGAGGGTGATGGCATTGCCGTTGGCGCTCAGTTGCATGGGTACGATGAGATCCGAAGGCGGCCCCGACAAGGCGAGCCGGCTCGCCAGCGCAAGCGGCGCCAGCATGTGCGCGCCGTCCAGATGCCCCAGCGCGAGGCGGTCGCGCAGGGTCGCCCAGGACGGTTCGGCCGAGAGGTCGAGCTCCAGACCCTCCGCCCGGGCGAAGCCGAGCTCGTGCGCCGCGATGAGCGGCGCGGCATCGCAGAGCGGGACGTAACCGAGCTGGAGCCTCATCCGAGCAGATCCGCCGTCGTGACGATGGCCCGGGCGATGTCGGCGATCTTGCGCTTCTCGTTCATGGCCTTGCGGCGCAGCTGCTTGTACGCTTCGTCCTCGGAAAGTCCCTTCATGCTCATGAGGATTCCTTTGGCCCGCTCGATCAGCTTCCGGTCGGCCAGCTCGCCGCGGGCCTCCGACAGCTCGCGCTGAAGCCGCGCGAAGGCGTTGAAGCGCAGGATCGCGATGTCGAGGATCGACTTGATCCGTTCCGCCCGCAGACCGTCGACCACGTAGGCCGAGATCCCGGCATCGACGGCGGCCTGCATCATCGTGGTGTCGGAGCGGTCGACGAACATCGCCACCGGCCGCTCCACCTGCCGCGAGACTCCCGACATCTGTTCCAGGATGTCGCGGCTCGGGCTCTCCAGATGGATCACCACCACATCGGGCCTCAGCGCAGTCACGCGCTCCAACAGATCGACGGTATCCGGGATCACCACGACCCGGCCGATCCCGGCCGCGCGCAGCCCCTCCTCCAGGATTGCCGCACGGGCGCGGCTCGGGTCGATCACGGCGACGGTCAGATTGGATTCGATCATCGGAGCCCGGTGGGCGCGGGTCTTCTCGAGAGGATGGCCCGGTTTGGGCACCTCCGACAGGCAAGTTATATGCCTTTCCGAGACCCGACGGCGGGAAGCCGCCCCTATGCACGCAACCGCGATTAGCGTTACCGCTGGGCAAAGAAACGGTCTAGCTTCCGCCGCAATGCTGCGGCCATCCTGACGACCTCGTAACCGTCGCGGGGATCGGTGAATCGGATGCGCAGGCAAGACCAGCTTGCCCTGAAGGACACTGCCACCGGGCGCGTGTCGATGCCGTTCCTGCCGACGATGGCGGTGGTGGCGATCCTGGGCATCGCCTCACTGTACTGCTCATCGAAGCCTTCGCCTCCTGAGGTCCGCGCTGAGCTGCACGCTCCGGCGGCCCCCACTTCGACGGACTTCGCCCCGGCGGACTTCGCGGTTGTCGCACCGATCCCGGCGCCGACACGCCGCCCGGCTTCCCTGGCCTTCTCCGACGTCTACCCGCTCGCTGTGCCATCGCCTGCGGAGGCCGCCACAACTCCGCCTCGTCCGGCGATGGCCGTGCGGGCGACGTCGCACGTCGCCGTCGCGGGCCGGCACGCCTGCCCCGGTCGCCGCTGCCCTGACACGCCGCAGCCCGCCGCCGATCCGCTCGCCGCAGCCCGCTCGGAGGTCTCGGAGCCCGACGCGGACAACCTGCCGCCGCTGGCGCTGCCGTTCGCCGCTTCCGTGGCGGAGAGGCTGGCGCCCGCCGCACGAGTCGTCGTCGACGCGGCCGATCTGGTGCGCGACGGCGCGGCGGCGGTCCAGGGGTCCGTCGCCCTGGCGGTGGTCGACTGCCTGCGCTGAGCGGGACAGGCCGAACTGGCAGCGACGGGCCGGTTGCGGAACGCGCTGGCCGCGTGGCCACTGGTCCTCGGAACCGGGCGTCCTAGGTGCGTCGCAGCGTACGGCTCGGGCCGCCGGCGCGCACCGGAGCCGGGGCCGGATGGCAGCACGCATCGAGGATTATGCACTTCTCGGCGATTGCCGCAGCGCCGCGCTGATCAGCCGGCAGGGCAGCATCGACTGGCTGTGCTGGCCGCGTTTCGACGCCGCCGCCCTGTTCACCGGCCTGCTGGGCACGGACGCGCACGGGTTCTGGAAGATCTACCCCGAGGCCGAGCACGTCGAGACGACGTGGGCCTACCGTCCCTGCAGCCTCGTGCTCGAGACGCGGCACAAGACCCGGCTGGGTGAAGTCCTGGTCACGGATTTCATGCCCGTCGGCGACGGATCTCACCTCGTGCGCCTCGTCGAAGGCGTGCACGGGCGCGTCGCCATGCGCATGGAGATGGCTGTGCGGTTCGATTACGGCTCTGCCGTGCCGTGGGTCTCGCGCTCGGAACTCGGAGATCTGCGCGCCGTCTCGGGGCCCCACAAGGTCGTCTTGCGCAGCGACGTCCATCTCAGGGGCTCGGATGCGCAGACTACGGTCGCCGAGTTCACCGTCCACGCCGGAGAGTCACACCGTTTCGTTCTGAGTTATGGCCCCTCGCACGAGGATGATCCGCCTCCGATCGAGCCGCGCAAGGAGCTCGATGCCACCGATCAGGCCTGGCGCGAGTGGTCTGGCCGCTGCGCCGGCGGCACAGCCTGGGATCGGATGCTGCAGCGTTCCCTGCTCACGCTGAAGGCCCTGATCTACGAGCCCACCGGAGGCATCGTCGCCGCGCCAACCGCGTCCCTGCCCGAGGGACTCGGCGGCGAGCGCAACTGGGATTACCGCTTCTGCTGGCTGCGCGATTCCACCCTGACGCTGATCGCCTTGATGGATGGCGGCTACATCGACGAGGCGCGCAACTGGCTGGGCTGGCTGCTACGGGCTGTCGCCGGCAACCCGGAGCAGGCGCATATCCTCTACGGGATCGCCGGCGAGCGGCTGCTGCCGGAGATCAAGCTGGACTGGCTGCCCGGCTACGAGAACTCGAAGCCCGTGCGGATCGGCAACGCCGCGGCCGCCCAGTTCCAGCTCGACGTCTACGGTGAGCTGTTCGACGCGCTCTATCAGGCCCATGCCCGGGGCCTGCCCCTGAGCAAGGACGGCCTGCGCGTCGGTCTGGCGATCCTCGGCCATCTGGAGACGGCGTGGCGGCAGCCGGACGAAGGCATCTGGGAGGTGCGCGGCGGTCCGCGCCATTTCACCCATTCTAAGGTGATGGCTTGGGTCGCCTTCGACCGGGCCCTGCGCATGCACGAGATGCACGAATCCGGAGCCACCGAGGACCAGGCCGCGCGCTGGAGAAAGATCCGGGACGAGATCCACGCCGAAGCCTGTGCGAAGGGCTTTGATCCGTCGCTCAACAGCTTCGTCCAATCCTACGGGTCGAAGGCGCTCGACGCGAGCCTCCTGCTCGTCGCCCATACCGGCTTCCTGCCGCAGGACGATCCCCGGGTGGTCGGCACGGTCGAGGCGATCGGCAAGGGGCTGATGCGCGACGGCTTCATCCTGCGGTACGAGACGGAGGGGCAGACCACGGACGGCCTGTCCGGCAACGAGGGGGCGTTCCTGCCCTGCACGTTCTGGTACGCGGACAACCTGATCGGTCTGGGGCGGCGCGACGAGGCGCGGGCGATCATCGAGCGCCTCGTGGGCATCTGCACCGACCTCGGCCTTGCGAGCGAGGAATACGACGTGCAGGCGAAGCGCCTTGTGGGTAACTTCCCCCAGGCGTTCACCCATGTCGCTCTCGTCAACACGCTGCTCAGCTATACGCGCGGCGAAGGGCCGGCGGATCGGCAGGGTGGTAAGGCCAACGGAGCCCCACCCGCCGTCCTTCGGCAGCGTGAAGCCGCGAAGCGGCACGCAAGAGGCGAACTGGAAGACGCGACATCATGAGCGGCGCTGACACTCCCGCCAAGGCGGTTCTCGCTGAGATCGATACGCTCAGCATCAACACCATCCGGACGCTCGCGATCGACGCGGTGCAGAAGGCCAATTCGGGCCATGCCGGTGCGCCCATGGCCCTAGCGCCGGTCGCCTACACCCTGTGGAACCGCTATCTGCGCTACGACCCGGCGCATCCGCACTGGCCGAACCGCGACCGCTTCGTGCTGTCGTGCGGGCACGCCTCGATGCTGCTCTACGCGCTGCTGCACCTTTCCAACGTCGCCGAGAGCGACGGCGGCAACGCGCCTGCGGTGACCCTGGAGGAGATCAAGAAGTTCCGGCAGCTCGACAGCCGGACGCCGGGCCATCCGGAGTACCATTTCACCACCGGCGTCGAGACCACCACGGGCCCCCTCGGACAGGGCGTGGCGAACTCCGTCGGCATGGCGATGGGCGGCCGTTTCCTTGGCCAGCACCTCAACCGGCCAGGCCTGCCGCTCTTCGACTACAACGTCTACGCGATCTGTTCGGATGGCGACCTGATGGAGGGCGTGGCCTCCGAGGCCGCCTCGCTCGCCGGTCACCTGCGGCTCGCCAACCTCTGCTGGATCTACGACGACAACACGGTCACCATCGAAGGGCACACCGAACTGGCCTTCGGCGAGGAGGTCGCGACCCGGTTCCTTGCCTATGGCTGGCAGGTGCTCCGGGTCGCCGACGCCAACGACCTGCACGCGCTGGCCGGCTCGATCGAGACGTTCCTCGCCTCCCGCGACCGGCCGACGCTGATCATCGTCAAGTCGGTGATCGGCTACGGTGCCCCAAAGAAGCAGGGCACCTCCAAGGCCCACTCGGACGCGCTCGGCGAGGACGAGGTCAAGGGTGCCAAGCGGGCCTACGGCTGGCCCGAGGATGCGCAGTTCCTGGTGCCGGACGGCGTCCAAGCGAATTTCCGCGACGGGATCGGCACGCGCGGGGCCGCCCTCTACGACGCGTGGCAGGGCCTGCTGACCAAGGCCCGGCAAGCCGATGCCGACCATGCCGAGGACCTGAACGCCTTCCTGGAGGGCCGCCTGCCCGAGGGCTGGGACAAGGACATCCCGGTCTTCGACGTCGATGCCAAAGGCATGGCCACCCGCGAATCCTCCGGCAAGGTGCTGAACGCCATCGCCCAGCACGTGCCGTTCATGCTCGGCGGCTCCGCGGATCTGGCCCCGTCCAACAAATCGAACCTGACCTTCGAGGGAGCGGGCTCGTTCGGGCCATTCTCGCCGGGCGGCCGCAACGTGCATTTCGGCGTGCGCGAGCACGCGATGGGCTCGATCGTCAACGGCCTGGGCCTGTGCGGGCTCAGGGCCTATGGCGCGACCTTCCTGGTGTTTGCCGACTACATGCGGCCACCGGTCCGGCTCGCGTCCCTGATGGAGCTGCCGGTCTTCCACATCTTCACCCACGACTCGATCGGCGTAGGCGAGGACGGACCGACCCACCAGCCGGTGGAGCAGCTGCTGTCGCTCCGGTGCATCCCGGGGCTCGTCACGCTGCGCCCGGCCGACGCCAACGAGGTCGCCGAGGCCTACCGGGTGATCTTCTCGCTCAAGGACCAGCCGGCCGTCCTGGCGCTCTCCCGTCAGCCCCTGCCGACTCTGGACCGCACCAAGTATGGCGCGGCCTCGGGCACCGCCCGGGGCGCCTACGTGCTCGCCGATTGCGAGGGCGTGCCGGATGTGATCATGATCGGCACCGGATCCGAGGTGCATCTCTGCGTCGGCGCCTACGAGGCGTTGAAAGCCGAGGGCGTGAAGGCCAGGGTGGTCTCGATGCCGTCCTGGGACCTGTTCGAGCGCCAGGACGCCACGTACCGGGACTCGGTATTACCCCCCGCCGTCAAGGCACGGGTCACCGTCGAGCAGGGCAGCGTGATCGGCTGGGACCGCTACGCGGGCACCGAGGGGACGGTGATCGGCATGGACACGTTCGGCGCGTCGGCGCCGATCAAGGATCTGCAGACCAAGTTCGGCTTCACCCCCGAGAAGGTCCTGGAGGCCGCCAGGGCCCAGCTGGCCAAGCACAAGAAATAGCGCCTGTCCCGCTTGCGGGATTGTCGACTCAGGCGTCCCTGCCCGATCTCAACACTTTGAAAGGCAGGCGCTTTCCTCTCCCCCGGGCGGGGGGAGGAGCCAGGGGTGGGGTGGTGCAGAAGGCGCCGTCATGCCCCATCCTGAACGACCCCCACCTCCAGCCCCTCCCCGACAGGGGGAGGAGATCTGGAAGCGGCGCGGATTGCAGACCGCTACGAGGAACGGACATGAACGCGCTCAAGGCCCTGCACGACGAACAGGATCAAGCGGTCTGGCTCGACTTCGTGGCCCGCGGCTTCATCCAGAAGGGCGAGCTGAAGCGGCTCGTCGAACAGGACGGCCTGCGCGGGGTCACGTCCAATCCGTCGATCTTCGAGAAGGCGATCGGCCACTCGGACGCGTACGATGGCAGCCTGAAGGCTGCGCAGGAGACGGGCGACAGGCGCGTCATCGACCTCTACGAGGGGTTGGCCGTGGCCGACATCCAGGCCGCCGCCGACGTGCTCCGGCCGGTCTACGAGGCGAGTGACGGGGCCGACGGCTACGTCAGCCTCGAGGTCTCGCCCTACCTGGCTCTGGACACCGAGGCGACGCTCGCCGAGGCGCGGCGCCTGCACAGTGCGGTCGCCCGCGACAACCTGATGGTGAAGGTGCCGGCCACCCGAGAGGGCATCCCGGCGATCCGCCAGCTCACCAGCGAAGGCATTTCGATCAATGTCACGCTCCTGTTCTCGCAGGAGGCCTACGAGGCGGTGGCACACGCCTTCATCGACGGGCTCGACGCCCGGGCGAAGGCAGGCCACGACGTTTCGAAGATCGCGAGCGTCGCGAGCTTCTTCATCAGCCGGATCGACGTGCTGGTCGACAAGCTGCTCGACGAGAAGATCGGAGCGGCCAACGATCCTGACGAGAAGGCGGCGCTCGGCCAGCTCAAGGGCAAGGTGGCGATCGCCAACGCCAAGCTCGCGTACCAGCGCTACCGCAGGATCTTCGCGGAGCCGAAGTGGACGGCGCTGGCCGCGAAGGGCGCCAAGGCGCAGCGGCTGCTCTGGGCCTCCACGGGGGTGAAGAACAAGGCCTATTCCGACGTGCTCTACGTCGAGGAGCTGATCGGGCCGAACACCGTCAACACCATGCCGCCCGCCACCATGGACGCGTTCCGCGACCACGGGACCGTGCGGGCGACGATCGAGGAGGACGTGCCGGGGGCCGAGGCGGTCATGGCCCGGCTCGCCCGGGCCGGCATCGACATCGAGGCGGTAGCCGAGCAACTGGTGAAGGAGGGCGTGCAGCTCTTCATCGATGCGGCCGACAGCCTGCTGGGCGCCGTTGCCGGCAAGCGCGCCGCGCTGCTGGGCCAGCGCCTCGACGGCCAGAATCTGGTCATGGACGACACGCTCGCGACGGAGGCCAAGAAGATCGTCGAGTCCTGGCGCGCGAGCGGTGCGATCCGCCGGCTCTGGGCGGGAGATGCCTCGGTCTGGTCCGACCAGGACGAGTCCAACTGGCTCGGCTGGCTGCACATCGTCGAGGATGAGCTGGAGAAGGCCGCCGACTATGCCGCCTTCTCGGAATGGGTGAAGGCACAAGCCTTCACTGACGCCGTGGTGCTGGGCATGGGCGGTTCGAGCCTCGGCCCCGAGGTGCTGAGCCTGACCTACGGCCAGCGCGACGGTTTCCCGAGGCTGCAGATCCTCGACTCGACCCATCCCGATCAGGTGCGCGCCCTCGAGGCGAGCATCGATCTCGGGCGGACGCTGTTCATCGTCGCCTCCAAGTCCGGCTCGACACTGGAGCCCAACGTTTTCCGCGACTACTTCCTGGCCCGCGCGAAAGAGACGCTCGGCGACCGGGCCGGTGAGCACTTCGTCGCCGTGACCGATCCCGGTTCCGACATGGAGCGCGCGGCCCGGGCGGACGGGTTCAAGCACATCTTCTTCGGCGTGAAGCAGATCGGCGGGCGGTACTCGGTGCTCTCGGCCTTCGGCCTCGTGCCGGCGGCCGCCATGGGCCTCGACGTGAAGGCGCTCCTCGAGACGGCCCGCGTGATGGTCCGCTCCTGCGGTCCGCTGGTGCCGCCCGCCCAGAACCCGGGCGTGCTGCTCGGAGCCGCGATGGGCGCGGCGGCGCTCGCCGGCCGCGACAAGGTGACGATCGTCGCCTCTCCGGGCCTCGACAGCTTCGGAGCCTGGGCCGAGCAGCTCATCGCCGAGTCGACCGGCAAGCAGGGCAAGGGCCTGGTGCCGGTGGATGGCGAGCCGGCCAGCGTCCCGGCGGTCTACGGCCGAGACCGGTTCTTCATCTACCTGCGCCTGGACGGCCATGCCGAGGCGGGGCAGGACGAGGCTTTGCGCGCCCTCGAGCGGGACGGCCACCCGATCGCCCGCATCATTCTCGACAAGATCGAGCAGCTCCCGCAGGAATTCTTCCGCCTGGAGATCGCGACCGCGGTGGCGGGCGCGGTGATCGGCATCAACCCGTTCGATCAGCCGGACGTCGAGGCCAGCAAGGTCGAGACCAAGAAGTTGTTCGCTGAGGCGGAGCGGAACGGCGCCCTTCCGGTCGAGGAACCGCTCTTCGAGGACGATGCGATCGCCCTCTATGCCGATCCGAAGAACGCCGAGGGGCTTCCGCAGGCCTCTGCGGGACTCGAGGGTGCGCTCAAGGCTCAGATCGCCCGGCTGAAGGACGGCGATTACCTCGGGCTGCTGGCCTATGTGCCGCGCAACGCCGAGGTCGCCGCGACCCTGCAGGAAGCGCGCATCGCGGTGCGCGATGCCCGGAAGGTCGCCACCTGCCTGGAATTCGGCCCGCGCTTCCTGCACTCCACCGGGCAGGCCTACAAAGGCGGCCCGAACACCGGTGTGTTCCTGCAGATCACCGCGGATGCGGCCGAGGACTTGCCGATCCCCGGCCGGTCGCTCGGCTTCGGCACGGTGGTGGCGGCGCAGGCGCGCGGCGACTTCGCGGTGCTCGCCGAGCGCGGCCGGCGGGCGCTGCGGGTCCACATCAAGGGCGATCTCGCCGCCGGCCTGAATCGCGTCGCGGCGGCGCTCAAGGCCGCGGTGGCTTAGGCGATGTCGAACTCCGCGCCGCCCCTCTCCCGGGCGCATGCGGCGTGAGCGGAATGCGACCCGGGATCCGGATCGAGAAGGCGCGACGCCTGCGACTTCAAGATGCTGGGTCAAGATCGAGCCGCCTGGCTGCACATGGCTCTCTGGATCTTGGGTCACGTATCACGGCGTTACAGGCGTCGAGGAGAGGGCGGTTCCAAGCATCGGTTTCGACGAAGCCGATACAGACTTGAGCCCCGCGCGGCGGGGGCGATCGGTAAGGGAAGGCAGCAATGCAACTCGGCATGATCGGCCTCGGCCGGATGGGCGGCAACATCGTCCGGCGTCTCCTGCGGGACGGGCACCAAGCCGTGGTGTTCGACCAGAACCCGGCGGCCGTCGAGGCGCTGGCGGAGGCCGGCGCCGTCGGCGCGTCGAGCCTGGAGGATTTGGTCTCCAAGCTGGAGGTGCCGCGCGCGGCCTGGGTGATGCTGCCGGCGGGCGCGATCACCGAGAAGACGGTCCAGACGCTCGCAGGCCTGATGCAGGCCGGCGACTGCATCATCGACGGCGGCAACTCCTTCTACGGCGATGACGTGCGGCGCGGGATCGCGCTGAAGGAGAAGGGCCTGCACTACGTCGATGTCGGTACCTCGGGCGGCGTCTGGGGTCTGGAGCGCGGCTATTGCATGATGATCGGCGGCGACACCGAGACGGTCGACCGCCTCGACCCGATCTTCAAGACCCTGGCGCCGGGGATCGGCGACATCCCGAAGACGCCCAACCGCGAGGGCCGCGACCCGCGGGCCGAGCACGGCTACATCCATGCCGGGCCCACCGGCGCCGGCCATTTCGTGAAGATGATCCACAACGGCATCGAGTACGGCCTCATGCAGGCCTATGCCGAGGGCTTCGACATCCTGCGCCACGCCAATGCCGAGGCCCTGCCGGCCGAGCGCCGCTTCGATCTGAACATCGGCGATATCGCCGAGGTCTGGCGGCGCGGCAGCGTCGTCTCCTCCTGGCTGCTCGACCTGACCGCCCAGGCCCTCGCCGGCGACGAGCGACTCGAGGCGTTCTCGGGCTATGTCGAGGATTCCGGCGAGGGCCGCTGGACGATCAATGCGGCGATCGAGGAGGGCGTACCCGCTACCGTCCTCTCCAATGCCCTCTACAGCCGTTTCCGCTCTCGCGAGCAGGCGAGCTACGCCGACAAGCTCCTCTCGGCCATGCGCAAGGGCTTCGGCGGCCACCAGGAACCCAAGAAGTCCTGACCCAGCCCGAGAGGCGCCCGCATGAGCCTTCCCGCCGGAACTCTTGTCCTGGCCGACCCGCAAGCGGTCGCCCGCGAGGCCGCTGAGCGGCTGATCGCGGCCTGCGGCGAGACCGCCGCCGAGCGGATCGCGATCTGCCTGTCCGGCGGCTCGACGCCGAAGGTGCTCTACGGCCTTCTCGCCGGACCGGACTTTGCCGCTCGGGTCCCTTGGGAGCGGATCCACTGGTTCTTCGGTGACGACCGGGTGGTCCCGTGGGACGACGCGCGCAGCAACGTGCGGATGGTCCGCGAGGCGTTCGGCCACGGCTCCCGGATACCGCCCACTCATCTGTGCTTCATGCCCTCCGAAGACGGCGCGGAGGCCGGCGCCCGGGCCTACGAGCGCTCCTTGCTCGATTTCTATGGTGCCGATGCGCTCGATCCGGCCCGCCCGCTGTTCGATCTGGTGCTGCTCGGACTCGGCGAAGACGGGCACACCGCCTCCCTGTTCCCTGGCAAGCCGGCGGTTTCCGAGACCCTGCGTCTCGTGGCGCCCGTGCCCGAAGCCGGCTTGGCGCCGTTCGTGCCGCGCATCACGCTGACCCTGCCGGCGCTGGGCTCCGCGCGGCATGTGCTGTTCCTGGTCACCGGCGCCGGCAAGCGCGATCCCCTGGCCCGCCTCGCTGCCGGCGAGGACCTGCCCGCGGGCCGCGTGACCAGTGTGGGCGACGTGGCGTGGCTGCTCGATGAGGCTGCGGCGCGCTGACCTTGCGCGCGGGGCGTTACGGTCTGGCAAGCTCGGTGTGGTACCGATGCATGTCGGCTGCGCCGTTCGGACCCGACCGCGTCGCCGTGGCGGTCCATTACCACGAAGGGCCAGATGCGCGCGGGCACCCTCGTCCTCTACACCGATCAGCCGGCGCGCCGCGCCGACCTCCGGCTCGCGCTCCAGCAGATCGCACCGTGCGCCGTGCTCGACGCCGCCGCGATGCCGCCCTCCGGACCCTGCCTTGCCCTCGTCGCGGATCTCGACCTTCTGCAGCCTTCGCCGCTCGTCGGCCTCCGGACTCTGATCGCCGAAACCCCCGCGCTGCCGCGGGTCTTCCTGATGCGCAGCATGGGCGAGCGGAGCCTGTCGGCTGCGCGCAGCCTCGGCGCGCGGCTCTGCCTGCCGATGGATACGCCCGCCGAAACCGTGGTCGAGGCCCTGCGCGCCCAGCTCTCGCCGCCGGCACCTAAGCGGGGACCTGACCAGCGCGCGGCCGGCGCCCCGCTGATCGTGCAGGCCGCCGACCAGGCGGGCGCGGTCATCGCCAAGCTCCTCGACGCCGCACGCGGTTCCGGGACGGTCGATGCCACGCTCGTCGACCGCAGCCTCGATCCGATCCTCGGGGCGATTGGCCAGGGAGGCCTCACCGCTTGGCTCGATACGGTGCGCGCGTACGACGACGCCACCTATCAGCACTGCCTCCTGGTAGCGGGCCTCGCCGCGACCTTCGCGATCGACCTCGGTTTCTCGGCGGCCGACCGCCAGCAGCTCGTGCGCGCCGCCCTGGTCCATGATGTCGGCAAGGCCAAGATCCCGCTGGAGATCCTGAACAAGGCCGGCCCCCTCGACCCGGCGGAGCGGGCCGTGATGCGTGAGCACGCAGTGCTCGGTCACGAGATCCTGGTCCGTGCCGGTGGCTTCGACGATGCCGTGCTGGCGGTGGTGCGCCACCATCACGAGCTGCTCGACGGCTCGGGCTATCCGGACGGGCTTGCGGGCGACGCCATCGACGACATCGTCCGCCTGATCACCGTCTGCGACGTCTATGCGGCCCTGGTGGAGCGCCGTCCCTACCGGGCGCCGATGCCGGCCGCCGAGGCCTTGAAGATCCTGAAAGGCATGGACGGTAAGCTCGACGCCGCCCTGGTGCGCGCCTTCGAGCGTTCCGTCGCGGGGTCCTGATCCGCGTCCCGCGATCCGGGCGCGGCCAAGCCCCTGTCCGACATGGTCATGCACTACCCGACGCTTCGTCCTGCCTGCGCCCGAGCCGCCGGGCAACCGCGCCGTTGCGGGGGTTCCGCCCCCGTCGCGCGCGTACCAACATGACGGCGAGCGAGTGCGAAACGAAATTCTGCCTCTGCCCCGATCTGCGCAATGGCATTGCCGTATCTGCCGCTTGGGCGGGAAACTTCGCAACCGTTCGCCGGCGGCGGCGGGCTAGGCTCTTCGCTGGCCGACGGAGCGTGTCAAAGGAGACCGAGTATCATGCCGCTGACCATGCCGCCCGAGGTCGAAGCGACGATGGCGGACCTCGCCGTGTCTGCCCGGCACTCCCCGGACGCCTATCTGGCCGCGGCTCGGTCGAGCCTGCTGCGGCTGCTGGCGCGCCCGGCACTGCTCGACCGGACGCGGCTCGTCCGCCAGAGCGGGGATCTCGGCCGCAATCTGCTGTTCGGGACGGAAGAGATCAGCGTCTGGGCAATGGTGTGGAGCCCCGGGGCCGTCACGCCCGTGCACGACCATTGTTGCTCCTGCTGCTTCGGCCTGCTGACCGGCCGCCTGCGCGAGACGTGGTACCGCCCGATCAGCGACACGCACGCGGTCGCCTCCAGGGATGCGGTCCGTGAGCCGGGCTATGTCGCCTGCATGATGCCCTCGGGACCAAATCTGCACCGGATCGCCAATGACGGCCCTGACGAGGCCATCTCGATCCACGTCTACGGGTATGATCACCGGGCCCAATCGTCCTCGATCCACCGCACCTACGCGGTTGCGGCCGCCTGAAGCGCGAGGTCGGGCTTCGGGCCCTACTCCACGTAGATCGTCGGTACGGCGGTCGTGTATTTCAACTCCTCCATGGCGATGGAGGAGGAGAGGTTCGAGAAGTCGAGCTTGGCGATGAGGCGCTGGTAGACGGCGTCGTAGGCCTCGATGTCGGGCACGACGATGCGGAGCAGGTAGTCGACTTCGCCGGTGAGGCGCCACGCCTCGACGATCTCCGGGAAACCGGAGACGACCCGTCGGAACGCGTCGGACCAGTCGGCGGCGTGGCGGGGTGCCTTAACCGCCACGAACACCGTGGTGGAGACGTTGACCTTACGGCGATCGACCAGCGCGACGCGGCGCCGGATCACGCCCGAGGCCTCCAGCTTCTTGACCCGGCGCCAGCAGGGCGCCACGCTCACGCCCACCCGCTCGGCCAACGCGGCAACCGGCAGCGAGGCATCCTGCTGGAGGACGTCCAGGATCTTCCGGTCCACCGCATCCATGCGATCGATGCTCCCGTCCGGTTTCCGGGCCGACGCGCCTACAGGGAGAAGTGTTTCGAGAGCTTCAGTCCCTGGGCTTGGTAGTTCGAGCCCGCGCCCGCCCCGTAGAGCGTGCCCGGCACCGCCAGCATGCGCTCGTAGACGAGCCGGCCGACGATCTGCCCGTCCTCCAGCAGGAACGGCACGTCGCGCGAGCGCACCTCCAGCACGGCGCGGGCGCCCTCGCCGCCGGCCCCGGCATGGCCGAAGCCCGGATCGAAGAAGCCGGCGTAGTGCACCCGGAACTCGCCCACCAGGGGATCGAACGGCACCATCTCGGCGGCGTGGTCGGGCGGCACCTGCACCGATTCCTTGGAGGCCAGAATGTAGAACTGTCCGGGATCGAGGATCAGGCTGCCCGATCCGTCGGCCGCCAGCTGCTCCCAGAAGTCTGCGGCGCGGTGCCGGCCCGGTGCGTCCACGTCGACGAGACCGGTATGGCGCTTGGCCCGGTAGCCGATCAGGCCGTCGAAGCCGGACAGGTCCACCGAGACCGCCACGCCGCCCTGGAAGGACGGGCTGCCCACGTCGACCAGCGCCGATCGCGCGTGCAGCAGGCCGAGTTCCGACTCCGTCAGCCGCGGCGCCCCGCGGCGGAAGCGGATCTGGGACAGGCGCGAGCCGGTCCGGACCAGAACCGGGAAGGTGCGCGGCGATATCTCCGCGTAGAGCGGGCCGCGATATCCGGGCTCGACCTGATCGAACGCCTCGCCCCGGTCCGTGATCACCCGGGTGAACACGTCGATGCGCCCGGTGGAGCTTTTCGGGTTCGCGGCCGCCGCCAGATCGCCCGGCAGCGCCAGGCTTTCCTGCAATTCGGCGATGTAGACGCAGCCCGTCTCCAGCACGGCACCGGGGCGCAGGTCGATCGCGTGCAGCGACAGACGCGCGACGCAGGCCTGGACGGTGCGGGTGGCCCCGGGCAGAAAGCTCGTGCGCACCCGGTAGGCCTTCGCGCCGAGGCGCAGGTCGAGGCTCGCGGGCTGGATCTGGTCGCTCGCGAAGGCGCTCGCAGCCCGGATGCCGCCCGCTTCGGCGAGGGCGGCGATCGCCTGGGCCGGCAGGATGCCGGCGCGGGTCTCCGCGCCCGGATCGGCGTCCTGCATGCCTGCGCCCGCGTTCATCGCGCCTCGACTCCCTCGCGCGCTCCCCGCCGGATCCGCGTCGTCGTACGTTCTCTGCCCGGACTGGCTAATGTGGGCTTAACCCAACTTGTCCCAGCATGCACCCGTCCGCCGCGGTGGCGTCTCGGAAGTGGCTGGACACATCCTCCTTGCGAGGTAGTCCGCCGCAATTGACGCCGATTCCGCCGCCTACTACCACGCCACTGTGAGGCGCGTTCAATTCGTCTTCAACGAATCGCACGGTCCGAAGAAGGGACTAATAGGGCGATGTACAAGGCCGAGACGCGGGGAATTAGTGTGACCGTCCAACCGCGCTTCGTGGAGGAGGAATCCTCTCCGAACGAAAGTCGCTATTTCTTCGCCTACACGGTTGAGATCGTGAACAATGGCAGCGAGCAGGTTCAGCTGCGGTCCCGCCACTGGCGCATCATCGATGGGCACGGCGCCTGCCAGGAGGTGCGCGGCACGGGCGTCGTCGGGAAGCAGCCGGTGCTGGAGCCGGGCGAGTCGTTCTGCTACACGAGCGGATGCCCGCTCAACACGCCCGACGGGCTGATGGCCGGCAGCTACACCATGGCGACGGTGGCCGGCGAGAGCTTCGAGGCCGAGATCCCCGCCTTCTCCCTCGACAGCCCCCACGTGCGCCGCAGCCTGCACTGAGGTCCCGGTCTCGGGGCCTCGCTCCGGAGGGATCCATGCTTGGGAACGGCGAGCGCTTCAGCCCGCTCGACATGCTCGCCCGCCTCGTGTCCTTCGACACTGAGAGCGACAAGCCGAATCTTGCCCTGATCGATTTCGTCTGCAGCTATCTGGAGGGCTGGGGCGTCCCCTGTCTGCGCCTGCCCAATGCGACAGGCGACAAGGCGGCCGTGTTCGCCACGATCGGCCCGGCGATCGATGGCGGCGTCGTGCTCTCCGGCCATACCGACGTGGTCCCTGTGGCCGGCCAGTCCTGGAGCAGCGACCCGTTCGTGCTGCGGGTTGCCGATGGCCGGGTCTACGGCCGCGGCGCCGTCGACATGAAGGGCTTCGACGCGCTGGTACTGGCGCTGGTGCCCGATATGCTCGCGGCGGATCTCAAGCGGCCGATCCACATCCTGCTCTCCTACGACGAGGAGACGACCTGCCTCGGTTCGATGGACGCGATCGCCCGGTTCGGCGCCGACGTGCCGCGGCCGGGCGCCGTGATCGTCGGCGAGCCGACCGGCATGGAGGTGGCCGACGCACACAAGAGCATCGTCACCTGCCTCACCACCGTGCACGGGCACGAGGCCCACTCCGCCCGGCCGGCGCTCGGGGCGAATGCGGTGGCGGCCGCCTGTGAACTCGTTGCCGGCCTCAACCGGATCGCCGATCTGATGATTGAGCGCGGCGACCCATCGGGGCGTTTCGATCCCGCCGCCACCACGGTCCATGTCGGCACGATCCATGGCGGCACGGCCCGTAACATCCTCGCCAAGGTGTGCCGCTTCCATTGGGAGTATCGGGGCCTGCCGGACCTCGATCCGGGCGAGATCCCACGTCTGTTTGCGGACGAGGTCGAGAGGGTCACGCGCGAACGGCTGAATCGCTACGGTGATTATGGGCGCATCGAGACTCTCGAGGAGGTCGACATCCCGGGCTTGGCGCCGGAAGCCGGCTCGGAGGCCGAGCGACTCGGCCTGCGTCTCGCCGGGCGGAACCGTACCATTGCGGTGCCCTATGCCACCGAGGCCGGGCGCTTCCAGCGGGCCGGCATCCCGACGATCGTCTGCGGGCCCGGGGACATCGCACAGGCTCACCAGCCGGACGAGTTCATCACCCTCGACGCCCTCCGCCGAGGCGAACGGTTCCTGCGAGCCCTGATCGAGGCCTGTGCGTCATGAACGCGCTCTCTGGAATCACCATCAAGCTGCGGCCCCTGGAGCGCGAGGACCTGCGCTTCGTGCATCAGCTCAACAACAACGACAGCATCATGCGCTACTGGTTCGAGGAGGCTTATGAGTCCTTCGCCGAACTGCAGCAGCTCTATGAGCGCAACATCCACAACCAGACCGAGCGGCGCTTCATCGTGGCCGATCCATCCGGAGAGCCGGCGGGGCTGATCGAGCTCGTCGAGATCAACCACCTGCATCGCCGCTGCGAGTTCCAGATCGCGATCCATCCGAGCTTCCAGGGCCGGGGTTACGCGTGGCAGGCGACCCGGATTGCCATGGATTACGCCTTCAGCGTGCTCAACATCCACAAGCTCTACCTGCACGTCGACCGGGACAATGGACGGGCTGTGCGCATCTACGAGCGTTGCGGCTTCCGCCCGGAGGGCGTGCTCAAGGACGAGTTCTTCGTGAACGGCCGCTATCGCGACGCCGTGCGGATGTGCTTGTTCCAGCCGGACTATCTCAAGGCCCGGGGCAGCGGCGACATCGCCGAACCCGTGCTCAAGGCCTGAGGGAGGGGCCGCAACGGGCCCCTCCCCTTGAAGGTCAGAGCCGATCAGCGGCCGGCACCTGGCTCGCGTCCGGCCTTGCCGGCGCCCTGGCCGCCACCCATGCCACCACCTTGGCCGCCGCGCTCGGCGCCGGACATCCGACCGCCCTCGTTGCCGGCCGGCTTCGTGGCGCCCTGCTGGCCGCCGCGATCAGAGACGTTCCGGATCCCGTCCTGCTGGCCGCCGCGCATGTCGCTGTTGCGCATGCCGTTGCCCTTGCCGTCCCCCTTTCCGTCGCGACCGGCTGTCCGATCCATGCCCCGGTCGGCGCCGCGATCCATCGCCCGGCCCTCGTTGCGCGATGCGTTCCGGACACCGTCACGCCCGCCGCGGGCGTCGAATCGCGCGCTCGCGCGGTTTTCCGTGCGGAAGCTGGCATTGACCGTGCCCCCGCCGCTGAGGCGACGATATTCGTCGGAGCCGTAGCGGACGCGGTGGCCGCGGATGGTCACGAACCGATCCTCTTGTACCGACACGAGGCGCCGATACTCGGGCGAGCCGTAGAGGACGCGGTGACCGCGGATCACCACATAGCGCTCCCGTGGGCCGTGCTCGCGGATGCTGACGAGACGCCGGTACTCGGGTGAGCCGTAGAGGACGCGCTGACCGCGGATGACCACATAACGTACGCGCGGGCCGCGGTTCTCGGTGACGATCAGCCGCCGGTATTCGGGCGAGCCGTACACCACTCGACGACCGCCGATGACCACGTAGCGCCCTTCTCGGCGGAAGCCGCCCGCGACCCGGTCGGAACGCACATCGGTGCGGCTGCTGACATCCGTACGTCCGCGGAAGCCGGCGCGGTCGCCACGATGTTCGCCACGGCCATCGCGCTCGGCGCGCGCGCCGGTGCGATCACCGCGGTCAGCCCGGTCTGCACGGGCGCCATCGCGGTCGCCTCGGTCTTGACCGGCACGACCCCGGTCCTGAGCCATCCTGCCCTCGCCGCCGGCATCGCGTCCGGCCTCACGGCCCTGTGCGGACCGGCCCGTCTCGGCGCCGCTTTGGCCGGCGTTGGCGCGCGTGTCGGATTGCATGGCACCGCGTTCGCCGCCGGCCTTCATGCTCGACTCGGTCCCGCCCTGGCTGGCACGACCACCAGCTGCAGGGCTACGCTCCGCGCCGCCCTGCTGCTGCGCATAGACCGAGGTACTGACCAGCAGCGCGGCCAATCCAATCGACAACCTTCGCATGGCAAATCCTCCAAAGTTGAATCTGCCACGCAACGTCGAAGGTCGCGGAATGGTTCGCACCGAAAGCGCCAAAAATTCACGCAACGAATACCGATATTCGAGCGTTAAAGGGTGGAAGCTTGGCCATAAGGTGGCGGCGTGATCGATCCTTTGCAGCGAACGGCCTTGGATCTACTGATTCGGCTGGGCGCCGATTTCCGACTCGACCTCCTGCGGATCGAGGTCGTAGCGCCGGGAACAGAATTCGCAGGTGATGACGATGCGGCCGTCATCCGCCACCATGTCGCGCCGCTCCTGCGGCGAGAACGAGCGGATCATCCCCATCACGCGTTCCCGCGAGCAACGGCAGGTCTCGCGCACCGGCTGGCGGTCGAAGACCCGCACGCCGCGCTCATGGAACAGGCGGTAGAGCAGGCGCTCGCTCGACACGTGGGGATCGACCAGTTCGTGGTCCTCCACGGTCCCGACCAGGGAGCGCGCCTCGACCCAGGCATCGTCCTCGGCTGCCTCGCCGGAGAGGTGCGTATGGCCTTCCGGGATGTCACCCGGCGGCAGGTCGGCCAAGCGGGCCCGATCGATCGACTGGGGCAGGAACTGCACGAGCAGGCCGCCCGCCCGCCAGCGTCCCGCGCCCTCCTCCACGGCCTCGGCCACAGCGAGGCGCACCTGCGTGGGGATCTGCTCGGATTGGCGGAAATACTGGTGTGCTGCCTCCTCGAGGCTCTGGCCCTCGAGGGCGACGACACCCTGGTAGCGGCTGGCGGTGGTGCCCTGGTCGATGGTCATGGCCAGATGTCCAGACCCGATCAGCTCGGCATCCTTCAGCGGGCCGGAGCCTAGGGCGACGACCCGTTCGGCGTCGAACCGGGCGGTGGCGCGCAGGCGGTCCGGCGCCTCGAAGTCGACCACGATCATCGCCACCGGGCCATCGGTCTTGGTCTGGAGCTGGAAACGCCCCTCGAATTTCAGCGACGAGCCGAGCAGCACCGTCAGGGCTGCCGCCTCGCCGAGCAGCCGGGCCACGGGATCGGGGTAGCCATGCCGGCGCAGGATCGTATCCACGGACGGGCCGAGCCGGACCACGCGCCCGCGTACGTCGAGCGCCTCGACGGCAAAGGGCAGCACGGCGTCGTCCTCGCCGGCATGGCCGTTCCCGCCATGCTGGTGCTGCGGCTGGGTTTGCGACTCTGTTCCTGAGGTCATGCCCTCTCCGATCGATACGTCCTGCCCCCGCGGCGGCCGCTCCGGCGAGGCCGGGCACGGATTCCTCTCGCGTGCGGAGAGGGATGGCGTGAGGAATGTGACCTGTCCGGATAGATCTGATCCCTCACCCCGCCCGCGCCCGCACAGGAGAGGGAGCGCCATGCGCCACATCCGTCGCGGGGAGACTGCCATCCGGCAGCCGTGATGGGGAAGCGGGCCGCGTGAGCCGCCCGCTCAAGGCCATATGGGGCGCCACTCCCGCGAGCGCGAGCGCGAGCCCGGGGCTCAGCGTGAGCCGTCGTCCAGGCACCAGGCCAGGATCCCCTTCTGCGCGTGCAGGCGGTTCTCGGCCTCGTCGAACACCACCGAATTGGGCCCGTCCATGACCTCGGCCGTTACTTCCTCGCCGCGATGGGCAGGCAGGCAGTGCATGAAGATCGCGTCCGGGTTCGCGGCCGCCATCAGCTTGGCGTTGACCTGGTACGGGCTCAGCAGGTTGTGCCGGTGGCCCTCGTCGTCGTCGCCCATCGACACCCAGCAATCCGTCACCACGGCATCGGCACCCGCCACCGCCGCGAAAGCGTCGGTGGTGACGCGGACCTTCGCACCCTCCTGCTTCGCCCAGGCCATCAGGCCGGGCGGTGGCGCGAGTTCCGGCGGGCTCGCGATGTTGAGGGTGAAGTCGAAGCGTGCGGCCGCGTGGACCCAGCTTGCCAGCACATTGTTGGAATCGCCGGACCACGCAACGGTGCGGCCCTGGATCGGCCCGCGATGCTCCTCGAAGGTCAGCACGTCGGCCATGATCTGGCAGGGATGCGAGACTTTGGTCAGCGCGTTGATCACCGGCACGGTGGCGTGCTCGGCCAGCTCCAGCATCTGACCATGGTCGAGGATGCGGATCATGATCGCGTCGACGAAGCGCGACAGCACTTTGGCCGTGTCGCCGATGGTCTCGCCCCGGCCGAGCTGCATCTCGGAGCCGGTCAGCATCAGGGTCTCTCCGCCGAGCTCACGCATCGCCACGTCGAACGAGACGCGGGTGCGCGTCGAGGGCCGGTCGAACACCATCGCGAGGGTTTTGCCCTCCAGCGGGCGCTCGGTGTCCCGCTGCCCCTTGCTGCGGCGCGCCTTCATGGCGGCGCTCGCGTCGAGGACGCCGCGCAGCTCCGCCCCGGAAAAATCCTTGAGGTCGAGGAAGTGGCGGGGGCCGGCACCGTTCCGGTGCGGGGCCGGGGCGCCCGCCCGGCCGTCAATCTGGGCTTTCATCGCGTCACGTTCGCTAGAGCCTGCTCCACGATCACCTGATCATGAACGACACTCTATCTCCTGGTGAGGGGCATTCTCGTCATGCGCGGCAGGATCCGCCGCGCCCGAAAACGCTTCGCACCGCCAATCGCCGGGTCGCGGCGGCGGACGGTGATTCGAAAAGTGCGGGACCTGCCTACTCGGCGGCCCCGCGCAGGGCTTCGAAGCTGGAGGCGGCCTCGTCCAGCCGCCGGACCGCTTCGTCGATCTCGGCCTCGCCGATGATCAGGGGCGGCAGAAGGCGGACGACGTTGTCGCCGGCCGGAATCACCAGCAGGTGCGCCGCCCGGGCGGCCGCGGCGAAATCGGTGTTCGGCACACCGAGCTTGAGACCGATCATGAGACCCTCGCCGCGTATCTCTTCGACGATGTGCGGGTGCCGGTCACGCAGAGCTGCGAGCTTCTGCTTGAGCAGCAACCCGGAACGGGCGACCCGGTCGAGGAAGCCGTCTTCCAGCACCACGTCCAGCACCGCGTTGCCCACCGCCATGGCGAGCGGGTTGCCGCCGAAGGTCGTGCCGTGGCTGCCCGCCGTCATACCCCGCGCCGCCTCGCGGGTCGCGAGGCAGACGCCCAGCGGGAAGCCGCTACCGATACCCTTGGCCACGCTCATGATGTCCGGGGTGATCCCGGACCATTCGTGGGCGAACAGCTTGCCGGTCCGCCCGACCCCGGTCTGGACCTCGTCCATGATCAGCATCAGGCCGTTCGCGTCGCAGATCTCGCGCAGCCGGCGCAGGTCCGCATGCGGAATCACGCGCACGCCCCCCTCACCCTGGATCGGCTCGATCATCAGCGCGGCCGTCTCCGGCCCGATCATGGCCTCGAGCGCGGCGAAATCCCCGGCCGGGACCTGATCGAAGCCCTCGACCTTGGGGCCGAAGCCCTCGATGTACTTCTGCTGGCCTCCGGCCGCGAGCGTCGCCAGGGTGCGCCCATGGAAGGCGCCCGCGAAGGATATGATCCGGTACCGCTCCGGGTGGCCGCCGGCCGCGTGGTACTTCCGGGCGATCTTGATCGCCGCCTCGTTGGCCTCTGCCCCCGAGTTGCAGAAGAATGCCACGTCCGCGAAGGTCGCGTCCACGAGGCGCTGCCCGAAGCGCTCGCCGCCAGGAATCTCGAACAGATTCGAAGTGTGCCAGAGTCGGGCCGCCTGCTCGGTCAGCGCGCCGACGAGGTGAGGATGGGCGTGGCCGAGGCCGTTGACCGCGATGCCGGAACCGAAGTCGAGGTATCGCTCCCCAGCCTCCGTCACGAGCCAGGCGC
The DNA here is from genome assembly GCF_030700285.1 of Methylobacterium sp. NEAU K. Lineage (GTDB taxonomy): Bacteria > Pseudomonadota > Alphaproteobacteria > Rhizobiales > Beijerinckiaceae > Methylobacterium. Next base: position 114,867 of record NZ_JAUYZJ010000006.1, on the reverse strand, counting down.
CCTCGCCGCGCTCGAAGGCGAGCGGCGCGCGGACGTAGGTCGGCAGAAGGGCTGACGTCACGGGTCCCGTCTCCGTCTCTCAGTAGGGTCCCGGAGCAAGCGTTAGCCGGCTCCAAATGAAAGTGCCGCCTCGTCATGGGCGGCACGCGCGCGATTACTATGAAACGGCCGGCCCCTGTCAACGTTGCAGGGTCCGTGCCGCGCGCGCGGCCGGTCTGCACGAGGCCCCGGCGGCCCCGACTTCTACCCGCTGCTGACGCCCGATCCCCCCTTGCGCGGCGGGGGGCGGCCATGCTCCAGCTCTGGCGGATTTGAGGCAGCGAGGGAGACCCCCATGAGCACGGTCAAGGAACGCCTGGAAGCGCTGGGTCTCGCCCTGCCGAAGGCCGCGGCGCCGGTGGCGAACTACGTGCCGTTCGTGCGCGCCGGCAACCTCGTGGTCATCTCCGGCCAGATCTGCTTCGGGGCGGACGGCACCATCGCATCCGAGCACAAGGGCAAGGTCGGCGGCAGCGTTTCGGCGGAGTCCGGCAAGGCGGCCGCCCAGCTCTCCGCCCTGAACGTCCTCGCGCAGCTCGAGGCCGCGGTCGGCGACCTCGACCGCGCAGTCGTCCAGTGCGTGCGTCTCGGCGGCTTCATCAATGCCGCGCCGGGCTTCTCCGCGGTGGCCGGGGTGATGAACGGCGCGTCCGATCTCATGGTCGAGTTGCTGGGCGACCGGGGCCGCCACGCCCGCTCGACCGTCGGCGTCGCGGAGCTGCCTCTCGACGCGGCGGTCGAGGTCGAAGCGATTTTCGAGGTCCGCTAGCGGTGGCCGCCCCCGACTGGCTCACCGCGCGGCCGATCGCCCATCGCGGGCTTCACGACCGGGCGGCGGGCCGGCCGGAAAACACGCTGGCGGCCGCACTGGCCGCGGTGGCCGGCGGCTTCGCCATCGAGTGCGACGTGCAGGCGAGCGCCGACGGCGAGGCGATGGTGTTCCACGATACCGCCCTGGGTCGGCTGACCGGGGCGCACGAGTCTGTCGCGGCAAAGTCCGCGGCCGAGCTCGGCACCCTCGCCATCGCCGGCACATCGGAGACGATCCCGACCCTGCCGGCTTTCCTGGAGGCGGTGGCCGGGGCGGTGCCCGTGGTGATCGAGGTGAAGTCCCGCTACGACGGCGACCTGCGGCTGACGACCCGCACGGTCGAGATCGCCGCCGCCTATGACGGCCCCGTGGCGCTGAAATCCTTCGATCCGCAGGTGGTTGCGGCTCTGCGCGACCTATGCCCGAAGGCGATGCCCCGCGGGATCGTGGCCGAGACTACCCAGGACGACCCAGCTTATGCCGGCATGCCCTGGGCGACCCGGCGGGCGCTGTCCAACCTGCTGCACTTCGCCGACACCCGGCCAGACTTCCTGTCCTGGCGGGTCGAGGACCTGCCCTGCGCGCCGACCTACCTGTGCCGGCTCCTCGGCAACATCCCTGTGATGGCTTGGACCGTCCGCAACGAAGATCAGCGCACCCGCGCTGGCGCGTACGCCGACCAGATGGTGTTCGAGGGCTTCATCCCGTGAGCGCTTTTGGGATGCCGTGCGCCCGGCGCTGTTGGACCGAGGGCGGCTCTGCAAACAGCCCGACGAGTTCCACGCCGGGCAGGGAAATCCTTTTTTCCAACCCGCCCTGAATCATCAAATCTTAACTGATTCCTTCTCGTCGCGGTCGATACCAGCCGCACTGTGCGAATAAATTCAAGAAGCCTTATCGGTTCGCGGTGCACAGTGCGCTTCGACGCTTGGTGGTACCGCTCTTCGCAGCAGCGTGACTGGCAGTCGTCGTTCCAACCCTTCCCGCTCAAGGTACGGCGCGATTTGATGATCCACCAGCTTGTCTATTACAGCCGCAATACGGTCCCCGGTGACGGCCGGGCCATGCTAACGAATATGCGCGAGATCCTCTCCGCCTCTCAGCGTAATAACAGCCGTGACGGGATCACCGGTTTCCTGATCTTCGACAAGACCTGGTTCGTCCAGATCCTCGAAGGCGAACGCGCTATGGTGACCGGGACCTATAACCGTATCGCGCGTGATCCACGCCACACGGCCGCAGCTATCATCAACGTCAGCGATGTCGAGGCGCGGCTGTTCCCGAACTGGACCATGGGCGGCGCGATGCGCACGCCAGAAGTGCAGGAGATCTATCTGCAGCATGGCTTCGGTGGACCGCTCGAGCCATCCCGTCTGAAAAGCAAGCAGATCGTCGATCTCGCGCTCGATCTACAGGCGTTCGAAGTGGCCAAGCGTCAGAATGCGCGGCTGGCCAGCTGACGGGCGCTGGTCCTAGTCCTCTGTGGCGGTGATGGGCGGTATTCCGATGCTTTTGGAGAGCTGGACCGTCTGGAGCTGAATGAGGCTGATGGCTGCGGCATTCCTTCCGCCGCAGCCGGTTGATCTCCGCGCGTTGAGGCAATCCCGCAATGCCCGCGAATCTGCACCCGTTTTGCCTTTTGAAGGGGGCCCCAGAATCTAAGGTCCCGGCATCGGGACCCGTTCAGAGGCGAAGCCCGAGGGGATGCCTCGACGCCTGTCCGGGAGCAGGGTATCGAGCGACCGAGGTGCGGTCGAATGCCGTCTTTCCCGGCTGATGAAGCCGAACTGTCCGAAGGCTAAGGACACTTTGCGCGCCGAGCGCACGACAGGGCCGCCGTTCGGGGGCTGGACCTGCGCGCTCGGATCGAAGGGCCCGCACGGGAATCCGCCTACCGGATCGCGTATGTCGGATGCCTCAAGAGACTCACGGATGAGCGGATCGAGGTCCCGAAGGGATACGTCGAGTGCGGGGAGGATCACCTGACCTGCGTCGGTCGGGTCGGCCTCAAGGAAGCGCCCGCAGTTCGTCCAGCGCGAGCGACTTCGCGGCGGTCCCACGAGGGGGCGTACGGCGTCGCGGCGCGCGATGCACGGCTCTGGACGAAATCCTCCCGCACTTTCGGATCGGCTTCGATCGAGACGATCAGGCAGGGCGCGTCCGTCCGGTGCGATCCGCAGATCAGCTCACCCGCGGCCCATATGAGCCGTGCGCCGTCGAGCCGAACAGTGTGCCGGAGGCGTTCGTGTCCAGTGTGTCGAGATTGCCCGTCTTGCACAGGATGTCTTCGGCAGAATCGTGTGGCCGCCGGTCAGCGGACCTATGGATCCCGAGATCTGCTCCGTGACCAAGGACGCCTCTATCCTTCCTGCCCAACGCACCCCGCAGACCGGATGATGCACTTCCGCGAGCCCTCCGACACGGCAGCCGCGCGCATCCGCCCGCTTGCCCCTCTACCCGCCCCGGCTAGATTGGTACCCATGAAGCAAGCACCCGGGCCGCCGCCGGAGGCCGCCGCACTGACCGTGCGGGCGCTTCCCGGATTGAAGGAGATTGGCGCAGCAGCCTGGGATGCGTGCGCGTTCTCGCCCGAGACCCTGGCGGCCGGCGACGAGACCCACAACCCCTTCGTCTCACACGCCTTCCTGTCGGCGCTGGAGGAGTCGGGCTGCGTCTCGCGCAAGACCGGCTGGCTGCCCCTCCACGTGGCGGTGGAGCGCGAGGGCACGCTGCTCGGCGTCGCGCCCTGCTATCTGAAATCCCACAGTCAGGGCGAGTACGTGTTCGATCACGGCTGGGCCGACGCCTACGAGCGGGTCGGCGGGTCCTACTATCCGAAGCTTCAGGTGAGCGTGCCGTTCACCCCCGTCACAGGCCCGCGCTTCCTGATCGCGCCAGGGGCCGACCCGGACGAGGCCACCGCCGGCCTCGTCGCCGGCCTGCAGGCGCTCCGGGCCGAGACCAAGGCCTCCTCGATTCACGTCACCTTCATGCGCGAGGCCGAGTGGGATCGGGCCGGCGCGGCAGGCTTCCTGCAGCGCACCGACCAGCAGTTCCACTGGGAGAACGACGGTTACGGGAGCTTCGATGATTTCCTGGGCGCCCTAGCGTCACGGAAACGAAAAAACATCCGCAAGGAGCGGCGCGATGCGCTCGCGCCCGGAATCACCGTCGAGCACCTGACCGGCTCGGACATCACAGAGGCCCATTGGGACGCGTTCTACGCCTTCTATACGGACACGGGGGCCCGCAAATGGGGGCGCCCCTACCTCAACCGCCGGTTCTTCTCGCTGTTGACCGAGCGTATGGCAGACCGCGTGCTGCTCATCATGGCGCGGCGGGCGGGCGACTACATCGCCGGAGCGATCAACCTGATCGGCGACGCGGCGCTCTACGGACGCAACTGGGGCTGCATCGAGGACCATCCGTTCCTGCACTTCGAGGTCTGCTACTATCAGGCGATCGACTTCGCGATCGCGCGGGGTCTGAAGCGCGTCGAGGCCGGGGCGCAGGGGGAGCACAAACTCGCCCGCGGCTACAGGCCGGTGCTGATGCACTCGGCCCACGACATCGCCGACCCGGCCCTCCGCCGCGCGGTGGCCGACTACTTGCAGCGGGAGCGCGCCCACGTCGCCGAGGCGGTGGACGTCCTCGACACGCTGACGCCGTTTCGGCGTACGGACGAGAGCGGCGCCTGTGACGGGGCGGCGCATGCCAAGCGACAATCCTCCGAGAGCCAGAAGACATGAGTCCGATCGACCACATCAACACCTATGCCGACGAACTGACGGCGTTGCGCCGCGATCTGCACGCCCATCCGGAACTCGGCTTCGAGGAGGTGCGGACCGCGGGGATCGTCGCCGACCTGCTGGAAAAGTTCGGCTGTGAGGTGCATCGCGGCATCGGCGGCACCGGTGTCGTCGGTATCCTGAAGGGCCGGACCGACAACGGCCGGCGCATCGGCCTGCGCGCCGACATGGACGCCCTGCCGATCGAGGAGGAGACCAACCTCCCCTACCGCTCGACTCATGCCGGCAAGATGCACGCCTGCGGCCACGATGGGCACACCACGATGCTGATCGGCGCCGCGCGCTACCTCGCGGAGACCCGCGACTTCGACGGCACTGCGGTGTTCGTATTCCAGCCGGCCGAGGAGGGTCGCGGCGGAGCGCGGGCAATGCTGAAGGACGGGCTGTTCGAAAAATTCCCCTGCGACGAGATCTACGGCTTGCATAACCAGCCGGGCGGCGGCCACGGGCGGATCAAGCTGCGTCCCGGCCCGATCATGGCGGCGGCCGACTTCTTCGACATCCATATCCGCGGCAAGGGCATCCACGCAGCCCAGCCTCACCGGGGCACAGACCCGATCGTGATCGCTACCGGCCTCGCCCAGGCGCTCCAGTCGATCGTCTCGCGCAACGCCGACCCGCTGAAGTCGATCGTGCTGTCGATCACCCGGATCGAGGCCGGATCCGCCTACAACGTCATCCCCGAGACGGCGCACTTGGCCGGGACGATCCGCACCTTCGACAAGGACATCCGCGCTCTCGCCGGCACCCGCATGCGCGAGCTCGCGGCCGGGTTCGCCACCGCCTACGGCGCCGAGGTCACGGTCGACCTGCAGGACGTCTTCTCCGTCTTGGAGAACGCCCCCGAGCAGGCTGCAGCCGCCACCGAGGTGGCGACCGAGCTGCTCGGCGCCGAGAATGTCGAGCCGAACGCCGTTCCGAAGATGGGCAGCGAGGATTTTGCCGACATGGCCCTGGCGGTGCCGGGTGCCTATGTCTGGCTCGGTGCCGGCCCCGGCCCGGGCCTGCACAATGCCGGCTACAACTTCGACGACTCGATCATCCCGATCGGGAGCGCCTTCCTGGCGCGCATGGTCGAGCGTCGCACCGCCGCCTGAAGGGGGTGCCTCAGCCCGTTGCGGCCGCGATCCGCGCCCGCAGCGTGGCTAGGGCACGGGCGAAGACCTCGGGCTCGTCGAGAGCCCGCGCCAGGACGATCGCCCCCTGGATCTGGGCGACCGTCTCCTCCGCCAGCGCTGCGCTCGCCATGTCGCCGTGTCCCGATCGCCGCAGGGCCTCGGCGAGGGCTGCGACCCAGCGCGCGAAGTAGCTCCGCACTGCCTCGGCGAAGTGATCGCGCCCGGTCCCGAGCGCGAGGACCCCGACCAGGCATACCCGACGTCCGGACCGGAAATAGCCCGCGACGGCCTCGAACATGTCCGAGACGGCCCGTCCGGGCGGCTCCCCCTCCCGAAGCGGCGCGTACACGTTCGTCTCAAACCAGCTGTCGATCTCATCGAGCACACAGGCAGCCATTTCGGCCTTCCCGCCTGGAAAGACGTGATACAGGCTGCCCTTGCCCAGGCCCGTCGCCTTGCTGATCAACGACAGGCTGGCACCCTCATAGCCGTGCTCGCGGAAGACCTCCGCCAGCGCCGGCAGCACCGCCGCCCGATCCATCGCACTCGGCAACGCGGCTAGAGATCGAGGTCGCTCAGGCCGGGATGATCGTCCGGGCGCCGTCCCAGCGGCCAATGGAATTTTCGGTCAGCCGCGGCGATCGCGAGGTCGTTGATGCTGGCGATCCGGCGCCGCATCAGCCCCTGGGCGTCGAACGCCCAGTTCTCGTTGCCGAAGGAGCGAAACCACTGCCCCGCCGCATCGTGCCATTCGTAGGCGAAGCGCACCGCGATGCGATCGCCCCCGTAGGTCCAGACCTCCTTGATCAGCCGATAGTCGAGCTCGTGCGCCCACTTGCGCTGGAGGAAGGCCACGATGGCCTCGCGTCCTACGAGGAATTCGCTGCGGTTCCGCCAGACGCTGTCGGGCGTGTAGGCCAGCGACACACGCTCCGGATCGCGCCCGTTCCAGGCATCCTCGGCCATGCGAGCCTTCTGGGCGGCGGTCTCCCCGGTGAAGGGAGGAAGCGGCGGGCGGTCGGACATGGGCGCGTTCCAGGGTGGGTTTGTACCGATCGGTACAAAGACATGGGCTTTCCGCCCTATCCTGTCAAATCGCCGCTCGTCGGTGCGCTGGCTTGGACCGATCGGGGGCGGCCTTGCATTGTATCCTCCTCGGCTTGGGCACCGTCGACAGACGGCCGGATCGGTGCAACTCTCGTCCTCGACGCCTTGTGCAATGCCGGTGTTCGGAGCGAGCGCCGTGATCGGGGAGCCCCATGTCGCCGGAACTGCGGGAATCGCGTGCCGCTCTCATCCTGCTCGCTGCTGCGGTTAGCGCCGTGCTGATCTTCGGCGCCTTCACGCTGGTCACGCAGATCGGCTGAGTCCGGCGGCCCGGCACGCCTTCGCGCGCCTGTCGGCGGCGTCAGATCTCGACCGGTCGCCGTAACAGGCCGATGCCCGCGGGGTCGAAGGCCGCGCTCTTGATCACCGCGTGGACGGGGGATCCCGGCGCCAGACCGAGTTCGCGGACCGCCGCCGCCGTGATGCGGGCGGCGAGGATCGCACCGTTGCAGTTGATCTCAACCGATACCTCCGACCCAGAGACCGTCAGCGCGGCGACCTCGCCCGACAGCACATTGCGCGCGCTGAGCCCTCTGGGGCGCTCCGTCGCCACCAGCACGTCGCGGGCGGGGAGGACCCGCACGCGCAGCCGCGTCCCGGGTGTGCGTGTCAGGCCCGGCACCAGGAGCCGCCCGGCAAGGCCCGCGAGGCGCGTGAGCCCGGTTTCCGGGTCCGACCCCTCCACCACCATGTCGAGGAGAGCGCCGGCTTCGGCCTCGTGGATCGGCACGAGGTCCGCCCGGCGCAGGATCGCCTCCGCGGGGCCGGAGGCGGCCACGCGCCCGGCCTCCAGCACGGTGACGGTGGTGGCAAGCCGCGCGACCTCCGAGACCGCGTGGCTGACATAGACGATCGGCACGCCGGCCTCGTCGCGCAGGCGCTCGATGTAGGGGAGGATCTCGGCCTTGCGGGCCTCGTCCAGGGCCGCCAGCGGCTCGTCCATCAGAAGCAGGCGCGGCCTGGCGAGCAGGGCGCGCCCGATCGCCACCCGCTGGCGCTCGCCGCCGGACAGGCCCTCGGGCCGCCGGTCGAGGAGGTGGCCGATGCCGAGCATCTCGATCACCGCGGGGAACGCCGCCGGGTCCCGGGGCTGCCGCGCGAAGACGCGGCCGAAGCCGAGATTGGACCGAACGCTGAGATGCGGGAACAGCCGGGCATCCTGGAACACCACCCCGACCCGGCGCCGGTGGGGCGGCAGGAAAACGCCGGCCGCCGTGTCGACGAGTGTGGCGCCGTCGGCGACGATCCGGCCCCGGTCCGGGCGGGCGAGGCCCGCGATCAGGTCGATCAGCGTCGTCTTTCCCGAGCCCGAGCGGCCGAACAGGGCGGTGAGCCCCGGTCCGGCCTGAAATGCAGCCTCCAGGGCAAAGGCGCCGCGGCGAAGGTGCACGTCGACCTGAATGCTCACGCCGCGCGCCTCCGGTAAGACGGGCCGCGGCTCCGTGTGCCGCCCGCCCGGGAATGCTCGCGATGATCACGGTCCATCACCTCGGGAACAGCCGCTCGCAACGCGTGCTCTGGCTCCTCGAAGAACTCGGATCGCCCTTCACGGTGAAGCGCTACGAGCGCGACAAGCGGACCATGCGGGCGCCCCCGGAGCTCGTCGCCATCTACCCGCTGGGCAAGTCGCCCGTGATCACGGAGGCCGGGACCGTGGTCGCCGAGACCGGCGCGATCGTCACCTATCTCACCGAGCGCGCGGGCAGCACCCTGGTTCCCGCCCCAGGGACGGTCGAGCGCGCGCGTTACACCTACTGGCTGCACTGCGCGGAGGGCTCGGCCATGACGCCGCTGCTGCTCAAGCTGATCTTCTCCCGCCTCGCGCCGGGGAGCCCGTGGCTCCTGCATCCCCTGGTCCGCCGGGTCGCCGACACCGTGCTGGAGCGTTTCGTCGATCCGGACCTGCGGCGGCCTGCGAAGTTCTGGGAGGGGGAACTCGCAGACCGGCCCTATGTCTGCGGCGCGGACTTCACGGCCGCCGACATCATCATGAGTTTCCCGCTGGAAGCCTTCGCGGCGCGCGGCACGGGCGCCGGGCCGCACGCCACCGCGTGGCTCGCGCGCATCCACGCGCGCCCCGCCTATCGAAGGGCGCTGGAGCGGGGCGGACCCTACGCCTATGCCTGAATGCGGCGCGCGCGCACCGAGCCTCCGGCGTGCCGCCATTCAGCCTGCCCCCAGCCGTCGCGCGGCCCGGGAGGCCAGGAATTCCGAGACCAGCAGAGCCGTCACCGACACGGCGATGGAGATCAGGGTCAGGCGCATGGCCGGTCCTTCCCCACCGGGCACCTGGGTCAGCGTGTAGATCGCCGACGGCAAGGTCTGGGTCTCGCCCGGGATGTTCGACACGAAGGTGATCGTCGCGCCGAACTCGCCCATCGCCTTGGCGAAGGCCAGCACGGCGCCCGCGATGCATCCGGGCAGGCTCAAGGGGAGCGTAACGGTGAGGAATACGGCAAGCGGATTCGCACCGAGGGTGCCGGCGGCCTGCTCCAGCCGCGGGTCGACCGCCGCGATCGACAATCGCATTGCCCGCACCATGAGGGGGAACCCCATCACCGCGCAGGCGAGCGCCGCCCCGGTCCAGCGGAAGGCGAAGACGATGCCTATCTCGGCGAGCGGAGCGCCCAGGAAGCCGCGCCGGCCGAGCGCAAGCAGCAGCAGGTAGCCGGTCACCACGGGGGGCAGGATCAGCGGCAGATGGACCAGCCCGTCGAGCAGCGCGCGGCCGGGGAATCGGCGCCGCGCGAGCAGCCACGCGACGGCCAGCCCGGGCACAAGGCTCGCCAGCGTCGCCACGCTCGCCACCCGGAGGCTCAGGGCGACGGCATTCCAGTCGTCTGGCGTCAGGCCGGGCAATGGCGCAGGCTACTGGCTGGCGCCGGGCTTCTCGATCACCCGGAAACCCTGGCGCTCGAAGAAGCCCCGAGCCCCCGGGCCGCTCAGGTACGCCAGCAGGGACGCGGCATCCGGATTGCGCGAATCCTTCAGCAAGGCCGCCGGGTAGATGATCGGCGGGTGGCTGTCGGACGGGAAGGTCGCGAGCACGTGCACGCGCGGATCGGCGGCGGCGTCGGTGGCATAGACGATGCCGAGGGACGCTTCGCCGCGGGCGACCAGCAGCAGGACGGCGCGCACGTTCTCCGCCTGGGCCACCTGTCCCTCGACGGCTTTCCAAGCGCCGAGCTTCTCCAGGGCGGCTTTACCGTATTTCCCCGCCGGGACGGCATCGATCGTGGCCATCGCTAGCTTGCCGTCCCCGAGCATATGGGTGAGCGTCGTGCCGAGGTCGGGCGCCAGGGCAACCTGCGGCTCGGATGCGGGGTTCGTAGGCCCCGGCGCGATCAGCACCAGCGTGTTGCGTAGCAGATCGACGCGCGTGCCCGGCTTCAGGGTTCCGGCCCGGTCGGCATAGTCCATCCAGGCCTCATCCGCCGCGATGAACAGGTCGGCCGGTGCCCCGGCCTCGATCTGCTTGGCCAAGGCGTTCGAGCCCGCGTAGGAGATCCGTGCGGTCTTGCCCGTCTCCTTCTTCCAGGCCGCGGAAGCGTCGTCGAGGGCATTCCTCAGGCTCGCCGCAGCGAACACGAGGACCGAGTCGGCCGCCCGGGCCGGTCGGGCCGCGGGCACGCAAACCGATGCCGCGAGCGCGAGCACGGTCCAGATCCGTCGGGTGAGTCGCATCGGTTCGGGTATTCCCTGTCGCGACCCGTTATATCCGGCCGGGTACGACGCAGATCATAGGACCGGCGATCAGGCAGGCCAAGGTCCGCGCGTCACGGGGCGCCCGTCACGCTCACGGCTGCGTCGTCTCACGTGGCTCCTTCGGCGCGGCTTCCGCACGGTGAAGCCGGCTCAACAAGACGAGAAGGTGGCCAGGGAGCGGGCCGTCGGGCGCCGGACCACCGAACGTCCGTTCGCGGGGCCGAGAAACGTCGGGAACGTCGCTGACGACGATGGGCCCACGCGGGGCGGAACGCCTGGACTTGGTCACGCTGCACGCACCTTGCTCAATCAGGCCTCTCGATGAAAGCCCGCAAAAACGCCGACCTCCGCAGCCGGTTCCGTGGGCAATCCGTGGATTCGGTGGTTAACGCGCAGACACTCTGCCGCAATCCTGTGCGGCTCTCGTCGCGAATCGGAAATGCTCCGGCATCAGGCGATCCGGATGGCTCGCGTCACCAAGTCCGGATGTCGCGCCGCTCGGCCGGCTCGGTATCCGCAACAGGCCTCATGCCGGTTGCGACCAGGGCTGCCCAGACCGACGCCATGCCCGTTGTTACGAGCGCGACGGCGACGCTGACGAGGAGTGGCGAGTTCATGACGGCGCTGTCATCTGTCAAAACGGGCGCGCCGGATCACGAAGAGCGGCGCGCCTGAGTTGAGGGTCTGGCCTTGAGGAGGCCGAAACTGTTGTAATCGCAGATTAGGCGTGCGGAAACTGAATTAGCCAGTTTTGATCACGCGGATTGTGAGATGTGTCTGGTCAGCAACAAACCGGCTCTCCTGGCCGAGGGCGGCATGCGTTGTCCGCGACGAGCGCGACCCGTGCGGCCCGATTCGCCGCACGGGTCGCGGTTTTTTTCACGCTGGCCCCTGTGATGCGGCGCGCCCGGGCGCTACAGCCCGGCATCATGCTAGAAGGTCTGCCGCCCCACCGCCCGACTCACGTCCTACGCCTCTCGACCGACGAACGGTCGGCCCGGGCGATGACCGACCTACTGGGCGAGATGTTCGACCCCACCGAGACCGCGGTGGCGGCGTTCGAGGACCTGGACGGCCGCACGTGGCGGCTGGAAGCCTACTTCGCCGACGCGCCGGACGAGGACTACATCCGGGCGCTCATCCGCCCGGTGATCGGTGACGAGGCCGACGTCGCGGAGTTCCGCACCATCGAGCAGCAGGACTGGGTCCGCGCCTCTCTGGAAGGCTTGAAGCCGGTTCGCGCCGGCCGCTTCCTTGTGCACGGCTCCCACGACCGGGGCGCGGTGCGTGCCAACGATCTCCCCATCGAGATCGAGGCGGCGCTGGCCTTCGGCACCGGGCATCATGGCACCACCCTCGGTTGTCTGCGGGCGCTGGTGTCCGAATTGAAGCGGCGGCGCCCGGTACATGTCCTCGATGTCGGCACTGGGACCGGAATCCTCGCATTTGCGGCGGCCAAGGCGTTGCGGCGTCCGGTGGTGGCCGGCGACCTCGACGGCGAGGCGGTGCGCACTGCCCGCGAGAACGCGCGGCTCAATGGCCTGGGGCCCTATCTCAAGCTCTACGAGGGGCCGGGGGTGCGCCACCGGCTCGCGGACCGGCCGCGGCACTTCGACCTCGTCTTCGCCAACATCCTGGCCCGGCCCCTGCGCCGGCTCGCACCGACCCTGACCGGGGTTGTCGCGCCGGGGGGCGTGCTGGTCCTCTCGGGCCTGATCGAGCGCGACGTGCCGGGTGTGCTCTCGGCCTACCGCCACCGGGGCTTCCACCTCGTGCGCCACGGTTTGATCGAAGGGTGGGTCGCACTCGTCCTGAAGCGAGGCGGCGCGGCGCAGCGGCCGCGGCACTGAACCGGAGTCCGGCCCGCGCATTTTCCGGGCATGAGCCAGGTTCCGCTTCACGATCCGCCGCCGGATCCGATTGCCGAGGGGGCTCGCGCGCGCGCTCTAGGCCGGCCAAAGGATGCCTGCCCGTACCCGGTGAATTCGGCCGCCCGCGTTGCGTGGCTCGAAGGCTATGACGGCCTCCCTGCGACCCACCGACCGGGCCAACCCGGGCACGACACCTGAGGGGGGGCACCGACCCGAGGAGGCCTTCTCGGGCGAGCCCTACGGTGTCTCCCGCTTTTGTGGCCTGAAGCCTTCCGGCACCGGGTCCACGCGATCCGCCGCGATCACACGGACATGCGCAGTGACGGGCTGACGCTTTCTCAACGGGCCGTGCGCAGCCGCCCGGGCTCAGACGATTCCCCCGGAACATCCTCGCTCCGCCGTGTCGTGTCGGCCGTCCCCGCTCCGTCCGCCTGCGCGACCGGGGCGCCCAGAGCCGCCATGAGGATCCGGAGACCCTCCACCCATTCCTCGGCCTCGGCAAGCGAAGCGAAGCCGTCGCGCCGGATCACCGTGTCCGGCTCGATCGTTGTGATGGCGTCGAAGAGGCCATCGGATCTGTCGCTGATCCTGAAGAAGACGCGGCGCGGCATAACCTGAGATATAGGACAAGGAAGTGACGTGATAAGATTGCCCGCGATCTTGTAGCTCAAGGTCGGCGCTCGTCCATACCATCCCGGGCAGTTGCGACGTTGGACCGCCCGGCGATAGGCTCTCTCCATGACAGAGCCACGTCCGTCCCGGCCCCGCCACCGGTTTCAGACCTTCGACGATCCGAGTCACCGCAAGGGGGCCGAGCGGATCGAGGCGTTGCGTGCGGGATTGCGCGAGACTGCCATCGACGGGTTTGTCGTTCCCCGGGCCGACGAGCACCAGTCGGAGTACGTGCCCGCTGACGCGGAGCGGCTTGCCTGGCTCACCGGCTTCACTGGCTCGGCCGGGACCGCGGTGATCCTCGCCGATTCGGCGGCGCTGGTCGTCGACGGGCGCTACACGCTGCAGGCACCCGAGCAGGTCGACACCGGAGTCGTCACGGTGGTGCCGCTGGCCGAATCCACGCCCGAGGCCTGGATCGGCACCAATCTCAAGCGCGACCAAGTGCTCGGCTACGACCCCTGGCTGCACACGCCGGACGGTCTCGTGCGCCTGGAGCGCGCTGCAGCCAAGGCCGGCGGCTCGGTGCGGGCCGTCCCGAACCTCGTCGACGCTGTCTGGGCCGGGCGCCCGAAGCCGCCCGCCGGCCCGGTCGTGGTCCATCCCGTGGCGCTGGCGGGCGAGCCGGTCGCCGACAAGATCGCCCGGGTTCGGGTGGCTTTGGCCGATGGCGGCTGCGACGCTCTGGTGATCTCGGATCCGCACAACCTGGCGTGGGTCTTCAACCTGCGCGGGGCCGATACCGGCCATACACCCCTGGCGCTCGGCTATGCGATCCTGCCGCGGGAGGGGCGTGCGCGGCTGTTCCTGGTCTCTCCCAACGTCGATCCGGCGCTGCGGTCGGCCCTGGCTCCGGTCGCCGAGATCCTGTCGCGTGCCGACCTCGACGACGGGCTCGGCTCCCTAAGCGGCGTGCGCGTCCGGCTGGACGCGGCCACGGGCGCCGTCGCCCTCAAGGAGAAGATCGAGGCCGCTGGCGGGACCGCCGATATCGGCAAGGACCCGATCACCGGGATGAAAGCGGTCAAGAACGCCGCCGAGATCGCCGGCGCGCGTGCCGCCCATATCCGCGACGGCGGGAGCGTCGTGCGCTTCCTCGCGTGGCTCGACGGCGCGGCCGCCGCCGATAGGCTGACCGAGATCGCCGCCGTCGAGGCCCTGGAGGATTTCCGCGCCGCCGGCGGGGATCTGCGCGACGTGTCGTTCCCGACCATCTCGGGATCAGGCCCGAACGGAGCGATCGTCCACTACCGCGTCACCCGTGCGAGCGACCGGACGGTGCGTCCCGGCGAGCTGTTCCTGATCGATTCCGGCGCACAATACCCGGACGGTACCACCGACATCACTCGCACGGTCGCGATCGGCGAACCGAGCGCGGCGATGCGCGACCGCTTCACCCGGGTTCTCAAGGGGCATGTCGCCATTGCCCGGGCGGTCTTCCCGAAAGGCACCACCGGCGCTCAGATCGATTCCTTCGCCCGGGCGCCGCTCTGGCAGGCGGGGCTCGACTTCGATCATGGCACAGGCCACGGCGTCGGCGCCTTCCTGTCGGTGCATGAGGGGCCGCAACGGATCGCCAAGACCGGCACCGTGCCTCTGGAGCCCGGCATGATCCTGTCGAACGAGCCGGGCTACTATGCGCCCGGCGCCTACGGCATCCGGATCGAGAATCTGGTCCTGGTCGAACCGCGCGAGATTCCGGGCGGCGAGCGACCGATGTTCGGCTTCGAGACCCTGACGCTCGCCCCCTACGATCGCAGGCTGATCGATCCCGACTTGCTCGACCCGGGGGAGCGGGATTGGATCGACGCCTATCATGCGCGGGTGCGCGAGACCCTGGCGCCCGCCCTGGATTCCGGGGCACGCCTCTGGCTGGAATGCGCCACGGCGCCGCTACCGGCCTGATCGCCCGACCGCGATCCGAGGCGTCGACCGTGCTACGATCGCACGTCACGGAAAAGCCCGCGCCGGGCCCGAAGACACCGCGATGTAACCGCGACCGCCCTGCGCGCGAAGGGACAGCATGATCCGCCGCCTCGCCTTCCTGGTCATGGCGCTCGCCGCGAGCCTGTCGGCTGCGTCGGCGCAAGGGCTTCAGCAGGGGTTTCGAACCCCGCCCGACCTCGTGCGGTCGAGCCTCTTAGCCGAGCCCGCCGCGGTGGCGGGCGCGCAGCCCTTCACCCTGGCTGTACGGATGCAGGTGAAGCCCGGCTGGCACGTCTACTGGCGCAATCCGGGTGATTCCGGCCTCCCGCCGGAGGTGACCTGGACGCTGCCGGCAGGCTTCAACGCGGGTGCGATCCGGTGGCCGGCGCCCAAGCGCATCCCGATCGCGACGCTGATGAACTACGGCTACGAGGGTGAGGTCACGCTGCTCGTGCCCGTTACGCCCCCGCCGAGCCTCGACCCGGCCGACCCGGTTCGGATCCGGGCGAAGCTGACCTATCTCGTCTGCGAAACCGAGTGCGTGCCCGGCTCGGCCGATCTCGCCCTGACCCTGCCGGTGGGCGAGCCCCGGCCCGACCCGGCCAATGCCGCGCTGTTCGACCGTGCCCGGGCGGTCCTCCCCGTCCCGGCGATCTGGCCCCTGCGCCTGTCGAGCCTCGGCGACACCCTGCGGCTCGATATCTCCGCGCCGGGCCTCAAGCCCGAGACCGTCAGGGGCGCCGCGTTCTTCCCCTACTCCGAGACCGCGATCGACAACGCCGCCACGCAGGTGATGACGGTCGACGAATCCGGCCTGCACCTCACCCTGGCGCGGAGCAATCCGGCCGAGGCGGCGCCGACTGCCCTGCCGGGCGTGCTGATCGTCGAGGAGGCGACCGATTCCGGCACCAGCCGCCTTGCCTTCGCGTATGGCGACGAGCCGGTGCTGCCGGCGCCGACGGCCTCGGGCGAGGCCGCCGCGGCCCCGCCGGTCGCGACGGCCTTCGATGCGCTGACGCTGGCGACAGCGGCGGGTCTGGCCTTCCTCGGCGGCCTGATCCTCAACCTGATGCCCTGTGTCTTCCCGGTCCTGTCGATCAAGGTGCTCGGTCTGGTGCGGCACGCGGGCGAGAGCGCCGCCCGTGTCCGCCTGCACGGTCTCGCCTACACGGCCGGCGTGCTTGCGAGCTTCCTCGGCCTCGCCGCCCTGCTGATCGCCCTCAAAGGCGGTGGAGCGGCGATCGGCTGGGGCTTCCAGTTGCAGTCGCCGCCCGTGGTGGCCGCGCTCGCCTATCTGCTGCTCGCGATGGGCCTGAGCCTGTCCGGCACGTTCCATCTCGGCGGGCGGATCACCGGTTTCGGCGACGGACTCGCGCGGCGATCAGGCTTGAACGGCTCGTTCTTCACGGGTGTGCTCGCCACTCTGGTGGCGACCCCCTGCACGGCTCCGTTCATGGGGGCGGCGGTTGGCTTCGCGCTGACACAGAGCGCCGGCGTGGCGCTGGCCGTATTCGCCAGCCTCGGGCTCGGACTCGCCCTCCCCTTCCTGGCTCTGACCCTCTGGCCTCCGGCCCTGCGGGCGCTGCCCCGGCCGGGCGCCTGGATGGACACCTTGAAGCAGGTCTTGGCGTTCCCGGTCTACGCCACGGTGGCGTGGCTGGTCTGGGTTCTGGCGCAGCAGGTCGATGCGGGCGGGCTCTTGGCGGCGCTGATCGGCCTCGTGCTGGTGGGTTTCTCTGCATGGGCCTGGGAGCACGGGCGCGGGGCCGGGCCGAGGGCCGGGCGGGTCGCGCAAGGTCTCGCGGTGCTGACGCTCGTCGCGGTCGCCGCGGTCGCGCTGACCCTCGATCACAACCGGGCCAGACCCGCCGCGCAGGCGGCCGCCGACGGCGTCGAGCCATTCACGCAGGCACGCCTCGACGCCCTGGTGAATGAGCGCCGGCCGGTCTTCGTGAACCTCACGGCGGCCTGGTGCATCACCTGCGCGGTCAACGAAACGACCTCGCTCTCGACGAAAGCGGTGCGGGCCGCGATGGCGAACCGCGGCGTGACCTACCTGAAGGGCGATTGGACCAACCAGAACCCGGAGATCACGCGCCTGCTGGAGAAGCACGGGCGAAGCGGCGTGCCGCTGTACCTGCTCTTTGCCGGAACCGGGGTCCCCCAGGTGCTTCCGCAGATCCTCACCGAGGGGACGGTCCTGGCGGCCCTGGAGGTGCTCCCGGCCTCCGCGGGCAAGAGCGCGGCGCTCTCGCGCTGATCGAGCCCTGAATCGGGTTACGCGTCGAGCGAAAACGTTTCTTCGAAGGCGTAGCCGGAGCCGCGCACCGTGCGGATCGGGTCAGGTTGCCGCGGACCGTTCAGGGCCTTGCGCAGGCGCCCGACATGAACGTCCACGGTGCGTTCGTCGATGTAGACGTCGTGGCCCCAGACACCGTCGAGGAGCTGCTCGCGGGAGAAGACCCGGCCCGGCGCGAGCATGAGAAACTCGAGTAGCCGGAACTCGGTCGGCCCGAGATGCAGTTCCTCGCCGGCGCGGCGGACGCGATGTCCGGTGCGATCGAGCTCGATATCGCCGGCCGCCAGCCGGTCGGAAACGTGGGCGGGTTTGGCGCGGCGCAGCAGCGCCCGCACCCGCGCGAGCAGCTCCGGGACCGAGAACGGCTTGACGATGTAGTCGTCCGCTCCCGTGCCTAGGCCGCGAACCCGGTCCCCCTCCTCGCCGCGGGCGGTGAGCATGATCACGGGCAGCCGCTCGGTCTCGCGCCGGGCGCGGATGCGGCGGCACAGCTCGATCCCGGAGAGGCCCGGCAGCATCCAGTCGAGCAGGACCAGATCGGGGGTCCGCTCGGCCAGGAGCAGTTCCGCGTCGTCGCCGCGCGCGGCCGAGTCCACCAGAAAGCCTTCGGCCTCCAGGTTGTAGCGCAGCAGCGTGGTCAGCGCCTCCTCATCCTCGA
Organism: Methylobacterium sp. NEAU K; assembly: GCF_030700285.1. Taxonomy (GTDB): domain Bacteria; phylum Pseudomonadota; class Alphaproteobacteria; order Rhizobiales; family Beijerinckiaceae; genus Methylobacterium. Next base: position 96,852 of record NZ_JAUYZJ010000006.1, on the reverse strand, counting down.
CGATCAGGACCTGCATGCTCACGTTCGATGACCCGTTCGGTAAGCGGCGCCCTTGGACCGGCAGGCTCGACCGCCCCTCCCACGAAGAGGGCGGACGAGCTTATGGCGCGGGAGGCGCCGCGATGCCAAAACCCGCACCCTCAAAATCCCTTGCGCCGCCTTATGGAGCGGGAGGCGCGCTGCGCCGGACGCCTTGAGTCCGCGGCCCGCACACGGAAACAGCAACCGACCCGATCTCTTTACGATCGCATGAAGGGCCCGGAAAACCGGATCCTCCTGCTCTCGAGACCCGCGACTCACGGGGCCGGTGTAACGCCGACCGTCGCGTAGTTCGATGCATCGTTCTTCGGTCGGTCGCCCGCGAGCGTCTCGCCGGTGGCGAGGTAGTGGATCGTCTCGGCGATGTTGGTGGTGTGATCGCCGATCCGCTCGACGTTCTTGGCGCAGAACAGGAGATGCGTGCAGAACGAGATGTTGCGCGGATCCTCCATCATGTAGGTGAGGAGCTCGCGGAAGAGCGAGTTGTACAGCGCGTCGATCTCGCCGTCCCGCTCCCACACGTCATGGGCAGCCTCGACGTCGCGGCTGGCATAGGCGTCGAGGACGTCCTTGAGCTGGGCCTCCGCGAGGTCGCTCATGTGGCGCACGCCGAGCACGATCTTCTGGGCGGGCGCCTGATCGGAGATCGCTACGACGCGCTTGGCGACGTTCTTGGCGAGGTCCCCGATCCGCTCCAGGTCACCGGAGACGCGGATCGCCGAGATCGTCTCGCGCAGGTCGATCGCCAGCGGCTGGCGCCGGGCGATGAGCAGGACGGCGCGCTCCTCGATGTCGCGTTGAAGCGCATCGAGGCGCTTATCGGCGAGGATCACCGCCTGGGCGAGGCCGTCGTCCCGACGCACCAGGGCATCGGTCGCCTCAGCCGCCATCTTCTCGGCCACGCCACCCATCTCTGAGATCGAGCGGCGTAAGTTATCGAGGTCGGTATCGTAGGAGGAGACGATATGGCCGGGCATGGTCGATCCTTCGATAGGGTCTCGCGGACCGTGATCCGCGGGGTCTGCGGAAACCCGCCGCCCCGCCGCCGCGGTCGAGAAGACCGAAATGTGTTCCTCGGTCTCCGATCGTCCTCGCAGTCTAGCCGAACCGGCCGGTGATGTAGTCCTGCGTACGCTGTTCGGTCGGATTCATGAACATCCGATTCGTCGGCCCGAACTCGACCAGTTGGCCGAGGTACATGAACCCGGTGAATTGCGAGATGCGCGCTGCCTGCTGCATGTTGTGGGTGACGATCACGATGGTGAACTCGTCGCGCAGCTGCTCGATCAGCTCCTCGATGCGACCGGTGGAGATCGGGTCCAGGGCCGAGGTCGGTTCGTCGAACAGGATCACCTCAGGGCGCTGGGCCACGGTCCGGGCGATGCACAGGCGCTGCTGCTGCCCGCCCGAGAGCCCGGTGCCGGACTGGCGCAACTTGTCCTTCACTTCGTCCCAGAGGGCGGCTTTGCGCAGGGATTCCTCCACGCGCATATCCAGTTCGGCTTTCGGCAGCTTCTCGTAGAGGCGAAGCCCGAAGGCGACGTTGTCGTAGATCGACATCGGAAACGGCGTCGGCTTCTGAAAGACCATGCCGATGCGCGAGCGTAACTCGTTCAGGTCGACGGACGGATCGAGAATGTTCTCGCCGTCGAGGAGGATCTCCCCCTCCGCGCGCTGTTCCGGATACAGGCTGTAGATCCGGTTGAAGCAGCGCAGGAGGGTCGACTTGCCGCAACCGGACGGGCCGATCAGCGCCGTGACCTGCCGATCGTGGAAGTTGATGTTGACGTTCTTCAGCCCGTGGAAGCTGCCGTAGTAGAAGTTCAGATCCTTCACGGCGATGCGCACTGCCCTGCCCTCTTCGGCATGGTTGCGGTTCAAATCCATGGTGGGGATCGCGGAGGCGGCGTTCATCGTCGTTTCCTCGAGGAGGGTCTTAGCGCGACATCTGCGGCTTGATCACGAGGCGCGCGATGATCGACAGAACCAGGATCGTCGCGGTGATGAGCAGCGCGCCGGCCCAGGCGAGGCCCTGCCAGTTCGGGTAGGGCGAGAGGGCGAACTGGTAGATCATCACCGGGAGGTTCGCGACGCCGCCGATGAGGTCGGGCGAGAACCAGGAATTGTTGTTGAGCGCCGTGAACAGGAGCGGGGCGGTCTCGCCGGCGATGCGTGCGAGCGCCAGGATGATACCGGTCACGATGCCCGCCGAGGCCGCGCGCCAGGTCACGCTGATGATCACCTTCGAGAGCGGGGCGCCGAGCGCCGCGCCCGCCTCGCGCAGGGTCCCGGGAACAAGGCGCAGCATGTCCTCGGTGGTGCGCACGATCACCGGCACCGCGATGATGGCGAGCGCCACGCCGCCGGCCCAACCCGAATAGGTCCCCATCGGGCGCACCATGAGGGTGTAGACGAACAGGCCGATCAGGATCGAGGGCGCCGACAGCAGGATGTCGTTGAGGAAGCGGATCAGCCCCGCGAGCTTCGAGTAGCGGCCGTACTCGGCGAGGTAGGTCCCGGCCATCACGCCCACCGGCGTGGCGACCACGATGCCGATCCCGGTCAGCACGAGGCTGCCGAGGATCGCGTTCGCGATGCCGCCACCCTCGGATCCGGGTCCCGGCGTGGGATTCGTGAACAGGGTCGGCGTGAAGCCGCGTACGCCCTGGACGATCAGCATCAGCAGGATCGAGCCGAGCACGCCGGCGCCGACAATCGTGGCGGCGAGGCAGGCGGTGCGCAGGAGGCGGTCGGCGATCCGCCGCCCCGGGCGGACGCGGCCGCCGCGTCGCGGGGCCGCTTCGGCGGCGCCGATCGGGTTCGCAGCGTCCATCGGGGGGCTCTCCTCAGGCGGCCTTGACCCGGCGCGTCAGCAGCCGGGCGACGATCAGCACCACGAAGGTGATCACGAACAGGATGCAGCCGAGGGCCATCAGCGCGTTGAGCTGGAGCCCGTCCGCCTCGTTGAACTCGTTGGCGATGCGCGACGCGATCGTGGAACTCGGATCGAAGATCGAGGCCGAGAGGCGGTTGGCGTTGCCGACCACGAAGGTCACCGCCATGGTCTCGCCGAGCGCCCGGCCGAGGCCCAGCATGATCGCACCGATGATCGAGACGGCGGCCTGCGGCACCAGAACGTGGCGCACGACCTCCCAGGTGGTGCAGCCGATCCCGTAGGCGCTCTCGCGCAGCACTGTGGGGATCTGGTCCAGCATGTCGCGGGCGATCGAGGCGATGAACGGCACGATCATGATCGCCAGGATGATGCCCGCGGTGAGGACGCCGACGCCCGAGGGAACCCGGGCGTAGAACAGCGTCCCGATGACCGGCATGCCCTCGACGAGGTTCGAGACGGGGATCTGGACGAAGCGCGCGAAGAGCGGCGCGAACACGAACAGGCCCCACATGCCGTAGATGATGCTCGGCACGGCGGCGAGCAGCTCGATCGTCATCGCGACCGGCTTGCGCGCCCAGCCGGGGCATAGCTGCGTGAGGAAGATCGCGATCCCGAGCGAGACCGGAACGCCGATGACGAGGGCCAGGGTGGCCGAGGCCACGGTCCCGATAACGGCCACCAAGGCACCATATTGCTCGGTGCCGACGTTCCAGGCGCTTGAGGTCAGGAAGGCGAAGCCGAACTCGCGGAAGGCAGGCCAGCCGCCGTAGAGGATCGAACCGAGGATGCCGGCGAGCACGACGAGCACGAGCAGCGCCGCGCCGTAGGCACAGCCGCGGAACAGGCTGTCCAGGCTCCGGCTCGGCCCCTTCCGCACGGCAGCGGCACGCGGTCGCGCGAAAGCAATCGTCTCTGTCAAGGTGGGCATCCGCAATTCTCTGCCGAGGGCGACGTGGTAGCGCGATGCGGTCTTCGAGGCGAGAGAGGGGACCGCCGGTCCCCTCCCCCTCGGACTCACATGTTGAAGACGGGCTTGCCGTCCTTGCCCTTCACGTTCTTCCATTCCTCATGGATGAGGCCGACGACGTTGTCCGGCAGCGGCACGTAGTCGAGGTCGGAGGCGAGCTTGTCGCCGCTCTTGTAGGCCCAATCGAAGAACTTGAGCACATCCGCGGCCTTGGCCGGATCGGCCGGATCCTTGTGGACCAGGATGAAAGTCGCCGCGGTGATCGGCCACGCATCCTCGCCCGGCTGGTTGGTCAGCGAGATGCCGAAGCCAGGGGCAGCCTTCCAGTCGGCGCTTGCAGCGGCGGCCTGGAACGCCTTGTCGTCCGGCTGCGGATACTTGCCGGCCTTGTTCTGCAGCAGCGCGTAGGCGAGCTTGTTCTGCTTGGCGTAGGCCGATTCGACGTAGCCTACGGAATTCGGCACCTGCTTCACCGTCGCGGTCACGCCCTCGTTGCCCTTGCCGCCCTGACCGACCGGCCAGGAGATCGTCGTGGCCGCACCGTATTCCTTCTTCCAGGCATCCGAGGCCTGGGACAGGTAGGTGGTGAAGATGTTCGTCGTGCCCGAGGCGTCGGACCGGTAGACCGGGGTGATGTTCGTTTCGGGGAGCTTCACCCCCTCGTTGAGCTTCGCGATCCGCGGATCGGACCACTTCGAGATCTTGCCGGCGTAGATGTCGGCGAGCACGTCACCGGTGAGCTTAAGCTTGCCGGGCTCGAGACCGGCGATGTTCACCACCGGCACGACGCCACCCATCACGGTCGGAAACTGGACGAGCCCGTCCTTGGCGAGCTGCTCGCCCTTCAGCGGCGCGTCGGTGGCGCCGAAATCGACGGTCTTGGCCTGGATCTGCTTGATCCCGCCGCCGGACCCGATGGACTGATAGTTCAGTCCGGAGCCGGTCTCCTTGCGGTAGGCCTCGGCCCACTTCGAGTAGACCGGGAAGGGGAAGGTGGCGCCGGCACCCGTGATGTCGGCGGCGAGCGCCGCGGACACCAGCTGAGCCGTCGCGAGGCCGACGGCGAGCGCGTAAGCGAAGGGTTTCAAGGGAATCTCCGTTGCCGTCGGGCGAGTGCCTGCGCTGCTCCGCCGGCATGCTCATGCCCGCGGCTGAGCCCTGCGGCCGATCATTCGATGAGAACCAGCGCGGGCCGCCCGATGGGCCGGGCGTTACGACAAAGAGATGACATAGGCATGACAACGCGCCGCGGCATCGACGGCACGGTTTGGGACGCTCGCGCGTTCATCACCTGTGGCGACCGTCGCCGGCGGCGCTGGGCGCGGCATCGAGAGGGTGTTCGAATCGTGGCTGACGAGGGGGCCGACGCAGAGGCAGGTCCCGACGCGGCGTGGCTTGCATTGCACGCCGACCGTGAGGCCGTGGAGCGTGCCCTGTCGCTGGCCCAGGCGCGCCAGCGCTTCGGCACCGATCCAGAGGCTGTCGCCCAGGCGCGCCGCGAAGAGGCCGAGCTGCTCGTGAGCCTCGACCGCGTCCTGACGCAGATTCGGGCCGCCGAATATCGCCGAAGGCCGGGCTCGCGGCGCTGGTAGGAGACCGGCGCTCATGATCGCGCGCGCTGCCGAGACGCTTGCCGGTTCGGTGAAGGAGAGCGCGTCAGGGAAACGATTTGACGATGCGCTCGACGACGACGCGATCGAGCACCGCTCTACACCGCTCGGCGCAGCTCCCGCTCCTTCTGGCGCAGGCGCAGGAGCAGTTCCACGTGGATGTCGGTGATCGGCTGGGTGTCGACGCTGCCCTCGTACACGGTGCGGAGCGTCATCCCGAGATGGCGCGTGTCGATCGCCCGGTTCAGGGACCGCCCCGGATGCAGGCGCTCATCGGCCTCGATGATTGACGGCTTCATGAACTCCTCCCGCCCATCAACCGCGCACTCCTATCCACGGCGCCAGGATAGGATCGTTCTCGCCAAGAATGGTTAATGAACTGTTAAGTTCAACCAATGGTTAAGGTTGACGTGAATTCACGCATCTGCGCCCTGGAGCAGCCGGGCGGCGGCGGCCCGAGCCTCGTCGGTCACCGTCGCGCCCGCGAGCATCCTGGCGATCTCCTCGCGGCGCTCCGCGACCGGCAGGGTCGCAACCCGGGTCGCGACGCGGCTGGCGCCTTTAACGGGCGTCTTCGCGATTAGGAAATGCGTGCCGGCCCGCGCGGCGACCTGGGGCGCGTGGGTCACCGCCACGACCTGCACTGTGGATGCGAGGCGGGCGAGGCGCACGCCGATCGCGTCGGCCACGGCTCCGCCGACCCCCGTATCGATCTCGTCGAAGATGAGGGTCGGAGCGGATCCCTTGTCGGCGAGCACCACCTTCAGCGCCAGCATGAAGCGTGACAGCTCGCCGCCCGAGGCGACCTTCATCATCGGGCCCGGTTTCGTCCCGGGATTGGTCTGCGCCCAGAACTCGACGCGATCGATGCCGGCCGGATCGCGCGCCTCCGGATCGGAGACGATCTCGGTGATGAATCGCGCCCGTTCCAGTTTCAGCGGCGGCAGCTCAGCCTTCACGGCCGCATCGAGCTGCTTGGCCGCCCGGCGGCGCCCAGCGCTCAGCTTCTCGGCCGCCTCCGCATAGTCGGCCTCGGCCTTCGCATGCGCCTGTTCGAGTCCGTCGAGGGCCGCTTCGCCGGCATCGATCGTCGCCACATCTCCAGCATAGCGCTCCGCCAGGGCGGCGAGGTCGTCGGCAGCGACATCGTATTTGCGGGATGCCGCCCGCAGGGCGAAGAGCCGCTCCTCCACCCGCTCCAAGTCGCGCGGGTCGAACTCCGTCTCGGCGACCGCCGCATCCAGCACCGCGCGCGCCTCATCGAGCGCCACCATCGCGGCATCGAGGGCGGTGACGCAGGGATCGACTAGGGCCGGGAGCTGTGCGGCTCGGCGCTCCAGCTTGCGCAGGGCGGCCGAGAGGTGCGGCACGCCCGAATGGGGCCCGCCCACCGCGTCCAGGGCCTCGTTCAGCTCTCGGGCGACCTTTTCCGATTGCTGCATGACGCTGCGGCGCTCGGCGAGCTGGCCCTCCTCGCCCGGATGGGGCGCAAGGTCCGCGAGTTCCTGAACGGCGTGGCGCAGGAAGTCGGCCTCCTTGCGTGCCGCCTCGACGCGAGCCCGATGCTCGGCGAGTTCGGTGCGCGCCGTGCGCACGGCCCTCGCCGCCGCCGCGACCTTGGCGAGTGGGCCCTGCAGGCCACCGAAGGCGTCGAGGATCGCCCGGTGCGAGGCCGGATCGGCCAGCGCCCGGTCGTCGTGCTGACCGTGGATCTCCACGAGGGCCGCGCCGATCGCCCGCAGGACCTGCACGCCCACCGGCTGGTCGTTGACGAAGGCGCGGGTGCGGCCGTCCGCCATCTGAGTCCGACGCAGGATCAGGTCGCCCTCGGTGTCGATCTCGGCCTCGGTCGCGATCCTGCGCGCCGGATGATCGAGGGGAAGATCGAACACCGCGGTGACGCCACCCTGCGCCTCGCCGTGGCGCACGAGCCGGCCGTCGCCGCGGCCGCCCAGAGCCAGGGCGAATGCGTCGAGCAGGATCGATTTGCCCGCGCCCGTCTCTCCGGTCAGGACGCTCAGGCCCGTCCGGAAATTCAGTTCGAGCCTGTCGATCAGAACGATGTCGCGGATCGCGAGCTGCGCCAGCATGCGGCGACGGGGCTTCCTCAGGACGGGACCGCAGACATAAGGCCGCTGCGGTTCGGATTCACCCCAAAAATGCGTCGCCCCGCGTCCCGAATGCCGCGGGGCCGTGGCGACGAGAAAGGCCCGGAGCGGCGGCTCCGGGCCCCGAGGCGCAGCGCGGCGAGCCGAAGCCCGCCAGGTACGTCACTCGGCCGAGGCTGTCTTGCCCGTCACCGTGCGATAGATCTTTGACAGGAACGAAGTCTTCTCCTCGCGGGGCTCGACGCCGCCCTGCGCCAGGAGCGCGTGCGCGTCCTTGTACCAGGGGCTGTCGGGGAAGTTGTGCCCCAGCACGGCCGCCGAGTTCTGCGCCTCCTGGGTGATGCCCAGCGCCCAGTACGCCTCGGTCAGGCGCTCCAGCGCCTCTTCCGCGTGACGGGTGGTCTGATACTTGGCGACGACGTCGCGGAACCGGTTGATCGCGGCCGGGAAGTTGCGCCGCTCCAGGTAGAAGCGACCGACCTCCATCTCCTTGCCGGCGAGCTGGTCGCGGGTGATCTGGATCTTGGACCGTGCGTCGGCGGCGTACTCCGACGTCGGGTACTTCTGGATCAACTCCTGAAGGGCGACCAGCGCCTTGTCGGAGCGATCCTGGTCGCGGGTGACGTCCGGGATCTGCTTGTACTGCGACATCGCCATCAAATACTGCGCATAGGCGGCGTCCTTGCTTGCCGGATGGCGCTGCAGGTACCGCTTCGAGGCAATGATCGCGTCGTCGTATTTCTGGCCCTCGTAGTTCGAGTAGGCCGTCATCAGCAGCGCCTTCCGGGACCACTCGGAATACTGATACTGCTTGTCGAGGTTGTCGAACTTCTTGATGGCCCCCTCGTAGTCACTGTCCTCGAGCTTGGCCAAACCTTCGCTGTAGAGTTTGTCCGCCGGCACGTCGGGCACGACCTCGGGCTTGTACTTCTCGGCGAAGAGGTTGGTCGGGTCGAAGTCGCAGCCGCCGAGGCCCAGGCCGAGAACGGCCACGAGCGGGGCCGCGAAGGCCGCCGTCCGGCGGTGACGAATGGTGACAGGCATCTGGCGCTCTTTCCCGGAACCGGCGCGCGTCCCGCGCCGTCATGCCATCGCGTGGGTGGATAAGACCCTTCCGGGTCGTGCCCGCCGTTCACGGACCGTTAAACCGTGACGTTCGATTCGGGCATGAAAGCGGCAACGCTGCGGCAGCCGAGATCGGCGGCCGGCTGTGTCCTGTGGGTCACAGGGTGGGGATCAGAGCTCGCTCGCGAAGGCGGCGATGCCGAGGCCGACGCCGAGTTCCGAGAGGACGGCCTCGCGGCGCGAGCCCTGTGCCTCGACGATCGCGTAGTTGGACCGATCGGCGAAGAGGGCGGAGAGCACGCCGACATTCATCCGGTGCCCGCCACAATAGGAGCGGTAGGCGCCCTGGATCGGCAGGCCGGCGAGCGCGAGGTCACCGACCGCGTCGAGGATCTTGTGCCGGACGAACTCGTCCGGGAAGCGTAGGCCCTCGGGATTGACCACCGCGGTCTCGCCGACGGCGACGGTGTTCTCCAGGGAGGCGCCGAGGGCGAAACCGGCCTTCCAGTAGCGCTCCACGTCCTTCATCATCCCGAAGGTGCGGGCGCCGGCGATGTCACGGCGGTAGCTTGCGGGCGAGAGGTCCATCGCCTTGCGCGAGCGGCCGATCACCGGGCTGTCGAAATCGATCTCCACGTCGAGGCGGAAACCCCGGTCGATCGGGCGGAGTTCGGCGAAGGCCCGGCCGGTCTCGATGCGGACGTGGCGGAGGATCTTGAGCCAGCGGCGGGGCGTCCCGCAGGAGGCGATCCCCGCCTTGTCGATCGCCTGGACGAATTGGAGTGCGGAACCGTCGAGGATCGGCATCTCCGGCCCGTCGATCTCGACGAGGGCGTTGTCGATGCCCAGGCCGTAGAGGGCCGACATCAGATGCTCGACGGTGGCTACGGCCCCAGTCTCGACGTCGCCGATGACCGTGCAGAGCTCGGTGGCGGATACGAGGGCGTGATGGGCCTTGATCAGGCGGTCGTTGCCGTTCGTGGTGCTGGTTCGAAGAAACGCGATGCCATGGTTGGCTGGAGCGGGGCGAATCGTGATCTCGGCCGGGTTCCCGGAATGGACCCCTACACCCGAGAGCGTCACCGGCCCTTTGAGGGTCGTCTGTTTATGCGTTCGCATTCCTTAGCCCCCGGCCGCGATCAGGTACCGCCATCCCGAGGGATGGTGCGGATGCCGTCCGATCCGTCCGCTGCTTGAAGCCCCTATCCGCGCTATCAGGTTGTGTCCTGGTGCGCGTCTCGTTGGTCTGGAACTGTCTATAGCTGCACCGCACAGGCCAGCCAAATCACGGATTCTTACGCTCTGTTACAGACACGCTTGCCGTTCGATCGCATCAAAATCCAAATCCGACAAGGGCTTAAAGGGTGGTTAATGCGTGGCTAACAGACGGCCGTTCTGTGGCGTCGATGCACCAGGGGCCTGAGGACATGATCACATGGATTAACTCTGGCTGGAAACGGAATCCGTGAACCCGCAACCGATGGTTGTTTTCTGCAGCGCAAAGAGCCGGCGGTTTCCCGCCGGCTCACACATCCTGTTCGAGCTTCAGCCGTTCAATTCGCCTGACGACGCAGGAAGGCGGGGATCTCGAGTTGGTCGTCGTCCATCATCCGGGACTGCGGCGCGACGCGGCCCTGAGCGTCGAGGCTGCCCTGGGCCGGGCGGTAGTGCGGCACCGCAGGGGCCGGCGCGCGCGGAACCGGCGGCACGTGCGGCTGGGCCACGTGCGGCTGGGCCAGATGCGGCTGCGGCGCGACCGGAGCCTGCGTCCGGGCTGCGGGGACGCCTTCCATCTCGTCGCGGCGGCCGCCGAAACCGACAGTCGCGAGGCGACGCAGGAGCGAGGTCCGCTTGGATTCCGGAGCCGCCTCCTCAGCCGCCCGGTTCGCCATGATCTGGGTCTGCGCGATCGGCGGCAGCTCGTGGATCTGCGGCATGCGGGGGGCGCGGGCGAGCGGCGCGGCCGCGGGCGCGGCCGGACGCGGCGGCACGAACGGGCCGGCCTGGAACTGCGGACCAGCCTCGACCGGCTGCGGCGCGGGGGCCGGGACGAACGGGGCGGCGGCCCGCGGCTGGGCCGGCGCGAGCACGACCTCGTCGCGCGTGACCGGCGCGGAGGCCTCGATGCGGTTGTCCACCCGCGGCTCGGCCCGCATCTCAGGGGTCTGCGGAACGACCGGAGCCGGGCTGAGCGCCGAGGCCTGTCCAGCCGGCTCGGTGCGGATGCTCGGGACCGGCGACGACGCGCGGGCGCGGGCCTCGGCACGCAGGCGCTCGGCGACCTCGGCGATGCGCTGCTCGGTCTCGGCGATCGCCGGGTTGTTGGGCGAGTTCGCCGAGATCAGCAGCGGCTCGATGCCGGTGGCCACCACCGACACGCGGATGATGCCGTCGAGGCTCTCGTCGAAGGTGGCGCCCAGGATGATGTTGGCGTCCTGGTCGACCTCCTCGCGGATGCGGGTGGCGGCCTCGTCGAGCTCGTACAGGGTCAGGTCCGAGCCGCCCGTGATCGAGATCAGCAGGCCGCGGGCGCCCTTCATCGAGACGTCGTCGAGGAGCGGGTTGGCGATGGCGGCCTCGGCGGCGCGGTTGGCGCGCTTCTCGCCCGACGCCTCGCCGGTGCCCATCATGGCCTTGCCCATGCCGCGCATGATCGCCCGGACGTCGGCGAAGTCGAGGTTGATCAGGCCTTCCTTGACCATCAGGTCGGTGATGCAGGCGACGCCCGAGTAGAGCACCTGGTCGGCCATCGCAAAGGCGTCCGCGAAGGTGGTCTTCTCGTTGGCGACCCGGAACAGGTTCTGGTTCGGGATCACGATCAGTGTATCGACGGCCGCCTGCAGCTCCTGGATGCCGAACTCGGCGGTGCGCATGCGGCGCATGCCCTCGAACTGGAACGGCTTCGTGACGACGCCGACCGTGAGGATGCCCATGTCGCGGGCCGTGCGGGCGATGACGGGCGCCGCGCCGGTGCCGGTGCCGCCGCCCATGCCGGCGGTGATGAAGCACATGTGCGCGCCCGAGAGCTGATCGCGGATCTCGTCGATCACCTCGTCGGCGGCGGCCGAGCCGACCTCCGGGTGCGAGCCGGCGCCGAGGCCCTGGGTGACGCCCAGGCCCATCTGGATCACCCGCTCCGCCTTCGAGGAGGTGAGCGCCTGCGCGTCGGTGTTGGCAACCACGAATTCGCAGCCGAGCAGGCCCGACTCGATCATGTTGTTGACCGCGTTGCCGCCCGCGCCGCCGACGCCGAAGACGGTGATGCGGGGCTTGAGTTCCCGGATGTCCGGCGCCTGGAGGGTAATGGCCATGGTGTCGAGCCTCTCGCTTACTCTGCTTTCCGTGCGGCGCTGCGGCGCCGGATTTTTTTTCGATCCCCCGCCCCGGAGGGCGGGGGTGAAACCCTAGAAGCTGTCCCGGATCCAGCGGCCGACCCGGCTGATGTACCGGTCCGATCCCGTCGCCGCGAAGGCGCCGTGCCCCCGCGGCTCGAAATGCTCGGCATGGGCGACCTGCGGGTAGACCAACAGGCCGACGGCCGCCGAGAAGGCGGGTCCCTTGGCGGCCTCGGGCAGGCCGCGGATCCCCAGCGGCCGGCCGATCCGCACCTGACCCTGGAGGACGCGCCGGGCGACCTCGGGCAGGCCGACGAGCTGGCTCGCGCCGCCCGTGAGCACCACCCGCCGCCCGGCCTGGGCGGCGAAGCCCGCATCTCGCAGGCGGTCGCGCACCAGCTCGACCACCTCCTCCACGCGCGGCTTGATGATCCGCACGAGCTGCGAGCGCGGGATATGCGCCGGCGCCTCGCCCTCGTCCTCGCCGACCCCGTGCACGGCGATCATGTCGCGGTCGTCCGAAGGGGTAGAGAGCGCCGATCCGTAGAGCGTCTTCAGCCGCTCGGCCGCCGCCATGCGGGTGGAGAGGCCGCGGGCGATGTCCATGGTGACGTGGTGGCCGCCGACCGCGAGGGCGTCCACGTGGACGAGGTGTCCGCCCGAGAACACCCCGACGCTGGTCGTGCCGCCCCCCATGTCGACGACGCACACGCCCATCTCCGCCTCGTCGTCGACGAGGGCCGAGAGCCCGGCGGCGTAGGGCGTGGCGATGACCGCCTCGACCCCGAGATGGCAATGCTCGACCGCCAGCATGACGTTGCGGGCGGCGGCGAGTTCGCTCGTGACCACGTGCAGGTCGACCCCGAGGGCCTCGCCGATCATCCCCGACGGATCGATCACCGCGCCCTGCCCGTCGAGCGCGTATCCGGTGGGCAGCGCGTGCAGCACGGCGCGGCCGGGGCTGACCCCGTGGGCGCTCGCCGTCTCCAGCACCCGCTCGACGTCGCTGCCGGTGACGGTGCCCGAACGGACGTTCACCCGGGCCTGGAAATGCTGCGAGGCGAGCCGGCCGCCGGACATATTGACGATGACCGACTGGACCTCGACTTTGGCCATCCGCTCGGCGGCGTGCACCGCCTGGCGGATCGCGCCCTCGGCGGCGGCGAGGTCGACGATCGCGCCGCCCTTCAGGCCCAGCGAGCGCTGGTGGCCGATGCCGATGATGCGGGCGAGATGCGTGCGGCCGCGCAGGGTCGAGAGCGCCTCGGCGGGCTGCAGCTCGGCGATGAGGCAGACGACCTTGCTCGTGCCGATATCGAGCACCGACAGGGTGGTCGAGCGTCGGGCCGAGAGCGGCTTCAGGCGCGGCGTGAGGCCGTGTTGGCTGTGCATTGACACTACCGGACGCGGGATGCGGGACGGGCGGAGATCGACAGGAAGGGCATCAGCTGGCTGCGCCCTTCTTCTTCGCCTTCTGGGCTTCCGCGCGGGCGGCAGCGGCCTCCTCGGTCAGGCGCACCACGACGCGGTCCGGCATTCGCAGGTCCACCGCGATGATGTCCTTCTCGAGCAGGCCGGCGTCGCGCTCGAACCGGACGAGGCGGGCAAGCGCCGCGGCCGGGTCGACCTCGGGCAGGCGCACGTCGACGCCGTCGAGCTTGAGCGTCCAGCGCCGGCCGGAAACGTAGGTGCCGGCCTTGATCCGTTCCGCGAGCGGCCCTGCGGCCGCGATCAGGGCGAGGTATTCGGGCAGCTTGGTGTTGGCGTCTTCGCCGACCACCAGAGGCAGGCTGGCGTAGCGATCGTCCCGCATGGCGTCGATCACGGTGCCGTCGGCGGCGATCACGTCGATCTCGCCGTTCTTCTGCCAGAGGGCGGCGGGCTCGCGCTCGACCTGGGTGATCGCGATTTCGTTGGGGTAGATCTTCCGGACCGAAGCCTGGGCGATCAGAGGCACCCGCAGCAGCTTCTCGCGCACCGCGTTGACGTCCAGGAACGGGACCGAGGTGCGCCAGTCGATGCCGGCGGCGGCCAGCACCTCGCGCTCGTACATCCGCGAGATGCCCGAGATGGTCACACGCTCGACGCCGAAGCCGAGGACCCGCGCGGCGATATCCAGGGGGCGACCCTGCTCGGTCACGAAGGCGTCGTAGCGCCCGCTCGCCACGAAGCCGGCCAGCGCCGCCGCGGCGAAGGACAGGGAAATGCCGACCGTGCCGACGCCGCGCGGCAGGCGCTCGATCAGGCTTTGGCCCGGGCGGGAACGGCGGACCGACAGGGCGCGCGATGGAAGGCGCCCGGAGACCCGGCCCAGCGCGGCGCCGACGAGGCGCGCGGGAAGGCTACGACCGGCGGCGTTGCCGCCGCTCAGCGATTCAAGGAAGCGTCCTCCACCATCCATCGGACGAGCTCACCGAAACTCAGGCCCGCATGGGCCGCCATCTCCGGCACAAGGCTCGTCTGAGTCATGCCGGGTTGCGTGTTGACCTCCAGGACGACGAGCAGACCGGTTCCACCCGGTGTGTCGTCGTAGCGAAGGTCGGCACGGCTGACGCCCCGGCAGCCCAGTGCTTGATGCGCCGTTAACGACAACTCTTGGACACGCTGGTAAACATTTGGTTTAAGTTCGGCCGGCAGCACGTGTACCGAACCCCCGGGGGCGTACTTGGCGTCGTAGTCGTACCACTCCCCCGTGGCGGCCTTCACCTCGATCACCCCGAGCGCCCTGTCGCCCATCACGGCGCAGGTGAGTTCGCGGCCCGCTATGTAAGGTTCCGCAAGGACTTGCTCGCCGAACTTCCACGCCTCGGAGCTGAGGATCTGGGGCGGGTGCGAGCGCCCGTCGCGCACGATGATGACGCCCATGGACGAGCCTTCCGCGATGGGCTTCACCACGTACGGTGGTGGCAGGGGGTGTGTCTTGGCAGCCTCATGACGGTTAACGATCCGGCCCCCGGGCACGTCGACACCGGCCGCCCGCATCACCGTCTTCGCCCTCTCCTTGTTCATGGCAAGAGCCGAGGCGAGCACGCCCGAATGGGTGTAGGGGACCTTGAGGATCTCCAGCAGTCCCTGGATCGTACCGTCCTCTCCATCCGGGCCGTGCAGCGCGTTGAAGGCCACGTCCGGCTTCAGACCGGTCAGCACCGACGCGATGTCGGGCCCGACATCGACCCGGGTAACCCGGTAACCCTCTCCTTCCAGCGCATCCGCACAGGCCGCGCCGGAATTGAGCGACACTTCGCGCTCGGCGGAGGTGCCGCCCAGCAGGACGGCGACGTGCTTGGACATGGTGGACTCCGGGGAATGCTGGGTCGAGGGTCGGCTCACAGGTCGCCGATCATGCCATGGATTGCGGCGTAGACGGCCGCTGCGGCGCCTGCGCGCGGAGAGCCGACGCGGTGGAAGCTCCGGCCGGGTTCGATGAGGGCGACTTTGCGCGGTTGGCCCGCGGAGGCGACGCCGAGGGCCGCCTTCGGATCCGCGATTTGGATGTCGCCTGACGCGTGCGTGCTTCTGGCGCTCGTGATCATCGCCGGCGCGCCTCCCGATCGGCTTATGCCTTACTGACGGACCGTCGGCGGGGCGATGCCGATCCGCCGGATCTCCCAGCGCAGCTCGACGCCGCTGGTTTCGCGCACTCGGCGGCGAACCTCCTCGCCCAATCCCTCGATGTCCGCAGCCGTGGCATCGCCGGTGTTGATCAGGAAGTTACAGTGCATTTCGCTGACCTGAGCGCCGCCCCGGGTGAGGCCCCGGCATCCGGCCGCGTCGATGAGCTGCCAGGCCTTGCCACCCGCGGGGTTCGCGAAGGTCGAGCCGCCGGTGCGCTCGCGGATCGGCTGCGCGGCTTCCCGGGCCGCGGTCACGCGCTCCATCTCCGCCTCGATGGCGGTGCGGTCCCCCGGCTTCCCGCGGAACAGCGCGCGGGTGAAGATCACGTCTTCGGGCGCCTCCGCGTGGCGATAGGAGAAGCCCATCGCGGCGTGGCTGAAGCTGCGGCGTTCGCCCCGGCGGTCGATGCCGTGCGCCTCAACGAGGACGTCGGTGGTCTCCCCGCCATGCGCGCCGGCGTTCATGCGCAGGGCGCCGCCGATCGAGCCCGGGATGCCGCGGTAGAAGGCGAGCCCGTCGAGACCCGCTGCGGCTGCCGTCTTGGCGAGGCGCATGTCTGGCACGGCGGTGCCGACCTGCAGCGTATCGCCATCGATCGCGATGCTGCCGAAGGCCTTTCCGCCCAGGCGGATCACCACGCCGGGCAACCCGCCGTCGCGGACGATGAGGTTCGAGCCGAGGCCGATCACTGTGACCGGCACGTCCGGCTCCAGGGCGGCGAGGAGGTGTGCGAGATCCTCCTCGTCGGCCGGTGTGAACAGCACCTCCGCCGGGCCGCCGACCCTGAACCAGGTCAGGTCGGCGAGCGACTGGTTCGCGAGCAGGCGCCCGCGCAGCGCCGGCGCAGCGGCACGGATGCGGTCGTGGAGCGATGC
The DNA here is from genome assembly GCF_030700285.1 of Methylobacterium sp. NEAU K. Classification (GTDB taxonomy): domain Bacteria; phylum Pseudomonadota; class Alphaproteobacteria; order Rhizobiales; family Beijerinckiaceae; genus Methylobacterium. The sequence continues at coordinate 80,342 of NZ_JAUYZJ010000006.1, read as the reverse complement.
GGTCATGCGGGGATCTCCCCTCGCCCCGCCTGAAGGGAGAGGACTGTGACGACCCTGTCGTCGCGTCGCGGCGACAGCCGCGGGTGGGGTGGCGGCTCCGTGAGAGCCCCTGCATCACGCAGGCGGTACCGGTGACGGGACGCCGCCTCCGTTCGAGGCCGGCGCCGACGCCGCGGATGCCGTGTGCGTTCCGGCTCGGCTCTCCGCATCGCCTTCACCGGCCCCGGGCGGCGAGTTCGCCCGGGAGCGCGTAGGCCCATTGGGTAATCGTGCCGGCGCCCAGGCACACGACGTAGTCGCTGGGCTTGGCGAGCTCGGCGACAATGCCGGCCAGCTCCTCGGGCCGGTCCAGGGGCCGGGCGTCGCGGTGGCCGCGGGAGCGCAGGCCGGACACCAGGGCGTCCCGGTCGGCACCCTCGATCGGCGCCTCGCCGGCCGTGTAGACCGGTGCGACGATCACCGTGTCCGCGTCGTTGAAGCAGGTGCAGAAATCGTCGAACAGCGAGGCGAGCCGCGTGTAGCGGTGCGGCTGCACCACCGCGATGACGCTGCCGTCCGTGGAGGCGCGGGCGGCCTTGAGCACCGCCTTGATCTCCACCGGATGGTGCCCGTAATCGTCGAAGATCGTGGCGCCGTTCCACTCGCCCGTGCGGGTGAAGCGGCGCTTGACCCCGCCGAACCCGGCCAGGGCCTTGCGGATGGCGTCGTGCGAGACGCCGAGTTCGTTCGCCACAGCCAGCGCCGCGGTGGCGTTCAGCGCGTTGTGCTTGCCCGGCATCGGCAGGACGAGGTCCTCCATCTCCAGGCGGAAGCCGGGGCGCCGGTCGCGGATCATCACGCGGAAGCGACTCTGGCCACCCTTCAGGTCCACGTCGAGCAGGCGCACGTCCGCCTGAGGGTTCTCGCCGTACGTGATGATGCGCCGGTCCTCGATATGGCCGACGAGGTCCTGCACCACCGGATGGTCGGTGCACATCACTGCGAACCCGTAAAACGGGATGTTGTCGATGAAGCGCCGGAAGGCGTCCTTCACCGCCTCGAACGAGCCGAAATGGTCGAGATGCTCGGGATCGATGTTGGTGACGATGGCGACGTCGGCGGGCAGCTTGAGGAAGGTGCCGTCGGATTCATCGGCCTCCACCACCATCCACTCGCCCTCACCCATCCGGGCATTGGTCCCGTAGGCGTTGATGATGCCGCCGTTGATCACGGTCGGGTCGAGGTTCCCGGCATCGAGCAGCGTCGCGACCAGGGAGGTGGTGGTGGTCTTGCCGTGCGTGCCCGCGATGGCGACGCAGGATTTGAATCGCATCAACTCGGCCAGCATCTCGGCGCGCCGGACCACTGGCAGGCGACGCTCGCGGGCGGCCTGGAGCTCCGGGTTGTCCCGGCGGATCGCCGTGGACACCACCACGAGGGCCGCCGCGTCGACGTTCTCCGCCTGATGCCCGACGAAGGTGCGGATCCCCTTCTCGGCGAGCCGACGGACATTGGCGTTGTCGGAGGCGTCGGAGCCCTGCACCGTGTAGCCGAGGTTACTCATTACCTCGGCGATACCGGACATGCCGATGCCACCGATGCCGATGAAGTGGATGGGGCCGAGCTTGTCGGGCAGCTTCATGGCGCCACGGGTCCTCGTCGTTGGCTGGATGCGCCGTTGCGCGATCCCAGGAAAATCCGCTCCCAGAAAATCAGGAGCGCGCGGCCGTCTCGATAACGACCTCGGCCAGCCGCTCGGCGGCGTCGTGGATGCCCGCGCTTCTGGCCGCATCGGCCGCCGCGGTCAATTTTGCCGGCGTCTCGAAGCACGCCACCAGCTCCGCCGCGAGGCGGTCCGGGGTGAAGGCGGTCTGCTTCAGGGTCAAGGCCGCACCGATCGCCTCGAGGGTCGCAGCGTTGGCGGCTTGGTCCTGATCGAGTGAGCCGGGTAGTGGCACCAGGATCGCCGGCCGGCCGATCGCCGCCAGCTCCGACACCGTCGAGGCGCCAGAGCGCGAGACCACGAGATGGCTCGCCGCCATGCGGGTCGGCAAGTCCTTAAAGAACGGCGCCGCCTCAAGTCCGGCCAGTCCCATGGCGAGGTAGCGGTTTTGCACCGCCGTAAGGTCCTCGGGCCGGACCTGCTGCACGAGGTGCAGGCGGGCCCGGAGATCCGCGGGCAGGCGCTCGATCGCCGCGGGCACGACCTCGCCCATGACGCGGGCGCCCTGGCTGCCCCCGAACACCAGGAGCCGCAGCGTGGCACCCTCGCCGAAGGCTGGATAGGGGATCTTCGCCGCCTCGATTACCGCCGGGCGGAGCGGATTGCCGGTGTGCATGCGGAAAGCGCGGGCCTTGTCGGGCACGCCGCGCACCTCTTTGAAGCCGGTCGCGATCGTCCGGGCGCCGCGGGCCAGGAAGGCGTTGGCGCGGCCCATCACGGCGTTCTGCTCGTGCAGCACCGTCGGCACCTTCAGGAGCTGGCCGGCGAGCACCGGCGGCACGGTCGGGTAGCCGCCGAAGCCGACGATCGCGGCCGGGTTGATCCGCCGGATCTCTTTCACGGCGATGCCGAAGCCGCGGCCGAGGGTTAGCACGGCACTCGCCCGGCGCAGCGGTGATCGCCCGGACGGCGTCGCGGACGGGATCGTGATCACCTCGGAGGCCGGGAACTCGGCCGCGATGGCGTCGACCCGGGCGTCGGTGGCGAGCGCGACCCGGATCCCGCGGGCGCGCAGCGCGTGGGCGAGGCTCTCGGCGGGGAACAGGTGTCCGCCGGTGCCGCCCGCGCAGAGCAGGATCGTGGGCGTGAAGACCGTCACCGCATCACTCCCGCGACGGTGGCCGGCGCGGTACCGGGGGGCTTCTGGCTGAGCAGTACGGTGCGGGGCCGCTTGCGGGTCAGCGCCACAAGGAAGCCGGTGCCGAGGGCCAGCGAGATCAGCGAGGAGCCGCCGTAGGACACGAAGGGCAGCGTCATGCCCTTGGCGGGCATCAGCTGCGTGTTCACCGCCATGTTGATGCAGGCCTGGAGCCCGAACAGGGTGGTCAGGCCCGTGATCGCCAAGCGCGAGAACGTGTCGTCGGTGCGGCGGGCGAGCTTGAGGCCCCGCAGCACGATGTAGGCGAACAGGGCCACGAGGCACAGGCAGACGATCACGCCGAACTCCTCGCCGGTGACGGAGAAGATGAAGTCGGTATGTGCGTCGGGCAGGTGCCGCTTGGCCACCCCCTCCCCCGGTCCGGTGCCGAACCAGCCGCCCGAGCGGAACGATTCCCGCGACCAGAAATCCTGGAACCCGCCGCCGGAATCGCGGTCGAGGAACTTGTTGAAGCGCTCACGAACGTGGTGGAAGAACAGGTAGGCCGCGAACACGCCACCGAGGCCGAGCACGCCGAGCACCGCGACCCAGATCAGGTGCAGGCCGGCCACGAAGAACAGCGCGCACCACACCATGGTGATCAGCATGGTCTGGCCGAAATCGGGCTGGAGCAGCAGCGGCACGATCGTGATCGGCAGCAGCAGCAGCGCCAGGATACCACCCGGCATGTCGCGCCGCTGCGCGCCTTCCGAGAACGCCCAGGCGGCCACCACCACGAAGGCCGGCTTCACGAATTCAGACGGCTGAAGGCCGAAGGACCCGAACTGGATCCAGCGGTGCGCACCCTTGATCTCGGGGCCGAACTTGCCGGCCAGAAGGCAGAGCGCCACGCCGCAGACCCAGGTGACGAGCGCCAGCCGGCGGATGCCGCGCAGGGACAGGAACGAGACGGCGCAGATCAGCAGGATGGTCGGGGCGAGGTACATCGCCTGCCGATTGAGGAAGTAGAAGGTCGGCAGGCCGATGCGCTCGGCCACCGGCGGGCCGCCGCCCATGAGGAAGACCAGTCCGGCCACCATCAGCGCGAACAGGGCCGCGAGCAGCCCGCGGTCCACCGTCCACCACCAGTCGGTGAGGGGTGTGCGTTCCGCGCGTGAGATCATGCCGGGCAACGACTCCAGGCCGCGCGGAGGCCGGTCCGCGCGGGTCGGGTCAGATCCTGTGCACGAATGGTAAACGGAGCCTTATGTCCGGCCGCGCCGGGCGATCCCCGTTTCCAGAAGGATCCCAAATTCTGATCTTCTATATTGGAGTTGAAGTCATCGTATATTAATTTTTACAGCGCAACAATTTTATGTATTCCCCCAGGATCGGACAGTGGCCAATCCGGAGCGCCGCCTTGTCATGCCGATCCGCCAAGCGGAAACCGAACCGCCATGTTTGCTGCCCTGAAGGCCCGTGAAGCGCACGCCAAGCTTGCGGCTCTCGATCGCGTTCAGGGGCTGATCGAGTTCGATCTTGACGGCCGCATCCTGTCGGCGAACGGCAATTTCCTCGACGCGGTCGGCTACACCCTGCCGGAGATCGTCGGCCAGCATCACAGCCTGTTCGTCGACCCGAGCTACCGGGATTCCCAGGAGTACCGGGCCTTCTGGGAGCGCCTGCGTGGCGGCGCGTTCGAGTCGGGTCAGTTCCGGCGGATCGGCCGCGGCGGCCGCCAGATCTGGATCCAGGCCTCATACAACCCGATCTTCGACGGGCGGGGGCGGCCCTACAAGGTGGTGAAGTTCGCCACGGACATCACCCAGCAGCGCGCCGAGGAGGCGGATCGGGCCGGCCAGATCGCGGCGATCGACAAGGTGCAGGCGGTGATCGCGTTCGATCTCGACGGTACGGTGATCGAGGCGAACGACAACTTCCTCACCGTCATGGGCTACGAACGCGCCGAGGTGATCGGGCGTCACCACGGCATGTTCGTGGAGCAGGCCTACCGGGACAGCGAGGCGTACCGTGCGTTCTGGGCGGCCCTGCGGAACGGCACCCATCAGGCTGCCCAGTTCCGGCGCCTCGGCAAGAACGGACGCGAGGTCTGGATCCAGGCGTCCTATAACCCGATCCTCGACGCCGCGGGCCGGCCCTACAAGGTGGTGAAGTTCGCCACCGACATCACCGACCAAGTTCGCCTGCTGGCCGATCTGCGGACGTTGATCGATAAGAATTTCGGTGAGATCGAGCACGCGGTCACGCATTCGACCCAGGCTGCCCGTTTGGCCTCGTCGGCAGCGGAGTCGACCTCCGGCAACGTGCAGACCGTGGCGGCGGCCGCCGAGGAACTCGCCGCCTCCGTCGCAGAGATGTCCCGGAGCATCGTGCGCTCTCAGGGCGCGACCGACACCGCCTATGCCTGCGTCCAGGATGCCGACAGCCACACCAAGCGGCTCGCCGACACCGCGACGGCGATGACCAGCATCGTCAGCCTGATCCAGAACATCGCCGGACAGATCAACCTGCTGGCGCTCAACGCCACCATCGAGGCGGCCCGGGCCGGCGAGGCGGGCCGGGGGTTCGCCGTGGTTGCGTCCGAGGTGAAGGCGCTGGCCGATCAGGCCGCCCGCGCCACCGGGCAGATCAACGGCGAGATCGCAAGCATTCAGCGCGTCTCGCACGAGGTGGTGGAGGCGCTCGGCTCTATCGGTGCCTCTGTCTCGGTGATGCGCGAGACCGTGGTGGCCACCGCCGCAGCCATCGAGGAGCAGAGCGCGGTGACCCGCGACCTCGCCGAGAACATGCAGAGCGCCGCCGGCGCGGTCACGGCGATCACCGGCAATATCGGGGCGATCGCGCAATCGGTGGCCGACGTCTCGCAGGCGGTGGGGACAACCCGGGATGCCGCCAAGGTGCTGGCACGCTGAGGTGCCCGTGGGCGCCCCGTCAGAGCAGCGCCCGCACCAGCTCGCGGAAGCGGTCGCCCCGGATCTCGAAGTTCCGGAACTGGTCGTAGGAGGCACAGGCCGGCGAGAGCAGCACCACCGGCTCGGGCGCACCTGAGGCGGCGGCGTTCTCGGCGGCCTTCGGAACCGCGACGTCGAGGGTCTCGCAGCGGGTGTAGGGCACGACGCCCTCGAGGGTCGCCGCGAAGGCGTCCGAGGCCGCGCCGATCAGGTAGGCATGGGCGACCCGCTCGAAATACGGCACCAGCGGGAAGATGCCGCCCTCCTTGGCCTTGCCGCCGAGAATCCAGTGGATGTCCCGGAAGGCGGTGAGCGCCTTCTCGGTCGAATCCGCGTTCGTCGCCTTCGAGTCGTTCACGAACAGCACGTTTCCGCGCCGCCCGACCTCTTCCATCCGGTGCGGCAGGCCGGGGAACGAGGTCAGGCCTGCCTGGATCTCCTCGCCCGACAGTCTGAGGGCCCGCGCCACCGCCAGGGCCACGGCCGCGTTCTGCCAGTTGTGCGCGCCGCGCAGCGACCCGATCCCGTTGACGTCGGCGAGCGCCGTGCCGTCCGGATTGCGGACGACGCCGTCGCGCACCGTCAGGGCGTCGGTGCTGAGCACCTCGCCGGAGGGCACGTGCACGCGCACGGTCTCGCCGTCCCGCCGGTCGGCGATGGCCCGGCTAGGCCCGTCGTCGACGCCGATCACCGCCAGTCCGGCGCCGCAGACGAGGCGCTCCTTGATGGCCGCGTATTGCTCCATGGTGCCGTGGCGGTCGAGATGGTCCGGCGTGATGTTCATCAGCACGCCGACGGTCGGGTCGAGGCCTGGCGTCAGGTCGATTTGGAACGAGGACATCTCGATCACGTGGACGCGGCCCTCGGCCGGCGGCTCCAGCGACAGGATCGCCGTGCCGATATTGCCGCCCATCTGTACGTCCCGCCCGGCCTGCGCGAGCACGTGGGCGATGAGCGCCGTGGTGGTCGACTTGCCGTTGGTGCCGGTGATCGCCACGAACGGGGCCGCAGGCGCCACCGCTCGGCGCTCCCGGCAGAACAGCTCGATGTCGCCGATGATCTCGACGCCGGCCTCGCGGGCGAGCCTGACGCTCCAATGCGGCTCCGGATGGGTCAGGGGCACACCCGGGCTGAGCACCAAGGCGGCGAATCCGGACCAGTCGGCCTCGCGCAGGTCGCCGGTGGCGATGTCCTCTGCGGCCGCGCGCGACACGCCCTCCGCCCCGTCATCCCAGGCGAGCACGTCGGAGCCTCCGGCCTTCAGCGCGCGGGCGGTGGCGAGGCCGGAGCCGCCGAGCCCGAACAGGGCGATCTTCTTGCCCGCGAAGACTGTGACGGGTGTCATGAGAAACTCAAGATGCGATGCGGGAAGGCCGCCGATCCCACCCGATTACTGCATCCTGAGGTGCCCGCTTCGCGGCCGCATCTCAGGATGAGGGCCCGGGTGGGATCGGCCATACTCGAGAGCCGTCTAACATAAAACCTCAGCGCAGCTTCAGCGTCGCCAGGCCCGCCAGCGCCAGGATCACCGCGATGATCCAGAACCGGATCACCACCTGCGGCTCCTTCCAGCCCTTCTGCTCGAAATGGTGATGGATCGGCGCCATCCGGAAGACGCGCTTGCCGGTGAGCTTGAACGACGCGACCTGGATGATCACCGACATCATCTCCAGGACGAACAGGCCGCCGACGATCGCCAGGACGATCTCGTGCTTGGTCGCCACCGCAACCGCGCCGAGGAGGCCGCCCAGCGCCAGGGAACCCGTATCGCCCATGAAGATCTGCGCGGGCGGCGCGTTGAACCACAGGAAGCCGAGGCCGGCCCCGATCACCGCGCCGCAGACGACGGCGAGCTCGCCGGTGTCGCGCACGTAGTTCACCTGGAGGTAGCTCGCGGTGAACGAATTGCCGACGAGATACGCGATGACCCCGAATGTGCCGCAGGCGATCATCACCGGCACGATCGCCAGCCCATCGAGACCGTCGGTCATGTTCACGGCGTTGCCCGCGCCGACGATCACGAAGGCGCCGAACAGGGCGTAGAACCAGCCGAGGTTCAGGAGCGCGTCCTTGAACACCGGAAAGGCGAGCTGGTTCTGCAGCGAGGCGGGCGAATAGACCGCGATGGTCGTGCAGGCCGCGATCGCGATCAGCGCCTCCAGGGAGAGGCGGAACTTGCCCGAGAAGCCCTTGTGCGATTGCTTCGTGACCTTGAGGTAGTCGTCGTAGAAGCCGATGGCGCCGAAGCCGAGGGTCACCGTCAGGGTGATCCAGACATAGTGGTTGCGCGGGTTGGCCCAGAGCAGGATCGCCACGACGGCGCCTGCCAGGATCATCAGGCCGCCCATGGTCGGCGTCCCGCGCTTGGTCAGCAGATGGGTCTGCGGCCCGTCCTCGCGGATCGGTTGGCCTTTTCCCTGGCGCAGCCGCAGCAGCGAGATGATCCACGGTCCGAACCAGAACACGAACAGGCCCGCCGTGAACAGCGCGCCGCCGGTGCGGAAGGTTATGTAGCGGAACACGTTGAACGGCGTGAAGGCGCTGCTCAGGTCCGAGAGAAGGTACAGCATCCGGGCGCTCGGCCCCTTTTGTTCAGGCGCGGGTTTCGGGGAGCGGCACCGATCGTTCCGAACGCTCGGGCGTGCCCATCATGGAGCGGCGGCCAATCCGCGCCGCGTCGGGTCGACCGCGTAGCGGGCTTTCAGCACCTCGACAATCCGCCCCATGCGGCTGCCGTTCGATCCCTTGACCATCACGGCGTCGCCCGCCCGGAGACTTCCGGCGAGCGGCTCGATCAGGTCGGCGGCGGTGTCGGCCACGCCGCCGCGGCGGCTCACTGGCAGCGCCTCGAACAGGTGGCGCATCAGCGGCCCGGAGGCGAAGACGAGATCGACATGTGCGGCCTCGACCGCCTCGGCGAGGCCGCGGTGCAGATCGGGGGAGGCCGTGCCGAGTTCCAGCATGTCGCCGAGCACCGCGATGCGGCGGCCGCGCGGGCCGGTCTCGATGCCGGCCAGCGTCGCCAGCGCCGCCCGGACCGAGGCGGGATTGGCGTTGTAGCTCTCGTCGACGAGATAGGCGGTGCCCCCGGCGATCTCGAGGGCGGTGCGCTCGCCGCGCCCGACCGGCGGGGTCAGCCCGGCGAGCGACAGCGCGGCCCGGGCGAGATCGGCACCGAGCGCGTGGATCACCGCCATCACGCCGAGCGAGTTCAGCGCCGCGTGCCGTCCGGCCGTGCCGAGCTTGTAGGTGACAGGCTGCCCCATCACGCTGGCGTCGACCACCGACAGGTCGGGGCGGAGCACGATCCTCAGGGCCCGCACGTCGGCCTCGGGGTGCTCGCCGAAGCTGATCACCCGGCCCGCCCGGGATGCCTGCGCGTGGGCGACCAGCCGGTCGAAATGCTGCGCGTCGCGGTTGATGATCGCGACGCCGCCGGGCCGGAGCCCGGAGAAGATCTCGCCCTTCGCGTCCGCGATGGCGGCGAGCGAGGCGAAATGCTCGATATGCACCGGCTCGACCGTGGTGATCAGCGCGATGTCGGGACGGACCTGGGCGGTCAGCGGCACGATCTCGGCCGCGTGGTTCATGCCGATCTCGAACACGCCGAAGCGCGTGGATCGCGGCATCCGCGCCAGGGTCAGCGGCACGCCCCAGTGGTTGTTGTAGGAGGCCACCGAGGCGTGGGTCTCGCCCTGCTCGGCGAGCACGTGGCGCAGGGCCTCCTTGGTCCCGGTCTTGCCGACGGAGCCGGTCACCGCCACGACCTGGGCCTTGGTGCGGTCCCGTGCGGCGGCGCCGAGGCGGATCATCGCCGTCAGCACCGGGTCGGCGCCCGCCTCGGGCACAGCCAGGACGGGACCGAACGCCGCTAGCTCCCCGGCACGAGCCTCGCTGACCGCCGCGACGCCGGCCCCGCGCCCGAGGGCGTCGGCGACGAAGTCGTGGCCGTCGCGAGCCTCGCCTCGGATCGCGAAGAACAGATCGCCCGGTTGGAGGGTGCGGGTATCGATCGACGCGCCGCGGATCGTCCGGGCCTCGCCGATCAGGCGGCCCCCGGTGGCGGCCTCGAGTTCCTCCCGGGTCCAGAGTGCGGTCATGGTCAGCCCCCTGTCGCGCTCAGAGCGTCGCCTCGGCGATGGCGGCGCGCAAGACGTCGTGGTCCGAGAACGGCAGGGTGCGATCTCCCACGATCTGGCCGGTTTCATGACCTTTGCCAGCCACGACCAGAACGTCGCCGGGCCCGAGCCGCCGCACGGCCGCGCGGATCGCCTCGGCTCGGTCGCCGATCTCTTCCGCCTTCGGGGCCGCCGCCAGGATCGCCCGCCGGATCGCGCTGGGCTCCTCGGTTCGCGGGTTGTCGTCGGTGACGATGACCGTATCGGCCAGCCGGTCCGCAATCGCGCCCATGAGCGGGCGCTTGCCCCGATCGCGGTCGCCGCCGCACCCGAACACCACGACGAGGCGGCCGGCCGCGAAGGGCCGGAGCGCGGTCAGAACGCTCTCCAGGGCCTCGGGCTTGTGCGCGTAGTCCACGAGGCAGAGGCCGCCCCGCGCCTCACCGATCCGCTCCATGCGGCCCGGCACGCCGGTGAGGTGGTCGAGAGCTGCGAAGACCCCGGCCGGGTCGGCGGCACCCGCCGGGGTGGCCAGCGCGAGGCCGGCCGCCACGAGAGCGTTCTCGACCTGGAATTCTCCGACGAGCGGCAGGCGCACATCGTAGACCGCGCCGCCGAACGCGAGCCTCACGGCCTGCGCGAATCCCTCCGTCCGCACCGATTCGACGCAGAGATCCCGGCCCGCGCGTCCGACCGTGCGAACCGGCCGCCCGGCTTCGACCGCCGCGGCGATCACCCGGTCCGCATAGGCGCCGTCGGCATTCACGATCGCCGGACGGCCCGGCGGCAGCAGGTCGGTGAACAGGCGCAGCTTGGCCGCGAGGTACTCCTCGATGCTGGCGTGATAGTCGAGGTGGTCGCGTCCGAGATTTGTGAAGGCCGCCGCATCGAGCCGCACGCCGTCGAGGCGGCGCTGCTCAATGCCGTGCGAAGAGGCCTCCATGGCCAGCTCCGTCACGCCCTCGGCGGCGAGCCGCGCCAGGGTCCGGTGCAGGGTCACCGGATCCGGAGTGGTGAGCGAGCCGTACTGCGCCCCGCGTTTGGTCACGATCCCGACGGTGCCGAGGCTCGCCGCGTCGCGGCCGAGCCGGGCCAGGATCTGCCGCACGAAATCGGCGACCGAACTCTTGCCCGCGGTGCCGGTGACGGCCACCACGGTACCGGGCTGCGCGCCCGCGAGGCGGGCGGCGGCGAGCGCCAGCGCCCGGCGGGCATCCGCCACGGCGATCCAGGCGACCGACTCCGGCAGGTCGGCGGGCCGCGCGCCCTCCCCGGCCACCGCCAGGGCGCCGCGCTCGGCCGCCTGGGCGGCGAACAGGCGGCCGTCGGCCATCGTTCCAGGCACCGCGACGAACACGCCTCCCGGCACGACCTTCCGGCTGTCGGCGGTGAGAGCCGTTACCGACAGGTCGGCGGCCGGCCCCGCGGCCTCCGGGAACAGATCGGCGAGCCGGGCGATCACGGGCCGCCGAGCTGGTTGGCGTGGTAGGCGTTGAGCTTGACCATCTGCGGGAACGGTCTCACCGGCGGCTCGAATTGCGGTGGCAGACCCAGGATCGGCGCCACGCGCTCGATCACCTTGCCGGTCACCACGCCGGAATTCCAGGCCGCCGTGGCGTAGCCACCCGATTCCGGCAGGCCCTGCGGCTCGTCCATGATCGTGACGAACAGGTATTTCGGGTCGTTCATCGGCGCCGCCGCCATGAACGTGGTGAACAGGCGGTTGTGAATGTAGCGCCCGCCGATCACCTTCTCGGCCGTGCCGGTCTTCCCGCCGACGAAGTAGTACGGGATCGCCGCCTTCTTGGCCGAGCCCTCGACCGCGTTGAGGCGCATGATGAAGCGCATCGCCTCGGAAGTCTGGGCCGAGAGCACGTGCGTGGCGTGCGCCTTGGCGTCGTCTGGATTGGTCTTGAGAAAGGTCGGGGTGATCAGGTCGCCGCCATTGGTGATCGCCGCCACCGCGGCCGCCGCCTGGATCGGCGCCACCGCGATGCCGTGACCGAACGCGATGGTGATCGTGTTGATCTCGCTCCACCGCGCCGGGACGATCGGGGCCGCGCTCTCCGGCAGCTCGGTGCGCAGCCGGTCGAGCAGGCCCATCTTCTTCAGGAAGGCCTTGTGCCCGGCCACACCGACACCGAGCGCCATCTTGGCGGAGCCGATGTTCGAGGAATGCGTGAACACCTCCGGCATGGTGATAACGCGGTTGGTGCCGTGATACTCGTGGATCTTCTGGCGGCCCCAGTTCAGCACGCCGCCCCGGGTGTCGAAGGTCGAGTTGACGTTGTACTTGCCGGATTCGAGCGCCATGGCGAGCGTCATCGCCTTGAAGGTCGAGCCCATCTCGTAGACGCCGACGTTCATGCGGTTGATGCGGTCGGGCGAGAGCGCGTCCTTCGGGTCGTTCGGGTCGAAATCGGGCATGGAGACCAGGGCGATCACCTCGCCGGTCTTCACGTCGAGGATCATCGAGGCGCCGGCCTTGGCCTTGAAGTGGTCGATGCCCCAGGCCAGCTCGTCGCGCACCGCGAACTGGGCGCGCAGATCGATGGAGAGCTGCACCGGCTTGAGGTCGGCCTGCTTGTTGACCAGCCCGAAGCTGTTGAGCGCCTGGATCCCGGTGGAGTCGATGTACTTCTCGATACCGGCGATGCCGACGCCGTCGAGGTTCGTCGCGCCCAGGATGTGGGCGGCGGCGACGCCGTTCGGGTAGACCCGCTTGTGGTCGGGCAGGAAGCCGATGCCCGGGATGCCGAGCCGGTGGACCTCGGCCTGCTGCTTGGGCGTCAGCTCGCGCTTGACCCAGACGAAGCCCGCGCCGCTCCGGCCCTTGCGGGAGGACAGCTTGGCGCGCAGCTCGGAGGCGTTGAGTTCCGGCAGGACGGCGGTGAGCAGCTCCACCGCCTCGTCCTTGTCGTAGATGTTGCCGGGCTCGGCGAAGACCGACACGGTGCGGATGTCGGTGGCCAGGATCTCGCCGTTGCGGTCGACGATGTCGGGGCGGAAAGCCGTGGCGGACGCGGCCGCGACCCGGTGCTCCTGGCTGGGCGGATCCCCGAAGATCGCCATCATCAGGAGCTTGGTCGAGATTGTCCCGAACACCGCGACGAAGACCAGCCCGACCACGGCGACGCGCATGTGCGAGCGCTCTATGGCCAGCCGGAACATGCTCCGCACGAAGGCCACGGCGCGCTCGGCGCGCGGCACCGGCGCGTGCTCGCTCTCTTCGATGACGCGCGGGGCAATCGCGGCATGCGCGCGCGCGGCAGCCTCGAGCACGGCGGCCTCATGTTCCGACACGTGTGCGTCGGCCGCCTGCGCCTCGGCTGCCGGGTCGAAGGTCTGGTCGGCGTCTTCGGACACGGGTGTTTACCTCGAAGCCGTCGTCGGGGTGCGGGTCGTGGTGACGGTGCGGGTGATCGATCCGGTGGTACGGGGTTCGATCGTGCCCTTGTCCTTGGGCGTCGCCGTCGCGGCGAGCAGCCGGCCGATCTCGTCGCCGCGCTCGGGCCGGCCCGGCAGGTCCGAGAGACGGGCGAGATGGCTGGTGCCGATCGGCTCCAGGGCGAGATGCTTGTCCACCGCCGCCTGCAGCCGGTCCGGCCGGGTCAGGAGCTGCCACTCGGCGCGCAGCACCGCGATCGCCTGCCGCTCGGCATGGAGCGCGGTCTGCAGCTTGGAGACCTGCCCGCCCTGGTAGAGCGTGTCGTATTTGATCGAGTAGGCGTAGATCGCCGAAGCCACGAGGCCGGCCACCGCGAGGAGGTTCAGCAGGCGGATCATCGGCGATGGCCCCCACGGGCGGTGTCTGGCAGGCCCGCCAGGACGTGCAGGGCCGCGAGCGGCTCGGGCACGTCGGATTCGGTGCGCTCGGCGGCCCGGAGCTTGGCGGAGCGGGCGCGGGGGTTGCGCGCGGTCTCGGCCTCGCCCGGCAGGACCGGCCCCTTGGTCACCAGGCGGAAGCTGCGGACGGCCTCCGCGGGCGCGCCCGGCAGGTGGCGGGAGCCCTGGGCGGAGCGGCCGCTGCGGGCGGCGAAGAACTGCTTGACGATCCGGTCCTCGAGCGAGTGGAACGTCACCACGGCGAGCCGGCCGCCCGGGACGAGCACGCGCTCGGCCGCGTGCAGGGCGCGCACGAGCTCGCCGAGCTCGTCGTTGACGGCGATCCGCAGGCCCTGGAACGTCCGCGTCGCCGGGTGGATGTGGCTGCCGGGCTCGACCCGCACCACGCTCGCGACCAGCTCTGCGAGCTGCCCGGTGGTCTCGATCCGGCCGCGGCGGCGGGCCTCGTGGATCGTGCGCGCGACGGCGCGCGACCGCCGCTCCTCGCCGTAATGGTAGATGATGTCGGCGAGCACCGTCTCGTCGGCCTCGTTCACGAGGTCGGCCGCGCTCGGCCCGTCTGCGCCCATGCGCATGTCGAGCGGGCCGTCGTTGCGGAACGAGAACCCCCGCTCCGGCGCGTCGAGCTGCATCGACGAGACGCCGATATCGAGCACGACCCGATCGGCCCGGGCCTCGCCAGCCTCGGCAAGCAGCGTGTCGAGGTCGCCGAATCGGCCCGGCAGCAGGCGCAGGCGTCCTCCGGATTCGTCGATCAGCGCCTGTCCGCGGGCGATCGCCTCCGGGTCGCGGTCGATGGCCATCACCCGCACGCCCGAATCGGCGGCCAGGAGTGCGCGCGTGTAGCCCCCGGCGCCGAAGGTGCCGTCGACGGCCAGGCCGCCCTCGGTCTTGAGCGCTTCGACCACCTCGGCGAGCAGCACCGGCACGTGGGGCTGGGCTGCAGGCGCGCCGCTGGAAGCCTGTCGTGGCGCAGTGGGCACCTCGGCGGGGATGCGGCGCCGGATCATGCGCGCCTCGCGGGGCGGCTGCAGGGAATGGCGGGATGTCTGCGCGCCTCGGGAACCCGGGCGCGGATGCGGCTCGTGCGTCTCATGGTGCCCTGTGCCGGGCCGCGCGAGGGCGGCGCGCGTGACGGGAACGGCGCCGGATGCTGAGGGCGCAAAACGCCGCGCACGGACGAGACCTGCACCTGTGCAGGTTGCGCCCGGCGATCCGATACACGCCGTTGACGGGAGGATGCCGGGTATCATGGGCCTCGGAGGATCGTCAACGCACGAGCTTGGCGCTGCCGCGCGGACCGATCTGACCCCGGCAAGGTTAACCGAAGGTTTTTGCCGCGCGTGAATTCCGGCCCTTGCCGAGTTGTCGCTGCGGGCGGCCCGTGTGCGGCGGCCAGGATCCTGGGACCGCCCAGTTTTTAAGTATCGGGGGATCAGCCGGCCTGTAAGCCGGGTTCTGTAGGGCCGGTGCGCTCGCGCGCGCCGACGTGGCGGCCATTCCTCTGGGACGGTCGTTGCCGACCGCCTCGAGCAACCAACCCGGGCGACTGGCCTGGAGAGCGGGCCTGCCCTTCTCGCGAAGGGCGCGCCGCCCCTATTCGGTCTTGCTCCCGGTGGGGTTTGCCGTGCCGTCCGCGTTGCCGCGTCCGCGGTGCGCTCTTACCGCACCCTTTCACCCTGACCCCGGACGCATCCGGGGCGGTCTGCTCTCTGTGGCACTGTCCCTGGGGTCGCCCCCGCCGGACGTTATCCGGCACCGTCTCTCCATGGAGCCCGGACTTTCCTCCCCGGACGCTCGCGCCTCCGGAGCGGCCGCCCGGCCGGCTGATCCACGGGCAGATGGGCCCGCACCGCCGTCCGGGTCAAGGGCGGAGCGCCCGTTACCAGGTCCCGGTATTCTCCATCGACAGCCACGGCTCCTGCGGCTCCTTCGCGCCACCCTTCTGCAGGATCTCGATGGAGATGCCGTCCGGCGACTTGACGAAGGCCATGTGGCCGTCGCGCGGAGGACGGTTGATGGTCACGCCCCTGTCCTTGAGCTTGGCGCAGAAGGCGTAGATGTCGTCGACCTGGTAGGCCAAGTGCCCGAAGTTGCGGCCGCCCGAGTAGGTCTCCGGGTCCCAGTTGTAGGTCAGCTCGATGAGCGGCGACTTCGTCGCCTGTGCCCGCTCGACGTCCCCCGGCGCGGCCAGGAAGACCAGGGTGAAGCGGCCCTTCTCGTTCTCGATCCGGCGGACTTCCTTGAGGCCGAACGTGTCGACGTAGAAGGCGAGCGCCCGGTCGAGATCGGCCACCCGGACCATGGTGTGCAGAAATTCCATCAGGCGGCATCCCTCTGTGGTGGCGAGGGCTGTCACGGCGCCCCCAGCGGAAACGGACACGATCGGCCCTGCCGGGCGACCGGTCGATCGCTGCCCTAGCTAGGGCCTCGCCGGCGACCGAGTAGTCTGGGCGGTCCGCAATCCCGCTCCCCGGGATCCGAACCGCCTCAGGGTTTCGAGAAGCCGATATCGGCCGCCACGGCCTGGAGCCGCTCCGGCTCCCGTTCCCTGCGCTCGCTGTAGCGGTCGACGAGGTAGTCGGCCCGTCCGCGGGTCAGCAGCGTGAACTTCATCAGTTCCTCGCAGACATCGACCACGCGTTCGTAGAGCGGGCCCGGCTTCATGCGTCCGGCCTCGTCGAATTCCCGGTAGGCCATCGGCACCGAGGATTGGTTGGGGATGGTGATCATCCGCATCCACCGGCCGAGCAGCCGCAGGCTGTTGACCGCGTTGAAGCTCTGCGACCCGCCCGACACCTGCATCACCGCCAGAGTGCGTCCCTGCGTCGGGCGCACCGAGCCGTCGCTGAGCGGCAGCCAGTCGATCTGGCTCTTCATCACCCCGGTGAGGTTGCCGTGGCGCTCCGGCGAGACCCAGACCTGACCCTCCGACCAGAGCGAGAGCGCGCGCAGCTCCTGCACCTTCGGGTGGTCCGGGGTCGTGTCGTCCGGCAGCGGCAGGCCGTGGGCGTGGTAGATCCGCACCTCGCCGCCCATGGCTTCGAGGAGCCGCGCCGCCTCGTAGCCCAAGAGCCGGCTGAACGAGCGCGACCGCAGGGACCCGTACAGGATCAGGAAGCGCGGAGCGTGCGTAAACGGCTGCGCCGCCTCCAGCTGCGCGACGGTCGGCACCACGAAATGCGGCGTGCTGAGGTTGGGTAGCCCGTCTGCGAAGGGCTGGTCGGGCTTGTCCACGGTTCCGCTTTCTCGTATATTTGCACGATCGTTTGAATGTTGAAACGAAAATGGACGAACCGCAAGCCCTCGCGGCCTTCATCGCCCTGGGCCAGGAGCACCGGCTGCGGGCGCTCCGGGCGCTCGTGAAAGCCGGCCCCGAGGGCATGGCCTCCGGTGTTCTGGCCCACGCGATCGGCGTGTCCGCCTCCACCATCTCCTTCCATCTGAAGGAGTTGCAGCAGGCCGGCCTGATCCAGTCGCGCCGCGCGGGGCGCTCGATCGTCTACAGCGTCGCCTACCCGGTCCTGTCCGGGCTGATCGAATTTATCATGACGGATTGCTGCCAGGGTCGTCCCGAGGTCTGCGCGCCCGCGCTGGCCGCCCTGTCAGCCTCCTGCACCGAGGCAAACGAGCTGGACCATGCCTGATCGCGCCATCGACGTGGTGATCTACCACAACCCGGACTGCGGCACCTCGCGCAACGCGCTGGCGATGATCCGCAACGCCGGCATCGAGCCGCATGTCGTCGAGTACCTGAAGACCCCGCCCGCGCGGGCGCTGCTCCGTCAGCTTCTGGCGCGGGCCGGACTCTCAGTGCGTGACGTGCTGCGCGAGAAGGGCACGCCCTACGCAGAACTCGGATTGGGTGATCCGGCGCTGACCGACGACCAGCTCCTCGACGCCATCGCGGCGCACCCGATCCTGCTCAACCGGCCGCTGGTGGTGAGCCCCAGGGGCGTGCGCCTGTGCCGCCCCTCCGAGGCCGTGCTGGACCTGCTGCCGGTGCAGCAGGGCGAGTTCGTCAAAGAGGACGGGGAGCGGGTCGTGGACGAGCACGGACGCCGCGTCGGCACGGCCTGAGCCGGGACGGATCACCGAGAACTGCCAAGACCTTCGGCCGGGAAACGAGAAGTCGCCCGCATGCTCGCGCTCGCCATCTTCGTCGTCACCCTGGTGTTCGTCATCTGGCAGCCCGGGGGCTTCGGGATCGGCTGGAGCGCCCTGATCGGGGCGGCGATCGCCCTTGCCACGGGCGTCATCCAGGCGGCCGACGTGCCGGTGGTCTGGCACATCGTGTGGGATGCGACCGTCACGTTCGTCGCCCTGATCATCATCTCGCTGCTGCTGGACGAGGCCGGGTTCTTCCATTGGGCGGCGCTCCACGTCGCCCGTTGGGGCGGCGGACGGGGGCGGCGGCTCTTCCCCCTGGTGGTGCTGCTCGGCGCAGCGATCGCGGCCCTGTTCGCCAATGACGGCGCGGCGCTCCTGCTGACGCCGATCGTGCTGGCGATCCTGCTGCGGCTGGAATTCGGGCCGCCCGCCGCGCTGGCCTTCATCATCGCCTGCGGGTTCGTGGCGGATTCCACCAGCCTGCCGCTGGTCATCTCCAACCTCGTCAACATCGTCTCGGCCAACTTCTTCGACGTGACGTTCGGGCGCTACGCCGCCGTCATGGTGCCGGTGGATCTGGTGTCACTGGCGGCGACGCTGGTGGTGCTGGGGGCCTATTTCCGGACCGCGGTGCCGGCCTCCTATCCGGTCGGCCAGCTCGAACCGCCCCGCGACGCCATCCGCGATCCGCTGCTTTTCCGTGCCGCGTTCCCGCTGCTCGGCCTGCTGCTCGTCGCCTACTTCGTCACGGCACCGTTCGGCGTGCCGGTCTCGGTCGTCACCTGCGCGGGCGCAGCGGTGCTGCTGGCGCTGGCCCGGCGGGGCGGCCTCATCCCGATCCGCAAGGTACTGGCCGGTGCACCTTGGCAGATCGTGCTGTTCAGCCTCGGGATGTATCTCGTCGTCTACGGGCTCAAGAATGCCGGCCTGACCGACGCGCTCGCCCGCGGCCTGGTCTGGCTGGCCGGTTACGGGCCGCTCGCCGCGACGGTCGGAGCCGGTTTCGGCGCCGCGATCCTGTCGTCTGTCATGAACAACATGCCGAGCGTGCTGATCGGTGCGCTGGCGATCCAGCAGGCTCCGGACCTGTCGCCGCTGACGCGCGAGCTGATGATCTACGCCAACGTGATCGGGTGCGACCTCGGTCCAAAATTCACGCCGATCGGCAGCCTCGCCACGCTTCTGTGGCTGCACGTTCTGGCGAGCAAGGGCCACAGGATCGGCTGGGGCCAGTACATGCGGGTCGGCCTCGTCGTCACCGTGCCGGTGCTGCTCGCCGCGCTGCTGGCTCTAGGCGCATGGCTGCCCCTGCTCGGGACCCGGTGATCCGGTGACCGATCGGGGGCGCCGTGGGCCGGTGATCTCGGCCCTGGGCGTTGTGCAGATCCTCGCCTGGGGCTCGTCCTACTACCTCCCCGCCGTGCTGGCGGAGCCGATCGCCCGGGACACCGCCTGGCCGTTGCCCTGGATCGTCGGCGGCCTGTCCCTCGGCCTGCTGGTCGCAGCCTTCGCGTCGCCGCGGGTCGGGAGGATCATCCAGCGGCACGGAGGGCGGCCGGTCCTCGCCTGCGCGGCCCTGTTGCTGGCCGCCGGCCTCGCGGTTCTCGGCCTCGCCCCGACCCTGCTGGTCTTCCTCGGCGGCTGGCTGTTGATCGGGCTCGGCATGGGCTGCGGCCTGTACGACCCCGCCTATGCCACGCTCGGCCGCCTCTACGGGGCCGGGGCGCGCCCGGCGATCACGGCTCTGACCCTCTGGGGCGGCTTCGCCAGCACCGTCTGCTGGCCGCTCTCGGCCTTCCTGGTGGCGCATGTCGGCTGGCGGGGGACCTGCTTCGCCTACGCGGCCCTGCATCTGGCGGTGACGCTGCCGCTGGTGCTCGGCCTGATCCCGCCGGCGCCGCCCCTCGCGGCGACGGCGGGCGCACGGGCGCGGCCGGTCGCCGCGCTGGCGCCGTGGCAGCACCGGGCCTTCCTGATCATGGCGGGCGTGCTCGTCCTCGGCGGCGCCATCATGGCGCTGATCTCGGTCCATCTGATCACGCTGCTCCAGACCCGGGGCGTCGCCCTCGCCTCGGCCGTCGCGTATGGCGGCCTGATCGGTCCGGCGCAGGTAGGCGCGCGCCTGATCGAGATGGCCGGCAAGGGGCGGTACCACCCGCTCTGGACGCTGACGGCAGCCTTCACCCTCGTCGCCCTCGGTCTGCTGCTGCTGGCGACCCACCTGCCGGAGATCGGCCTCGCCCTTGCCCTCTATGGTGCCGGCAACGGGATCTACTCGATCGCCCGCGGCACGGTGCCCTTGGCGCTGTTCGGTCCCGACCACTACGCCGGGCTGGTCGGCCGGCTGGCCCGGCCGGGGCTCGTGGCCCAGGCCCTCGCGCCGCCGCTCGGGGCGTTCCTGCTGGCGCGGATCGGGCCCGACGCCCTCTGGGGCGTGCTGGCGCTGCTCGCGGTGATCAACCTCGGCCTGATCGGCGGCCTGTGGCATCAGAAGGGCCGCGCCGCACTGGCTGCCTGATCGGGGCGCACAGGCCGCCGGTCCCGGCCAGTCGGACGCGTTGCGCCGGGCGGCGCGAGGGACCAGAACGGACCCGATCCGGACCCGGAGAGAGAGCCGAATGCGCACCGAGACGCCGCCGCTGATCCGCCTGGAGGAATACCGGCCGAGCGACTACCTGATCGACCGCGTCGACCTCGACATCCGCCTCGACCCGCACGCGACGCGGATCGACGCGACGCTGGCCCTGCGTCCGAATCCCGACGGTCTGGCGGGGGCGCCGCTCCGCCTCGACGGCGACGACCTCCAGCTCGTCTCGGTCGCGCTCGACGGCGCGGTGCTGGCGGCGGACGCCTACACGGCGACGCCGACCGGCCTGAGCCTGCTCGAGCCGCCGGCGCGGCCGTTCACGCTGCGCCTCGTCACGCAGGTCGACCCGACCGCCAACACCAAGCTGATGGGCCTCTACCGGTCGAACGGCGTCTACTGCACCCAGTGCGAGGCCGACGGCTTCCGCCGGATCACCTATTTCCTCGACCGTCCCGACGTCATGGCGGTGTACACCACGCGCATCGAGGCGGACCGGGGCGAGGCGCCGGTGCTGCTCGGCAACGGCAATTTGGTCGAGACGGGGCCCGCAGGCGCCGACCGGCACTTCGCCGTCTGGCACGACCCGCACCCGAAGCCCGCCTATCTGTTCGCCCTGGTCGGTGGCCGGCTCGGCAAGGTCGAAACCCGGTTCACCACCCGCGAGGGCCGCGCCGTCACCTGCGCGGTCTACGTCGAGCCGGGCAAGGAGGCGCGCGCCGGTTACGCCCTCGACGCCGTGATCCGCTCGATGGCCTGGGACGAGACCGCCTTCGGGCGTGCCTACGACCTCGACGTGTTCAACGTCGTCGCCGTGTCCGATTTCAACATGGGCGCGATGGAGAACAAGGGTCTCAACATCTTCAACGACAAATACGTGCTTGCGAGCCCCGAGACCGCGACCGACGGGGATTACGCCGCCATCGAGGCGATCATCGCCCACGAATATTTCCACAATTGGTCGGGCAACCGGGTCACCTGCCGGGACTGGTTCCAGCTCTGCCTGAAGGAGGGGCTGACGGTCTTCCGAGACCAGGAATTCTCCTCCGACATGCGTTCCCGGCCGGTGCACCGGATCGCCGAGGTGCGCTCCCTGCGGGCGCGCCAGTTCCCCGAGGATGCCGGGCCGCTGCGCCATCCCGTCCGGCCCGCCGCCTATGCCGAGATCAACAACTTCTACACGGCCACTGTCTACGACAAGGGCGCCGAGATCGTCCGGATGCTGCGCACCCTGATCGGCCCCGAGGCGTTCCGGGCCGGCATGGACCGCTATTTCGCCGACAATGACGGCCGCGCCGCCACCGTCGAGGATTTCTTGGCCGCCTTCGCGGCGGTGACGGGGCGCGATCTCGCGGCCTTCGCCCGCTGGTATGAGCGGCCCGGCACGCCGCGCCTCACCGTCACGATGACCGACGATCGAGACGCAGCCCGCTGCACCCTGCGCCTCGCCCAGAGCCTGCCGGGGGATGCGGGCCAGGACGGGCCGCCCCTGGTGATCCCGGTGGCGCTTGGGCTCATCGGAGCATCGGGGCCGCTCGCGGGGGCCATCTGCCCGGACGTGCGGGACGGAATCTACGTCCTCGACCGTGCCGAGGCCGAGATCGCGTTCGAGGCCGTCACCGAGGTGCCGGTGCCGTCGCTGCTGCGCGACTTCTCGGCGCCGGTTCGGCTCGATCTGGAGTTGACCGACGCGCAGCGCATGCGGCTGCTCGCGCACGACAGCGACCCGTTCAACCGCTGGCAGGCGGCGCAGGACGTCGCCCTGCGGCTGATCCTCGACCCCGATTCCGAGCGCGCCGACGCCTTCGCGGAGGCGCTGGGGCGCTTCCTCGACGGCGAGGCCCTGGCCGATCCGGCTTTCGCCGCCCTGGTCCTGGCCCTTCCGAGCGAGGGCGAGGCCGCTGATTCCCTTCCGGCCGACGTCGATCCCGATGCGATCCACCGGGCACGGCGCGACCTGCGCGCACGCCTCGGACAGGCCCTGCGGCCGCGACTGGAGCGGCTCGACGCGGCTCTCGCCGCTGCCGAAGGCGCGACCTACAGTCCCGATGCGGCCTCGGCGGGGCGCCGGTCCCTGCGCAACGCCGCCCTCGACCTGATCGCGGCGGGCGATCCGGCGACGGGCGCGCTTCGCGCCGCAGAGCGCCTGACGAGCGCCACCAACATGACCGACAGCCTTGCGGCGCTCGGCACACTGGCGCTGATCCCCGGTCAAGCACGGGAAGATGCGTTGGCGGATTTCGGCACCCGCTTCGCCGACGAGCCCCTCGTCCTCGACAAGTGGTTCGCAATCCAGGCCCAGATCCCCGAGCCGGACACCCTGGATCGTATCGCCCGGCTTCGGGAACACCCGGCCTTCAGCATGGCCAACCCGAATCGGGTCCGCGCGCTCGTCGGGAGCTTCGCGTTCGGCAACCCGACCCAGTTCACCCGGCGCGACGGCGCGGGCTTTGCCCTCGTCGGCGACACGGTCGCGGCGCTCGATTCGACCAACCCGCAGGTTGCCGCCCGGCTTCTCACGGCCTTCGGATCCTGGCGGCGGCTAGAAAACGCACGGGCCGCCGGTGCCGCCGAAATGCTTAATCGGATCAAGGCGATCCCGGGCCTGTCACGGGACACAGCCGACATCGTCGCGCGCACGCTGGGAGGCGGCTAAGTTCTTGAACTTGCGGTAGAAAATGATTCCGGCGGCGGAGCCGCAACACCCCAGCGCGTCAAGCCCGAATGGTAAAAAAACCGTGGACAAGCTCCCCCCGGAGATGGTTGTATTCAATCAGATTCGGGGGGCGCGGGACGCGACGAACGGATCGCATCTCCCACGGGTGAGGTTCGGCCATGCCGGAGGCGGCTTCCGCTTCCTTCTCCGCGCGTGCGGACTCGAGTCTTGCCGTTTCCTGGCCGATGCGCGCCCGGGATCCGCGGCTCGGTCAGGCCGAGCGCTGGCTGCGCTACGCCGTGCCGGGCATCCTGGCCGTGTTCCTAGCCTGCCTGGTGGGTCTCGCGGCGCTCCACATACAGGGCCAGCGGGCCGAGATCCTGGCGGGCGCCAAGGCCGAGGTTGAGGGCTTCGCCCGCCTCGCCTCTCGGGTGATCGCCCTGCCCGGCGGCGGTTCGACGGATCTGCGTGCGCTCATGCCGGAAAGCGAGCGGCATCCGGGCCGGCGCCTCCTGCTGGTGCGGCCCGACACGCGCATCGCCGCCGCCCACCCGCCGCTTCCGCTCGATACGACCACCCTGGCCCAGGTGCTCGGCGAGAGCGAGCCGCTCTCAGGCCTCGGCGAGCGGGCCGGCGCCCTGGCCCTCGAACTGCCCGGCGGCGAGAACGTTTTGGCCGCCATGCACAGCCTGCCCGACGGCACCGGACAGGTCGCGGTGCTCCAGCCGATCGAGCCGCTGATGCGCGGCTGGAGCGCGGGGGCCCGGGACCAGATCGTCCTGGTCGCCGCGGCGATCCTGGTCATCGTCGGCGTCGGGCTGGCTTACGGGCTCCAGAGCCGTCAGGCGGCCAGGGCCGACCGCGCCCGCGAGCAGATCCGCGGCCGCCTGGAGACGGCCCTGCGCCGGGGCGCCTGCGGGCTGTGGGACTGGGACATCGCCCGGGGCCGGATCTACTGGTCCGATTCCATGTACGCCCTGCTCGGCTACCGCCGGCAACACGAGTACCTTTCCTTCGGGGCCGTGAACGCCCTGGTCCATCCCGACGACGGCGATCTCTACAGCCTCGCGCGGGGACTGGCGGCCAACCAGATCTTCATCGACCACGCGTTCCGCATGCGCGGCGCCGACGGCGCCTATGTCTGGCTGCGGGCCCGGGCCGAGGTGGTGCCGGACGCCGCCGACGGTGGTCGCCATCTCGTCGGCATCGCCACCGACATCACGGAGCAGCGGGCCCTCGAGGAAACCAACGCGGCGGCCGACATGCGCCTGCGCGATGCCGTCGAGGCGATCTCGGAGGCCTTCGTCCTCTGGGACACCGGCAACCGGCTTGTCCTGTGCAATTCGAAGTTCCGCCACCTCCACGCCCTCAGCCCCGAGGATGCGCACGCAGGCCGGAGCTACGCCGACGTGATGGGACGGGGCGTGCTGCCGCAGGTCCGGCGCGAATCGCCCGAGGCCGGCATGGCCCCCGGGGACATGGCAGCGCGGACCTTCGAGGCCGAACTCACGGACGGCCGATGGCTCCAGATCAGCGAGCGCCGCACCAAGGACGGCGGCTACGTCTCGGTCGGGACCGACATCACCAGCCTGAAGCGGCACCAGGAGCAGCTCCTGGCCTCCGAGCGCGAGCTGATCGAGACGGTCAAGGATCTCAAGCGCTCCCGCCGCACCCTCGAACTCCAGACCCAGCAGCTCGCCGATCTCGCCGAGCGCTACCTCGACCAGAAGGCGGCGGCCGAGGCCGCAAGCCAAGCCAAGTCCGAGTTCCTCGCCAACATGAGCCACGAGCTGCGCACGCCGCTCAACGCGATCATCGGCTTCGCCGACGTGATGGAGAACGCGGTCCTCGGCCCGCTCGGGACGCCCCGCTACACCGAGTATTGCCGAGACATCCGCGAGAGCGGCTCCCACCTGCTCTCGATGATCGACGACATCCTCGACATGGCCCGCCTCGAAGCGCGCCGGGTGCGGCTGAGTCCCCGGCCGATCTCCGCCGAGGCGGCCGTCGCCGCCGCCCTCGGGCACGTCGAGGCTGCCGCCCGGGATAAGGCGATCACCGTGGGCGTCGACATGCCGCCCGGGCTCGATCTGCTGGCCGACCCCACCGCCATGCAGCAGATCCTGGCCAACCTGATCCAGAACGCCGTCAAGTTTACCCCAGCAGGGGGGCGCGTCGCGGTGCGCGTCCGGCGCGCGGGCGCCAGCACCCACCTGTTCGTCGAGGATAGCGGCATCGGCATCCCGCGCTCCGATCTCGCCCGGCTCGGCCGGCCGTTCACCCAGGTCGAGGCGCAGATGACCCGCAGCCACAAGGGTTCAGGGCTGGGGCTCGCGATCACCCGCTCGATGGTCGAGCTGCATGGCGGTTCCTTGCGCATCCGCTCCGAGGAATCGGTCGGCACCATCGTCCTCGTGCGCCTGCCGGCGCCGACCCCGGAGCAGACGGAGCGGCTCGACTACGAAGCCGTCTCGGCTCACGCCGTCCGGGCCGGCATGCGCCCGGGCGCACGCCGGTCGGTCGCGGCCTGAGGCGGATGCCTCATCCCCGGCGGGGATCCAGGCCGCCCAGTCGCGCGAGGCGGCCCTGCTCGACCTGCCAGCGCGCCTCTGCGACGGCGCGGGCGAGGCGCCGGATGCGCCAGCGGCGGTAGAGCGTGAACACCGGATTGCCGCCCAACCCGGCCTGATGACGGCTCAGCCGTCGCAACAGGTCCGGCAATTGCGCCGACGCCGCGTCCGCCGTGGCGATCTCGATGGCCCGCAATTCGGCCCGGAAGCCGGCCTTCCAATCCTCCATGGCGCCACGGGCCTCCGCGGTGAACTTCCCGAGCAGGATGCTGTTTCACGGCAACGGCATGATGCGCCGTCCGTCTGGCGGCCCATCATGCTCGATCGGCTGGCGGCCGATGGCCAACGTTACAGGATCCTGCACGGGATGCAGGCGCCCCGAACGCCCCGGTGCCCGCGACATGGATGCGCGCCCGGAAAACCGCTGCCCGGGATCTGCGTTTCTCCGACAGCTGATCCGCTTTGCGGACCGACATTCAGGGATACGATCGATGCGATCCAGAACGACACTCCGCCTCACCCTCGCGGCCCTACTGGGGCTGGCCGCTGCCCCCGCGCTGGCGCAAAGCGTGGGCTACGTCACGGGTTTCCCCGGCAAGGATCCCGCGGGAGACGAGGAGATCGGCTGGGGACCGGCCTATCGTCCGGAGACCAGCTTCGCCCAGCCCGGCACGCCGCCCACCCCTGGAGCCATCGCCGGCCACGCCTATCGGGCCCGGACCGGTCACGGGGTGTACGACCGGGTCGAGGGTGACGGCCGGTACCGGACACGATAGGCCCCGGCCGGCTCTACTGCCGCCGCAACGCGCGCTTGGCGGCGGCGCGCGCCGCGCCCTCGAACCGGGCAAGGCGCAGGCGCCGCTCCAGGGAGATCGCCCGGCGGCCGGGCGGCAGGGCGATGATCTCGACCACCGATGTCCGCTCGCGATAGAGGCTCTCCAGCGCCGAGCCTTCCAGCGTCGCCGAATCGAGCCGTTGGGCAAATCCGGTTTCGTGACAGGCGCGTACGATCTCCGCCTCCAGCAGCAGGCCCGGGGCGTAGCTGCGCAGTTTCTCGTCGTAAGCGGTCTTGAGCAGCGTCGCCGTGCCACCGCCGAGCAGGGCGAGGCTGACCGCAATCGGGCGCCCATCGAGGGTGAGTGCATCCGCGCGGACACGGATGGGCCCCGGCGCTTCGGCGAACAGGGCGTGAGCGAGCGCGGCGGTTTCCGGCCTGCAGGCCATCGCGGTGCCGCCCTCCCCCTTCCAGCCCGCACGCTCCAGGCGGAGGAAGGCCGCGACGAGGCGGCCGAGATCCGGTCCGTTCTCGGCGCTGACATGGGCGAGGGTTCCGGTCTCCGCCAGGCGGCGGCTCCGGCGGCGCAGGTCCTTGAACCTGGACCGGTTCGGGTGCCCGGCGAGGAAGCATTCCTGGTCGGCTCGGCGCTCCAGGATCGGGCGCTCGAAGGCCGCGACGGTGCCGGTCGTCCAGCCGCGCGCGTGCATAGCCGTCAGCATCTCCGGGACGGCACCCTCCGCGATCGGCAGCAGCGGCCACCGCCAGGCCCCGCCATCGCAGGCCGCTTCCAGGCCTGCGACGAGCGCCTGCGCGGTCGCTGCGCGCTCCGGATCGTCGGCGACGAGAGGCGCGGTGGCGGTCACGAAGGGGGACAGGAACGGCCGCGCGATCCGGCCCCCGAGCCCCGTGAGGTCCCGCCGCAGCGCGAAGGGCAGGAGCGCGACGAGGCGGTCTCTGCGCCGGACCGTGACGTAGCGCAGGGCCTCAGGCAGCAGGCCGGCGGCCCGGTGCGCCTCCACGACGTGGCGGCCGAAATGCGGGTGCGGCGCGCGCGCTTCCGCGAACAGGGCGTCCCAGGCCGCAGGATCCGGCGCGTCGTCGACCGAGACCGACAGGTCGGACAGGCCGCGCGAGGCGAAGGCCGGCAGTTTCATCGGGTCGCTCCCGCGGACCAGATCGGGGTCGTGAGGCCGTGCAGCTGGCCCGCGGCGCGGGCCAGAAGTAGCGCGCGCAGAACAGTCGCCACCGCCACGGCGAGCGCCGCGCCCAGGGTCCCCAGGGACGGGACCAGCGCGAGGCACAGGGCCGCGGCGGCGAGCAGCATCCCCGCGGTAATCCCGGCGCAGAGCCGCTCGCCGCCGAGCATGGTCAGGAGGTCTTCTCCCGGCCCGAACAGGCTCGCCGCGACGCTTCCGGCCACGAGCACGCACAGGATCGGCACGCTCGAGCCGAGACCCGGACCGAACATGGCCAGCAGCAGCGGGCTTGCCGCCAGGATTGCGCAGCCGACGAGCATGGTGGCGGCCGCGGTCAGGCGGCCTTGCCGACGCACGAGATCGGCGAGCAGAGGGCGGTCGGCCGCCGCCTGAGCCGCGCTGTAGCGCTGGAGCGTCGCGGCGCTGGCGGCGAAATGCACGAACACGACGAATTGCTGGATCCGCGTCGCCGCGAAGTAGAGGCCGAGCTCAGCCGGGCTCACCAGGGCGCCGAGCACGATTACGTCGACGAAGGTGAAACCGGCATTCGACAGGTCTATCCCGGCGATCGGCAGGCTCGTGCCGAGCCAAGTCCGCCAGTGATAGCGATGCGGTCCGGGAGGCAGGTCCACCCGGAGGCGCGCCGCCAGAAGGCCGGCCTGAAGCGCGGTGGCGATAGCCGCCGCGACCAGCATGCAGCCCATCGCGACCTCGGCCCGAGGCGGTGCCCCGGCCAGGACGGCCCCGACCATGCAGGCCATGAGCAGGGTCTGGCGTAGCAGGTAGGGCGGCGCGATGGCGAGCCCGAGCCAGTTCTGGCTGCGCGCCACGCCCTCCAGAAAGTCCTGGAGCGCGAAGAGCGGCATCACGCAGGCCGCGACCGCGATCGGTGCCCGGTAGTCCGGCGCGAACAGGCCGGGCTCCAGCACCAGCAGCGCCGCCCCGAGGCCTGCCACGGCTAGCGCCGCGCCGCTCGTGACCAGCGCGCCGGCCCGGATATAGCCGCGGGCGAGGTCGAGATCGCCCCGGGCTTGATCCCCGGGCACGAACCGGCAGGCGCCCTGAGACAGGCCGAGGGTCAGCGTGTGGCCGAGCATCGCGGTCCAGACCCAAACGGAGGCGAACACACCATACGCGTCCCAGCCCATGAGGCGTGCCGCCAGGACCTGCGTGCCGTAGGCGAAACCGGCCGAACCGACGCGGATCGCGAAGACCGTGAGCGCGGTCCGCGCCGGCCCGGCCCGCAGCGCATGCAGGCGGCTGAACACGAGGGCCGGGAGAGCCGTGGCTGTCACTAAGCGCTCCGCGCCTGGCCGTAGGACCGCGGGACGCCGGTCTGAGGCCGGCCCGGTCTAGCCTGGCGCGCGTTGCGGCACGGTTAAGGGCGGCGCGCCGGGATCGGCCTTCGGGTTTGTGCCGGATTCGGTGCGCATCAGCGAGGTGGCGATCGTCAGCGCGACATGCTCGGCCATGCAGCGCAGCCCGAGATCGTTGAGCCGAAACTGACGGCCGAGCATATGCCCCTCGCCCTTGTCGCTGCGGCTCGACAGGTAGTGCAGGGCCTCGTAGCGCCGCACCAGCGGCACCTGCTGCTGCCCGGCCACCGTCCGGACCGCGTCGACGATCCGGTTGTAGTCGACATCCGCCGCCATGCTGGCGGTGTAGATCGGATCGACCAGTACGACGTCGATCCCGTGCGACCGGATCCAGGCCACCGCCTCGCTGAGCGCGCTCGCGAACGCATCGGCATCCACCCGGGCGATGGCGTCGTGGGTCCCGACCTGCCAGATCACCAGGTCGGGCTCGGCCTCCGCCACCATGGTGCGCAGGCGCTCGGCCGCCCCGGAGGCGATCTCGCCCGGAAGGCCGCGATGGTCGATCACCACATCGGTCTTCGGCAGCGTGTGCTCCAGGGCGGCCTCGAGTTTGGCCGGATACGAGGCCGACGCGCCCGGCGCCGCGCTGCCGCCGATCGCCAGCAGCTTCAGCGGGCGGTTCTCGTCCATGGCTGCCCTGACCGCCGGCAGCTTGGCCACCGTGTAGAGCTGCGCACCCGGGACCCGGCATTCCTGCGACAGGCTCATCCCGTCCGATCCCGGATCCACCGGCTGCTCCGCGGCCGCTGGCGGCGCGAGGACGGCCAGGAGCAGGGCGGCGACGCCCCAGCGGCGACCCGAAGCGCCATGACCGATCGGCGCTCGCCGGTGCGCGGGCCTCACGCGCGGGCCCGGGACGACTTGCTGCGGGTGCGCCATTCGACGAACCATGCGGTGAACCCCAGTCCGACTACGCCGCTGCTGGCCACCAGCACATCGATCAGCAAGCCGCCGCCAGTCTGAAAACGCACGAGCTGCCCAATCAGACTCAGGATCGAGCCCATGGAGAAGACGGCCAGGGAGTTTCGACCCAGCTGGGTCAGATAGCCGACCATAGCGCCGATTCGGGGTGCCAGGATTGCGTAGACGGGGGCAAACGCGAGCAATACCCCCAGGAAATGGAGAAGCCGGGCCGGCGTCAGGTAGGTCTTCTCGAAGGTGAACAGCAGGCGCGGCTCGGGCACGATCAGCGGATCCGGTCGTATGCCGGTCACGGCGAGCACGATCCCCAGGCAGACGATCACGAGACCGGCGGGAAACAGCCGGCGCGACCAGCGGCGCAGGGCATCGGAGCGCCGGTTCCAGCCCTGCAGCACGAAACCCAGCACCAGCAGCACCTGCCAGCACAGCGGATCGAAGAACCAGTCTCCTTCCCCGGGCCAGGACGGCAGGTTCCACTCGAACACAAGGCTCGCGAGGTAGACCGACCCGGACAGGGCCAGGGCCGCGAGCAGGCTCACGCGTCCGACCAGCACGAAGAGCGGGGCGACGCCGAGCAGCACCACGTAGAGCGGCAGGATGTTGAAGTAGCCGAGCTGGTAGGTCAGCAGCGCCATGCCGCAGACCGACTGGATCGGGTCGGCGAAGAAGCCGCCGGCGTTGTGCCATTCGAGGATCAGCGGGTTGTCGAGCAGCAGCGCCGAGCCGGCGATGATCGCCAGCGCGAGCAGCATGACCGTGAGCTGGGCCCGGTAGACCTCCACGGTGCGGGCGAGCAGCCGCACCACGCTCCGGCCCGGAGGCTCCGGTCGCCCGTCGCGCCCGCTCGTGGCGATGCCGATCGACCAGCCCGCCAGGAACACGAACAACTCGGCCGCGTCCGAGATGCCGTATTGCGAGAAGGTGTAGCGCTCGAAGGCGTTGCCCGGCACGTGGTTGATGAAGATCGTGACGAGCGCGAAGCCGCGCCAGAAGTCGATCGCGTTGGGGTCCCGCATTGTTGCGGCGGCTCCGGGGTTTCGACTCTGGAAGGAGGCGTGCGGCCCTCTGATACGGCCACGTACCCGGTCTGCAAAGGCGAACAAACGGAGAGATCGCGCGGTCGCGCGAACCGGGCGGTCACGCTCGCGTTAGGCCCCGACAAGGAGATTCCGACACGATGAACCGCGCGATCACGATCCTCGGCCTCTCGATCCTGATGCCGGCGCTGGGCACGACGGCCGCCTCGGCGCAGGCCCAGACCGGCACCGGCGGCGGTCCGACATCGACGGTCACGGCCCCGCACACCTCGACGGTCGGGCGCACCATGCCGCCGGGCGCCGGAGCGGGCGCCGCCACCCCGGGGGACCGACGCGACCGGACCCAGGAACAGGTGCAGGACGACAAGATTTCCCGCGGGATCTGTATCGGCTGCAGCCCGAAATAGGCTGCGTGTTTCGGCGATGGGCCGGCCCGATCGTCCGGTTTTCAGCGCAGCCGGAGTTCGTCCTCGCTCTCACGGGCGAGCCTGAGCAGATTCTGGCCGTAATTGGTCTTGGCGAACATCTCGCCGCGGGCGATGAGCTGCGCGCGGTTGATGAAGCCCTGGAGGTAGGCGATCTCCTCCAGGCAGGCGACCTGGAGCCCCTGGCGGTTCTGCAGGGTGCGGACGAACTCGCTGGCCTCCAGCAGGCTGTCGTGGGTCCCGGTGTCGAGCCATGCGTAGCCGCGCGACATGCGCTCGACATGCAGCTGGCCGCGCTGCAGGTAGGCCTCGTTCACGCTGGTGATCTCGAGTTCGCCCCGGGCCGATGGCTTCACGTCGGCGGCGATGTCGAGCACCTGATTGTCGTAGAAATACAGGCCGGTGACCGCCCAGGTCGAATCCGGCTTCGTCGGCTTCTCCACGATGCGCGTCGCGCGCCCGGTCTTGTCGAGGCTGACCACGCCGTAGGCCTGCGGGTTGTCGACGTGGTAGGCGAACACCGTCGCGCCCTCCTTGCGCCCACGCGCGCGCTCCAGCAGGTCGCCCATGCCGGCGCCGAAGAACAGGTTGTCGCCGAGGATCAGCGCGACGTCGTCGTCACCGACGAAGTCGCGCCCGATCACGAAGGCCTGGGCGAGGCCCTCCGGCCGCGGCTGCAGCGCGTAGGAGAAGGTCAGGCCGAACTGCTCGCCGGTGCCGAACAGGCGCTTGTAGTTGTCGAGGTGCTCCGGCGAGGAGATGATCAGGATCTCCCGGATGCCGGCGAGCATCAGCACCGAGACCGGGTAGTAGATCATCGGCTTGTCGTAGACCGGCAGCAGCTGCTTGTTGATCGACAGCGTGGCCGGGTGCAGCCGCGTGCCGGAGCCGCCTGCCAGAACGATGCCCTTCATCGCGTAGAAACTCCTTCCAGGCATCGTTTTCGCCGCCGAGGCGACCCCCGCCTCGGCGGCGAAAACGATGCAGACTCGATCATCGAAGCGGAATCGCCTCACGCACGTCCGTTTTGGACCGGCCCCACGAGCCGGTCCAGGATGTCGTCGAGCGCAGCCTGCCAGGGTCGCGGCGCGATTCCGTAGGCGGCCGTGAGGCTGTCGGTGGACAGGCGCGAATTGGCCGGTCGCCGGGCCGGGGTCGGATAGGCCGAGGTCGGGATGCCTTTGACCGGCACGGTGCGCCCGCCGCGCCGGGCCGCGCCCGCCACGATCGCCTCGGCGAAGCCGGACCACGTGGTCGAGCCGGCATTCACGCAGTGAAACGTGCCGGTGGGCGCGGCCTCGTCTCCGGCCATGCGTAGGGCGATCGCCCCCAGCGCGGCCGCGAGGTCGGCGGCCGAGGTCGGGCAGCCGTGCTGGTCGTCGACCACCGTCAGGACGTCGCGCTCGCTGGCCAGCCGCAGCATCGTCTTGACGAAGTTGCCCCGGTGTGGGCTCACCACCCAGGCGGTGCGCACGATCGCGTGACGCGGGTTGGCGGTGCGCACCGCCAACTCGCCGGCGGCCTTGCTGGCCCCGTAGACGCTCTGCGGTTCGATCGGCGCGTCGGGCGCGTAGGCTCCGTCCGGCTTCGTGCCGGCGAAGACGTAGTCGGTCGACACCTGCACGAGGGGGATTTTCCTCCGGGCCGTCGCGGCCGCGAGGATCGCAGGGGCGAGCGCGTTCAGGCGCCACGCCTCGACCACGTCGGACTCGGCCTTGTCGACGGCCGTGTAGGCGGCGGTGTTGATCACCGCCCGGTAATCGCGCGCCTCGAGGGCGCCGGCGACCGCATCCGCATCGGTGATGTCGAGCTCGGCACGGCCCGGCGCGTGCACGGACACGCCTTCCGGCCACGACAGGGCCCGCAGCTCGGTGCCGACCTGCCCGGCGCCGCCGAGGACGAGGATCTCCATCAGGCGTTCAGCCCCAGGCGCTCGCCCTTGTAGCGGCCTTCGCGGATCGGGCGCCACCAGCTCTCATTGTCGAGATACCAGGCCACGGTCTCCTCCAGCGCCTGCTCGAAGGTCTTCTGCGGCCGCCAGCCGAGCTCGGTCTCGGCCTTGGTGCAGTCGATGGCGTAGCGGCGGTCGTGGCCCGGCCGGTCGGCGACGAAGCTGATCAGCTTGTCGTGGGGGGCATTCTGGGGGCGCAGCCGATCGAAGGCCGCGCACAGCGCCTTGACCACCGCGAGGTTGTTGCGCACCGCGCGCCCGCCGAGCAGGTAGGTCTGGCCGACCCGCCCGCGCTCCAGCACGGCCACGAGGCCCTTGGCGTGGTCCTCCACGTGGATCCAGTCGCGCTCGTTCATCCCGTCGCCGTAGACCGGCAGGGCCCGGCCCTCCAGCGCGTTGAGGATCATCAGCGGGATCAGCTTCTCGGGGAAGTGGCGCGGGCCGTAATTGTTCGAGCAGTTGGTCACCAGCACCGGCAGGCCGTAGGTCTCGTGCCAGGCGCGAGCGAGATGGTCGGAGGCGGCCTTGGAGGCCGAGTAGGGCGAGCGCGGGTCGTAGCGGCTCTCCTCGGTGAAGAAGCCACCCGGCGGCAGCGAGCCGTAGACCTCGTCGGTGGAGACGTGGAGGAAGCGGAAGGCCTTTTTCCCCGCCTCCGGCAGGGATTCGAAATGCTGGCGGGCGCCGTCCAGCATGGTCTGGGTGCCGATGACGTTGGTCCGCACGAAGGCGCCCGGATCGGTGATCGAGCGGTCGACGTGACTCTCGGCGGCTAGGTGCATCACGGTCTCGGGCCGGAACTCCGCGAAGGCCGCCTGCACGGCGGCACGGTCGCAGATATCGGCCTCGACCAGGCGGTGGCGGGGATTGTTCGCGAGCGAGGCCAGCGAAACCGGGTTGGCCGCGTAGGTCATCGCGTCGAGCGTGCAGACCTCGTGGCCGAGATCGTGGACGAGGTGCAGCACCAGCGCCGAGCCGATGAAGCCGCAGCCTCCGGTCACCAGGATGCGCATGGCGGGTTACCTCTTCGGATCGGTCGATGGCAGGATGGGCGCGGACAGCTAAAGACCGCCCGGCGTGACGAAAATGCGGCCCGGCCGCATCACGGCCGGTCGAACGGGTTCAGAACACCCGTCCGAGGTCTGCGAGCCGGGGCGCGCGACGGTCCTTGTCGGACAGGATCGCCGCCTCGCCCGAGACCGGCCACGGGATCCCGATCTCTGGATCGTCCCAGGCGAGCGCGCGGTCGTGCTCGGGACTGTAGTAGGCGTCGACCTTGTAGGCGACCATGGCGTCTGGGGTCAGCGTGCAGAAGCCGTGGGCGAAGCCGTGCGGGATGTAGAGCTGATCGCCGTTATCGGCGTCGAGTGGCACGGCTACGTACTTGCCGTAGGTCGGCGAGCCGCTGCGGATATCGACCGCCACATCGAGAATCGCGCCCTGGAGCACGCGGATCAGCTTGGCCTGCGCCTGGGGCGCGACCTGGAAGTGCAGACCCCGGATCGTGCCCTGCGGGGCGGAGAAGGATTGGTTGTCCTGCACGAACGGGGTCGCGATCCCGGCCCGCGCCATAACGTCGGCCCGAAAGGTCTCGGAGAACCAGCCGCGCGCGTCGCCGAAGCGCTTCAGCCTGATGCGCTTCACGTCCGGAATCTCGGTCTCGATCACGTCCATGCCAACGCGTCCTTCCCCGCGGATCCGGTCGCGAGGTCCCGCGGACGTCTCCGCCTCGGTCGTCCCGGGCCATACGCCCGCCTCGCCGAACCCAACCTCGATGATCGGTCAGCGACTTCCGGTCATTCGCCCGCCGTGTCAAGGCGTGGCGCCTGCGGTGTTGATCGTGAGAGGGGCCGATGACCGACGGATCGGTGGAGGCCCTGCTGCGCGATCACCTTACCGATCCGGCCTGCACCTGGAGCCTCGGCAGCTACGGTGCGGTCGCGGGCTTCGCGCGCGATCCCGACGAGCCCGCCCGCTTTCTCGACGACCGACGGATCGGGCTGGCGACGGCCCGGGGCGCGATCGCGCTGGACTCCAAGCCGGATCTGGTGCCGTTCGCCTACGAGACCGGCTTCTCCGGAGGCTGGAGCCAGGCGGTCGCCCTCTGCCTACCCGCGGCGGCCTGTGCGATGGGCCGGCGCACCGTGCTGACGGAACTCGGGCCGGACGCTGCCGCCGCGCGGCCGAGGGACCGGACGGCGATCCTGTTCGATCTCGGCCTCGGGCTCGGCGCGGTGGATGCGTGCGTGCGCGTGGCCGATCCGATCCTGATCGACCGCTTCCGGGCCGAGATCGGCCGCCCGGTCTTCGCGCCCGGTCAGCCTGTTGCGGCCGCGCTCTTCGAAAGGAATCTCCACCGGGTGTTCGTGGCCCGGTTGGGCCGGATCGAGGTCTACACGCGGATCCCGCCGGCCGGCGGTGCGACCGCCCCCGGGCCGCACACCCATATCCTGCCAAAGCTTCTGCGCCTCGGCCGGACCCATGCGGCTACCGCGCCGATCCCGACGGAGCTGGTGCCCTGCGCAATCCTGCATCCGGCGCATCCGTGCAGGGCCGGGACTGGACCCCCGGCTTCCTTCGACCGCGCGCGTCACGCCGCCTTCGGGCGACTGCTCGACAACTGGGGCGATCCGGCGCTTGTCGCGCTCCGGCGCGCGGTGCTGGCAGGCCGTGAGCCCGATCCCGACCTGGCGGACGGACGCTTCGCGCGCTCGGCAATCCGGGCGGCGCGCGCGCAGGTGCGAGCCATGGGCGGGTAATGAGAAACCGGATTCTCATCTCGGGCTCCCTCGGCGCGGCCGGCTCCCTCGACAGTTCGGGCTGACGTATTCGCACATCTCCCTGAGCGAGACGCCACAGACGCTCCTCCCTGACCCCACCCCTCTTCCGCTGGGCAGAGGGCGCGCGGCGCGGCCGAACATCTCCGTTTCGAGCCTATCCGAATCGACCGTAGCCTTCCCCGACAGGGGATCCGTGCCTCGGTTCCGACCTGCGTCTCATGTGCCATTGTCGGCACAGCCGGCGGGGCCCATCGCCGAAGCATGCTCCCGCGTGTCCGAGCGCGAGTCCTCACCCTACCGGCGGCGGCGGTGGCGGCGCGAGCAGCGGGGCCAGCGCCGGGTGGTCGCCGGCCGACATCCAGGCGCCGCCCTGCGGGTGGATCTGCGTGGCCGCGCTCAAGGCACCTGCCCGCGCCATCGCGACGAGATCGGAGAGCGGGAACGGGCCCTCGACCGCGTCGCGGTACACGTAGAACAGGGCGGCCGGCGGCGGTGGCGGGGTCGGCGCTTCCGGACCCGCGAGCCGCAGCAGGCCCTCCGACGTGAAGGCCGAAGGATCGATCACCCGCTTGTCCACGGCCCGCAGGGCCGGCGGGTCGGCCGGGTCGCGGTTGGCCTCCTCGGGGGGGACGTCGCCGAGGCTGCCCGGGACCGGCCGGGTCCAGTCCTCGATGCGGGCCAGCAGCGCGTCGTGGAGCCGATCCGGATCGCCGGGCAGGCCGCCAGCCTCCGGGGCCGAGCGCCGCCAGCTCCGGGCGAGCGCTTCCGCCACCGCGTGGCCGATTCCGCCCACCCGTGCCTCGGCGTCGAAGTTCACCGTCTCCCGCCGCGGCGCGTAGGCCCGCTTGGCGGTCCAGGCGAAGAGCGCGGCCATCGCCAGTGTCTGGACCGGCGACAGCGCCGCCTCGGCTCGGGCGACCTGCGCCGCGATGGCCTCGCGCTGGATGCGGTCGAACAGCTTGCGCCGCAGGGTCCGCTCCGAGCCGATGCTGCGCCAGTCGCCGGGCTCGAACTCGAAACGCCAAAGCCCGGTCTCGGGCGCGCGCTCGAGCAGGCCGAGGCAGGCGGCGCGCAGGAACAGCGACAGGGTCTCGCGCAGTGCCTCGGTCTCGTCGGCGGACGGCGCGACCGGATCCGGAAAGCGGAGATAGTCCTTGTGGTTGTGGAGCGGGATCGCGTCGAGGCGGTCGAGCTCCTGTGCGTAGGCATTGCGCCAGTCGCGCCGCAGGGGGCCGAGCACGTCGAGCGGTACGCCAGACAACTCGCAGTAGCAGACGATGCGCCCGCGCTGACTCGATTCCAGGAAGCCGATCTCGCCGGCGCCCAGCACCGGCGGCAGGCTCGCCCGCAGGATCGGGCCAAACTCGGCCTGGAAGGCGCGCGCGCCCTCCACCGCCAGGATCGTCTTGAACTGGTCGCCGCCCGGGCTGAAGGCGTCGAAGCGCGCGTAGATCCACGGCATGCAGCGCAGCAGCATCTGCTCCAGGGTCTCGCGCTGACGGGCGGGCGGCAACTCGCGCAGGGCGTCCAGCGCCGAGGGGATCCGGGCGCGGTGCGGTGCGAGCCGGCGCCGGGCCATGGCGCGTACCGCGTTCAGAAGGTCGGCCCGGCTTTCCTCCTCGCGCAGCAACGCGAAGATGGCCCGGGAGCCGCCATAGGCCCGGAACGCCTCGCGCGCCCAGGCGAGGCGCTCGCCGGGCGCCACGGCGATCTCGGGCAGGTCGCCCGAGGGCAGGACCAGGAAGGTGCCGCCGGACGGGCGCTCGATGGCGTTGCGGATCTCCGCGATGTCGAGCCGCAGCTCGCGCATCAGCCGGGCGACGTCGTCGTGACCCTGGTTCAGGGCGCCGAGCAGGCCGTCGTAGCGGGCGAGCCCGGTCTCCGGGTCGCGCCCGATCCGGGACCCGAGCTTGGCCGAGACCCGGCGCAGCAGCTCAGCGGCCTCCCGGGCGGCCACCGACCGGATGCGCAGGACACACGATCCGCGCAGATCCTCCCGTGCCTGTTCCAGATAGCGCTCGGCGTCGCGCCGGTGCGAGAAGATCAGGCCGGGCCGGACCTGATCGAGCCGGCTGAGCGAGGCGGAGAAATGCTCCGCCAGCATCTCGTCGGCGAGCCGCGCGTAGGTGTCGGCTGCGGCGGTGAGCCGCGCCAGCGCGCCGCCATCCGCCTCGATCAGGTCCGTCACCCCCTCAATCAGCGCGCGGGCGTAGTCGAGGCCGCCGCGCTCCTGGTCGTCGAGCAGGCGGTACAGCGCGGCGGGCAGCGTGCCGTCCCGGCCCGCGAGCCAAGTGGCTTCGAGCCTGGCGCGCACGTCCTGGATTTCGGCGCCGCGTGGGCCGTAGACGGCGCCAGAGCCGGTGCGGCCCAGGATGTCATCGCGCAGGCGCTCAGCCTCCTTGCGCAGGTTCGGCGCCCAGTCCCGGGGGCTCGCGATCTCGGTCTTGATCGCGTCCACCGCCTCCTCGACGGCGAGCGCCACGGATTCCTGGATCGAGGAGCCGTCCGCCCGCTGGAGCAGCGTGCCGACGAGGTCGTATTCGGGGATGCCGGGCGGGACCGGCTGGAGCACCTTCGGGAAGGCCTCGAAGGCCGAGAAGCGCAGGGCAAGCCGGTCCGCAGCGAAGCGGTCGCGCTCCTCCACGGTGGGGATGTGGCGCTCGGCCTGGCCGCGGGCGACGCCGAAGAACGCCTCGACCATGCCCAGGCCGGCCCTGGCGGCCTGCTCCTCGAATTCCAGGCTGCCGCGTGTGGCCAGTACCGCCTGACCCAGGGCCGAGTAGTTCAGCGAGAACAGGGCGGTGCGGCCGGCGCGGTCCGGGCTCGGCGGGGCCCATTTGCGCATCTTGTGCTGGGTCTGGTTGACGCCGGTGGAGCGCTTGCGCCCCGAGAACTCGGAATTGCCGAAATCCTCGAACAGCACGTCCGCCATCATGTCGTAGAGGTCGCCGATCGCGGCGGTGCGCTGGTCGGCGAGGTTGTGGGTGTCGAACAGGTAGACGTCGGTGAACGGCCGCTCGACCCCGCGGCCCACGCGGGCGTGGTCGCCCCAGCTCTCCACGTAGGGCGGCTCGGGGTTGCCGCGCATCGCGTATTCGAGTTCGGAGAGGGTCGCGACCCCGTTGGCGAAGACGCGGTCCTTGTTGGCGCCGACATAGCCCGAAGGCAGGACCAGGAAGAGGTCGACCGCGTCGGGGCGCTTGGGAGTCTCCAGCGAGGAGATCGCGTAGCCGGCGTCGATGACCGCGCCCGAGCCGGTGCCCCCGGCCACCGACGCCACCACGACGACGCGCAGGTCCGAGGCGGTGTCGAGGCCGAGCGCGCGCAGCTGCGCCTCGTTGGACATGTTGGCAAGCACCGCCCCGGCCTTTGCGGTGAGTCGGTCCAGGAAGTTGCGCACCTCATCGAAGAACAGCAGGCGCGCGATGGCGCGGATCTGCCCGGCGCCCTTCGAGGCGTCGATGCGCGAGAGGTCACGGGCCGGCAGCCACGCGTCGATATGCGGGTAGCTGCGCCGCTCGGCCTGGTAGCGGGTGAGGTTGACAGCCTTCTGCAGGGTCTCGCCCTCGCGGAACGCGACCTTGGCCGAGAGCGCGTCGGTTGCGGCGGCGCGACCGGCCTCGCGGGCCTCCAGGGTGTCGGTGTCGAAATACAGGAAGGCGGCGGCCGGGAACTGGTCGAGGCCGTTGATCCGCGCCCCGTGCCAATCGGCCTGGAGGATGCGGCGGCGCAGGCGCAGCAGGACCTCCATCCCCGTGCCGCCCAGCGCTACGAACACGGTCGGGCGCACCTTCAGGAGCGTCTCGGTCTCGGTGGCCCGCACGTCAGTCATCGACTCAGCGCCTCCGCTCGGGTGCGCGCAGGAACAGCACCAGGGCTGCGCCGAACAGGATCGCGCAGAGCGCGAAGCCCGCCGCCAGCCCAGCCCAGGCCTGCCACAGGCGCCCGACGGTCGCGCTTACCAGGATCGCCCCGGTGAGCATCAGCGCGGAGAACAGCATCCAGCTCGCGCCGTCCGCAGCGTCGATCGTCGCGCGGCGGTTGATCAGGTGGGCGCGCACGCCCTGGCGCACGAACAGGAACAGGGCCGCCAGCACGACCAGCGCGGCGGCTCCGATCGCGATCTCCGTGGTGGTGGCCGCCCGCTCGAGGCCTGTGAACGGGCTCGCCCCGGTGCCGGTCCGGGCCGGCGGAGGCGGCGCGGCCTGGATCGGTTCGGCCGGCGAGCCCGGATTCCGGGGCGGCGGAATCGTGAAATCCTGCCCATTCCCTGCTTGGACGCGGATCGCGCCGGGATGCCGGACGCTGGCGATGAGGAATCCGATCATGCTCCGGGTCCGGGCTCCTGCACGCGGGTGGCGCGGGCCGGCCCCCACAGGCCCGCCCGCACCTGCCAGCGGCTGCCGTCCGGCGCGCGGAACACCTGGGCCCGGTACGGCCGCAGGGTCGCCCGCTTGGGGAAAGCACCGAGCATCACGGTGTGTGACTTGGCCCGGTTGGCGGCCGCCGCCCCGAGGCCGGCCCCACCGACGAGCATGAGGGCGCCCGCGGAGGCGACGACGAGCGGCCAGGGCGAGAACGCGACCTCGATCCGCACCGGAAGGCTCACCGCTGCCTCGGAGACGCCGCGATAGTCCCTGAACAGCCCCGGCAGCCGGCCCTCCACCGCGTTCGCATCCCCGAGCTGCCCCGTCATCTGGTCCCCGGCGAAGAGGCCGCTGCCGAAGATCGGCCGCACCCGCTCCAGGAAGGCCGGTTCCAGCGCCAGGCGCAAGTCCGCCAGTCGCAGGGTCAGCGTGCCGTCCACGTCGCGCCGGTCGGATAGAAGCCCGGCGAGGCCGTTCGGCCGCGGGATCGGCGGCAGGCTCAGCACCACGGCGAGGGGACCGCTCTCGGCCTGCGGCGCCAGATCGGCGATCTCCGCCGGCGAGACCGCGGCCCGCGCCAGCCCGGCCTCGGCGCCGACCTCGCTCCAGCGCAGGTCGAGCCGCGCACCGGCGACGCGCTGGGGATAGAGCCCGTTGTGCAGGTGGGCGGTGAGGCGCAGGGCCGTCCCGGCGGCGGCATCCGCCCCGCGCACCACCAGCACGCCGTTCTCCAGGGCCGCCTGAAGGCCGCCGGTATCGAGGCGATCGAAGCGCAGTGTGAGGCCGCTGGCGAGCACCGGCTTCAGGCTCACCGGCGGATGGCTGAACAGGGCCTTGAGGCCCGGCGATCCCACGGCGGCCGCGAGCGCCCGCCCCCCGCCCGCGCCGTAGCCGATGCCGTAGACGACGAAGCCGCCCTCCGAGAAGTTGCGGCCCTTGAGGGGCATCCGCACGGGATAGGCGACGATCCGGCTGATCGCGGCCGAGTCGCGAAGCGCCGCGTAGAAGGCCGCCGTGTTGCGCTCGACCTCGGCGCTGTTGCCGGGCGCATTCTTGTTGTTCGTGACCATCCAGATCACGCCGTCCCGCCGCCGCAGGCCGGTGCGGATCGCGCCGAGCAGCGCCCCGTTGAAATCGGCGTCGGCATAGGCCGAACTGCCGGCCTTGCGCGGCAGGTCGATCGCCGTGATCGCCGCCCGGACACGCGTGGCCTCGTAGGGCCCGTCGTACAGGATGCGCGGCGAGGTGCGGCCGGGGACCTGCCCGTCCTGGTCGAAGCTGGCGATGGCCACCTCGCCGCCCTGCACGCGGGCGGCGTCCACCAGGGCCTCGACGAGCGGCCGGAACTGCGAGCCCCCTGCGGTCAGGAACGGCTCCATCCAGCCGGAATCCTGTACGAGGAAGACTTGCCGCGCCGGCGCGTCCCCGAGCGCAGGGCCGCCCATCAGGGCGACGAGCGCCAGCAAGGCCTGCAGCACCGTCCGTCTCATGACATGCGCAGCCGCAGAGCGTGGCAGCGGCGTTCGGAACAGCTCCACAGATAGAGCGCCCCGTCGTGCAGAAGCGCCCGCGCGTCGCCGATCGCCGACACCGCGAGGCCGATCGGCAGGCGGCGCAGCCCGGCCCCGTGGGCGTGGTGGAGGACGTGACCGGTCACAGGCGCCGGCAGGCTCTCACCACGCAGGAAGCCGCCGCGTGGGCCGGCGATGTCGAGGGCGAGCAGGACGGTGTCGCGCGGCATCGCCAGCAGGGGGACCATCAGATTGCCCGCATGGACGCCGAGGTTGAGCACCTCCGCGGCTGCCAGCCACGGCACGTCGAAGCGCTCGGCGCCCGAATACGTGACGCTGCCTGCCGCGAGATGCGGTCCGTCGAGGCGGTGGAGGAGCGGATCCGGCGACAGCGCGGCGACGTAATAGCGGCCCGCGACCATGCCGAGTTGGTGGTGCATGTCGGCGCGATCGCACCAGGGCGCCTGGGCGCTGATCGCCGCGAAGCCGGGGGGCCAGGGGCTGAAGCTCGTCGCGTCGCCGATTGTCCGGCACGAGACGAAGCCCTCAGCGCCGGTCCAGAACGCGTCGCCGAGGCGGTTCGTCCAGGGACCGGCGAAACGGCCGCCGGGCGCGGCCCGGCCGAGGTCGCGCAGGTCGAGCGAGTCCGAGCCAGCGGCGCCACGGCAGAGGGAGAGGCGACCGTCCCGTTCGCCCAGGGCGAGCAGTTCCGCGCCGCGCCAGCACGGGGCCGACAGGAAGCGCAGGCCCGCCGCTCGGGCCTCGGCATGCCCGAGCGGCGGGCCGAGCTGCGGCAGCGGCAGCGAGACCAGCGCATCGGAGGTCGTGTAGGCCATGCCATGGCGGCTCGCCGCGACACCGGATCCCGCCGAGCCTATCGGCAAGCGGCCCATGGCGGCGAACGCCCGCCCGTCCCAGACCTCGAACGCGCCCAGGTTCTCCTGGTACAAGTAGAGCGTGGCTGGATGCCCGGCGCGCACCAGCACCGGCACGCCGCTCGGCAGCGGCACCTCGGCGGCGCTCTCCGCATCGATGTCGAGGATATCAGGGTCCGGTGCAGGCACGGGCGGCCCCAGCCGGCCACCGGTCTCCGGCGCGTGCGCGAAGGCGGCCGGGAACGGATGGCCTCGCGCGTCCCGGCGGATGCCGAGATGGGCGATCCGCGCGTCGTCCGCGGCGATGCGGATGCCCGCGACCTCGGCCGCAACGGGCCGTCCATCCGCGAAGCGCCAGCGCTGGCGACCGGGAAGACTCGTGAAGCGCGGGTCCGGATCGATCGGCCAGAGGCCGTCGGCGCCACGCTCGAGGGCGGCCGACGATTCGGCCCGACCCTGAGCGAGCGGCGATGGATCGTCCAGGCTCAAGGGCAAGGTTCCGAGGCTGAAACGTCACCGCGATCGTTTCCGATTTTTTGCACGATGGGAAGAGCGCGGCCCGTGCGCCCCGCCCCAGCTTGCGCTGATCTGCTCAAGGGATGCCGATGATCTTGTGGGTCTGCAGCGACAGGCGCCAGCGGGCGTCCCGGCGGCAGTATTCGATCGCGGCCTGGGTGCTGGCGGCCCGGTCAGGCCCGTCCATCGGCTGAAGGAAACGGTGCTGGAACGCGAGGCCGACGAAATCCGCGGGATCGGCGTCTTCCTGTGGGTAGACCAGCTTCAGCTCGTGACCGCTCTCCTGCGCGAGGGGATTGCCACCTTTGGGACTGACGCAGATCCAGTCGATCCCCGGAGGAGCCGGCAGCGTGCCGTTGGTCTCGATCGCGATCTCGAAGCCTCGCGCGTGCACGGCTCCGATCAGGGCTGCGTCGAGCTGGAGCAGGGGCTCGCCACCCGTGAACACCACGTAGCGGCGCTCCGGTCCGCCGATCCAGGTGCCGGCGATCGCGTCCGCGAGCGAAGCGGCATCGGCGAAGCGACCACCGCCCTCCCCGTCCAGGCCGACGAAATCGGTATCGCAGAAGCGGCAGGCCGCCGCCGCGC
Source organism: Methylobacterium sp. NEAU K (assembly GCF_030700285.1). Taxonomy (GTDB): domain Bacteria; phylum Pseudomonadota; class Alphaproteobacteria; order Rhizobiales; family Beijerinckiaceae; genus Methylobacterium. Next base: position 36,388 of record NZ_JAUYZJ010000006.1, on the reverse strand, counting down.
GGTCCGACTCGCGCCCCGACCAGAGATTGCAGCCGGCGAACCGGCAGAACACCGCCGCCCGTCCCGCCTGCGCGCCCTCCCCCTGCAGGGTGTGGAAGATCTCCTTGACCGCGTAAGCCACCGTTTTCCCAAACTTCCGCCTCGCCGGACCCTCGCCAAGCACATAAGCTGTCCGCGGCCTGTGGACCACCGACAACCCAGCCGCGCAGGCCGCTTTGCCGCCTCGCCTTGCTCTTGCCACGGAAGACACGTTCATGCCGTGATGCAGCGCGGCGACCGAACCCGGCCGACCGGGTTGTGCGAACCCGGCCAGACGGCCGGAGACCGGCGCCTCGCGGTGTCGACCCAGGCGATCCTCTGACGAGTCGGGCTCGAATGTCCTCTTCTCTCCTCCGGCGCGTCACCGTCGGATTCGTGGCGTTGACGGGTTTCCTCGGAGCCGGCCTGATCGGCATCCGGGCCGCCAGCGCCGTGACGGTGCCGATCCTCGTGGCCGACGTCGATTCCGGCAAGGTGATCTACGCCCAGGCCCCCACCGATCCCTGGTATCCGGCCTCGATCACCAAGCTGATGACCACCTACGTCGCCCTGGACCTGGTGCGGCAGGGGAAGGTCTCGCTCGACTCCATGATCACGATCTCGGCGGCCGCCGCCTCCGAGCCGCCCTCCAAGATGGGCTTCAAGCCGGGTACGCAGCTCACCCTCGACAACGCCCTCAAGATCATCATGGTCAAGTCGGCCAACGACATCGCCTACGCGATCGGCGAGAATCTCGGCGGCTCGATCGAGGGCTTCGCCGACCTGATGAACGCGACGGCGCAGCGGATCGGCATGCGCGACAGCCGCTGGTACAATCCCAACGGCCTGCCCGACCCGCGCCAGTGGACTTCGGCCCGCGACATGGCGGTGCTCGCCCGGGCGCTGATCCGGGACTTCCCGGATTCCCATGGCCTGTTCTCGATCTCGGCGATCCAGTTCGGCCGCGCCGTGATGCCCAACCACAACGGCCTGCTCGGGCGCTATCCCGGCGCGGACGGGATGAAGACCGGGTTCATCTGCTCGGGTGGCTTCAACGTGGTCGCCACCGCCAGCCGCAACGGCCGCCGTGTCATCACGATCGTGATGGGCCAGCCGAGCCCGCGCGAGCGCGACGTGAAGGCCGCCGACCTGTTCGACTACGCGTTCACCCAGGACGCCGGCTGGACGAGCCCGACCCTCGACGCGCTCCCGGCCTCAGCGCTCGGCGCACCGCCGGACATGCGCGCCTACGTCTGCGGCGGCAAGAAGCCCCCGGCGATCGAGGACGGCGCGGGCGCGATCAGCGCGCCGGCCTCTGCGGCGCAGCTGATCGGCGGGTCCGCGGCCAATTCCCCGGCGCTGGCGCTGGCCGCCTTCTCGAACCCGGCGATGCGCGCCCGGACCCTCCCGCCGCGCGCGCCGCTCCAGCCGATCGCCGTGTGGATCGGCCATAATCCCGCGGAGGGCCAGCAGATCCTGGAGGCGCAGGAGACCGAGGAGAAGGCCGCCGCCGCCAACACCCGCGCCGCCAAGCTCGAGGCCGCCAAGGCCCGGCGCGAGGCTGCGCTGCAGGCGGCCCGTCAGGCGCGCGAGGCGAAGCTGGAGCGGGCCAAGGCCGCCCATGCCGACAAGGTTGCGGCCAAGCCGACCGCGAAGGTCGCCGCGAAACCGGCCCACGCACTGCCCCGGAGCGCGAGCGCCTACACGGCCGTCGAGACCCCGACCATGCCGGAGGCCAAGCCCGGCAAGGGCCTGTCGAAGCCCGCCGCGAAGGCGGCCGCCCACAAGGCGGCCCCCGCCAAGGCAGACGCCAGAAAGGCTCCCGCCAGGAAGGCGGCGGCCGAGGAGTAGCGGCCGAGCGGGTTTTCGGCATCTCGCGCGCCGGGGCGCGTTGTCCCGGAGGCCGTTCGCCCCCACTTCGGCGACGATGTCATACGCCGCCTCGCCTGCTCCGGATCCGCGCCGCCCGGAGCCGATCCCGCTCACCGTGCTCACCGGCTTCCTCGGCGCCGGCAAGACCACGCTGCTGAACCGGCTGCTGCGCGACCCGGCGCTCGCCGATACGGTGGTGATCGTCAACGAGTTCGGCGAGATCGGCCTGGATCACCTGCTGATCGAGACCGTCGACGAGGACATGGTGCTGCTCGGCGCCGGCTGCCTGTGCTGCACGGTGCGCGGCGATCTGATCGCGACGCTGGAAGACCTTCTGCGCAAGCGCGACAACGGCCGGATCCGGCCGTTCCGGCGGGTGGTGATCGAGACCACGGGCCTCGCCGACCCGGCCCCCATCCTGCACGCCCTGATCTACCACCCATACCTGGTGCTCCGGTACCGCCTGCAGGCCGTGGTGACGGTGGTGGACGCTGCGACCGGCGCCGACACCCTGGATGCCCATCCGGAAGCCCTGCGGCAGGCCGCCATCGCCGACCGGATCGTCCTCACCAAGGTCGACCTCGCGGGCGACACCGCTGGTATCCGGGCACGCCTCGCGACCCTCAACCCGGCGGCCCCGGTCGTCGCGCCGGACGTCCCTGCGGAGGAACTGCTCGGCGGCCTGTTCGGCCTCGAGGGCAAGGGTCAGGACGTGCGCGCCTGGCTCGGCGACGCGGCCCTGGCAAACGCGGACCATCCACAGGCGGACGTGAACCGGCACGATGCGTCGATCCAGGCCATCTGCCTGACCAGCGCGGCGCCGGTGCCGCGGCCGGCCTTCGAGATGTTCATGGACCTGCTCCGCTCCGGCCACGGGCCGAAGCTCCTCCGGCTCAAGGGCATCGTGGCCTTGGCCGACGACCCGGCGCACCCGATCGTGGTGCACGGCGTCCAGCACGTGTTCCACGCGCCCCTCACCCTGCCCGCCTGGCCCGATCCCGACCACACCTCCCGCCTCGTGCTGATCCTGCGCGACCTGGATCCGGCCTTCGTCCGCAGGCTCTGGGACGCCTTCCTGGGCCGCCCGCAGGTGGACACCCCCGACGCCGCCGCGCTTACCGACAACCCGCTGGCCATTCCGGGCTTCTGAAGGCCTGTCCGGGCGGCACCGTCCTTGAACCGTGCGAGCCGAGCGGCGCGTTTGAAGCGCCCGTCCGTCCCGGAATGGGACGGATCGTCGAGAGGTCGGGACAGGCGATGGCGCGACGCTTCACCGTGATACAGGGCGGCCTGTCCGAGGCCGGGGCCACCGGGAGCGAGCCCGGACCCCCGCCGCTCGCACCGGAAGCGACGCAGTGGCGGGTCGATCTCCACCGGCCCGGCGCGGTGGAGGACGGCGCGGTTGCCGCTTGGCGGGCCTTGCTGGCGCGCAACGCCATCGTCGATCCGCTGCGCGACCCCGACCACCTGCTGCCCCTGGCCCAGCATCGCCCGGCCGGCCGGCGCATCGCCCTAGCCCTCGCCTGGAGCCGGGATGCGGCCACCGGCCCCGAGATCCTGCGCGGCGTGGTGCCGCTCGCCATGCCGCACCCGGTCTGGGGTCGGCGCGCCGAGCCCTGGCAGCCAGCCGAGGCCGATCCGCCCGGGCTGGTCGACATGACGGCCGCCGAGGCCGTCGACCGGGCCCTGCGCGCCCGCCTGGCCGCACTGCGCCGCCCGATCCGTCTCGTCGGATCGGTCGAGACCGCGCGCGTCCCGGCACCGGGCCGCCCGACACGCGCGGTCGACCGGCCGGCTTGGCCGCGCGCGATTCCGGCCGACGCGCTTCTCGGCGTGCGCCCCGAGGGTTGGGATGCGCCGGCCGCCTCCGAGATCCTCGCGGTGCACGAGCCGGCGGCCGTGCGCGATGCCGTCGAGACGTTCCTCGCCCTCGACGCCCGGACCGCGCGCCGCCCGATCGTCGCGGATCCGTCCGAGGCGTCGCTGGTCCGAGTGGTGAGCCGCCTGTTCGGCCGCCGCGGCGCGTTGCGCGTCGAGTTCCTCCGCAGGGCCGGCGAAATCGTCGCCGGCACGCTCCATCTCGGTGCCGGGCCTGCCTCGGTGGCGTGGCGGCGGGCGCGGGCCTGATCCGGGCCTCGTCAATCCGCCGCGCGGCCGCCGCCTGTCCGGCCGCCCCCCGCGGCCCTAGCTCGCCGTGATGGCCCGCGACACCCTCCACGGCATCCCTCCGCCACCGCCCCGGAACTCCGCCCGCACGGCGGCCGCCTCGCCTGTCGCAGCCGGCGCCGGCCGCGCCGAGGCCGTGCTCGCCCGTCTGGCCGAGGCCGATCCTGACCCGAAGGCGGGGTTCGACCGCACCGACCCGTTCCGGCTGCTCGTGACCGTGCTGCTGTCGGCGCAGTCGACAGGCCCCACCGTCTCGCGCATCGCCGAGGCGCTGTTCGCACGGGTGCGGGATCCGGCCGGGATGCTGGACCTGGGCGAGGCGCGGATCGCCGAGATCATCCGGCCGGTCGGGCTCGGGCCTTCGAAGGCGCGCAATATCGTCAAGCTGTCGGCGACCCTGATCTCGGCGTTCGGCGGCGCTGTGCCGCGCAGTTCGGCCGAGATGCGCCGTCTGCCGGGGATCGGCCGCAAGAGCGCCGAGGTGACGGCGAATTTCGCCTTCCACGAGCCCGTGATCGCGGTCGATACGCACGTGTTCCGGGTCTCGAACCGGATCCCGCTGGCACCGGGAGCCACCGTCGATGCGGTCGCCAACGGGCTCGCGATGGCGGTGCCGGAGCGCTTCAAGGACGGCGCCCATATCTGGCTGTTCCGGCACGGCCGCGACACTTGCACGGCGCGCAAGCCCGCCTGCATGCGCTGCCCGGTAGCGGACCTGTGCGCGTGGCCGGGCAAGGAAGTCTGAGCGTCGCTACTCGTCCTCGCCGAAGCGGTTGGCCAGCAGGGCGTCGATCGCGTCGAGACAGGATTGCGCATCCGGACCGACCGCCGTGACGGCGATGCGGGTGCCCATGGCGGCGCCGAGTGTCAGCAGGCCCATGATCGAGCGCCCGCCCACCGTCTCGCCCGCCCGCGTCACTTCCACCGCGGCGGCGTAGCGCTCCACGGTCTGCACGAACTTCGCCGAGGCGCGGGCGTGGAGGCCGCGCTTGTTGATGATCGGCAACATCCGCAGGAGGCCGCCTTCCGGCACCGGGGGATCGTCGTCCGTCTCGAAAAGGTCGTCCATCGCCCTTCGTGTGTCCCGCCCCGAACGGCGACGCGCGAAGCCGCGTGCGCCGACACCTAGACCATTGGCCGATCGTGTCGATCGCGCAAGGTCACCGGCCGCACCGGATCCGCGACGCGTGATCGCGCATCCAGTGCGGCCTACCACTCGTACTCGGCGCCGACGCCCAAGCTGGTGCGGCCGTCGCTGCCGGCCTCGCCCTTCAGCTTGATCCGCCGGGTGACGTCGAAATCGACCCCGACCGCCGTGTCGGCGGGCTTGGCGCCGGCCTTCACGCCGACGCTGACACGGTCCGAGATGTAGCGCGACGCGCCGAGCGCCGGTCCGCCGCTCGCCCCGGTCGAGACGTCGAGGCTGTCGAGCCCGAGCCCCTTGCGCGCCTGCTCGAACACGTCGGGCCCGGAGGCACCGCCGGAGAGTTGCGCGACGGCCTGGGCGAGCTGGAGGGCCTGGAACGGCGACAATCCGCCGGCCGCCTTCTTGAACAGCAGGCGCGACAGGATCTCGTCCTGCGGCAGCACCGGATCGGAGGTCAGGGCGAATTGCGGCGCATCCGCCGGGCCGCTCACAGCGACCCGGGCGGTGACGTCCCCGGCTTTGGTCTCCGCCGCGAAGTCGAGATCGGGCGTCGTCAGGCTGCCCGCGAAGGTCAGCCGGCCGCGGCTGAAATCGAGGCGCTGCCCCACGAGTTCGAGGCGTCCGCGGCGCATCGCGAAGGCGCCTACGGCATTCGGCGCGCGCGAGGTGCCGGTGACCCGCAGGGAGCCTCCGAGCTCCGCATCGATGCCGCGTCCGCGCACGAAGATGCGGCTCGGCGCATCGACCCGCACATCCAGGGTGGCGTCGAACGGCACGGCGGGCTTCTTCGGACGCCGGCTGGGTGCGGCCGCCGCTTTCCGATCCGCCCGCTGCGCCAAACGCACCCGGGCGTCGGGCGGAGTGTTGACGTGGCGCACCCCCGGCAGGGGCCGGATCGTGGCCGGCAGCCGGTCCGGCACGGCCACGTCGATCGACACGACATCGATCCGGCCGGCGACCCGCGGCGTCCGCACGAGCGGGCCGGCGAGCGTCAGATCGACGCTCGACACCGCCGTCATCAACGGGCTCGACACCAGCTCGGCCTTGTCGGCGGTGACGTGGAATTGGCCCGGGAAATCCGGCTCCAGGGCGACCCGCCCCGTGACCGAGAGCCGGCCGCCGTTGCGGGTCGCCGCGGTGAGGCGCTCGACCACGAGGCTGTCGCCGCGGCCGGTGACGCGGCCGTCGATGTCGGTGAGGCGGATGCCGTTGAGCGGGTCGTTGAAGCGTCCGCCGGTCAGTGCCGCCGAGCCCTGGGCCCGTGGCGCCGCCAGCGTGCCGGTGACGCCGCCGTCTATGGCGATCCGCCCGGCGACGCTCTGCCCGCCCACGCTGAGCAGCGAGTTGGCCAGGGACGCGTCGAGGGTTCCGCGGGCGCGGATGTCGAGCGGGCCCCCGGTCTCGACCGGCAGCGAGCCCGCCACCGTCAAGGCGACGCCGCGTCCGGCCGTGACCCGGCCGTCGAGGCTGGCCTTTCCGTCGGCCAGAGTACCCTTGGCGCTGGCATCCACCGGCGGCAGGCCGGCCTGCCGTGTCTGAGGCGTGACGAGCTTCGAGACGGTGAGCGCGTAGCGGCCCTCCGGCCGCGCCGCCGACCCGTGCAAGTCCGCCTCGCCGTCGAGCGTGCCGGACAGGGCGAGATCCGGCGCGGCGATCCGGGCCAGCGACAGAGGGAGCGCGCGGATCGCCACCCGCAGATCGAGGTCCCGCCCGGCCCGGCCCGTCACCGTGACGCGGCCGGAGTCGGCACCGATCGACAGCCCGTCAATTTCCGCGCCGCCGTCGCGCAAGGTCACGGTGGCGGGCCCGGTCAAAGCGAAGCGGTCGCTACCGCGGGCAGCGGAGAGGCGCTGGATCTCGATGCGCGTATCGTCCGCGGGCACGATCCGAACCGCCCCGTCGAGACCGAATCCGCGGGACTTGGCCGTCAGCGTCACGTCGCTGCCCGCCGGGCTGCCGTTCGCGGCGAGCCGAACCGCGTCGATCTGCTGGCCCGCGGCGAGCAGCCGGTCGGCTTCGAGGCGGCCGTCGAGAACCGGGTGGGCGCGCAAATCGCGGCCCCTCAGGTCGGCGTCCAGGCGGGTGAGGGCGTAGGCGCCGTACCGCAGGGCCGCGCCGGTCGCCCGGATCGCGGCGTCCTGGCGCCCGCCGTCGCGCGAGAGGGTCACGGCGGCGTCGAGGCGCCCGGCCATCGGCTCCGGAGCCAGCGGGGCGATATCGTCCAGGTTCCCGGCCCGCACCGAGAGCGAGCCCGCCGTGAGCCAGGAGTCGGCTGCGACAGTCGCGCTGCCCTCCACGGCAACAGAGCCGAGATCGACGCTCAGCCGGTCGAGGACCCAGTCCGCCCCGGTTCTCGCCAGATGGGCGCCCCCGGTCAGCACCTTGCCGGCCACGTCGCCGGAAAGCCGCAAGGTGCCGTCCGGTGCCAGGAGAGCGTCGCTCAGCAGGGCCTCGGCGCGCAGGTTGCGGATCGGCTTCCCGTCCGCGGTGGCCGCCGGCGCCGTCAGCGTCGCGGCGATCTGCGGATGCTCCAGGGAGCCGGTCATGCGCGCATCGATCCCGGCACGCCCGGTCAGGCGCCCATCGAGATCGGCAAGACTCTTGAGGTCGAGGCGGCCGGTGACATCCGCGGCGGACGAGGTCGCTTCGCCCTGCAGCGTCGCCGTGAGACCCGCGCCCTCCAAGCGCAGGTGGTCGAATCCGTAACCGTCATAGGATTGCGCGAGCCGCCCCTGGAGCGACGGTGCCCGCCCCAGGACGCGGTCGGCCGCCGCGATCCCGGTTGCGAGACCGGCACTGGTCACGGTGAGGTCGGCTGCTAACGCCTTGCGCGCCGGATCGCCGTTGAGCCGCGCCTTGGCATCCAGGCTGCCTGCGAGGCCGCGCCCGGCGAGTCCGGAGAAGACCGCCAGATCCGGGAGTGCCGCGTCCACGGTGCCGGTCAGCGTATTCTGGCCGACGCGGCCGGCATAGCTCGCCCGAGCGGTCTCGGAATCGAGCCGGAGGGTGGAGATGTCGATCACCCCGTCCGGTCCGGACGCGGCCCTGAGGGTGATCTGCGCCCGGCTGCCGACCGCCCGGCGCAGGGCCGGGTCGGCCAGCCGCAGGCCTTCGACCGTGCCGTCCGCCGTGATCGCGAAACGCTGGGCCGCCGGATCACCCTGGGGTGCCACCCCGAGATGCGCCTCGATCCGGTCCAGCCCGGATTCGCGGCTGCGGAGGCCCGCCGCGTCGAGGTTGCCCCGGATCGTCGGTGCGGTGATGGCTCCCTTGAGGCTGCCGTCGAAGACGAGCATCCCGATCTCGGCCTCGCCGGCCTTGGTCACGGCCCCCTCGGTCGGCAGCGCGCGGGCCTGGAGCGTCAGGTCGGCGACGCGGTCCCTGGTCAGGCTGCCGCCTGCGGCGAGACGGGCGGTACGCGAGGTCAGTTCCAACCGGTCGATCCGGAAGGCGCCGCTGTCGGCAAACGCGAGTCCGCCGTCGAGCTTGGTCGTGCCGGCGAACACGGAGGCGGCGGGCCCCGGCACGAGGCCCTCAATGCGCGCCGCGAGGTCCAGGGCGAGCCGCCTTTCGGCGCCGATCCGCGAGATCTTCGCCCCGCCCTTCGCGCCGATCTCGGGGCCGGCCGCGAAATCGAGCTTGGCGGTCCAAGCATCGAGCATGCCCGTGCCGGCGAGATCGAAATCGATCGGCGGGGTGCCCGGGATGCCGGCCGCCTTCGACAGCAGGCCGCCCGCCGGCTCGATCAGGTTCGCCTTCAGCTCCAGACGGTCGCCGTTCGGCACGTAGAGCAGCGTCAGCAGGAAGCGCCCGGCGGCGTCGAGGCGCTGGGCCCGCGCCTGCAGGTCGAGTCCCTCGCTCGCGGCGCCGAGCCGCGCCTTCCCCTCGGCCGAGAGCCGGGCCGGCTGGCCGGCAACGGGTTCGCCGAGCACCAGTTCGGCCAGCTTGAACCCCTTGATCTCGACCTTCACGGGCAGGTCGGGCAGCAGCTTGCCGTCGGGCTTAGCCTCCGGCGGGGTCGGGCCTGGGACCGGCCGGCGCAGCACTTCGAGGCGCCCGATCTCAAGGCTGTCCACCTCCAGCCGCCCCGACAGCAGGGCGAGGCGGCGCCAGACGATCCGGGCCCGGTCGAGCTTCAGCCAGACGCCGTCGCGGTCGCCCACCGCCACGTCGCGGATGGTGGCGTCCGAGGACAGCGCGCCGTCCACCGCGCCGATCGCCACCCGGGACGACGGCGTCGAGAGCGCCCGCGACAGCAGCCCGCCGAGCACGGATTTGTCGCCGTCGTCGGCACGGGTCAGGGTCGGCGCACCGGAGAGGACGGCGCATCCCAGGAGAACGAACAGGGCGATCAGGGCCCGCGCCGATCCCCGCCCCGCTTCGCGCAGGAGGGCCAGTGTGACGCTGCGGAACTTCCCGCCTGTGGCGCTTCCTCCGGATAGCGCGCGGCCTCGACTCGACCCCCGCCGATGCAGGGGCCACCCTCCCTCGCGGGGGGTGGAGGGAGCGGCGTGATGGCGGTGGCCGATGCGGGACTCCATTCAGAACGCCTGCCCCAGGCTCAGATACAGCACGGCCGGGCGGACATGGCCGCCCTTGTAGGGGTCGAGCGGGAAGGCAAGATCCGCGCGGATCGGACCGACGCCGGTGTAGTAACGCAGGCCGATGCCGACCGATTTCCGGATCTTCTCGTCGAAATCCGGCAGCGCGGAGGCGAAGGCGGTGCCCGCGTCGAAGAACGGCACCACCCCGATCGTGTCGGTGACCTTGATGCGGGCCTCCAGCGACGCTTCCAGCAGGCTACGCCCGCCGATCGGCAGATTGTAGGGCCCGATCGGCCCCAGCGTCCGGTACGGATAGCCGCGCACCGAGCCTCCGCCGCCCGCGAAGAAGCGGAAATTGTCGGGGATATCCGCGAGCGCAGCCCCGGAGACCGAGCCGAAGCCGACGCGCCCGGCCAGGATGTAACGGGACTCCTCGTCGAGAGAATAGTAGGTCGATCCCTGCGCCTTGGCCACGACGATCCCGGGCGACGAGATCGCCCCGGGATAGACCGCGAGCGACGCGATCGCGCGCACGCCCCGGGTCGGGTCCAGGAGGCTGTCGGTGGAATCGTAGGTCGCCGAAGCCGGCAGGCCGATCAGCCGATACTTGACCGCACCGAGCGCGTCTTTCGAGCGGCCCGCCTGCGCGTCCAGCCCGACCTGCGCCGAGAACGTGTCGGAGAAGCGGTGCCGGATCGCGGCCGAGATCCCGCCGCCATCTACCAGATAGCTCTGCTGCACCTCGCGGGTGACGAAGGCATTGGCGAGCAGGTCGTTCCGGCTGCCCCACAGGGCGGGCTGGACGTAGGTCGCCGAGAGGCGGCCTCCCAGGCCGTTGGTCCCGATGCCGGCGATCTTGCGCTGAATCGCGAACGGGTCGTTGCCCAACCCGAGGTAGTAGATGTCGGCATCGATCCGAAAGGTCTCGCCGCCGCCGAAGAGATTACGGTTCGCGTAGTATGCGCGGACCCCCGGCCCGTCGACCGTGGAGTACCGCGCGGAAATGCCGACGAGGTTGCGCTCGCGCTCGCTCAATTCGACGAAGAGCGGCAGGTTGCCGTCCTGGTCGAGGGCCGTCCCCTCGCGGACCCGCACGCCGCCGATCCCCTCGATCCGTGCCACCGACCGGCGGATCGCCGCCACCGCCTGGGGTGCGTATGGATCGCCCGGCTCGGCGTAGATGAAGGAGCGGATCGTCGCCGGGTTTATCCCGGGCGCGCCGCTGACCGTCACGGGACCGAGCCGCGCCTTTGGACCGGGATCGACCGTGAAGGTCACGTCCATCACATGGGCGGCATCGTCCACCACCGGATCGCGCGCGATCGCCTTGGCGAAGGGGTGTCCCTGCGCCCGGAATTGGTCGACGATCTGCGCCTCGCGGGCGAGGACCGTGGCCGATCGCGCCGGGACATCCTCGTCCACCCGGGTGATGCGCGCGGGCAGCGCCGCTTCCGGGTACGGGCGTCCCGCGGGATCCCGTACGGCGATCCGGCGCAAGGTATAGAGCGGGCCGAGATCGATGCCGATCCGGACCGGAACAAGGCCGCGATTGCGCCAGGCCTCCGCAGCGCGCACGGCTGGCGCGGCAACGGCCTCCCCCGCCACCGGGGCGCCGTCGATCCGGATCGCCACCGTGCCCTGATAATAGCCGTAGCCCGAAAGGACGTCGGCGAGCTTGGGCAGGTCGGTCTCGGCCCGGCGCAGAAGCCCCTCCCCGTCCGGCGGCGGTTCCTGGCGGAGGCGGTAGAGTGTCGAGATGTCCTGGAGCGCGCGCAGCACATCGGAATCGTCCGTGCCGGTGATCCGTACGTTATACGGCAGCGCGGCCGGACTGGGCGCCGGCGGCTCGGGCTCCGAGCCGAACAGGCCGAACAGGTCGAAGGCGCGCGCCGGGACAGGGAATGCGGCGAAGATCGGCAGCGCCACCGTCACGGCAAGCGATAGCCGCGGCAGCGCTCGGCGCGCACCGGAAACGATCGATCGACCCGAACGAGCGGACACGCGCAAGCCGTGCTCTTCAGCTCCGATCGCGGCCGGCAGCGCCGTCCGTAAGGTAATGCATCGCAATCCCCCCTCCGCCGCTCGATGCGGCGCCCCTGCCACCACTCTAAAGATGCGGGCGCCGTAGGCCAACACCTGGACGCGGTCGCGCAGGGGACGCGTGCGGTCGGCGGATCTGCGGATGCGTCGAAGCGGTGCGGGTGAAAGCGGTCTAGCGTGCGTCGCCCTGCATCGCGAGAAGCCGGGGCCATGGCGGAGCGCGATCATTCTCGGGGCATCACGCGGCCGCCTGTACAGGAACGGCTACGCCGGCCGCAGGCGTCACCTGCTCTCGCACTGCCCCGATCCCTGCATCGGTCGCGCGCTGTGCGCCGCAGCGAGCGCTGAACGGCGACGTGCGAGGAACATCCGCCCATCCACTGCCGAAGCCGGCGCACGGCCCGGCGCGCGCCGCGACGGCGCGCCGGCTTTCGATCTCAAGCGGCGGCGTCACAGCCGCGCCTCGACCATGGCCGAAGCCGTCAAGCGGCTTGCCACCCCGCGCGGATCGGTTCGGGGCAGAGCCACCCAACCTGCGGCCCTTTCGGACCCTGTGGCCTGCCGCGAGAACGCCGGGTCCCGCTCTGCGGCAAGCTGCCGACGGAACACGGCATGACGCGCTCTGAACGAAGCCGTGCAGCCGATTTGCCCGCGCCGGCCGATCAAGACCGGCAAACCGCGCTTGCGCGGTATGTTGTCGTAGGTGACAACCGCCTTGCACCGATGGCGGGCCGCGGCGGTCGACGGAAACGGGATACGCCTGCCCCTCCGCAGAAGTTGACAGCGCCGAGCGAAACCGGAGACCTCTTCGGCCCGGATTCAGCCGATCGGACTTGCTCTGGAGGCGCGAAACTCCACCGACATCACGGCGAGCTTCACCGCGCTATATCAGCCCCTGTCCGCATAACCTCAAGCAAAAGAGGAGGAATTCTTGCGCGTTTTGGTTGTCGAAGACGATGAGAAGAATGCCGCCGAGATACGGCACGCCTTGGATGACGCGGGATATGAGGTCGATGTCGAGCTGACCGGGCCGACCGGCCTGGCGCGCGCCTGTTCGGTCAAATTCGACGTCATCGTTCTCGACCGGATGTTGCCGTCCATGGACGGCTTGACGGTCTTGGCCAAATTGCGAGACGCGGGGGTCGTTACGCCAGTTTTGATATTGAGTGCCTTGTCGGCGGTCGATGACAGGGTCGAGGGTTTGCGAGCCGGGGGCGATGATTATCTGTCCAAGCCATTCGAGTTCTCTGAGCTGAGTGCGAGGATCCACGCGCTGGCCAGACGGAGCCGCACCGTCCGGGATGTCACGAAGATTGCCGTCGGCCGCGCCTCACTTGACCTGATCGGACGGCACCTTGAAATCGATGGCGAGGTTATCAAGCTCCTTCCGAAGGAATTCTCCATTGTCGAATTTCTTATGAAGAACCATGAAGTGCCGCTGAGTAAAAAGATGATATTTGAGGCCGTTTGGGGGTATAGCTTCAATCATGAATCTGCGGCTCTCGACGTTCATATCAGCAAAATTCGAAAGAAGATGGATTCCTGCGACGCAGGGCAGATGATTCAATCCGTCAGGAACGTGGGATTCGTCTTCCGTGCGTCTTAAGAGTTTGAATAAGACCAGCGGCTTTCGTCTGTCCGTGCTGTTTTTCTCGACTTTTGGCGCCGCGTCCCTGTGTCTATGTCTATTTCTTTACATAGAAGTAAGGCAGAGCACTATCGATTCCCTCTATAGGGCCGTTAAGAGAGAGGCCTTGCGTCTCAATCATTTGCCGGATTCGGTTTTGCGAGAGCGCACGGACATTTCGCAGGACTTGGAGCAGGATGGCCGCCTAATTACACTTTACACGAACGAAGGAACGCGGATTGCTGGCGCCGATCTTTCGCTGCCGGCGGACCAGAAGGTGGCCCAGCCCTTCCAATTAAAAGCGACCATCACGGAAGACGATCCGAGTCTATACTGCTTCGCCGCGCCGCGTGAGCCCAACAGAGTGCTGTTGGTCTGTCGATCATCGAGAGAGATATCCGATATCGAGCAAGTCTTCAAAAAGGCGCTGTCCCTGGGAATTGCAGCCATCTTTTTCATAGGCGTCATCGCGTCTGTCGTCTTAGGCCTGCTGTCGCTTCGGCAGATCCAGTCCATCACCGCCTCTGTCGAGACGATCATGAAAGGGGATCTGAGCGGCCGGTTGTCATTGTCCCACCTGTTCGGGGATCTGCGACATCTCGCCGAAGTGGTCAACGAGATGCTGTCTCGACTCGAGCGTCTTATGCTCGAGGTCAAGAATTCCAGTGAAAACATTGCACACGATCTCAGGACTCCGCTCACCCGTGTTCTGGCGAAGCTGGAAAGGTCGATCCGGAGCGTAAGTGATCTTGAACAGATGAAGGAGCTGAACAGTGAGGCGGCCTCTGACATCAAACAGATCGTTTATCGATTTTCAGCGCTGCTCAGGATATCGGAACTGGAGGACAGGCTAAGACGGTCAGAATTCAAGAGCGTCGATGTCCTTGGGATCGTTCGTGACGCCGTCGAATTTTACGAACCTCTGGCGCATGAAAAGGATGTCAGGATCGTGCTCTACGATACGACAGCGTCTTCAATGATCGAAGCGGATCGGAGTTTGATATTTGAGGCAATAAGCAACCTGATGGACAACGCGTTAAAATACAGCCGTGAGAATGAATCTATCGAGGTGAGCGTCACCGAGAGTCCGCTTGCACTCGAAATCAGAGATTTCGGGCCTGGGATCCATCCGGATGACGTCGAGATACTGAAAGAACGATACAAAAAGAAGGGTTATCGATATCAATCTGCCGGCTTCGGTATCGGTCTGAGTATCGTCGATTCGATCGCGAGGCTTCATAATTTTCGGCTTGAATTCGAAAATGCTAATCCTGGCTGCAGGGTCAAGCTCATTTTCAGTACTTAGCGTTTGGATTGAAGTCGCGGCCGTCCGGCTCCGTTGCTGCTTCGAAGACGTGACGCACCGCATCGTGCTGGTACATTCGCAGTCGTCGCAGGTCAGTTCGCCCACCCCTTCGCCGGTACGGATTACCCGGGTCGTGACTCGCGAAGTGGCAGCGCGCTGAGGGGCGCTCGATGTGGGAAGGATTTCGTCCCAATATTCGTAGCGTCGGAGCCGGCGTCGAATCCGACGGAGGATCTAGCCTTCGGGCGCTACGCCCTTCGACCTCCGACGTCCGAAGTGCTGATCCTGCAAATGACGCCGCCGCCGGCCAGTTGGCGTCAGCAAAAAGATATTTGCAATTCACCAACTTCAAATTGCGAGACGACTTTGTGCGCAGCCGCGAAGGTCGTCATCCCGTTCGTTATATCGGCTGCCAAATTCGGCATTACTAGCGTCCATCCGGTGATCGGACGCCGAACCAAAGGTCTTTGACTTGATCGTAGTGGATTTTTTTATCGTACAGATCATCAGACAGGCTGAGAAACTTAACCGTCAATTGGCCCATGCTGAACAGCACTTGGTAGGATGCGACGACACGATCGCGCTGCGCAGAAACCAAGCCCACCCGAGCAAGAAGGAGTTCCTGCTGTGCGTTCAGGACGTCCAGCGTCGTTCTCTGTCCGATGGCCGCTTCCTCTCGAACACCTGCCAACGCTCTCTCGTTCGCAATCACCGCCTTCTGGGAGGCAACGACGGCGGCTTTTGACGCCTCAAGAACGCCCCAAGCGGTCACGACGTTGAAACGCACGCGGTCGCGGATCGATTCCACTTCGATCCGGCGCTGGCCGACCCGTTCTTTGGCTTGACGGATGTCTGAATATACAAGGCCGCCCTCATAGATCGGAATCGTGAGGCGTCCCTGGAAGATACCACTGAGAGAACTGCTATTGGGTCGAGGGCTGCTGCTCAACGGTGGTAAGTCATGGTTGCCTTCGACGGAGGCCGAGGCCGTAAGCTGGGGATAGAGCTGGCCCTCGGCTACTTTTACTTGAGCTTCGGCAACATCGACATCGTGACGTGCCGCAATGATGCCAGGATGATCGCGAAAAGCGGTGGCGATTGCGCTGTCCCGATCGGGCGGTATAAATTGATCGATCGGCCGGCCGGGCGCAAGATCATGGGGATCGACGCCGATGATTTGCCGGAAGGAGCCGATACTTGTTTGAAGTGTACTCTCCCCGGTGCTGAGTTGCGCCTGCGCGACCGCCAAACGAGCTTCCGCCTGGGATATGTCCGTCAGCGTCACCTGCCCCTCGTCGAGCCGAATGCGCGTCTGCCGCAGCTGCTCCTGAATCACTTCGACATTGTTCTGCTGCAGGGCATAGATCGCGGTGTCCCTGAGGAGATTCATATACGCGACGGCGGCGCTGAATAAGACGTTGGACTCGACGCCTCGAAGTGTCTCGCGTTGCGAATAGACCTGACTCTCGGCCATCCTGGTTTTGTTGTCCGTCCGAAACCCGTCAAATATCGTTTGTGAGACTGTCAGTCCGGCCTGCATCGGAATGGTTCTGTACTGGATCTGGGCGCCAGACAATGATCCATCCGACTGCGCGATACCCGCATTGACCCCGATGTTGACTTTCGGCCTGTAGCCGGAAAGCGCCTGCGCGACATTTTCATCGACGACGCGCAAATTGGCGCGCTGTGCATTGAGATCGGGATTGCCGCGATATGCCAGCAGCAATGACCCGTTGAGCGTCTCGCGCGCTTCTGCGGTCGAAAAACCACCGCAGATCCAGAGCGGCAGCACAACCATGCGGCTTGTTATTGTTGCCTTGCGAGCCATTGTCCGGACCGAACGAACCGAGTTCTTGAGGAATTTGTACGGAAGGCGCCAATAGGGCACTCCGTAGGTGGCTTCAGATGACTGCACGACTGCGGGGATCATGCAGCGATCGATCGTTCTAACCTGGTTGGTCTCAACGTCTGTCGTCCTGTTGGAGCGAAAGTCAAACCGAACGGAACTATTCGACGCCGTTGTACTTCGACCCGTGTCGGGGCCGTCGTACGCAAGTCGGGAGGTCGGTCTGGCCGCGTTCCATTCGATTCGATCCCGCGCGCAGGCGCGTATCGAAGGTGGCACGGTAACGGACAGGACATAGTGAGAGCGACCCAGGCTCAGCCGCGTGCACCAGCGTGTGCTCAAGGTGCGAACCTCGACGGGCGCAATTAGCACACGTGTCGGGAAATCCGTCGGGACTGAACCGTCAGCCCTGTCGCCCACGTACCGTCTCTCCGTCTGATGTTCGGTAGAGACAGTACTGGACGGCGACATCGACTGTTCGGTGCTCGTATGACAGGAGGGGATCATACGCTGCGCTGCCTCAGTTCCGGCACCGCAGCGGGGACGCTGACCCATGGCGCATCGCTCGCAGAAAGACGGCGGGTATCGTCGCGCCGGATGACGCCAACAACGACCGCCCTCAAGGAATACCTGGATCAGTAATCGGAGGCGAGAGCACGCGCGACACAGCGTACAACGATCCGCATCTCCCTGCCGCCGTTCGGAGGTCGACCGCTACTGAAGGGCCTGATGGACCGGTGCGCCGTTGGTCGGCTGCGTCGATGCGACTTGCACGGTGTCGCCATCCTTGAGCGTGTCGGGCGGATTCTTGACGATCTCCAAGCCGCTGGGAAGCCCGGACAGAATCTCTACTTCGTCGCCGAAATTGCGTCCCAGGCTGACGGTTACGAGATCGACCCGATCGTCGCGCACCACGGCAACCTGCATGCCGCGGCCATCGAAGATCAGTGCGCTTGAGGGTACATGCAGGATCGAGGGCGCAGAGGGAATGTGCAGCGTCACCTCGGCATAGGCGCCAGGCCAGAGCTTGCCGCTCGGATTATCGGCTTGCAGTTGCACCAGCACCGAGCGCGACTCTTCCGAGAGTGCATTCGACGTCGAAACGAGCGTCGCATCGAA
The DNA here is from genome assembly GCF_030700285.1 of Methylobacterium sp. NEAU K. GTDB lineage: Bacteria > Pseudomonadota > Alphaproteobacteria > Rhizobiales > Beijerinckiaceae > Methylobacterium. Next base: position 18,703 of record NZ_JAUYZJ010000006.1, on the reverse strand, counting down.
CGTTTGCCCTGGATATTGAGGCATTGCGAGGGAAGCCTTCAATCCCGGCTTCAGGCTATCCGAGAGACCTTGCGGCGCACGAAGATAGACTCGGACTTGTTTGATGTCGGCAACTGTAAACAGTGCCTTGGAACTCGTCGCGCCCATGCCGACCAGATCGCCGACGTCGATCTGTCGGGTCGTGACGACACCATCAAAGGGTGCGACGATGTTCTTGTAGTCAGACAGGGCTTCCAGTCGGCTCACGTTCGCCTGCGCAGCTCGCAGCGCTCCCTGTTTGGAAGCGGCGTCGCCAACTTTCTCGTCCTTTGCCTGTTGTGAAACAAAGCTCTTCGCGGCAAGTGTCTTCCATCTGTCAGCAGTCGTATCTGCAAGATCAGCGTCCGCCTTTGCCTTAACCAGGTCGGCCCGGGCTTGAATAAGTTGCTGATCCAGGTCCGGACTATCTATGCTGGCGAGAATGTCTCCCTTTTTCACGTGGTCCCCGATGTCGTGAAACCATTCACGGACGTAGCCGCCCGCGCGAGCGTGAAGCTTGGCGGCGTTGTATGCCTCTATCGTGGCAGGTAGGCGTACATCGGTCGCGCCTTCTCCCATTTTGGGCCGCATCAGGTTGACACTGGGTTTGGTCGGCTCCGCCGCTGCCGTGAGAAGATCCTCAGGCGGCGCGGCACGTTCTTCGCTCCTGATCACCACCACGGTGCCGGCCAGCAGGACCAACCCGAAGCAGGCGATGGCGCGCCGTCTCGACCGGACACGTCCGGGCGAAGGCTGGTTCGGGCTGTTATCGCGCATTGGGTTGGGTGGCTCGAAGGGCATGACGGGAATACGGCTCATCGCTTCGAAATCTGCGTGGATACCGGCTTGCCCGAATTAGGGCCGTTGACAACGAGTACATTCTCACCCGCGACCAAAGTCTCAGCCGGATGATCGACGACCTTGTCTGAAGCGTCGAGACCCGACAGGATCTCGACGGTACGTCCGATGTTACGGCCAAGACGAACTTCGGAAATCGCGACTTTGCCGTCTTTCACGGTGGCGACCCGCATGCCACCTTTTGCAAAGATCAGGGCCGTGGCGGGAATACGGAGCTGGTTTGCATCCGACGGAATGTGGAACGTGACCTCCGTGAACGCGCCGGACCACAGGAGGTTGTCCGGGTTATCGGCTTGCAACTGCACCAGAGCGGTCCGCGACTTCTCCGAGATCGCATCGGATGTGGTCGTCAGAACCGCATCTATGGTCCTGCCCGGCATCTGAGGTAGCTTGAGCGTCGCCTTGGTGCCGCGTCCCAGGCTCCCCAGGAAAGCCTGCGGCACGCGCACGTAGATGCGCACCCTGTGCGTGTCGGAGACTTGGAACAACGCCTTCCCGGACGTGCTGCCGGCCGTGACCAAGTCACCCACGTCAAGGGATCGAGCGGTTACAATGCCGTCGAAGGGCGCGACGATGTTCCTGAAGGCTGCAAGCGCCTCCAGGCGATCGACGTTCGCTTTTGCCGCCAAGCGGGCGGCGTGTTTGGCATCATAATCGCCCTGCCGCTCGTCGCGAGCCTGCAGGGAAACGATGTCCTTGCTCGCCATCGCGTTCCAGCGCTGCGCCGTCGTTTGCGCCAATGTCTCGTTCGCCTGAGCGCTCGTCAAATCGGCATGGGCCTGCGCCAATTGTTGATCGAGTTCCGGCGAATCGAGAACGGCCAGGATCTCGCCCTTCTTTACCGTCGCACCGATGTCCTTGAACCACTTCCCGACATAGCCGCTGGCCCGGGCGTAGATCGTGGCCGTGTAGAACGCGCTGACGGTGCCGGGCAGACGGATCGTCGTCTCATCGGGCGAGCGCTCGGGTTCGATGAGGGAGACGCGCGTCGTGGCCTGCCGGTCGGCCCAGGTGATCATATCCTCGTGGCTGGCGGACCGAATTCGCAGACCATGGTAGGCGCTGACTCCGAAACCGATGAGCACGACGACAAGGAAAGCTGCGACTCGGGATGGGCGCGGGTGCGAGTGCGGCGTTTTCGATACGCCCTGATTGCTCTCAAGCATGAACGGGTCCTGCTGCGGACTTGGGCGACGCGCTGGATGCCTTGCGGCCGTGGGACAGGCTGAAGAGCGTCGGCACGAAGAAGAGGGTCGCGAAGGTGGCGAAGATCAGTCCGCCGATGACCGCGCGTCCGAGGGGGGCATTCGCATCGTGCTCGAGCGCCATTGGGGCCATGCCGATGACCATGGCCAATGCAGTCATCATCACGGGGCGGAAGCGGGTGCTCCCCGCCTCGATGGCCGCGGTCAGAGCATCGGCCCCGGCCGCCAAGCGCTCGCGCGCGAAGCTGATGATCAGAATGCTGTTTGCCGTCGCCACGCCCATGCACATGATCGCACCGGTCAGCGCTGGGACCGACAGGGTCGTGTGGGTCCAGAACAGCATCCACACGATGCCCGCCAGGGCAGTCGGCAACGCCATGACGATGACGAGCGGATCGATCCAGGACTGGAAGGTGATGACGATGAGCAGGTAGATCAGAACGATGGCAAAGGCGAGGCCGACGAACAACTGCTGGTAGGCACTGTTCATGATCGAGACCTGGCCACGGATCTCGACCTTGGCGCCTTTCGGAAGATCGCCCTTCGTGTCGCTTATGAGCTCCTGGATGTCAGCGGCGACGCCTCCGAGGTCGCGCTCCTGCACTGTCGCGTAGATGTCGACTGCGGGCCGGACATTGTAGTGGGACACCAATGCATTCGCGGGCTCGGGTTCGATGTGGGCGATGCCACCCAGCAATTGGCTGGACTCCGTCGATACCACCGGAAGGTTTCGGAGGTTGCTAAGGGTATCCATCCGGTATTGAGGAGTCTGGACCGAGATCGGGTAGGAGACACCGGTCTTCGGGTCGAGGAAGAAGGTCGGAGACGATTGCGTACTTCCTGCCAGCGTATTTTGGATGCTGGTCGTCGCGTCACGCTCGGTGAGACCGACGAGACTCGCCAGCGAGCGATCGACATGCACGCCAAGTGCCGGCGCTTGGAATGCCTGCTGTATGCGAGCATCGGCGACGCCGGGCACACGTCGGATGCGGGCGATCAGCGCGTTGGCATAGTTCCGGTTTCCGGCAAGATCGCTGCCGACAATCTGGATGTCGAGCGGTGCAGGAGCGCCGAAATTCAGGATCTGGCTGACGATATCGGCGGGCAGGAACGCGAATGTCGTACCCGGGAACAAATCCGGAAGCTTTTCGCGAAGAATTTTTATGTAATCGGCCGCAGATAATCCCTCACCCTCGCCCTTCAGTGAGATCATCACGTCGGCATCGCTCACGCCGATCGTTCCGGAGTTGCCGTAGGCGATATTCAAACCGCTGACCGGCATGCCGATGTTGTCGACGATCCCTTCCAGACGTTCGGCGGGTATGATGTTGCGGACGGCCTCCTCGATCTGATTGATCGTGCGATTGGTCTCCTCGATCCGGGTTCCCGTTTGCGTTCGCACGTGCATCTTGATCGCGCCGGCGTCAATTTCCGGGAAGAAATTCTGGCCGAGAGACGGCGCCAACCCGAACGTGACGAGCGGCAGCACGAGGAAGATCGTCACGAGGATCGCGCGATATTTAAGCCCGAGTTGGAGAAGGCCGACGTAGCCGCTCCGGATCGACTCGAAAACACGTTCGAAACCGTTCCGAAATCTGACGAGCGGATTACGGCTCGGAGGCGCGTCGTGCTCGGCATGATGGTGGACCTGATTGCGGAGGAGGAAGTTCGCCATCGTCGGCACGAGGGTGCGGGATAGGATGTACGACGCGATCATGGCGAACACGACCGCTTCGGCCAAAGGTCGAAACAGGAAGCCGCCGACACCTCCGAGCCCGAACATCGGTACGAACGCGATGCAGATGCAAAGCAGCGACACGGTCGCCGGCACGACGATCTGCTCGGCCCCGTCCAGGATCGCGCGCTCGATCGGCTTGCCGTGTTCCAGGTGCCAGTTGATGTTCTCGATGGTGACGGTCGCATCATCGACCAGGATGCCGACGGCGAGAGCCAGGCCCCCGAGCGTCATCACGTTGATCGTCTCGCCGATTATGGAGAGCGTCGTCAGCGAGGCCAGGATCGCCAACGGAATGGATACCGTGATGATGAGGGTCGAGCGCCAGCTTCCCAGGAACAGGAGGATCATGAGACCGGTCAAGGCCGCCGCGATCACGCCTTCACGGATGACGCCCGACACCGCTGACTTGACGAAGCCCGATTGGTCGCCGACCGGCGTGACATCGACGCCGCTCGGGAGCGTCTCCTTGATCCCGGGCAGCAGGCGTTTCACGCCGGCGATGATGTCGAGGGTCGAAGCGGAACCCGCCTTCAGGACGCTCATGAGCACGGCTTTGTGACCATCCACCTGGACGACGTTCGTCTGAGGCGGACTGCTGTCGTGCACGTATGCCACGTCGCGCATGTAGATGACGGCCCCACCGACCGTCTTGACGGGAAGATCGTTGAAGTCGCGAATGCGTTGGGGCGAGTTGTTGAGGTTGACCGTGTACTCGAACGCCCCGATCTTTTGCGTCCCGACAGGGGTGATGAGATTCTGGACCGATAGGGCGTTGACGACGTCCTGCGCCGAGAGGCCGTAGGAATGCAGCGCTGATTGATCGAGATCGACCTGAACCTGCCTGACTGCACCGCCGTAGGCCGACGGCAATGCCGCACCGGGCACGGACGTGAGCTGCGGCCGAATGAAGTTGCCGGCGAGATCGTTCAGGCGTGTCTGGGACAGGATGTTGCTGGAGAGCGCGAGCTGGATGATCGGCACGCTCGATGCGTTGTATGTCAGGACCGATGGAGGTGTGATGCCGGCGGGAAGGCTCTTCAGGACTGTCTGAGAAATGGCCGTCACCTGAGCCTGGGCGGCATTGATATTCACCGAGGGCTGAAAGAAGATTTTCACGATCCCGTATCCGGCCAAGGACTGGGACTCGATGTGGTCGATGTCGTTCACCGTCGTGGTGAGAGATCGTTCATAGGGAAAGATCACCCGTCCGGACATCTGATCCGGCGGCAGGCCGTTGTAGCTCCAGACCACACTAATGACCGGGATCCCAATATTTGGGAAAATGTCGGTGGGCGTACGGAGCGCCGACATGATACCGAATATCATGATCAACATGGCCATCACGACAAACGTGTAAGGCCTATGGAGTGCAAGACGTACGATGGCAATCAATTCGGCTCGACCCTAACTCGTGTTGGCGATCTCGAACGGCGTAAAGTTGGTTTAGTGGCGTCCTGACCGCAACTACGACGAAGCTTAGCTCGGATTTAGGTATATGGTCACATTTTTTAAAGTGTATCGTCAGGTCAGACGGCAGCATACTAGGAACGGAAAGAGTTTATAGCTTCCCTGTTTTTTGTGCAACTAAACTAAAATTAAAACATTTCGGTCCTGCGACCGGGGCGCTCGGTTCCACCGATAACAGTATCCGACGTGAGAGCGCTTCGGGCGTCAGATATGAATGCGACGTTCGATTTCTGGGCCCGGTGATTTTTACGAAAATCTACTTCGATGCAGCCCGAAAACTGTCGAATTCTCGTCCACCTCTGAATTTCAGTGATTGGCGCGGTCGAGGAATGGGCCGTTGGAGAGCCTGTTGCAGCACCGGCCAGAAGCACAACCGCGTATTGGTGCGACTGAGATGGAGGGCTGGCTTCGCCCGAGCGATGCCGGCTCGATCGGATGACCTTCGATGGCGACAAGGTCAGCTATGCCGGTGCGCGTCGGCGTCATTCGGTGGCAGTTCATGGCCGAGACAGGTGTGTGGTGCAGCCAGTCGATGGGTGCGGCGTGCGCGACGAGGTCGTGCCACTGTCAGCTTGGACCCCTTTTGGTCCTTTCCTCGCCCGCGATCTTCATCCGCGGGAATCCCGCTCGGCAGCAAGGCCATGGCCGCGCGCTCGAAGCCGGGACGAGGATGCCCGTCTCTCATCCTCGAAATCCGCCCCAAGCCCGCCAATGCCGAGCCGTTTGGGCGTGTGAGGTGATCCTAAGTCGAATCATGGTCCGGATCCGGAGCGGTCCGCCATCCACGACACACCCGATCGGCCGTACGCCGGCCGCCCGTTATTCGAGTCCTCCTCGGTTTGCCCGCCGCCCTCGAAAGGCCGACGCGCCGCTTCCCGCAGGAAGTGGCGGCAAAGCAGCTCGCCTTCGACGTAGACGCCATCGGCGGTTTGGCCGCGACCGAATCGTGGCCCGCGCTTCGCCTTTCTGGACGGGCTCGGAAGCATCGTCTGCCTTATCGATCCGGCGGGTGGCGAGGTCGCCTTGTGATGCATCTTCTGGTTGATTCGCTCGGCCTATTGTCTCGCGCCGTCATCGCAAGCCCAGCGAAGCGACCCAGGGACCCACCCCGTTCGGCGACCGCGCAAATCGCTGGATTGCTTCGCTGCGCTCGCAGAGACCGTGACAGGCGCCGCGCTTCCTTCGACCGGAACCGTGTAAGGCCTTCGATCCATTTAGGCGCAAGGGTCGACTTTAACCCTGCTGACCGGCCCCAGCGGGAAACTGCTCCGGGTCGCCAATCATGTACATGGCGCACTGGATGTTCGAGGGCCGCGGCGCCTGACCGCGTCTCGAGCAATGCGCCAGTTGCGCCAAGCCATCCGGGCGAAATCGTCGAACATTCGGCAGGTTGCCGCCATGGCAGACAGCACCTGGATCACGGGCTCTTATCCAAAGGCCGCCGATGGTATCCCGTCGCCTCGAAATAAGGCTTGTCCATCACTGACGCGTGGATGACTCGAGCCGAGGTCCAGGCCAGTCGACGGCTGCGACGTGGCTCCCGACAATCGACAGCAAATCGAGATTATGCAGGGTCCCGAAACGCGGGATTCTTTAGAATATCCGACAGGCTCGCCGATCACCGGTGACGGTGGCCGATGCAATAATAGGGGACGCAATCAAAGTAGTGCTCAAACGAAAAACCGTGCGGAGCGAGCGCTCCGCACGGCATGTCTGCCCTATGGTAGGTCTTAGAAGTCTCTCTGGATCCGGAAGCGGGTCTGGAAGGTATCGGTCGCCCCGATCAGCTTCACTGGAACACCGTTCACGTTCAGGCCCGACGGGTTCTTGTTGATGTCGTTCGTCAGGCCGTTGTTCAGAGCAGCGCGGATATACGCGCCCTCAACACCGATATCGAGATCCTTGACGGGCGACCAGATCAGGCTCGCGCCGGCGACGATGAGGTTGTTGTCGCGAAGCGTCGGGCTGTAGACGAACGCGTTGGCGTTGGCGCCGCTGTTGGTCGGGTTGAAGCCGAAGCCGATCGTGCCGAGTGCCGCGCGGGCGCTCTTGTTGTACGACACCTCACCGTAGCTGCCGTAGAAGGCCGACCGCCACTCAGGGCTCCAGTAGTGGAGGTAGGAGGCCACCACCGTGAAGCTCTGCGCCAAGGTGTACTTGCCCGTCGCCGGATTGATGACGGCGTCGTTGTTGTAGGTGATGAACGACGCACCGGAGAACGGACCGGCAGACTGCGCATCGTAAGGATAGGTGTAGTTGGCCATGCCGGTATAGGCGTTGGCACCCTCACTGTAGGCGCCCTGCAGATACAGCGCATCGCCGGGGGCGATGAAGGGCAGGTTGAACTTGCCACCGGCCTGCACGGCCCAGCCATAGGTCGTCGGCGCGCGCCCCGCCGAGGCGATCGTCAGGCCACCGGTGTTGCTCGTGGACACGAAGGACGCGTTGCCGCCGTTGATCTCATGGCTCGCAGCCGAGAGCTGCAGCGAACCCCAGGCTTGGTCGAGGCGGAGAACGCCCACGACGTCGGGGACACGGTTCTTCTGCGTGACGTCGACAAGGGCGATCTGGTTCGTGCCCACCACGATCGGAGCGAGGAACGTCGCAGACCCGAACGGCGCGAAGCCGCCGCTAAAGGCGAGCGGGGCAGCGGCGGAGTTCGAGCCGCTGCCGAACGTCGGGTAGCGCCGGTAGGTCGGATCTTCGGCCGAGATCGTCGCACTCAGTCCGCCGCCGAGCGTGGCGGTGTAGGCGAGGAGGTTGGTGCTGTACGTATCGGAGCCCGTCGTGCCGCCGATGAACTCAAAATCGTGAGCATAGAAGTCGAAGAAGGACGACGCGCGACCGGCCGTGATGCCGGCGAACTGAATGAAGGCCTTGTCGATGTCGACGTAGGTCTGAGCCCGGCCGAACGCGTCCGCGCCGAGAGCAGCAAACGCGAGACCCTCTCTCTGGCGAGAGCCGGAGGTGAAGTATGGCCCGGTCCGATTCTGAACCTCAATGCGGGTGAAAGCACGGAGCGTTCCATACGCGGTCTGGGTCCGCGCATCCAAGTTTATGCGCGCGATGGAACGAAATCCCGAAACGTCACCGTTGGTGCCGCTCCGGTTTCCGCTGTTCTGGTACAGGTATTCCATACGAGCCCGGCCGGAGAGCCGGAGGCATGTGTCGGTACCCGGGATGTAGAAAAATCCCGCGCCGTAGGCATTGCACACCCGGACGAATTCGACCGGAGCCGCCTTCTTAACCGGTAGGTCGGCAGCGTGAACGGATCCGACCGCGGCGAACACGGCGGCAGATCCGAGCAGTGAGCTCTTCAAGAGCTTCATAGACATCTCCAAAGCTTCGAGACCCGATGATGCGGACGTGTCCGGTTTTCCGGATCTGGCCGCATGTTTTTTATATTTGGCCCGCGTCTTGGGTGGCAGGCTCCTGCGGGCTCTCGCTTGGCGATGCCCCCGTGCACGCTCACCATGTGCGAATGGGTTTCCACGGGCAACGCAGATTCTCGCCTGCCACGGTGGTTCCTGCGCGATGTTGCCGCCCCGCAACAATATCCGGCGACTTGGGCGGCAAATGACTTGAGCTGCCGCTTTCGTTGGGGCACGCGAGCGAACGGCGAAGCTCACGATAATAAAAGCCGGCTCTTGTATGAGCTTATCGTGGTGACTGGCGACATCGATTAGGCCTGCGACGCGCGCGTTGAGATTTCGAAACGCTTTTGTGAGGTCGCCTGTCGAACGCTGGAGAGCTTTTCCGGCGGCTTGACGATGCACAGCGGTACATCCGCCGCGAGAAAACCCGCAGAGCCTCGCGATCGATCGCGAGCTCCGCAGCCCGTCGGTATCCGCGTCGAGATCGTTCGCCCGTGCCAAGGCCCCGGCATGGTGCAGGTGAGTCGGCCGGAGCGAGGACGCGGGCTTTGGCCGCCGTCATCGGCTGGATTGGCTGGACCCGGGCATCGCGAAGCGAATCGGCCCCACTTCTGCAATGGTGAAGGCCGCTCGGGGCAGCACCCGCCCAAGCCCGTCCGCTGCCGTCACCGCAGAGAGAGCAAGAGCGATCAAGCCGGGGCAAGCCCGATTCCGGAATTGCCTCTCCGGCCCAGGGACTTCCGCCGACGGAGTCAGCTCGGCGTCCGAGGTCTCGGGCCGGTACGAAGCTTGGTCGATCGAGACATCGCCTGCGGCCGACGGACCATCGACCATGAGACCTACTCTCTCGGGAATGCAGATCTCACGGTCGCCTTCGACCGCCAAACGCCCTCCGTCGTGACCGAGTCCCTCGGCAGTCCGATAGCCGGCAAGCGCCGCTTCATAGGCCTTCCCGCCTGTCTCGCGCGCGCAGCGTACCTATGAAGCTGCGATAGCGGCGCTCAGGGCTCCGTGTCGGGTGAGGTCCCTTTCTGCCGGATGGTAAACGCGTTTCACAGCCATCGGCGGCCTCCAGCAGTACGCCCCGGCCGAAGTACACGCGCGCTTCGTGGTCGCCGACCCTGTCCCGGAGTACGTCGACGACGTCTTCGCCGAACGCGGAAGCGGAGGGCAACGGTCGTCTGCCGGGAAGCATCTTTAAGGATCCGATACCCTGCAGAGCTGTATTGTATCAATGTAAACTATAGATCTGTAAATTATAAATACGTTCAGATATTCTCGCAGTAATTGCGAAAATATGCGTGATAATAATATAATATTTGATTGAATCATCGATTGCTTGTGTCTAAATATATTTTATATTCGTAGAAAGATTCCAAATTTACCATCAGGGCATTTGCGGAGGCGGAAAGAGCACGGTATGGACTGGATCCGATGCTAAAAATCTTTGCTGCGGATGGCCTTCGGAAGGCTTTTAGACTATGACTAATTCTGGTCAGGCGATCTGTCTTTCAATGATTGTCAAAAACGAGGCTCCTGTTATCCGTCGATGTCTGGAATCTGTCCGGCCGATTATTGATCATTGGATTATCGTCGACACCGGCTCAACCGATGGAACGCAGGACCTCGTCCGCGCAGCCCTAGCGGACCTGCCGGGGACTTTGGTGGAGCGGCCCTGGGTCGATTTTGCCTTCAATCGGACCGAGGCCCTGAATCTCGCACGACCACGCGGCGCCTATACGTTGGTGATCGATGCGGACGACGAATTGATCATCCCGGCCGGCTTCATGATGCCGAGCCTCGACGCTGGCGGCTGTAATGTTCAGATCCTTGACGAGAACACCCGGTACCATCGTCCGCAACTGTTCAACAATGCCTTTTCCTGGCGTTACCGTGGAGTCCTGCACGAGTTCGCGGAATGCAAAGAGATCGTCTGGACGGGCAACTTGCCGATCGCGATGCGGCGGGGGCACGACGGGGCGCGCCGTCGCGATGCGACGACCTACCAGCGCGATGCCGAGATCCTCGAGAGAGCGCTGATCAAGGAGACGGACCCGTTCCTGATTTCGCGCTATACGTTCTATCTCGCTCAGAGCTACCGTGATTGCTCGGATTGCCGAAAGGCGGTGGAATACTACTTGAAGCGGACGGAGCTCGGCTATTGGATCGAGGAGATCTACATCAGCTTCCTGAGCGCCGCTCTGCTGATGGAGGCCCTCGACGAGCCGTTCGACCGGGTGCTCGCCACCTTCGAGCAAGCGATCGCAGTCAATCCCCGAAGGGTCGAGGCACGCTATCACGCGAGCCGGTATTGCCGAAGCAAGATGCGCTTCGTCGAGGGTTTCCACATTGCGGAGGCCGGTCTCGCTCAGGCGCTCCCGAGCGACGGGTTGTTCCTTCAGCCGTGGATGTATCAATACGGAATGCGGAAAGAGTATTCGATCAATGCTCTTAACACCGGACAGTATCGTGCATCACTAAGTGCCTGTCTTGAACTTCTTGACGGTTCCGACCTGCCGGCGGAAGATCGACCACAAAGCGTCAAGATTGCCAGAAGCGCACTCGACAAGATGCTGGATCCGGTCTGGGGCTCTAATCACTCGGCGTATAGTTCGGAATACAGCCCGTCTTGGCAGTCCTCCGCCCTGTGATGACGGTAGGTCGTGTCCGGGGCGAGCGGCTCCGCGCGGCCGTCTGCCAGCGGTTGTACAGGCCTAGCAAATGCAGCCGGCGCATCCGCGACCGAGACGCCGACTGTCCTGGTCGTGCTCGCGCATCGCGTCCGCGCCCGCTGAATGCCCTGCGATGTGGCGTCTCTCCGCGCGGGGCTGGTGCTCCGCGACAGCCCAGATCGAGGCATAGCCGTTGCGCTCCCGAGCTGATTCGGCGCATCCGGCGTGGGCCTGCCTGTCGCGGCAGCCTAAAGGACCGGGCGCACAGCGAACCGAACCACTGGGTGGAAGCCACGTCCCGGTGGAATGCATTCCATTATCGATCGCGAGACTTAAGTGTATGCAACCGATGGGCGCCCGTAAAATAAAATATCAATCATTCCGGAATCGCCCTTATTGCGATAGATTATATTTTGTCATCGTCAATTAAAAATATCGCAGTATCATACAAGTGATTAAATTTATCCAATCGGCACACTGATAATGATGCTTCTACCGGGTGATTTATAATGGGTAATTTATTGTCGGTTCGAAATTTGATGTTATCTATCAATTTGCGGTCGGTTGTAATCGGATCTTCGGTCGCGCTGTTTCTCGTAACCGCGGCCATAGGAACATTTGCAGTCCTCCGCATCGGCCTGATCAACGACATGAGCCGGTCCGTCGCCAGCGAGATGAAAGCGGTCGCGATCCTGGGCCACATGAAGGAGCTAAGTCAGGCATCGCGGGCCCTGGACGTTCTGGCTCACAACGCGCGCGGGGACCAGGATCGCAGGCGCTATCTGGGCGAGAGCCTCGCGGCGCAGGAGGCGTTCTCCGCGGCTTGGAGCGCCTATGCACCGACCATCATCGGGTCGGATGAGCAGAACCTGGCGCACCGTTTGCGTCAAGCTTGGCAGCACTTCCTGGCGGTTGAGGCCGAAGCGACCGCATTGGATCGAGCCGGCGAGCGCGAGCTGGCCGATTCGGTGTTCGCGGAACCGTTCCAGAATGAGGCGGTGGCCTTCACGAAGGCCGTCGACACCGTGCTGGTCCATCGCCAGGCACGAGCCTTCGCGCAGACGGAGGCCGCCGATGCCGTCGGCGCGACCTCCCGGCTGGCGGTGAGCGTGGCCCTCGGCATCGCCGCCCTCCTGACGCTGGCGACCGGCTGGTTCGTCGTTCGCCGGGTCGCCGCGCCGATCGCGAAGATCACCCGGGTGATGGAGCGGCTCGCCGGGAACGACCTGTCCGTCGCGATCCCCGGCGGCGACCGGCAGGACGAGATCGGCACCATCGCGGGGGCCGTGCAGGTCTTCAAGGACACCCTGCTGCACGCCAAGTCTCTTGAAGGCGCGGCGGCCCGAATCCGTGCGGAGGCCGAACAGCAACGCAAGGTCGCGATGCGCGACATGGCGGCGCGCTTCGAAGAGGCGGTCGGCGGCATCGTCGGCACGGTCGCTTTCGCCGCCACGGACCTCCAGGGAACGGCCAACCTGATGAGCGAGGCCGCCAAACAGACGGCGAGCCAGTCGACCGCAGTGGCGGTCGCCGCCGAACAGGCGGAGTCCAGCATCCGGATGATCGCCGCTGCCGCCGATGAACTCGGGGCGTCGGTCCAGCAGGTCGGGCGCCAAGCCGGGCTGTCCGCCGCCATGGCCGATGGCGCCGCCGCGGAGGCCGCGCAGACCACTGCGCTGGTCCAGGCGCTCAGCGGCGCGGCGGCGCGGATCGGCGACGTGGTCCGACTGATCTCCAAGATTGCGGCCCAGACCAATCTGCTCGCTCTCAACGCCGCCATCGAGGCCGCGCGGGCCGGCGATGCCGGCCGCGGCTTTTCGGTAGTCGCTGCCGAGGTCAAGCAACTGGCGGGCGAGACGAGGCGCGCGACGGACGAGATCGCGCGCCACGTCTCCGTGATTCAGGGCTCCACGGCCGAGGCCGTCGCGTCGATCGAGGGAATCGCTACGCGGGTCCGGGACATGAGCGGTGCCGCCGCCTCGATCGCCGCGGCCGTCGAGGAACAGGGGGCCGCCGCCCGGGCGATCGTCGTCAACGTCTCTCAGGCCGCGAACGGGACTGGCGAGGTGACGGAGCATATGACCGCCGTCGCCAGCACTGCCGAAAATACCGGCGCCACGGCGGGGCAGGTTCGCACCGCGGCGAGCGCGCTGTCGAGCGATGCCGCGCGCCTCGGCGAAGAGGTCGAGCGGTTCCTCGAGACTATCCGGGCGGCCTGACGCCGCCTCCCCGGGAGACCGGGCGAGCCAGCACGCCATCATCACCGACCAAGCAGGTGCAAGCGCCATGATTCGAAGGCTCTGCGCGGGGGCGATCGCCCGCAAGCTCGACTCAGCCCGGCGGCCCCTTTCGGGGTCCGCGGGCGATGGCGGAACCGATCCCGGGTCGACGAGCGCACCCTGCTCCGACTGGCGCCGGGCCGTCCGGATCGCCATGCGCCCGACCCGATGGCGGCCGGCAGCCTTCGGCATCTTGCTCGCCTGTCTGACGACGCCGGCATTCGCGGCCAGCATCGGCGTCGCGATGATACCGCCGATCTGGTTCACGCGGCTGCTGCAGGACGCGATCCAAGACTATGCGCAGTCCCTCCCGGGTGTGTCTGTGCGGTTTGCCTACGCCACCGAAGGAGCGGGCCAGCAGCAGATCGAGCAGGTCCGGCAATTCATCGCCGCAAAGGTCGATGCGCTCGTGGTCTTGCCCGTCGATGCAGCGGCGAGCGCCACGATCACACGCCTCGCGCAGGAAGCCGACATTCCCATCGTCTACGTCAACAACGGTGTTCGCGAGGACTGGATTGCCGGCCGTGTGGCCTTCGTCCTGCCGAACGATCTCGTGGCCGGGCGGCTGCAGATGCGGAAACTGGCGCAGATGCTGGATGGCCTCGGTCGGGTCGCCATCGTCATGGGGCACCCGGCCCACTCGGCCTCTGCGCTGCGTACGCAGGGCGTCAAGGAAGTGATCGCGGAGTTCCCCGGGCTCCGCGTGGTCGAGGAAGCGGCTGGGGATTGGGATCGCAAGAAGGCCGCTTCCCTCGTCTCCAGCTGGCTCGCGAAAGGCACCGCGATCGATGCGATCGTCGCCAACAACGACGAGATGGCGATCGGCGCGGCCGATGCGGTCGAAGCGGCCGGGCTTCCGTCCGGCCGGATCCTGATCGGCGGCATCGATGCGACGCCCGACGGCCTGATGGCGATGCAGCACAAGCGCATGGCCGTGACGATCCATCAGGATGCGGGATTGCAGGGGCGCCGCGCCGTCGATGATGCCCTGAAACTGATCAGGCACGAGCCGGTACAGCAATACGACTGGGCGCCGTTCGAACTGGTCACGGACCGGATGTCGACCACCCACTTCTCGAAATAGGAATCGGCGGAGCGACAGACGCCTCGTCCGGGTCGCGGAGAAGGCTCCGGGACGCCGTCATGTCAATCCCCACGTCCCCTGTCCGCTTCGTGCTGCGGTCGCAGGCGAGACCGCATCCGCGACGTGGTCCACGGCGCCTCGACCGCGAGATGACCATCCCGATCGTGCCGGGCGGCGTCCGGTTGTTCGAGCCCGGCTGCCTGATGCGGCTCGCCGCGCGGCGCCATGGTCCGCCCCCCGTCCAGGGCTGAGGTGCGCCCGGAAAGGATCGCCGCCTCGAGGGCCGATAGGGTGACCGGCCCGCTGAAAAGCGTCACCGTTGCACCACGACGGCTTTGATCGAGCAGAACGTCCTTGGGCGCTCCTGCTGAGGCACCCCGGCCATCAATGCGCCATCAGGCAGCAGACCGAATGCGCCTCCAGGACGTCGCGGGTCGCGCCCCCGAACACCCATTCCCGCAGTCGCGAATGGCCATACGCGCCCATGACGATGAGATCGGCCTCGTGCTTATGCGCGAATCGGAGGAGCTCGTCGCCGTCGCTCACCGCCGTCGTCAGCAGGTGCGCGGTCGCCGAGGCGCCGTGGCGCGCCAGATGGCAGGCCACGTCCTGCGCTCCCTCGAACCGGGCCCCCTCGCCCGCCGTGACGATGAAGACCTGCTCAGCCGCCCGAAGGAATGGGAGGGCCCCGGACACCGCGCGGCGCGCCTCGGGTGTGTCCTTCCACGCCACGACGATGCGGGAACCCTGCAGACGCGTGACCGAGGGTGGAACCACCAGGACCGGCCGGCCGGCTTCCATGAGCACCGGGCCGGGCACCACGCCGAACGGTCCAGGATCGACGCCGCCCTTTCCGGGGGCACACACGACGAGCAGGTCGGCGGCGCGGCCCTGCTCGATGAAGTAGAGGGTCGGCCGATCTGCAAGGCTGCGCCACTCGGTCCGGGGCGCCTCGGCCGCGCAACGCTCGAAGATATCCCGCGCCCGGTCGAGTTCGCGCAGGATCTCGTCCTTGGACCGGTCGTACTGGGCCGTCGCGTCGTGGATGTCGCGCGCGTAGAGCGGCGCCGGCACCTCCGCGGCTGCGGCGCCGGTCAGCGTCGCGTCGAAGCGGCTCGCCAGATGGGCGGCCAGCCGGACGCGATCGGGCGCGGCCTCGGAGAAGTCGAGGGACACCAGAATGTTCGCGTAGCTCATGTCGGCCTCCTCGAAACGCGCGACCGCGTGCTCGGAAGGCAGTCTCAGCGGCCGCCGGACGACGAACCTTGATCCAGCGCAAACAGGCGCGCCCGGCCACGCGGTCCGGACCGTCTCGGCTCCGACCCGGCCGGGCGAAACGGGACGCTCACATCACCGCATCACGAACGGGTTCTCCGGCGCGTCGCGGCTCGTCGAGATCCAGACGCTCTTGGTCTCCAGGTACTCGCGGATCGATTCGATGCCGCTCTCGCGTCCGATGCCGGAGCGCTTCATGCCGCCGAACGGCATCATGTAGCTCACGGCCCGATAGGTGTTCACCCAGACCGTGCCGGCACGCAGCCCCTTAGACATGCGCAAAGCACGGCCGATATCCTGGGTCCATACGCCGGCGGCGAGGCCGTAGATCACGTCGTTGCCGAGCTTCAGCGCCTCGGCCTCGTCCTCAAAGCCGATGATCGACAGCACCGGGCCGAACACCTCCTCCTGGGCGATACGCATATCGTTGGTAACGCCGGTGAAGATCGTCGGCTCGACGAACTGGCCGCCGAGCACCCCGGGCCCGGAGGCGGGATTGCCGCCGAGCACGCAGCGCGCGCCCTCGCGTTTGGCCAGGGCGATGTAGTCGAGCACCTTGGCGTATTGCGGCGGTGTGGTGATCGGGCCGATATTGGTCTCCGGCGCCATCGGGTCGCCGAGCCTGGCGGTGCCGGCCAGCTCGATCAGCCGGGCCACGAATTCCTCGCGGATGCTGTTCTGCACGAGCAGCCGGGAGCCGGCGATGCAGGTCTGCCCGGTCGCCGCGAAAATGCCCGAGATCGCGCCCGCGGCAGCGGCCTTCAGGTCGGCATCGGCGAAGACGATGTTGGGCGACTTGCCGCCGAGCTCCAGCGACACGCGCTTGATCTGGCGCGCGGCCGCCTCGTAGACCTTGGCGCCGGTCACGTCCGAGCCGGTGAAGGTGATCTTGGCGACATCCGGGTGCTCCACGATGGCCGTACCCGCCTCGCCGCCATAGCCGGTGACGACGTTGAACATCCCGTCCGGGAGCCCGGCCTCTCGGGTCAGCCGGGCAAATTCCAGGGTGCTGGCGGAGGCGAATTCCGAGGGTTTCACCACGACGGCGCAGCCGGCGGCCAGCGCGGGGGCGCATTTCCAGGCCACGAACAGCAAGGGCGAGTTCCAGGCGGTGAGCGCGCCGACCACGCCCACGGGCTCGTGCCGGGTGAACGCGAAGGTCTCGGGCTTGTCGATCGGCACCTGGGCGCCCTCGACCTTGTCGGCGAGGCCGGCGTAGTACCACCACCATTCCGGCTGGTAGCGGGTCTGGCCGTACATCTCGGCGAAGAGCTTGCCGTTGTCTCGGACCTCGACCTCGGCAAGCGCCTTCGCTTCGCGCTCCACGAGATCGCCGATCCGGCGCAGCACCTTGCCCCGCGCGGAGGCGGTCATGGTCGCCCAGGGCCCCTCCCACATGGCGCGCTTGGCCGCCGCCACCGCCCGGTCCACATCGGCCTTGGAGGCGCGCGGGATCCGTGCCCAGGGCTCGCCCCGGTACGGGTCGATCGACTCGAACCAAGAGCCCTCGACCGGATCGACGTTCTGGCCGTCGATGTAGAGCTGATAGGTCTTCACGGCGCACCTCTTTCCCGCAGCGCTCCCCGCCGGACTGGATGCCGATCCGGCGTCATGGAGCGTGTCAAAAGAACCGAGTGCCGGCCCCGATCGCGTCGCGAGGTGGGCGGCTCCCAATCATGCGCGCGATATGGGTTGGGACCCGGCCGGCGGCGAGCCCGGCCGGGTGCAGGGCCCCTCAGGCGTTGGCGCTGAGGCGCTTGATGTCGGCGTCGACCATCTCCTGGATCATCGCCTCCAGGCTCGTCTGCGCCTCCCAGCCGAAGGTCGCCTTGGCCTTGGCCGGGTTGCCGAGCAGCACCTCGACCTCCGCCGGGCGGAACAGGGCCGGGTCGACGATCAGGTGGTCGTCGATGTTCAGCCCGACATGCTTGAACGCGATCGCGCACATGTCCCGCACCGTCGTAGTCCGCCCGGTGGCGATCACGAAGTCGTCCGGCTTGTCCTGCTGCAGCATCAGCCACATCGCCTGGACGTAGTCCCGGGCATGGCCCCAGTCGCGCTTGGCGTCGATGTTGCCCAGCCGCAGCTCCTTCTGCTTGCCGAGCTTGATCCGGGCCACCGCGTCCGTGACCTTGCGGGTCACGAACTCGACCCCGCGCAGCGGGCTCTCGTGGTTGAACAGGATGCCGTTCGAGGCGTGCAGCCCGAAGCTCTCGCGGTAGTTGATAGTCATCCAGTGGGCGTAAAGCTTGGCCACGCCGTAGGGCGAGCGCGGGTAGAACGGCGTCGTCTCGCTCTGGCGCTCCTCCTGGATCAGCCCGAACATCTCCGAGGTCGAGGCCTGGTAGTAGCGCGCGTGCGGCGCCACCGAGCGCAGGCACTCCAGCATGTGCACGGCGCCGAGCCCCGTCACCTGCCCGGTGAGCAGCGGCTGCTGCCAGGACGAGGTCACGAAGGACTGGGCGGCGAGGTTGTAGATCTCGTCGGGCTTTGCGGCCTGGACGATGCGCAGCAGCGCCGATTGATCGAGCAGGTTGCCGTCGACCAGCTCGACGTCGTCCAGGATGTCGAGCCACTTCAACCGATGGTCGAACACGCCGGCATGGCTCGAGCGGCGCACGATCCCGGTGACCGTGTAGCCCTTCTGCAGCAGGAACTGTGCCAGGTACGCGCCGTCCTGGCCCGTCACCCCCGTGATCAGTGCGCGCTTGGCCGTCATGAACCCGTCCCGTC
>NZ_JAUYZJ010000059.1 GCF_030700285.1 Methylobacterium sp. NEAU K | reverse complement strand
TCGCCCTGGCGTCCGAGTACGGGCGCTACGGCTACCGCCGTGTCACCGCGCTGCTGCAGGCAGACGGCTGGCAGGTGGGCAAGGATCGGGTTCAGCGCATCTGGCGTCGCGAGGGGCTGAAGGTCCCCCAGAAGCACCGGCCGCGCAGCCGTCTCTGGCTCAACGACGGCTCCTGCGTGCGGCTACGGCCGCTCCGCCGCAACCATGTGTGGAGCTTCGACTTCGTGCAGGCGCAGACGCACGACGGGCGGAGCCTGCGCATCCTGACGCTGATCGACGAGCACAGCCGGACCTGCCTGGCGCTGAAGGTGGCCCGACGCATCAACAGCGTAGGTGTGATCGAGGCGCTGGCCGACGCCATGTGCCTGCACGGTATCCCGGAGCACATCCGCTGCGACAATGGCCCCGAGATGATCTCGAAGGCGCTGCGTAAGTGGGTCGCCAAGACGGGGCCGCAGATCCAGTACATCGCACCCGGCTCGCCGTGGGAGAACGGGTATTGTGAGAGCTTCAACGGCAAGCTGCGCGACGAGTGCCTACACCAAGAAATCTTCTACTCGCTGAAGGAGGCGCAGATCGTGATTGGTCTATGGCAATCTACCTACAACCGCGTCCGACCGCATTCGTCGCTTGGCTATCGGCCACCTGCGCCTGTCAGCTTCCCGGATCTGGCCTTCCGGCTACCCATGGCCGCCACCATGCAGTAGCCTCTCAATCGGCTCGGTCCAAAATACCGGTCAGGTCAAATGTGGTGCAGCATTTACACCGGCTCATTTGGAGCAGGATGAGCAAGGGCAGCAGACTGGTAAGCTGTGATGATGACGCGTCAAACGCCAGAATGGTTCACCCTCACTGAGGAAGCCGCCCCACAGATCACGGAGCGCATCGCAGCTGCCATGGCTGCGATCCATATGGTGCCGCAGGTGAAGAGTGCGCCGATGCTGGCGCACTGGTTCATCCTCGATACGCTACTACTGGCAAATCAAGCGAACCGCGATGGGATGCACGCCAATGCCCTTGCGCTGACCCGCCAGTGCATCGAAGCGATCAGCATCATCGAACTCGGACTGTGCGGCCACCCGGATGCTGAAGCAATTTTGCTCAGATGGGATGCCGATGAGCTGACGGCCGGGAAGTTGAGAGCGTGGCTGCAAGCGAACGTTTGGCCAAGCTATGGGTCAGGGCTTTGGAGCGAGCCGTGGTACACTTTCATGCGAGAGTTCGCAGGGGCGGTCCAACCATACGCACACTATGGGCGTGGCCTTGCACAGTGGCAGCTTCGTCTTCATCGCTTTTACGGCGCGAACACGCCGGACGCAGCCTCACACGCGATTATAGAGATGCGGCCTCGCGCCTATGATGCACAGAAGGCAACCCGCATCACTCTCTTCCACGCACTGCTTTCCTATGTGCTCGGTCGGATCTGGTTGGCGGCGAACCCTACTGATGCGGGGTTAGCCGCGCTTATAACGCAACTGGGCGCGGCACTCGGTAAGTCGCGTTACCTCGATGGGCATCAGACCGACTGGGGCCAACAGTTCTGGGCAATGGTCTGGGAACGCAGCGGCGAAACGATCCTCGAATAGCATTCCCCGGCAGCCTAGTCGCTGAACGAGGAACGCTCCCGAGTTGCCCCAGCCGCTCCCGCTCCGCCACCACCTTGGACGGTGATCCGGGGGCTGAAGTCCTTGGCCGCGATGGCAGCACAGGATGCGGCGATGGAGTTGAGCGAACCCATCAGCCCGGACATGGCCGCAGCAACCGCATCATCCTTCACGTTGATGACGCCCTGGGCCGTGATCAGTACCGGGGTCACGAGCCCCACCGGGTTCGTCACCTCCACCTTCGATAAGCCGCCGGCCTGGGCGAGGGCAGCTCCGGGGACGACGGGGGCACCTTGGGTCCCGGGCCGCGGCTGGGCGATGGTGCTGCCCGGGATCGGGGCCACGTTGGTGGCCGAGATGGGCGCCGCCGGCTTCCCGGTCTTGTCCCCGTACCGGATCGACTTCACCGGATCGCCCTGGGGCTTCGGCTTGAACGCTTGGATGGCCTTCGTCTGCGCTTCGTCCTGATGCAGAGCGTGGAGCGCCGCGGCGTCCTGGGTCGCCTTGATCGCGGCAGCCTCCGCCGCCTTGGTGGCCGCCGACTTCCCCGACATCGCCTCCGCGGTCCCGATCGCGGTCTGGGGGTCCGACTTCGTGGCGACGGTCGCAGCCCCAGGGGTAGCGTTCCGGCACGCGTACCGCTCCCGGCGGGTGTCCAGCTCGTCAACGGCAGCCTGGGCGGCGTCCAGGGCGGCCTTGGCGGACGCTCGCTTGGACCCACGGAAGCCGGCGTTGACCCCTTCCGTGGCGTCGTAGGCGGCCTTGGCCTTGTCCCGCTCCGTGCCGACGTTCGCCACTCTGGACATGATGGCCTCCTGCGGATGCGGTGGTGGCGCGGAGCACTTCGCCCTTTCGCCATGTGTTTTTCGGACGGTGACGCTGTAGAGGCACCGCTAGCGTTCAGTAATCGAGGCCCGGAGCGCCTTCGCCCTCTAAGGCTGGCGAAAGCGAGCGAATATCTTCGCGGATGAAACAGGCCGTTTCCGCCCTTTCAGGATAGGGAAAGATCGGAAAGGTCTTCCCGTAATGTAGCCCTCATCACAGGTGGATGGGGCGTCTTCAGGTACTCCGGCACATCGAGGGCTAGGCGTAGCCTTTCCGCGAACGGTATCGGCTTCGGCTTGGGTGGCGTTAAGGGCCACTGGGATGGCGGTTGCTCCGCGATCCTCAGAAGGTGGCCATCGTAGAAGCGCGGCGCCCGGCGCTTCCGGATCGGCATGTCCTGCCTGTAGATGTCGCGACCATTAGAGCGGCGCGTACCTGCGTAGATGTGATCCGGGTGACAACATTCTTCTTGGTGGCACGAATGACAGGCGATGTCGTCTGGGCCGAGAGGGCGATCAGCGCTCAGTACGCACATCAGGCGCGCTACCGCGATCTCTTTGGTGATCCCGCCCGGCAGCCGAACCCGTGTGTGGGCGCGCGAGCGGAAGTTGGAGTACCGCAGGCAACCGCACCCTGGGATGCGGGTCAGTTGCGAGAGGTGCCGATCGGCCTCCTCGAAGGTCAGAAGGTCAGTAGCCCACGACGCGCGATGACCCGGCAGGGCAAGGAGGGCAGGTTCGAGAACGTAGGGCATGGCAGCAGGTCTCCCAGCCGGCCCCTCGGGGATCGCGGCGATGCAGGGGGAGAGGAGACTGCCTACCGGCTTCATCAGCCGTAGAATGCTCGCTCTTAAGGTGATCCCGGCGGATCGCCGGGGATGATCAGGACCACAAGAGGCCGGCTTGGTCCGGCCATTTCACAAAGTTCGGGGCACCCGGGGCGCGGACCCATACCTGCCCCAAGACCATTTCGGCACGTTCCCGCTCCGCCGCTGATGGCCGCCTGCCGTGCGTTTTCAGGTAGACCGCCCCGACCTGGAGCAGCGCCGCCGCCTGTGGTCGGGTGTATGCCGCCACGAGGAAGACCGCGGTTGCGCCGTTCTCGTACAGATCGACACGGTATGTCTTCGGTTCGCCGCGGCCCTCACGGGGCAATGGTGGAGCGCGAAACCGCCGCCGCAGGGTGGGTGCTGTCCCGGTCATAGCCGGAGCCTCCGCCGCGCGGTTGGCCCGACTTCCGGGGGATGGGCCTGCGGCTCCAGGGCGTCCGGCACCTCGATCGCCAAGGCCGCAAGGCACGCTCCCAAATGATTGAGGAGCAAGGTCCGTAGCCGGGCGGGTGTGTAGCCGAAATCGTGGGCCAAGTGCTCGATCGAGACCCGGTCCACGATGTGGGACCGCAGCAACCCCGACATCAGCGTGAAATCATCCCCGCCGCGGGCCGCCCCGATCATCGGGGGTGACCCCGCGGGACCAAGCGGCAGCCTGGGGGCAAGTCATAGACCGGCTCAACGCCTTCACGTGCGCCCAGGTGGATCGTCCGGCCGCCCTCAGAGCGGGCCGCGGTCATCACGGTCCGCTCGGCCTCCCGTAGGAAAGTCAGAAGGTCCGCGGCCATCCGCGCGGTGGGCCGTCCGGCCGCATGCGCGAGGGGCGGCAAGGGCTGCCCCTCCACATGCACCTTCCGGATCACCGCCATGGCGGCGTCGAAGTCGTGGGCGGTCATCGCGGCGACCCCTTACGCGCCGACAACAGCCAGGCCGGGCTGGATCAGCCGGACGCCCGCGCTGTTGATCGAGGTGATCGTCGCCCGCTTGGCCTCTAGCTCTTCGAGAGCGTCCTGGGCGTGCACGGTGGTCAGGCCGGTGGCGTCGCTCAGGTCCGAAGCGCGGACCCGCACGGGCCGCCGGCCGGCTTCCTGCCACTTGCCGATTACGTGGGTCGGCGCCACCAGAGCGTTGGCGGACAGACTGGCGTCCAGCGCCCGCAGGGTCAGTGCGCGGGCGCCACCTTTCGACACCAACACCCGGTCGGTGGCCGACTTCTCGGCTGCGCGCTGGGCCGCCACGGCGTCATCACGGGAACGGCGACGCTGGGTCTCCGTCTCGATCGGCAGGTACGGGGCATTCGCGGACGGCGACAGCACCATGGTGGCGCGCTGCGGCGCCCGCTGGGCTTCCTCGGCTGCAATCTCCGCGGTGCGGGCGCGCTTAGCGACCGTCGCCAAAGCGGTGTCATGGGTCACGGGCGTGGGGGCAGGAGCCGCAGGCCGCGGGGCGGGGGCCGCCTTCTGAACGGGCGCCCGGATGGCCGCAGTGCAGGCAGCGATACCGTCCGTCATTGCTCTCAGAGCAAGGGCTAGGTCGCCGGAGGCCTGGGCTCCTGGTGCAACCGGTTTCACTGGAGCATGGGCGGCGGTGGCCTTCGCAACAACCGCGGCCTGGGTCGTGGGCGACACATTGCGAAAGGCTAGGCCGCTGTTTGCGTGGGACACGGCCCGCTTGGCGGTCTCTTCCGCAGCGCGCTGTTCGGCAGACTTGACGTTCTTGATCGCGGACAAATTCACGGTAGGCCCCCTCGTTTGCTGTTGGACGGGTGCACGGAATGCGCGGCCCGGTTGGCGGTCGGTGACGCCACGTGCCGGAGGGGGCGACGCGCGGCGGTATCGGTGGTCAGGGTGTCAGGCAGCGGCGCTGGAGCGCTCGCGAACCCGCGTACGGACTTTCGGAGGCGTGACTTCGACACCCGCCAAGGCGCGGTTGACGGCATCGCGGAGAAACGCGGCTCGCGAATAGCTTTCGCCGGGGTTCTCACGCCGACGTGCGAGCACGATGCAATCAATCTTCTGCACGACTTCAGCCGTGTCCTTGTAGCCCAGCCCGATCATCACGGCCTCCAGAAATCAATGCTGCGACCGTGCACCATCGAATATTAATTTGCAAGTTAATTCGCTGGACAGAACACAACCTTTGAAGTTATAAAAAAACCCCCGGGCTTGCTGGCCCGAGGGTTCGAAGAAGTTGAGCGCGTCGTCAGTCTTGGCGGATCAGCGAAGCGCTCCTAGTCACAACCGCGCGTCGCGGCCGATGCCTTATATATAGGGTGTAGCGGCAGCACGCGTCAACGAATGACGGCGACGATGCTTGCGCGGGATCACACAAGGAGTGCCGAAGGCCAGGAGCTGGTGCAACCGGTTGCACTGGAACGGTCAAGCTTGCCGCCCGTGGTGCGCTGCCTACCTTCCCCCCTGCGTAAACGGGGAAAGAAGGCGCACAACCACGCGAAGAAGATGCTGGAACGGATCGAGCGGTTCGTCGCCGAAGGCAGGACCAGGGACGCGGCACAGTTAGCCCGCAGGTACGGCCACTCCCACGACGCCAAGTTCGTCGCCCTGTTTGATGCGAACAAGAAGCTACCGCGAGGTCTGAGAACCAAAGGCGCTGAGCTTCACAAGATCGCGGATGAGATGGACCTGCGGCAGCCGCAGGGGTCGGCCAGCTACCGTCCGGAACCAAAACCGAAGGGCGGATACCGTCCGGTTGTGAACTTCGACCTACCCGCGCGCGCGGCCCAGCTCCTGCTGAAGCGGGTGGTAAGACCATTCCTGCGGATCAGAGAGGACCAGTTCGCCGTGGAGAACGGTGGCGCGCCTGAAGAGGGTCGCCGCATCAGGGATCTAGCGGCCAAGGGCTATGGCTGGTTCATCGAAGGCGACATCGCGAATTGCTACGCCTCCATCGATCCGGATGGCGTTAAAGAGCTTCTCGGGGGCAACCTCGGGAGGATGATGGAAGCCAATGCACTCTCTAGGAGTGTGAGGGCATCTATCAGGAAGACCAGGAGGAAGATCTCCTCTATCGATCTTAGCAACCTTCAGCAGCAGGTCCGGGCCGGTGTTCCCCAAGGCTCCAGCCTCTCTCCGCTCTTGACGGAGGCGGTAATAGCGTCGGTGATAGATGATGCTGAACGGCATTCGGATTGGCCGAAGACTGTTCACCTCACCTGTCATGCAGACAACATTGCCATTCTCAGTCGCACAAAAGCGGATGCAGGGTGCGCGGCAGATATCCTACGGGAAGCGTTCACACGCAGCCGGTTCGGACCGCTTAAATTGCTTTGTAAGGACGCAAGGTCGATCAAGCAGGGGTTCGACTTCTTAGGTATCCGCTTCATTGCTAAGAGGCGGCGCGTTTATGCAGAAGTATCACCAGCGAAAATGTCAGAGTGTGTAACCTGGATCTCAACCATGGTTGAGGGCTACAGAATGTTGCGGAAAAACATCAAAAGACACGTTCGGGAACGCGGCTCACCTATGGACCGTCGCCAAAAGGGCCGTCCTCTGACACGGGAAGAGCAACTGGAAGACATCAAAAGACGCGTTCGGAGTTGGGGCGCATCCATGGGCCTCCGTAAAAATGGGCGTCCTCTAACGCGGGCTGCGCAATGGGCGAACAGCGTCCTAAGTTACGCCTTAGACTTTCAGATGCGCGGCCGGGCGCTCCGGATGCAAGCGAGCTATCAGCATCGGGTGCTGCATCAGCCAAGCTTCATGTACGAACACGGATGACCTGCGGCGTGAGGTGATCTGGTTCGTCTGGGAGAACGGTTGGCTGCGCCTATCACGCGCCTCCGGTGGTGCCACGGCCCAAGTTGCAATCTGCTCCACACGACTGCTACACACGGCGCTCAGCGGTCGCATCTAAAATGTTGATTTCATTGGCGCTGGTGCGGGAGGACGATTGTCCCATACCTTCCGTCAGTACTTTGCGCGACTGGGTGTTCATAGGGGCTGATGGCACATCATTCAGTGCAACCGGTTGCACTGGGGTCGGCTGTGAACGGCGGCAAGATACTGAACAAGTCGCTCGCGTGCGTGGCGTTGTTAAGTATCGCCGGTACGAAAAGCGGACTTTCCGCTTTGCGCCGATTCTGTTGAAAAACTCGGGTGTTGCAGCGGTAGTGATAAGGTGATTCATTCCTGTCGAGAGACGGAGATCGAAGCAGATGATTGGATCTCGGCAAGTCGAGCAGGGTGTCTTGTTCTACGAGTTCTCGCTCGACACCCACGTTCCCGCCGACCATCTGCTTCGCTCCATCGACCGCTTCGTCGACCTGACCGGCCTGCGCCAGGAGCTAGCCCCGTTCTACGCTTCGACGGGCCGCCCCTCCGTCGATCCCGAGTTGATGATCCGCATGCTGATCGTCAGCTACTGCCTCGGCATCCGCTCGGAGCGCCGGCTGTGCGACGAGGTCCACCTCAACCTCGCCTACCGCTGGTTCTGCCGGCTCGGACTCGACAGCCGGGTGCCGGATCATTCCACCTTCTCCAAGAACCGTCATGGCCGCTTCCGCGACAGTGACCTCCTGCGTCGTCTGTTCGAGACTGTGCTCGCCCGCTGCATCGCTGAGGGGCTCGTGGGTGGCGAAGGCTTTGCCGTCGATGGCAGCCTGATCAGGGCCGATGCCAATCGGCAGAAGGGGGCCGAAGGCTCTGCCGGCCTGCCGGCTGAGGTCGTGAGCCGCGCCGCTCAGGAGTACCTCGCCGTCCTCGACGAGGCCGCCTTCGGGGCCGCGACGCCGGTGCCGCCCAAGTTCATCTCGCCCGCCGATCCGGCCGCGCGCTGGACCGGAGCGCACGGCGGGCGGGCGTTCTTCGCCTACACAGCCAACTATCTGATCGACCTCGACCACGCGATCATCGTCGACGTCGAGGCGACCACGGCCATCCGGCAAGCCGAGGTCACAGCGGCTAAACGCATGATCGAGCGTTCGCGCGAGCGCTTCGACCTCTATCCGTCCAAGCTGGCCGGCGACAGCGGTTACGGTTCGGCTGAGATGCTGGGCTGGCTCGTCTACGAGCAGGGCATCGAGCCGCATATCAGCGTGTTCGACAAGTCGGCCCGCACCGACGGCACCTTCTCACGCGCCGACTTCACCTACGACCAGCCGGGCGACGTCTACCGCGGCCCGGCGGGCCAAGTGCTGACCACGACCGGCAGCCTGGTCAACGACGGGGCAACGCTGCTGTACCGCGCGAGCAAGTTCGACTGCGCGCCATGCCCGTTGAAGGCGCGGTGCTGCCCAAACGAGCCGGTGCGCAAGGTCCCGCGCTCGATCTACGAGGGCGCGCGGGACATGGCCCGCGACATCGCACGCTCCGAGGAAGGCCGCACCTCCCGGCGCGAGCGCAAGAAGGTCGAGATGCTGTTTGCCCACCTCAAGCGCATCCTGAAGCTGGACCGCCTCCGGCTACGAGGACCGAATGGAGCGAAGGACGAGTTCCACCTCGCAGCCGCCGCCCAGAACCTGAGGAAGCTCGCAAAAGTCATCCCGATCCCGCAGCCGAGCCCGGCCTGACCGGCAGGCGACACCCAGCCCGAAGGCGAGGGCTCATCCCGTCCCTCTCCGATCTCGGCCGCCAACGAGTTTTTCAACGAAATCCGCCCATCTTGGACATTCGTCGGCCTTTGCCGGCATCTTCAAAGCGGACATCGCCACAAGCCGAATCACAGATCCCACTTGCGCCACGACCGGATTTTCCGTTTCGGCTGAATTGAGATCCGCCCCGGCTGCAAGGGATTAACTTCTTCCTGTCCGAAGGCGCAGCAGCAACGCCGCTCAAAACAACTTCGCCGGAGCCGGAGCCTACCTCCGGCCATTCCCACCGCAGCTGCTCTTCACGGTCCTGTAAACGGCCGAAGATTATAGCCCTGCGGCTGCGTTCTCTCGACCGCCGCAGCCGCTCGCACCACGTCGATCTCGCCGAGGCTGCGGCCGATGATCTGGAGACCGACCGGCATGCCGTCCGAGGCTAGTCCCGCGCAGACGGAGGCTGCGGGCTGGCCCGTTAGGTTGAAAGGATAGGTGTAGAAGGCCCAGGAGACGAGGCTGCGGTCTTCCAGACCTTCGGGAATGTTCCGGCCTGCTTCCAGGGAGGAGATCGGCAGTGTCGGCGACAGAAGGACGTCGTAGCCGGTGAAGAAGCTGACCATCCGGTCCCGCAACGCGTAGCGCGCGAAGACCGTCTCGTAGTAGGCGCGCATCTCCTGGGCGAGGGCGGCGTCGAGCACATCCGCGACTGCCGGGTCAAGGAGGTCGCGTCGTGCTTCGAGAACGCTGCGCAGGCGTGTGCCGATGCCGGCGTAGAACTCGGCGGTCCAGAGATCGGCCGGATCGGACTCGAAGACTTCGTCGACCTCCTCCACGATCGCGCCCTGGTCTGCCAACGCCATCGCCGCCGCACGGGCAACGGCGGCGACTTCGGGGTTGGGCCTTGCGTAGCCGAGCGTCGCGCTCCAGGCGACCCGGAGTCCGGCGACGGAAGCCTTCGCCGCGCCCAGAAGGTCGGGCACGGGCCCGGCCACTGCGAAGGGATCGCGGGGATCGTGGCCTGCAACCGCCGACGTCAGCAACGCGGCATCGGCCACATTGCGCGCGATGGAGCCGACATGGGCGAGTGTCGGTGTCGCCGAGGTCGGCCAGACCGGAACGCGCCCGAATTGCGCCTTGAGGCCGACGAGGCCCGTCAGCGCCGCCGGAATGCGCAGGGAGCCCCCGCCGTCCGTGCCCAGAGCGAAGGGCGTGATCCCGGCCGCCACCGATGCGGCCGCGCCGGCGCTCGATCCGCCCGGGGTCTTCGTAAGGTCCCAGGGATGACGCGTGATGCCTGTGAGCGGCGAGTCGCCCACAGGTTTGGCTCCGAACTCGCTCGTCGTGGTCTTACCGATGATGATGGCGCCTTCCGCGCGCAGTCTCTCGACCGAGGGGGCGTCGGCGGCGGCGATGTTGCCTGCCATGGCCCGCGAACCTGAGGCGTAGGGCTGACCGCCCACCGCGATCAGGTCCTTCACCGAGACCGGCAGGCCGTGGAGCAGCCCCAGTGGGGCCCCTCGCATCACGGCTTCCTCGGCCCGGCGGGCCGCGGACCGTGCCTCCTCGGGCATGAGATGGGAGAAGGCGTTCAGCGTTCCCTGGCTCGCCTCCGCACGCGCCAGGGAGAGCTCCGTGAGTTCCACGGGCGAGACCGACCGGCTCGCGATCAAACCCCGCAATTCCAGCGCGGTCATGAAGTCCAGGTCGCTCGTCATCGCCCACTCTCCGGAGATCGCGGTGCGGCGCCCCAGGGGCGCCGCGGTTGCATCAGTCGTTGACGATGGCGAAGGCGCGCACCGGCGAGCCGGAGCCGCCCTTGAACTTCAGTGGCACGCCGAAGAACTGCACCTCGCCCTTGCCCACGAGTTCCTCGAGGTTCACCAGCCATTCCCAGTGGCTCATGCCGAGGTCGCGGCAGAGACGGTGCTGGGCGAAGATGTTATCGCTCGGCTTGTCGGTGGAAGGCCCCTCGACGCCTTGCATCTTCGAGCCGCGCGCGTGCAGCCACCTGGTCGCCTCCGCGGTGAGCAGCGGGTTCTTCCAGACCGAGTCGGGGCCCGGGTAGTTGCGGGAATGGAAGCCGGTGCAGAGCAGGACGATGTGACCGTCGACCTTCACGCCGCTCTTGGCCTCGGCCGCCTCCATGTCGGCGACCGTGATGTCGCCGAGGTCGGGAATGTGGCGTAGGTCGAAGCACACGGCCTTGCCCATGAACATCTCAAGCGGCATCTCGTCGACGGGCTGTCCGTTCGGGTTGACGTGAAGGAACGCGTCAACGTGGGTGCCGACGTGATCGAGCATCGCGATGAAGTTGGTCTGGAACGTCATCGCGTCGCCGGGGACGCCGAGTCCGAGGGCGGCAGAGCTCTCGTGGCTGAGATGGGTGGTGAGCACCGGCCGCTGGAAGAGCTTGTGGGCCGGCATGTTGTCCTCGATCAGGAGGCTCAGGTCGACGACGCGCTGGGGCATTACGGTTCCTTGTCGGGCATGGGAGACCGTTCGCGGCGCCGCCCGGTGCCGCGTCGGATCGGGTCTTCGGAGGTGCCGTTCTCAGGCGGCTTTCTTCTTGCCGAGGAAGGTCTCCATGACCTCCGGGTCGCGGGCGAGAAGCCTGCTCGGGCCGTCCCGCACCACGCGCCCCTGCGCCACCACGTAGGCGTGGTCGGCGATGGCGAGCGCGTAGGATGCGAGTTGCTCGACGAGAAGAATGGTGAGGCCCTGCCGGTTGAGCTCGCGCAGGACGCCGATCAGCTGCTCGACGACCCGGGGAGCGAGGCCGAGCGAAAGTTCGTCGATGACGAGGAGGTCCGGCTCGGCCATCAGCCCGCGGGCTATGGCGAGCATCTGCTGTTCGCCGCCCGACATGCTTCCGGCGGTTTGGCGAACGCGCTCGCGCAATCGCGGGAACAGGGCGAGCGATCGTTCCAGGGACTCCTTCGAGCGCTTGGTCTTCAGCCCCCCGTGGGCATATGCGCCCAGGATGAGGTTGTCCTCGACCGTCTGGTCCGGGAAGATGAGCCGCCCCTCCGGCACCATCGCGAGTCCGCGGGCCACCTTGGCGTGGGCGGGAAGCCGCGTGACCTCCTCGCCTTTGAACAGGACGCGCCCGGCGCTCGGGCGCACGAGCCCGGTGAGGCCGCGCATCAGGGACGTCTTGCCAGCGCCGTTGTTGCCGATCACGGCAACCAACTGACCGCGCCGTACGGTCAGGCTCGCACCGCGGAGTGCCGTCACCGCGCCGTAGCGGACCTCCAGGTCCTCGACCACGAGAAGGGGGGTATCGGTCATCAGGCGGCCTCCTCGTCGAGGATGGCGGACGGACCGCCGAAATAGGCCTCGATCACTCGCGGGTCGGCCTGCACCGCCTCCGGCCGGTCGCTTGCGATGATCTGGCCATAGTCGAGCACTGTCACGGTGTCGGCGACAGCCATGATGAGGTCGACGTGATGCTCGATGAGCAGCACCGAGACACCGAGCCCGGCAATCTTCCGGATCATCGCCTCCAGCTCGTCGATCTCGTGCGTTGTCAGTCCGGCGGCGGGTTCGTCGAGGAGCAGCAGGCGCGGACGCGTGGCGAGCGCCCGGGCGATCTCCAGGCGGCGCTGGTGGCCGAAGGGCAGGAAGCGTGCCTGCTCGTTGGCCGCGTCGTTGAGGCCGACGAAGTCGAGGAGGCCGATCGCGGCAGCGCGGCAGGCGACCTCCTCACGGCGGAAGCGGGGCGTGCGCAGGATCGCGCTGGGCAGACGATAGCCGAGATGGTGGAAGCCACCCACCATGACGTTTTCCAGAACCGTCATCTGACCGAATAGCTCGGTGTTCTGGAAGGTGCGGGCGAGGCCGAGCCGCGCGATGCCGTGGACCTTGCAGCCGACAAGGTCGGTCCCGCCGAGGTGCACGCCTCCTTCGCTCGGCCGGTAGAAGCCCGAGATCGTGTTGACGAAGGTCGACTTGCCGGCTCCGTTCGGTCCGATCAGGGCATGGATCTCGCCCGGGGCGACCCGGATGCTCGCCGCGTCCAATGCCGTGAGCCCGCCGAAGCGAACGGTCAGGCGGTCGGTCTCCAGGCTCGCGGGCTCGCGGCCCGCCATGATCTCGGCGACGGGGGTGCCCTCGGCCGGATCGACGCCGCGCGGGCCGGGGCGTAGGCGAGCGTAAAGGCTGCCAATCGTACCCAGAACGCCGCCGGGGAGACCAAACATCACCGCGAGGAGCAGGGCGCCGTAGGCGAATTTCTGCCACTCGGCGAAGCGCTGCAGCACTTCCGGCAGATAGGTCAGGATGAAGGCCCCGAGCACGGGTCCGAAGGTCGAGGCCGCTCCCCCTAAAATCACCATCAGCAGGAAGCGGACGGAATCGGCGAAGGTGAAGATGTCGGGAGAGATATAGGCGTTCAGGAAGGCGTAGAAGCTGCCGGCGATTCCCGCCGTGACCGCCGCGACGGTGAAGGCGAGCGTGCGGATCCCCGTGGCGCCGATGCCGAGGCTGCGCGCGGCCGTCTCGCTCTGGGCGACCGCCAGCATGGCGCGGCCGTAGCCCGAGTGTTTCAGGTTGTGCGTCGCCAGCGTGGCGAGGAAGAGCGTGACCGCGAGCACCGCGTAGAAGGCGTAGCCCGAGAGCGGGTACCCGAAGAGGTTCGGGCCCGGGATGCCGGTGAGCCCCGTGGTCCCGCCGGTGAGGCTATGCCACTCGATGGCGACGTTCTCGACGATGAGGCCGAAGGCGATCGTCACCACCGCGAGATAGACGCCCCGCACCCGCACGCTCGGATAGGCGAGAGCCGCGCCGAAGAGGCCGGCGACGACTGCCGCGCCGACGCTTGCGAGCACGAGGTCGAGGCCGAACCGGATTGCCAGGATCGCGCCGGTATAGGCGCCGAGCGCGAACAGACCCGCCTGACCCAGGGAGACGAGGCCGGTGAGGCCGACGAGGACGTTCAGGCCGACCGCGATCACGCCGTAAATCAGGAACAGCATGAACAGGCGCAGTTCGTACTCGTTGCCGGAGGTGAGCGGCACGACGACGAGGATGGCCGCGAGCAACGCGAAGCCGAGGATGTGGAGGGCCTTCATACCTTGAAGATCTCCCGGCGGCCGAACAGGCCCTGAGGGAAGGCGAGGAGCACAATGATCATGGCGCTGAAGCCGACGATCTCGCGCGCCGCCGTCGAGACGTAGCCCTCGACGAACTTCTCCATGACCCCGAAGGCGAGGCCGGCCAGGACGACGCCCGGCCCGCTGGTGATGCCGCCGATGATGGCGACCGCGAAGCCCTTCAGCCCGAGCAGCACGCCCATGCTGGCCGAGGCCTGGATCACGGGTGCGACGAGCACACCCGCGCCTGCCCCGAACAGGGCGGCGAGACCGAAGGAGAACATCACGATCCGATCGACGTCGATGCCCATCAGGGCCGCCGCTTGGCGATTGTAGGCCACCGCCTGCATCGCGCGCCCGACCAGGGTTCGCCGCTGCATCACGTGGAGCCCCACCATCGCCAGCACCGCGACCGCCGGGATGACGAGTTCCTGCGGGTAGACGCCTGCGCCGAAGATCGAGATGGGCCCGGCGACGCCGGGCGAGGGCAGCGGGCGGGAGAAGCCGCCGAACTGCATGGTGGCAAGCGATTCCGCCATGATCCCGACCGCGATGGTGGTCAGCATCCAGCCGATCGAGGCGTTGGCGCCGATGAAGGGACGCACCGCGAAGCGCTCCAGCACGACGCCGAACAGGGCTCCGGCCAGGATCGCCAGCAGGCAGGCGAGCGGCAGCGGCAGGCCGGCATCGACGCCCATCACCGCGAGAACCGCGCCGATCATCAGGGTGTCGCCGTGGGCGAAGTTCACGGCCTTGGCGGCCGACCACATGATGTGGAAGCCGAGCGCAACCAGGGCGTAGATCCCTCCGATCGCGAGGCCCGAAAGGGTGTATTGCAGGGCGGTCGTCATGGCTGCCGCGGGGCTCCCGATGCGAGGCGGGCGGGTCGTTCAGCGGAGTCGGGGCGGTCCGGCCCGGTGAGGGGGGATCCGGACGAACCGCCCCGGCCCCTCCCGCTGGGGAAGGAGCGAGAGGCGCGCGCGCCTTCAGTTCGTCTTGCCGTACGGCGTCTGCGCGATCGGCAGCAGCTTGCCGTCGGACCAGACGGTCAGCTTGTAGTAGCTTGGCAGGATCGCGTCCTGGCGCTCGGGGTCGGAGGCGTCGAAGGCGGGGTCGTACTTGGCGACGAGGCCGTCGTACTTGACCTGATAGAGCGCCTCGCGGACCCTCTTCCAGTCGTAGGCGCCGGCCTTCTCGATCGCCTGCGCCACGATGTGCACGGCGTCGTAGGCATTGGCGATGCCGGAGCCCATCTTGATCTGCGACGGATCCTTCAGGCCGTACTTCGCCTGGATCTTCTGCCAGAGCGCCTGGCCCTTGGGGTCGAGGTCGCCCATGAAGCTGTAGGTCTGCACGACCTCGACGCCGTTGGCGAGCGGGCCGGCGAGCTCGCCGAGATTGCCGGCGATGCCCCAGGCACCGATGATGGTGGGCTTGAACCCGACCTTGTCCATCGAGCGGACGAGCTGGTTGCCCTCGCGGTCGAGGGCCCAGAACAGGGCGACGTCGGCACCGGCATCCCGCGCGCGGATCGCCTGCGCGGTCATGTCTTGGTCGTTCCAGTTGAAGGTCTCGACGGCGACGAGCTCTTTGCCGCCCTTGGCGATGGCCGCCTTCACGTCCGGAACCGCGCCGTTGCCCCAGCCGGTGTTCTCGTAGAAGAACGCGATCTTACCGGTCTTCGAGACCTTGGCGGCCTGCTCGACGAGGAAGCGGGCGACCCATTTGTCCTTGGCGGAGACCCGGAACATGTAGTTCGGGCTGCGGCCGTTCTCGATCGCCTGGGTGTTGGCGGCGAGCACGCCGACGAAGGGGATCCCGATGGCGTGCACCGGTTCGACCTGCGCCACCGAGACGGTGGAGTGATAGCCGCCGAGGACCACCACGCACTTGTCGGCAAGCGCGATGCGCCGTGTGTTGTCGATGCCCCGCGGTGGGGCGCCGGCGTCGTCGTACTGGACGAAGCGCAGCGGCTTGCCGAGCACGCCGCCTTTCGCGTTGATCTCGTCGATGGCGATCTCGGCACCCATCTTGATTGCTTGGCCGCCGAACGCCGCTGGGCCAGTGATCGCGGCGGAGTTGCCGATGCAGGGCTCTTGCTGAGCCAGTGCCGTACCAGGAATCGTGATAACAAAAGGCGCAGCCAGGAATAGGCAGCGCAAATACTTGTGCGCATCCATGAATGGGCTCCGATTTCCTGATGATGGTCCGGGCTCGGTTCCGATCCTCGGTCGACGAACGTCAGGCTACGCAACGAATACAGCAGACATCAAAGACCAATTTCCGATACGAGCTATTGGAAATTCCTATGAGCATGGATCATAGGCTGAGATGCGGCTGGCATGGGTTCGCCAAGCCCCTGCAATGCAAAACAAAATTGTGATGCGGTGCACATAGCTTGCGCAGATTGCCCAGGCTGAGAGCAGTTTGACATCGCCTTGGTGTTCCGTGGATCCTGACGAACGTCCTCGGTAGGATCGCCATGGATCTCCGTCAGCTTCGGTATTTCGCGCAGATCGCAGAGAGCGGGAACGTCTCGCGGGCTGCCGAGGTGCTGCGAATCGCGCAACCCTCGCTTAGCCAGCAGATGCTCAACCTTGAGGAGGAACTCGGCGTAGATCTGCTGTTTCGGCATGCCCGCGGAGTCACGCCTACGGAACTCGGGCTCAAGTTCTACGAGCACGCGCGGCGCATCCTGCAGGAGGTCGAGCGTGCGAAGGAGGTCGTGCGCTCTCAGGCGACGAGCCCGAGCGGGCGCATCTCGGTCGGGCTGCCGACCTCGGCCTGCCGGGGCCTTTCGCTGCCGCTGTACCGGGCGATCTCGGAGGCGCTGCCGAACATCACCCTGCACGTCGTCGAAGCGATGAGCGGCACGCTCGACGAGTGGATCCAGTCGGGCCGACTCGACGTCGCCCTGCTCTACGACCACAAAGCCTTCGAGCACGTGGCCTGGACCGAGATGATGGTCGAAGACCTGATGTTCATTGTGCCGGCGGCTCATCCGCTCGCCGCCCGCCGCGAGATCTCGTTCCGGCAGGTCTTCAACCAAGCGCTCCCAGTTGTACTCCCGGGCCGGCCGAACGTGCTGCGCACCGTGATCGAACAGCTCGCGGCCCGCCACGATGTCACACCGACGGCAACGGACTGCGAGAGCCTGCCCGCGATCGCGGAGCTCGTACGCGCTCAGGCCTTCGCGACCGTCATGCCGCATTTCGCCTTGGCTGCGGAAATCGAGGGCGGCGAGATGGTCGCGATACCGATCGTCGATCCAACGCCATCCTGGAGGCTCTCGGTGGTGGTCTCCCAACGAACCCTGAATGCCCGCGGCAGCGAGGCTGTCGCCGAAGTTCTGGCGGGCGTGATCGGCGATCTTGTCGAGCGCTCCGTTTGGCGCGCCCGCCTCAAGCCGACGGAGCGTTCCGCTACCGTGCGCACGCGCGCCTGAATGGCGCTGCCTGCTTAAGCCAACCGCTGCAAACCGTAAAAATGATCGGGGGCGTAGCGAACTTGAGCTTGGCTTGCCCTTCAACTGTCATCCGAAGCTCCGCTGCGCCACGTTGAGCAGTCCTTCGAATTCATTTGAGCCAATGACCGATCAGGGTCGCCTCAAGGCCTTCACCTGAGCCGCGCCGGACGTCCGCTTACCGATGACCCGGGTCTCGAAGCGGACAGGCCGCAATCGGCCACACTACGTCACGCCGGGTCGACATCGCGCGCAGGACCGGACGTTCAGCATTGCGCCCAAGCCGGTCGTTCAGCTGGCGTCGGCGATGTCGCGAAAGCGGACCTCGTAACGGACCAAATTATAGGTCTGCTTGCGGGTGGAGCGACGGCAGAAGGCCGGAACACGAGCGGGTCGTGCCCGGCTGCGGTCACGCATGCCCCGGGTGAGCGGATTACGGTGATATCGGTCTTCGAGCCAGCAATGCGCACGCACCCAAGGCAAGCGCAGGGTCGAGAATGGCGAACGTCACCAGCAGATGCGGGAATACACCGGAAGCGGCCAAAGGCATGAGAACCACCGGAACGAACACCAGCCGGTCGACCACTGATGCGGCAACAATCTGCTGCGCGCCCGCACGCCCCCCGAACAGGTAGAGCCAACTAATGACGATCACCAGGAGCCCCATGGCACGGATGAATCCCTGCCCATCCCCCACGAAGGCCCGGTCCCTGAAAAGCACCTGCGTCGCGCCTGGCCAGGCGACGAGTAGCGCTCCGGCCGCGAGATAGAGCGCATCGTTCATGGCCGTGTAATTGGACGTGGTCGGTACGTGGCTTGGGGTGGCGAGAAGCTCCCGAAAGAATGACATGCCGCGCTCCATCCGCCGGTGAAACCTGTCCCTTGGTCGAACTCAGTCAGGTTTCTCGGAAACGGCACCTAGGGCAGAGCCATCACGACGAAGCGAAGTGCCGGGCTGAGAACTCAGGTCCGCGACGGCGACCAAGCCGTCGCTGACGTAGCGGTTCACCGTGCCGAGCGACAGCCGTTCGCCAGGCCGATGATAGCGCACCGGTCCGATCACCCCTTGCTTCGTCAAACTCTGGACGAGGAACTCGCGCTCTGCGTTGGTGTCGGCGTCCGTCGCATGGGTGATCTGGAAACTGAGGCGCGTCAGGGAGAGCCCCACATCCTTGGTTGCGGCGCCGACCCACATGGTGCGTTCCGTGTTGGCGGGCCGGCCCGACGCGAGCCAGAAGGTCGCGATGTCGAGGGTCGCCTCCGCGCGCTCGATGGAGAGGCTCCAGAAGCGCACGTGGTGGCGCTTGCGGGGGTTGTCGTCGATTGAGCGCTGGAAGCCCATGACCTGACCGGCTGGCTTTGGACCGGGCTGATTGAGAGGATCAGCCAGGACCGAAGGAGTAGGACATGCGGCGAGGTCAGAAGACGAGCGCGGAGCAGGTGGTGCTGAAGCTGCGCCAGATCGAGGTGCAGACAGCACAGGGCAAGAGCTTGGCGCTGGCGTGCAAGGAGGCGGAGATCTCTGAGCAGAGCTATTACCGCTGGCGCAAGGAGTACGGCGGCCTCCAAGTCGACCAGGCCAGGAAGATGAAGGACCTGGAGCGCGAGAACGCTCGGTTGCGGCGGCTCGTGGCGGATCTGTCTTTGGAAAAGCAGGTACTGGCGGACGTCGCTGCGGGAAACTTATAGCCCCCGAGCGACGCCGGCAGGCGGTCGATGGCATCCGGGAGAAGTACGGCCTCTCGGAACGTCACGCCTGCCGGATGGTCGGCCAGCACCGGGGCACGCAGCGCTACGTGCCCACACTGCCGGCCGACGAGGATGCGCTGACCCGCGCCATCGTCGCCCTGGCGTCCGAGTACGGGCGCTACGGCTACCGCCGTGTCACCGCGCTGCTGCAGGCAG
>NZ_JAUYZJ010000058.1 GCF_030700285.1 Methylobacterium sp. NEAU K | reverse complement strand
TCCTGCCTGCGGCGGGTCCGACGGCGGGCGCGATCGAGGCGGGCGCGCAGGTCGCGACCGCCGACGGCGGGCTGCTGGCGCGCTACGAGATCATCGACGTCACCCCGGCCGTGGTCGAGGCCCTGCGCGGGCGCCCGCTCGACAGCCTGCTCGCCTCCTTCGGCGACCACCGCCCGTCGACCGAGCCGGTGATCGGCGTCGGCGACATGGTCTCGGTCTCGATCTGGGAGGCCGGCTCCGGCGGCCTGTTCTCCGGCCCGCTGGTGGCCGACCGCTTCTCCGCCGGCTCCAAGTCGGCGCTCATCCCCGAGCAGCCGGTCGGGCGCGACGGCGCCATCTCGGTCCCCTATGCCGGGCGCATCAAGGTCGCCGGGCGCAGGCCCCAGGACGTCCAGGGCCTGATCGAGAACGAACTCGCCGGCAAGGCCATCCAGCCCCAGGTGCTGGTCTCGGTCACCCGGCCGATCTCGCAGGCCGTCACCGTCACCGGCGAGGGCGCGGCCGGCGCACGCCTGCCGCTCTCGGGCCACGGCGACCGCATCCTCGACGTCATCGCCGCCGCCGGCGGAAACCGCTCGCCCGTCTCGGAGACCTTCGTGCGCCTGTCGCGCGGGCCGCTCACCGCCACGGTGCCGCTGACCACGGTGGTGTCCAACCCCAAGGAAAACATCTACCTGCGGCCCAACGACGTGCTCACCCTGGTGCGCGACCCGCAGACCTTCATCGCCGTCGGCGCCCTCGGCAACAGCACCGAGCTGCCGTTCCAGGCCGACGGCATCACCCTGGCCCAGGCGCTCGCCAAGGCGCGCGGCCTGTCCGACTTCCAGGCCGACCCCGCCGGAACCTTCATCTTCCGGTTCGAGCCCGCCAGCGTCGTGCGCCGCCTCAACCCCGGATCGAGGCTGCTCGGCACGCCGCTCGTGCCCGTGGTCTACCGGATCAACATGCGCGACCCCAACAGCCTGTTCACCACTCAGGCCTTCCGCATGCGAAACCGCGACCTCGTCTACGTCTCCAACGCGCCCTTCACCGAGGTCCAGAAGGTGCTCAGCGTCTTCTCCGCCGTCACAGGACCCGTGTCGTCGGTGGCGACGGCGTACTACTACGCGAAGTAGGGACGGGACGGTTTTCGGACGACGACGGAAAAAAATCGCGTTTCCCCGCGTCCTCGCGTATGGGCTTTGGGTGCGGTGCGGGACCAAGTCCTGCCCCCGCCGGTGGCCGCCTCGCGCAAGGATGCCTAGAAGAGCCCGATGAAGATCGGACGCGTCGTCTCCGCCCGCGGGCTGTTCCGGCCTGCGCTGTTGCCCTTGAGCCTGTGTCTCGCGCTCCTGCCGGCCGCTCCAGCGGCGGCCGACGTGGTGATCGGCGTGGCTGTGCCGCGCTCGGGCCCCTATGTCGCGGTGGGCGAACAGGTGCTGCGCGGCGTGGAGGCCGCGGCCAGGGACGCCAACGCGATGGGGGGTCTCGACGGGCAGCCCGTCACCCTCGACGTCCAGGACGATGCCTGCGACTCGAACACCGCCACCGCGGTGGCCAATCATTTCGTGCGCGCCAACGTGCACCTCGTCGTCGGCCACGTCTGCTCGAACGCCTCGATCGCCGCATCCGACATCTACGCCCAGAACGGAGTCGTGATGATCACCGCGGCCTCGGTCTCGGCGCGGCTCACCGACCGGGGGCTGCCGAACATCTTCCGGGTCTGCGGGCGTGACGACGACCAGGCCCGGCTGTCGGCCGCCGTGCTGGCCGAGCGGTTCCGCGACCGCAAGATCGCGCTAATCCAGGATCAGACGCCGGCAGCCCGGACCCTGGCCGCCGCCACGAAGGACAACCTCAACCGGATCGGCGTCAACGAAACGCTATCCCTGTCGTTCTCGCCGACTGACGCCGACGACACGGCCCTGGCGGACCGCCTCAAGGGGTCGGGGATCGAGGTGGTCTATTACGGCGGGGACGCGGCCGAGATGGGCCGCCTCGTGAAGGTGGCCGCCGATCGCGGCTTTCGCCCGCAATGGTTCGGCACCTCGGCCATCGCCACGCCGGACTTCGCCCGGATCGCCGGGCCGGCGAGCAACGGCGTGCTGATGACCTTCTATCTCGACCCGAGCCGGCAGCCCGCCGCGGCGAATGTGGTGAAGGCGTTCAAGGCCGAGGGCGTCGATCCGACCGGGTCGACGGTCTACGGCTACGCCGCCATGCAGGCGCTCGTCGCCGCCGGCAACTTCGCCCATTCCGCCGAACCGAAGCCGATCGCCCAGGCGCTCCACACGGAACGGTTCGACCTCGTGCTCGGCACCGTCGGGTTCGACGCCAAGGGCGACGTCACCGCTCAGGGTTATGTTCTCTACGTGTGGAAGGACGGGAGTTTCACGCCCGCGGGGAAGTGAGCGGCGCCTGGCACGGTCGGCCGCGCATCGGGCGCGCCTTCGCGTCCCTGTGCACGCGGCGGAGGAACCCTCTCCGTATCGGTCCTGGTGACGACCCGTCATTCCAGGCTCGGCTGCGCGACCCCGGCGTGACGTGCGCGTCTTCGAAGCGTCCGAGTTGGAGCCTCTCACAAGACGCCTGCCGCGCCGTCGTCGCGATGCATGGTAGGCCTCCCGGTGATCGGGCGTTTTGCGAGGCGCCCTAAGCCTGGAAGGGATCCGCGACTCCGGCGGCATCGACCTCCGCGCCGCGCCCGAGCCCGCGCAGCAGTTCGGCCAAGTGCGGCCGCACCCGCAGCTGGAGCGCGTGCAGCCGCCGGACCGCCTCGCTGAGCCGTCCCTCCCGGCTCAGCATCGCGTCTGCAAACCCGATCATCCGGGCGTTGGGCCAGGCCGGCTCGCGGAGGGCGTGGAGGCGCGCGACGAGCACCTCGGCGGGACTCTCCGGCTCGTTCTGCGCGAGCAGGATCAGCAGCGCCGCGGTGGAGCGCGACAGGCCGTAATGGCAATGGACCAGCAGATGCCCGGCGCCGTCGAGGTCGCGTCCGAAGCCGAGGATCGCCGCGATGTGCTCCGGCTCCGGCGGCACGAGGCCAGCGCCGGGACCGAGGCAGTCGTGGAAGCGCAGCGTCGTGCGGGCATGCGCGCCGTAGGCGGAGAACGCCGCCGGCTCGGGCGTGCCGGGATCGAGCAGGGACAGGACGTGGCTGACGCCCCGCGCGCCGTGGCCGGCCAGCTCGTCCAGGCCGCAGACGGTGTGCAGGGTGACGGCGGGCTCGCATCGCATGGTTGGGCGCCTATCACGGGCGCCTCGCGGTAGCGAGACGCCATCCCGTCACGTCGACGCGCCGGCGCACTTCGAGAACGGGCGCGGACGTGCTACCTGCGCGCCGATCCTCCGCCGGCCGGATTGGACACGCTCAGACGAGATGCCGTTGGACGAGCCTCATATCGCGCCTTCCTCCACCGCCGGGACGCGGCGCCGCGCGGTGCTGACCGCGGGTCTCGGGGCGGCCGCGGCGATCGCCGGGCCGCTCGCCGCCCCCGCCCGTGCGCAGGGCGCCCCCGAGCTGCGCTGGCGCCTGTCGTCGGCCTACGCCAAGAATCTCGACATCCTGTTCGGCGCCCCGGAGGCGCTCGGCCGGATCGTCGCCGAGGCCACCGACGGGCGGTTCCAGATCCAGGTGCTCGGCCCCGGCGAGCCGGTGCCGGCCGAGGGGCTGCTCGACGCCGTGGCGGCCGGCACCGTCGAGATGGGCCACGGCCCGGCGACGCTCGGCATGGCCAAGGATCCGACCTTCGCGCTGGCCACCGCGGTCCCGTTCGGCCTCAACGCCCGGGGCGCAGCCGCCTGGTGGCAGGCGGGCGGCGCCGCGGACTTGTTCGGCGAGGTCTTCGCCAAAGCGGGCCTCGTCTGCCTGCCGGGCGGCAACACCGGCGCGCAGATGGGCGGCTGGTTCCGGCGCGAGATCAAGAGCCTCACCGATCTCCAGGGCCTCAAGTTCCGCATCGGTGGCATGGGCGGGCAGGTGCTGGCCAAGTTCGGCGTCCAGCCGCAGGCAACCCCCGGCCCCGAGATCTACCAGGCCCTCGAGACGAAGAAGCTCGACGCCGCCGAGTGGATCGGCCCCTACGACGACGAACGGCTCGGCCTGCAGAAGGTCGCGCCCGTCTATCATTATCCCGGCTTCTGGGAGGGCGGCGCGATGCTGCACTTCTGGTTCAACGCCGAGGCCTGGAAGGCGCTGCCCAAATCCTACCAGGCGATCCTGCGGTCGGCCGCCGCCGAGGTCGGCGCCGAGGTGCAGGCCAAGTACGACGCACGCAACCCGCAGGCCCTGCGCCGGCTCGTGGCCGGGGGCGCGCAG
This sequence comes from Methylobacterium sp. NEAU K, assembly GCF_030700285.1. Lineage (GTDB taxonomy): Bacteria > Pseudomonadota > Alphaproteobacteria > Rhizobiales > Beijerinckiaceae > Methylobacterium. Next base: position 15,064 of record NZ_JAUYZJ010000058.1, on the reverse strand, counting down.
CTGCGGCCGTTCCCCCAGGAGGTGATGGAGGGCGCCCTCAAGAACGCCAACGACGTCTACGGCGAGATCGCCGCCAAGAACGCCGATTTCCGCCGCGTCTACGAGGCGATGCGCAGCTTCCGCAACGAGGAATACCTCTGGTTTCAGGTGGCCGAATACACCTACGACAACTTCATGATCCGGGCGCGGGCGCGGGGATAGCGCCGTCGCCGGGCGGCCGCGGCATCGACCGGGGATGGGGATGGCATGATCGGGACTCTGAGACTCGGCCTGGCGCTGCTCGGGGCGGTTCTGCCCCTCCAGGCCGTCGCGCAATCGCCCGCCAATCTCACGGCCTTGCGCGGGCTGGCGCCGGTGGCGCGGCTGCAAACGACGCCGGAGGGCCGGGCGGCGCTCGATGCCAACCTGCGGGTGACCGGCGACATCCAGGCCGGCACCCTCACGCAGCCGATCCTGCTGCCGTTCCCCGAGCAGCAGCAGCTCGCGCTGCGCGACTGCTTCATCACCGACGGCAACGCCACCGGACTCGCCGACGGCCTCGGCACGACGCTCGCCGCCGCATATCGGGACCGGGCGCGCTACAGCGACTACAAGACCTTCACCAGCGTCGCGCCGGCGGTGGCCGACCTGATCGGCTACACCAACAACGTGACCAAGTCGGATTCGAATTCCGGCAAGTACTTCTTCGCCAACGCCACCACGAACGGCAAGCACCCGGTCTCGGCCGAAGCCGCCGCGCTCCTGGCGGACGGGGCCGTCACCGACGTGTTCGGCAAGGCCTATGACCGGCCAGCGGGCAGCCCCGGGAGCGACCGGTTCGGCAACGCGCGCCCGTTCCAGACCCTGCCGCGCCTGCGGACATACCGGGGCGCGGATTATTTCGGCGACGCCTCCCACAGCCTCGACTGGCTGCGCGGCCCCAAGCAGGATCTCGTCGACAGCCCGTCCTATCCCAGCGGGCACACGACCTACGGCTACACCGAGTCGCTGATCCTCGCGCTCCTGGTGCCCGAGCGCTACCAGCAGATGATCGCCCGCGCCGCCGAGTACGGCAACGACCGGATCATCGTCGGGGCGCATTACGCCATGGACGTGATCGGCGGGCGCACGACCTCGCTGCACGCGGTGGCGCACCTGCTGGCCAACGATCCGGCCTATGTCGGACAGATCCGGAAGAACCCGGCTGTGCTCGACACCGCCGCCACCGACGCCGACAAGCATGTGGGCGTGACGGATTACCGAGCGCTGCTCGAGGAGGCCCGGGCCGCGATGACCGAGGCCCTCAAGGCAGGCTGCGGCGCCCCGATGGCCGCCTGCGCGGCGCAGGATACCGGCCGGTTCAAGGACACGGCCGCCAACGCGACCTTCTACGGGGCGACGCAGACCTACGGCCTGCCCGTGGTACATGCCGCGACCGCCGGCACCCGGGAGGATGTCGGCCGGCTCGCCCCGGAGGCGGGCTACCTGCTCACCGCGGCCTTCCCGTCGCTGACCCTCGCCGAGGCCAACGCCATCCTGACCGAGACGCAGGGTCCCGGCGGCGGCTTCCTCGACGACGGCTCGGAATTCGGGGTGTATTCCCGGCTCGACCTCTACGCAGCCGTCGGGAAGGCGGCGGCGCTGGCAGCGAGCCGGGGGGGGGCCTCCGCGGCACGCTGAGGGCAGGAAGCCATGCTCGACGGACGCCTTTCCCCCATCCCCTCACGGCCCGCGCTTGCGCAGCACAAGATCCCCCACCGCCGGAAATTCCTGCGCCCGCTTGCAGGTGACAGACGGGGCCGGGCGGGGAGCCGAAAAGAAAAAAGGCCACTCCCGAAGGAGCGGCCCGAAGTCTAGGGAGGAAACGCCCAAGAAGGGCAGCGGGATCGCGACGCCATCGCCATCCCGCGCTGCACAATCTGCGCGCGCTGCGAGAAATATCAAGGTCATCAGGACAGAAAGGCTGTCCTTTTGTGCGGGTGCACACGCGTCCCCGTCGGCCTGTGTCGAAAATGTCGCAGCCGTGGCGGGATCGCGATGCGGATCTCGCGCGCTGCCGACCGGCAAACCGCAGCGTAACCCTCTGATCAGCAATGGCGTCGCCCGGCCGCGCCGTTCGACTGCGGCATTTCATGCCGGCCGCGTGGAGGGACGAATGCGCTCCACGCTCTAGCTGTCCGGCCCAGGTCTCGATGAGACGGCCGAAGAGGGAATGCGCACGGGCATGGCGATCCAGGGCGAGCGGATCCGGGTTCTCAACGATGCCGAGCCGCGTCAGGATGGGCGCTACGTCCTGTATCTCCTGCAGCAGGCCAATCGCGCCCATTTCAACCCGGCGCTCGAATTCGCCATCGAGGAGGCGAACCGCCTCGACCTGCCGGTGGTCGCCTGCTTCGGTCTCCTCGACGGCGAGAGCGGCTTCCCCGAGGCCAACGCCCGGCACTATGCCTTCCTGCTCCAGGGTCTCGCGGATGCGAAGGCCGGGCTGGAGGCGCGCGGCGTCGGCTTCGTGATGCGCAAATGCTCGCCGGCGCGGGTCGCCATCGACCTCGCCGAGACGGCGGCGCTCCTGGTCCTCGACCGGGGCTACCTCGCCATCCAGAAGGGCTGGTACGGGGAAATCACGAAGGCCGTCAGGACGCGGATCGTCCAGGTGGAGGGCGACGTGGTCGTGCCGGTGGAGACCGCCTCCAAGAAGCACGAATTCGCTGCCCGGACGCTCCGGCCGAAGCTGAACCGTCTCTGGGATCCGTTCATCGCCGAACTGAGGCCGCGCGAGCCGAAGCATGCGGCGGACCGGTTGCGGCTGAAGAGCGAGATCGACGTCTCAGACCCGGACGCTGTGCTCGCCGGGATGAGCCTCGACCGGGCGGTCGGGCCGGTGAAGCGCTTCGTCGGCGGCGAGACGCAGGCCCGCAAGCGCCTGAAGGCGTTCCTGAAGGACGGCTTGGCGGGCTACGGCGCGGGCCGCAACAAGCCCGAGGCCGCCGCCGCCTCGCACATGAGTCCCTACCTGCATTTCGGCCAGATCTCGCCGGTGGAGATCGCCCTGGCGGTGCGCGAGGCGAAGGGCGGCGACGACGACGACCGCGGCGCCTACCTGGAAGAGCTGATCGTCCGGCGCGAACTCGCCATGAACCACGTCTTCTACACGGACGGCTACGACGACTACGACAAGGCGCTTCCCGACTGGGCGCGCAAGACGCTCGCGGAGCAGGCGAAGGACGAGCGCCCGCACCGCTACTCCGAGGCGCAGCTCGCCGCCGGCGAAACCCATGACCAGTACTGGAACGCGGCGATGCGCGAGATGCGCGAGACCGGCTACATGCACAACCAGCTGCGGATGTACTGGGGCAAGAAGATCCTCGAATGGTCGCCCACGCCCAAGGCGGCCTTCGAGCGGACGCTGCGGCTCAACAACCGCTACTTCCTGGACGGGCGCGACCCGAACTCCTTCACCAACGTCGCCTGGGTGTTCGGCCTGCACGACCGACCCTGGCAGAGGCGCCCGGTCTTCGGCACGGTCCGCTACCAGAGCGAGAACTCGCTGAAGAAATTCGACGCCAAAGCCTATGTGCGGGCGGTGGAGAGGCTCTGCGCGGCGGAGGAATGAGGCTGCGGGGCCGCGTCCTCTTCGCTGCTGGACAGGAAGCCGGTTCCGGGACGGTGCGCAGCGGTCTTGGTCGTCGAAACCCCGCGACAGGCAGACCGCGCGGACGAGAACGGTCCGTGCATCATGACCGGTTCGGTCGCAGCCGTGTCCCGAGGCGCTACCGGTTGCTGGATCGGATGTCCTGGTTCGTGAAGGGCATGTTGATCGGTGTCTGGATGCGTATGAAGCCGACGCCGCCAGCCGCGTGGCAGGCATTGCAAGAGGCTGTCAGGTCGGAAAAGGCCGCCTGAAAGCGCGGCACATCCTTATGCTTCGCGGCGTCCTTCATGCGAGCGATGACCTGTTCCGTGTTCTGCACGAGCGCGACCGGAATGTCCGTGTAGAGCATCGCCGCTGCGGTGAGGTCATCCGAGATGTGATTCACCTCGAAGTCGACGAGGCTCCAGTCTTGCGCTCGGCCGACGTACCAGAGCTTGATGTGGCGCGTCTGTATCAGCAACATGATGTTTCCGAGGCTCAGCCGGGACCAGTTGGGCGTGGTTTCCGGCCGGGGCTGGGCGAACGGAACTGTCTGGCCCAAGGCGGCCGTGCCGAGAAGAACGATGCCGAGAAGGATGGCGATGGGTCGCGTCATGTCGACTCGGTCTCCCGCGCAGTCAGATGGCGGATCGCGGCTGGATCCCGGTTCCGGATGCGGCGGCTCGGCGGTCGATCGTGCCGCCTCCGCCGGCCGGATGGACCCGAGACTGCGCGAGCCGGAACCGGCGGCTTTCCAGAGAAACAGCAGCGAACGCCAAGCCCTTGTTGTTGCAAGAGGATCTCGGAAAAACGGATTCCTCTCGTCCGCAGCCGACGCTAGCGCAATCCGCCGCGGCCTCCTTGAGGCAGATCAAGGAAGCGCCGGGCCTCGTCGTGCGCCCGGGTTCGGGTCCGGGCGTGGATCCTGCTCCGCATGCCGCCGCCCGCGCGGACGTTCGCGAACGCTCCATTCTCCGCGGGCTGCGGTATACGGCTCGCTCCGGCGGTACGGACGAAGTGCTCTTTCATGGTCGAGATGCGGGACGACGCACGGGAGACGCCGGTGATCGCCGCCGGTGCGCGGCGCTCCCGCTACCGCCGCTCAATCAGGCGCCTGCGCTCGGCTTCGCGGGAGGCCTACCCGCTCTGGCGGGGGCGGCTGCTGTTCCTGGCGGGCGGCATCTGCGTGGGGCTGGCCGCCGTGCTGATGGCCAAGGGCGCCGACCTCGCGCAGGACGGGTTCCGCCAGCTCACCGCGCCCTCGCCGCTGATCGCGCTGGTTCTGACGCCCGCGGGCTTCGCGCTCGCGGCGCTCCTCGCCAGGACGGTGTTCCCCAACTCGCAAGGCTCGGGCATCCCGCAGGTGATCGCCGCCCGGCATGCCCGCGACGCCCGGTTCCGCTTCTCCCTGATCTCCCCGCGTGTGGCGTTCGGCAAGGTGATGGTCCTGTTCCTCGGCCTTCTCTGCGGGGCCTCGGCCGGGCGCGAGGGGCCGACGGTGCAGGTCGGGGCGGCGATCATGGCGGCCTTCGGCCGCCTGACCCCGGACCGGCTCCCGGGGCTGCTGCTGGCGGGCGGCGCGGCCGGGGTGGCGGCGGCCTTCAACACCCCGCTCGCCGGCATCGTGTTCGGCATCGAGGAACTGGGCCGGGCCTACGAGGCGCGCTCGTCCGGCCTGATCGTCGCCGGGATCGTGGCCGCAGGCCTCACCTCCCTCTGGCTGCTGGGGAATTACACGTATTTCGGCACGAGCCAGGCCGCGCTGCCGCTCGCGTCCGGCTGGATCGTGCCGCTGCTCGCCATCGCCGGCGGACTCGCGGGCGGGGTGTTCAGCCGCCTGGTGATCCTGTTCGCCCGCGGCCTGCCCGGCATCGCCGGCCGCCTGATCCGAACCCGGCCGGTCGCGTTCGCGGCATTCTGCGGCCTGTGCGTCGCCCTGTGCGGGCTCGCCTCCGGCGGGACCGCCTACGGCACCGGCTACGAGGAGGCCCGGGCGATGCTCCATGGCGACACGGCGGCGAGCTGGACCTACGCGCCGCTGAAATTCGCCGCCACCGTGCTCAGCTCGATCAGCGGCATCCCGGGCGGCCTGTTCGCACCGTCGCTGGCCGTCGGGGCCGGCCTCGGCGGAGCGGTGCACGGCTTCCTACCGGACATGCCGGTGGGCGCCCTCGTGCTGATCGGGATGGTGGCCTACCTCACCGGCGTGCTCCAGGCGCCGATCACCAGCTTCGTCATCGTCACCGAGATGACTCAGAATCACACGATGATGATCCCCCTGATGGTCGCGGCGCTGATCGCCGATGCCGCCTCGAAGGCGGTCTGCGGCGGCGGGCTCTACCACACGCTGGCCGAACTCATGCTGGAGCGCGCCGACGTCCCGGCGCAGCCTGTGGCCAAGACGGCGTGAAAGCGCCGACCGGGCGGCTCGTTTCCGGCCGAGCCTGAGAATAAAAGGCTGTCCGAACGGGCAGCCCACGGAACGGTCTCGCTTGCGGCCGGTTGGAGCATCGATTGCTGTCGCCCGCTCTTCGGGCACATCCGGAGTGACGCCATGACCCTTCTGAAATGGGCCCTCATCTGCTTCGTGATCTCGCTGATCGCAGGCGGCCTCGGCTTCACAGGCATCGCCTCGGGCGCGGGCTCGCTGGCGCGTATCCTGTTCGGCCTGTTCCTGCTGGTCGCCATCGTGATCGTGGTCGTCGCCTTCGCGGTCGGGCAGGTCGTGTTCTGAGGCCGATGGTGGCCGCGATGCAGGGCAGGGTCTGCCTCGTCACCGGGGCGACCAACGGCATCGGCTACGAGACGGCCCTGGGGCTCGCGCGCAGGGGCGCGCGAGTCGCCATCGTCGGGCGGGATGCCGGCAGGACCCGGGCCTGCGCCGAGCGGATCCGCGTCGCATCGCCTGGCGCTGTCGTTGACCCGCACGTCGCCGACCTGTCCGCGCAAGGCGAGATCCGGCGGCTCGCCGGGGCGCTCCGCGACGCCTATCCGCGCGTCGACGTCCTGGTGAACAACGCCGGCGCGATCTTCGACCGGCGCACGCTCACGGTGGACGGCATCGAGCGCACCTGGGCGCTCGACCATCTGGGCTACGTGCTGCTGACGCTGGAACTCCTCGATCCCTTGAAGGCCTCGGCGGCGGCCGGAGCCAAACCGCGCATCGTCAACGTCGCCTCGGCGGCGCATGTCCGCGGGCACATCGCATTCGATGACCTCGAGGGCGCCCGGCGCTATGGCGCGATGCGGGCCTACGCCCAGGCCAAGCTCGGCAACGTGCTGTTCACCTACGCGCTGGCGCGTCGGTTGCGGGCGGACGGCATCACCGTCAACGCCCTGCATCCTGGCGTGATCAACACCGGCTTCGCCAAGAACACGGGCGGCCTGTTCGGGACCGCCTGGTCGCTGATGCGACCGTTCCTGACGCGCCCGGACAAGGGGGCGGAGACCTCGCTCCACGTCGCGAGCGCCCCCGAACTCGACGGCGTCACCGGCAGCTACTTCTCGCGCTCCCGGCCGAAGACATCCTCGGCCGAGAGCCGCGACGAGGCCGTGCAGGAGCGGGTCTGGGCGCTGAGCCTCGCCCAGGTCGGCCGAAGCGACTGAGGGCTTCCCGCCCCGGGAACACGACTTCCGTCGGTTCGCGTCGTGGCTCAGACACCTGGCGCCATATCGAGGTCCGGCTTCGAGAACCCACGGCCCTCGAAGAGGATCGGGGCACAGCAGGCGGCGAGGCAGGGATTCCGTCCCGTCGCGACCGCTCAGGCCGCCGCCCGGACGCCGTGGTCGGCCGGCGTCTGGATCTCGATGAACACCCGCGTCACGTCCGGTTCGCGCTGCTTCACGGCCCGGTCGAGGCGCGTCACGAGGCTCTCGACCTCGCCGGCGCTGAGGTCGTCGGCCATGTCGATGCTGACATTGACCAGGATGTCGGCGGGGCCGAGATGCTGGGTCAGCACCTCGTTGAGGTGGAGGACGCCGGGCTCGGCGCGCACCAGGTCCGAGATCGCCGCGACCAGCTTGGGGTCGGCGGCCTCGCCGATCAGCAGGCCGTGGGTCTCGATCATCAGGAACACCGCCATGCCGATGAGGACGAGGCCGATCCCCACCGAGGCCCAGCCGTCGAGGCTCGGCATGTCCAAAAGATGGGCGAGGACGACGCCCACCAGCGCGATCAGCAGGCCGATCAGCGCGGCGGTGTCCTCGGCCAGGATCGTGAACAGGGTCGGATCCTTGCTGCGCCGGATCGCCCGCACCGCCGAGTGCTTGCCCTTCTCGGCCCAGAACTGGCGCATCGCCACGAACCAGGACGTGCCCTCGGCCGCAATGGCGAACCCCAGGATCGCGACGTTCACCCAGATTCCCGGCAAATGGAAGCCGAAGATCTGGGCGTCCGCGTCCGGCGAGGGGTGGCGGATCCGCTCGATGCCTTCGTAGACCGCGAAGACGCCGCCGCCGAGGAAGATCATCAGCGCCACCACGAAGGCGTAGAAGTAGATCTCCCGCCCGTAGCCGAAGGGATGGCGGGCATCGGCCGGCCGTTCCGCCCGCTTCATCCCGACGAGGAGCAGCACCTGGTTGGCGGTATCGACCACCGAGTGCACGCCCTCGGCGATCATCGCGGTCGAGCCCGTCAGCGCCCCGCCGACGAACTTCGCCGCCGCGATGGCGAGGTTGGCCCCCGCTGCCGCGTAGATCGCCCCCGTGCTCTCGTGCGCCATCCGGAACTCCATGGGTTCGATACGTGCGGAGCCTGGCTCCGGCCGCGGCGGTGCAAGCGTCGCGGTGCGGCGGCGGTTCCCGTGTGGACGCGGATGGGTGCCCTGTGCAACCTGCGCCCGCCCAGGAAGGCCCGGAGGAAGCATGGCCGACGCGCGCTACGACCCCGACAACATCTTCGCCAAGATCCTGCGGGGGGAGATTCCCTGCCACCGCGTCTACGAGGATGCGGACACGCTCGCCTTCATGGACGTGATGCCCCAGGGCGAGGGACATACCCTGGTGATCCCGAAGGCGCCGGCCCGCGGCCTGCTCGATGCCGATCCGGCCTCGCTGACCGCCCTGATGGCAAGTGTCCAGAAGGTGGCCCGGGCCGTGAAGGCAGCGTTCCAGGCGGACGGGCTCACGGTGTTCCAGTTCAACGAACCGGCGGGCGGGCAGACCGTGTTCCACCTGCACGTCCACGTCGTCCCGCGGCGCGAGGGCGTGCCGCTGACGCGCCACGAGGGCGGGATGGCCGACAACGCAGTGCTGGCGGAGCACGCGGCGCGCATCCGTGCGGCGCTCGACGCGCAGGGCTGAGGATCAGGCCGCGCTCGCCGATCCACCCGGCTGGGCCATGCTGGCGAGCAGCCGGCGCAGCGCGGCGTTCTCGGTCTCCAGCTCACTCACCCGCCGCAGCAGCATGGACACGGAGGCTTCCGCGCCCGCCGGATCGGGCGTGGCCGGCGCCGCCGGGCGGGACTCGTCCGCGAAGGTGACGCCGATGCCGTCCTCGCGGCGCCAGCGCAGGGTCGACCGATAGGTCCGGTCTTTCTGCGGGATGTACAGGTCGAACGATTCCGGCAGCGTCGTCGCGTCGCTCATGACGAGGCGCGCGCCGGACGACGACATATCGCGCACGAGGCAGTCGAAGCTCGACGCGCCGTTGTTGAACAGGATGCGACCCTTGAGGAAGACCCTCTGGCGGCCCTCTTTACGATGCTCCGTCATGCAGGATGCTCCCGAACGCTGACGATCCGGCGGATCCTGCATGCCAGCCCTTAAGGAATCCTGGTCGCGATCCCCGATTCGCGGCCTTCCCGGTCGTTCAGGTGAGGAAGCGACGGTCCACCGTCTGGAACAGGTAGAAGCCGTTGAAGCGCACCGCGGTGTCGGCGGCCCGATCGTCGAAGTCCAGAGGCTGGCGGCTCTGACCGTCGAGCTTGCCGCCGAAGGTCCAGCGGCCGGCGCCGATGAAGGGCGGGACGGTGCTGGCCTCGGGCACCGCGCAGCAGAGACCATCCACGCCTTTGAGCCGGAACAGGTTGTAGCTTCGCATCGGAGCCCCTCCGCTTGGCCGCCCTGACTGCCAAATATTCCCGAGAGAAGACCAGCAATCGGAAATATTAGACTTGACCGTGTTCATAATAGCACAATCGGTCGAGTTTGTGACGGTCAAGTTTCGGGGACGTTTCGCGTCAGCTCCGCGATCCAGACCTGCGCCGAGCCGTCGGAGGGCGCGCGCCAGTCGCCGCGCGGCGAGAGAGAGCCGCCGGCCGAGACCTTCGGCCCGTTCGGGAGCGCCGAGCGCTTGAACTGGCTGAAGCCGAAGTAGCGGCTCAGGAACACCCCGAGCCAGCGCCGGATCTCGGGCAGGCCGTAGGCGACCCGCTTGGCCTCGGGGAAGTCCGGCGCCCAGGTGCCACGCTCCCGGTCGCCCCAGGCGTGGAGCGCCAGGAAGGCGATCTTCGACGGCCGGAAGCCGTGGCGCAGCGTGTAGAACAGGTTGAAGTCCTGGAGCGCGTAGGGGCCGATCGTGGCCTCCGTGCTCTGGGGGCTGTCGTCCTGGTCCACCGGCACGAGCTCGGGGGAGATCTCGGTGTCGAGGATCGCCCGGAGGGTGCGGCACGCCTCCGGCCCGACCTCGCCGTGGCCGATCACCCAGCGGATCAGGTGCTGGATCAGGGTCTTGGGTACGCCGGTATTGACCGCGTAGTGGCTCATCTGGTCGCCGACCCCGTAGGTGCACCAGCCGAGCGCCAGCTCCGAGAGGTCGCCGGTGCCGATAACGAGGCCGCCCGCCTGGTTGGCCAGGCGGAACAGGTAATCGGTGCGCAGGCCCGCCTGCACGTTCTCGAAGGTCACGTCGTAGACCGGCTCGCCCCTGGCGAAGGGGTGGCCCATGTCGGCGAGCATCTGCCGGGCCGCCGGGCGGATGTCGATCTCGGCCGCGGTGCAGCCGAGCGCCTTCATCAGCGCGTGGGCGTTGGTCTTGGTGGCGCTCGAGGTCGCGAAGCCCGGGAGCGTGTAGGCCAGGATGTCGGAGCGCGGGTAGCCCAGGCGGTCGAACGCCTTGGCGATCACGATCAGCGCATGGGTCGAATCGAGGCCGCCGGAGACGCCGATCACGGCCTTGCGGGTCCCGGTGGCCTCCAGCCGCTGGCTGAGCCCGGCCACCTGGATGTTGTAGGCCTCGTAGCAATCCTGGGCGAGCCGCGACGGGTCGGCGGGCACGAACGGGAACCGCTCGACCCGCCGCATCAGGCCGAGATCGCCCTCCGGCGGGGCGAGCCGGAACGGGACGCGGCGATAGGCCAGGGAACGGCCCCTGGCGTCGTCGTCGAAGCTGCCGGCCTGGAGGCGCTCCTGAGCGATCAGGTCGAGGTCGATGTCGGCCAGCGTCGCGACCGGATCGGTGGGGAACCGCTGGCCCTCGGCCAGGCGGACGCCCAGCTCGTCGATGCTGGTCTGGCCGTCCCAGGCCAGGTCGGTGGTCGATTCGCCCCGGCCGGCGGCGGCGTACAGGTAGGCGCAGGCGCCCCGCATCGAGGCCGCCCGCGACAGCAGCGCGCGCGATTCGGCCCGGCCGACCGTGATCGGACTGCCCGAGAGGTTGGCCAGCACCGTGGCGCCGGCCAGCGCCGCGCGCATGCCGGGGGGCTCCGGCACCCACAGGTCCTCGCAGATCTCCACCCCGACCACGAGGCCGGGCAGGTCCTCGGCGGGAAACAGCAGGTCGGTGCCGAAGGGCGCCTCGTGCGAGGCGACCCGGATCGTCTCGCCCGCGATCCCGGCCCCGGACGCGAAGTGGCGCTTCTCGTAGAACTCCCGGTAGTTCGGCAGGAAGGTCTTCGGCACGACGCCGAGCAACCGGCCGCCCTGAATCGCGAGGGCACAGTTGTAGAGCCGGTGGCGCCAGCGCAGCGGCGCGCCGACCAGCAGCACGGGCCGCAGGCCCGCGGATCCGGCGATTACCCGCGCGGCGGCCGCCTCGACGGCGTCGAGCAGGGTCTGCTGGAGCAGCAGGTCCTCGATCGCGTAGGCCGAGAGCCCGAGTTCGGTGAACACCGCCAGCACCGCCCCCGAATCGTGGCAGGTCCGGGCCAGATCGAGCACGGCGTCGGCGTTGCGTTCGGGCTCCGCCGGATGGCTGCGCCCGGTGCAGGCCGCCACCCGGGCGAAGCCGTGGCGATAGAGGGACCGGAAGCGTGCCGTGCGACCGGCGGAGGATTCGACACGGGACCCGGCAGGAGGCTCGGCAAGGGAGTCGCGAGGGGTCTGGGGCACGGGCGCCTGTCCGGGAGAGGGGGCTGCAACCTTAGTATGGTGCGCCGCCGGGCTCCAGCCGCGCCCCTCATGGTTTCCGGCCCGCGGGGCCGCGACAAGCCTCCGTTAACGACAAATGGCCTAACTCGGGGCAGCCGCCGCGCACCGGCGGATCCCTGTTTTGAGTATCGTTCGAGAACCCATGCGCGCATCGGGACGGCCTCCGTACTCCCACCGTGACCCTGCCCGCCCCGTCCGCGGCGGCGACCGCTCGGGCCTCTCCCTCGGCGCCCTGGCGCACCGGCTGATGGCCCTGCGGGCGAGCCTCGCCCGCCGCCTGTCCGGCACCCCCGCCGGCCTCCCCGCACGCCCCTCCTACGGCACCTCCGGCCGCCGGGCGGAGCCGAGCTGGCTGACCTCGCCGGCGGCCATGGTGGGTCGCGAGGGGCTGGAGCGCGGGCCGCACGCGAGAGCCTCCGCGCCGCCCGAGCATCTCTGGCCGGCGCAGGTCTTCGACGACCGGGCGAGCCTCGACGCCCTGGACGAGCCGCGCTTCGAGAGCCGCATCGACCGCGGCGCCTCCTCGCCGGGCGTGCTCGTGCGCCAGCCGCGCCGGCCCGCCGCGATCGCCCCGGAGGAGCCGGTCCCCGCGGCCCCGATCCAGGCCGCCGCCCCGTCGGCGGTGCGCTGGACCCGCACCCCCGACGCGGTCCTGCAGGAGCGTCGCCAGCGCGCCCTGGACGCCGAGCGCGTGGCCCTGGAACGCGCCCGCGCCGAGGCGCAGGCGGCGACCCTCGCCGTCGAGACCGAGCGGGCGGCCCGCGAGCAGGCGGCCCGTGAGCAGGACGAGCGGGAGCAGGCGGAGCGCGCGCGGATCGAGCGCGCGGAGGCCGAGCGCGCCGCTTCGCCCGAGGCGATGCGGCCGGAAGCCCCGGAGGATGCGGGCCCGGTGCCGCTGTGGCGCCAGCCCTTCGTCGCTCCGCCGGGCGTCCGCTACTTCCGCACCCCGGACCGCCGCCCGGCGCGGCCCAGCGTCGAGCTGTCCGCCTCCACCGCGGTGATCGCCCCGGTGGCGACCCCGCCCGTCGTTGAGGCGGTCGCGGAGGGGCCTGCCGAGGCGCCCGCGCGCGACTGGTCCGATCTGCCCGACTGGTCCGAGGTGCAGCCCTGGTTCGACGGCAGCGGCTGGGCCGCGGGCGACTGGTCGTCCGTGGAGGCCTGGGCGTCCCTTGAGCCGAAGCCGGCCGCCGCCCCGCCGGCGCCCGAGGAGGCCGTCGCGGCGGCCGCGTCCGGCGTCGGGGCCGCAGAGTGCTCCGTCTCGATGCCCCTCGACATCTCGCACCTGCGCTCGCTGCCACCCCGCCCGGTCTACGTCCTCGACCGGCTGGTGCGGTTCGACCAGCCGCCGCGCCCGGCCGACGGCCAGGATAACGGGCAGGAGGCCGAAGCGGCCCACCACGCGGACGAGGCCGCGGCGATCCGCGATGCGTTCCTGCCGGCCAAACCGGCCCTGTCGCTGGTCTTCGGTCCCGGCAGCGCCGCGGCCGAGCCTTCGGCCGCCGCGACAGCGGCCGCCTCCGAGGCGGCCCGCCCCGCGCCCGCGCTCTGCGCCATGGCGGCCCGGGCGGCGATCCGCGCGGCCGGCCATCCGGCCATCGCCCCCCGGGCCCGGCCCGTCGCCATCCCGCCAGCCGTCCCTGCGGGCGCGGATCCGGTCCGATCCGTCCCCGAGGCCGACCGGGTGGTGATCCCGCTCACGTCGCGCCCGGTCCTGCTGCGCGGCAAGGCGGCGCCCCAGACCGAGCCCGCCCAGGATGAGCCCGCGCACGACGAGTCCGCCCCCGCCCAGGCGGCGGCTCCAGCGCCCGAGCCGGTCGAGGCGCCCGTCGCCCCCGCGGCGCCCGCGCCCGCCCTGCCGATGGTCGCGCCCCGCGCGCACCTGATCCCGGCCGGCCGGCACCTGGAGATCGCCACCGTCGAGAACGCCGATTACGAGTTGCCCTCCCTCGGCCTGCTCGCCCTGCCGGCTGAAGGGGCAGCAGAGGAAGTCGATGCCGATGTGCTGGAGCAGAACGCCCTCAACCTCCAGCAGACGGTGCAGGATTTCGGCGTGCGCGGCGACATCCTCGCGGTGCGCCCCGGCCCGGTGGTGACGCTCTACGAGCTGGAGCCGGCGCCGGGCACCAAGTCCAGCCGCGTGATCGGCCTGTCGGACGACATCGCCCGCTCCATGTCGGCGGTCTCGGCCCGCGTCGCCGTGGTCCCGGGCCGCAACGTCATCGGCATCGAATTGCCCAACGAGACCCGCGAGACGGTCTATCTCCGGGAGCTGCTCTCGGCGCCGGACTTCTTCGAGAGCAAGCACAAGCTGGCTTTGTGCCTGGGCAAGAACATCGGCGGCGAGCCGATCATCGCCGACCTCGCCCGCATGCCGCACCTGCTGGTCGCCGGCACCACCGGCTCGGGCAAGTCGGTGGCGATCAACACCATGATCCTCAGCCTGCTCTACCGGCTCAAGCCCGAGGAGTGCCGGCTGATCATGGTCGACCCGAAGATGCTGGAACTGTCGGTCTACGACGGCATCCCGCACCTGCTCTCCCCCGTGGTCATCGACCCCAAGAAGGCGGTGATCGCCCTCAAATGGGCCGTGCGCGAGATGGAGGAGCGCTACAAGAAGATGTCCAAGATCGCCGTCCGGAACATCGACGGCTACAATGCCCGGATGAAGGAGGCGCGCGAGCGCGGCGAGGTCATCACCCGCACGGTCCAGACCGGGTTCAACCGCGAGACCGGCGAGGCGGTGTTCGAGCAGGAGGCGATGGACCTGTCGGCACTGCCCTACATCGTGATCGTGGTCGACGAGATGGCCGACCTGATGATGGTGGCGGGCAAGGACATCGAGGGGGCGATCCAGCGGCTGGCCCAGATGGCGCGGGCGGCGGGGATCCACCTGATCATGGCCACCCAGCGCCCGTCGGTGGACGTGATCACCGGCACCATCAAGGCGAACTTCCCGACCCGGATCTCCTTCCAGGTGACCAGCAAGATCGACAGCCGCACGATCCTCGGCGAGATGGGCGCCGAGCAGCTGCTCGGCCAGGGCGACATGCTGTTCATGGCCGGCGGCGGGCGCACCACGCGCGTGCACGGGCCGTTCTGCTCGGACAGCGAGGTCGAGAGCGTGGTCGCCCACCTCAAGCGCCAGGG
>NZ_JAUYZJ010000057.1 GCF_030700285.1 Methylobacterium sp. NEAU K | reverse complement strand
AGGCTTTGGTGTATCGGCGTTGTTTTCAGGCGGGGTGTGTCAGGGTCGTCCTGCGCCGGCCGTCGGGCGGCGCCGGATCCAGGCCGCGGCCCGGCACCACAGCGCGTCCGGAAGCCGGTACAGCCGCAGCGCCGTCACCGCGCCGGCCATCAGCAGCAGCACCGCGTATGCCAGCGCCTCGAGGATCACGCCCGGCGCCGCGTCCGGCCCGACCCGGTCGTACCAGAGCGGGTCGTCGTGCCCGTGTGGATCGTTCTCGTCCAAGACTGACCCCTTTCCCCGCACGGCCCGGGCGCCGCCCGACGGGTTTGCAAGTCGTTGACCATCCCGCTCGCCGCCAGGCCCGTCAGCGCTCGCCGCGCAGCGGGCGCAGCAGGGCGCCGAGCAGGAAGCCGAACTGGCCGCACACCAGCAGCGCCACGCCGCGCCGCAGGCTTCCGCCCGCGCCGAGGTGATGGACGTGGATGCCGTAGGCGAGTTCGGCGGCCACTACCGGCAGGAACACCGGCAGGCCCCACACCGAGCCGAAGCGCCCGAGCCCCAGCCCGAGCAAGGCGTTCAGCAGCAGACCCTTCATCGCACCCCGTCCCCGCAAGGCGCCCGGGCCCGGACCGCGACCGATCCCGATCCTGCGGGCGGAGTCCGCCGCGCGGGCCGGGCTCCGGCGGCTACTTGCTGCCGCGCTGGGCCAGCACGGCCGGAACGGTGCGCAGCATGATCGCCAGGTCCCGCCGCAGGCTCCAGCGGCAGGCATAGTCCAGGTCCAGCGCCACGCGCTCGGCATAGGTGGTGTCGGAGCGCCCCGAGACCTGCCACAGCCCGGTCACCCCCGGCGGCACCGCAAAGCAGGTCGCGAACGCCCGGCCGTAGCGGGCGACCTCGGCCTGCACGATCGGACGCGGGCCGACCAGGCTCATCTCGCCGCGCAGCACGTTCCAGAGCTGGGGCAGCTCGTCGAGCGAGGTCTTGCGCAGCACCTGACCGATCGGCGTGATGCGCGGGTCGTCGCTGAGCTTGTGCGTCCGCGCCCACTCGGCCCGGGCGCGCGGGTCGGCCGCCAAGTGCGCGGCCAGAACCGCCTCCCCGTCGGCAACCATCGAGCGGAACTTCAGGCAGCCGAAGCTGCGCCCGTCGCGCCCCAGACGCGCGTGGCGGAAGATCGGCGCCTTGCGGTCCCCGGCCCAGACCAGCACCGCGATCAGCAGAAGCAGCGGAAGAAGCAGAAACAGCGCCGTCGCCGCGACACCGATGTCCAGCCCACGCTTGGCCGCCCAGTCCAGCCGCAGACCACGGGCCACGAACGGCGCAGCCGGAAGCACCGCATCCGCAACCGCATCCGCAGCCTCGCTCACCTGATCGGCAATCTGATCAGCAACATCGGTCATATCAACCCTATGGTGCGACGCCGAAGCGACGATGGAAGTGGGGGATTCGGCACGACCCTGCATGGACTCAGATCCTTGGTTGAGGCCAATGGCGGAGGGTTAATAATTGGTTTCCGCGGCGCTTATAACGCTCGGTCATTGAGCTGACAAGCTGCAATGCGATACAACAAGTCTGACAAAACACGTTAGTATTGTAAAAAATGCCGCGCCGGACCGGGATTAGGCGGCACGACAAAGCCTCGCCAGGATAACCTGACGTTCAGTAGTGGCTACCGAGTCCCTACTGCCCGCCGCCTGGAAGGGTGAGCACGAGAACAACTTATGCAATATGCGACTGTCCACCGCGCGCATGTGACCGTCACGGACCGCTCGGAGGCTGTCGGCACGGATCCTCCGTCAGCCCCGGAGTTCATCCCGCACTGCCGCAAGCCTGCAAACGACGGGACCGGCAAAACCGTTGCAGTCAAAAATCGGGGCGGAGCGATCCCGCCTCTGCAACCACGGGGCGATGCGGGCAGTCGAGACCCGGCCACCGCCCCCTCCGAGCCCGCGAAATCGCCGCTCGTAGTCGCCGCGCTTCGGGGTGCCGAGCGACACGGTATCGGACCGTGACCGCTCCTGGACGCGCGCGAAGTTCCGGCAGCACGGGACCGACAAGTCCCTTCGAACAGGAAAGTTCGCTCCTTTCTCGAGCATTGGGGCCGAGGGCGGCCATCGAAGGATCGGTCTGTACGGGCAGACCGAAATGCCGGCTTCGGGCCCGTCCCGGCCGAGATCCGGCCCGACGACCGCGATCTCGTGCGGGTCGGAGCGGCGCGGGACGTCAGCCCGGAGGCACCGGCCGACTGTCGCCCAAATTGCGTTTGACCGCCACGCGAATACCGCATTCGGCCCAGCATCCGAAAAAGACGTAGCTTCTCACATTAAATTTTTTCCGCGATATTGCCAAGCGCGGGAGGAATGGCATCCTGACGGCATGAAGATTTCGGAAATCACCATGCGCATGTCGCGTAAGCACGATTTGATAGCGCAAATCCTTGTTCTATCGATCGCCACTGCAGCGAGCGCCAGAGCTGATATCCGTATTGAGGCGGCAAAAATCACGGGCGGCGACCTGTGGGTGCTCGGATATGCCGGAGAATCGGATGTCGAAATTACCCTCGACGGTCAATTTTCTCAGCGGACCGATAGTCGGGGCTACTTCGAATTTCGCGTGGTCTATCACCCGGCTACGTGCATCGCGACGCTGCGGACCGCCAGACAGTCCCGCAGCCTCGTCGTCGCCGAGTGCGGCCAACAGGCGCCGGGCCTCGCGGGGCCGGCAGGCCCGCCCGGAGCGCGTGGAGAGCCCGGCCCGAGAGGTGAGGCCGGGCCGAAGGGAGAGAGAGGCGCGATGGGCCCTCCCGGTCCCGCGGGTCCTGAGGGTGCGCAGGGCGAGCGCGGCCCGCCAGGGCCCGCAGGCCCAGCCGGGATCGCCGGAAGCGTGGGACCGGCAGGGCCGTCTGGGCCGCGCGGGCCGCAAGGATTGCCCGGTCCGCCCGGGAAGATGGGTCCGCCCGGCCCGACTCCCAAAGCTAAGGCGATGCCGGCGCTGACAGGCTCGGTCGCCAAGCCGCGGCCCGCACGAGCGCCGCGCATGCCGGAAGCCGCGCCGGAGGAATCCGGCGTGACCGAGCCGGGAGCCGGGACGACGACCGACGATCGCTATTAGAGCCCGATGCGGCAAACCGATTCGGAGCCTCGACTCGGAGGCGTTCGGGTCGGCCTGCCAGGAGCCACTGCCGTGCCCTTGCCTCGGGCGAACGCGCCCTGCCGGCGCTTGGACACAGCGCCGAGAATGGTCACGGCCCCGGCCAGCGGAGATGTGTCACCTTAATGCCCCAACGCACCACATTCCGCCGCCATCGGCAGGCATGCCCGAGCCAAAGCGACGGATTTGCGCTAAGCGTGACGGTGGGGCGGGCTTGATCGGATGCCTGCGTAACGCCGCACCTCGGCCGTTTTCGTGGCGGACATCCGGACCGGAAAGAGACCGCGAGGGCTTGTTCATCGTGACAATACGTCCACCAGCGAATTGTCCTGCGCTTCGCGTAATCGGGATGGCGTCCGGGCTCGCGATCATGGCTGCGACGCCGTCGGCTGCCGAGACGTTGGAGAGCGCTCTCGCGAAGGCTTACCAAGGCAACCCGTCCCTGAACGCCGGTCGTGCCGGTGTCCGCGCCATCGATGAGAACGTCGCGATCGCACAATCGGGCTACAGGCCACAGGTCAACGTCGGCGCCGCGATCGGCGTCCAGTACCTGCAAACGCGCAGCGGCAGCGTCGTCGCCGCCGCGACAGGCTCGACCGGCACGGGAACCGCGGTAGCCAGTTCCGGGACGTCCCTCGGCGGAACGACTGCCGGCACCTCGAGTCTCGGCACCACCACCGGGATCGGCACGAGCACGGGGATCGGGACCACGAGCGCATCGTCGTCCGGCCTGACGTCGGGCACGGCCGGTCAGTCGGGCGGCACCGCGACGACGGCGACCGAGGTGGCGACGCAGGCGATCACGTCGAACAGGACGGTGCGGTCGACCTACCTGCCCAGTAGCGCGAGCTTGACCGTCTCACAGACGATCTTCAACGGCTTCCAGACCGACAACAACGTTCGCAGGGCCGAGTCGACGGTCTACAGCCAACGCGAGACCCTGCGCTTCACGGAACTCACGGTCCTCTATAACGCCGTCCAGGCCTATATGAACGTGCTCAGCAACACGGCGACGCTGGAGCTGAACCGGAACAACGTCGAGGTGCTCGAGGAGCAGCTTCGGCAGACCCGCGACCGCTTCAATGTCGGTGAGGTGACGCGCACGGACGTGGCGCAGGCGGAGGCGCGCCTCGCGGGTGCGCGGTCCCAGGTCAGCGCGGCCGAATCAACTCTGCGGACGAGCATCGGCGTCTATCGCCAGAACATCGGCGTCGAACCGCGCCAGCTCGCGCCGGGGCGGCCTTTGGACCGGTACGTACCCGCAAACCTCGACGCGGCCATCGCCATCGGCCTTCGCGAGCATCCGCAGATCGTATCGGCCATCCACGCGGTCGATGCCGCGGAAGCGCAGGTGAAGATCCTGGAGGGCCAGCTCGCACCGCAGCTGAGCCTACAGGGCTCTCTCAGTCAGCTCTACGATCAGAACGGGCCGAACACGAGCTACTTCGTCGGGTTCGTGGGAGGCCGGCTCAACATCCCGATCTACGAGGGCGGCCAGACCTACGCGGAGATCCGGCAAGCGAAGGAGACGGTCGGCCAGTACCGTATCCAGGTCGACCAGGTCCGCGACCAGGTCCGGGCGCAGGTCGTCGATTTCTGGGGCCGGCTGGAGGCCGCAAAGGCGCAGGTCATCGCGGCCCAGGCACAGGTCCAGGCCAACGAAGTGGCCCTGAACGGCGTGCGCGAGGAAGCCCGCGTCGGGCAGCGCACCACCCTCGACGTGCTCAACGCACAGCAGGAACTTCTGACCTCCCGCGTCACCCTGATCACCGCGCAACGGGACCGGGTGATCTATTCCTACGGTGTCGTCCAGGCGATCGGACAGCTGACTGCGCGCTTCACCGCGCTGCCGGTCGAGTACTACAGCGCCAAGATCCACTACGACCAGGTCAAGGATCTGTGGTTCGGCCTG
Source organism: Methylobacterium sp. NEAU K (assembly GCF_030700285.1). GTDB lineage: Bacteria > Pseudomonadota > Alphaproteobacteria > Rhizobiales > Beijerinckiaceae > Methylobacterium. Next base: position 14,841 of record NZ_JAUYZJ010000057.1, on the reverse strand, counting down.
CGCACGCCGGACGGACGCTGAGGTCTTTTCCACGGGGAGTGTGTTGCGGGCGCGCTTGCCGCAGCGAAACGGCATGGAATACTAATCGAAGACCGGCCCAACCGGGTCATCCTCCGAACATCCCATGCCCGAGCGCGCCTGCCGATGAGTGCAGCTAGCCCCAAGATCCCGGACGTGAAATTCCAGGATAAGGCTGCCGAGAAGGCGCACGAGCCTTCGATGGAAGAGATCCTCGCCTCGATTCGGAGAATCATCGCCGACGATCAGGCGGCCAAGCCCGTCGAAGTCGTCGCCCCGCCCGAGCCGGACGACGTGCTCGACCTCGCCGAGGTCGCCGAGCCGGTCGTGCGGCCGCGGGCAGCTCCGCCGGAGCCCGCGCCGCTCGACTTCGATGCGATCGATTTCGAGGATCCCGCAACCGACTTCGCGGAGCCGGAGCCGCAGCCCGAGCCGGAGTTGCCGCCCGCGGGGCGACCGAGCCCGCCGCCGCCGGTGTTCCAGTCCGCACGGCCGGAGCCGGAGGCCGAGTCCCTAGTCTCGCCGGCTACCGACGCAAGCGTCAGCGGCGCCTTCAACCTGCTGGCCCATACGGTGCTGACGCAGAACGCCAGGACGCTCGAGGATCTCGTCAAGGAGATGCTCCGGCCGATGCTGAAGTCCTGGCTCGACGACAACCTGCCGGCGGTGGTCGAGCGTCTCGTGCGCGCCGAGATCGAGCGCGTCTCCCGCGGCCGCTGAGACGGCTCTCCCGGGAGGGCGCCCCGCTTGGGTCCCCTCCCGGACGCCGCCCCGTGTTGACGCGAGCGGCCCGACGGTCGAAAGCGGGTCCAACCCTGTTGGACGAGCGCCGGCCCATACCCGCGATGATGGACAAGACCTTCGAGCCCGCCTCCGTCGAGGCGCGGATCTCCGCCGCTTGGGCGGAGGCGGACGCCTTCCGCGCCGGCCGGCCCGAGCGAGTCGGCGCGAGCCCCTACTGCATCGTGATCCCGCCGCCGAACGTGACGGGCTCTCTGCACATGGGCCACGCCCTCAACAACACGCTCCAGGACGTGCTCTGCCGCTTCGAGCGCATGCGGGGCAAGGACGTGCTCTGGCAGCCGGGCACCGACCATGCCGGCATCGCGACCCAGATGGTGGTTGAGCGCCGGATGATGGAGCGCGCCGAGCCCGGCCGCCGCGAGATCGGCCGCGCGGCCTTCGTCGAGAAGGTCTGGGCCTGGAAGGCGGAATCCGGCGGGGCGATCGTCAATCAGCTCAAGCGCCTGGGGGCCTCCTGCGACTGGTCGCGCGAGCGCTTCACCATGGACGACGGCCTGAGCCGCGCCGTGCTCAAGACCTTCGTGGACCTGCACCGGCAGGGCCTGATCTACCGCGACAAGCGGCTGGTGAACTGGGACCCGAAGTTCCAGACCGCGATCTCGGACCTCGAGGTCCAGCAGGTCGAGGTGAAGGGCCATCTCTGGCATTTCGATTATCCGGTCGTGGACGAGACCGGGGCCGAGACCGGGGACGTCATCACGGTAGCGACCACGCGTCCCGAGACCATGCTGGGCGACTCGGGCGTGGCGGTCCATCCCGAGGACGAGCGCTACACGGCGCTCGTCGGCAAGCGGGTGCGCCTGCCGCTGGTGGGCCGCCTGATCCCGATCGTCGCCGACGCATACTCGGATCCCGAGAAGGGGACCGGCGCGGTCAAGATCACCCCGGCCCACGACTTCAACGATTTCGATGTCGGCCGGCGGCACGACCTTGCCATCATCAACATCCTCGATCCCGAAGGCCGGATGCTGCTCGACGGCAACGCGGCGTTCCTCGCGGACGCGTCGCCCGAGCCTGAGGCCCTGGCGCTGCACGGCCTCGACCGGAAGCAGGCGCGCAAGGCGGTGGTCGCCCTGATGGAGGCGCGCGGGCGCCTGCGCACGATCGAGCCGAACACCCACGCAGTCCCGCATGGCGACCGGTCGGGCGTCGTCATCGAGCCCTACCTGACCGACCAGTGGTACGTGAACGTCAAGCCCCTCGCCGAGCGCGCGCTCCAGGCGGTGCGCGACGGGCAGACGAAGTTCGTTCCGGAGAACTACGAGAAGATCTTCTTCCAGTGGCTCACCAACATCGAGCCCTGGTGCATCTCGCGCCAGCTCTGGTGGGGGCACCAGATCCCGGTCTGGTACGACCCGGACGGCGGCATCTTCGTGGCCGAGAGCGAGGCCGAGGCGCTGGCGCTGGCCGCGGCGCAGCACGGCCGCCCGGTGCCCCTGACCCGCGACGAGGACGTCCTCGACACGTGGTTCTCGTCCGCGCTCTGGCCGTTCTCCACCCTCGGCTGGCCGGATTCGACCCCGGAACTGGCGCGCTACTACCCGACCAACACCCTGGTGACCGGCAAGGACATCCTGTTCTTCTGGGTCGCCCGGATGATGATGATGGGCCTGCACCTCACCGATCGGGCACCGTTCGACACGGTCTATTTGCACACGCTGGTGCGCGACGCCTCGGGCGCCAAGATGTCGAAGTCGAAGGGCAACGTCGTCGACCCCCTCGACCTCATCGATCAGGTCGGGGCGGACGCCCTGCGCTTCACCCTCTGCGCTCTCGCCGTCCAGGGCCGCGACATCAAGCTGTCCACCGACCGGGTTCAGGGCTATCGCAACTTCGCGACCAAGCTCTGGAACGCCGCCCGCTTCGCCGAGCTGAACGGCTGCCGCCTCGATCCCGCCTATGATCCGCGGGCGATCACCGGGGCGATCAACCGATGGGCGCTCACTGAGGCCGCCCGAGCGGTGGACGAGGTGACGGCCGCCCTCGAAGCCTTCCGGTTCAACGACGCGGCGGCTGCGGCCTACCGCTTCGTCTGGAACATCTTCTGCGACTGGTACCTCGAACTCGCGAAGCCCGTCCTTCAGGGCGAGGGCGTCGATCCCGCGGTCCGCGCGGAGACCCAGGCGACGGTGGCGTTCCTGATCGATCAGGTCGCCAAGCTGCTGCACCCGTTCATGCCGTTCCTCACGGAGGAGCTCTGGGCCATCAAGGGGGCGGCGTTGCCGGAGCGCGGCCTCCTGACCCTGGCCGCTTGGCCGGACCTGGCCGGGCTCGCGGATGCAGGGGCCGAGGCCGAGGTCGGCTTCGTGGTCGATCTGGTCAGCCAGATCCGCTCGGCCCGATCGGAGACCAATGTCCCGGCCGGCGCACAGATCCCCCTGGTGATGGTCGGGGCGACCCCGGAAGTCAGGGCCCGGGTCGAGGCTTGGCGGGACACGCTGCTGCGCCTCGCCCGGCTCTCGGAGATCACCTTCTCGGACGGGCCGCCGAAAAGTTCGGTCCAGTTGCTCGTGCGCGGCAGCGTCGCCGCGCTGCCGCTAGAGGGCGTCGTCGATCTGGCCGCAGAGGTCGCGCGCCTGAAGAAGGAACAGGGCAAGGCCCAGGGCGAGATCAAGAAGATCGATGCCAAGCTCGGCAACGCCGATTTCGTCGCCCGCGCGCCCGAGGACATCATCGAGGAGAACCGGGAACGCCGGGAGAACGAGGCCGCGCGGCTCGTGAAGATCGAGGAGGCGCTGGCGCGGCTGAGCGGGGAGTAGCGCGCCGCTCGTGGCCGGGGCACCGTCGGGTGCATCGCACCGAGCGGTACGGGACGCGTCGCGCGGAGTGGATCACGCGCAGGTCGATGCACTCGCGCGCAGACGGGCCGCGGGGAACGCAGACGGACGTTAGCGAAGCTTCCTGGAAACGCTGCTGATCCGCCGCACAAGCATCAGGCCGCTGCAAGTGCCGTCGCGTCCTTGGGACGATGCGGCGCTACCTGTCCAAACGGTAATTTGACCGCCACGCCCGGGTCAGGGGCCTCTCTCTAAACCGATCGCATCGACTGCCGCCCGATCCGGCGTCGTCCCGATCATTCCCGAGAGGTTGAGTTCCCATGACCGAGACCCGTCCCGAAGGCCAGATCTCTCGCCGCACCTCGCGCCGCGCCCTCGCCTCGGTAGCCGCTGCGGCGCTGATTGCCGGCGGAGCCCTTGGCAGCGGCTATCTGCCGAGTGCCACCCCGGCCTACGCCCAGGCCCTGCCCAAGACCCCGATCGAGGCCCCGGAGCATCCGCCGGGCTCCTTTGCAGGCATCGTCAACAAGGTGAAGCCGGGCGTCGTCTCGGTGAAGGTCAAGCTCGACGATTCGGCGAGCGGGGATGACGATGATGGTCCGAGCCAGGGCCGCAACCTCCAGAACGTACCGCCGCAGTTGCGCGAGTTCTTCCGTCGCTTCGGTGAGAACGGCCCGGGCGGCATGCAGCCGCAACACCAGGGTCCGCGTGGCGCGGTCGGCTCCGGCTTCATCATCTCGGCCGACGGCTATGTCGTGACCAACAATCACGTCGTCGACCATGCCAAGACCGTCCAGGTGACCTTGGACGACGGCCGCACGCTGGATGCGAAGGTCATCGGCAAGGATTCGAAGACCGACGTCGCGCTCCTGAAGATCAACGAGGGCTCGAACTTCCCCTACGTCCAGTTCGGCAAGGCTGCCCCGCAGGTCGGCGATTGGGTGGTGGCGATCGGCAACCCCTTCGGCCTCGGCGGCACCGTGACCGCCGGCATCGTCTCGGCCCGCGGCCGCGACATCGGCGCCGGTCCCTACGACGACTTCCTGCAGATCGACGCTCCGATCAACAAGGGCAATTCCGGCGGCCCGACCTTCAACGTCAACGGCGAGGTGGTCGGCGTGAACACCGCCATCGCGTCGCCGTCCGGCGGCAGCGTGGGCTTGGCCTTCGCGATCCCGGCCGAGACCGTCCAGGCGGTGGTCGACCAGCTCCGCACGGACGGCAAGGTCGCCCGCGGCTATCTGGGCGTCCAGATCCAGCCGGTCACGCAGGATATCGCCGAGGGGCTCGGCCTCGACAAGGCGAAGGGCGCCCTGGTCGATCATGCCGAGAACGGCACCCCGGCGGCGAAGGCCGGCCTGAAGGCGGGCGACGTGATCGAGAAGGTCAACGGCGACACGGTGGACAGCGCCCGTGAACTGTCGCGCCGGATCGCCGGCATGAAGCCCGGCGCCAAGGTCGAGCTGAGCTACCTGCGCAGCGGCAAGTCGGATACCGCCACTGTGACGCTCGGCGCGATGCCGACCGATGGCACCAAGGTCGCCAGCCGTGAAGACGAGTCGGGCAACGGTCAGCCGCGGCTCGGCCTTAACCTCGCGCCCGCGGCCGATGTCGGGCTGTCGGAGCAGGGCGTCGCGGTGGTTCAGGTCGATCCCGACGGGCCGGCCGCCGCCAAGGGCATCGAGGCCGGCGACCTGATTCTCGACGTCGGCGGCCAGAGCGTGTCCCGCCCCTCGGACGTCGCCGCGCAGATCCGTGCGGCCGAATCGAGCGGGCGCAAGGCCGTTCTGATGCGGGTGAAGAGCAGCAAGGGCCAGACCCGCTTCGTGGCGGTCTCGCTCAGCAAGAACGCCGGCTGAGGCCGATTCCAACCGGCGCGGGGCTCCCCTCCCCGCGCCGTCTCGTGGTGACTCCCGACTGGCGCCGGCCGAACAGGCCGGCGCCTTTTTTGCCACTTGGAAGGCGGCTGCGTGAAACCGCGGCCTTCCGATCCCCCTGCTCTTAAGGTGCCCCGCGTCTGCGGGCCTTGAAGGACCCCGCCTTCAAGGCCGCCGCTACGCTCCGTCACTTCGGCATGAGGGCATTGATCGGATCAGGCTGGGAAAGCGGTGTCGATCTCAGGCTTCCGGCACCGGGACGCCGAGTCCCACTCCCAGCCGGGCCCGGCATCGGCCCAGCGCCGCGAAGGCGGCATTCGAGTCTCGGGCCAGGCGCATCAGATCGCCGAGGCGTGCCCGCCCCCGAGCGAAGGCGAAGAACACCGCGGCGATGTCGGGCTCGCCGTCCGGCGTCAGCGCCTCCGCGGCGAAGGCCGGGAGCGCCTGGCCGGCGGGGTCGCAGATCACCCGCAGGGCCGCGAACGGCAGTCCGTGCCGCCCCGCGAAGGCCGCGGCCACGTGCGATTCCATGTCGACGGCGGCCGCGCCCGTCCCGGCGCGCAGCTCAGCCTTGCCGTCGATCCCGAGCACGGCCGTATCGACGCCGGCGATATCCGCCGGGATCACCCGGGGGCCGACACCCGACAACGCGTTGAGAAGCGCGGCCGAGAGGTCGAGGTCGGCGGCGCGCCGGCCCTCCTCGCCCACGACACCGGTACCGACCACCACGTCTCCGGGCTTCAGGGACGGGTCGAGGCCGCCCGCGATGCCGAAGCTGATCACCGCCCGGCAGCCGGGCTGCAGGCGCGCATCGAGGAGCTGGCGGAGTCGGTGCGGGTTGCCGCCGGCGCCCACTGCCTCGACGCCTTCACCTGCAGCCATGCGGCGCTCACGGGCGAGGCCGGTGACGGCGAGGACAGGTGCAGCGGAATCGATCATGGCGCGCTGGTGGACCAGGCCGGCGAGGTTCGCAACCCGGCGCGGACGCTGCGGGGTGGCCGAGGCCGGACGCGGCGCGGCGCGTGCGTCGCCCGCTTCTGCGGGATCGCTGTCTGAGGGGTCCACGTAGGCGTACCGGGGTTCGCGGATCGGTTGGACGCGCTGCGATCCGCCGGAGAGGCCGGCCCGGCGGGCCGGCCCCGTGGATCTCACATTCCGAACTGGACGCGCCGGCTGTTGGTGCGCTTCAGGTTGCGGAAACGTGCCATTGCCCACAGAGGGAAGAATTTCGGGTAGCCATGGTACCGCAGGTAGAACACCCGGGGGAAGCCCGTCGCGGTGTAGCGCTCCTCGTTCCAGAATCCGTCCGGTCCCTGCGTGCGCGTGAGGAAGTTGATCCCCCGGGTCACCGCCGGGTCGTCGACCGCGCCGGCCGCCATCAGGGCGAGCAGCGCCCAGGCGGTCTGCGAGGCCGTGGACGAGCCCGCCTCGAACGCCGGATCGATCTTGTAGGAGGACGCGTCCTCGCCCCAGCCGCCATCCGGGTTCTGGATCCGGATCAGCCAGGAGACCGCACGCTGGATCCGCGGATCGGCGGGATCGACCCCCGCAGCGTTGAGGGCGCACAGCACGGACCACGTGCCGTAGATGAAGTTCATGCCCCAGCGGCCGTACCAGGAACCGTCCTCCTCCTGGTCGTTGAGCAGGTAGTTCACGCCCCGGTCGAGGGCCCGGGACGTCTCGCGGGTCTCACCGAGCTGGGCCAGCATGCCCACCACCCGGGCGGTCACGTCCGCGGTCGGCGGATCGAGCAGGGCGCCGTGGTCCGAGAACGGGATGTGATTGAGGTACATGTGGTTGTTGTCGGCATCGAACGCCGCCCAGCCGCCATCCTCCGACTGCAGCCCCTCAACCCATTCCCGCGCCCGGGCGATCGAGGTCTTGTAGTCCGGCATGCTGGCTACCAGTCCATGCTGGCGCATGGCCCGGTCCATCGCCATGACCACCACAGCGGTGTCGTCGAGGTCGGGATAGTGGGCATTGGCGTACTGGAACGCCCAGCCGCCCGGCCGGACCTTCGGCTTGCGGGCCGCCCAGTCGCCGACGATGTCGAGCACCTGCCGGGGCTTCAGCCAGTCGAGTCCCGCCCGCGCCTGGGCTTCGGCCTCGGGGCCGCCCGCCTCCAGCAGGGCGTGGCTGGCCAGTGCCGTGTCCCAGACCGGCGAGACGCAGGGTTGGACATAGGCCTCGTCGGCCTTCTCGACGACGAGCTTCTCGATGGCGTCGCACGCCACCCGGACCTGCGGGTGATCGGGCCGGTAGCCCATCACCTCGTACATCAGCACGGAATTGACCATGGCGGGGAAGATCGCCCCCAGCCCATCCTCGCCGTTCAGGCGCTCGCTCACCCAGGCACGGGCCTTCTCCATGGCGCGCTGGCGGCTCCGGCGCGGCAAGCGGTCCTCGACCAGCTGCAGCATCCGGTCGATGAAGCCGAAGATCGGCGTCCACGGCCAGGTGGCATGCGGAGAGCCCGGCCAGGTGCGGACGCTCTCCGGGGGCGTCACGAACAGCTCCTGCACGCTGATCCCGCGCGGGTTGCGGGCCCGGGGCTTGGTCGCCTGCAGGACGAAGAGCGGCACCACGGTGGTGCGGGCCCAGTAGCTGATCTTGTCGAGGTGGAACGGGAACCACTTCGGCAGGAACATCACCTCAACGGGCATCACCGGCACGGCCCGCCACGGCACCTCGCCATAGAGCGCCAGCATGAAGCGGGTGAAGACGTTGGCGTTGGCGGCCCCGCCGCGGGAGAGGATCCCCTCGCGCGCCCGGCGCATATGCGGCGCCTCGATGTCGTCGCCGATCATCTTGAGGGCGAAATACGCCTTGACCGTGCAGCTCATGTCGAACGGCCCCTCGTGGACGAGGGCCCAGCCGCCATGCCGGCCTTGGGTGCGGCGCAGGTAATTGCCGATCTTGGCCTCGAGGCCATCGGGGACCGGCGTGCCGCGGAAATGGTGGAACAGGATGTACTCTGACGGGATCGTGGCATCCGCCTCGAGCTCGAAGCAGATATGCCCGTCGTCCTGCGCCAGGGCCGCCAGCGCCCGCGTCGCCTGCGCAATGCCGCGCTCGACGTCGTCGAGCGAGATCCCCTGCGTCTTCGAGCGCTGAAGCGCCTCGACCTTGTTCACAGCCTCTCTCATGGTCCTCGCCTCGAACGGTCGCTGCTTTGCAACCGCCATGCCTCAAGCTGCGCCCCGTGCGCTTAAATCTGGCGCGCGTGATCCGGCGCGCACGGAAGATCCCGCCCGCAGAGCACGGGCAGCTGTCTTTCCAGAGCGGATCGCTCCCTCGATCGTCGACGGCAGGCCGGTGGCTGTCCAGTCGCCGGCCAGGACGAGATTATCGTAGGCGGTATCGGCTCCCGTGCGCCGCGCGGCCTCGGCCGGCGTCGCGGCGAAAGTCGCACGCTTCTCCTTTACGATCTGCCAGCTGGGCAGTTCCGGTGCAAGATTGCATAACTCTGCGATTTCGGCCCAGATCCGGCGCGCAAGGTCTTCCCGGGGCACATCGAGGAGCCGGTCGGCGCCGCTGATCGTGACCGAGTACCGATCCGGATAGGCAAACAGCCACTCCGTCAGCGCGTTGATCACGCCGAGCAGGAGCGGACTGCCGGGCTTCGGCACGGCCACGAAATGCGCGTTCACGATGGAGCGGAATTCCACTGGGGCGAGGAGACCGGGCAACATCTCGCTGGCGACCCAGGGCGGCAGCGCGAGCACGATTCGGTCTTCGGGCCCGATCGTCTCAGCACCATCCGCGAACAGCAGCTGCCCGACCCGGCCATCGGCCCGGTCGAGGCCGCGCAGGCGCCGGCCGAGGCGGATCTCGCAGCCGCGCGCCGCGAGATAGCGCAGGGCCGGGTCGACGAAGGCGTAGGACAGGCCCTCCACCGCGACCAGCGGGCGGCACGCCTTGCCGCCGGCGCCGAGGGTCTCGCGCAGAATCCGGGCGGCCAGCCCGACATCGCTGTCGCGGGGTTCGGTATTGAGGGCGGCCAGCAGGACCGGGTGCCAGAGCCGCCTGTACAGCTCGCCCTCGCAGGCCATGCTGGCCCCGATGGTGCCGCCACCGCCCTCCGGCTTGCCGGAAGCCGCGCGCATAATCCCCAGGGGGGCGAGATAATCGCGGGCGCGGGTTCCGGGGACCCGGCGGGACGGGCTCATCACCCACCATGGCAGCCGCCCGGCATTGGGGCGCAGGCACCAGCGCTCTCCGGTTTTCAGGTCGGCGAAGGCGAAAGCCGCCTCGTCGGGGCCGGTGAGCGCGTTCGCGGGCGCGCCGACCGTCTTGAGGAAGCCAAGCGCGTCGGCATTGCCCGAGAGCAACAGGTGGTTGCCGTTGTCGATGGTCAGGCCGAGCGCCGGGTCGAAATAGGAGCGGCAGCGCCCCCCCGCCTGCTTGGCGGCCTCGTGCAGCACCACCCGGGTGCCGGCTTCCGCCAGGGCGACGGCGGCGGAGAGGCCGGCTAGGCCGGCACCGACGACATGGACGGTTCCCATCAGATCAGGCCGTGCCGCAGGACGACGTTGAGCAGGGCGAGCTTGCCGGGCTTCACCCGGGCGCGAGGCATCGCCCAGCCGCGCTTGAGCACCGCCTTCAGATAGAGGTGATAGGCCGCCGCCATCAGCCGTGCGGCCTTGGTCGCCTGCCGCGGGCTGCGCCGGATGATCTCCCAGGTCGCCCGATAATGCTCCTCCGCCTCGCCGGCCAGCGCGGTGCAGACCTCGCCGATCCGGGGATGGGCGATCGCCTGCGCGGGGGTCGGGTCGGCGAGCCCGATCGCCTGAAGCTTCTCGCGGGGCAGGTAGAGGCGCCCGCGCTCGGCGTCCTCGTCGATGTCCCGGAGGATGTTGGTGAGCTGGAGCGCCCGGCCCTGGTGCCAGGCGAGCCGTACGCCGTCTGCCTCAGGCATGCCGAAGATCCGCACGGACAGGCGGCCGACCGCGCTGGCGACCCGGTCGCAGTAGAGGTCGAGGGTCGCGGCATCGGGGGCGACGATGTCCTCGACCGCGTCCATCGCCATGCCGTCGATGACCGCCTGGAAATCCTCGCGCCTGAGGCCGTAGCGGCGCACCGGCTCGACGAGGTCGCGCACCCGCGGCGCCGGCCGGCCGGCATAGAGGGCGTCGATGTCGGCGCGCCAGCGGTCGAGCTCGACCTGCCGCACCGCCCGGGTACCGCCATCGTCGGCGACGTCGTCCACCGCCCGGCAGAAGGCGTAGACGGCGTACATGGCCTCGCGCCGCTCCTTCGGCAGCAGGCGCATTGCCGTGTAGAAGGACGAGCCGGCGGCCGGCAGGGCCGGAGCGGTGCTGTCCTCGGCGGTGGCGGGCGTCGCAGTGGCGGTCACGAGCGGATTCCCTGAGCGGCCGCCCGCACCGTCCGGCCCCGGAAGGGCCGGCGCGCCAGGGTGGCGGCGACCCCGCCGAGGGCGGTGAGGGCGAAGGCGGCCTTGCCGTGATGGACTTTCTCCGAGAGCGGATCGCGCTCGATGAGCCCCCGGGCGAGCACCACGGCGAGGCGGTGGATCGCGGCGATCTCCAGGGACAGGCGCAGGTCGTCGATCAGGTCCGGCAGGACAGCCCCTTTGTCGAGGAGTTCGAGGCAGCGATTCGCCAGTTCGCGGATCACGGCCCGGAGCTGCGGCGGGGCCTTGGGCTCGCCCAGCATCGCCACGGTGGCGCCGTGCCGGTCGAGCGCGTCCTGCGGGAGATAGACGCGGTCGAGGCCCGCGAAATCCTTGCCGCAATCCTGGAGGTGATTGATCACCTGAAGCGCCGCGCAGATCGCGTCGGAAGCCGGCCAGACCCGGGACGGGTCCTCGCCGTGCAGGTCGAGGACGAAGCGCCCGACCGGCATCGCCGAATAGCGGCAATAATGGATCAGCTCGTCCCAGTCCGCGTAGCGGTTCTTGCGCGCGTCCATCCGGAAAGCGTCGAGCAGTTCCAGGGCGTGGCGGGGCGGCAGGCCGCGGGCGGCGAGTTCGCGCTTCAGCGGCTCGGCCTCCGGATCCGAGGGCCCGGCGCCGGTGAGCGAATCCGCCAGTCGGTCGAGCAGCGCGATCTTGCCCGCGCTCGACAGGTCCGCGTGGTCGGCCACGTCGTCGCCGGCACGGACGAAGTTGTAGAACGCCAGGATCGCGCCGCGGTGGCGCGGGTGGATCAGGTGCGAGGCGACGGGAAAATTCTCGTCGCGGTGGCCCTTGCCGGAGCGCGTCGCCGTTGCCGTTTCGAGGCTGGTCATGCGAGATATCCCGCCTCACGGAACCACGAGATCGCGTCGGACAGGCCCTCGCGGTAGGGCCTTGCCCTGTAGCCCAGTTCCGCCCGCGCCTTCCCGTCCGAGAAGAACATCCGGTAGCGGGACATGCGAATGCCGTCGACCGTGGCGAAAGGCTGCCGGCCGGTCACCCGGGCGGCGAGTTGCGCGAAGACGGCGACCGGGTAGACCGCCGCCCGGGGGAGGCTCACGGTCGGGGGCTTGCGCCCGACAATCCCGGCGATGTCGGCAAGCATCTGCGACAGGAACACGTCCTCACCGCCCAGGATGTAGCGCTCGCCGATCCGCCCCTTGCGCAGGGCAAGCAGATGGCCTTCCGCAACGTCGTCCACGTGGGCGAGGTTGAGGCCGGTATCGACGAAGGCCGGCATCTTGCCGAGCGCGGCCTCCTGGATGATCCGGCCGGTGGGCGTCGGCTTCACGTCGCGGGGGCCGATCGGCGTCGAGGGGTTCACGATCACCGCCTGCAACCCGTCCCGGGCCACCATCTCCTCGACCACACGCTCCGCCACGACCTTGCTGCGCTTATAGGCGCCGATGGCGGTTTCGGGCGTCAGCGGCATGCTCTCGTCCGAGGGCGTCACCCCGTCGGCGGGGGGCCTGATGGTGGCGACGCTCGAGGTATAGACGACCCGCTCGACGCCGGCCTCCAGCGCCGCCTGCATCATCAGGCGGGTGCCATCGCGGTTGGTGCGGACGATCTCTTCCCTGTCCGGCGCCCAAAGCCGGTAATCGGCCGCGGCGTGGATCAGGTAGCGCTGGCCGCGCATCGCGGCGGCCACCGCCGCCGGATCGCGCATGTCGCCCTCGGCGATCTCCACGTCGGTCCAGGTGAGGTTCCGGCGTGGGCTCGAGGCGCGCACGAGGATGCGCACCGGGAAGCCGGCCCGGCGGAACACGTCGACCAGGGCGGAGCCGAGGAAGCCGCTCGCGCCCGTGATCAGCACGGGGCCGACCTCGGAAGGGCCGGAGGATGTGGCCTCTGCCATCACACGTCTAACGGGTTGCGGAATACCGGCGCGGCCGGGTGCCCCCGCCGCGCCGCGCTTGTGTCATCGAACCGCCCGGGCAGCAAGCGACGCGCAGGACCGTGGGCCGCCGCGTCCCCTCGGGTCGCTTCAGCCCGGCGCTCAGGCGAGGCGCAGGCGCGAGCGGCCTTCCTTGCGCTCGGGCAGGGTGTCGAGGACGGTCCTGGCGATGGTGGCGGCGTCGAGGCCGGCCTCGGCGTACATCTTCTCCGGGCTGTCGTGGTCCTGATACAGGTCGGGCAGCGTCAGCGTCCGGACCCGCACCCGGCCCGCATCCAGCGCGCCCTGCTCCGACAGCAGGTGCAGCACCATCGCGCCGAACCCGCCCCGCGAGCCCTCCTCGACGGTGATCAGGACCTCGTGGGTCTTCGCCAGGTCCAGGATCAGCGCCTCGTCCAGCGGCTTGGCGAAGCGCGCATCCGCGACCGTGACCGCGACGCCCTGATCGGACAGCGTATCCGCCGCCTTCAAGGCCTCGGACAGGCGCGTGCCCAGGCTGAGGATCGCCACACGCGCCTCCGGGTCCTGCCGCACCAGCCGGCCCTTGCCGATGGCCAGGACCTCGCCCCGCTCCGGCAGCTCGACGCCCACGCCCTCGCCGCGCGGGTAGCGCAGCGCGATCGGGCCCGAATCGTGGGCATGCGCGGTCGCCACCATGTGCACCAGCTCGGCCTCGTCGGACGCCGCCATCACGGTCATGTTCGGCAGGCAGCACAAGTAAGCCAGGTCGAACGCGCCCGCATGCGTCGCCCCGTCCGCTCCCACCAGCCCGGCCCGGTCCAGGCAGAACCGCACGGGCAGGTTCTGCAGCGCCACGTCGTGCACCACCTGGTCGTAGGCCCGCTGCAGGAACGTCGAGTAGATCGCCACGAACGGCCGGTAGCCTTCCGTCGCCAGGCCGCCCGCAAACGTCACCGCGTGCTGCTCGGCGATGCCGACGTCGAAGGTCCGGTCCGGATGCGCCTTGCCGAACAGGTCGATGCCGGTGCCCCCCGGCATCGCCGCGGTGATCGCCACCACCTTGTCGTCCGCGTCCGCCGCCTTGATCAGGCTCTCGCCGAACACCCGCGTGTAGGCCGGGGCGTTCGGCTTGGCCTTGGCCTGCACGCCCGAGACCACGTCGAACTTCACCACCCCATGGTAGCGGTCGGCCGAGGCCTCGGCCGGGGCGTAGCCCTTGCCCTTCCGGGTGACGACATGCAGCAGGATCGGGCCGTGCTCGGCGTCGCGCACGTTCTTCAGCACCGGCAGCAGCTGGTCGAGGTTGTGCCCGTCGACCGGCCCGACATAGTGGAAGCCCATCTCCTCAAACATCGTGCCGCCGCCCACCACCAGCGAGCGGGCATACTCCTCCGCCGCCGCCGCGCGCTGGTAGAGCGCCTTCGGCAGCAGCTTGCCGAGCTGCTTGGCGGTCTCGCGCAGGGACTGGTAGGTGCCCCCCGAGGCCAGACGGGCGAGATAGCCCGACATCGCGCCCACCGGCGGGGCGATCGACATGTCGTTGTCGTTGAGGATCACGATCAGGCGCGAATGCAGGGCGCCGGCGTTGTTCATCGCCTCGTAGGCCATGCCGGCCGACATCGAGCCGTCGCCGATCACCGCGATGGCGTTGCGGCGCTTGGCCGGGCGGCCCGGCGACACGCCCTTGGCCTTGGCGGCGGCGGTGTCGAGGTCGCGGGCGACCGCCATCCCCAGCGCGGCCGAGATCGAGGTCGAGGAATGCGCCGCGCCAAACGGGTCGTAGACGCTCTCGCTGCGCTTGGTGAAACCCGACAGCCCGCCGCCCTGGCGCAGCGTCCGGATGCGGTCGCGGCGCCCGGTGAGAATCTTGTGCGGGTAGCACTGGTGGCCGACGTCCCAGACAATCCGGTCGTCGGGCGTGTCGAACACGTGATGCAGCGCCACCGTCAGCTCGACAACCCCAAGCCCAGAACCGAGATGCCCGCCCGTGATCGAGACCGCGTCGATCATCTCGGCCCGCACCGCGTCCGCAACAGCCTGAAGCTCCGACTCCGGAAGCTGGCGCAACGCCGAAGGCTCGGGAATACGGTC
>NZ_JAUYZJ010000056.1 GCF_030700285.1 Methylobacterium sp. NEAU K | reverse complement strand
GGCGCGATGGCCAAGGCGGTGGACGTGTTCCGGCAGAACGCCATCGCCCGCGCCGATCTGGAGGCCGCGCAGGCCGCCGAGCACGCTGCCCGCGAGCGTCGGGCCGACCGGGTCGACCGGCTGGTCCGGGCGTTCCAGCAGACCGTGGCCGCGTCGCTGGAGGTCGTCACCGCGGCCGCCACCGAGCTCGACGCGACCGCGCGCTCGATGACCCGGGTCGCCGACGACACCAACAGCCAGGCGGTGGCCTCCAGCGCGGCCGCCGAGCAGACCTCGGCCAACGTCCAGACCGTGGCGTCGGCCGCCGAGGAGATGGTGTCCTCGCTGCAGGAGATCGAGCGGCAGGTGATCCGCTCCAACGAGGTCGCCAGCCATGCCGCCCACGAGGCGCAGACGAGCAGCGCCGCGATGGCGAGCCTGCGCATGGCCGCCGAGCAGATCGGCGCGGCGGTGACGACGATCTCGGGCATCGCCGGCCAGACCAACCTGCTGGCGCTCAACGCGACCATCGAGGCGGCGCGCGCCGGCGAGGCGGGCCGGGGGTTCGCCGTTGTGGCGGCTGAGGTCAAGGAGCTGGCGGGTCAGACCGCCAAGGCCACCGAGGAGATCGGCGGCCAGATCGCCGCGATCCAGGCGGCGACCGGCCAGGCGGCCGACGCGATCGAGCAGATCGGGCGCACGATCGGGATTGTGAACGAGATCAGCGGCTCGATCGCCTCGACGGTGGTGGAGCAGACGGCGGCCACGAGCGAGATCTCGCGCAACGCCGGCCAGGCCGCGCGCGGGACCCAGGACGTGTCGGCCAACGTGGCCCGCGTGCTGGCCGCCTCGGGGGAAACCGGCAGCGCCGCCGCGCAGGTGCTGAACGCCGCGGCCGCGCTCGCGACGCAATCCCTGACGGTCAAGCAGGAGGTCGACGGATTCCTGCGCGACATCCAGGCCGCGTGATACGCTCTAAATTGCGGCGGCCGGATCCGTATCCTCGCCGTCGTGTTCGCGTCGGCCGCGCGGTCGCCGGTCCAGGAACGATCGTCCCAACGCCCGCAGCGGCGCCGTGAGCCTCCGGACATCCTCGGCCCGCTCCATGATTCGCTCGCCGTTGCGAATCTCCTTGTCGAGCCGGGCCATGGTCCGTGCCAGCGCCAGGTCGTCGTCGTCGAGCCAGACCTGGGTCACGCGGGCGAAGGCGATCACCACACCCTGGAGCTTAAGCTGTCCGAGCGGCCCCTCGGTGTCGATCCCGGCGGCCGCCAGCATGTACCGGTGCGAGTTCAGCATCACGTTGTTCAGCGCCAGCATCGAGAGCGGCTCGCCGCGCAACGCGTAGGCGATCCGGCGCAGGGCCGGCTTGTAGGGCGTCATCGCGTCGAGGCGACGCATCAGGACGTCGAACAGGCGCTCGCGGGTCGGCTCTTCCTCGAGGCCCGAGGAGTCGCCCTCCAGAACCTTCCGGTCGATGATCCGGGTGAGGCCGCCGAGCACGGCGCCCTTCGAGGGAAACAGATCGCGCAGCTCAGCGAGCGTCAGCCCCGCCTCCCGGGCGATGTCGCTGATCTCGATATCATTCCAGGGCTGTTCCGCAGCGAGCCGCATCAGAGCCTCTACGGCAGCCTCCCGGGGCGACAGCTTCGGCGGGCTCTCGGCCTGCGCGGGGCCCTCCTGCGCCGGTCCTTCCTGGGCCGCGCTCGCAGCTTTGCGGGTGCGCTTCGACGGGGCTTTGTTCTCGGTCATGGGTCGGTCGCCCGCTCCTGTCGGTCGTCGGTCCTCATGTAGGGATGCGGGCGGCGAAGGGCAGGGCTGTCGCGCGGCGATGCCGCACGGATGTCAGCCGGAGAGTTCACCGGCCCGCCGTCGAGCTGCTGCAACGGCCTCGCGCATGAGCGGCGCCAGGCCGTCCGGTCGCATCAGCACGTCGAGGGCCGCCGCCGTGGTGCCGCCCGGAGAGGTGACGTTGCGACGCAACGCGGCCGCTTCGGCCGGGCTCGCATCGAGCAGTGCCCCGGCCCCCGCGACGGTCGCCCGGGCGAGGATCCGCGCGACCTCCGGGTCGAGCCCCGCGGCGATGCCGGCCTCGGCGAGCGTCTCGGCGAGGAGGAAGACATAGGCCGGCCCGGAGCCGGACACGGCCGTCACCACGTCGATCTGAGCCTCGTCGGCGAGCCACGCCACAGTACCGTTGGCCGCGAACAGGGCGTCGGCCGCCGCGCGTTGCGCGGGCGTGACCTCGGGGCTCGCGCACGCGCCCGTGGCACCCCGGCCAATGCTCGCCGGCAGATTGGGCATGGCCCGGACCACGGCCCGCGCCCGGGGCAGCCGGCCGCGCAGATCCGCGATGGTCTTGCCCGCCAGGATCGAGACCAGGAGCGTGTCGCGGCCGACCAGCCTGTCGAGGGCGGCTGCGGCCGAATCGAGGCCCTGCGGCTTGATGCCCAGGACGAGCACGGCGCCGGGCTGGGGATCCGGCGGATTGAGGCGCAGTCCCCGGCGCGCGCACAGATCCGCGATCTCGCGGGAAGGCACCGGATCGATGATCGTGGTGGCGTGCGGGTCGAGGCCCGCGTCGAGCCAGCCCGCCAGCATCGCGCCACCCATCTTGCCGGCCCCGGCGAGAACCAGGGAGGCGGGCATCCGTGCCGCGACCGTTTCAGGATCCGTCGCGGTCACGCCTCGCCTTCGGTCTCGAACAGCACGGCGTCCAGCGCCTCCCGGGCGCTCTTGCCGGCCCAGAGCACGAACTGGAACGCCTGGAAGTAGCGCTCGCAGGCATCCACCGCGGTCTTCATCATGGTGGCGCATTGCGGATGTGTGGGCACCGCCCCGCCGGCCAGCAGGAGCGCGTGGCGGAACATCACCACGCTGTCGCTCGACCAGAGATCGAAATGGCCGATCCAGAGCTGCTCGTTGATCAGTGCGATCAGGCGCAGCACCTCGATCCGCTGCCGCTCCGGGACCTTTAGGTCGAAGGCGCAGGCCACGTGAAGGGCCTCCACGTCCTCGATCCACGTGAAGGCCACGTGGTAATCGGTCCAGCGGCCGGGGCTCGTGATCGACATCTCGTCGGTCTCGGCCCGGTCGAAGATCCAGTCGCGCAGCGACGCCAAACGCTCGACGACGTCGAGCGGATGCTCGTTCCGATCGGGATCGTGGAAGTCGACGTGAAGAAGCGGCATGACGATCCAAAAGGACGGCCCGGAGTCGATCCAGCCCGACGTGACGGTGACGCGAAACCGGAGCGCGAGAACACTCCGAGACTTGTGAACGACCGGCAGAGACGGGCCGGGGGTGAAGCGATCGACTGTCAAAGCTCCGCGGACATCGCCCCGGCAGCCCTCGAATCACCCTATGCCCGACTATAGACCGGCCGTGACTCGCGACACAAAGCGCAGGCCCCGCTCGGTGAACAGGAAACGGAATCGCCGCCGCCGCTTCCTGTGCAAAAGCCGAGAGCGTGGCCGCGGGGACTCAGACGACCTCGCTAAGACCCGCCGCGCCGGCCCCGGCACCGCCGGATTTCGCCTCCAGCGCCGCAACGCGTGCGGCCAGCGCCTCGTTCTGCGCGCGAAGATTGGTAACCAAGTCGCGCAGTACGTCGAGCTCCTCGCGGGACGCGATGTCGAGGTCGCGGACGAGGCGCTCGACCTGCGCCTTCACCACCGTCTCCGCCTCGCGGCGCACGCCCTGCGCGGCCCCGGCCGCGTCGGTCATCAGGCGGGCGAGATCGTCGAACAGTCGGTTGGAGGGGGGCATGGTGGTCTCCCGGATCGGCCGGCTGCCGCTTCGGCCGCCTGACTGCGCGATTCGAGGTGACGAGATAGGAATCCGCGCGGGGCGGAGCAACGTCCAATGTGGCCGGGCGATCCGGCGCGGGGAAGCGGGACCCGTCGGGCCCCGCTCGGCCTCGGGATCACATGTGGCGCAGCATGTGGCGGCGCATCATCCGGCGGTGGATGTGCCGCCGCATCATCCGGCGCTCGACGCGGCGATGCACCATCCGCCGCTCCATCGGCGTCAGTCGGACCTGGGTGACCGCGTCCGGCGCGGCGATCCCGGTCGGCAGGACGGGGGCAGCGGTGGCGGGCTGGACGAGGGCGGCGCCGCCGAGCGAAGCGAGCACCGCGAAGGCGAAGGTCAGTTTCCTCACGAAAGAGACTCAAAGGGTCTGATGGCCGTGTATGGCGCCCGGTTCGTCCTCCCGACCGGGAGGTTCGGAGAGTCGTCTCGTGCCGTAGAGGGCACGGCGGCCCTCGGGAGGGCCGCCGCCAACAACTTCTAGATTAGAGATTCGTTTCCTCGAAGGCCTTCACCCACTCGGCGCAGATGCCGGAGCGCACGATGTCGTCGCGTGTGAACTCAACCACCGGTATCGGCATCATCCGGCTCTTGATCAGGTGCATGACCGTGCGCAGGCCCGAGGTCTCGCGCAAGTCAGTCTGGGAGACGTCGCCGTTGATGATGACCTGACAATCGTCGCCGATCCGGGTCAGGAACATCTTGATCTCGTTGGTGGTAGTGTTCTGCGCCTCGTCGAGGATCACGAGGCAGTTCTTGAAGGTGCGCCCGCGCATCACCTCGAACGGCACGATCTCGATGTCGCCGGTCTTGAGGGCGATCTCGAAGGCGGCTTGGCCCATGCGCTCCTTCATGGCCTCGGTGAGGGGGGCGACCCAGGGGGCGATCTTCTCCTCGAGGGTGCCGGGGAAGAAGCCGAGCGACCGGCCCGAGGGCACGTTCGGTCGGGTGATGACGACCTTGGAGATGCGGCGCTGGCGGAGCTGATCCGCCGCGCGGGTGCCGGCGATGAAGGTCTTGCCGGTGCCGGCCGGTCCCAGGACGATGACTTGCGGGGAGCGCGCGAGGGCGTCGAGATACTCGGCTTGGCGTTCGGTGAGAGGCTGGATCGGGCTTAGGTTTCGCTCTTCGTCGAAGCGTGTGCGGTGGATGCGGGACGTGCGGTCTTCAACCAGTTCAAGTCGTGCGCGGCGTCTCTTCATGGATCAACACTCCAACGGGACTAGCCAACCTGGATCTGAATCTGAACTGCCGTTTACCTACGTGCTCCCGGTTCTACTCTTTCCCGAAACTAATCACGGCGTCATGCCGAAGGTTCCACCCCGCGCCCGTCCGCCTGTGGAGAGCGTCACAACGTTTCGCCCGGGGCCGAATACGCGATGCAACCGTCGCACCAACGCGATTCGCCCTGGACGATTGCCCGGAGGGTGTGACTGAGGGGTGACGGTCGGCGCGGCGGTGCTGAAAAAGCCGCGACCCTGGCGACGATGCATCAGGCAGATGGCGGGGCAGACGGGATGACGCGCCATCCTGCACGACCTCGATCCTCCCCGCCCGCACGGGCGAAGGCCGCCGACCCTGCCGCCCTGAACGTCCGGGCTTGATCGGCGGGACTGAGCGTCATCCGGCCTGGATGAAGCTGTCGAGGACCATCTTCCGGCCGGCTTTATCGAAGTCAACGGTGAGCTTGTTGCCATCGACGCCGGCTACGGTCCCCGGCCCGAACTTGGTGTGGAAGACCCGCTGGCCGTCCTGGAACGCCGAGGGTGCGCCGGTCGATTTGGCGATCAGCTCGCCCTCGATCTGGCGCGGGCCGCCCGAGCGGCCGCCCGGCGCGGTCCCGAAGCCGCGGCCGGTCCGGTTGCCTGCGCCCGCGGCGGTGTTGGCCTGCGCCCGCTGCCAGCCCGGCGTGCCGTAGCTCGATCCGAACGGCGCCGGGTTGCGGTCGAACCGCGAGGCGCCGGCCGAGAAATGGGCGGGCGCCTCGACCACGTCGACGGCCGATTCCGGCAACTCGTCGATGAACCGGGACGGGATGGTCGAGGACCACAGGCCGTGGATGCGCCGGTTCACCGCGAAGGACAGCTTGGCGCGCTTGCGCGCCCGGGTCAGCCCGACATGGGCGAGGCGGCGCTCCTCCTCCAGGCCGGCCCGGCCGCTCTCGTCCAGCGCCCGCTGGTTCGGGAACAGGCCGTCCTCCCAGCCGGGCAGGAACACGGTGTCGAATTCCAGACCCTTGGCGGCGTGCAGGGTCATCAGCGAGACGCGCTCGGCGCCCTCGGCTTCCGAGGCCTCCATCACCAGGGAGACGTGCTCCAGGAAGGCCGCCATGTCGGGGAACTCCTCCATCGAGCGGACGAATTCCTTCAGGTTCTCCAGGCGGCCGGCGGCATCCGCGGACCGGTCCTTCTGCCACATCTCCGTGTAGCCGGATTCCTCCAGGATGGTCTGGGCGACCTCGCTATGCGGCTGCGCCTCCACGAGCCGCGCCCACCGGCCGAAGCTCTCGGTGAGCGCCCGCAGGGTCGCGCGGACCCGGGGCTTGAGCTCGTCGGTCTCGCACAGGCGCTGGGCCGAGATCAGCAGGGGCACGCGGTTGGCGCGGCCGTAGGTGTGGAGCTGCTGCAGGGTGGCGTCGCCCAAGCCCCGCTTGGGCGTGTTGACGATCCGCTCGAAGGCGAGGTCGTCGCTCACGTTCATGGTCACGCGCAGATAGGCCAGGGCGTCGCGGATCTCGGCCCGCTCGTAGAAGCGCGGGCCGCCGATCACCCGGTAGGGCAGCCCGAGCTGGACGAAGCGGTCCTCGATCTCGCGCATCTGCGCCGAGATTCGCACCAGGACGGCGATCTCCGAGAGCGGATGCTGCTTCACCTGCAACGACTCGATCGCCTCGGCGAGCAGCCGCGCCTCCTCCTCGGAATCCCAGGCGCCTGTCACGGTGACGCGCTCGCCCGGCTCGTCCTCGGTGCGCAGCGTCTTGCCGAGCCGGCTCTCGTTCCGGGCGATCAGGCCCGAGGCGGCGGCCAGGATGTGGCCGGTGGAGCGGTAGTTGCGCTCCAGGCGCACGACCACGGCCCCGGGAAAGTCGTGCTCGAAGCGCAGGATGTTGTCGACCTCGGCCCCGCGCCAGCCGTAGATCGACTGGTCGTCGTCACCCACGCAGGCGATGTTTTTTCGCGATTGGGCGAGCAACCGCAGCCACAGGTACTGGGCGACGTTGGTGTCCTGGTACTCGTCGACCAGGATGTAGCGGAACCGGTCTTGGTAGTTGGCCAGCACGTCTGGGTTCTCGCGCCACAGCTTGAGGCAGAGGAGCAGAAGATCGCCGAAATCGACGGCGTTCAGGGTGGCGAGCCGGGCCTGGTAGGCGGTGTAGAGCGTGCCGCCCTTGCCGAACGCGAAGGACGACGCCTCGCCCGGCGGCACCTGCTCGGGGCCGAGGCCGCGATTCTTCCAGCCGTCGATGGCGTGCGACAGGGCGCGCGCCGGCCAGCGCTTCTCGTCGACGTTCTGATCGGCGATCACCTGCTTCATCAGCCGGAGCTGGTCGTCGGTGCCGAGGATCGTGAAGTCGGATTTCAACCCGACCATCTCGGCGTGGCGGCGCAGGATCTTGGTGCCGATCGCGTGGAAGGTGCCGAGCCAGGGCATGCCCTCGCCGGCCGGGCCGATCAGCGCGCCGATCCGGTGCTTCATCTCTCGGGCGGCCTTGTTGGTGAAGGTCACCGCCAGGATGTCGAAGGGGCGCGCCCGGCCGGTGGCGATCAGGTGGGCGATCCGGGTGGTCAGCACCCGGGTCTTGCCGGTGCCGGCCCCGGCCAGCACCAGGACTGGGCCCTCCGTGGTCTCGACGGCGCGGCGCTGCTCGGGGTTGAGCCCCTCGAGGTATGCGGCGGCGTCGCGGCGGAGCGCGCCCATGGCGCGGGCGGCGATGGAAGAGGCGGGAGCGCCGTCCCCGGCGGGCTGCGCGTGCGGGCGGTTCTGCATCCCGCATCCCTGGACCAAATCGCGAACGGCGTCGAGGTGGTTCGGGCAGGATGCGACTGGAGCGTGTGTGGCGGGACGATGAGCCTCGCCTGTCCGCGACCCCTTCGCGGCGCGACGGGTGCTGGGGTTCGGACTTGGTTAGCTCGACCGTTCGAAGGGCAGCTTGCGACCCTACCCGGCCGTTGGGCTGGTTATCGCGAAATCCTGTGAGTGGGCGCTACCGCTCCGATAAGGGTGGGACCCTGTTGGCGAAGTGGGCATGGTCGGACTGTCGGACGTTGAGATGGCTTCCCAGCCCGGAGGCCGCCCATGTCGCTCCCTTCGCAACCGCTGCCGCCTGTGCCCAAGGATACCGCCCGGATCGCGCGGGCCGCATTCCGGCGCAGCAACAGCGTGGGCGTGATCGAGGCGCTGGCGGACACGATATGCCAGCACGGCATCCCGAAGAACATTCGCTGCGACAATGGCCCCGAACCGAAGGACCGCGCAGCGAGATGATCTCCAAAGCGCTGCGCAAGTGGATCGCCAAAGCCGGCTCGCAGATCAAGTACACCGCTCCAGGATCGCCATGGGAGAACGGGTACTGTGACAGATTCAATGGCAAGCTGCGGGACGATTGACTGAAGCAGGAGATCTTCTACGCGCTGAAGGAGGCACAGATCGTGGTCGGTATCTGGCAGAACATCTACAACCGTGTCCGGCCGCACTCGTCGCTGGGCTATCGGCCACCCGCGCCCGTCAGCTTCCCGGATCTGGCCTTCCGGCTACCCATGGCCGCTACCATGCAGTAGCCTCACAACTGGCCCGGTCCAAAATCCCGGTCAGGTCAAATGCAGGCAGCATCACGGCGGCGTAAGCGGCCACCGAGGCTGCAACAGCCATCTTTGTCATTCGCGTTCCTCCGTCCTGACGCATGGGTGCCGGTGCCGGCCTGGCTATACGTCATCTCACGCTTCTTTTGCCGGTCTCCGGGTCTGCGCCGCCTTACA
The DNA here is from genome assembly GCF_030700285.1 of Methylobacterium sp. NEAU K. Taxonomy (GTDB): domain Bacteria; phylum Pseudomonadota; class Alphaproteobacteria; order Rhizobiales; family Beijerinckiaceae; genus Methylobacterium. The sequence goes on along the minus strand of NZ_JAUYZJ010000056.1, from coordinate 11,851 downwards.
GCACAGGCCGGTATCGGGCGACGCATGTCTAACTCAGTCTATGGGTAGTACAATAAGATTTCTCTAAGTGCGACATTTTTCGGTATAAATTTGTACATTCTGAGCGATAGACGCAGCCAAGCCTCCCGAAAAACCGCATGGCTTTAAAAATAAAATGAAACAGAATTTTAAAAGATCAAATTTCCTGAACCATTTTATGGGATGTCGATCATTGTCGTCGACTCATGATACCATAAAATTACTAGGATCTTTTTTGCGAAATATGACTGTAGCTGGAAAACGTCTTAAGTTACCGATCCGGAATTTGGCCGGATGCGGCGGCGTCTTCGGACCCCACCGTTTTTATTTGAAAAGTACGCAAAAAGCGCGCGCAGATCATACGCACGCCTTGGTGGGCTTAGAGCGGTAATGGGTGGGATTTCATCAGCACGCAGCTCACGCAGGATCCCCGCGAAGGGATCGGGTTACGGACGTGCGCATGCCGGGAGTGGGAAAAGCATAGCCCTACCCGCGCCCGGAAGCGCTCGGTAGGAGCTATCGTCCCGGCAGTCGGTGCCGGGCAGCTGTCGGGGAGCTCCATCCCCATCCCACGTTTGAGAGCGTGGCCTGACCCGCGCCAGACGTCAATTCGCTGAGCTTTGGCTACCCGGCCTGCTCGCAGCGTCCAGAGGACGGGCCGATAATGTGCAGCGCAGTATGGCCCGGTCGCCCTCCTGAAGATGCTTGACGGGAATCGAGGGCCTGCCTTAAGCTATTCCTTGGCAATGGAATCTGCCTGGCCTTTGAGGCCGAACCGCCTTCGGGCTAATGACTCCTACCTTTTGCGGCGTCGCAACAAGGAGGAGTCATGCGCGCAACGTTCCAGAATCTTTTCTCGACACTCAACGTTGCCGCCTTCGTGCGCACACGGCATGCCCATGCCGTCTCGGTTATCCGCTGGATCCTTGTCCTGGTCCCCATGGCCGCGGCGGTCGGCACGTTGTGCGCCGCGTTCCTGTGGAGCCTCGATGTCGCGACCCAAGCGCGGTTCACCTATCCTTGGCTGTTGTTCCTGCTGCCGGCCGGCGGCTTCGCCGTAGGGCTGCTCTATCACTGGTTCGGCCAGTCCGTCGAAGGCGGCAACAACCTCATTGTCGAGCAGATCCATGAGCCCGGGGGCGGCGTGCCCCTGCGCATGGCCCCCCTCATCTTGCTGGGCACGGTCATCACTCACCTGTTCGGCGGGTCTGCGGGCCGCGAAGGCACGGCCGTGCAGCTCGGCGGCAGCTTGGCAAGCGCGGTTGGAAAGATCTTCCGTCTCGATCCGCCGAGTGTGCGGATCATGCTGATGGCCGGGATCGCGGCCGGGTTCGGAGCGGTGTTCGGCACGCCGCTGGCTGGCGCCGTCTTCGCGATGGAGGTGCTGGCGGTCGGCCGGGTCGAGTACTCCGCCCTGGTGCCCTGTCTGGTGGCGGCCCTCGTCGGCGACTGGGTCTGCCAGCTCTGGGGCATCCACCACAGCGTTTACCGCATCGACTATCTGGCCGGGTCAGCCGGGACGCACATGATCGAGCCGCTGCTGCTGGCCAAGGTGGCTGTTGCCGGCGTCGCCTACGGTCTTGCGGGGCTGCTGTTCGCCGAGGCCAACCACATACTGGGCGGCTGGTGCAAGCGTATGATTTCCTTCGGTCCGCTCCGGCCCGTGGCGGGCGGCCTTGCTGTCATCGCCCTGGTCTATCTGTGCGGCACACGCGACTATCTCGGCCTCGGCGTGTGGTCGGCCGACCCGCACGGCCTGACGATCGCCAGCTTCTTCGGACCCAACGTGTATCCGTGGAGCTGGGCGCTCAAAATCCTCTTCACCGTCGTCACGCTCTCTGCCGGGTTCAAGGGGGGCGAGGTCACGCCGCTGTTCTTCATCGGTGCGGCTCTCGGCAACGCGCTTGCCGGCGCGCTCGGGGCTCCCGTCGATCTGATGGCCGGGCTCGGTTTCGTCGCCGTATTCGCCGGGGCCGCGAATACGCCGCTGGCCTGCACCCTCCTGGGGATCGAGCTGTTTGGCGCCACCCATGGCGTCTACATCGCTGTGGCCTGTTTTGTCGCCTACATCTGCTCCGGCCACAGCGGCATCTACCTGTCACAGCGCATTGCCGTGCCGAAGATCGCGGCGAGCGGCGTCCAGCTTCACGGAGCCACGTTGCGGCATGTCCGGACCATCCGGGCTGTGCGCCCGGCGCCGTCCACCGTCGTCTCACCCCCTCAAAACGAAAAGAAGGAGCCATGCCCCATACCCACCAGGTAACGCCGGCCGAAATCGGCATGCTCCGCATCTACCTGTGGCGCGGCGACAAGAGCGAACCCAGGACTGCGCGCTCTCTGTGGGGCGCCAAGCCGCTTTACCGGGAGCTGGTCCAGTTGGCCAAGGCGGACGGGCTGATGAACGCGACTGCCCATCCCACACAGTACGGCTACAGCAATCACGGCCCCGTGCGCGAAGACGGGTCGGAGACGATAGACCCGCAGCTGACGGTCTGTGTCGAGGTGATCGGCCATCGCGAACAGCTCGAACAGTTCTGCCGCCGTCATGGCGACCTGCTCGGTGGAAAGGTCATCGTCTACAAGAACCTGGAGCACTGGAGCATCACCCCAGCGGGCCTCGCGCACGAGGATGCGTCCCCGCAGGAACTGGCGGTCACCCCGTAACCCCCCCGGGCCAGAGTTCCGGCTGCGAACGCCGGACTGCCCATCACCGGGACGCGAGGGGGCGCCGATGGTAGGCCTGCTTGCGACCTGGCAGCTCTGGGCGCTGCTCTCGGCGGGGTTTTCGGCCCTGACAGCGATCTTCGCCAAGATCGGGGTCGGGAACATCAACTCGGACTTCGCCACCTTCATCCGGACCGTCGTGATCCTCCTCGTCCTGGGCGGGATCCTGACGGGCACCGGACAGTGGCAGGCTCCCGGATCGGTGCCCCGCCGGACGACGATCCGATGGTAGCGCCCGCCTACAGCGAGCAGCGCTCCGCCCTGGCCAAGGCGATCGGCCTCGGCCAGGCCGGTATGCTGGCTCAGAAGGCCAAGCCCGCACAGAGGCGCCGCCCTTGAGGCGCTATCGGGCTCAGGCACTCCCTGCCAGGACAGCCAGGCGCAGGAAATAGAGGCCGTAAGCTGTGACCATGGCGGCGGCGATCCCGTTGAGCACGAAGGACGGCACACGGCGGAACACGCCGGTTCACCGCAATGCAAGGCCCAGTAGGGCAATCACGGCCAAGCCGATGCCGACACCGAGCGTTGCCGTCGCCGCGTCCTGGCGCAGCGACACGCCCAGCCAGACCACAAGGATTTTCAACCCGTCAGCAGAGAAGGCCCAAGGCGGCGACACTGCCCGAGCAAGACAGCAGCGTAAGACGCTCTCTGCGTCTAAGCATGGTCTAGACGCTGATCAGAGACAGCTCGCAGACTTACCATACCCAAACAAGACGTGTTCCCTGTCAGTTACTATGTCAGGTACCTGCCTCCTTCCCCGGCAGCGCAGAGACGTGAACAGCGCGTCACCCGACCCGGCTAATTTTTGTTGGAATACTGTGCCGGCCATTCATACATCGAGAAAACGCATCTGTTCGAGCGTCTGTATCACGCACGCTGCTACATCCGCTTCGACATATCAAAAGTTGAAAACTTATCCAGTCGCTTTCCGCCAGATCCGGGGATGCTTCCGTGCCTACCTGCACGACTGAGTTGGGTGGGAAGCAGAAGCTAAGGCGGCATGTCTCGGATGTCTGGTCTTCCACCGAATGCGGACCTTCGCCGATTGGACATTATGGAATTTAATCCTGCTAATGTGAATATGATCCTGCAGCTACCCCTCTGGCTTGCCGACCATCGAACTGCATGCGATGGTGATAATCTCGGACGCCCGATAGGACGATGACGCACAATCGTCTCATCCCGCGCCCCTGCTTTCGGTCAGAAGCTCGACCAGTGGCGGGAGGTTGCTATGGCTGTCTCAGTCGATCCAGCATCGTCACCTCAAAATCATTCTCGTAGGGGCTTGCGCTCGCGCATCACTTGCGATGATCCGGCCCGACGCGACGTGCTCTGCGGTGGTGGGGCCACAGCCCTGGGCCTGATTCTGGCGAGCCTCTTGGTCGATGCACGCCCCGCGGTGGCCGAGACCATGACCGGGCCAGTGCCGGAACTCGACTCGGTCGCGGTGCACATCGTCACCGACAGCTATCAGATCGCGGTAGCTCCGAGCCGCAAGGTCGAGGGGCTCGCTGTCGAGCACTTCGGCTGGGGCATTGCTCCCGATCATCCCCCCGGCCCAACGCTCGCCAGCGAGTTCGGCCTCTCGATGCACGTGACCTCGCGGCGCGGCGAGGACACGCGCCGGACCCTGGTGGATTTCGGCTTCACGCCGGAGGCCCTCAACAACAACCTGAAGCTCCTCGGGGTACAGCCCTCTGAGATCGACGCCCTAGTACTGAGCCACGGGCATTACGACCATTTCGGTGGCCTCGCTGGCTTCCTCGGCCAGAACCAGGGACAACTCAAGCCAGGGCTTCCGTTCCATGTCGGTGGCGAGGACTGCTTCTGCGCTCGCGAGTGGACCGCGCCTCCGGTGAAGGGTGATTTCGGCGTCATCGACCGCCAAGCCCTCAAAGCCGCGAACCTCACCGTCACCTCGACGGAGCGCCCGGCGCTCGTGGCAGGCCACGGCTTCACCTCGGGTCAGATCGATCAGAGCAGTTTCGAGAAACTCCTGTCGCCCAGTGCGATGAAGCTTGGGGTCATGCACGCCTCGGGCTGCTACCCTGATCGCCTGTCGCAGGCCGACCGAGGCCAGGGTCCGATCCCGGATCAGTTCAGGCACGAGATCGCCACCGCCTTCAACCTGAAGGGGCGCGGCCTCGTCGTCCTGACCTCATGCAGCCACCGAGGCGTGGTCAACGCGATTCGGCAGGCGCAGGCCGTGTCCGGCATCCAGAAGGTTCACGCGGTGATCGGCGGCTTCCACCTTGCGCCTTACCAACCTGATTACGTCCGGCAGACGATCACGGCCCTGAAGGAGATTGAGCCTGACTTTGTGGTCCCGCTCCACTGCACGGGCGAAGCCTTCTACGAGATGGCCAAAGCCGAAATGCCGAACAAGCTGGTGCGCGCCTACACTGGCACGCGCCTCGTCTTCAGCGGGTCCGCCACCTGACGCGGGACCGGCCAGAGCCACACGGGGACAGAACTCACATCGTCGCCACATCGAGGTGGCGCCGGGAGGGGCGGCCACATGTTCAAGAAGCTGCTGACATGGCCGGTATTGCTGGTCCTGACCGCCACGTTTCCTGCTCTCGGGCATAGGAGGCCCCCAGCCTCACACCAAGCGTCCGAGATCGAGACTCTCGTCAACAAAGCGGCTGAGGTTCTGGACGAACAGGGTAGCAAGGCGTTCGGAGAGTTCAGGAAGAAGGGCGGCCCGTGGCGTTATGCGGATGTCTACCTGTTCGTCATGGATATGCAGGGCATCGTGCTGTTCAACGCTGGCCACCCAAACCGCGAGGGTTGGGATATGCTCAACGAACGCGACGCTGACGGGAAGCGGTTTCACAGGGACTTCGTGGATGTCGTCAGCAAGTTCGGGTCTGGATGGGTCGATTACATGTTCCCCAGGCCCGATCAGGCGATCCCGACCGTGAAGTGGAGCTACGTTTGCGCAACGCGGGTTGATGGTGTCGCGGCGCTCGTGGGCGCTGGCGTCTATGTCGATTAGCGCCGCCTGGGAATCGGACAGAACGGTGACGACACGAGGCCGCCCATCGGCGCTGATGCAACCTCCTCGAAGGTCCGCCATGCTCTCGTAAGCGGTCCCTCGTTGACGACACCCCGGACGACTGCTCAGGGTCGAACACGGCGTGTCCGTTTTCCCGCGCGCCTGCTCCGAAGCAGACTGGCAGCTTTCGGCCAGCTTCCGCCGAAATGACCGGCGTTCCAGCCCTCCGAGTACGGCCCTGATGCCCCAGGGCGTCCAGCCCGCGGTTGCCAGGTTCCAGCTCCTTTCCGCGGAGCCCGACCCATTTCCCCCACCTTGCATCCAGGATGCCGCCGATCTGGGCGAAGCCGTCGCGCCCGAGCGTCACCGATCCCCACCGTACTGATCTCGAACGGCGCTGGGCCGAGGGCTGCCGCAATGCGGCCGCGTTGGCCCTTGAACTCGACCGGCGCGGCGCCCGGATCAAGCCGCGTGTCGTGCTGACGTGGGTGACAGTGCGGCGTCGAGCCGGCGCCGACACGCTCGATCTTGGAACCCCTTGTGCCTGCCGCCCGTGGAAGCCGCCGGGTGCGCGGCGGATCGGCTCCAGCACCTCGAAGCGGGTGGCCCGGCGCGCCGCGCGGATGCCGGCGCGCTCGGCCGAGCAGTGGTCGATGGCCACAAACACCGCGACCCGACCCTCCACCGTCCAGGTCGTGGTCAGGTCGGTGCCCCACTTCGTGTCCACCGTCTGTGGGATGATGGTGCCGTCGTGGTTGCGCGGGCCGCGCGGCGGGCCCACGGGTGAGGGAGCCAGCAGATCATGCGCGCACCTCCAAGCGCGGCACCCCGCGCTTGGAGGTGTTCACGCCCTAGAGGCGCAGCCGCGCCCAGACCTTGCGATGGCCTTCGCCGTGGAAGGGGCTGACGATCAGCGTGGCGCGGATCTCCGTGAGGAGTGCCGCATCCGGCATCGGCCACACCGGGCCGGGGAGGCCGCGACGGCTCAGGCCGGGAGGGAGAGAGATGCCGGCGGACGGTGGCGCACGATGAGCCCCAGATCCGGCATACCCGGGCCAGGCCGTAAGCTTTTGGCCCCTATCATGTTGGACGGTGACAGAGCCGCTGTTCGCAACCGATGAAGTGCTGGTTCGCACACGAACCTGTCGGCCAAACCGCTTCGGAAAGCAGGCCGGCGCATTTGCATTGAAGGCTAATAGATAGTCTGCTATCTGTTTTTCTGACGCCGGGCAGTGGCGGCACCGGGTGCGGAGGATCGCGTGCACGAGGACCTGCTCCAGCTACGCCAAGCCTACACCCACACCCTTCTCCTCGCGGGGCGCCAGTGGCGCCGCCTCGCCGACGAGGCGGCGAAGGTGCATGGGATCTCGGAGGCGAAGGCGCTGCCGCTGGTATTGATCGGGCGCATGGGGGATGAGCCCCGCCAGAATGCTTTGGCGGAGGCGTTGGGCATCGAGGGGCCGTCGCTGGTGCGCCTCCTCGACCAGCTCTCCGCAGCCGGATTGGTCCTGCGCCGGGAGGACGCGACCGACCGACGCGCCAAGGTGCTGACCCTCACGCCGGCCGGACGAGCGGTCGTCTCAAGGATCGAGGGCGACCTCGACCAGTTGCGGGAGACAGTGTTCGCGAAGGTGGGGGCCGCGGACCTCGAAGCTGGCCTACGGGTGTTCCAGGCCGTGCAAGACCATGTCCGCGCGATCCCCGACGCCGCTGTACCCGCTGCCGCGGTCCCAAACGGGGAGGCGGCGGAATGACCCTTCCCGGCTGGCGCGACTGGGCGTTTTCGATCAAGACCTTCGGTGCGGCTATGCTGGCCCTGTACGTCGCGTTCTGGATCGACCTGCCTCGGCCTTATTGGGCGTTGGGCACCGTCTACATCACGAGCCAGGTGCTCGCGGGCGCCACGCGTTCGAAGGCGCTCTACCGGGTGCTGGGCACGCTGCTCGGGGCGGTGGTAACCGTCGCCCTCGTGCCGAACCTCGTGAACGCGCCGGAGCTCCTGACGCTCGCCATCGCGCTCTGGGTGTCCGTCTGCCTCTACTTCTCTCTGCTCGACCGCACCCCGCGCAGCTACCTGATGATGCTCGGCGGCTATACCGCCGCCCTGATCGGGTTTCCGTCCGTCGGCGAACCCGGTGCGATCTTCGACACAGCGGTGGCCAGGGCCGAGGAGATCACGCTCGGCATCCTCTGCGCCAGCCTCGTGAACACGGTCGTGTTGCCCCAGTCGGTGGCGCCCTTGATCGCCGACCGGCTGGAGCTCTGGCTCCGCGACGCGCGCAACTGGGTAGCCGACGTCCTCGGCCGGACGCAGACGTCCAAGGACACGCAAGCCAAGCGTCTCCGGTTGGCCTCGGACGCTGTCGCCTTCGACACCCTGGCGACGCCCCTGCGCTACGACATGACAGGCGCGGAGCGCTCGGCCGAGGCGATGGCGACGCTGCGCCAGCACATGCTGATGTTCCTCCCCATCGCCTCGGCGGTCTCGGATCGGATCGAGGCACTGGAGCGGGAGCGGGCTCTGCCGTCGCGCCTCCGCGCGCTTCTCGACGACATGGCCGCATGGCTCGCCTCCGGGACCACCGATCCGGCCGAGGCGGCGCGGTTGCGGGCCGCCGCCGATGCGGTTAGCCCGACGCTGGACGAAGGCCCCTCGTGGACGGATCTGGTCCTCGCGAGCCTCGTCGCGCGCCTGCACGACTTCATCGATCTGCGCCAGGACGCCCGCCTCCTGCAGCGGCACATCGCGGACGGCACCCCCGTCACCGAGGACCTCGCCTTCCGCTACACGGCACGCGCGCGCACGATCCGCCACCGCGACCACGGCATGGCCTTCCTGTCCGCGGTCGGCGTGTTCCTGTCGGTCGTGCTGACCAACGCGATCTGGATCGCGACCGGATGGCCGGACGGGTCGGCCGCCCCGATGATGGCGGCGGTCGGGTGCTGCTTCTTCGCCGCGCAGGACGATCCGGCGCCGTTCATCGTCAGCTTCGCCAACTCGGCCATCGTCGGCGCCATCGGCGCGGGTGCCTACCTGTTCGCGGTCCTGCCCCGCGCAACCACCTTCGAGATGCTGGCCCTGGCACTGGCGCCGGGTCTCCTGCTTTGCGGGGTCTTCATGTCACAACCGAAAACCGCCCCGATGGCGATGGGCGCAGCGGTCAATGGCTCGGCCATGATCGCCCTCCAGGGCAGCTACACGGGCCAGTTCGCGGCCTTCACCAACTCGTCCATCGCGGTCATCGTCGGGATGTGGCTGGCGGCGGTGGTCACGCGCCTCGTCCGCTCGGTCGGTGCCGACTGGACGGCGCGGCGCATGCGGGCCGTCAACCGTCGCAGTCTGGCTCGGGCCGCTGAGCGGCACGGCGCGCAGAGCGGCCTCGAACTCGCGGCGCTCATGCTCGACCGCGTCGGCCTGATCGCGTCGCGCCTCGCCGCCCTGCCGCCGGACGACGCGGAATGGACGGCCGACCTCCTCGCTGAGGTCCGCGTCGGCATCAACGTGGTCGAGTTGCGCCGCGACCGGCGGCGGCTCTCGGCTCCCGCGAGGGCCGCGGTCGAGCGCCTGCTCGCCGCCCTGGCACGCCATTTCAGGAGCGCGGCCGACGCGCCGTCGCCAGACCTTCTCGACACCATCGACGAGGCATTCGACGCGACCTGCGCCGACGCCCGTCAGGCCCCAGGCCGTGCCGCTCTCATGGCTCTCGTCGGGGTCCGCCGCGGGCTGTTCCCCGACGCGCAGCCCTACCGGTCTTCCCATCCGACGCTGCAACCGGGGCTCGCGGCATGACGGGTGAATTCGACCTCTACGGCGTCTTCGTCCCCAGCCTGGCGGCCTGGATGCTGCTCGCCTTCGCCATCAGCCTTCCGCTGCGGCGGGTGTTGGCCTGGACCGGGCTCTACCGACTGGTCTGGCACCGGCCGCTCTTCGACCTCGCCCTCTACGTCGTCCTGCTGGGCGTCGTCGTGGCCATCGCAGACCCGCTCACCTCGTGACCCCCATGTACGTTCTCCTGCCTCGTCTGCGCCGCCGGGTCTGGAAACCCCCGTCCTTCGCCCTGGCACCGCATATCGTGCTGCTCGACCTCCTGAATTCCGGGCTCATTCCATGACACGGCTTCTCGCCCTCTCGGTCCGGCTCGTCGTCACCCTCGGGATGGCCGCCATCGCCGTCGTCGTCGGCCTGACGCTCTGGGACTATTACATGAACGCCCCCTGGACCCGGGACGGGCGCGTGCGCGCCGACGTGGTCGGGGTGGCGCCCGACGTCTCGGGTCTGGTCACCGAGGTACTCGTCGAGGACAACCAGTCGGTGAAGCGCGGCGACGTGCTGTTCAAGATCGACCCCGAGCGCTTCACGCTGGCGCTGCGCCAGGCCGAGGCGATGGTGGAAGGCAAGAAGGCGAGCGCCGAGCAGGCGGCCGCCGACTACGTCCGCTACTCGAAGCTGAGTGATGCCGCCGTCTCCCAGCAGAAGGTCGAGTTGGCCCGGGCGACAGACCTGGCGGCGAAGGCCGCCTACGATCAGGCGGTGGCCGACCGAGACCTCGCCAAGCTCAACCTCGACCGGTCAGCGGTGAAGGCCTCGGTCAACGGGCGCATCACCAACATGGAGCTTCGCCCGGGCAACTACGTCGAGACCGGCAAGGGCGTGATGGCGCTGGTCGACAGCGACACCCTGCGGGTCGAGGGCTATTTCGAGGAGACCAAGCTGCCACGCATCCACGTCGGAGACAGAGCCAGCATCCGCCTGATGGGAGACGATGGGACCATCACCGGTCATGTCCAGAGCTTCGCGGGCGGCATCGAGGATCGGGAGCGCACGGCCGGAGCCAGCCTGCTCGCGAACGTCAATCCGACCTTCGCCTGGGTGCGGCTGGCCCAGCGCATCCCCGTGCGGATCCAGCTGGATGGTGTCCCCGACCAAACCCGGCTGGTCTCCGGCCGGACCGCGACCGTCGCGGTCGAACCCGGGGGCGAGACGCCGCGCTTCGACCTGTTGGGGTTCCTGCGTGGTGCGCAGGGGGCCCGCGTCGCACAGGGCGACGGCCGTTGAGAACCGATCGCAGATCAGCCCCGCAACATCGAAGATCGCCCTGCCCGGAGATGATCAATGACAAATCCTGCGCCGGCCCCCGCGACCGATGAGCCGGACGTGGTCCGCGCCTGGGGACACGACCAGACAAGAAAAAGCCCGGCCTTTCGGCCGGGCTAGTGGGGTCCCGTTGCACGGGGACATCAAGACCAGGAAGCTTTGGAGAACAAACCGGTCTCGATCTGGAATTAGAAATCGCGCTGGATGCGGAAGCGGGTCTGGAACGTATCGGTCGCCCCGATCAGCTTCACTGGAACACCGTTCACGTTCAGGCCCGACGGGTTCTTGTTGATGTCGTTCGTCAGGCCGTTGTTGAGAGCGGCACGCACGTATGCGCCCTCGACGCCGATATCGAGATCCTTGACAGGCGACCAGATCAGGCTCGCGCCGGCCACCAACAGGTTGTTGTCGCGAAGCGTCGGGCTGTAGAGGAACGCGTTGGCGTTGGCGCCGCTGTTGGTCGGGTTGAAGCCGAAGCCGATCGTGCCGAGTGCCGCGCGGGCGCTCTTGTTGTACGACACCTCACCGTAGCTGCCGTAGAAGGCCGACCGCCACTCAGGGCTCCAGTAGTGGAGGTAGGATGCCACCACCGTGAAGCTCTGCGCCAAGGTGTACTTGCCCGTCGCCGGATTGATGACGGCGTCGTTGTTGTAGGTGATGAACGACGCACCGGGGAACGGGCCGGCAGACTGCGCATCGTAAGGATAGGTGTAGTTGGCCATGCCGGTGTACATGTTGGCGCCTTCACTGTAGGCACCCTGCAGATACAGCCCATCGCCGGGGGCGATGAAGGGCAGGTTGAACTTGCCACCGGCCTGCACGGCCCAGCCATAGGTCGTCGGCGCGCGCCCCGCCGAGGCGATCGTCAGGCCACCGGTGTTGCTCGTGGACACGAAGGACGCGTTGCCGCCGTTGATCTCGTGGCTCGCAGCCGAGAGCTGCAGCGAACCCCAGGCTTGGTCGAGGCGGAGAACGCCCACGACGTCGGGGACACGGTTCTTCTGCGTGACGTCGAC
>NZ_JAUYZJ010000055.1 GCF_030700285.1 Methylobacterium sp. NEAU K | reverse complement strand
CCTGAAGGGAGGGCGCCATGCAGATCGACATCGCGGCGGTGGAGAGTGCGGCGGGTCTTGAGCTGGCAGGTCCGCCCCTGCGCGCGCGGCCGTGGCTGCGCCGGTTGGACGACGGGCTGGGCTACCTCGTGGAGATCCCGGCGGCGCTGCTCGTGCTGGCCGAGATCGGCGTGCTGCTCGGCGGGGTGGTGAGCCGCTACGTGTTCCGTGAACCGCTGGTCTGGTCGGACGAACTGGCCTCGATCCTGTTCCTGTGGCTCGCCATGCTGGGCGCCGTGGTCGCCTTCCGCCGCGCCGAGCACATGCGCATGACCGCGCTCGTCGCCATGAGCGGCCCGCGCCTGCGCGCCTTCCTGGAGACGGTCGCCCTGGTGGCCGGCCTGATCTTCGTGGCGCTGCTGCTGGAGCCGGCCTGGGAGTTCGCCAGCGAGGAGGCCTTCGTCCAGACGCCCGCGCTGGAACTCAACAACGCCTGGCGGGCCGCCGCCCTGCCGGTCGGCCTCGGCCTCATGCTGGTCGTCGCGGCGATCCGCCTGCTGGAGACCGCCGACTGGCGCCTGACCGTGGGCGCGCTGGCGCTGGGCGGGGGCCTCGCCGCCGGGCTGGTGGCGCTCCAGCCCTGGTTCGCGGGGCTGGGCAACCTCAATCTGCTGCTGTTCTTCGTCCTCGGCGTCGGCGCGCTGGTCTTCTCCGGCGTGCCGATCGCCTTCGCGTTCGGGTTGTCGACCTTCGCCTACATCACGCTCACCACCAACGCGCCCTCGATGGTGGTGGTCGGGCGCATGGACGAGGGCATGAGCCACCTCATCCTGCTGGCCGTGCCGCTGTTCGTCTTCCTCGGCCTGCTGATCGAGATGACCGGCATGGCCCGGGCCATGGTGGGCTTCCTGGCGAGCCTGCTCGGCCACGTGCGCGGCGGGCTGCACTACGTGCTGGTCGGGGCGATGTACCTCGTGTCGGGCATCTCCGGCTCGAAGGCGGCCGACATGGCCGCGGTCGCGCCCGTGCTGTTCCCCGAGATGAAGGCGCGGGGCGCCAAGGAGGGCGACCTCGTGGCGCTCTTGGCCACGACGGGCGCGCAGACCGAGACGATCCCGCCCTCGATCGTGCTGATCACCATCGGCTCGGTCACGGGGGTGTCGATCACCGCCCTGTTCACCGGCGGCCTGCTGCCGGGCCTCGTGCTCGCCGTGACGCTCTGCGCGCTCGTGTGGTGGCGCTATCGCGGCGAGGACCTGAGCCACGTCGCCCGGCCCGCGCGGCGGGTCATCGGCCGGGCCTTCGTGGTGGCGGTGCCGGCGCTGGCGCTGCCCTTCGTGATCCGCTTCGCGGTGGTCGAGGGCATCGCCACCGCCACCGAGGTCTCGACCATCGGGATCGTCTATGCCGCATTGGCAGGGCTGCTGATCTACCGTCAGTTCGACTGGCGGCGGCTCTACCCGATGCTGGTGACGACCGCGACGCTGTCGGGGGCGATCCTGCTGATCATCGGCGCGGCCACCGGCATGGCCTGGGCGCTGACCCAGTCGGGCTTCTCGCAGACGCTGGCGGTGACGATGAAGAGCCTGCCCGGCGGGGCGATCGGCTTCCTGTTCGTGTCGGCGGCGGCCTTCATCGTGCTGGGCTCGGTGCTGGAGGGCATCCCGGCGATCGTGCTGTTCGGCCCGCTGCTGTTCCCGATCGCCCGGCAGGTCGGCGTGCACGAGGTCCACTACGCGATGGTGGTGATCCTCGCCATGGGCATCGGATTGTTCGCGCCGCCCTTCGGCGTCGGCTACTACGCCGCCTGCGCCATCAGCCGGATCCACCCGGACGCCGGCATGCGCCCGATCGTCGGCTACATCCTGGCCCTCCTGGTCGGCCTCCTCGCCATCATCCTCGTCCCCTGGTTCTCCATCGGATTCCTCTGACACGATCCGGACGGCCCCAGACACCGAGAACCCCGGACGGCTGCGCTGCCGTCCGGGCCGCGCCCGCGCGCCGTGATCCCGAACCGCCCGAGCCTCCGCCATGCCAGACACGACAAGCCCGACGCTCACAGCCCGGATGGCCGATGCGATCCGCTTCCTCGCCCTCGACGCGATCGAGCGGGCAGGCGACGGGCATCCCGGCGCGCCTCTGGGCTGTGCCGAGATCGCCGTGGCGCTGTTCACGCGCCATCTCCGGTGCAACCCGGCAGATCCGGAATGGCCCGACCGCGACCGTTTCGTGCTCTCGAACGGGCACGGCTCGATGCTGCTCTACGCCGCCCTTCATCTGGCGGGCTATGCCGGACTGCCCATGGAGCAGATCCGGCGCTTCCGCGAACTCGGCTCCCACACCCACGGCCACCCCGAGATCGCGCCCGAACTCGGCATCGAGGCGACCACCGGCCCGCTCGGCCAGGGTATCGCCAACGCCGTCGGTATGGCGGTGGCCGAGGCCAAGCTCGCGGCCACGTTCGGCCCGGAGCTGGTCGACCACCGGACCTACGCCCTCGTCGGAGACGGCTGCCTGCAGGAGGGCATCGCCCACGAGGTGATCTCGCTCGCCGGCCACCTCCGGCTGTCGAAGCTCACGTTCCTGTGGGACGACAACCGCATCACCGACGACGGCGCCACCGACCTGTCGATCTCGGAGGACGTGCGCGCGCGCTTCCGCGCCGCCGACTGGCAGGTGATCGACGCGGACGGGCACGACGTCGAGGCGGTCTCGGCCGCGATCCGGCTCGCCAAGGGCGATCCGCGCCCCAGCCTGGTCGCCTGCCGCACCGTGATCGGCCGCGGCCTTCCGCGGCTCGAAGGCCAGCGCGGTGCCCATGGCGGCCGCGTGTTCGAGAGCGACCTCGCCGAGGCGCGGGCGGCCCGGGTGTGGGACCATCCGCCCTTCAGCGTGCCGGACGACGTCGCCGAGGCATGGCGCGCAGGCGTCTCGGGGCGCAACCGCGCGGCCTACGACGCGTGGCAGGCCCGCCGTGAAGCCCTGCCGCCGCGGGTGCGCGAGGCTTTCGACCGGGTGAGCGCGGCCCGCCTGCCCGAAGGGTGGCGCGCGCCGCTCCGCGCGCTCCGCGACCGCCTCGCCGAGGTCGGAGAGGCGCGCCCGAGCATCGAGGTCTCGGCGCAGATTCTCGCCACGCTATCCGGGGCGATTCCGGAGCTGTTCTCCGGCGCGCCAGACCTGGAGGGCCCGACGCGGCACAAGGGCGAACTGCACGCCTTCACCGCCCGGGACCGCACCGGACGCTACCTGCATTACGGCATCCGCGAGCACGCGATGGGCTCGATGATGAACGGGATCGCGGCCCATCGCGGATTGGTGCCGGTGGGCGCCACCTACCTCGTCTTCTCCGATTACATGCGCCCGTCCCTGCGGATGGCAGCGCTGATGAACCTGCCGGTCATCACGGTCTACAGCCACGACTCGATCGCCATCGGCCGCAACGGCCCGACCCACCAGCCGGTGGAGTACCTCGCCGCGCTCCGGGCGATCCCGAATATGCTGGTCCTGCGCCCGGCCGACGCCGTCGAGACCGCCGAATGCTGGGAGATGGCGCTGGCCAACCGGCACGGGCCCACGTCCCTGATCTGCTCGCGGCAGGCGTTGCCGGCCCTGCGCCGTCCCGGGGGGAGCGAGAACCGCAGCGCACGCGGCGCCTACGTGCTGGCGGACGCCGAAGGCGCGCGACGCGTGACGCTCATCGGCACCGGCTCGGAGGTGGCGCTGGCCCTGGCCGCCCGCACCGTGCTCCAGGCGGAGGGCGTGCCGACGGCAGTGGTCTCGATGCCGTCCTGGGAGGCGTTCGCCGCGCAGGACGACGGCTATCGCCGGAGCGTCATCCCGCGGGACACCGTCCGGGTTGCCGTGGAGGCGGCCCTGCGGTTCGGATGGGACCGGTGGATCGGCGAGGACGGCGGGTTCGTCGGCATGACCGGCTTCGGGGCCTCGGGGGCGCCGGACGAACTGTTACGCCACTTCGGCATCACGGCCGAGGCGGTGGTGGAGACCGCGCGCACGCGCCTTCGTTGAAGGCGGCGCGGATCCTTCAGATCATGCCGGCTGCGCCGGTGCGCGCGATGCGCTCGCGCTGCTCCGCGTAGCGACCGGCCGCGGCGCGCCGCACCGCCACGCCGAGGCGGCCCGCGATCTGCCCGAGAAGCGGTGCGGGACGCTCCGCGCGGAAGCCGACGAGGTACGCGAGGGTGGCCATCGTGCCCGATCCCGACAATGACCGGGCAGGACGCCCGATGCTGCGACGCAATATGCGACGCCTCCGGCGGGCGCGTGAGGGGCTCCGCGCGTCACCTGCCATGCAGCGAAAACATGCGCTGATGATTGGATCTTAACCCGTCGGCGGGACGGCGTGCGTCCGGCGTCTCCCGGGCGCGTGCAGTGCGGCGAGACAGGCCGGGATATCCTTCAACCGTCGGCGGGTGCGGGCCCGTCGAGGGGCAGGCAGCTCCGGGCCTCCAATGCCTCGCGGATCGCGCGCTTGGTGACCTTGCCGTAGCCGGATTTCGGCAGCGCGTCCCAGAAGAATACCCGCTTGGGCAGCTTGTAGCGGGCGACCTCGCTCGACAGCCACGCGATCAGTTCTGCCTCGTCCACCTCCGCCCCGGGGCGGACCACGCAGACCGCCACGCCGACCTCGCCCCAGGCGCGATCGGGCACCCCGAGGATCGCGGCCTCGGAGATCGCCGGGTGCTTCAGGAGCTTCTCCTCGGTCTCGCGCGGGTACACGTTCGAGCCGCCGGAGATGTACATGTCCGATGCGCGACCCGTGATGAACAGGAAGCCCTCCGCGTCGAGATGGCCGAGATCCCCCGTGCGGAACCAGCCGTCGCGGAACGCCGCTTCGTTGGCCTCCGGGTTGTCGTAGTAGCCCGCGAACACCGCCGGGCCGCAGACGCAGATCTCGCCGGTCTCGCCCGCCGGCAGGTCCCGCCCCTCCCCGTCCTGGATCTGCACCTGCATGCCGGTGCGCTCGATCCCGCAGGTGCCGACCTTCACCCCGGGCCCGTCCTCGGCATCGTGGAGGCGCGGCGGCAGCACGGTGATGTTGCCCGTCACCTCCCCGAGCCCGAAATACTGCACCAGCACCGGACCGAGCACGCGCAGCGCCCGCTTCTGGTCCTCCCGGTACATCGGCGCGCCGGCGTAGATCACGTGGCGCAGGCTCGCGTGGTCGTGCGCCTCGACCGCCGGGTGCTCGGTGAGCAGCTTCACGATGGTCGGCACGGTGAACAGGTTGGTGATGCACCAGCGCTCCACCAGGGACCAGACCTCGGCGGGGTCCAGGCGCTCGCCGGCGGTGAGCACCGTCTTCGCGCCGGCTGCGACCTGCGCGAGCTGATGGATGCCAGCCCCGTGCGAGAGCGGCGCGACGACCAGGGAGGCGTCGGCCTCGGTCGTGCCCGGCATCAGGTCGCAGAGATGGTTGGTGACCACGAAGGCCATCTGGCCGTGGGTCAGCACCGCCGCCTTCGGGCGGCCAGTGGTGCCCGAGGTGAAGAAGAACCAGCACGGATCGTCGTGCGCGACGTCGGCCGTCGGGGCGGCCTTCCCGTCATGGTCCGCGACCAGGGCATCGTAGTCCATCCCGAAGGCGCGTCCGCCGATCTCGACCACGAGGCGCAGATCGGGGACGGCCTCGCGCACCGCGGCCGCGTGGTCGGGGAACACGGCGCCACAGATCAGCGCTGAGGCTCCGCTGGCCCGGGCGAGGTAGGCGACCTCCGCGGGCGTCTGCCGGAAGTTCGTCGGCACCCAGACGGCGCCGAGCCGGAAGCAGACGAACATCGATTCGAACAGCTGGTTGCCGTTGCGCGCCTGGACCAGCACGCGGTCGCCCTTGACCACGCCGCGGGCCGCCAGCGCCGCCGCCATGGCGTCGACCCGGGCGTCGAGGCCGCCCCAGGTCCAGGTCCGGTCGCCCCAGGCGAGGCCGATCGCATCCGGCCAGCGGCGGGCCGTCCGGCGCAGAAAATGCGCGAGATTCATCACCCGCCGGGAACGGGGTGCGACGCCGCCGTGCGGCGCGGACCCCGGCCCGCTCATCAGGAGAGCTTCCCGCAGGCCTTTTCCAGGAGGGACCAGCCCTCCTCGCCGTAGCGGCCCTTCCATTCGGCGTAGAAGCCGGCCTTGCGCAGCTTCTCCCGGAAAGGCTCCGGGTCTGGCTTGTTGAACACCATGCCGTTCTTGGTCAGGTCTTCCTGGAGGCTGGCGTTGAGCTTGGCCACGTCGGCCCGCTCCTTCATCCCGGCGTCGTTGATGTGGCGCGCAACCAGCGTGCGCAGATCCTCTGGAATGCGCTCCCAGGCGCGGCGGTTCGCCAGGAACCAGTAGCCGTCCCACATGTGGTTGGTCAGCGAGCAGTATTTCTGCACCTCGTAGAACTTCGTCGTCGCGATCACCGCGAGCGGGTTCTCCTGGCCCTCGACGATCTTCGTCTGGAGGGCCGAGTAGGTCTCGTTCAGGTTGATCGAGGCCGGCGCGGCGTCGAAGGCCCGGAACATCGAGGTCCAGAGCGGCGAGACCGGCACGCGGATGCGGAAGCCCTTGAAGTCGTCCGGGCTGGCGATCGGCCGCGTCGAGGACGTGGTCTGACGATACCCGTTGTCCCAGATCTTCTCCATCGCGACGAGGTTGGCCTTGGCGATCTGCTGGCGGACCCAGGCCCCGAGTTCCCCGTCCATCGCCGGCCACACGGCGTCGTAGTCCGGGAAGGCGTAGCCGATGCCGTTGATCGAGGCGTTGGGCACCAGGGTCGAGAGGATCAGCGGCGACATCGTGAAGAACTCGACGCTGCCCGAGCGCAGCTGGCTCAGGGTGTCGGTGTCCGAGCCGAGCTGGCTCGATGGGAAGATCTTGAGATCGAACCGGCCGCCGCTCTCGGCGCGCAGCGCGTCCGCCATCTCGCGGGCGCGGACGTTCATCGGGTGTGTGTCGGGCAGGTTGTTCGCGTATTTGTAAGTGAAGTCGGCCCGCTGCGCCCGCGCCACGTGCGGCGCGGCAACCGCTCCGGCGAGGATCGCGGTCGAGCCGGCGGACAGGAACCGGCGACGGGACAGGGGCAAGCGGGATTGAGGCGACATGGGCAGCCCTCACGGATGTGGGCGCGCGGGCCCGGCGTTTCCTCAGGGTCCGCATGCGTGCGCGGACTCTCTGTACGCTGACGCTTCGATAGCCGCTGGCCGGACCCAGTCAACGGGCCCTCCCCGGCTCGGCTGTCGGACCGGTCGACTTGTCAGCGTCCGCGAGGTTGCAGCGCCGGATGGGGACAATCGTGCCGGTGCGCCCGATTTTCCATGCGGACGCCCTGCGTCAGGCGCCCGTGGAGGCCTGCTCTGTCCCGGACCCGGTGTACAAGGGCGCCGCGTTCGCTGTGATCGCCCGCCCCTGTCGATCTCACTCGAAGTCGATCTCACTCGAACATGTCGGGCTGCGTCGCGGCGATGTGGCTATAGAGCGTCTGGAAGTGCAGCCAACCGATGTAGTCGCTGCCCACATGCTCGCGGCTGTAGCGGGCGGTCTTCTCCGAAATCATCTGCGGCTTGATTCCGGTAGCTTCGACCAAGAGTTGCTGCTTACAGGCACGCTCAAGGGCGATGAACCAGAACGCCGCGTCGTCGATGCTGTGGCGGCTGCAGGTCAGCAGACCGTGGTTCTGGTGCAGGACACCACGGTTACGACCGATCTGCTTGGCGACCGACGAGCCGCTCTCCTTCTCGACCGCGACCGCTCCGGCTGAGGCGCCGATGACCGCGTGGCTGTTGTAGAAGGCCGCCGCGTCCTGGCTGATCATGTCGAGCGGCCGACCGGTGGCGCACCATGCGGTACCGTAGGTCGTGTGCGCGTGGCACATCGCCATCACGTCGGGGTATTCATCGTGCACGGCGGCATGCAGTACGAAGCCCGCGCGGTTGATCGCGTATTGCCCCTCGACCACGTCGCCCTTGTGGTCGGCGAGGATGAGGTTCGACATGCGCACTTGGGAGAAGTGTACGCACATCGGGTTGGTCCAGTACAACTCCGGATGCTCGGGATCGCGAATCGTGAGGTGCCCGGCAAAGCCATAGTCGAAGCCGTGCATCGCGAAGGCGCGGCAGGCCGCCACCAAGTGTTGCTTGCGATACGCGCGCTCCTCGGCGTGATTGGCGAATTCGGGAATCTCAGGGAAGATCAGGCCAGCCTGCTCGGGCTGGTAGATCGATGTCCGCTTGCGGCCAGCGCTGTCGTTGGGCAGGTCGATGGCGACCTCGCTGTCGTGAGAATGATCGTCGAGCATGACTTATCCTTTTGTCAGGTGGAGCGAGGGGTGAGGGCCGTCAGCGGTTGACCAGGCGCTTGGGCATCGTCAGCGCGAGGAGGCTGCCGATCGCGAGACAGGCGGCCAGGGTGTAGACGCCGAGACTCGTGGACTTGGTGGTGTCGATGATCCAGCCGATCAGGTAGGGGCTCACGAAGCCCGCGAGGTTGCCGACCGAGTTGATCACCGCGATGCCGGTCGCAGCTGCGGCACCCGCCAGGATGGCGGTCGGCAGGCACCAGAACTGGGCGAGCGTCACGAGCACGCCGATGGTCGCCACGGTCAGCGCGGCCTCGGCGACGACCAGATCCGTGCTGAACCGGATGCTGACCAGCCAGCCCACCGCACCGACGAGGCCCGGCACCACGATGTGCCAGCGCCGCTCCCGGGCCGCGTCGGACAGGCGACCGACCGCGATCATCGCCACCGCCGCTGCGCCGTAGGGCAGCATCGTCAGGAGACCGATCTGCAGGGGGTCGGCGACGCCCGCGCCCTTGATCAGGGTCGGCAGCCAGAAGCCGACGCCGTAGAGCCCCATGATGAAGAAGAAATAGATCCCGCAGAGCAGCCACACCCAGCCGCTGGTGAAGCCGTCCCGGAAGCGGTGCGCGGTCACGGTGGCGGCATCGGCGGCGACGTTCTGCGCGAGGAGCGCCTTCTCCTCCGGGCTCAGCCACTTCGCCTTCTGGATGCCGTCGTCGAGATAGGCGAGGACGCAGAAGCCCAGCACGAGCGAGGGCAGCGCCTCGATCAGGAACAGCCACTGCCAGCCCGCGAGGCCGCCGGCCCCCGCGAATGCGTTCATGATCCAGCCCGACACGGGGCCGCCGATCAGGCCGGCGATCGGGATGCCGGTCATGAACATCGCGATGATGCCGCCGCGCCGGTCGGACGGGTACCAATAGGTCAGGTACAGGATCACGCCCGGGAACAGGCCCGCCTCGGCGAGGCCGAGGAGGAACCGCAGCACGTAGAACAGCGTCGGTGTCGTCACGAACATCATGGCGGCCGAGATCACCGCCCAGCTCAGCATGACCCGGGCGATCCAGATCCGGGCGCCGACCTTGTGCAGGATCATGTTGCTCGGCACTTCGAACAGGAAATAGCCGATGAAGAAGATCCCGGCGCCGAGGCCGTACACGGTCTCGCTGAACCGAAGCTCGCCGAGCATTTGCAGCTTCGCGAAGCCGACATTGACCCGATCGAGGTAGGCCGCGACGTAGCAGGCGAACAGGAACGGCACGAGGCGCCATGTGACCTTGCGATAGACGCGGGTCGTCTCGTCGATATCGGGTTCGACGAGGGTCATCACCCCTTGGGCCATCTGGTTCATCTCCCTGATCTTTTATCGTTAGCGTGGCCGTCTTCGCGGCGTGCGGGCACTATCGTGCCGCCCGTGGCCATTGACAAACGACGATTTTTCACTCTTTCCGTGAATCTGATTCATGGATTGGGCGATGCGGCGGATCCCGAGTTTTCCCGCGCTGCGGGCCTTCGAAGCTGCTGGGCGTCTCGGCAGCTTCGCGCGGGCAAGCGAGGAGCTGCACCTGACGCCCTCGGCGGTGAGCCATCAGATCCGCGCGCTGGAGCGCTCGCTCGGACGCGCGCTGTTCCGCCGGGCCAATCGTCAGGCCACGCTGACCTCCGACGGCGAACGCCTGTGCGCGGGCCTCTCGGAGGCCTTCGACGCGATCGAGGCGGCCTGCGCCGAGTTGAGGCCGCCGCCGCCCTCGTCGCTGGCGGTGCATTGCACGCCGAGCTTCGCCGCCAAGTGGCTCGGCCCGCGGCTCCCGTCCTTCGTGGAGACGCATCCCGGCATCGGTATTCGTCTCTCCAGCAACGCCGATCCGGTCGATCTCGGCCGGCACGAGGAGATCGACATCCTGATCGCCTACGGCCGCCCCCCGCGCGGCCCCGGACTGGCGGTCGAGTCACTCGGCCGAGAGGAGATCGCGGCGCTCTGTTCCCCGGAACTCGCCCTGGCGATCGGGCCGATCGAGCCCGGCGCGGTCGAGCGCTTCACCCGTCTGGACTCGTCGTTCAGCCCGGTGCGGTGGCCGGACTGGTTCGCGCTCAACGGTCTCCCGTCTCCGGCCGCCGCGGCCGGGCCGGCGTTCGACCGGGGCTCCCTGGTGATCTCGGCCGCCGTTCAAGGGCTTGGGGTCGCCCTCGAGAGTCTGCGGTTCGCTCAGGCCGAACTCAGTGCCGGGCACTTGGTGCGTCTCGGCGACGGCCGGGTGCAGAGTCTGTACCGGGACCTCCATTTCATCTGCTACCGCGAACGGGACGGGGAGCTGGAGAAGATTCAGGCCTTCCGCCGATGGCTTCTGGACGTGGAACGGGAGAGCCGAGCCGCACGCTGAAATTCGGCCCCCCGTCCGACAAGTCGGCAGCGGCGCCCCACAGCGAAGCCGATCATCCCGGCCCCAACGTCACGGTGCCGCCAGCCAGAAGGCGTCGCCGGCCGCCTCCGCCTGCCGAGTCAGGAACTCCGAGACCACCCTCACCCGCGGCAGGTCGCGCGTGTCCGCGTGGGCGATCAGCCAGTAAGCACGGAGGATGCGGACCTCCTGGGGCAGAATCGAAGTGAGATCAGGGCATCCACGCGCCATGAAGTGTGGGAGCACGCCGAGACCGGCCCCGCCGCGCACCGCCTCAAGCTGGGTGATGACGTTCGAGATCCGCGCCTGCGGGTGGATCGTGGGCGAGATCTGCGGGAGGTAGTTAAGCTCGCTCGTCCAGAGCAGGTCCTCGACGTAGCCGGCCCAGCGGTGGCGCGGGAGGTCCTCGACCGTCTGGATCGGGCCGGCATGCTCCGCGTAGCCGCGCGCCGCGTAGATGCCGAGAGCGTAGTCGACGAGCTTTCGCGCAAAGAGTCGGCCGGTCTCCGGCCGAGTCATGCTGACGGCGAGGTCGGCCTCGCGCTTCGATAAGCTGAAGCTGCGCGGGTTGGCGACCAGCTCGATCTCGAGCGCCGGCTGGGTCGCGAAGAGATCGGCTAGGCGCGGGGCCAGGAAGTATGTCCCGAACGCCTCCGGCGTGCCGAGGCGCACTGTGCCACTCACTTGGTGCGACGCCTCGTCCAGGCGCGCGCGCAGAGTGAGCGCCAAGCTCTCCATGCGTTCCGCGTCAGCGAGCAGCCGCTCCCCATCGGCAGTGAGGGCGAAGCCGGAAGGGCGACGGTCGAACAGGCGGGTGCCGAGGGCAGTCTCCAGAGCCGCCACCCGCCGGCTCAGGGTCGAATGATCGACGCCCATGCGCTGCGCCGCGACGGTGAGCCGCCCGACCCGCGCCACGGCGAGGAAAGCGCGCAGGTCGTTCCAGTCAAAGTCGGACATGGTCGGTCACGTATGCGAAAACCTGCACGGCACCTTTGCGATCCTTCGCATGGGCGTGCGGATTTCCGCATGATAATTCCGATCCCGCGCCAAAGTGCAAACGCGGCCGGGATCGGCACCGGGTTGACTTGCCCGAGACCGGACCGCCCGCGAGCCGATCCGGGAGGTCGCCCAATGTCCTTGTTTTCCAAACTGCAGCGTCGCGCCAGTGAGGGCCGGCCGGTCCGGGTCGGCCTTATCGGCGCCGGCAAGTTCGGCTCGATGTACCTGTCGCAGGCGCCGCGGACCCCCGGGATCCACCTCGTCGCCGTGGCCGACCTCTCGCCCGACCGCGCGCGGCAATCGCTGCGGCGCGTCGGCTGGGACGAGGCGCGCTTCACCGCCACGGGCATGGAGGCCGCCGCGCACGCCGGCACGACCTTCGTCACGGACGATGCCGACGCGATGATCGCGAGCCCGTTCGTGGAGATCGTGATCGATGCCACCGGCAGCCCGGCCGCCGGCATTCGCCACGCGCTCAGGGCCTGCGACCATGGCAAGCACATCGTGATGGTCAACGTCGAGGCCGACGTGCTGGCCGGCCCGCTGCTGGCCCGTCGGGCCGCGGAGGCGGGCGTGATCTACTCGATGGCCTCAGGCGACCAGCCGGCGCTCATCGCCGAACTCGTGGACTGGGCCCGCACGATCGGCCTGGAGGTGATCTGCGCCGGCAAGGGCACGAAGTACCTGCCCGCATTCCACGCCTCCACCCCCGACACGGTCTGGGGCCATTACGGCTTCAGCGCGGAGCAGGTCGCGGGCGGCGACTTCAACGCACAGATGTTCAACTCCTTCCTCGACGGCACCAAGTCGGCGCTGGAGATGGCGGCGGTGGCCAACGCCTGCGGGCTGACGCCGCCGCGCGACGGACTGGCCTTCCCGCCCTGCGGCGTCGACGATTTGCCCAACGTCCTGCGGCCGGTGGCCGACGGCGGCATCCTGGCCGACCGTGGCACGGTAGAAGTGATCTCTTCGCTGGAACGGGACGCCCGCCCGGTGTTTCGCGACCTGCGCTGGGGCGTCTACGCAGTGTTCGAGGCGCCGAGCCGCTACGTCCAGGATTGCTTCGCGCAGTACGGCCTGAAGACCGACGATTCCGGCCGTTACGCCGCGACCTACAAGCCCTATCACCTGATCGGCCTGGAACTCGGGATCTCGGTGGCCTCCATCGCGGTACGCGGCGAGGCCACGGGCGCGACGACGGAGTGGCGCGGCGACGTGGCGGCCACCACCAAGCGCGCGCTCCGGGCCGGAGAGCGGCTCGACGGTGAGGGCGGCTTCACGGTCTACGGCAAGCTGATGCCGACCGCCGATTCCTTGGAGCAGGACGCCCTGCCGATCGGGCTCGCGCACAACATGGTGCTGAAGAACGACGTGCCCGCCGGCCGGGCCGTGCGCTGGAGCGACGTCGAGTACGACGCAGGCAGCCAGGCGATCCGCGTCCGCCGCGACATGGAGGCTGTGTTCCGCGCCGAGATGGACCTCGGATCGCCGACGCGGAAGGTCGCCTGATCGGCTCGTCGCGCCCAGCCGCTCACGCGCGGCGGGGCGCCTGATCGATCGCTGGCCGCGCGCAGGTTCCGCGGCTGGCCCCCTGTTCCAGACCAACGCAACAGAGCCCGCAAAGTGGGCCGATCGGAGCAAGCGATGCAACACGCAGCCAGCATCGGCCTGAGTGCGCCGGTAGCCAAGACCAACGTCTACCGCAAGATCACATGGCGGATCATGCCGTTCATCGTGCTTTGCTACTTGTGCGCCTATCTCGATCGCGTGAACGTCGGCTTCGCCAAGCTGCAGATGATGACCGACCTCGGTTTCAGCGACGCCGTCTACGGCTTCGGCGCCGGCGTGTTTTTCATCGGCTACTTCATCTTCGAGGTTCCGAGCAATCTCGCCCTGCACAGGCTCGGTGCCCGGGTCTGGATCGCGCGGATCATGATCACCTGGGCGATCATTTCGGCCCTAACGCTGTTCGTCACGACGCCTCTACAGTTCTACACGGCGCGCTTCTTCCTCGGTCTTGCCGAGGCAGGCTTCTCGCCCGGCATCATGCTCTACCTGACCTACTGGTTCCCAGCCAGGAAGCGCGGCTTCGCGCTCGGCTTTTACTACATCGCGATCCCGCTCGCAGGCGTGGTCGGCGGCCCGCTTTCCGGGATGATCCTCCAGCACTTCGACGGTTCGACCGTGATGAAGGCGTGGCAGTGGCTGTTCCTGTTGGAGGCGGCGCCTTCGCTGATCGCAGGCATCGCCGTGCTGTTCCTGATGGTCGACCGACCGGAGCAGGCGACGTGGCTCAGCGACGCCGAGAAGGCCGAGGTCGGTGCCGAACTGCTCCGGGAGGACGACGGCAAGGTCGTCCACGCGACCTCCGGGGCGTTCCTGCGGGATATCCGGATCTGGAAGCTTAGCGCCGTCTACTTCATGACGATAATCGGCCTTTACGGTATCAGCTTCTGGCTGCCTTCAATCGTGAAGAACTCCGGTATCGCCAATGTCGAAATGATCGGATGGCTCTCGGCCGTTCCCTACCTCGTCGCGATCCCGACAATCATCCTCACCGGCATCAGCGCGGATCGCACCCGCAGACGGCGCGCACATTTCTCCGCGGCGCTCGCCGTGGGCGCGATCGGGCTGGCGCTCAGCGGCTATGTCGGCCAGAGCCCGATGGCCGCGGTGTTCTGGCTCAGCATCGGAACGGCGGGAATGCTCTCGGCCCTGTCGCTATTTTGGGGCGTGCCCTGCGCCTTCCTGGCAGGGACATCGGCCGCGGCCGGCATCGCGACGATCAACTGTGTCGGCAACCTCGCCGGCTTCGTCTCGCCCTACATGGTCGGCGGACTGAACGTTCTCACCGGCAATCCGGCGATCGGCCTCTACGCGGTGGCCGCCTGCATGTTGGTGGGCGCGGCCCTCATTCGGATCATCCCAGCCTCACTGGGCGATCGGTGATCTGCCGTTGGCAATCCCTCGACCTGAGGGCCGCTGGTGCTTCGGCAAGATCCCGCCGCGCACCTTCCTTGGCGCTCACCGCCACGATGACGGCGACCGAGACGATGCGCCCGTCCCGGCGCACCTTCGGGTAGGCAGCATCGATCGTGAGATACGGCCATTCGCCCTCGATGGGACGGTCGAGGAACACGTCCACCGAGCACGTCGAGATGCCCTGGATGGAGGCCTCCTGGATCACGGCGGTGAGCGCCTTCTCGGCCATCCGCCGTGGCTCCAGGAAGCTGCCGAAAGTACGAGCCTTTCCGCAGCTTCGGGATGCGCAGTTCCACCGTGCCCGCCCGGGTCTTCCAGTCCCGATCACGATGGCCGTCGCGCTGGACCACGCGCTCGGTGGCCTTCTCCCGTGGGCCGCGCCCGTCGGGCCACCCACCTCCAGTTCCATCAGTCGCTCGACCGCGCAGCCGATCTTCCCGCAAAGCAGATCCGCGTCGGCGCCCGTCTCCATCTGCGGGCGCCCATCGCGACTTGCCACGATGGGCGCCCGCCCGAGCAGGGTCATCATCGCGTCGGTCATCGGGGGCTCTCGGGTTCGGGGTTGGCTGTCGCAACCCGACCCGACCCGGCAATCGCTGACGACCGCCCCTCGGCTAAACCAAACCCGGGGACACGACCGCCGGTGAGGCGAGGATTGTGATTCTGAGCAACTAATTGCTGTCCGATCGACCGCTCCTCAGCTTCTGTAACGGAGGCATCAGAGTGAGGAGCGTATGGCGAACGGCGCAATCGGGCTTCCAGACCCGCCTCCCTTCGATCCCGATGCAATTCCCGACGACGCAACCCTTCTGCGTGGCGGGACCGCCCTCAGACTGGCGTGGCGCGATGGGCTGTCAGCGGCGCTGCCGGCGGAGCGTCTGCGCCTGCATTGCCGCTGTGCGTGGTGCACCCGCGACCGCATCGAGGACCGCTTTCCGCAGGCTATCCCGGACATCGCGGTCACCCGGGTCGACCATATGGGCGGCTATGCCGTCCATATCGCGTTCTCGGACGGCCATGCCCGTGGAATTTTCCCCTGGACTTACCTGCGCGCCCTCGCGGCGGAGGCGGTCGGAAGCCATTCCGCCGCGCCGCAAGCCGCCTGACTCCGATCCAACCACTCGGCGATCGCACAAGCGCCGCCCGCCCCGTTGACGCGAGACTTTTCCATGAGCGCCTTCGAATCTGCGACGAAGACCGAGATCATCGAGACCGACATCCTGGTGATCGGTGGCGGCACCGGTGGTCCGATGGCCGCCATCAAGGCCAAGGAAGCCGACCCCAAGCTCCGGGTCGTCCTGATGGAGAAAGCCAACGTCAAGCGCTCGGGCGCGATCAGCATGGGCATGGACGGGCTCAACAACGCCGTCGTGCCGGGCTACGCCACGCCCGAGCAGTATGTGAAGGAGATCACGGTCGCCAACGACGGCATCGTCAACCAGAAGGCGGTGATGGCCTACGCGCAGGGCTCCTTCCCGATGATCCAGTACCTCGACAAGCTTGGGGTCAAGTTCGAGAAGGACGGCTCCGGCGAGTACAACATGCGTAAGGTCCACCACATGGGGACCTACGTCCTGCCGATGCCGGAGGGACACAACGTCAAGAAGGTGCTCTACCGGCAACTGCGCCGCCTGCAGGTCGGCGTGACCAACCGCTACATGGCGACGCGGCTGCTGAAGGGGCCAGACGGCCGCATTGCCGGTGCAATCGGCGTCAATACCCGCACGAGCGAGTTCCTGATCGTAAAAGCCAAGGCCGTGGTGCTCGCCTGCGGCGCCGCCGGTCGCCTCGGCCTGCCGGCCTCGGGCTACCTGTTCGGCACCTACGAAAACGCGGCCAATTGCGGCGACGGCTACGCGATGGCGTACCATGCCGGCGCGCAGCTCGCGAACCTCGAATGCTACCAGATCAACCCGCTGATCAAGGACTATAACGGGCCCTCCTGCGCCTACGTCACCGGCCCCTTCGGCGGCTATACCGCCAACAACCGCGGCGAGCGCTTCATCGAGTGCGACTACTGGTCGGGCCAGATGATGCTGGAGTTCTGGCGGGAGCTGCAGGGAGGCAACGGCCCGGTCTTCCTCAAGATGGACCACCTGCGCGAGGAGACGATCTCCGAGATCGAGACCATCCTGCACTCGAACGAGCGGCCCTCGCGCGGGCGCTTCCACGAGCGGCGGGGCACGAATTACCGCAGGCGTCCGGTAGAGATGCACATCTCCGAGATCGGCTTCTGCTCCGGCCATTCGGCGTCGGGCGTGTTCGTGGACGAGCACGCGCGCACAACGGTGCCGGGCCTCTACGCGGTCGGCGACATGGCGAGCGTACCGCACAACTACATGCTCGGCGCCTTCGTGAACGGCGGCATCGCGGGCGCCGACGCCGCGGCCTACTGCTCGGCCAACGCGCTGGCCGACCACGACGAGGCCGACATCGTCGCGGAGCGGGAGCGGGTGCTGGCGCCGACCCGCCGCGACGACGGGCTCACCCCGCACGAGATGGAGTTCAAGACCCGCCGCCTCGTCAACGACTATCTGGAGCCCCCGAAGGTCACGGCCAAGATGGAGCTGGGCCAGCGCCGCTTCGCCGAGATCCGCGAAGACCTCGGTCTGCTCTGCGCCCGCGACCCGCACGAGCTGCACCGGGCGCTGGAGATGCAGACGATCCTCGACTGCGCCGACATGGCGGCGGCCGCCTCGCTCTACCGGACCGAGAGCCGTTGGGGCTTCTACCACCTGCGCGTCGACCATCCCGAGACGAACGACGCGGAGTGGAACTGCCACACCGTGCTGTTCAAGGACGATCAGGGCCGGATGGCCCACGCCAAGCGCGCGGTCGACCCGTTCATCGTGCCGGTCGCTGCCGAGGAGATGGGCGCCTATCACCAGCTCCGCATCAAGACGCCGGCCGCGGCCGAGTAATCTGACCGAAAATTCCGGAGATTGTTCCATGCCGATCATCAATCAGGCAAGCAGTTCGGCCGTCGTCATCGACGACGAGAAGTGCATTGCCGAGAAAGGCTGCCGTGTCTGCGTCGATGTCTGCCCGCTCGACATCCTCGCTATCGATGAGACACGGCAGAAAGCGTATATGAAATACGACGAATGCTGGTATTGCATGCCCTGCGAGGTCGACTGCCCGACCAATGCGGTCAAGGTCAACATCCCGTACCTGCTGCGCTGAGGCCGCCCATGAGCCCCGTATTCGAAACCTTCGACGACGATCTCGATGATCTGGCCGAACGCTGCGCCAGCGCCGACCCGGGCGTCCGGCGCGTCGCGATGATGGAGCTTGCCGAGGCCGTTGGCCCCGAGGCCAAGGTCCTGCTGCTGAAGGGGCTCGGCGACACGGATGCCACCGTGCGCGCGGCTGCCGCCAAGGCGCTGGACGAGCACGACGGCGCGGACGTCGTCGAGGGCCTGGTGCGCTCCCTCGAGGATTCCGACGAGGCCGTGCGCCGCATCGCCGCCGACACCCTCGCCGAGAAGAAGGAACCGGCCTGCGGCCCGCTCCTGATCGAGCGCGCCGAGCACGCCGACCCCTTCGTGCAGGCCTCGGCCCTCCGCGCCCTGCGCGAGCTCGTCTTGCCGGATGCCTTGTCGGCGGCCCTGAAGGCGCTCCAGAGCCCCGCGCCGGAGGTGCGCCGCGAAGGTCTCGGCGTCATCGGCTACCTCAAGGCCGAGGAAGCGCTACCGGCGCTGATCGCCACTGCGGGGGATCCCGACCCGACCGTCCGGCGCGCGACCATGTCGGCTCTGGTCTTCCTGCGCCCCGGCGGTCCCGGCATTTCCACCCTCGTGGCCG
Organism: Methylobacterium sp. NEAU K; assembly: GCF_030700285.1. Taxonomy (GTDB): domain Bacteria; phylum Pseudomonadota; class Alphaproteobacteria; order Rhizobiales; family Beijerinckiaceae; genus Methylobacterium. The sequence continues at coordinate 5,894 of NZ_JAUYZJ010000055.1, read as the reverse complement.
GGCTCTCCGACGACAACTGGCAGGTGCGCGAGGAGGCGGCCGTCTCATCCGCCAAGATCCGCCTGCCCGAGGCGATCCCGCTTCTGATCGCGGCGATGGATGATCCCGTTTGGCAGGTCCGCACGAAGGCGGCCAACGCCCTGGGCCGGATTAAGGCCGCGGCCGCGGTCGATGTGCTGGGGCAGGCGCTGGCATCCGAGGTGAGCAACCTGCGCAAGGAGGCCGCCGCCGCGCTCGGCGAGATCGCCGACCCGCGGGGCCTCGCCGCCCTGGAGGCCGCCGCCAACGACCCCGATCCGGACGTGCGCAAGTTGATCCACTGGGCGATCGGCCGTTGTCAGGGGCGCCCCTGACCGATTCGATGGCTGGCCCCGATGCGGCGCCGTGACCGTTCCCGGTCCGGCGCCGCAATGCGTTTGCGAGCGGCTTGCCGGGATCGGACACCGCGTGCGTGATCGGTCTTCAGTTTGGACTTGGTATAGGGTTTGCTGCGCCGCCACATGCGATGTGGAGGAGCCGGCAATGCAGACCATGGCGCCGATACGCCCATCTCAGGCCTCGATGAGGTTCCCCGCGCAGGCGAACGCACTTCTCCTCTCTGAAGCCGCGCCCCGGGCCGGCACCGGCCAGCGCCCGCTGCTCGACGGCCTGACCGAACGCGAGATCGCCCTCGTTATGGAAAAGGGACGGCGCCGGGTCCTTTATCGCGGCGCGACCCTGTTCACGCAGGAGACGCCCAACGACGGAATCTGGATCGTCGAGAGCGGCCGCATCCGGGTCTTCTACGCCGCCCCCTCCGGCCGCGAGATCACGCTGGCATACTGGTATCCGGGCAACTTCGTCGGCGGACCCGACGTGTTCGGCACCGGCCTCCATAAGTGGTCGGGCATGGCGGCGAGCAATTCTAGTGTGCTGCACCTGCCGGGCAACGCCCTGCGGCAGCTCGTGACGCAGATCCCGGCGCTGGCCATTGGCGTGATCGACGGCCTGACCTTCAAGGGGCGCTGCTATTCGACCCTGGCCCAGATGCTCGGCACCCGCTCGATCACCGAGCGCCTCGCCCATCTCCTCATCCACCTCTGTGACCTCTACGGCGTGCCGGAGGACGACGGCACGGCGATCGCGACGACCTTCACCCACGCCGACCTCGCCCACATGGTCGGCGCGACCCGGCAATGGGTGACGATCAGCCTGAAGCGGCTCTCGGAGCAGGGCGTCGTTGCAACGCGGCGTGCGCAGATCGTCGTGCTGCGGCCTGCGGTGCTCGCGCAAATGCGCGGCGGCGAGGACTGCGCCTAAATCCAATGCTTCCCGCCTAAATCTACAGCACATCTGAAGCGGCACGGCCTTTTTGAGCAACTAATCGACTCTCGCAGTCTCTATGCGTTTGATCGAACTTGCCGCGGGACCCGATCATGCTCCCGATGCCGGTGCGGCATCGGACCGGAACGACGGAGCGTGCGATGGCAAGACGGTTTTCCGGGCTCGGATCGGTGTCCGGTCTCGCGCTTCTCACACTCGCGGGGGCCGCGCTCGACACGCCGGTCCGCGCCGAGCCGCTCACCGTCGGGATCGGCACGCAGGACACGACCACCAACACGGCGACGGTCGGCGTGGTGATCCGGCAGCTCAAGCTCCTGGAGAAATACCTGCCCAAGACCGGCAAGTACGCGGGCAAGACCATCCAACTCGACTGGCAGAATTTCACCTCCGGGCCGCCGGTGACGAACGGCATGATGGCCGGAAAGCTCCAGTTCGGCGCGATGGGTGACTATCCCCTGGTCGTCAACGGCGCCACCTTCCAGAACAATCCCGAGAGCAAGTCGCAGTTGATCGCGGTCGCGGCCTACAATCTCTATGGATCTGGCAACGGCATCGTGGTCAACAAGGAATCCGAATACTTCTCTTTCGAGGATCTGAAGGGCAAGGTCGTCAGCGTGCCCTTCGGCTCGGCCGCCCATGGGATGGTGCTGAAGGCGCTCCAGGACAAAGGCTACCCGGCCACCTATTTTCGCCTCGTCAGCCAGAGCCCGGAGGTCGGTTCGACCAACCTCCAGGAGAAGAAGATCGACGCGCACGCCGATTTCGTCCCCTTCGCCGAACTGCTGCCGTTCCGCGGCTTCGCGCGCAAGGTGTTCGATGGCGTCGAGACCAAGCTGCCGACCTGGCACGGCGTCGTCGTGCGCACCGATTTCGCCAAGGAGTACCCCGAGATCGTCGAGGCCTACATCAAGGCGATCCTCGACGCGGACGCCTGGGTCAAGGCTGATCCGAAGCGCGCTGCCGAGCAGATCGCGGCCTGGACCGGTACCGATAAGGAGGTGGCCTACATCTTCCTCGGCCCCGGCGGGATCATGACCATCGATCCCACGATCAAGCCGCAGCTGATCGACGCCGCGCGCGAGGACGTGAAGGTTCTGCAGAAGCTCGACCGGATCAAAGAATTCGACGTCGGCCCTTGGACCGACGAGGGATTCCTGCGCAAGATCTTCGCGGAACGCGGCCTCGACTACGACCGACAGCGGGCGAGCACTACGAACTACGAGGTGAGCGGCCAGGATACGTTCTGCAAGAAGCCGGTCACCGAGCCGCGCAAGGCCGGCGAGATCTGGGTGAAGGGCGGCGAGATCAAGCCCTATTCCAGCGCCGCCTGCACGCTCGGCGCGCTGAACGAGATGAAGGCCAAGGGCCAGGCGGTCGATGTCGCCTACGTCTTCGACACCGCTCGTGGCATCAAGCTGTTCGCCCGCGAAGCCTTCTACGTGGTGGACGGCACGGGCGGCATCGCGCCCTTTCTGTTGAAACAGGATGCCGAGGCGGCCGCTCGGGGCGGCGGCAAGGTGATGCCCTATGACGAGGCCCTCAAGGCTGCCGTGACGGGAGGCTAGAATTCCATGGAAGCCGTCGCCATCCGTTCCACCGCGAGTTCAGAGCCGCCGCTGATGGGAGGCGGCTCGCAGCCGGCTCTACAGTCCCAGCCCGCGGGCGGTCGTACCCATCGCTGGCTTCGCCTGCACCGGGCTGAGTTCCGCGCCACGCTGATCGGCCTCGTGTCGCTCGCCGTGTTCGTCGCCCTGTGGCAGTATCTGACCGCCAACCGCATCACCCTGTACGTGCGGTTCCTGAACATCCCGACGCCGGTGGACGTGCTGGGACGCGCGGTCATCGCCCTGCACAATCCGGTCTTTGGCGATCACGTGCTGATCTCCTGCCGCCGAATCCTGCTCGGCTTCCTGCTGGCGGGGGGCATCGCGGTGCCGTTCGGGCTGCTGATGGGCCGCTACCGGATCTTGCGCGAGATCGCCTTTCCCATCTGCGAGGTGCTGCGGCCGATCCCGGCCATCGCCTGGGTGCCGATGGCGATCATGCTGTGGCCAACGAATGAGGGCTCGATCGTCTTCATCACCTTTCTGGGCTCGTTCTTCCCGATTCTGATCAACACCCTCCAGGGCATGGCCTCGGTCGATCCGGTGCTGGTTCGCGCCGCCCGGTGCCTCGGGGCTCGAGAGGCGGCGGTGTTCCGCGAGGTCTATCTGCCGGCCTCACTGCCGCAGATCTTCACCGGGCTGACCGTCGGGATGGGCGTAGCCTGGGTCTCGCTGATCGCCGCCGAGATGATCTCCGGACAATTCGGCATCGGATACTTTACCTGGGAAGCGTATTCCCTGGTCCAGTACTCGGACATCGCACTCGGCATGATCACGATAGGCCTGCTCGGACTCGCCTCAAGTTTCGCGATCCGCATCGTCGGCCGCCTCGTCATGCCCTGGGTCGCCCCGCGGTAGAGCACTGTCGAGCACAGCGGCCTCGGCTCCCGCCGTGAAGCCACGGTCCGGCGGCGAGACGATCTCCACGCACACCATCCATCGAGGAATCTGACATGGCCGAAAAGAGCCGGGGCCTGATCGAGGTCCGCGACTTCTGCCTGCGCTACGAGACGATGGAGGGCGCCGTCGAAGCCGTCTCGAACGTGTCGCTCACGGTGCAGCCGGGCGAGTTCGTGTCGATCATCGGCCCCTCCGGCTGCGGGAAGTCGACGCTGCTCAACGCGCTGGCCGGTTTCCTCAAGCCGTCATCGGGGCGGGTGACGGTCGACGGCGAGACGATCTCGGGACCCAGCGCAGACCGCGGCATGATTTTCCAGCAATACTCGTTGTTTCCGTGGATGACGGTCCGGGAAAACGTCGAGTTCGGCTTGAAGATGAGGGGGATTCGACGCGGCGAGCGCGAGCGGCAGGCCCGTACGCTGCTCGGGCTCGCCGGCCTCACGCCGTTCGAGGACTATTACCCCGACCGGCTGTCGGGCGGGATGAAGCAGCGCGTCGGCATCGTGCGCGCGCTGGCCACCGGGCCGCGCATACTCCTGCTCGACGAGCCGTTCGGCGCCCTCGACGCACAGACCCGACTGATCATGCAGCAGATCCTTACCAATATGTGGCAGCGCCTCAAGATTTCGGTTCTGTTCGTGACCCACGACCTCGACGAGGCGATCTTTCTCTCCGACCGCGTCTACGTGATGACCGCACGCCCCGGGAGCATCAAGGCCGAGATCGTGGTGCCGCTCCAGCGCCCCCGGCAGCCGGCCATGACCCTGTCCTCCGAGTTCCTGGGCCTGCGCCGTGGACTGATGTCGCTGATCCGGGAGGAGAGCATCCGCGCGATGGGTGGCGAGGTCAGCGCCGAGGCGATGAAAGGCCTCGCAATCGACCTCGAAGGCCAGGATCTCGCCGCGCTGCTCTGACCCGCGCGCCAACGGAAAGACCGATGACCTACCTCGTCACCGAAAACTGCATCCGCTGCAAGTACACCGACTGCGTGGCGGTGTGCCCCGTCGACTGCTTCTACGTCGGTGAGACCATGTTGGTGATCAACCCGGACGAGTGCATCGATTGCGGCGTGTGCGAGCCGGAATGCCCGGCCGACGCGATCAAGGCGGATACGGAGCCGGGAACGGCAGCCTGGAAGACCTTCAACGCCAAGTATGCTGCTCTTTGGCCCAACATCAGTGAGAAGGCGGAGCCGGCCGAGGATGCCGCGGTTTGGGACGGCCGCGACGGCAAACTACTCGAAGTTTTCGGGGATGCCGATCCGGCGGTCGCCTGAGCGAGAACGAGAGAGCGATGAGCAAGTTCTACGAGGAGCGCGTTCTGTCGGTTCATCACTGGACCGACAACCTGTTCTCGTTCCGCACGACCCGGGACCCGGCGTTCCGGTTCCGCAACGGCGAGTTCACCATGATCGGCCTTGAGGTGGACGGGCGGCCGCTGCTGCGCGCCTACTCGGTGGTCTCGGCCAATTACGAGGAGGAACTGGAGTTCTTCTCGATCAAGGTCCAGGACGGCCCGCTGACCTCCAAGCTGCAGCACCTGAAGGTCGGCGACCCGATCATCGTCGGTAAGAAGCCCACCGGCACGCTGGTGCTCGACAACCTGCTTCCGGGCCGGCACCTCTACCTGCTCGGTACCGGCACGGGGCTGGCCCCGTTCCTGTCGATCATCAAGGATCCGGAGACCTACGACCGGTTCGAGAAGGTCGTGCTGGTCCACGGCTGCCGTCAGGTGCAGGAACTGGCCTACGGCGAGACGATCACGGAGGCCCTCCCGAAGCACGAGTTCCTGGGCGAGATGATCTCGAACCAGCTGATCTACTACCCGACCGTGACCCGGGAGCCGTTCCGCAACCGCGGCCGGATCACCGACCTGATGGTCTCTGGCAAGCTGTTCTCGGATATCGGCCTGCCGGAGATGTCGATCGAGGCGGACCGGTTCATGCTCTGCGGCAGCCCCGACATGATCCGCGACACCCGCGAGCTGCTCTCGGGCCGCGGCTACGAGGAGGGCAACCACGGCGAGGGCGGCCACTACGTCATCGAAAAGGCCTTCGTCGAGAAGTAG
>NZ_JAUYZJ010000054.1:0-22500 GCF_030700285.1 Methylobacterium sp. NEAU K | reverse complement strand
CGATGACGATGATGTGGTGAAGGCCGCCGCGGCTTCAAGGGCACCGGGCCTTCGCGAAGCACGACCGCCTGCCGCGGGGATCGGCAGACGGTGTCGTCGGAGGTCTCGATGCGCCGCTGGAGCCCCTTACCCCGGTGCTCCGGCCGGACCGATCTCACGCCCTTAATCGCGGTGGTGCCGGTCCGGTTGCCCGCGTCGTTTCCGCTCCGGAAGCATGGGTGGCATGCGTCTGACGGACGAGCCTCACCCCGCGATGCGGCGGAACGACCTCTGGGAGCGCTGCACACAGGACGCCGGCCTTCTCCAGGCCCGTGAACATGGTGGCGTTCGGATCTTCGGCCCCACGCGATGCCGGCGATCACGGTCCTCAGTTCGCGCTGCGCACGAACGCGAAGCGGCCGACCGAGGCGCCTTGTCCGCGGAAGCGCAGGGCGGCCGGATGCTGCGGGTCGATCGCGGCGCGCTCCGGCCCGCACGCGCCCGGAAGCGGGGCCGACAGGAGCGCCTGCCGCAGGCGGACCACCTCGGCCTTCAGGCGCGCGTTCTCGGCCTCGATGCGTCCGAGCCGCGCCACACCTGCGGGGGGCAGGCCGCCGAGGCGGCGGCGCCAGCGGTAGAAGGTGCGAAGCGAAACGTACGCGCTGGCGCAGATCGCCGCGATGGGTACGCCGGTCTCCGCCTCCTGAAGCAGGAAGGCGATCTCGTCGTCGGTGTGCCGGGATCGGCGCATGCGCAAGCCTCCGGATCGTGTCCTCGCCTCCGCAGCAAGATCCGGACCGGGACGTCAATTTTGACGTTATGCCCGCGCCCCCGCCCGCCTGCCGGGCGGCCCGGCGCCGATTTGCGCAGCCGGCGGGCCGGCCTGCAGCCTCTTTGGCCTTCCGCGCCGCGGCGTGACGTCGGATGATCCCGGCGGTTCGCAGGAGTCGACGGCGATGGTCAGAGTCACGAGACGCGGCTTCATCGGCACGGCGGCGGCCCTCGCGGCACCCGCGATCGTCCGCCCGGCCTGGGCCGCCGACACGGTCAAGCTCGGGTGCCTGTTCTCCTCCTCGGGCACGATGGCCAACATTGAGGGCCGGCTGAACTACGTCGTGCGCATGGCCGCCGACGCGATCAACGCCAAGGGCGGCGTCAACGGCCGGCAGATCGAGGTCGTCACCTCCGATCCGGCCTCCGACTGGCCGCTCTACGCGCAGATCGGGCGGCAGATGCTCCAGCAGGAGAAGGTCGCCGCCCTGTTCGGCTGCTGGACCTCCGTCTCGCGCAAGTCCGTGCTGCCGGTCGTCGAGCAGAACGACGGGCTGCTGTACTATCCGCTGCACTTCGAGGGCGACGAGAACTCGAAGAACGTCGTCTACGTGAACTCCCCGCCAGCGAGTTCCGTGCTGCCGGCGGTGGACTACCTGATGGGGCCGGACGGGGTCTCGGCCAAGCGCTTCTTCATGATCGGGTCGGACTATGTCTGGCCGCGCACCATCAACAAGCAGCTCAAGGGCTACTGGAAGGCCAAGGGCATCCCCGAGACGGCATGGCGCGAGGAATACGTCCCGTTCGGCTTCTCCAACTTCCAGACCCTGGTGAATCAGGTCCGGAGCTTCGCGAGCCAGCCGGGGGGCCAGCCGATCGTCGTGCTCACCGTGGTCGGCTCCTCGATCCCGGACTTCCTGCGCGAGTTCGCCAACCAGGGCATCCAGGCCACCGACGTGCCCATCCTCGGTCTCGACATGGTGGAGGCCGATCTCGAGGGCCTCGACACGGCCAAGCTCGTCGGCCACCTGAATTGCTGGGCCTATCTCCAGGCCGCCAAGGGCGAACGGAACCAGGCATTCCTCTCCGCCTGGGCCGACTACGTGAAGGCCAAGAACGTCCCGTTCAGCGCCGACACGGTGATCGACCCGATGGTCTCGGCCTACGACAGCGTCCACCTTTGGGCGCTGGCCGCCGCCAAGGCCGGCACCTTCGACGTGCCGATGGTGCGTCAGGCCTTCCCGGGCCTCAGCTTCGACGACCCGTCCGGCTACACGCTCAAGATGGAGGCCGAGAACAACTACGTCTCGCGCGGGGTGTTCATCGGCTCGGTCAACGAGAAGCGTGGCTTCGACGTCCTCTGGCAATCGCCCGACGCCCCGAAGCCGGTCCCGTTCAGCCCGTATGGCTGAAGCTCCGGGACGGCTCATCCGGCTGCACGCCGCCCTCCTCGGGCTGGCGCTGGCCGCCCTCGCGCCCGGCACGGCCGGGGCCGCGCCCGAACGTCCGCCGGTGGATCGGCCGGCCCTCGCCGCCGCCCTGTGCGGGCCCCCCGCAGTCCAGGGCCAGGCGGCCGAGGCCCTCATCCGGGCCGCCGCCGACGCGGAAACCGCCGACCTCGCCTGGGCCGGCAACATCCTGCGGGTGCTCACCGAACGACGCTTGGCCTGCACCGACACGGGAGCGGTGATCCTCGACCGGCCGGGCGCGGCCGAGGGCGCGGACGCCGCCACCGGCGCATCGCGGCCCGCCGCGGGCGGCCGCGTTCCGGTGCTCGGCCTGCGCCAGCGCGCCCAGGTCGAGACGGCCCTCGGCGTCGTCGCGCTGCTGAGCGCGCGCGATCCGGAAGCGCGCGGCGCCGGGCTCGCCGCGATCGAGCGGCGCGCCGCGGGTGTCCCCGAGGCGGTGCTGGCCCGGGCCGAGACCGCGGAGGCCGATCCCGGACTGAAGCGCGCGATCATGCAGGTCATGCAGGCCGCAGCGCTTTCCTCTCCGGATCCCGCGCGCCGGATCGGGGCGATCCGCGCCGTGGCGGAAGCGCCTTCGGGGGCGGCCCTGTCGCGGCTGCGCGCGCTCGAGGCAGACCCGGCCTACGGCGCCGACCCGGCCTTCCGGGCCGCGCTCGATTCCGGCATCAGCCGCGTCGGGCGCGCCATCGCGGTCGGCGACGGCCTCGCGGTGCTCTACAATGCCCTGAGCTTTGCCAGCATCCTGTTCATGGCGGCCGCCGGCCTCGCGATCATCTTCGGGCTGATGGGCGTGATCAACCTCGCCCAGGGCGAGTTCATCATGATCGGCGCCTATGCGACCTACGGCGTCCAGGAGCTGTTCCGCCGGCTCGCGCCGGGAGCGATCGACCTCTACCTGATCGCCGCGATCCCGGTGGCGTTCCTGGCGGCGGCGCTGGTCGGCATCGCGGTCGAGGCGCTGATCCTGCGCCATCTCTACCGGCGGCCGCTGATGAGCCTGCTCGCCACTTGGGCGGTCAGCCTGTTCCTGGTCAACGGCGTCCGCGTCGCCCTCGGCACGCAGAACCTGCAGTTCCGCATGCCGCCCTACGTGAGCGGCGGTCTGCCGCTCTACGCCGACTTCATCGTCACCTGGAACCGGCTGTTCGCCATCGGCTTCGCCGCAGGCACGCTGGCGCTGACCCTGCTCATCCTCCGCGCGACGCCGCTCGGCCTCGACATCCGCGCCGTCACCCAGAACCGCGACATGGCGGGCTGCCTCGGCATCCGCACCCGCCGGGTCGACCGCCTCGCCTTCGGGTTCGGCTCCGGGCTCGCGGGACTCGCCGGTGTCGCCCTCTGCCCGATCTACAGCGTCAATCCGGGCATGGGGGCGACCTTCATCGTCGACAGCTTCATGGTCGTGGTGCTCGGCGGGGTCGGGACCGTGCTGGGCACCCTGGTCGCGGCGATCGGGATCGGGGGCGCCAACGTCGCGATCGAGCCGCTCTACGGGGCGGTCGCCGCCAAGGTGATCGTCCTGGTCGGCATCATCCTGTTCATCCAGCGCCGGCCCGAGGGCCTGTTTCCCGCGCGGCGGCGGCGATGAGCGGGAATGCCGAGACGTTCCCTGTCCCCCGCCGCCGCGACGGGGCCGCGCGCCTCGGCGCGCGCATCGCCCGTGATCCCCTCGTGGCGATCCTGTCCGCGGCGATCCTGGGGATCGCCCTGTGCCTCGTTCTGGTCCGGCCGTCCCCCTACCTCGTCAACGCCGCGGGCCAGCTCGCCGCCTTCGCGATCCTGGCCGTGTCGCTGGACCTCGTCTGGGGCTATCTCGGCATCCTCAGCCTCGGGCACGGGCTGTTCTTCGCGGTGGGCGGCTACGTCTGCGCGATGCACCTCGTGGCCCACGCCTACGCGGTGACCGGCATCCCCCCGGACTTCGTGCAATTCATGGGCTGGAAGACCCTGCCCTGGTACTGGGCCGGCCTGACGAACGCGCCCTACGCTCTGGTGCTGGCGCTCGGGCTCGCGGTGCTGGTGGCCTTCGTGTTCGGACTCGCGTCGTTCCGCTCGCGGGTGAACGGCGTGTACTTCTCGATCATCAGCCAGGCGCTCGTCTACGTCGCGATGCTGCTGATGTTCCGCAACGACACCGGGCTCGGCGGCAACAACGGCATGACCGGCTTTTCGCTGCTGTTCGGCTGGCCGATGGGCTCGCCCGGCGTGACGCTGGGGCTGGCGGTGGCGAGCCTCGCGGCGCTGGCGGCGGTGCTGGTCGGCGCCAGCCTGCTGGTCGGGAGCCGCACCGGGCGGCTGATGCTCGCCTGCCGGGACGACGAGACGCGGCTGCGCACCCTCGGCTACGGCACCACGCGGCTGAAGCTCGGAATCTGGTGCCTGTCGGCGGCCATCGCCGCCCTGGCCGGGATCCTCTACGTGCCCCAGGTCGGCATCATCAACCCGCGGGTGCTCGCCCCCGACCTGTCCATCGAGATCGCGGTGTGGGTGGCGATCGGCGGGATCGGCCGGCTCGGGGGGGCGGTGCTCGGCGCCGTCCTGGTCAACGCCCTGAAGTTCTGGCTCACCGCGGCGATGCCGGAGGCCTGGCCCTTCATCCTGTCGGGCCTCGTGCTCCTGGTGGTGCTGGCGCTGCCCAACGGACTGCTCGATCTCGCCGCCCTGCGGCTCAAGCCGACCTGGCTGCGCGGAGGAACCCGATGAGCGGCGGCCTGGCCATCGACGCCCTGAGCGTCGTCTTCGGCCGCTTCCGCGCGCTGGACGACCTCTCCCTCGCGGTCGACGCCGGGGAGGTGCGCGCGGTGATCGGCCCGAACGGCGCCGGCAAGACCACGCTGCTCGACGTGATCTCCGGGATTACGCGGCCGAAATCCGGTCGGGTGATGCTCGGCGACCTCGACCTGACCCAATGCGCCGAGGCGGAGATCGCGAAGGCCGGGGTGCGGCGCAAGTTCCAGAAGCCCAGCGTCTTCCCGATGCTCAGCGTGCGCGAGAACCTGGAGATCGGCTGCGGCGCCGACCTGCCGGCCGCGGCGCGCCCGGCGCGCGTCACCGCCCTGCTCGGCGATGTCGGCCTCTCCGCCCGCGCCGACGTGACGGCAGGCCGACTCAGCCACGGCGAGAAGCAATGGCTGGAGATCGGCATGGTGCTGGCGTCCGAGCCCCGCGTCATCCTTCTCGACGAGCCGGTGGCGGGCCTGTCCGACGCCGAGACCGCGCGCACCGCCGCGCTGATCCAGGCGCTTCGGCGTCCCGACCGGGCGATCCTGGTGATCGAGCACGACATGGCCTTCGTCGAGGCGGTGGCCGACCGGGTCACGGTGCTGCACGACGGGCGAACCCTCTACGAGGGCGGCATGGCCGGCGCCCGGGCCGATGCCCGTGTCATCGAGGTCTTCCTCGGCCGATGAGCGCCGTGTCCCCAGGCCCCCTGCCCGTGGGCTCCCTATCCCCTGCGCCTCCCTTTCCTTCCCCGGCGCGCCTGACGGTCGAGAGCCTCGACCAGCATTACGGCGGCGCGCAGGTGCTGCGCGGCGTCAGCCTCGCGATCGAGCCCGGCCGCTGCCTCGCCCTGCTCGGCCGGAACGGCGCGGGCAAGACCACGCTGCTGCGCTGCCTCACCGGCCTGATCCCGGAGAGCCGCGGCCGGATCCGCCTCGACGGCGCGGACATCACCGGCCTGCGCCCCGACGCGCGGGCGCGTGCCGGCATCGCCTACGTTCCCCAGGGGCGTGAGATCTTCGCCGATCTGACCGTCGCCGAGAACCTGAAGGTCGCGGCCCGCGCCCACGGCCTGGCGCGCACCGAAGCGGTGGACGAGGCGGTCGCCCTGTTCCCGGCGCTCAGGGACCTCTGGTCCCGGCCCGGCGGCAACCTGTCGGGGGGCCAGCAGCAGCAGCTCGCCATCGCCCGGGCGCTCGCCACCCGCCCCCGCCTCCTGCTCCTCGACGAGCCCACCGAGGGCATCCAGCCCTCGATCGTCTCCGCCATCGCGGCGGTGATCGCCGGCCTGAACGGCCGGATCACCGTACTCCTGGTCGAGCAGTATCTCGACTTCGCGGTCCGCCTCGCCGACGCGTTCGTGGTGCTCGGGCGCGGCAGCGTGGTCGAGCAGGGCATGCGCGACACCCTCGACCCCGAAGCCCTGTCCCGTCACATCGTCGTCTGAAGGGAAGACACGCCATGCCGCGCCATCACGAGATCCCCGCGACCCCCGACACCATGGTGCTCGGCTATTTCGACGCCGCGCTGCCGCCCGTGCTCACGGTCGCCTCCGGGGATACCGTCACCCTCCACTCGTTTCCGGCGGGCGGCAAGGAATCGCTCCATCCCGATCCGGCCCGGGTGCCGGCCGACCTGCTCCAGGCCCTCGACACGCTCGTGCCCGGTCCGGGCCCGCACTTCGTCACCGGGCCGGTCCACGTGGAGGGCGCCGAGCCCGGCGACGTGCTGCAGGTCGACATCCTCGACCTCAAGTTCCGCCAGGATTGGGGCTTCGTGGCGATCCTGCCGCTGCTCGGCACCCTGCCGGACGAGTTCACCGAGTACGAGACGGTCCATCCCGACATCGACGTCGCCCGCGGCGTTTGCGTGCTGCCCTGGGGCGCCGAGATCCCCCTCGACCCGTTCTTCGGCATCATGGGCACCGCCCCGCCGGCCGCCTGGGGCCGGGTCGGTACGCCGGTGCCGCGGGCGTTCGGCGGCAACATGGACAACAAGGAATTGAAGGTCGGCACCACCCTGTACCTGCCGGTGTTCAACCTCGGCGCCGGGTTCTACGCGGGCGACGGCCACGGCGTGCAGGGCGACGGCGAGGTCTGCATCACCGCTCTCGAGACCGGGCTGACCGGCACGTTCCGCCTGACCGTGCGCAAGGACCTCGCCTTCGCGTGGCCCTTCGCCGAGACGCCCACCGACCTGATGACGATCGGCCTCCACGAGAGCCTGGACGAGGCGATGCGGCAGGCGGTGCGCGAGATGATCCGCCACGTCTGCGCGCGGACGAGCCTGACCCGCAACCAAGCCTACATGCTGTGCTCGCTGGCCGGAAATCTCAGGATCACCCAGACGGTCGACGGCAACAAGGGCGTACACATGCTGCTCTCGAAGAGCGCCCTCGGGAGCGGCTGACCTCGGGATGCGGCATCCGGGCACCGCTTTCCTGACGCCGCGCCAGGATCCGGAGTTACGATCGTCGAGCCGTGCAACCTCGGATTGACGGCAGATCGCGGGGGGGGGACGGAGGGCAGGTCCCGCCATGCGCCCTTCGTCGGCCCCTCGCCGGACCTGGGCCCGGTATGAAGAAACCTAATCTTTCTGCCCCACAACATTGTTGGATCATGCCACAAAGCGCACGGCACCAACGACGATCCGATAATTTCCGCTAATTGCAGGCAATAGACGAAATAACTTACATCAAGATTGGACTTGGGCGGCCTTAAACCAGAAGTTAGGATCCATCCGCTAAAGGGACGATGTTACCTGTCGCGCGCGCTGCCCGGCAGACCCACCCAAGGCCCTTTGGCATGAGCGCGGATTTCCAGCATGGCGCCGCATCGAGCTGGCGGAGGGCGCCGCGCCCGATCCTGTCGGCCCCGGACGGGATGCCCCCCGCGGCCCTGATCCGCTACATCGACGCGATCCGGCAGGGGCTGCTGATGATCGACGACTCGGGGTCCGTGATCGTGTGCAGCGCACCGGCCAGGCACCTTCTGGCCTGCCTGGGGATGGCCTTGCGACAGGACGCGTCCGCGCTGCACCTGCTGCGCGCCCTCCGGGCCGGGACGGCGCAGTTCCGGGGTGCGGTCCTGCAGTCCGTACGCACCGCGCTCATCGAGCAGCAGCCGGTCACGTTCGAGCTGACGCGCCAGGACCACACGGTCCAGGTTGAACTCCACCCCGCGGCGGGCGGGACCTGGGCCGTCATTCTCGAAGACGTCAGCCGGCGGAGGGCGATCGAGGCCCGCGCCGACGAGATGGCGCGCCTCGATCCCCTGACCGGCCTACCCAATCGCCTCCTCCTGCGCGAGCGCCTCGCCGAGGCGTTGGCACGCCTGCAGCGCACCGGCGAGGCCTGCGCGCTGCTGTTGATCGATCTCGACCGGTTCAAGCCGGTCAACGACACCCTCGGACACCCGATCGGGGATGCGCTGCTGGAGAAGGTGGCAGACCGGCTCCGCTCGACGGTCCGCCCCACCGACACCGTGGCGCGGATCGGCGGCGACGAGTTCGTCATTCTCCAGGCCGGCGTCCGAGATGCCGCGGGTACGCAGGCCCTGGCCCGCCGCATCGTCGACTTGATCGGCCGGACCTACATGGTCGAGGGCCATCTCCTGACGATCGGCGCGAGCGTCGGCGTGGCCCTTGCCCCCGAGGACGGGGCGGATGCCGACAAGCTCCTCAAGAACGCCGACCTCGCCCTCTACCGGGCCAAGCTCGACGGGCGCGGCACGTATCGCTTCTTCGAGTCGGAGATGGACGCGCGCATGCAGGTGCGCCGGAAGCTCGAACTGGACATGCGTCAGGCGCTGGCGCGCCGCGAGTTCAAATTGCACTACCAGCCGCAGCTGCAGCTCGAGACCGACAGGGTGATCGGATGCGAGGCCCTGATCCGGTGGACGCATCCCGAACGCGGATTGGTGTCGCCCCTCGACTTCATCCCGCTGGCCGAGGAGATCGGCCTGATCGTACCGATCGGGGAATGGGTCATCCGCCAAGCCTGCCGCGATGCGATGACATGGCCTGCACAGATGTCGGTGGCGGTGAACGTCTCGCCCGCGCAATTTAAGAGCGACCGGCTGGTTGAGACGATCATTTCGGCCCTGGCAAGCTCGGGGCTGCCCGCGCGCCGGCTGGAGGTGGAAATCACCGAGGGCGTGCTCCTGCAGGAGAACGAGAAGACCCTGCAGACCCTGCATCGGCTCCGCGAGCTCGGCGTGCGCGTCTCGATGGACGATTTCGGCACGGGCTACTCGTCGCTCAGCTATCTGCGCTCGTTCCCATTCGACAAGATCAAGATTGACCGCTCCTTCGTGAAGGACCTGTCGACCAAGCCCGACGGCGAGGCGATCATCCGGGCCATCGCTGGCCTCGGCAAGAGCCTGGGCATGAGCACGGTCGCGGAGGGCGTCGAGACGGTGGAGCAGATGCAGCGCATCCGCCTAGAGGGCTGCACCGATGTCCAGGGCTACCTCATCAGCAAGCCTGTCCCGACCGAAGATCTCGTCCAGATCTTCGCCAGCTACCCGTCGCAGGTCTGATCTCCCTTCCCTCTCGGACGCACTTCCATGAGCGACCTTTACCGCCTCGTCTACGCCAGCAAGAACCTGCTCCAGGGATCGGAGGCCGAAATCACTTCGGCCGTCCGGCAGATCCTGGACGCGTCCCGACGGAACAACGCGGATGTGAGCGTGACGGGCGCACTGATGTTCAACACCGGCGCCTTCGCCCAGGTGCTCGAAGGCCCGCGTCGCGGCGTCGAGGCGACGTTCGAGCGGATTCAGCGCGATCCCCGCCACAGCGACGTGACGGTGCTGCAATGCGGACCGACGGAGTGTCGGGGCTTTGCGAACTGGTCCATGGCGTTCGTGGGTCAGTCCTCCCGCGGGCAGGCCCGGTTCAGCGGCCTCGCGGCCGAGAGCGGCTTCGATCCGGCGCGTCTCGATGGCGACAGCGTCTTCGCCATGCTGCACGGCCTCGTTCTGGAGGAAGAGGGCCTCCTATCCGCCGAAGCCGCTTCTCCGGTGGCCGAAGCACGCGAAGCGGTCGGGCTCGATGTCGAGCAGGTGCGCGCGGAGATCGCTCGGCTTCGGCCGGATGCCGCCGCGGCGCCGGCTGCAAGGGCGCAGCCGGCTAGGACCCTCGACAGCCGGGAGCCGGGGCCCGAGAGTCGCAAGGACATGTCCCGTTCGTCCAATAGGGCCACCGACGCGGCCCTCTGCGTGCTCAAGGCGGCTTTGGCCAGCGAGCGGCAACGCACCACCGAGCTCCGGGCCGAGATCGACGCCCTGCAGGTCGCGCTGGCCTCGGGCGCGGACCGGCTCGACGCCATGCGGGCCGAACGGGATCTCTGGGCCGGGCGGGCGCGGCTCCTCGCACGGGCCATGGCTCAGGAAGCCGATGGCCTCCACCAGGCAGCCCAAGGCGCGGCCCCGTTGCGGGATGGGGCTCGTCCAAGCGGCGGTTCGGACAGCCTCGCCGCCTGATCGGCGTGGCCGGTGTCCGGGGCAGGCCCGACGACCCGAGAGGCGACGATCCACTGAACCGCGCCCTTCGTTCTCTTGAAAGACCGATACGTTCTCCATAAAGAACGTCCGCGCGGCCAGCTCCTTGACGGGCTTGGCCCCGATGGACGGAGAGAAAGCCGATGTCAGAGGGACGAGCGGCGCGCACGATCGCGGCGACCAACGGCGTGGCCCAGGACACGGCGTTCGGGGCCGTCATCGCGCCGAT
The DNA here is from genome assembly GCF_030700285.1 of Methylobacterium sp. NEAU K. Classification (GTDB taxonomy): domain Bacteria; phylum Pseudomonadota; class Alphaproteobacteria; order Rhizobiales; family Beijerinckiaceae; genus Methylobacterium. Next base: position 11,830 of record NZ_JAUYZJ010000054.1, on the reverse strand, counting down.
CCACCTGTCGACCACCTTCAAGTTTCCCGCCTTCGAGCAGGCCGGCCCCTACGACTATTCACGACTGGGCAACCCGACGCGCGACCAGCTGGCCGACACGATCGCCAAGCTTGAGGGCGGTGCCCGAGCCGTCATGGTCGCCAGCGGCATGGCGGCCCTCGACCTCGCCCTGTCGAGCCTGCGCCCGGGAGATCTCCTGGTGGCGCCGCACGATTGCTACGGCGGGACGCACCGCCTGCTCAGCCTCCGCGCCGCCCGGGGGCACTACCGCGTCAGCTTCGTCGACCAGACGGACGAGACGGCCCTGGCGGCGGCGCTCGCGCAGGTTCCCAAGGTCGTGCTCGTCGAGACTCCGAGCAATCCGCTGATGCGCGTGGTGGACATCCGCCACGTGACCGCCGGCGCCAGGACGGTCGGCGCGCTCTCGGTGGTCGACAACACCTTCCTATCGCCCGCGCTGCAGCAGCCGATTGCCCTCGGGGCGGATCTCGTCGTCCACTCCACCACCAAGTTCCTCAACGGCCATTCCGACGTGATCGGCGGCGCTGTAATCGCCGCCGATGCGGCTTTGGGCGAGGAGCTCGCCGCCTGGGCGAACACGATCGGGGTCACGGGCTCGCCCCTCGACGCCTACCTGACGCTCCGGGGCGTGCGCACCCTGTTCGTGCGGGTGGAGCGCCAGCAGCAGACCGCCGGCCGGCTTGCGGCCTTCCTGGAGGCACACCCGGCCGTGAGCCGCGTCCACTATCCGGGCCTGCCGACCCATCCGGGGCACGCCATCGCCAGGGCGCAGCAGGCGGGCTTCGGCGCCATGCTGAGCTTCGAGCTGTCAGGCGGGCGGGCGGCGGTGCGCACCCTGGTGGGGGCGCTGCAGGTCTTCACCCTGGCCGAGTCGCTGGGCGGGGTCGAGAGCCTGATCGCGCACCCGCCGACCATGACGCACGCCGCGATGGACCCCGAGGCGCGCACCATCGCGGGTATCACGGACGGGCTGCTGCGCCTGTCGATCGGTCTCGAAGCCGAGGACGACCTCCTGGCGGACCTGGCCCGGGCCCTGGAGGCGGTCGCCGGCGCCTGAGCGGAGCTGGCCGGGCGGAACCGTCCGGGCCGGCAGCGCTCAGTCCTCCTCGATCGCGCTCAAGCGTGCCTCGCGCAGCGACTGGGAGCGCTCGCCCGCCTCGTCCCGGCATTTCAGCACATGGACGGCCCGGTTGACGACCTGCAGGTTCGGCGCGCCCCAGAAGGCGAGCAGGCTCGGCCAGGGCATCGCGCGGTGCTCGCGCCAGACCCGGTAGAGCGGCAGCGCATGATCGACCTCGGCGGTGCGCAGCAGCCGCTTGCCGGAGGTCGCGCACCGATGCCGCTGGCGGAGCTTCAGCGCGCGCACCTGCGCGTGCGGCGCGATCCAGAACTTCCAGGCCGCGACACAGGCGGCGTGCCAGCCGGCATTGCCGTTCGGCACGCCGCGGCCCCAGAGGTCGTGGTGCCAGCCGAACCGGTAGACCGGCTGGCCGCAGATGCAGCAGGCGCCGCGGCCGCGCGCGAAGGCCGGCTCGCGAAACGGGGCCGGCGGCATCCGGAAGCTTGCCGCGCGGCCGTTGGGGCCACCCTCGCCGAGCTGCCAGGTCCAGCCCTCCGGCGAACCCGAGCGGGCCGCCAGGGCCCGCGCGAGCCGGTCCGCCCGTAGGATATGGTTCCGCCAGTAGCTCTCGACCGCCAAGCGCGGCGTAGGCGGGATCAGGGGGCGCGTGAGGGCGTGGTGCAGGACCGGGGCGGGAAAGATCGGCGGCAGGGCCCGTTCAAGACGAGCCCTGGCCTTATCGTTCTTCAGATCGCGCCAGGTCGATGTCGTCTTCGATGCCATCATGCCGGGGCGGTGCTAACCCGCGGCGGGCGGCAAGGCGACAGCATCCGGGACACAGGGCGACGGTGCCGCGCGGCCAGCCGGCGTTACGATTTTGTTTCCCGTGAAACATCGGACCGGGCCGCGGCTCGGGCCCTCGACGGAGTCGCCGTAGAGCGAGACGGCCTCCCACGGCCGCACCATCAGGCCGACCCGCGGCCGACGCAGGCCCGGCGTCAACAGGATGGGCTCGTCGAGGGTCGAGAGCGTAGCGGTCGCCGAGCCCCGATGACGGAGGGCACGAGCTACGGCGCGTAGGGGTTCGACAGGCAGGCGCCCGGCGGGAAACCGTCGCGCCGTATCCTCGTTGTAGGCGGAAGCTTGCACCACCTTGCACCACGAAGCGGACTGGAGCCCTTGGGTTCTCCGGACACGCCTCGGATCCGCACCGGACACCGGAACTGGCCCCACGCGCGACACCGCGTCATCCAAACGTCGCAGTCCGGCCAGAAAGGCACTCCCTCACTTCCGAGGCACGAGAGGCCCCATGGACTTCCACCGTCGATTCACGGTCCTGATGTGCGCCCCGGCCTTCGATCCGGACGACCTGGAGGGCGCGCGCGTCGCTCAGATCGTGGCGGCGGTGGAGCATCGCGGCTTCGAGGTGGTGCGGGCCCGGCGCGTCGAGGACGCGGCCATCGCCGTGCAGACCGACGCCGCCATCGGCTGCATGGTGGTCGACTGGGGCAAGCGCGGCCTCGACGGCAAGGCCGCCGCGCTCATCGACATGATGCGCAAGCGCGGCCTGGAGATGCCGATCGTCATCATGGTCCGCCGCAAGCGGCTGGAGGACATCCCGGTCGAGCTCCTGGACTTCATCGACGGCTACATCTTCCTGGCCGAGGAGACGCCCGAATACATCGCCCGCGGCCTCGTCAGCCGGGTGACGCAATATGCCGAAACGCTGAAGACGCCGTTCTTCGGCGCGCTCGTGGATTACGCTGAGAAGGGCAACCAGCTCTGGACCTGCCCGGGGCATAACGGCGGCATCTTCTACAATCGCTCGCCGATCGGCCGGATCTTCGTCGAGCATCTCGGCGAGGCGATCTTCCGGGACGACCTCGACAATTCGGTGCTCGACCTCGGCGACCTGCTGACCCACGAGGGGCCGGCGCTCAAGGCCCAGAAGGAGGCCGCGCGGATCTTCGGGGCGGAGAAGACCTATTTCGTCCTCAACGGTACCTCGGCCTCCAACAAGATCGTGCTGTCCTCGCTGGTGGCCGAGGACGATCTCGTGCTGTTCGACCGCAACAACCACAAGGCCGCCCATCACGGGGCGCTGTTCCTGGGCGGCGGCATCCCGATCTTTCTGGAGACGGACCGCAACGCCTACGGGCTGATCGGCCCGATCTACCACGAGGCCCTCGATGAGACGCGGATCCGGGAAAAAATCCGCCGGAACCCGCTGGTGACCGATCCGGAGGCGTGGCGCCGGGAGCGGCCGTTCCGGGTGGCGGTGATCGAGCAGTGCACCTACGACGGCACGATCTACGACGCGCAGGTCATCCTGGAGAAGATCGGCCACCTCTGCGACTACATCCTGTTCGACGAGGCCTGGGCGGGCTTCATGAAGTTCCACCCGCTCTACGTCCGCCGCTTCGCCATGGGGCTCACCGGTCTCGACGAGACCGCGCCCGGCATCGTCGCCACACAATCGACCCACAAGCAGCTCGCGAGCTTCTCCCAGGCCTCGCAGATCCACACCCGGGACGGCCATATCCGCGGCCAGACCCGACGCGTCGAGCACAAGCGCCTGAACGAGAGCTTCCTCGTCCACGCCTCGACCTCGCCGTTCTATCCCCTATTCGCCTCCCTCGATGTCGGCGCCCAGATGATGAAGGGCCGCTCGGGCATGATCCTGTGGGACGACACGATCCGGCTCGGGATCGAGTGGCGCAAGAAGGTCCGGGCGATCCGGCGGGAATTCGAGGAGAACGAGGCCGACCCGCTGCGGCGCTGGTTCTTCGACCCGTTCGTGCCCGACCGCGTGACCGGCCCGGACGGCGCCGAGATCGCATGGGAGCGCGTGCCCACCGACGCCCTCGCGGCCGAGCCGCGCTACTGGGAACTCGCCCCGGGGGCGGAGTGGCACGGCTTCAGCCACGTCGCGCCGGGCTACGCGATCACCGACCCGAACAAGCTCACGGTGCTCACCCCGGGCTTCGACCGGCAGACCGGGGCCTACGCGGCCCACGGCGTGCCGGCGCCGATCGTCGCGCAATACCTGCGCGAGAACCGGATCGTGGCCGAGAAGAACGACCTGAACTCGCTGCTCTTCCTGCTGACGCCCGGCGTCGAATCGTCCAAGGCCGGGACCCTGATCTCCGGCCTCGTCGCCTTCAAGCGGCTCCACGACGACAATGTCCCGCTGGAGGAGGCCATGCCGGAATTCGTGGCGCGCCGGCCGAACCGCTACCGGGGCGTGCGCCTGCGCGATCTCTGCGCCGAACTCCATGCCTTCCACCGGGAGGCCGGGACCTCCGCGCTCCAGCGCCGGCAATTCGCCCCGGAGCACCTGCCCGAGATGGTGATGGCGCCCAAGCGGGCCGCCCAGATGCTGACCCGCAACAAGGTCGACTACGTGCCGATCGCCGAGGCCGAGGGGCGCATCGCCACGACCCTGATGCTGGTCTACCCTCCGGGCATCGGCACGGTGCTGCCGGGGGAACGCCTGGACGCGCGCGCCAAGCCCATGCTCGACTATTTCAAGATGTTCGAGGCTTCCGCCAACCTGTTCCCGGGCTTCGAGGCCGAGATCCAGGGGGTCTACCGCGAGGTCGATCCGGACGGGCGGATCCGCTTTCACACCTATGTCGTGCGGGACGGCGCCTGATGGAGATCGCGCTCGAAGAGGGCGGCCCGGTCCCGGCGCGGCCCTGCCCGGACATCGTCATCCGCCCCTCCTCGGACGCGGATGTCGAGGTGATGGTGGCGATTTACCAGCACCACATCAGCAAGGGCGTCGGCGATGTCGGCGCCTTCGAGGAAGAGCGGCTGCTCCCCGACGACCTGAGGCGTCGGCGCAAGACCATGCGCAAGAAGCGCCTGCCGCACCTCGTCGCCGAGCGCGGCGGCCAAGTGGCGGGCTACGCCTACGCGGTGCCGTTCCGGAAGCGCCCGGCCTATCGCTACACCCTCAAGCACTCGATCTACGTGCATCCCGACCATCTGCACGCGGGGATCGGGCGCCGCCTCCTGCCGGCGCTGATCGAAGCCTGCGCGGCGGGCGGCTACCGGCAGATGATCGGCTACATCGACGCGCAGAACGCGGCCTCCCTGCGCCTCCACGAGACCTGCGGGTTCACTCGCGTCGGCTACCTGAAGGCTGTGGGGTTCAAGTACGGCCAGTGGTCGGACAGCGTGATGGTGCAGCGGGCGCTGGGCACGGGGTCCGACGACCAGCCCGGCGCGTAGGGCGCAGGCCCCACCGGCGCGCATCATCTGCCCACCAAGCCGGCATCGGGCGCGCGGCCGAGCCTTTTGCCCGGTTGCGCACAATCGGACCGGCCCTGATCGGCCGGCGACCGCCTGCCTCCAGCCTCGATGACGGCCCGCACGGACCGGGCGCATCGCCGCCGAGCCCGATCCACCGGGGTTGCGCCCGGGCCGGCCGCGTTCGCCCGCCCCGCACACATTCTCTTGACGTGGCTCGATTGAGCGACGGATCGCCTTGTATCTCTGAGTTGCCCGCTGGCGCGAAGCCAGCGAGGCTACACGGTGAGGGTCAGCCCGCGTTCGCCTTGGGCTTGCAAGCCCGCGGCAGAGCATGGTGCGGCCCTCACCTCCACCGTCCCGAACCCGGACAGCCTCTCAGGCCCGAGCCCGCATTTGCAGGGTAGGGTCATGGACGAACCACGTACCATCTTCGTCGAAATCGACGTGTCCAAGGACCGCCTCGACGTTCATCTCAGACCGTCGGACGAGGCCTTTCATGTCCCTCGGGACGCGAAGGAGCTGGAGGCCCTCGCGCGCCGCTTCAGTAGCCTCCCGGTTGCCCTCGTCGTCCTGGAAGCCACTGGCGGCTTCGAGGCGAGCGTAGTTTTAGCGGTCGCAGCTCCGTCGTGCGGGCGCTGTCGGGAAGAACCTAGCCCATAGCGCATCCCTCGCAGCAGGATGGTCAACCGTACCACCACACCGCGGAATCAAATGCCGAGCACCCGGCGCAGGACCGGCTCGCATGGCGCTGACGCTGTAACTGACTCGACGTCACCGCTGAGTGTCTCATGCCGCCGTTCGGCGGCGTCAGCCGTCGCGCTTCTCCGACACGCGCAAACGTTCCATCGGCCAGCCGGAATGCTGCGGCGTGACATTTCGATCACAGATCTTGCGGAAACACCTTCTCCAACGCTGACGGCAGAGCCATCGACTCATACGCCTTCAACGAAGACAAGCAAATACCGTGCCAGCTTGAAATGTAGCCGACCACAACTTCGGACTCACCCCGCAGCAGGCTGCGATCTTTATTGCTTTCCAGTCACGAATAAAAGTGGCCATTCCCAGTATTTACGAAACGCATCCCTCACTTGCGCGATGTATTTTTCGATCCATAATCTGTGACGCTTCAACTTTCGACTGAAGCAGGCCAATGTTAACGGCGAATTTATGCGGAATAGGATGGCGTTTTTCCATCCCTGAGAGAGATCGATCGGTTGAAGATGGATATACAGCCGTACATCGACAGCATTCCACAGCGCAGACTCAATCTTCGCCGATTGATCGCGACCGCACTGCGCCGATCGACCCTTGGGCTGGCGGCCTTTGGCGCGTCGGTCTCGCATCACGCGATCGCACAGAGCCTGGCCAGCAGCGACCCCGCGACTTGGCGCACACCGGAATACCAAGCCGATTGGGGCTTGGAAGCGATACGCGCCGCCGATGCCTATGCGGCCGGCTACACCGGCCTGGGCATCATCGTCGGGGTGGTCGATTCCGGCATCGACCGTGCGCACCCGGAATTCGCCGACGGACGCGTCAAGCCGGTCACGCTGACGGGGACTTTTGGATCCGACGGGTTCTACCTCATGGACAGTTCCGGAAATCCGGAATCCGGCTCCCCAAGCTGGAGCCTGTTCACGAAAGGCCAAGCCTATGATGTTCCGGGCACGTACGATCCCGAATACAATGACCCACACGGCACGCATGTAAGTGGGACGATCGCGGCTTCCCGCGACGGCGTCGGCATGCACGGCGTCGCCTTCGATGCCAACGTCTATGTCGCCAATACCAAAAGCATCGACTTCTCGAGACACGGCTCAAACATCGATTATAGCTATTTCAAGAACACTTACGAGACCCTCGCCCTGACGGGCGCCCGAGCCATCAACACGTCCTGGGGCGACCCACCCCTGCAGGACAATTACAATACGACTGCCGGACTCGTCGGCGCATACGCGACCTTCTCCGGGAAGAAAACTCTTCTCGACGCGATGGATGAAGTGACGCAGAAATATGGCGTCATTCAAGTCGTCATTGCAGGAAACACCGCCTTCAGGAACTCTGATATCCGGGCCTCCCTTCCGTATTTCAGGCTGGATCTGGAGAGCCGCTGGCTCGCCGTCGGGGCCGGCGAGCAAACGAAACAGAACGATTATAGACCCGAAAGCTTAGCTATAGCGGGCTATTCGGATAAAGCCGGTGTCGACAAGTACTGGTACGTAGTGGCACCAGGAAGTAATATCTTTAGCACAGTCCCGCAATACACGCCGGGCGCTCCCTGGAATCCTCCAGAGTGGGGCGTCGATCCGAACCGACAGACTGGCTACACGACGATCAGCGGCACCTCCATGGCCGCGCCGCATGCCACGGGCGCGCTGGCCGTGATCATGCAGCGCTATCCGTACATGACCAACGAGCAGGCCCGCGACGTCCTGCTCACCACCGCCTACCACCGCAACGCGGTCGACGGCGTTCCGGACGCCAACCCCAACGCCCCGAACGCCGTCTGGGGCTGGGGCGTGATCGACCTCAACAAGGCCATGAAGGGACCCGGGCAGTTCCTCGGGCCCGTCGCCGCAAACCTCCCCGCCGGCACGAAGGATACCTGGTCCAACGACATTTCCGAGGATGCCCTCGTCCAGCGCAAGCAGGAGAACGACGCCGAAGCCGGGGCATGGCCGACCCTCAAGGCTGCGCAGGCCCGGCAACTCACCGCCGCCGGAACCCAAGAAGCCAGTGGGATCGTCGGGGACGTATTGAACAAGCTCCTGACCGGCCTGAACTCCAGCGCTTATCGGGCAGCCGTGGAGGCTGCTTGGCGTGAAGCCGATCAGAACCTGATCGTGAGTTCAATACTTACAAAGCTAACGTCGGAAAACCCTTACTGGGGCTATATTTCCGATGATGCATACAGGCCGTATGCAATCCGCACTCTGGATCAGCAGATCTCAGCCCTCGACTCGGCGAGCATCGCGCAAGCCCAGGCAGCTGCAAGCGAGCTGTGGCCGCACTATGTGGCAGTCAAGGAGACCCGCCTCGCCTCCTTCGCCTCGATCCCGATCCGGGGCAGCCTGATCAAGCTGGGCGGCGGCACGCTGACGCTGACGGGCACCAACACCTATTCCGGCGGCACCACCTTGGCGGGCGGCATCCTGTCGGTGGCGCGCGACGCGAGCCTCGGCGCCGGCTCCGCTCCGCTCACCTTCGACGGCGGCATCCTGCAGGTCACCGGAACCGGCTTCACCGCCACGCCACGCCCGATCACCTGGGCCGATGGCGGCGGCGGCCTCGACATCGCCGACCCGGCCAACACCTTCACCCTGGCCCAGTCGCTCTCGGGCCCCGGTGGCCTGGCCAAGCTCGGCGCCGGCACCCTCGCGCTCTCCGGAACCAACAGCTATGCCGGCCCCACCCTGGTGGCCGCCGGCATCCTCCAGGCCAGCGGCGGCAACGCCATCGGCGATCGCAGCGCCGTCCTGGTCGGCGCCGGCGCGACCCTGGCGCTCGCCGACAGCGAGACCGTCGGATCGCTGGCCGGACAGGGCCGCGTCGCCCTCGGATCCGCCCGCCTCACCGCCGGCGGCGACGGCTCCTCCACGACCTTCGCCGGAACCCTCGACGGCAGCGGCGGCCTGACCAAGGCCGGCATCGGCACCCTCACGCTGACCGGCGCCAACACCTACGCGGGCGGCACGACCATCGCGGCCGGAACCCTCCAGGTCGGCGCCGGCGGCACCGCCGGCAGCCTCGTCGGCGACGTCGCCGATGCCGGCACCCTGGCGTTCAACCGCGCCGACGACACCACCTTCACCGGCATCGTCTCGGGCACCGGCGACCTGGTCCAGCGCGGCCCCGGCACCCTCACCCTCACCGCCGCCCACGGCTTCACCGGCCTGACCACCGTCGCCGCCGGCGGCCTCAGCCTCACCGCCACCGCCAGCCTGGTCTCGCCGGTGGTCACCCTGGCGGGCACGACGCTGACCAACGCCGGGACGCTCGCCGGCGGCCTGACCAATGCCGGCACCGCCACCACCAGCGGCACGATCGCGGGCGGGCTGACCAACACCGGATCCCTCACCGCCACCGCCGGCGCCCTCAACGGCGCCGTCCGCAACGCCGGGCAGCTCGCCGTCACCGGGCCGGTCACCGGCGATGCCGGCCTCACGAACGCCGCCAACGCCAGCCTGACCATCGCCGGGCGCTACCGCCTCGCCGGGGCGCTCGGCAACGCCGGCACCGTCGCGGTCACGGATGGCGGCAGCCTCGTCGCCGGCAGCATCGCCAATGCCGGCCTGCTCACCGTCGCGGCGCAAGCCAGCGTCGTCGACGACCTGCTCAACACCGGCCGCCTGATCAATGCCGGCCGCTACACCGCCGACGCCGTCAACGCCCCGGGCGGGACCCTGATCAACACCGGGACCTTCACCACCGTCTCCGCCCCGCTCGCCAATGCCGGCATCCTGGTCACCACCGGCACCCTCTCCGGCGGGCTGGCCAATACCGGCTTCGTCCAGGCCTCGGGCGTGCTGGCCGGGCCGGTGAGCAACGCCCCGGGCGGCGTCATCGCGCTCACCGGCGCCACCACCGGCATCGCCCGCCTGAGCAACGACGGCGCGTTCGACCTCGGCGGCACCGCCCTGACGGTCGGCTCGCTGACCGGCACCGCCGCCGCCGCGACGCTCGGCAACGGCCGGCTCACGGTCGGCACCGACGACAGCTCGACCCTCTACGCCGGCCAGATCGTCGACGGCTCCAGCGCCACCAGCCTGACCAAGGTCGGCGCCGGCACCCTGACGCTCGCCGGCCTCAACAGCTTCTCGGGGCCGGTCAGCGTGCAGGGCGGCGAGCTCGCCGTCACCGGCGCCCTGCCCAACGCCGCCCTCAGCTTCGGCGCCGGCAGCCGGCTCACCGGCGACGGCTGGTTCGGCAGCCTCAGCCTCGGCGCCGGCAGCGTGCTCAGCCCCGGCGCCGCCCCGGGCGCCGGATCCAGTGCCCTCGGCCGGATCAGCGTCGCCGGGACCCTCACCCTGGCGCCGGGCTCGGTCTACCGGGTCGACGCCACCGCCGACGGCCAGGCCGACCGGGTCGCGGTCGGCGGCACCGCCACGGTGGCGGGCGCCCGCGTCGAGGCGGTGGCCGGCGCCGGCGCCTACGCCCCGCGCACCCGCTACACCATCCTGACCGCCGCCGGCGGCATCCAGGGCCGGTTCGCCGGGGTGTCGAGCACCTTCGCGTTCCTGACCCCATTCCTGGGCTACGAGCCCGGGGCCGTGACCCTGACGCTGGCGCGCAACGACCTCGACTTCGCCGCCGTGGCCCGGACCCGCAACCAGCGCGCGGCGGCCGCCGCCGTGCAGGCCGGGGCGGTGGGCTCGGCCCTGTACGACGCGGTCGCGACCCTGTCGGCGCCCCAGGCCCGGAACGCCTTCGCGGGGATGGCCGGCGACGGTCATGCCAGCCTGGCCTCGACCGCGTTCGCCACCGCCGGCCTGGTGCGCGAGGCGGTGCTCGACCGGCTGCGCCGGGGCGCGGCCCCGGAGGCGCGGGATTACGGCACCCTGCCGGCGGCCTACGCGGCCGACCGGCCCGGGCCGCCGCCGGAGCCGGGCGACGTGCCCGCGCGGGTGTTCGACCCGCGGGTCGCCGGCCTGTGGGGCCAGGGGCTGGGCAGCCTCGGCCATGCCCGCGCCGACGGCAACGCCGCCGGTCTGTCGCGCCAGAGCGCCGGCTTCGTCATGGGCCTGGATACGCGCCTGGACACGCGCCTGGACGGGCGGGTCGGTGGCCTGCGGCTCGGCGTGGTCGGCGGCCACCTGGAGACCAGCCTGGCCAGCCCCGGCCAGGTCCAGACCGGCACGATCGCAAGCACGTTCGGCGGCCTGTACGGCAGTCTGGAGGCGGGCCCGGCGGTCGTGCGGTTCGGGGCGCTGGCGGCCGACGAGCCGGCGCGGCTGCGCCGGGTGGTGGCGTTCCCGGGGCTGACCGATACCCCCACGGCCCGCACCCAAGGACGCAGCGTCCAGGGCTTCGGCGAGGCCGGCTACCGGATCGCGCTCGGGTCCGGGTGGGGGCTGGAACCGTTCGCCGGCACCGGCGTGGTGGCGCTCGGGCGCGACCGCTTCGCCGAGCAGGGCGGGGCGGCGGCGCTGGCGGGGGCGGCGCGCGGCAGCCTGCTGCCGACCGCCACCGCGGGCCTGCGCGCGGAGGCGGGGCTGGATCCGGAGGCGGCGCTGCCGGTGTTCGTGCACGGCCTGGCGGGCTACCGGCGCACGTTCGGCGACGTCGTGCCGAGCGCCGGGCTGGCGTTCCGCGGCACCGGCGCCCGGTTCGTGAGCGCGGGCCTGCCGATCGACCGCGACGCACTCGTGGCCGAGGCCGGGCTGGCGGTGATGCTCAGCCCGGCCGCGACCGTCGGCCTGTCCTACACCGGACAGATCGGCGCCAGAGCCCAGGACCACGCCGCAAAGGGCGCCTTCACATACAGATTCTGAG
>NZ_JAUYZJ010000053.1 GCF_030700285.1 Methylobacterium sp. NEAU K | reverse complement strand
TAGGGTCTGGACTCGATCAGCACCAGAAAGCGATGACGGCGGCGAGGGCGACGGCTGAGGCATAGTTGCGGGCGAGCTTGTCATATCGGGTCGCGACGCGGCGGAAGTCCTTGAGGCGGTTGAAGGTCGCCTCGATGCGCCAGCGCTCCCGATAGCGCCGCTTGTCGTGGCGGATGCGTCGTTTGCGACTGCGCTTGCCCGGGATGACCGGCGTGATGCCCTGCGCCCGCAGATCGGTGCGCAGCCAATCGGCATCGTAGCCCTTGTCGGCAGCCAGCCGCCGGATCCGGCCAGGCGCTTCGGCCAGCACCGCAGGCGCGGTCGTCACGTCGCTGGCGTTGCCGGGCGTCAGCAAGAGGACGCCGGGGCGGCCGAGGACATCGGTGAGCGCGTGGATCTTGGTCGTCTGGCCGCCGCGCGACGGGCCGATGGCCTGTGTCCGCGCCCCCCTTTGCCGCCGTGGGCCGAGCGGTGGGCCCGCACATAGGTGCTATCGAGGGCGGCCGCATCGCCCGCCCACCCGGCCTTGGCCAGGTCCGCCAACATGGCCTTCCAGAAGCCGCGCCGCGACCATCTGTTGAACCGGTTGTAGACGGTGGTGCGCGGCCCATACTCCGCCGGACAATCACGCCAGCGGCATCCCGATGTGAGCACGTGCAGGATGCCGGAGATGATCTGCCGGTCGTCCTTGCGCTCGGGGCCGGGCTGGTCTCTGGGCATGAACGGCTCGATCACCGCCCACTGCTCATCGGAGAGCCAGAACAGGTCCGCCATCGCCACCTCCAGGCTGCAAAACAGTCGCCTGGAATCACAAACTGGCAAACCCGGCAACAGCTTGGTTCGGTTCACACCCTAGAACCATGCCGGGGACTTTGCTATCCTCCAATCAGAGCCAACCGCCTTACAGCCCAAAACGGTTTCGACAGCACTGGGTGGAAACGTCACATACCTTGGTTAGAAGATTGTGCATGACGGGGCAATGTTTTAGCAGCCTTTCAAGCTGTCGGAGACTGTATTCATGCTGATCAGAACTGCCGATGAAGAGTGGCTTTGGAATTTAGGTCGTCCTCTCTATCTTTTCGCCAATCAATCTCGCCGACATCCGTATCATGAGCATTCCGTCGTAAGATCTGCTGCCGCAGCGATCGTCTCACATCTATCTTACTGCGTTATTGACGAAGAAGAGCGTCGAAATGTCAGTCGCGCAACAATCATACCGTCGTTCACATTTCAGCTTATAATGCGAAATGACCTGTCGATCGATATTTTTTCTATACTCCGCGCGATGGATTTCCCGGACCCTATCATAGTTCGAACTAAAAATTTCGTTGCGTTGGGCCTATTAGCAAACTCAGAACTTTTCGTCGGAGTAAGGGGGACAGTGGGAGCATATGATTGGCTTATCAATTTGTCTTGTTGGCCGCGCGCAAGCAAAATTTTAGATCTGCCTACATATTTTCACGGGGGCTTTCTTTCTGAAGCGGAGGCACTCGTTGATGTTCTAAGGCAAGAAATCAGTACAAGGCGCGCACGAGTGGATAAGATCATCTACGCTGGTCATTCTCTCGGAGGTGCTATCGCCGCCATTTTACATCAAGCGAGATCAACCGTCGCTGAGGGCTCGCCAATAGACGGCGACAGCTACATCTTCGGAGCGCCACGAACGGCATGGCGGTTTGCTGGTGATTTTATAGCCCAGCCTTTTGCTGCTCGCCGAGCAGAGGATGTTGTTCCTCGTGTGCCACCATCGCTGATGGGCTTCGAGAGTTTCAGGGATCAGCGGGACCTCAGCGGCGAGGCATACACCGACAGAGGACTCATCGATCTGCGCCCATTCCTCATTTGGTTAGACGCTATGGCTTTTTCTAAATTTATTGAGGGGCACTCAGTAGAAAATTATCGCGATGAAGCTATCAAGACGGCGTCTCAGCACCCCGATGTATCTCGGTACATTCAACAAAACTTGCTTTATTTTTGTCGATGAATTAACTTTTCCTATTGCGCTGGATCGGATCTAACGTCGTGAGTTTTGCATGAACATCGTCGCTATATAAATTATTTTTAATCCAACGTGCCGATCAGATGCTTCATCCTAAAGACGAAGGCTATTTACAGGCTGGCCTCGCCGGACGGGAGATATCGGCAAGCTAATGACACAAGCCCCTGCTCTAGTGGCGGCGCCTAGCGCTCGACTGTCAGCCGAGCTTTACCCTGCCACAAGCTTTATCTTTGAGCTTTAACAGGGTCATGCCCCAGTTTCCGAGATCCATCTGGCAGCAGGAAGCGCATGCTCATCGGCCTCGCGAGAACTCGACCTTGGAACAGGAGGCCGGGCTCGACGCCCAGAAGCGCGCGCTCACCGCTGCCGGGGTCGAGAAGCTGTTCGTGGAGCAGACGAGTTCTGTCGGGCCGCGCCCGGCGCTTGAGGCTGCAATCGAGTTCGGGCGTGAGGGCGATACCCTCGCGGTCACCGATCTCTCGCGCCTTGCCCGGAGCGTTCCTGATTTCTGCCGGATCCAAGCGCGCCTCGCAGCGAAGCGGATCGAACTCCGTGTGCTCAACCTCGGCCTCGACACCGTCAATCCAACCGGCAAGTTGATGCTCAATCTTCTCGCCAGCATCGCCCAGTGGGAGCGCGAGATGATGCTGGAGCGTCAGCGGGAAGGCGTGGCCAAGGCCAAGCTCGAAGGGCGCTACAAAGGCCGCGCCCCGACTGCGCGCCGGAAGGCCGAGCAGGTTTTTGCGCTCGCTGACCGAGGCGTTCGGAAGACGGCTATCGCGGCCGAACTCGGCATGAGCGAGCGGTCGGTCTTTCGACTATTAGCTCAGAAGGCAAGCGTGGCAGATACGGCAGGTAAGGCAGCCACGCCGCCATAAGCTCCCCCGCGCTGTCGTTGTCGGCGCAGCGCACGTAGACGGTTGAGAGCCCTTCCAGGCAATGGGGCCGCCGTTCGACAATCTCGCCGTCGCCGCGGGTATGCAGCAGGTCGTGCAGGATGAACTCGTCCTCGGCGTGGACAGTGAGTTGCGCTTCGTTCACCGCGGGGTCGCGGGCAGGACTTTTAGAACTTTCAACGAGTTCACGGATTCGCATCGACAGTCTCCTTTGCAGCAGGAGTATTTAGCGGCACGGTGGGGCTGGATTGCCCTACCGTCAGCAAGGTTGGCTGCGGTCAGGTTGAAGGCTGCGACGAGCCCTTCGGGCGTCCCCGACCCTTGTAGGTTCCATTCGCGATCTTGACCTCTTTGAGGGCGCTTCGGCTGTCACGCTTCCGCTGAGCATCCTGCGCTTTCAGGCGCGCGTCCCGCTTTGCTGCCGTCTCGGTGGCCGTCGCCGAGATGCGCTTCCCAACGCGGGAATGATGCGGGCGCACGACATCGAGGATACCAGCCATCACCACCGGCTCAGTGACCACGTCGGTGTAGCCTGCGCCGATCAGCCGGTTTCGCAGGCGCTCAGCCTGCCCGTGGTCGTACAGGTACACGGCGTAGTCGCCTGAGTAATTTGGATCTCGGATCGCGCCACGGCAGGCGAACTGGAAAACGTCCTCATCCTCGCGCGCCGCCTGGATGTCCTCGCGGTTGAGACCGAGGGCCCTGATGATCGCTTCGTCGTCCGGCGTAGCCTTGGCCGAGTAGATCAGGGCGCATGACGTGTGGTGGCGCAGGCTGTTGGTTCCGGCCAGCTTCGGGCTGGTCTCGTCGCCACCAATCCGGCAGGTGAAGAATGGGACGATGTCGTAATTCGAGGCCCAATAGCCATCGAAGCCAATGCCCTCCAGGTGACGTGAGATCGCCACGAGGCAGGAGCGGCCTTCCTTTTTCTCCCACCAGCCTGTCGAGCCAGGATGCTGGGTGTAATAGTAGATCCGGATCTGCGGCTGGCCGGTGCGTGGGCCTCCTACGTGAACGGCTTCGACACGCACGCCGCCCGCACGCCGCATGGCATGATCGGCGAGGCTGCCGGGGTATCCGGCCGCGGCCACCTTGACGGTGGCGGCGAGGCGGAGCGCAGCCAGAGACCAGACCGACCTCCACCTGACAGGAGGCGCTTTTGGCACGCCAGCATCCTCCCAAGCGGCAACATCAACCTCGACCACCCGGCTACCCGAGCCCGCAAGGCGATGGAATTCGATGAGCTTGGCGCCACCGACATCTTCTCGAATCTGGTCCAGACTGATCGGCTCTGCACCCGATCGAAGGTTCACACGGAACCAGCCGGGCTCGTCGCCGGGGGTCAGTGCGTAGCGCGCGCGCATCGCAGGCCAGGAGGTCGCGAGGCCGATGCTTCCCGATGGTGTCGCAGCCTCGGGGAGTTCGTCCCACCGCACGTTCAGTCCCTGAAGCTCGTCCGGATACAACTCCATCGCGGCTGCGTGTGTGGTGATGATCACGGTGTGGGCCTCAACGGCATTGTCGATGGCTTCCCGCAGAGCGCGGACGACGCCGCGCTTCACGCCCGGCACACGGGAGTGGATCGGCACGATCGTCGGCGACCGGCCTGCTGCTGCGGCCATATCCTTAAGCCGGGCAGCCTGTTCCTTGATGAGGTCGATCCGGGGGAGCACGAACAGGTAGATGGCGGTCGTTGTCGCCAACTCCTTGATGAACGTCTCAGTCTTGCCTCCGCCGGGGGCGCTGGTGAGTAGGATGAGCGTAAAATCGCTCGTTATACATTTCGCGACGCTCGAAATTAATTCAGTCCGATGCATACTTAGAGAACCAGTGTAGAATTACTGGACCGAATTTACGTGAATTCATCCACGAGGTGGTAATTAAAAGAAATATTGACCTACACGAAGCAGTGGTTGTTCTTAAAACGCGCCGTGCTTGTCGGGTGCGGGCTACGCCCGCGCGCGCAAGGACGAGCGCGTACAGCGGCGGGCGCGGCCCGCCCTGTCACAGCGGGTGGCAATCATGTCGGGGATCAATCCCAAGGCGGCGCAGATTGCGCCGCATCAGGATCTCTAGCCGCCTCGCCCATCACGGCCGGGTCTGCGCCCCACCCGCTCTGCGCTCGCGGCTCGGCCTGAAGGCGAGATGTCAATGGCCGGAGGCGCCCCCTCAACACCTCATACCTACTCGCCCATCGCCTCTGGCTCATCTCATCGCCGCTCCTTATCGAACGCGCCGCAGGCGCGCTCAGGCATGCATCGGACGCATTTGCCGTCCGCGAGATCCCAGAGTACTCAATCCACTCCGGCTTTGTGCCGGAAAGTTCAGCCGGACGCTCGGCCCATTCGCCTCTTCGAACGGTCAACGGCGCATTTTCTGATCAAAAGAATAATTTCGACTTCCCCGAGCAGCATCTGGCATCAAGAGAAAGCAGCCCAATTGGTGGGCCCGGCGATTGCCAGAAAGTCATTGCAGCATGAAGATTAAGATCTGGAAGCACGCGCGTAAATTTGAGCGCGGTGTATTCATTGTTCCGAATAACATTGGCCGTCGCTTCGCGGGAGAACAATCCTTGAATGCCCATTTTGAGGTGCCGGTCGTTTGGTGCAAACAGAAATGCTTGATGCGCTTCTTTGGCCATTCTGAGGCTGTCCCGATCAATCCGCTCGCGACCCGTCTCCTGAAGCACGAGCATCTTGTGGTCCGTGGGCCTGTGCAGGTCGTCACCCGTGTTGAGGAATGTTTCAAACTGCGGGCCTGGGCCACGCGCGCGGAGGTAGAGGACGCCCTCGAAAACCTGGGCCTCAGCGCGGCCCCAATCATCATCAGTGTCGGTAAGCGTGTCCCACAGCAGGAGATCTACACAGCGACCGCGAACGATCTGTTCGCCGTCAGGAGGTGCCTCTGATCGCCTCGATACGGTTGAAGCTACTCGCCGCGCTCTGATGCGGGCGCGCGGCTTCCTCAGGGTGGCTGCTGACGTACTCCCCAGTCAAATTAGGCGGCAGCCGGTCCGGCCTCAGCGAGGTACGCCCACGCCTGCTCCTCCTCAGCCAGATCGAATGTCCTTGTCTCAACCAGGATGACCGTCCCCGACGACTTGATCATGGCGCGAGCGAACGTCGGTGCGCCCACCACGACATACTTCCGGATGTGGGCGACCGACCGGACCTTCACCTCGTTCGCGTAGCCGTCGAACTTCGCGCCAAGATCCGAGCCTTCGTAGTTCGGCATAATCAGCAGCATGTCGATCTTCCCGTGTGCCTGCATGGCCTTGTCGGTGATCGAGGACATCCACTCGATGTCCGGCTTCGTGATCTTGTCATTGATCTCGAAGGCCATGAGATCAGCACCGCTGCCGTCACCTGCGCTGAAACGGCCACGTCGTGCGGATGATCACCGAGGCCAAGTGATTTTCGTTGCGGGCATCGTTCTCCCTGCTAAGCTTCATGCAACCGTAGGGTGATCAGCGCGGCGCGCGCGACCGCTTCCGGTTCATGAGATCGGTTGTGGACGTAGAAGAGGCACGTAAGCTCGCTCGGTATGCCTTTGCGGGCATAGTTGGCTTGGGGCTGCTGTCTGGGTTCATCGCGATGGCGCTGGATGACCCGGCGGCGCGCAAAGCCCAGATCGAGGAGGCAAAGCGTCAGGCCGACGCGGAGCAGTTTCGTAAGGATGAGGCCGCGCGCGTGGAGAAAGCCCGACTCGAAGCTGAGGACAAGCGCGAGCGCGTCCAGCGCGACGCCGAATGCCGTCAAGATCTTGAATGCTTCGCCGGGCGCGGGAAATTTTATGCGCTTCTCTACTGCCGCCGAGCGATCGAGCGGAGCGCCGAATACCAGATGGAGTGGACGGACGGGTTCTTCGGAACGCCGTTCCCGCAGTTCCGCTGGAAGGACAAGGACAAGGGCATTGTCGAATACCGCGGTGATAAAGCCAAGTTTCAGAACGGCTACGGCGCGTGGCAGAACGCGGCCTACACCTGTTTGATCGACGTGCCCAACGAGAAGATGATCGACTACACAATCCGCGCGGGGCGCATCTAAGGCGACATCGCCTGTCCTTGAGAAATTCCGGGAGTGAACGACGGTGCGTTTCGGTGTTCGGCGGCCAAGTCTTCGCGGGCGGATCTCAGCGCGTACATCCTGGAAGCGCTACGTCCGCCACAGCATGGGGATTAAGGCGCCCCGCGGCTACGGCTTCCTCACCAACCCGAAGAAGGCGCTCTACAACCGGGTCTACAATCGGACCACGGTTTCGGCCGACAGCGTGTTCAAGTCGAAGCGCTCGAAGTCCGGACCCGAACTGGGTGAAGGCTCTGAGATCCCCGAAAACCTCGTGATCGGACTCTTTGCCTGCGCCGTCATGATTGGCCTGCTGATGTGGCTCGGTCTCAGCTTCAAGCTGTCTCTGATCCTCACGGTGCTCGCCGGGTTGATGGCGATCCTTGGTGAGGAAGCCTTCAAGGGTCTCGCGATCCTTGCCTTCATCGCGTGGTTCTTCCTGCACGGGTAGGAGCAGTCTCGCGAGATCGGCGCGAGAGGCAGCACTACGGCGGCCCCGCCTCGGCTGTGCATCAGGACGCCGCGATAAGCTTCTCACGCAACGCGCTCGGCAGTGACGCGAGCCAAGCCTCCTCGTCGCCCGGCTGCGGCAGCACGTTGCCGAACTCCGCCACGCCCTCGGCCGGGATGTCCGAAATGTAGACCCACACGCTCTCGGTCGAGACACTGAGGATCTCGCCCGTCTCACGCATGATCCGCTTCAAGATCGCGGCCTTCTGCTCGCGTGTGCGACCGGCCCGGATGTCGGCTCGGACCCAAACATGATTGTCCGGGGCCGCCTCACCGCCGATGAACATCGAGCCGGGCTCGACGGTGTAGAACACCACCTGGACGAAGTAGCGTGGCGCCGTGGCCTCGACCTGATGGATGGTTGTGACGCTCTCGACCAGCTTGCCGCGCTGCTCGGGCGACAGGTGCTTCATCGTCGTGAACGCGTAGGTAGGCATCGCCGTGCTCTCCCGTCGAGGAGTGGCAGAGTAACTGGAACCAGGGTCATCGCATCCCCGCCCGGGCGACAGGGGCTGCCGTACTTCGTCGTCGAGTTTGTCGATCACGACGGACCGTAATACCAGCTAATCCACGGTGCGCCATTTCACGGGCGGCAGGGCTTCACCGGGCGTGCTCGCATCCCGCTGGTAGAACGTCCGCCGATCGCCGGTCACGACCTCCGCGACATCATCGATCGCCTCGATCAGCCTTGAGGTCGCGTTGTAGAATGGTCTCTGCGGCTTGGCCCTCGTGAGGACGAGGACGCACTGCTGCCGCCAACGCCGCACGTCTTCCAGGAAGGCGACCTCCTCGGCCCGCACGAAGACTCCTGGCCTCGCCATTCCGCTGCTGCGCATCGCCCTGCGGCGAGATAGAACGGCACCGGAACTATGGGGAGGAACCGGCGCAGACGGAGAGCGGGGCGCTGAAGAAGGCCGGGAACCTCGTCAAGCGCATGCCCGGTGCGGCGGCGCTCAAAGTCGAGGCTGACGAGGAGCCCGGCGAGCTTTGAGGCGTCGCGGTATTAGGCCAGTGGGGCGAGGTTCCTGATGGCTTCGCCCAAAGCTTGCTGGGTTGATCGCCGCATGTGCCGATCAGGACGAGTGAATCAGAAGATTCGTGCCTGGATCGAACGACACATGCCGCGCGACGAACAATTAAAATCAGATGTGAGACAAAAAGCGATGCCAGAAATAAAAAGACAATATATCGACAGCGTTCTAACATTATCTGATAGCAATAGGCAGCCTAGCGGTACAGCATTCATTGTAGAATACACGCAAAGATTCGGCGAGCCCAGGCATTACTATCTTAGTACATGTGATCATAATACAAATCAAGCAATCACGATCTTCAGCGGAGATCAAGAGATACAAGAATTCCACCCAGAGGAGTGGCATCGTCCAACGGGATGCGATGATATCGCCATAATCGATGTGACTGAAAACCACTCATTTCCCCGCCACCTATCTCACATGTCGTTTAACATCGGGGAGAGTGTGGACCGAACTCGCGGATTTTATGATATTGGCGTCGATTTATACATGCTTGGACTCTTGGTTGACGACAACGATCCCAGCAATTACTTAATCAGAGCAAGATTTGGGAACTTGAGCGCCTTCGCGGATGATAGATTTGTGATGGAAATGGGAAACAAGAAAAAATGCCCATGTCACTTAGCTGATATGAGGTCAAGAGGAGGATTCTCCGGATCTCCTGTGATAGCCTACTATGAAATACCGGCGCTAGATGGTCATGTCATTCAGAAATCAAGTCTCCTTGGAATACACAGTGCTCAGCACAAAGAACCGGTCAAGACAGAAGAGGACGGATATGTCACGGTGATTAGTCTGCCATCAAGCGTCAGTCGCATCGTACCGGCTTGGAGTATTAAAGATCTTATCGTTTCGAACGAAAAATTGGCTGATTTGAGGATGGAGAGGATTCTGGCGGACTCAAAATCAAAAAATCAATGAAACCGCTCCACTCAAAATCAAGTTTTTGACGAAATCGTGCAGAACACGGAGTAATGCAGTCTGTCAGTCGATCTCGGTAGGCTCTAGGTGGAGCAGCGCGGTACGAGCGCTGTCGCCAATATGCAGCCAGGGTCAGTGATGCCTTCCGATCTTGACCAGAGCCAAGCCACAAGACCGTTCATTGCGCGGCTTCGTCAGGTGCGGCGGTAGGCAGAGCAATCTTTCTGGCTCATCACGCAGCCAGCGGGACCGCGCCATAAAACACTGAACCGACGCGCTCTTCGCCAGCATTTAGGTCGAGCACCGGCCGTGCCCAGGCGGCGTGTAGCGCGAGCGGGGGCAGGATGATCCAGCCATCCTCCGCATCGCCGACTGCGGTGTAGCGGCCGACAGCAACGCAAAGTGCAGTGAGCCCGCAGACTAGGGCCGCACGGTCGTCGTGATTGGTGACCGTGGCCAACGGTACGGCAAGGCGGCGGCCCGGCAGGAGGTGCTCGACTAAGCTCTCCATCCCGCCGGTCTGGACAAGGTGGCAGAAGAACGTGTCCGAGCGGTCTCCTCGGCGCGCATTGAGGGCAGCCGGGTTCTCGATCAGCATCCCCAGGAACGCGCTCGGAAAGGCTTCCACGATCGCCCGGTCGTGGATGCCCACGTCGTGAACGGTGGGACCGATGTGGCAGACCCTCAGAACGGCCTTGGCGCAGGCGTTCGCATGGGCGTTCAGCAACCTGCCGACTGGGGCGCTGGACTGACCGGGCTTGCCGATCAGCGGCTGGAAACGACGGGTCAGGAGGCGCTCCGCGGCTCGGTATCGGCCGATGATGTCGAGACCTCGCCGAAGCGGGCCATCGAAGGCGGCGGCGCTCAGGGAGGCGCTAACGGCAACACGGGAGATCGTGTCAGTGCGTTCCGGCTCCACTGCCCGGAAGCGCTCGATCGTCCATGAGACGGTGGCCTCATCCCATTCGAGGCAGCAGACGGCGCTCGTCCTAGCAGTTGGGGAGCAGCCCACATCGATGCCGAGCACGGAGCCTCTGGAGAGCAGCACGGAGCCATCCTTCTTCGATGAGGCGCCACTTTGCCATCCATAGGTTGAAACCGCTTGATTTGAACCAAGCGGAACAGCGCGGTTCTACCAAGCTCTCATTGACGAAGCTCTCGGCCACAGACTGGACCAAGTCAGCGCGCCTGCCATCGACGTGTGAGCGCCTGCGCAAATCCCTCAAGGTCCGAGGGATCGTGCCATCGGTGGATCATGCGGTGGCAGTTCGAGCAAAGCACGGCGAAGTCATTGATCCCGAACCGGATTTCCTCACCTTCGCTCAGGCTGGCAAGCGGGTGCAGGTGATGAGCTTCAATGAACTCCGAGCCGAGGTCGCCGTACATGTCTCCGAAGGCGAAGCCGCAAGCCTCGCACGTGAAGCCGCGCACCCGCTTCACCTCCGCCGCTGCGGTGGAGGCCCGCTCGATACGGCGGTGCTCCCGATAGCGCTTCCGCTCGACTACGGAGAAGAGCTTTTCATCGTCGTCAGCATCATCCCTCTCCAGCCCGGCGGCCTTCAACGCGCGCCACTGCTCCGGTGAAAGCGTGAAGACCGTACCTCCGCGTGCCCGCGCCGCGTTCAGCGAGGAGATCATCGCGCCGTACTCACCATCGTCCCAGAGGGGATGGGGGAGCGGGATGTAGCTGACGGCCACGCGGCTCATCACGTCGCGGGCTCGGCTCGGGTTGAGGTGGAAAGGATTGTCCGTATCCGCACGGAGCACCGGACCTTCTACGACCTCACCAAGTGCGATGATGCCTCTCCCACCACCCTTGCCGCCGCGCGTCTTCCAGATCGCGATGCAGTCGCCAACCCGGATGTCGCTCCGGCCGCTCGTCCACCAGTCCGCGCTCAGGCGAAAGATCGCCTCGGTGATGCGGTACTCGTTTGGGTCCGCGACCAGAGTCCAGTAGCGCCGCTCACCGGCTGCACGAGCGGCCATCGTGACCCCAGTCTCACCCAACAACCGATGCTACTTGAACGTCGCCTTCCCGCATACGCTTGGCGACCTTGGCGATCGTCGCCCGGCTCGCCCCGGTTGCGTTGGTGATTGAGGACCAAGAGATCCCGGCCGTCAGCATCTTCGCGATCCCGGCGTTGCGCGCCACGTCCTCGACCCGGCCCTTGTACCTGCCTTCGGCTTTCGCCTTGGCTTGCCCCTCGGCCTGACGGCGGCGGCGGTCCGTGTAGTCCTTGCGCGCGACCGCTGCGAGCATGTCCAGCAGCATCGCATTGATCGCCGTGAACATGCGGTCCGTGAACTCGTCCGTGAACTCGGCGACCATGCTCCACGAGGTCGGCAGGTCGAGCGCTACGACGCGCACATGCCGGTTCGCAATCTCGACCTTGAGCTTCTCCCAGTCGGTGGCGGTGAGGCGCGAGAGCCGGTCCACCTGCTCGATCAGCAACACGTCACCAGGGTGCGCATCCCGAAGAAGGCGGAAGAGTTCCGGGCGGGCGAGCTTCGTGCCGCTCTCGGTCTCGACGTACCAGGAGGCAATCCGCAGCCCGCGTTCGCGGGCGAACTGTTCGAGAGCACCGCGGGCGCGCTCGGCGTCCGAGGTAGAGACGGACGCGCGCATGTAGGCCCGGACGTGCATCGACTCTCACTGGTTCAGTTAGGATGGTTCGATGATGCTCAGTGCGTTTTGAATGGTCAAGTTGATGGTTTTGAACCATCCCCAGGCTAGTGCAGCCAAGGCATACCTTTATCGAACCAACCGCTTGTCACGCGTCTGTGAGAGACCCTTGAACGAAGCACCTTTCTGTTCTTTGGCGATGGTCTATTATGGGCTGGATTGGAGAAAGATTTAATGCGTTACAAAACTGCACTGATCGCGCTCTTCGTGTTCACGAATATATCTCAAGTCCAAGCGCAGGATGCAAAGCAGCAGCGCATCAACCAAGCCATCGATGCCGCCGAGCGAATTTGCTTGGTGGGTAATAGATATAAATTTACTGCGGATGTCTCAGGTAGCGTGACCATTACCAAGCTCCTCCCTGGGGGACAGGGAAAAGTTGTTGTTGATGGAGCACAAGGAAAAGGAAGTCAGTTTTTCGAAAACGAAGACGTTCGCCGAAATGTTGATTACGATATTCGGGAATGTATGAAATCACAGTGGCCCGCAGTGCTGCAGGTGATCGACAAAAGTTCCCAGCTACAGGACAGACCTTCGCAAAATACTATCAAAATTCAAAACGCTGTTTACGGATCAAGATGGCACCCGAATAAGTTTTGTACGAAAATTAATTATATGAAAGCTCAATGTGAGGACCACACCACCTGCCAATTTTCATGCAACAATGAAAGCTCCGAATGTAAAGACCCCAGCAGGGGTGATAGCTCTAAACGGTGCATCATCAATTATGTATGTAGTCAGAAGCCGCTTGATGTAATTCCCCTGACTTTCGTTGAAAGTGGAGCCGTTCTCACCATGTCATGCCCGAACTAAGCGGCCATCATTAAACTGGCAAAGCTCGGTCCGATCTGACCTACAACTCGGACATCTGAAAAAGGCTGGACCAGATGAACAACGAGAAGGCCGAGCCCATTCCACCGTTCCCGGTGGACGATGATCGGTCAATCGGGTTCCACATTGCGGTGGGAACGCTCGACGCCGCGGCGTCCCTCGTGCCTGGGGTGAGCTACGGCGTGCAGCAGCTTGTACGCCAGTTCATTGGGGAACCCTTGGAGCGGCGGCGCGAGGGTTGGTTCACTTCTCTCGGGATTGGTGTCCGGGAGCTTCAGGATCGGCTCGACGGCTTCGATCCGGCCACCCTCGGTCAGAACGAGGAGTTCATCGACACTGTCGCTGAAACCACACGAGTCGCGATGGCGACGCACCGCGCTGAGAAGCTGGAGGCCCTGCGTAACGCCGTGCTCAACACGGCCATCGGCCTGACAGTCGAGGAGGTCCAGCGCGGGACATTCATCGCGCTCCTGGAGCGATTCTCGACGCTGCACCTACGTTTGATGCAGGTCCTCAGCAACCCGCTGGAAATGCCGGAGATCTTGGCGATCGGGGGATCCAAAGCCATGATGCCGGTGACGGACGCGTTGGTGGCTGCATTCCGCGAAAGGGCGGATCGAGCCGTCGTCGGCACTGTGCTGACCGATCTCCAATCGGCTCATCTTCTGCGAGATCTGAACACCGCTGCCATCTCCACGGATCCGCTCACCTCGCGGTGTCTCACCCCGCTCGGGGAGAGTTTCGTGCGGTTTATCTCATCGCCGTTGGTGTAGCGCCCTCAGGCTGTGCGGTTACCCGCGGTCCTCTTGCCCCGTGCTCACTCACTGATGACCGGCCGACAGATTGCCTCGATTTCTTTCACCACAGCGTCCACCCGTGGCGTGATCGGGTCCTCGTCCATCCGCCGAGCGAGGATCTGGCGCTGCTCTTGGTAGAACTTCGCGAGGATGAGGTGACCAGCCTGATCAGGATCGCATCCTCTCGATCTCATCGAACACGGCCTCGGCCTGAAGGTAGCGCTTGTGGGCCTGCCGGGCGTGCCGGGCATGCCTATCCGGGTGCAAGGCCATCCGGTAGGCGCGCCGAGCCGCGATCAGCAGGAAGTCAGGCGCACCTGGATGAAGCCCGACTTTTCGATGCAGGCACTGCTCCGGCGTCTCTGAGCGCACGTTGGAGGCCGAGTGCGCTCGGACGAGATCGGCTTTGAGCGCGGCGATCTGGGCGTCGCGCTTTGCGAGCAGGACGGCTTGTTCCCGCAGATCACGATCGACCTCCAGTCGCCGCTGTGCCTGATGCTGCTCTCGGATCATGACGGCGATGGTCTCCATCAGGGTCATGCCGAGCAAGCCGCCGATCCACAACACCAGCCCCGCGATCGGCAGAGGCAACCCGGCCAGCGTGAACGTAATTACGACGAGCAGCCCGACGCGCAGCCGCCAGCCCGGCATCGATAGGATGCGGATTGCGATCGAGTGTAGGGCGGTCAAAGGTAGACGGCATCCGCTGCGAGAGCATCGCCGTGAGCAACGCGAGCGATGGTCTTGCCTGTGGAGCGCCGCTTCCCAAGGTCTCCGATCATGAGGCTGTGCCGGTGGCACCGGACCAGGATGGACGCAGATCGGTGGTATGCGAAGGCGCCCATATCAGGCCACCTCGTCCAGCGTTTCCCGCAGCCCCTCAGCGATCTCTACTATCTCGTTGCCCCAGCCCACGTAGTTGTCCGGCTCTGCGAGAGCGTGCTCATTGAGCAGCCGCGCCGCGGCGATGACCGGTTCGCGTTCTCCTGGAGCGAGAGCCAGCAGTGCCACTCCGCAAGCCGAGAGCTTCTCACGCGCGATCTGCGCCCGATCGGCAGGGACACGCCGATTGTCAGCCGCGTAGAGACCCTCCAAAACAAAGCCTCGGTCGGTATGTCGGAGTTCGGCCATTGTGCCCGGTTCGCCGCAGCGACCGGACCTGACCTCCACGTAAGCAAACGCACCGAGGAAAACCTCGTTGATCCTGGCGCCCAAGCAATTTTTGTAGCGCCTTCCCGCATTGGCGAGCTTCGCAGGGCTGTCCAGGACGATCAGCGCCGGGTCGCCGCGCAGGTCGATTTCGATTGGAGGACGATCGAAACGCGCGGCCCAGAATTTCACCAGATCGGCCGTATGGCCGCCCGGCTTGAGCCGTTTGAGACTGGCTCGGATAGCATCGTCAGTCGCCCCCGAGCACCTCGCCCGTATGTACGTCATCGCGGAGTGAAGCTGTTGAACCTGACGAGGTTCGGTAAGGCATCCCACGAATGCGGGGTGAAGAAGCACTGGATCCAGAGCGCTCACGATCTCGATCTGAACACCCAGCAGATTTCCGCCGATCTGACCGAGAACCTTCACGCGGCGCTGGTCAGCGGGATCTCGCGAGAGATGCAGGCGTGCGAGTTCGTAGTAGGTTCGCGGTCCGCCGATCGGGTCATCGCCCAGACGCGCTAGAGTTCCGAGCAGACCGGCAGGTGGTCCGGTGAGGACCGCCCGGACCAGATCGCGAGGGCGGCGGAGGCGGAGAACGGCTTCGGCAAGGACGGTGGCAGAGGACGAACTCGTGAACTCCGACATCCCATTTGCGGACCGGAGGTGCTCGGCGACCGCGTCCAAGCCGAGGATCTCGGCGAGCGCGAGCACTAGGAACAGGGCTTGCCGCCGCTGCCGTCCGAAGCGGAAACTCTCAGCGAGCAGGCCGGGACAAGCGCTATCAAGTGAGATGGCAAGTTCCAGCGCCCACCCCGAGTAGGACGCCGCAGGCCGCCTGTTCGTCTTGATCACGAGAGTTGAAGATAGGTCCAAGGGCGCGCTCCAACGCATCGCCGTGGTTGCGCGCCTCGGGCGCCAACCCGTCTCGACCTTTCTGAAAGCTTAGCACAGAATCGATATCTCACAACGTGTGCAGCCGATGATCCACTTTCGCGTCTGGTCGGCCCTTAAGACGCTGGACGATTGAGGCTCCTTTCGTCATCCTCGGCTTCAACATGACGACATCGACTACGAGAATGGTGGACGCCGCGGCCATCCTGAGCAACATCTGGGCGAAGAACGCGCTCCGTCGCACATCAGGTTTGCCTCTCTGGCCGGTGCGGGAGACGTTCGAGCGCGAACTGGAGCAAGCGCGCTGGCGGGCTCACGTCGAAGCTAACTACGAGACTAATCGGACTCGGGTGCTCGGCGAGCTTCGGGCTCGCCATGGCGAAGGGTTCGGGCTCTCGGCAGGGGCGCGCTGGGTGATCGAGGCCAGGACCTCCCAAGCGTTGCGCGACTCGTTTCAGTCGGCCCGACCGTATAATACTTCTGATAAACCGATTAAATGTTGATTGTATATGAAATGATGACAATATTGAAATCAGCCATGGCGGCATGTCAACACATAAAAAATCATTCTGTTGTTTTGGGACACCAAGTCAAATAACATTTTCAATAAATTTTGCAAAATCTCTATAATATAACGAACAATTCGTCTACTCGGCGGAGGTTATAAAAATATTACATCTTGTTCATCAAGCGTCTGATCTTAGAAACCCGGTCCTTACACTTCTTCATCTGCGCAGATTCTGGCTCTATACTCTCCCAAAAGGCAATCTTGCCTTGAAGATGCTCCATATAGTTAGGGTTGAATATTTTCCGCTTTGACAGATGACTAGCAAGCCCCGCTGACCAAACGAAATATACGTCTCGCTGCAATTCCCTTCGATATGACCGGGTTAATCGCGGCTTACCCGCTGTTATATCAAGTCCAGTCACAATTTTTTTGTCCCGAGGACCGCAAATACGCGTCTTCTCCTCGTTTATAATAAACCCTTCCGCATTTATGATTTCTCTAATCAAATAGTTTGTCCCAACCTCTATTTGAACGCCAGATATGGTTATATCGTCGGCATATCGAGTATATCGAAGATTTTTTGACAAACATAGACTATAGAGCCGGTCGTCCATCTGCCTACAAATAATATTACTGACAATCGGACTCGTCGCGGCTCCCTGAGGCAGGCGACCATTTAAAGTACATAATCGCCCCAGCAGAAATGAGACATTGGGCGGGAACCCAAATGAATTGAAGATATCGATGACTCGGTTGAGAGATATGCTTGGAAAAAAATCTTTGATATCGAGTTTAAGAAGAACGTCGCGCTTACAATGAAGAGAGGCATTTCTCAAAATTGATTGATTGCGCCGAAATCCAGTGGCGCACCTGCTTACCTGAACTTTCTGCAATATGTGCTCGGATATCCATCTTTGACATTCTAGTATTGATGGATAGGGGCTTTGTATTAGACCCTTACCACCTCGCCTCTTCCTAATAGTGAAGCTTCTATAGAACTTACCTGTCCCAAACACCATGGCATACAGCGTACCCAAATCCCGCCCGATCAATAAAGACAAATGCACATCTTCAAAAATTGGAGGAACACCCGCACGAAGCATGGGGCCAGCATAGTCAATATACTCTCGAATGTAGTCCTGATTGATCCCCAGATCTGAAAAGTAAGCTTCCCATTTTTCGACACTACTCTTTGACATTATAAGGCGGCCGACGTTACTTGATCAATCCGTTGCGAGCAACGCATCAGCAATGCAGACAAAAGGCGCTGTGAGTAGTCTCACAGGGCCTTTTTGGCTGTATTGCTGGTCACCCGATAGGGTGACACACCGGGGGGCGACTTTGGCGGGACGCCAAATCGAACCCCGGCGATGGCTTACGCCAGCCTTACCCGTAGGAGCGACTACACTCCTAAACGCTAACGTCGGCCGCCTCGCCCAGCACATTAGTCGCCTCCCGCAGCTTGTCCAGCACCCTTTACAGCATGCCTCAGCCGCGATCGCCGGGGCGCATATGGCTCGAAGGGTTGAATTTGTGACGCCTGGAACGTTGGCGGGACTTGGCGCCAAGTTTTTTCTCCGCTGAATGCGAACAGATGCTGATTTTCGTTAATCCAATTTCTGCCAAGGGTAGTGAGAACAATGAGGCCCTCATCCATTCGCAATAACCCATCGGCGTTCAGGCTACTGTACGCCTGAAAAATTTCGCGAACCGATGATCCATATTTTATGGTCAGGCGGCCCACTATAAGACCGTCCTCGCTCTCCAATGCAAGACGCAAGATTAACGCCTCTTGTTTAGTCAGCTTTCGTCTCATGGGCCGCTCCTTATAAAAATGACTTTCCTTTTTTTATCAGCCGAATTTCGAGGCCACCAGAGTATGGGAAAGTTTGAATTCGGTGCATTCCAGTTCTTGACAGAAAACAACGCTTCCGCTCCTCCGTACCCTAACGCAGGAACGGGCTTCCCATTAAAATTCTTAGCAAGCCTGCTCTCTAAATCGCTCATTACGCTAAGTGCGTCGGCTAACTGCTGGCCGGTGAAATATGAAGAAAGCCCTGCTTGAAGCTCTTGCTCAGTATCGACGACGATCCCCTTTTCATGAATATAACTCTTTGCACCCGACATGCACGAGATCAGCAACACCCTGATAGATAGATCGTGATTTCTATTTGCTGAGTCCTTTGAAATTACATTTACTCGCTGAACGATTGTCTTACCTGTACCTGAAAACTCGTCCGCTAAGATGCATTTTTTGTATGATGTAAGTTTTCTCAAAAACTGCGGAACGCTATTATATATTTCAACATTACTGTAGTCGCGAAGCATTGGTTTTATTAGCTGGACGACAGCCTGAGAACTGTCGGGATCGAAACTTGCTGATGTAGCAACTAATGCTGTAGGGTCAGATCCGGCGTAGTCGATAATTTTGTTTGCCATAGATTTCAAGGCGAAGTTTACCTGCCTTTCGGAGAGAACTTTGATTTTCGATACGATATGCTCAATCAATTTCTTCTCAGTAGCCTTTTTGCATTCATTGAACAATGCTCTTATACCCTCCTCGTAGTCGGCCAATATTTCATTTTCCAAATAAAGGCTAAACAAAAAATTGTCCAGCTTTGCTTTTCTGGAGTTGCTGCTCATGGCCCGTTTGACTACAAACATCAGCGACATAAAACGCAATTGTGACCAAGTCACAAAGGTCGATTTAGCTGTTCAATACGCGCAATTTGCCTCGGTAAGACAAAATTTGCCGGGCTGTCCCGATCCACTGTTCCATAGAAGTCACTGACTGCGATCCGTTACTCGAACTGTCAAACAGTGCCCACCGCTACCGACAGGCCACGAACACGCTCAGCCCCTTGGCATGCTCGGCAAGATCAGGTGGGGGCAGGGCGGCAGTGTCGGTTCCTGTCGCATAGGCCACGCCGTTGCTCTCCAGGAACGCCCCCGCCAGCGAACCCTTGATCGCGAAGTTCACGTTCTGCGGGATATCGCCATTCGTGGCCACCATCACCTTTAAGGCGTTCAGCTTCGCGCTCACCACACCGATCAGGTTTCCGGCGGCATCCACGAGCGGGCCACCCGAATTGCCCGGCTGCACGGGTGCCGAGATCTGGAAGTAGCGGCTATCATCGGCAAGCCCGGTCAGCGCCGTGACGTTGCCTAGCGTGAAGTTGCCCGAGGTCGAGAGCATGCCCGACAACGGGTAGCCGAAGGCTGCCACCGCCTCTCCGAGCCGCACCCCCGTGCGCAGGGCGGCGATCTTCACCGGGGTAATCTCCGCCTTCAGAAGCGCAAGGTCGTTTGTCCGGTCCTGGGCCACGAGCCGAGCGGCTACCAACCCGTTCGGTCCGTTCACCTCGATGGCCGCGCAGTCCTGAACCACATGGGCGTTCGTCAGCAGGTGGCCAGCGCGGCTGATGAAGAAGCCGGTGCCCGACGAGGCGGTGTGCGGCTTGGGATCCGGCGGCCGGGGAGCAACGGCGGGCGGCGTCGGAACGATCGGCGGCGAGGGCGTGGCCACCGCAACCGCCGGAGGAGGGGTTACGGCGATTGGCGCCGTGAACGGCGCGCCCGACATGCTTGCGGCCAGCGACCCCGAAACCAGCACCGCGACGCGCTCCATGTGCAGGTCGGTCTCGGCGGACTTCCAGGCCAGGAAGAAGCCGAGTGTGCCCGCCCCATCCCGGTGGAAGCGCATGTACCAGTCCAACCCGTCCATCCCGGAGGCTGATATCGCGAAGAAGTCCGGGCGCAGCACTTTGTAGTTCACCCGCACGCCGTCACCGGCGAACCGTTCGAGGGCCGCGCGATAGCCGTCCTCCAGTGCGCTTGGGGTGGCGATATAGGTGAGCGTCACGCGCTTGGCGGGGTCGGTCCAGATCACGCCCGAGCCCGTGCGCTCCTCGCGCAGCCCGAGGCCGAACGGCACCCAGATCGGGCGACCCCGATATGGGTGTGCAGCGGCTCGAAAACCCCAGGTGCGCAGCAGCGGCGTTGCCTCGCTCATGAGCGCGGCGGTCTGCGCCTCATCGATCACCCCAGTGACGGGTAGCCCGCTCTGCGACTGGAAGCGCACCACCGTCTCGAACAGTCGTTTGGAGAAATCAACGTTCGGAACGGCGACCTGATGGCCGGTAGCGGTCAGCAGCACCTGAAGGCGGATACGCTCATTCACCGGCTGGGACTCGAAGGCCGCAGCGGCGACCTCGTACCGGGCTGGACCCGTAGGCACAGTGGTTGCGGGCGGTGCCACCGCCAGGGGCCCGAGCCAGGGCGTAGGATAGCCTGCTTCGTTCAGGTGACGCCGTAACGCGGTCGGGAAGTCGGTCTTGCGCTTCCGCGCGTCCGGGCATTTGGCCAGGGGCAGGGCGACTGTGCATTCCTCGTAGGGCCACTCAGCATTGCGGTCGTAGAGTTGCAGCATGCGCGCCCACGCGGCCTCACCGCGTCCGACGAGGATGCTCTGCGCGACCCAGCCGCCGAGGAAATTGTTGTCATGCCACCGCTCGGGGTCGAGGCTTGCCGCGTGCTCCATCCCCGCGAGCCGCTGGCGCTGGTAGCCCGCGAAGTTGGCGTGGCGGGTCACATCCTCCAGCCGTCCGGCGCGCACCCAGTGGATCTGGGCAGGTGGATTGGACGAGGCATAGGGGCCGAAGGCGTACAGGAAGCTGTTATCGCCGTTGAGCAGTTCGTAGGTGCCGTCCCCATCGAGATCCTCAAAGGCGTAGCCGCCGCTATCCAAGGTCTCGCCGTCCGCGACCGACCAGCGGCCTGTACGCGTGGCCTGCGTGGCGATCTTCGTCACCGTGCAGCAGTGCGCTCCGCCCCAGAACGAAGTGAACACGATGCTGAGGCGCGGCGAGATCGGGTCGAGACGCAGCGCGGTGGCCTCAGCGAAGTCCGTGTTCGACTCGTCGTCGGTTCCGCGCGTGGACTGATCGAGGGACATGGCGAAGGCCGTCTGTCCATCCTCGCGGCCTACAGCAACCGGGTGGCGATCACCGTCCTTCCCCCTGGCGCTACCGAGGAGCACGGAAAGGCTGCCGACCCGTAGGATGCTATCGTGCTTACCGTCGTACTTGGCGGTCGGACCATTGAGAGAGGGCGGTGCCGTCCAGACCTGCTCGACGTAGCTGTCACCGCGCGAAAAGATAAAGTCAGTCGGCAGGCCACCTGTGCGGGTCAGGCGCTGGCGTAGGGCGCGAGGATCGGCGGCGTTCTCCGGCCCAGCGACGACCGCGAACCAGCCGTTGGCCGCACGCATGACACGCACGCTTGGGAACTGCCAGCGATGGTAGCGAGCGACGCCGATGGCGGCGTCGAGGTCCGGTCGGCTGGCGAGAACGACCCACCGCGCGTTGCCGGACAGGGCGAGATCGCTCGCATCGGCGACACAAAGCGGCGCTGTCAGAAGGAGCACCGCGACAAGACCGGCCCACAACCTGCCCATTCCAACCTCCAGGTTGCAAACTGGCTGGGTCGGGGCAGCGGATCAATCTGAAGTCGAAGGCTATCCAACCTTCACGCGGCGAATCGGTCTGCCTGTGTTAAATTTCTTCGGTCGTGCGACGCCGTGGAGGCGTCTGGCACCACACAAACCGTCAGCAACTTTGGCACACCCCTGGCACACCACCCCTGAAAAGATCAGGGCCGCCAGATCGGCGAAGCAGCTAAGTAGCTGTCGATGAAAGGGAAATTTGGCGCACCCGACACGATTCGAACGTGTGACCTTTGCCTTCGGAGGGCAAGAACCCGGCCTGCCAGAGGTCGCCTTGAACCTCCCACACTACGCAATTTCAATGACTTAGAACGCCTCTTCCTGCCACGATCCGTCAGGAGTATCCTCCTGCGCTGTAGCCCGACTGTAGCCCGAGATCGACATGGCGAGCAAACTAACCCTGCAGCTGATCAAGGCGGCCAAGCCCCGCACGGAGCGCTACACTCTGTGGGATTCCGACGTCAAAGGCTTCGGACTGCGTGTGAACGCCGACGGTTCGAAGAGCTACGCGCTGAAGTACCTGTTCGAGGGTCGTCAACGCTGGCACACGATCGGCAAGCACGGCTCGCCCTGGACGCCCGACACTGCGCGCACCGAGGCGCTGCGTCTGCTCGCCCAGGCCCGCACCGGGATCGACCCAGAGGAGGCCAAGCGCGAGAGCACCCGCGCAGACCTAACGGTGAGCGAGCTGTGCGACCTCTATGTCGAGGCTGCGCGCCGCGGCGAGGTGCTCACAAAGTTCGACGAGCCGAAGAAGACCTCGACGCTCCTCACCGACGAGAGCCGCATCCTGCGCCACATCAAGCCCCTCCTCGGCAAGAAGAGGGTGCGCGCCGTGACGTCCGACGATGTCGAGCGCTTTCTGCATGACGTCGCCGCCGGCAAGACGGCGCTCGACGAGAAGACCGGCCGACGCGGGCGCGCGATCGTCGAGGGCGGCCGGGGCGCGGCGACCCGCACCGTCGGGCTGCTCGGCGGCATCTTCACCTTCGCCGTGCGGCGGAAGTTTCGCCCCGACAACCCCGTTCAGGGCGTGAAGCGCTTCAAGGACAAGCGCAATGAACGATACCTCTCGCAGCCCGAGATGGCGCGGGTTGGCGCCGTGCTCGCCGCGAGCGAGGCGGCTTGGGCGGCGCACGAGGTGGCGATCGCCGCCTGGGCCGCCGCGGGGCGGACGGGACGCCCTCCGAAGCTGCCGGCGGAGGCCTTGAACCCCTCCGCGGCCAACGCGGTGCGGCTCCTCCTGCTGACCGGGATGCGCAAGTCCGAGGTGATGAACCTGCAGTGGCGCCAGATCGATGCCGAGCACGGCTATCTACGTCTGTCGACGAGCAAGTCTGGCGCGAAGGGTGTACCAGTCGGCGCGAGCGTACTCGCCTTCCTTGCTGGTCTTCCGCGCATCGCGGGCAACCCGCACGTGTTTCCCGGCCAGATCGCAGGACGCCCGTTCGTTGGCCTACCCAGGGTCTGGAAGAGAGTTTGCGAGCGCGCAGGGCTGGAGGGCGTCCGCATACACGACCTGCGCCACTCCTTCGGGGCGACGAGCGCCTCGTCTGGCAACAGCCTGTTGCTGCTCGGCTCGATCCTCGGTCACCGCGATCCCAAGACGACGCAGCGCTACGCGCATCTCGCCCGCGATCCGGTGCGGGTTGCCGCTGATCAGGTCTCGAGCCTCATCGCCAACGTGCTCGAAACCCCGATCGACCAAACCAGTCCCGAGCTTCGAGCGCCGTCGACCGAGCGACCTAATCGACAGGCCCGCATTGTACGTAGGCGCCCCGCCTCGACGTAGCGATTGCGCCTTGATGTGGCTCACGATCCCGGCTCCGTCCTGCGGGTCGACTCCGGCCCGAAAGGCCTTCGGTGGGCGGCGCACCGCACTGCCCCCGTCACCATGCAATGTCCGAGGAGCCCGACCGAGGATCGCGCTACTGGTGACCTTGCCCCCTGGTCTGCCCTCGTTTTGAAGCTAGGGTCCGTCGATGAGGAGACGGACGATGAAGAAGAGCCGGTTCCGCGAAGAACAGATCATCGGCATCCTGAAGGAGCAGCAGGCTGGGCTGCCAGTGGCTGAGATCTGTCGCCGCCACGGCATCAGCGATGCGACCTTCTACACGTGGCGCTCGCGTTTCGGCGGCATGGAAGTCTCGGACGCGCGCCGTCTGAAGGCGCTCGACGAGGAGAACCGCAAGCTCAAGAAGCTCCTGGCCGAGGCGATGCTCGACGTGGCCACGCTTCGCGAGGCGATGGGAAAAAACTTCTGACGCCCAGCGCACGGAGAACGGCCGTGAGCTGGGCCATTGAGGAGAAGGGCTACTCGCAGCGTCGCGCCTGTGGGCTGATCGGCCTGGAGCCGAAGTCGTACCGCTACGCCTCGACCCGCGGCGACGATGCGACCGTGCGGGCACGCCTGCGCAGCCTGGCTGGCGAGCGCCGCCGTTTCGGCTATCGGCGTCTGCTGATCTTGCTGCGCCGGGAGGGCCTCACGCTGAACCACAAGAAGCTCTTCCGCCTCTATCGGGAAGAGCGGCTGTCGGTGCGCAGGCGTGGTGGTCGCAAACGGGCCCTTGGCACGCGAGCGCCGGCCGCCGTGCCCCAGGAGCCGAACCAGCGCTGGAGCCTCGACTTCGTCTCGGACATGCTCGACGATGGACGGCGCTTCCGCATCCTCGTCGTGGTCGACGACTGCACCCGGGAGTGCTTGGCGCTGGTGGTCGACACGTCGCTGTCCGGGCGGCGGGTCGCGCGCGAACTCGACCGGATCATCGCTGGCCGGGGCAAGCCACTGATGATCGTCTCGGACAATGGCACCGAGCTGACCTCGCACGCCATCCTGCGCTGGCAGGAGGAGCGTGCGGTCGAGTGGCACTACATCGCCCCCGGCAAGCCGCAGCAGAACGGTTTTGTCGAGAGCTTGAATGGGCGCTTGCGCGACGAGTGCCTGAACGAGCATCTGTTCCGGAGCCTGTCGGCGGCCCGGACCATCATCGAGGCCTGGCGGGTCGACTGTAACACCTGCCGCCCTCACACGAGCCTCGGCGGGCTCACCCCGAACGCGTTTGCAGCCCGGTCCCGACAGGACCAGAACCAGAACGGACTCTGGTTATGAACGGGGGCAAACAGGGGGCAAGGTCA
>NZ_JAUYZJ010000052.1:359-26734 GCF_030700285.1 Methylobacterium sp. NEAU K | reverse complement strand
CTGAGCGCCTCGCAACTGTTCACGTGGCGGCGCCTGGCGCGTCAGGCTGGGAGGCACGACGACCAGACCCCACTGCAGTTCGTGCCGGCCGTGCTGAGTGTGGGCCGGCAAGAGCCGGCGTCAGCGCAGACGAGCTCCGCGCTGCGTGAGCCGCGCGGCTGTCACGGTATCGAAGTTGAGATCGCAGGCGCCACGGTCCGCATCGCTCAGGGCGCGAGCGCGGCTCAGATCGCCGCGGTGATCCGGGCGCTGAAGGCTCCCCTGTGATCGGGCCCTCCGGCGCGGTGCGCGTGATGCTGGCCACACGGCCGGTGGACTTCCGCAAGGGCATGGACGGACTGGCCGCTCTGGTCCGGGACGCGATGGGCGCGGATCCGTTCTCCGGCACGGTCTACGTGTTCCGCTCGAAGCGGGCCGACCGGGTGAAGCTCCTGGTCTGGGATGGAAGCGGGCTGGTCCTCGCGACCAAGCGTTTGGAGGCTGGTCAGTTCTGCTGGCCGAAGATCGAGGACGGCGTGGTTCGGCTGAGCGCGGCGCAGCTCGCGGCGCTCGTCGAAGGCTTGGACTGGAAGCGCGTCCATGCAGCGCGTCCCGTGAGCACGCCGGCGGTTGCAGGCTGAGCAAAAAGCCCGGCGGACGGGCTTCGTCGCGGTGGTAAGTCACTGGCGGATCTGCTCTAATCCGCTTCATGGTGGCGCCTGCTTCGCCCTCGTCCGACGACCCCGAGACGCTCAAGGCGCTGCTCGCCGAGGAGCGCGCCGAGAACGAGCGGCTGCGACAGATCATCCTGGCCATGCAGCGCCACCGCTTCGGCCGCCGCGCCGAGAGCCTGCCTGAGGATCAACTCCTGCTCGGGCTGGAGGAGGCCGAGCAGGTCGAGGCTGCGGGCTTTGCCGCCGAGGAGGGCGAGCCCGCCAGGAAGGAGGCCCGGAGGGTCAAGCGGCGCACGAACCGTGGGGCGCTGCCCGCCCATCTGCCGCGGGTCGAGTGCCTCGTCGACATCGACCGCACCGCCTGTCCGTGCTGCTCGGGTGCCCTGCACCGGATCGGCGAGGACGTGTCCGAGCGCCTCGACGTGGTGCCGGTGCAGTTCCGGGTGCTGGTGATCCGCCGTCCGCGCTACGCTTGCCGCGCCTGCGGGGACGCGATCGTGCAGGCCCCGGCACCGGCGCGGCTGATCGAGGGCGGTCTACCGACCGACGCTCTCGTCGCGCAGGTCCTCGTCTCCAAATACGCCGACCATCTGCCGCTGTATCGACAGACGCAGATCTTCGCCCGCCAGGGCGTCAGCCTCGACCGCTCGACGCTGGCCGACTGGGTCGGGCGCGCCGCCTTCCTTCTCCGGCCCGTCCACGGGCGGCTGCTGGAGACGCTGAAGCGCTCGGGCAATCTGTTTGCCGACGAGACCACGGCACCGGTGCTCGATCCGGGTCGCGGCCGCACCAAGACCGGCCAGCTCTGGGCGTATGCGCGCGACGACCGGCCCTGGGGCGGGACTGATCCGCCGGGAGTTGCCTACGTCTACGCCCCGGATCGCACGGCCGGACGGCCGATCGCGCATCTCAGTGGGTTTGCAGGCGTGCTCCAGGTTGACGGCTACGCAGCCTACGAGACGCTGGCCAAGGGCGGCGCGGTGCGGCTGGCCTACTGCTGGAGCCATGTGCGTCGGCAATTCTACGACCTAGCCGCGGCCTCGCCGATCGCGACGGAGACGCTGTCGCGCATCGCCATGCTCTACCGGATCGAGGCCGAGATCCGCGGTCGCCCGGCCGAGGAGCGACGGGCGGCCCGGCAGGAACGAAGCCGGCCCGTGGTCGAGGCGCTGGAGCCGTGGCTGCGCGAGAAGCTCGGCCTCCTGAGCCGCAAGAGCAACCTGGCGGATGCGATCCGCTACGCCCTGAGCCGCTGGGCGGGGCTGAGCCTGTTCCTCGACGACGGGCGCGTGGAGATCGACTCCAACACCGTCGAGCGCGCGATCCGGCCCCTGGCCTTGAATCGGAAGAATGCCCTGTTTGCTGGTTCGGACGGCGGGGGCGAGCACTGGGCGGTGATCGCCTCGTTGGTCGAGACCTGCAAACTCGTTGGCGTCGAGCCGCAGGCCTACCTGGCCGACGTCATCACCCGCATCGTCGACGGCCATCCGCAGCGGCGCCTCGACGAGCTTCTGCCCTGGGCCTACCCGAGCACACCCACGCTCCAAGCCGTGGCCTGAGAACGCCACGGCCCTGACGCGTCAGTCAGGGCGTGTGAACAGGCTCCGGAACAGCGCCTCGGATTGGCGCAATCCCTCGTCTGTCAGCACCACCGACTTGGCGCGTCCGACCGGATCGGCGATGAGCCCCTTGGCGTGGAGACGGCCAAGTACAGCCCAGTCGAAGCCCTTCCAGGCCCGACGCCCATCGTGGAGCGTCAGCCACAAAAGGGCGAGCACCGCCTCGTCGATGCGCTCCTCGTCGACCGCCATCTGAGCAGATTAGCACGCCGCGCTCAGACCGGGCGTGGTGCCAGCCGATCGGTTACCCTCCAGCGCGAGGGCGACGATCTGCTCGCGAACCTCGGCCGGCAAACGGTTCCAGACCCGGCTGGGTCGGGACGGGCGATCAGCCAGGGCCTCGGGGCCGCCGCGCTGGAAGGCGTCATACCAGCGGTAGAACGTCGCTCGGGTGATGCCGAGCTTATTCAGGGTGGCGCGCACCGGCAGGTGAGACTGCTCGACCAGCCGGATGATCTCCAGCTTTTCAGAGGCCGGGTACCTCATGCCTCGTCGCCCCCAGCCCCGGTCATACTTTTTTTCAGCAGACGTTTCTCCAGCACGAGATCGGCCACGACCTCCTTCAGCGCGCCCGCCTCGCGGCGCAGGTCCCTGACCTCGTCGGCGGTGGCGGCACCGGCCGTGTCGCCGGCCAGCCGCTTCTTGCCGGCTTCGACGAACTCCTTGGACCAGCCGTAGTAC
Source organism: Methylobacterium sp. NEAU K (assembly GCF_030700285.1). Lineage (GTDB taxonomy): Bacteria > Pseudomonadota > Alphaproteobacteria > Rhizobiales > Beijerinckiaceae > Methylobacterium. Next base: position 23,781 of record NZ_JAUYZJ010000052.1, on the reverse strand, counting down.
ATCGACGAGGCGATGCCCTCGCGCCGACATAGCTCGGCGATGCCGTCCTCGCCGCGCAGGCCCTCCAGCACGATCCGGATCTTCTCCTCAGTCGAGAACTGCCGCGCGTGGCCCGGCGGATATCCTTGATCACGGCTTCTGCCGGCTTCCGCGCCGGTCCAGATGACTGTTTCATCTTCGCTCCTAGGAGCTACGATGAACCAGCCATCCTCCGTTTGTGAAGGCCCTCAACCTGTCTCAGAAGTGCTGACGGCGGACAAGAGGTTGCTGTCCTCTCAGGAAGGGGACTGGTTCAGTGCTTATTTAGACCCCGCTCACCTGAGGCTCACGCCGCCACGCTTCTTGGACGGGATACCAGGGAACCGATTTCTGGCTTTGCATTACCGCTCAGCCAACTCCGTCGCAGCGGTTTGAGCACGAAATACGCGAGTATCGCCGTTAGCAGATCAAGACCAATCGCAATTGAGAATACAGGTACCCAACTCCCGGCGGAATCATGGATCAGGGCAGCAACCGGACCGCCCAGGAGCGAACCGACACCCTGGGCCATATACAGAAAACCGTAGTTCGTCGTGGCGTGCTTGGTCCCAAACGTGTCGGTGAGGATCGAGGGGAATAGCGAGAAAATCTCGCCCCAAGCGAAGAACACCGCACCCGACAGGAGCGCGAACGCATAGGGGCTCTGGCGATTGTACAGCAGAAGGCAAATCGCGACGGCTTCGCCCGCGAAGGCGATCGCCATGGTATTCTCGCGCCCAATGTGATCGGAAACCCAGCCGAAGAACGGTCGGGTCAGACCGTTGGTGATGCGGTCGAAGGTCAGCGCGAAGGGTAGCGCCGCTAACCCGAATACAAGGGCGTCAGCGACGCCGAACTCACGGGCAAAGTTAGCGAAGTTGGCTACGACCATGAGGCCGCCGGTCGCCATCATCGTCATCATGGCAAACATCAGCCAAAACAACGGAGTGCGCAGCATCGCCTTCGGCGCCGTGTCGGCTGCCGCGCTCGCGGTCTGAATCGGATCGACGGCCGGCACCTCGCCGGGCTCCGGCGACCGCAGGCCGAGAGACGCCAGAACGCCAACTACGCCCAGGACCAAGCCGAACACGAGCAGCGTGTGGCGGAAGTCGGTCGCCGCGATCATGTCGGTGATGGGGAACGTGGTGATCATTGCGCCCATGCCGTAGCCGGCCGCAACCACGCCCGCCGCGAAGCCGCGGCGATCCGGGAACCAGCGCACCATCAGACCGATGATGCCGACATACACGATGCCCGTCCCGAGGCCGCACAGAAGGCCGTAGGTTGCATAGAGGCCGAACAGGCTGTCGACGTAGGAAGCCGCGACCCAGCCAATTCCGCTAAGGCCGGTGCCGATCGCGATCATCAGCTTGGCACTGAAGCGATCGATCAACCACCCCTGGACCGGTGAGAAGAAAGTTTGCAGTACGATGATGAGCGTGAAGGTGACCTGCACCGCGGCGAGCGAGGCCCCGGTGCTCGCCTGAAATGGTTTGACGAAGAGAGTCCAGACGTATTGTGGGCTTGAAATCGTCATCATGACGATGAGGCCGAGCAGGAGTTGCAGCCAGCGACGGCGACCAAGATTGTCCATTAAACGCTCCGTGATTGGATAAATCTTGCGATTATTGTGCCACCAGGATCAGGCCATCCCTCTCAGCCGCCGGTTTAGGCATACAGCTGGCAGGATCCATCCGCGTTACTTCAACACAGCCCTTAGTAGGTCTTTCGAAATGTGACGGTGGGTAGAGCTAGCTGACCGCCTAGGCTGATAGGTTGATTTGTTGCATAGCTCGCCCGAGCCACAGGAACCACCTGGCTAGCCTAGCCAGGCGGTTCCATCTACTATTTCTTTACGAGCGGGCAGGCTGTGTCGGAGAGCTTGCCGAAGGCCTGCTCGCCCGTCATCGTGTGGACCAGCTTGTAGTAATCCCACGGATATTTCGATTCCTGCAGGGATTTCACCTGCATGACGTACATCTCGTGTTCCATCAGGCCGTCTGCACGGATCTTGCCGTTCGATGTGTAAAGATCGCTGATTGTCATCTTGTGGAGCTGGTCCATAACCTTATCGGGATCGGTGGAGTTGGCGGACTTGACAGCATTCAAGTAAGTCAGTGTCGCCGAGTAGTACGCAGCCTGATTCTCGCCCGGCTCGCGCTTCGTCTTATCGAAGAAACGTTTGGCGAAGGTGCGCGTTTTATCATTCATATCCCAGTACCAACTCGTGGTCAGGTACAGCCCCTTCGCAGTCTCAAGCCCGAGCGCATGGATGTCGCTGAGGAAGGCAAGAAGCGCCGCTGGCTTCATCGTCTGAGTGAGGCCAAATTCCTGCGCGGCCTTGATCGAGTTGGTGAAGTCGGTGCCGGCATTGGCGAGCCCGAGCACCTGCGCATTGGAGGCCTGCGCCTGCAAAAGGAAGGATGAGAAATCGGCCGTGCCGAGCGGCACACGGATAGACCCAAGCACCTTGCCGCCATTCGCCTTGACGACGCTGGAGGCAGCCTCCTCGAGCTGGGTGCCAAAGGCGTAGTCCGCAGTCAGGAAGAACCAACTCTTGCCGCCTTCCTGCAGGATTGCTGTCGCGGTGCCGTTGCCGAGCGCCGTCGTATCGTAGGCATAGTGGATCGTGTAAGGCGTGCAGTCCTTGCCGGTCAGCGAGGCGCCGGCAGCCCCGATGGCGAAGAACGGTATCTTTTTTTCCTTGGCTGCGGACGCCATGGCAAGGCTGACGCCGGTGTTCGAGCCACCGAGCAGCATCGTCATGCCATCTCGGTCGGCCCATTCGCGCAGGCGCGCGGTCGCAAGGTCGGGTTTGTTCTGGTGGTCGGAGGTCAGGACCTCGATTTTCTTTCCCAACACGGTGTGGCCGAAATCGGCGATCGCCATGTTGATCGCCTCAACGCCACCTGCCCCGATCACGTCAGCATAGACGCCCGACATGTCGTCGATATCACCGATGACGACGTGGTCCGATGCAGCCTGAGCAGCGACAACACCCAGAATGTTCGAGGTCAGGTACGCTAACAGGCAGAGCTTTGCTGGTTTCATTGCTCTCGTTCCTCCCACTTGCGGCGACGTTGCGCCGCTTCGTGAACATCAGCCTTTGCCGTGCTTACGCACGGTCATAACAGAAAAACGTGAGATCGCGCCTCCCGATTATGTCTGCGTCATGCGATCGCTCGTCAGAAACCATACAGCAGCTTTCAGCAAGATCCGGTCGGCCGCTTCGCGCCCATCCCAGTCATTCTGAGCAGGACGGCAGGATCCCCGAAGCAGACGTGAAGGACTTTTTCGTCAGCCATGGCTGTTCTCGGGAGAACGCGAAGCCGCTGACGGGCGATGCCCTGGGCGCCGTGGCCGGTTGCGCGCTGACGCGGGACTCCTGAAACTTTTCCTTCCGACCCCACGACCGATGACGACACCGACCGCGACAATGCGCGAATTTTACGGGGGAGACACGCGGCGGGCCCACAGCTTCCACTTTGCCGTGCTCGTGTTCGACGTGGCGACGGTCGTCTTCGCGATGATCTGCGGGGTGACACTGTTCCTTCGCCTCGCCCAGGTGGTGTTCCGCCCCTACAAGGTGCGCATCCCCTGTGACGTCTGCGACCTGCAGCGCCACGAGCCGGACGCCGTGCACTGCAAAGCTTGCGGCAACCTCCTGAACATCCCCGACGAGGGGGCGTACTGACAATAAGGCGGGCGATGCCGATGGCGGCTTGGCTCCCGCCGGCCAGGGATCAGGAGTCTGCGGGACGGCTGGCTTCCGGGGCCCCCCTCAAGCCGGCGCGGTGCCGGTGACTAGCGTGGTGGCCGCGGTGGCCCGGAATCGGCGATGGCGCTTTTCAAGGTCGGCGAGATCCGACGGATCCGCCACGTCGCGCCGCGCGGCGGCGATGACGAGATCCGCGTGGCGGCAGAGTTCGGCGGATCGGTCGGTCAGCCGCTCGACCTCGGCGACGTGGGCGAAGACGTCGAGCATCCGCCCCAGCACGTACACCGAGCCAGCGGCGTTCTGGCGGATCATGTGGAACATGGCATCGCACAGGCCGTCGTAGTCGGTCACCGAGTAGACCAGTACGACGCGGTCATCCCGCATGACGGTGCCGGTCGGAAGATGCCGGTTAGCCGTCCGGCACAGGGCGTCGCCGAGGTGGTCGACGACGCTGCCGGCTGTGAACGGGTCGTTGATGCCGGGCGAGAGCGCCCGGACCGCGATCTCGACCAATTGGCGGATTGAGTATTCCAGGTCCTGGAGGGCGGCCGGGCGACGTCCGAAGGTCAGCGCCCGCGCGATGGCCGCCTCGGCGTCCTCGACGCCGGCCGAGAGGAACGCGACCGGGTAGCCGCTCGGAACGTAGTCGCCGGGCCGCACTCGCAGCGCAACGATCACATCGTGCTCGCGAGCCCAGTCAGCCAGTCCCCCGACGTCCACGGCCTGGAGATAGCCGGCACCCTTGCCGACGACCGCGCCTGCGCCGGGAAGCTTGGACGGGCGCCTCTCGTCCGCTTCGTCGCGCGTGCGCCTTTCTACGGCGTCGCACAGGTCGCCGTAGACCTCGTCGAGCACGGTCTCGACGTTGATGCTGGCGGCGATGTGGTGGACGAACCAGACCAGCGTCGCGAGCGACAACAGCGCAAGCGCGATGGCCCCGGTGATGGCGAGGTGCGGGACGAACGGGCTCTCCTGCACCGTGCGTACCGTGCGCAGCACCATCAGGGCGTAGGCGAAGGTCCCGAGAAAGATGCCCAGTACGATCTGGTTGCGGGCATCGCGGGTGAAGTTGCGCAGGAGCCGGGGACCCATCTGGCCCGATGCCAGCGTCAGGGCCGCGATGGTGATGGAGAAGGTGGTGCCGGCAACACCGATGGTGGAAGACGCCACAGCGCTGAGCAACGCCCGCGCGCCCTCCGCCCCGCCCGAGTAGCCCCAGTTCTGGTCCGGCGAGGATGGATCGTACCCGGCGATGTGGGCGGTCTCCAGCCAGACCCCGAACTGGGCCAGCAACACGCAGCCGAGGACGATCAAGGCCGGGCGAAGCCAGAACAGATCGCCGAGAGTTTCCAGCCAAGCTTTGACACGCGCGCTCATGGTCCCGGCCTGCCAGCTCGGGCCGGCTACGGCAATCGGCGCAGCGAGACGTTCCTGCCGTCACCTGGGCATCCGCCGCGGGCAGCAACCCATCGAGAGGTCGCGGTATCGCATGGGCCGATGGCGCGTTTCGGTCGTTGAATACCGAATGCTGCGCTTCGTCCTGCTCGGGTCGGCTCGCCCTGGCTGACGCTGCGGGTAGGAAGGATACTCATTGATCTCGATCTTCGACCTCGCGGCGCTGCTGCTCACCCTCTCGGCCCTGTTCGGCTGGCTAAACCGGCGCTTCCTGCGCATGCCGCACAGCATCGGCCTGCTCGTGATAAGCCTCCTCGCCTCGCTCGCGCTGGTGTTCGTCGACGTCGCTTTCCCGCAGCAGCATCTCTACGGGGATCTCACGCGCATCCTCGACCAGGTCGACTTCACCGGCGTGGTCATGAACGGCATGCTGGCCTTCCTGTTGTTCGCCGGCGCCCTGAACCTCGACCTCCGCGCTCTGCGCGACCGCGCATTCGCCGTGGCGACCCTCGCGCTTCTCGGGACCCTCGTGTCGGCCGCCCTGGTCGGGGCGGCATTCTGGGCTGCGGCTCAGTTACTTGGCAGCCCGGTGCCGCTGGCCTGGGCCATGGTGTTCGGGGCGCTGATCAGCCCGACCGATCCCGTCGCGGTGCTGGCCACCCTGAAGAACGTGGAGGTGCCGGAAGCGCTCGAAGTGGAGATGCAGGGCGAGGCGCTGTTCAACGATGGCATCGGCATCGTGCTGTTCACTGTCCTTCTCGCCTATGCGGCCGGCTCGGGCGGCGATGCGACGGGCGTCGGCAAGGTCGCGACGGTCCTCCTCCACGAGGCCGGCGGCGGCGTGGCTCTAGGCCTTGTCACCGGCTACGTAGCCTACCGCGCGATGAAGGGCATCGACGACTTCCCGGTCGAGGTGCTGATCACCCTGGCCCTCGTCACCGGGACCTACGCGCTCGCCCAGAAGCTCGGGACGAGCGCCCCCTTGGCCGTGGTCGCGGCGGGGCTGCTGGTCGGCGAGCGGGCGCCACGCTACGCGATGAGCGACAACACCCAGAAGTACGTCTCCGCCCTGTGGACGCTCGTCGACGAGGTGCTGAACTCGGTGTTGTTCCTGCTGATCGGCCTGGAGGTCCTCGTCCTGCGCTTCCAGGTCTCGGGCTTGGCTTTGGCTGCGTGCGCCGTTCCCATCGTCCTGGTCGCCCGCCTAATCGCGGTCTCGGCGCCGGTTCTGTTGTTTCGCTGGGGCGGCAACCTCTCACTCGGCAATGTGCCGTTCCTGACCTGGGCGGGCGTGCGCGGCGGCATCTCGGTGGCGCTGGCCCTCTCGATGCCGGAGAGTGAGGCCAAGCCCGCGATCCTGGCGGCGACCTACGCCGTGGTGCTTTTCACCATCATCGTTCAGGGCTCCACCCTCGGCTTCCTCGCACGTCGAACCCTTCACGCGCGGTAGGCGGTCCTGAGCATATTCCGGGCGGCTTGGCGGGATAAGGCGTAGCCTCGATCGAATGCGGTTTGTCCGTCGTATGGCTTCAGCCGCCTCGGAGCGGACCAGCGGCTTCCAGCCAGGATGGGTTACGGCACTTAGTCAGAGTGCTCCCGAGCAGACCTTCCGAACTTCAGAAAAGGGTCGACATCGGACGGTCGGCCTTCCAAAACTGAATTTCTGCTACCGGGCGTCGAGCCAACTTCCGCTCATGGCGCCAGTTGGACCTGTGACCCGGCCTGACGCGATGTCCGCTTCGGAGATGCCGGCGGACGCTTCCGAATGGCCGAGATGGGCGCATTTCGGTCATAGCGGTTTGGATCGCCTCGAAGCTCATCGGCCGGCAAACTGCATCGGATCGCCGACCGGCCAGTTTGCATATCCGGGTCGAGTTCAGGCTTCGGCTGCCGCGGCCGCGTTCGGATGCAGCAAGGCCATCTCATCGCGCCGGCGCATCAGCAACGGCAGGTCTGGCCAGTCTCGCCATTGAAGGGTGAACTCGCCGCCCGGCTTCGAGGCGACGACCACTGCCTCATACCAGCCATCTTGATCGCCCTCGGTGATCAACACTAGGCTGCCGATCGCGATGCCGGCCCAGCTGCGCGGGTAGCGGGGATTCGCCGGGCCCGACTCGCTCGGGCAACACTCGTCGCCATCAGCAGCCTTCATCGGGGCTTGGGCGACCATTCTGATGCTGGAGGTAATCGAACCCTTCGGCCCACTAGCGAGCGCCTGCAGTCGGTCGTACACCTCCCGGGCGACGAACGGCACGAAGGCGCGCCCCGACCCGAACACCCGGCCCTGGGGCAGTTCTGCGGCAGCCGAGCGCTGGGAATCATCGCACAACACGAGGGCGCGAAACCCGATGGTCGCTGCGGCCTTCGTGGCCAAGCTCACGTCTAGGGTGGCGAACCAGGCAGCGTGAGGCCTGCCGTCCTTGTCGATGCCGAACACGATGAGGGCCGGTATGGGCTTGGCGAGTGGGCTTTCAGCCGGAGTGAGTGCGTTCTTGGTCGTCGTAGTTGTGGCTCCGGTCATGGCATGCTCCAGAAATGCGAAGGGGGCCTCGGATGAGACCCCCTCGGGATGGTTGCGGATGGCTGAGGTTGTTGTGGAAGGCTGGGCGGTCGCGCTTGGAGATCCGACATCAGCGTGGGTGGTGGGTGGCTCATGGCGGCCCTCGATGGGGGCCACGAACCGGCCCAACACATAGTTATCAGAATATATTCCTATTTGTCAAGGTATGTTGAAACCTGGCGGGTAGGCTATGGTACCCAATCGAAATAGCGGCAGGGGTAGGCCATGGACCTGGATAGAAGGTCAATCGTGGCCGGCGCGACCGCAACGCTTCTATCCGCCCGCGTTGCCATGGCTGAAGTACACCCCCTCCCCCGGGCCGACGCCCGGATGAAGGCCATCGTCGCCGGACCGGAGTGGGCCGGCGAGGTCGTGGCAGTCGGGGCGGCCGTGAACGACTTCCATCCGGGTGATCGGGTCATGTGCTCCGGCGCCGGCGCCTATGCCCAGTATGCCGTCTCGGATCACGGGCGAACCCTCCTGTTGCCTGCAGGCATGTCGTTCGAGGTCGCCGCGACGCTGCCGGTCGCGCTTCAGACGATGCACGACGCCCTCGTCACCCAGGCGCACCTGCAGCCGGGCGAGACGGTGCTGATCCAGGGGGCGAGTTCCGGCGTCGGGCTGATGGGGCTTCAGATCGCCCGCTGGCGGAAAGCCTCAATCGTGATCGGCACATCGCGAAGTCCCGAGCACCGCGCGCGCCTATCCGAGTTCGGCGCCACGCTGGCGGTCGACACCAAGGACCCGACTTGGCCCGAGCAGGTGCGGCAGGCAACCGGCGGCCGGGGCGTCGACGTGATCATCGATCAGGTCTCCGCGCCGGTAGCCAACGGCAACCTGCAGGCTGCGGCCGTTCTCGGACGCATCGTCAACGTCGGTCGGCTCGGCGGTAACCGAGGCGAGTTCGACTTCGACCTCCATGCCACGAAACGCATCAGCTACATCGGCGTGACGAACCGGACCCGATCGATCGAAGAGCAGCGCGCGATCACCGAGCGCGTCCGGGCGGACCTGTGGGAGGCAATCGCAAGCAGGCAGTTCAGCTTGCCGATCGACAGCCGGTACACGCTGGACGAGGCGCCGGAAGCGCTGGCGCGCATGAGGAAGGACGAGCACTTCGGCAAGATTGTCCTGACGATCTGAGGAGCGTGGCGGTCTGTTCGGTAGGTGGAGGCTCGCCGACCTCGCGGACCCCATGGGGTTGCTGGTTTCTCCACCAACACACCCGAGGGTCACGAAAAAATGGGCGACTTCAATCTGAGATCGAGCCATGCACCTGGATCTTCGCAGGCGTATCGCGGACTATCGCGTCCTAGTAGAGGCGCACTTGATCGCGCCCGTGCCAGGGAGGGATCGATGGGCGTGTTCAAAGCCGGCGGCATCGTAGCTGTAGCCGTCGTGACGGTCGCCGGTGGATGGCTGGCAACGTCGACGTCGTGGGGCTTGACCGAGCGCGAGCCTCGCTTCCCGCAACTGACCTTGGATCAGCTCACGCTGGCGCAGCGCCCGGTTGGCGAGAAGATCATGAAGGTCTCAAGCGTCGGGCTCGCCGGCCCCTACAATCCGATGATCCGTAGCCCGGAGATGGCGCAGCGGATGTACGATCTCCTCGACTACCTACGCTGGCACACCTCGGTCCCGACCCGGCTCAACGAGTTTGCCATCCTGATCCAGGGCCGTCTCTGGCGCTCGCAGGTCGAGTGGTATGCCCACTACCCGCTGGCGATCAAAGCCGGTCTCTCAGAACAGGTCGCGGCCGATCTGAAGGCGAACAAGCGACCGGAGGGTATGAAGCCGGACGAAGCTGCCGTGTACGATTTCTGCATGGAGCTCTCCACCGAGCAGGCGGTCTCGGATGAGACGTTCGCTCGCGCGAAACAGGTGCTCGGCGATCAAGGGGTCGTAGACCTGACCACGCTGACTGGCACCTACGTCACCGTCGCCATGTTGCTGAGCATGGCAGAAGAGGGCGTGCCCCCGGGCAAAGAGCCGCCATTCAAGCCCGGCGAACGTTAGGCTTTGAAAGGGTGGACGCCGGGATGCTCTCGATCGCCTCTGCGTCGTGGATCAGCCGAGACCCGGCGAAATGATGAGATGGAGATCGTCGAGCCCGAAGAGGTGCGCAATGTGGTCCTGACGGTACCTGCACCAAGCCGATTGTGAGCACGACCGGCATCATCGCCTTGTCCTGATCGATCAGCGCCTTCGGCATTCAGCTCTGGTGCCCGATCTGGGATCCGGACTCGCTTCACGGAGTGGTGATGACGTTGCATGATTGCGAAGGCGGCGCGAGGAACGCAGCCAGCGGCCGGTTCAGCCCGTGAGATCCCCCGGGATGTCCGTCACGATCTTAGAGCCAATCCCGACAGCTCGCGACGGACTGCCTGCGGACCAGCGCGGCCAGGCGATGGCAGCTATTCTCACCGGGGTGGCGCTCGCCATCCGAGATTTCATCAGCTGCCTCGATCGGTTCGAAGCCACGAAGGGCCTGTTCGTCACCACCTCCTCGTTCTCGGCCTCAGCGCGTGAAGGATTAGGTGCTGAGCAAGCGCATCGTGCTGATCGATGGCCCCCAGATCGCCCGGCTGATGATTCGCCAAAGCGTCGGCTGCCGGGTTGAGGAGACGCTGACGGTCGAGCGCTTCGATGAGGAGTTCTTCGAGGGCTGAAGCCAGCCTCAATCCGGTAGCCCGCTGGAACGCGATTTGCCGCCTCAAACCCCTGTCGACGTGGATGCAGAGCCTCAAGCACGGCGAGAGGTGCAAGCCGTCGCGCAAACCAAGCTCCTGCGAAAGCTCGATCCCGATACTGACCTCTTGGGATCTTGGCCTTCAGTTCGGCGCAGCAGTCAACGATTGCAGCGATCACGAGCGCCGCACCCTCCGCGTCGTGGTTCATCAGGGTCAGCGGCGGCGCCCGCTCGCTCATCAGCATGAGCCGAACGTAGGCGATCGCGAGTTCCTGTGTGTCAGCCACGATGCCCTCCAAACCGTCGGACCGGGATACTTCCAGCGCCTCATCGAGGTCCCGCGATCTGGTCTTCTCCATCCCCAAGCGATACCACGACAGGGATGAGGACCACCCGATGTCCTGAAGCGGGTCTGCTTCCAGGGCAGCAAATCCGAGCTTAATAGGGTGAACGGGGCAACGGGGTCATGGGTGAAGCACGAAACACCCCCGTTGCAGGTGTGGCAGCATTATGTATTTGTTTTTATAAGGTTTTGTTGATATACTGTTATAAGGGTAAATGCTGCAACAGCTGCAACACCCACCCACAACCATGGCTGGCCCGCCCCCAGAGGGGCGGACCTTGGAGCCCATGGCTACTCGGGGATCCGGAGCCTGATCCCGACCCAGACACTGCCGCTGCGACCCCGCTTGTGGGTCACGTCGAGGCCCTCCATCGCCTTCTTGAAGCGACGCGTGTCGGACGGCGTTTCGCCGTGCCGCTCGCACCAAGAGCGGTAGGCCAGGTAGAGGTCGTGTGCGCCGACGAGGTTGTTCGACTCGATCACCACCGCCTCGGTCATGAACCGGCGGACGTGGTCGGCCTTCTGCTTCCACCCGTCCGTCGCCCGCCGAACCGCCTGCGGCGGCTTGAGGCGGTGCCGCTGCCATTCGAGGCATCCTCGGACCGACCAGGCCAGGATCCCAGGGAGCTCAGCATGTAGCTTCTCCGAAAGCTCCGGGTCGACCTCGTTGTCCTCTACGACCTGATCGAAGGGGAGGACGTGGACTCGCCGCCAGAACGACTCGGCGGTACCGCGCACACCGGGCGGGTCGTTGGCGACGAACCACAGTTTGAATTCCGGCTGAAATTGGAAGAGGTCCTGACGCATGAAGCGCGCGGCGATCGGCTCGCCGCCGGTCATGGCTTTGAGCCGGGCCTCGTCGATCTGCCGATTCCAATTGGCCTCGATCACCGTGACCATCCGGGCGCCCATCAACCGGGCTAGGTCGGTGGGGATTGCGTTGTCGTATTGCTTCGCCAGGATCGTCTCGGTCGGGGTGTGGAGCCCGTAGTCGCCGAGGAGCTGCCGGATCAGGTTGATGAGCGTTGACTTGCCCGTCGACCCACGACCATGGACGAAGAAGAACACCTGCTCGGTGGTGTCGCCGGTCAGCGTGTAGCCGACCGCACGCTGGAAGTAGGCTTTGAGGTCTTCATCCCGGTTCAGAGCCTGCGCGATGACCCGCTCGAACACAGGACAGTTGGCATCCTGATCGTGGGCAACGGGTAAAATCTTGGTCAGAAGGTCTTCCGCGCTGTGCGGGCGCAGTTTGCCCTGGCGGAGATCGAGGGTGCCGTTCTCGACGTTCAGGAGATAGGGATGCGCGTCGAACTGGGCGTCGCTCTTGGCTAGGCGGTTGCGCGCGAGGTCCAGCATTCGGTCGAGGGCGCCTTTCGAGAGGCTAGCGGTGGCGAAGCTCGACCGCCCGGCCTTGTCCCGCCCGTCGCTCAACCACCCGACCTCAGCGGCGATCGCGCGCGCAGTCCGCTCGGCGAAGGCCATGCGCTGGTGGCTAGCGTCCCGCTGCCAGCGCCGCCCGTCGAAGACGAGGAAGCCGCGCCCCGGCGTGTAGGCCAAGCGGTCGCCGAAGCGCCGCGTCAGGCGCTCCGCGTTGTCGGCATCGGTCTCGCCGAGCTTGGCGAGCTCTTCGGCCAAGGCATCGAGCTCGGTCTCGGTCGCTCGCGGGGCCAGTCGATGCACGGTCTCGACCCTGACCTGCCGCGGGTTCTTCTTGCCCGCGGTGAGGCCGCTCTTGATGGTCGCGCGGATCTCCGCATCGTCCAGCCCGATCTCCGCGGCCGCCCGCGTGAAGGCTGATACCACTTCGTCCGCACCGAGCACGCCCGCGCCAACGAGCTGGCCCAACCGGAAGGACGAGCAGTTCAGGTTGTCGTTGCGCGTGCCGTCGGTGGACTTCCGGAAGCGCGCCACCTCGTCGGCCAGGGCCGCCGCACCGTAGCTCGCCTGGACGCCGTCGCCTTCACCGTCGATCTTCTCGGCGAGCCCAAGGGCGCAGATCTCGTCCATCAGCCAGTCTGGCGCCACCGCCGGGACGGGGATGGTGTTGTGCCGCTGATCACTCGCGTGCAGGTAGGTCACGCCAGAAGCGTGGCGGCTGCCGACGCCGACGACGAGGCCATCATCGCCGCGGATATCGAGACCCGCACCCAGCCGACCGGCGCTGTTCTTGAAACGATAGCCGTTACTCCGCAGATAGTAGTGCCACCCGCGACCGGTATCGACGCGCGACGATCGCTTAAGGCCGCGTTGACCATTCCGGAGGGCTCTGAGGCTGGTGCGACCCTCGGGGCCGTCGACATCGAGCACGAATACGCCGGACGCCGCACCGGTGCAGACGCCGATGTTGGCGTTCGGGAACTGATCCCACATCTTCGCGATCGCATGCGGATCTGCTGTCGCCTTGAGCTTCCAATCTCTGAGCCGAGGGTGCTTCCCAGGACGATTGCAGGAAGGATTGCCGCAAGAGCATCCGTCGCCGACGGGCGTATGAAGTGGATGGACCTTCATGCCCTGCCGACCGTAGGCAACTGCAGTAAAACGAATCGGGTCGATGATAGTGATCGTCATAGTTCTCTCCTCCTGCAGGTAATATTTAACGTTTTCATTCCGGTGACATTGCAGTATAAACCGAGTGTCGATCATAAATCTGGGGCAATATAAATTTACGTACCTGGTCATGCATTGCTTTTACCACTTTTGGCGCGAAATTTCCTGTGGGACCGACAGAGGCCAATCGTCTTCCCGTGAAAACGCATCGAATAGTTACGCCTGCCAATGATGCAAATGTTCGCATCGATCTCAAACTATGACTGAGACGCGACCGTCGAGAAGCTGTCCACCCGCGTCTGAATACAAACGAACATCAAACAACGAGAAAACGTGACGATAACCGATGTGCAGATAAACGTAGTGCTGTTTGGGACGCGCCCAAATGCGAAAATTGCTGCTTTCAGCTTGGAGATAGAAAGATTTGTTGTGATTGAAGTAGAGAAGGCCGCGATTGCGGAGAGCACCCATGGACGGGGGGAGGATAACCGAAAGCGCTGGCTCGCGATCTCGCCCCGGCGCGATGAACTTTCGGAATTATCCTCGACGCTCGACATTTGATGTTCATGTTTGCGTAATAAGAATTCCAAGTTTAAGTCACTTCATTCTGAACCTGATTCTAATATCGTTGCCGATTTTAACACTCACGCGTTGGGTCCCGACAGGCGCGTTGATTTGCAGTTCTAAGAATTTTTGCCCAACGCGACATCCATATTTGTTTGCTATATCTACGTCATAAATAAAGTTTTTGACGTCAATTCGATCAAAAACTGACGACATACTGTTTATATCTGAGCTGACGTTGCTTGCTCGGCGCGTAATGTTGGGCGAGCTGAAGCGCGTGGCCTGGTGGTAAAACTCGTCGGTTGCCTGTTCGACCTCCGCCGGAGGTGAGAGCTTCCAGCCCCGCGCGACGACCGCCTGAAGGCCCTGGAGCATGCGATTCAGAACGCCGGCTCGCTCCGTTGCATAGATCCGGTCGAATAGGACTGGATTAGCCTCGGCGGGACTGAAGCGCCTGTCGAACCTGATGACTGTTAGACGACGCCGGAAGCCTGGGTGCGTATCCCGAATTATTGGAGGTAAATTGCACAGCAACATCGGTACAGCTCGTATCGTAAACTCGAAACCATCGCGATGTTTGAGTTCTCCAGTAACGATCTTTGCCTCACTGATCGTCTTTAGCATGCCGTCGGGTAAAACCGTTCCAACATTCACATCATCATCAAGCAGCAAGCGCTTGCCACGCAGGTGTCCGACCATGAATTGGTTGCTGACCAATTTGCTGATGGGCATCGCTGCGACCTGCTCTTTGCCGAGCATGCGTGCGACGAGCGCGGCCAGGGCGGTTTTGCCGTCGCTTCCATCTCCCCACCCAACGAAAATGCGAGCATCGGGACGGCTGGGCTGGAGGATATAGCCAGTGACCTCATGCCAGAAGGCGATCAGGTCGGTGGGACTCGCCGCCTTCGAGAAAATCTCCTCCAGGGCCTGATCATAGAGCGGGCAAACCGCGCCCGGGTCGTAGGAGACGTCGAGGCAATGGCGCTGACCTGACGCAGGATCGTGACGCTGCAAATCGGGCGATCCGTCCGACCCGATCACGAGTTGGCCGTTACGAAGGTTGAGGAGCGGCAGAGCTTCGCCCTCCTCGAAGATATCGTCGCCGGTTGACTGGAACATCTTAAGTAGGTCGACAATCTCGCGTACTGTCGATCGCCGGTTCAACTTGCCGTCACCGGCGGCAGCATGGAGGTGGCGCAGCACTACGCCGCCCACCTCATGAGGGCTCACAACCGCCCAATGATCGCCGACGAAGCGGTAGAACTGATCAGCGACCACCATTAGATGGGCCCCGCCCGCGAACTCGGTGTTGAGCACGCTGCGTGCAATATCGATGATTGAAGCCGTGGCTGGCGGCGTCAGGCTACGCGTCATAGGCACAGGACGCGCGCAAGGTGCATTCTTGGAAGCCATGCACGTTAGAACCGGGGCATTGGTCAATCACCTGGCTGCATCGAACGCGGTTGCTCCACAGCGTCCGCGACCGCCTGCCGAGATTCGAAGGCCATTAAGTCGCTCAGCCGGAAGTACCGTCGCCGGTTGATCCAGATCGGCATCGGAAAATTCAGCCGCCGGTTCTTGAGCCACCGGTGCAAGGTCATCGAACTGATCCCGTACCGAGCTAAAACCTGTGCTGCTGGCAGCAAATCATCAGGCGAACGAGAGATGTAATTCAACGTGCTGCCCCGGTTTGGAAGCCGCTCGTTTTTTGGACCTAAAGTTCGACTCTGTCAGCCGGTATTAGTCGGAAACGGTCGGAAACTTAGTCTGCCTGATTGGTTGGTCGGAAAGCTCGATAAACTAGCCTTAGGTGCTGCTTCAATTGCGTGTCGCCAGGTCCGTCAGGTCCGAACCATTCAGCCATATGAGCGAACAACTCGGCTTGAGTATTTGGTCGACCGCGATGTGTCATCCATCGTACCGCTTCAATCCTACAGGCGTCCCAATCATATTTAGGAGGCCGTCCGCCTTTGCTCTTCGTTGTAGTGGGCAGAGTTAACGATTTTGCTTCATTCGGATCCGATGCTCGCAGTACTGGATCTTGAGATCTGATATAACTGTAAGCAGACTCGCGATTGACTTCTATCTTATAAATTATCCAATTATTTTGATCGAGATGAAAATGAAAGACGGGAGTCGGCTCGTCCCAATCAACTTCAATAAATTCCCAGAAATTCGATGGGATGACGAAATCTTTCCACGCACCGTCGCCAGCCATGAAACAGGATCGAACAGTAAGCATTGGATAACGCAATGCCTTCTGAGCAAAACCAGTGAGTCGCCCGGCAACCATAGCGGCGCAGATCGACTCTCCTAACTCGGATTTGGATAATCCTGAGCGGATTTGAATTTGTTTGCAAAGCCAATTTAAGTCGACATTAACGTTCATTCTGGCTTTCCACCGAGGATTGTGTCGACGTACGCGGCCCATCCATCAAGCGCAGTCCGCTTTTCAGCGAGGTATTGATATCGGTTATAAATTGCCGCAACGCCGCTGATTGTGCCGGATCGATGGTTCAATACAGCCTCGATAACATGCGGATTGGTGCCGAGCTGCGCCATGCCAGAGGCTGCTGTCCTGCGCAGGTCGTGCAATCGCCACGCCTCGATGTTGATGGATTCCGGGTCAGAACCACCCGCCTCAGCATCAGCCCTCGCGAGAGTGCGCATCGCATTATCCAGCCGGATCTTGGCTTTGGCGTAGCCCGAGATACCACTACTGCCCTTCGTGCTGATGACGTAACCGGCTCGGCCCGCAATTCGCGGCATCGATGCAAGGATAGCCTGCACTTTCGCGCTCAGCGGCACATCGTGGATCCACCCGTTCTTCGCCCTTTCAGCCGGGATGACCCACAACGTACCATCCTCGCGCAACTCGGCGCGCCGCATCTTAGCGACCTCGTCGCGGCGCTGGGCTGTTAAGAGCAGGATCTGCACGAAGGGGCCGAACGGCCAGCCAATCACATCACAGGCGCGCCACAACAGGCGGATCTCGCCCTCGCTGAGCACCCGGTCGCGGCTAGTTTCGATCGCCGGAGCTCTCACCCGAACACAGGGACTGGCCTCAACAATGCCGCGCTCGGCCGCCCAGTTGAACAGCTTAGATAGCGCCGCCAGTGTGCGGTTGGCGGCGATTGGCGTCCCGGCATCCACGATCCCGTCGAGCAGATCGATTACGTCGCGGCGGCCAATGTCCTGAATTTTTCGCCCATCCCAAACTGGCTGCACCTTTGTCCGCAGGATGCGGATGGTCTCCTCGGCAGTGCGTGGCCGGTTTCGAGGTTTGACGTGCCGCTCAATGAAGCCGTCCATCACCGAGCCGATCAGGTCGTGTGTTGGCGGCGGCGAGACCACCTTGCGTTCGGTCATAGGATCCTGGCCCAGCGAAACGGACTGAAGTGCCGCTCTCCCCTCGGTCCGCGCCTTGGCGAGATCGAGGGCTGGATATGCGCCAAGCGTCAGCTTGCGCGTGCGGCCGCCGTGCCGATACCGAACCGCCCAGCTTTTTGCCCCAGACGGTTGGATGATGAAGTACAGCCCCGGTAGCGTCGCGTCCGGAATCTCCAGCCGACGCGCGGGGTCGGGCTTCAAGCGCTCTATGGCTTGCACGGTCAGAACTCGTGCGACCACTCTGGTGCTCCTTCAGGGTAACCAGGGGTAACAGGAAATGGGCGTTATGCCCTGTTACCCCGTGTTATCAACGAAGCCTCACAATCGCGGTTTTTTCTAGGTTTAGCAAAATCTTTGCCGGCCAGACAACCACCTGAATGTTAGGATGTGTTTTGTTCCATAATCAGATTGTGGATCTGGGGGTCCCCCGTTCGAGCCGGGGCGGTGGTACCATCCATTCAGCACGACTGCGCAAGGGGTTGGCGGATCGCCGACCCCTTTTGCGTGTGCGCCCGCCGTGCGCCGCGTTCGGCCGGCGGGATCTGTTTTCGGATTTCAACGAATGTTATATAAGCGCCGCATTCTGGCGCCTATGGCCGTTCTCGTGCAGTGATTAACTATCATCATTGAACCGAAGATTGTCATGGATAGCACGACGCAGCAGAATCAGCTCGAGATCGTGAGCGCGCTGGCGGCCTCGCTGGCTGACCGGATGCTGATGGAGCGCCTGACGAGCGGAACCCTCCCGCTGGCGAATGCCAATCGGCTCTGGACCGCCTCGCTCCTGCTGGAGGAGCATCAGCGCCCGATACCCGGCATCGTCGCGGACGTCCTGGCACAGGTCCGCCACGTGGAGCCGGGGGACGGCCGGGATGGGGCGGATCTGGACGCCGGGCCGGACGCTGCGCCTGCAGGGCAGTACGACGCGGACACACCGCGCAGGGGCCGGCTGATCCGCATCCTGCGCCCGTTCCGGGAGGCCGACCAGGCTTGAGCCCGGGTCGCTCACAGGTGCGTCAGGCCGCAATCGGCGAGCAGCGGCAGCAATTCGCTTCGCGCGCGGAGGCGATGGTCGCGCGCGGCCGCCAGGGCGACCTCAGACTCGCCCGCCCGGATGGCGGCGGCGATCTGCCGGTGGTCGGCTCCCGAGGCTTCGAGACCCCGGCGCAGATTGAGCGTCAGCATCCGGGCCCGGTGTGATTGGTCGTTGATCGCCTGCACGATCCGGCTCATGCGGCCGTTCCGGGCATGCCCGATCAGCGCGGCGTGGAAGGCGGCGTCCGCCCGGCCCCAGGCCGGAAGGTCGCCCGCGGCCTGGGCCGCCTCCATCGCCCGGGTGTGTGCGTCGAGGTCGTCGGCGGCGCGCAGGCGCTCGGGCCCGGACAAGGTGGCGACGAGTTCGGCCGCCCGCCCCTCGATGGCGATGATCACGTCGTAGATCTCGCGCATGTCCTCGGGGGCGAGCGCGAGGATCCGAATGCCCCGGCGCGGCAGCACCCGCACCAATCCGTCCTCCTGCAGCCGGATCGCTGCCTCGTGCACGGGCGTTCGGCTCATGCCCAGCCGCAGGGCGATCTCCTGTTCCGAGGCTTGATAACCCGGCGGAAGCCGGGCCTCCCGGATCGCGTCGCGCATCGCCGCGTAGGCGTCGTCGACCAGGGACGGGCGCCGGTCCCGGTTTCCCCCGATCGTGCCCGCCTCGACCCGCGCCTTCGCCATCCCGCGCCCCGTCCGATCGTCGCACTGACCGGCTTTCAGGCCGGCCGAGCCGCCCGGTTTGACAGCCGTCCCACCCGCATCCTACCCGCATGTCATCTTGCATGGAAGTTGGCGCGCAAGATCGCCGCGCGGACGACGGAGGAGACAGGCATGAAGCAGTACCGCATCGCCGCCATCCCGGGCGACGGGATCGGCAAGGAGGTGATCGCCGCCGGCATGGAGGTCCTCGACGTCCTGGCCGAGCGCGAGGGCGGCTTCCGCTTCGCCTTCGACCGGTTCGACTGGGGCTCGGACTACTACAAGATCCACGGCGCGATGATGCCCAAGGACGGGCTGGACCGGATCAGGGGCCACGATGCGATCTTCTTCGGCGCGGTCGGCGCGCCGGACGTGCCCGACCACATCAGCCTCTGGGGCCTGCGGCTCGCCATCTGCCAGCCCTTCGACCAGTACGCCAATGTCCGGCCGACCCGGATCCTGCCCGGCATCACCAGCCCCTTGCGCCACGTCACCGGGCCGGAGCTCGACTGGGTGATCGTGCGGGAGAATTCCGAGGGCGAGTACGCCGGCGTCGGCGGCCGGGTGCATCGGGGCTTGCCCGAGGAGGTGGCCACCGACGTCTCGATCATGACCCGGGCCGGCGTCGAGCGGGTAATCCGCTACGCGTTCGCGCTGGCAAGCGCGCGCCCGCGCAAGCTGCTCACCGTTGTGACCAAGTCGAACGCCCAGCGCCACGCCATGGTGATGTGGGACGAGATCGCCGCGGAGGTGGCCGAAGACTTCCCCGACGTGACCTGGGACAAGATGCTGGTCGACGCCATGACCATGCGCATGACCATGAAGCCCGAGACTCTCGACACGATCGTGGCGACCAACCTGCACGCCGACATCCTGTCGGACCTCGCGGCGGCGCTGGCGGGCTCGCTCGGCATCGCGCCCACCGCCAACATCAACCCGGAACGGCGCTTCCCCTCGATGTTCGAGCCGATCCACGGCTCGGCCTTCGATATCGCCGGCAAGGGCATTGCCAACCCGGTGGGTACCTTCTGGACCGCCTGCCAGATGCTGGAGCATCTGGGCGAGAGGCCGGCGGCCGACCGGCTGATGCGCGCGGTCGAGCGCGTCACCGCGGATCCCGGCCTGCACACGCCCGACCTCGGCGGCACCGCTACGACGCGCACGGTCACGGAGGCGGTGATCGCGGCGATCCGCGGCGACAACGTCTGACGGCCCGCCGCGGCCGTCTCGGATCCGGAGTTTCCCCGGCGGCCCCGGGGCGCTAAGACCGGTGCCGATCGCGGCGGAGGATCCGTCCCGCGAACAAGCTCCCGGGACCCATGAGATGAGCATCCCCGAGCGGCGCGTCCGCCCCCTGTTCGACGAGGCCGCGATCGCCAAGCGCAACACCGAGCTGGCGCGGGAGATCCTGTCCGCGCAACCGGAGAACCTCCTGGTCGTCGCGGTGCTCAAGGGCAGCTTCATGTTCGCCGCCGACCTGCTCCGGGCGCTGCACCGGGTCGGGCTTTCGCCGCAGGTGGAGTTCGTGCACCTGTCGAGCTATCGCACCGGCACCGTCTCGACCGGGCAGGTCGAGATCCTGCGCGACGTGCAAAGCGAGGTGCGCGGGCGGGACGTGCTGCTCGTGGACGACATCCTGGAATCCGGCCGGACCGTCGTCTTCGCCAAGGATCTGCTGATGGCCCGGGGCGCCCGGCGGGTGCTCACCGCGGTGCTGCTTGAGAAGCCCGGCAAGCGCGCGGTGACGATCGATGCCGACTTCGTCGGCTTCACCTGCCCTGACGTGTTTGTCGTCGGCTACGGGATGGATGCGGCCCATGCCTTCCGACAATTGCCCTTCGTCGGCGTCGTCGACTACGGCAGCGGCGACCCTGACCTGTTCGACGAGGCGTGATTCCGGGCGCCCGCCGGCGCGGCATTTTCGCCTCTGTCCCCGGGGGACGGGGCCGTTTCGCCGTGCAGCATCTTGACAGCGCAACGGTTCCGCTCGTGATCTGTTATCCTTAAGCAAGTCTGAAATCTCATCTCGGCGGGACGTCGCGGGTTCAGGCACGGAATCAGGGACGTTTACGGAACCCCATGGCGCGCATCCTTCTGGTGGATGACGAAGAGACGGTCCGCGGCTTCCTCAAGCGGGGGCTGGAGATCGACGGCCACGCCGTCGTCACCGCCAATGACGGCAGCGATGGGCTCGACCGCCTCAACGAGGCCGATGGCGGCTTCGATCTGATGCTCACCGATATCCGCATGCCGCTCATGGACGGCATCGCGCTGGCTTTGGCCGCCAAGCGGGACTTCCCGGACCTGACCATCCTGCTGATGACCGGCTTCGCCGACCAGCGCGAACGGGCCCGTGGACTCGACGCCATCGTCACCGACGTGCTGACGAAGCCGTTCTCCCTGGCGGACCTGCGCGCCACGGTGAAGCGGGCGCTCGCGGCCTGACGCGATCCGGTCTCCCGGGGACCTTCGCGCGTCGACGGGCGACCCGTCGACAACCTGGTCGCTATTTATGTGCCCTTAAACATCACCTTTAGGTCAAGTTTTACGAAAGCGTGTCAGCATCGTCCGGTCAGATCAGATCGGGACCGGCATCGCGATGGACCATCGAGACAGGGACGCCTCCGTCGCGTCGCTCCGCCAGAGCCGGTACGAGCGGGACGCCGACGAGGCGGGCTGGGACGATGATTGGGACGCGCCACGGCGTCCCCGCCGGAGCGTGTTCGGGCGCGTGGCCGCGCTCGTGAAGTTCGCGACCTTCGCACTGCCGGTGGCCCTGTTCCTCTACGGCAGCTTCGCCGATTGCGGCGCGCGCCCCGCCGCCACGGGATGGCTCGGGCTCGTCGGAGCGGGCGCCTGCGCGCGCAATGACCTGATCGGCAACGCCTTCTCGATGCAGGACAATTTCGCCCTCCTGAAGCGCCTCATCGATTGAGGCCCCCGGGCGAAATCGCCCGTTCCGCTGCGAACCGATCCCGTGCGAGACTTCCATGTCTATCCGCCCCTTCACCGCCTCGCCCTCCGGCAACGCCCCCGACGCCGTCGAGGAGGCCCAGTTCCGCGCCCGCATGGCGCGGCTCGGCTCCGATCCGGCAAATCGGCGCAGCCGCCGGCACCGCCCTCGGGAACTTGGCCGGGGCGGCTTTCGCCTGGGTTGGACGGGCTGGCTCGTGGCCGTGGCCGTGGTCGTGGTCGTGGCGGCCGTCGTCGCCTGGCCGCCGGTCCAAGCATGCCGGCACCAGGACAAGACGGTCGGCTTCTACGCCGGAGACTCGGTCGACAGGTGCATCCGCCGGGGTATCGCCGAGCGCGTCGACCGCGCGGATCAGCGCCTGAAGGCGATGATGCGCGGCTCGGGACGCTGAGCTCCCGTCAGGGCGGCAAGATCGTCGCGCCCCTCGGGTTGAGCGGCGGCACCGCGACTGGTAGCAAGCGTGTCGCGGGCCGGTGTAGCACAGCGGTAGTGCAGCGGTTTTGTAAACCGAAGGTCGGGAGTTCGATCCTCTCCACCGGCACCAGCATTATCCAACGATGCCAGCAAGTTGCGGATCTGATCGAGGAATGAGCGGCCGATTCTGACGTAGGGCCGCTCCATTTGGTCCTCGGAACGGCCCGTCCGTCCACGCGCGTAGGCACGACCAACCGCCAGGTCCGGCGCCGCTGCCCAGCCAGCCGCCATCGCCGCATCCTCGATGATCTCGGGGCGTCATGCGGGAGGCCTAAGGGGTGGAGAGGGACGAGATCACGCTGACCCTGGGCACCGCCGACGGTGCGAAGGCCGCTCAGGCGCGCGTCGCGCGCACGAAGCAAACCTCGCTGAGGCAGGACGCTGGCTGCGAGCTGAGGTGGAGAAGCTGAAGGCTTCGGGCGGCCAGGATGGTCGCTCCGCCCCACCGATTGAGACCCACATCGGAGCGGAAGCGCCGCGGCCCGGATCGCCTCTTCGGTTCCGAGGGTGATCGGCTGCTGTCGAGCAAGACCCTATGGGTGGACGATGAGAGCCGCAGCCGCTTGCTGTAGCAAGTCTCGGTTGCGGTGCGGCAGGGTAATCTCTCGCTGATCGACCGCGCAGCTGGGGATCCCACGCCCGCCCCCAGTCTGGCCGCGCGGATCAGAGCCTCCACTCCTGAACCTCGCAAACCGTCTCAAATCATCGGGCGATGGACAGCACCAGATGCGCGGATCATCGCAGTGCATGGCGTCGGGGCATCGCCTAAAACACACCTCTAACGCTAAGAGTACCTCACAAAATTTCCGCTGCGCCGTCGCGCTCAGAGAGAGAGAACTCCCGGTGATCGGGAGGTCTGTGAGGGGCGCTAAGTCAAACGAGCCTTCCGGGGCGACGATCAGGCTTCTCAAACTGTCCGGCGGATGGCGCGCGCAGCATTCGGACCGACGCGTTCCACTGCCGTACCCAAGGGGCGACGTCGGCACAAAGAAGTGCGCCCCGGGAGCCGAGGG